>NZ_JAHEVU010000001.1:0-1751673 GCF_018597345.1 Enterobacter quasimori | reverse complement strand
TAAATGCGGAAGAGATAAGTGCTGAAAGCATCTAAGCACGAAACTTGCCCCGAGATGAGTTCTCCCTGAGACTTTAAGTCTCCTGAAGGAACGTTGAAGACGACGACGTTGATAGGTCGGGTGTGTAAGCGCAGCGATGCGTTGAGCTAACCGATACTAATGAACCGTGAGGCTTAACCTTACAACGCCGAAGATGTTTTGGCGAAGAGACAGACACGATTTTCAGCCTGATACAGATTAAACAGAATTTGCCTGGCGGCTTTAGCGCGGTGGTCCCACCTGACCCCATGCCGAACTCAGAAGTGAAACGCCGTAGCGCCGATGGTAGTGTGGGGTCTCCCCATGTGAGAGTAGGGAACTGCCAGGCATCAAATTAAGTAGTAAGCCGGTGCATTAATCCGGTGGTTACAAGCAGTCTTCGGTGGAGCGGTAGTTCAGTCGGTTAGAATACCTGCCTGTCACGCAGGGGGTCGCGGGTTCGAGTCCCGTCCGTTCCGCCACTTATTAAAAGCCCTGAGCTAACGCTCAGGGCTTTTTTCTTATCTGCCGTTTAATTATTGCGAAATTAGCAAAAATCCTCTGCTTTCTGCGCTCTTTTTCTTCATAACAGCACCCGCGATAATCTTCCTCAGTTTACGAACATAATGATTAACGAGGAATAATATGACTATCCCTGCATTTGGTCTGGGCACTTTCCGCCTGAAAGACGACGTTGTAATTGCATCTGTAAAAACTGCACTTGAACTTGGCTATCGCACCGTTGATACGGCGCAGATTTATGAAAACGAAGCGGCTGTAGGCCAGGCGCTCGAAGAGAGCGGCGTACTGCGCAGCGACCTTTTCATCACCACCAAGATCTGGATTGAGAATCTCAGTAAAGATAAGCTGATCCCAAGCCTGAAAGAGAGCCTGAAAAAACTGCGTACTGACTATGTGGACCTGACGCTGATTCACTGGCCATCTCCGAATGATGCCGTCTCGGTGGAAGAATTCATGCAGGCGCTGCTGGAAGCGAAAAAGCAGGGCCTAACGCGCAAAATTGGTATCTCCAACTTTACTATCCCGCTGATGGAAAAAGCGATTGCTGCTGTTGGCGCAGAAAATATTGCGACCAACCAAATTGAACTGTCCCCATACCTGCAAAACCGCAAAGTGGTGGACTGGGCAAAACAGCACGGTATCCATATTACTTCTTACATGACGCTGGCGTACGGTAAAGCGCTGAAAGATGAGGTGATTACCCGTATCGCGGAGAAACACAACGCGACAGCGGCCCAGGTGATCCTGGCATGGGCAATGGGTGAAGGTTATGCCGTGATCCCGTCCTCAACCAAGCGTGAAAACCTGGCAAGCAACCTGTTAGCACTGGATCTCAAGCTGGACGAAGATGATAAAAAAGCGATCGCGGCACTGGATTGCAACGATCGTCTGGTGAGCCCGGAAGGGTTAGCGCCGAACTGGGATTAATATTGACCCAACCCTCTGTATTCTAAAATCCTCGCACAGCTCCTTCGGGAGCTGTTTTTATATGTTCGCTCAGGAAGTCGATAAAGGCACGAATACGTGTACTGACGGCTCTGTCGCTGTAATAAACCGCGCTAAAAGGCATCTCTACCGGCAGACGTTTATCTGCCATCAGCTCCACAAGCTCTCCGCGAGCGATCTCTTTATCAATCATGTAATCAGACAAACAGGCGATACCATTTCCGGTAAGGCACAGCTGTTTTAGCGTTTCCCCGCTGTTTGAGGATAATCCGCAGGTAATTTCATGAAGCTGACCATCATGACAGGCGACAGGCCAGGTATTTAGCGACACCGGTTCCGTAAAGCCCAGACACAGATGTTGCGCCAGCTCTTCTACCGTTTCGGGCTTTCCATGCTCAGCAATATACTGCGGCGACGCGATGATTTTACGGTAGCTGGCAAAGAGAGGGCGAGCACGTAAGCTTGAATCAGTCAGGGTTCCCGCCCGGATCGCGACATCAACTTTGCGTTCAATAAGATTGATAAAGGTTTCGGAGGAGACCAGCGATAACGTCATCTCTGGATAACGTTCGCGGAAGGGCTTAATCAGCGGCATCAGAAAATGCAGAACCACAGGTGTTGCCGCATCGATACGCAGCAATCCACGCGGTGTGCTGCGCGATTCCATAATCTCTGTCTCCGCTGCGGCCATCTCCTGCAGGACGGACTGCACGCGGCGGAAATAACGCTCACCTTCTTCCGTCAGGCTTAGCTGTCGTGTTGTTCGATTGAGCAAGCTCACCCCAAGCTTCATCTCCAGCTTTTTCACCGAGCGACTGATCGCGGAATTTGCCTGACCCAGCTGTTCCGCTGCGCGGCTAAAGCTACCGCTCTCGACGACGGCGACAAAGATTGTTAGCTCTTCCGAGGTTGCTTTCATTGTTGCACCACCTGCAAAATTCAATTGATATTCTGACCATTTTTGTTATTTAAGCATTGGCGCATACTTCCTGTCATCTTAATCCTGTAAAGACGGAGTATTTTATGCCACTGGCGCTACTTGCCCTCACGATCAGTGCCTTTGCGATAGGCACGACCGAGTTCGTTATTGTCGGACTGGTTCCTACCATCGCTAATCAACTTGCCATCTCGCTCCCTTCAGCGGGCTTGCTGGTGTCAATCTATGCGTTGGGTGTTGCTGTTGGTGCACCTGTACTGACCGCGCTGACAGGGCGTTTCCCGCGTAAACAGCTGTTAGTTGCCCTGATGGTGCTCTTCACCGCTGGCAACCTGCTGGCCTGGCAGGCGCCGGACTACACCACGCTGGTGATTGCCCGCCTGCTGACCGGCCTGGCGCATGGCGTGTTCTTCTCCATCGGTTCAACCATTGCAACCAGCCTGGTGCCTAAAGAGAAAGCCGCATCCGCTATCGCCATCATGTTTGGTGGGTTAACCGTTGCGTTGGTCACTGGGGTGCCGTTAGGTACCTTTATTGGCCAACATTTTGGCTGGCGTGAAACTTTCCTTGCCGTATCACTGCTGGGCGTGATTGCCCTGGTCGCCAGTATGCTGTTGGTGCCATCCAATATCCCTGGCCGGGCGAGCGCAAGCCTGAGCGATCAGTTGAAGGTGCTCACGCATCCGCGTTTGCTGATCATTTACGCCGTTACGGCTCTTGGCTATGGTGGCGTGTTTACTGCTTTCACCTTCCTGGCACCCATGATGCAGGATCTGGCGGGATTCTCCCCAGCGGCAGTAAGCTGGATTTTGCTGGGCTACGGTATTTCTGTCGCGATTGGTAACATCTGGGGCGGCAAACTTGCGGATAAGCATGGTGCGGTACCGGCTCTTAAATTTATCTTCGCAGCGTTGGTTGTTCTGCTGATGATTTTCCAGTTCACCGCATCGATCCAGTACGCCGCGCTGATCACCGTGCTGGTTATGGGGATCTTCGCCTTTGGTAACGTGCCGGGCCTGCAGGTGTACGTGGTGCAAAAGGCCGAACTGTATACGCCAAATGCGGTAGATGTTGCATCGGGCCTGAACATTGCCGCATTCAATATCGGTATCGCGATCGGTTCCATCGTAGGCGGACAAACCGTAGAACACTTCGGGTTAACCCAAACGCCTTGGATCGGTGCGGTCATTGTGCTTGTCGCTTTCCTGCTGATTGGCCTCAGCGGACGGCTTGATAAACCGGCTCGCGTGGCGCTTGGGTAAGTAGCAGTAAGTGCTTGCTTACAAAACTGGAAAGCGGTTTCTCAGTAATTGCGTTGAAAGTGTGACCTAAAATCCCTATAACATTAGAACCAGTCCGTTTTTCCGGGCTGGTTCACGTTATAGAGGCTGTTTCCAAAAGTGCGAAAAAATACCTATGCCATGCGTTATGTTGCCGGAATGCCCGCGGAGAGGATTTTGCCTCCGGGGTCGTTTGCGAGCCTTAGCCAGGCATTGCCGGCCGGTACACCCTTGAGCAGTGATGAAAAAATCAGGGTACTGGTCTGGAACATCTTCAAGCAGCAGCGTGCGGAGTGGTTATCCGTACTGAAGAATTTCGGTAAAGATGCGCATCTGGTTCTCTTGCAAGAGGCACAAACCACGCCGGAGCTGGTCAGGTTTGCAACGACTAACTATCTTGCCGCCGATCAGGTTCCAGCGTTCGTCTTACCGCAGCACCCGTCGGGGGTGATGACCCTTTCAGCTGCGCATCCGGTCTATTGCTGCCCGCTGCGTGAACGTGAGCCGATTCTGCGCCTGGCCAAGTCGGCGCTGGTGACGGTCTATCCGTTACCGGATACGCGCCTGTTGATGGTGGTAAACATCCATGCGGTGAACTTTAGCCTGGGGGTGGATGTGTATAGTAAGCAGTTACTACCAATAGGCGATCAGATAGCTCATCACAGCGGGCCGATCATTATGGCCGGGGACTTTAATGCCTGGAGCCGCCCGCGCATGAATGCGCTGTATCGCTTTGCGCGTGAAATGTCGCTGCGTGAGGTCCGTTTTAGCGACGATCAGCGCAAGAAGGCCTTTGGCCGTCCTCTCGATTTTGTCTTCTATCGTGGTTTGAATGTGCATGATGCCTCCGTTCTGGTGACGCGCGCTTCCGATCACAATCCTCTACTCGTTGAATTCAGTCCCGGCAAACCTGATAAATAATGGTGCGTCAGGTCTGCCGTGGGGCAGGCCTCTGCGGGTGCTGCCCTTTATTTTTTAACCAACAAAAGGACAGTACGATGACAACAACAACACACACCCATCATGACAACGTAGAAAAACAGTTTGGTTCTCAGGCAAGTGCCTATCTGAGCAGCGCCGTGCATGCGTCTGGGCGCGATCTGGTGCGTCTCGGTGAGCGTCTGGCAGCATTCCCACAGGCACACGTGCTGGATTTAGGCTGTGGAGCAGGGCATGCAAGCTTTACGGCCGCACAGCAGGTGGCACAGGTGACCGCGTATGATTTATCCAGCCAGATGCTCGAGGTGGTCGCAGAGGCTGCAAAAGCCAAAGGGCTGAGCAACGTGGCTACGCGCCAGGGCTACGCCGAATCTTTGCCTTTTGACGATGCGTCGTTTGATGTGGTCATTAGCCGCTATTCCGCCCACCACTGGCATGATGTCGGCCAGGCCTTACGGGAAGTGAAGCGCGTATTGAAGCCGGGAGGCGTGTTCATCATTATGGACGTCATGTCTCCGGGTCATCCGGTGCGGGATATCTGGCTGCAAACGGTTGAAGCGCTGCGCGACACCTCCCACGTGCAGAACTACTCCAGCGGTCAATGGTTATCGCTGATTACGGAGGCCGGGTTGATTTCCCGCTCGCTGATAACAGACCGCTTGCCGCTGGAATATAACGCCTGGATCGCACGTATGCGCACGCCGGAAGCGCTGAGCCGGGCGATTCGTATATATCAGGAAAGCGCATCTGCGGAAGTGAAGGCTTACTTTGAACTGCAGGAAGATGGCTCGTTCACCAGCGACACCATTATGGCTGAAGCGCAAAAGGCGGGTTAAAACAAAAAAGGCACCGAGGGGAATCGGTGCCTTTTTATCTCAGGAATGTCTCATCAGGAGTCTGGCGTCGCGCTGTTTTTCACAAACAGCGTTAGCTGGTCACCCGGTTGCAGATTGTCTGTATCATTATTCCAGCGCATTACATCTTTGATGTTCACGCCGTGACGTTTTGCGATACTGGACAGCGAATCACCCTTACGAACGCGATAGGTAATACTGTCGCTGTTCCTGGCAAGACGCTGTGCGCTGCTACCCGCACCCACCGTCAGAGTTTGACCCACTTTCAGACCGGAGCTGCGCAGGTTATTCCACTGCTGCAGATCTTTCGCATTCACGCCAAGACGTGATGCAATGCCCGAAAGCGTATCACCTGAACGCACCTTATAGCTGCGGCTGGACACGGGAGACGTATCGGCGATCAGCGTAGACTGAACGGCGGCAATCTCACCAGAAGCCAGAGACTCACGTAATTGTTCAGCATGCTTCTGCGGAACCATCACATACCGTGGGCCATTTGCTCCCAGGGTTGAGCCCTTAACGCCTGCGTTAAAGGTTTTCAGTTTACTGACCGACATACCCGTCATATCGGCAACCTGTTGAATATCAACCGGGCTGCTGAGGCGAACGCGCGCCAGTGCACGACTTTCGTCTGGTGTTGGCAGTTGTACACCGTAACGCTTGCTGTTCTTGAGAATATCGCTCAGGGCCAGCATCTTCGGTACGTAAACCTTGGTTTCCTGTGGCAGTGAGAGCGACCAGAAATCGGTAGATTTACCACGCGCTCTGTTCGCTTTCATTGCCTTCAGTACACGACCTTCGCCGCTGTTATACGCAGCGACCGTTAACAACCAGTCACCGTCAAACATCTTGTTCAGACGTTCCATCATGTCGAGAGCGGCTGTCGTTGAAGCGACAACATCACGACGCGCATCATAGCTGCGGGTCTGTTTCAAACCATAATTGCGCCCAGTGCTCGGAATGATCTGCCAAATGCCCGCGGCATTGGCGCCAGACGTTGCGTGTGGGTCAAAAGCGCTCTCCACTATGGGTAGGAGTACCAGCTCCATAGGCATGTTACGTTTCTTAACTTGCCCGGCTATCCAGTACATATACGGCTCTGCCCGTAACGTTACATCGTGGAGATAGCTCTTATTTCTTAAATACTTCTGCTTCTGTTCGCGAATCCGGCTGTTTTCCGGAATTCCCATCTTTAGCTCGTCGCCAATAGAGGCCCACAAGTCTTGTTCCTGCGCGAAAGATGTCCCATCGTCCAACCAGCGCGCCTGACTTGTAAACTTCCCTGCTTCCCCTTGACCAGCTGCAGAAAGGCTCTGTGCGTGCTGTTGTACGTTGCTGCCATTTTGCGACTGGCAACCTACAAGCAGGACAGAGGCGAGTAATATCGCTTTTGCCTTCATGTGTGTGTCAATAGTTGCTTAAAAGACGAGCGATGATAACGGCGAAATTTTGAAAAGGCAACCCGCAATTATCTGAAGTTATCTTTCTTTGACCTTAACCATGCAAAACGCTGCTCTGGTTGTTGCAACTTTGTTTCTTGGTTAATTTTATTAATTAAATCAATATCATCTGTTCGTAAAAATAAATTAATTTGGCGCTCATTTTTCAGAATTACGGGGAGTGTTTTTTGGTTTTTTGCACGTAACTCCTTCACTTTGTGATAATAATCCTGAATCGCCCGATCCTCAGGCAACAGGCTGACGGCAAACTTCATATTTCCTAATGTATACTCATGCGCGCAACAAATAACGGTATCATCGGGTAATGCGTTAATCTTCTGTAAAGACTGATACATTTGTGCTGGTGTGCCTTCAAACAGTCTTCCGCAGCCTCCGGAGAACAGCGTGTCGCCGCAAAAAAGATAAGGCTTACTGTAGAAACACAGATGTCCCAAAGTGTGACCCGGTGTAGCAAATACGGAAAACTCCCACTCACGTATGAGGATTTTTTCGCCTTCTTCGACTACTTGCGTGAGTCCCTTATCTTGTGCCTCTGCCGGTCCGTATACCACAACATGCGGAAAGTGGGCGCGCAGTTCAGGCACGCCGCCCGTATGATCGTGATGGTGATGCGTCAACAGAATGGCTTCCGGCTGCCAGCCGTTCTCTTTTATTGCGCGCAGTACGGGGGCGGATTCTCCGGGATCGACAATGACGCATCGACGTTCATCGTCCACCAAAACCCAGATGTAATTGTCCTCAAAAGCGGAAATACTGATAAGATTCATACATTACCTCTAATAGCGTGGCGGGTGTGTTGATGAAACCGGCAAGGATACCTCAGACTGTCGCAGCACCGGAACGTTGGGCGGAATTGCCCTGGGGTGAATACTATCGCGAAGCGTTAGAGCAACAGCTGAAGCCCTGGCTGGCGAAAATGTATGGCTTTCACCTGCTTAAGATTGGCAATCTCAGCGCGGAAATCAATACCGAAAGCTGCGCTATCTCGCATCAGGTCAACGTCTCTCTCGGCGGATCGCCGGTTCAGGTGAAAGCAGACCCGTTACATCTGCCGTTTGCGGAAAAATCCGTTGATGCGTGTTTGCTCGCACATACGTTACCCTGGTGCAGCGATCCGCACCGTCTGCTTCGCGAAGCCGATCGCGTGCTGATTGATGACGGCTGGCTGGTACTGAGCGGATTCAATCCGCTGAGCCTGATGGGCCTGCGTAAGCTGGTACCGGTGCTGCGTCGGACGCCGCCTTACAACAGCCGGATGTTTACCATGATGCGCCAGCTCGACTGGCTGTCACTGCTGAACTTCGAAGTGCTCTGCTACGGCGGTTTTCAGGTGCTGCCCTGGGCGCGGCAGGGGGGCGTCTTGTTGAGCACGCATTTGCCTGCCTTAGGCTGCATGCAGTTTATCGTCGCGCGTAAGCGAACCATTCCCCTTACGCTTAATCCCATGAAGCAGAGCAAATCGAAAACGCCAATCCGTCAGACCGTTGGCGCCACGCGGCAATACAAAAAGCCGTGATCAGGATTCAGGCTGATAGCCCGCGTCCTCATGCGCAGGGTTAGCGGCCGCCGCACGCGCCAGCTCGTCACAGCGTTCGTTTTCCGGATGGCCGGCGTGCCCTTTAACCCACTCCCACTTAATCTGGTGCTGGCCCAGCGCAGCATCAAGACGTTTCCAGAGATCGACGTTCTTGACCGGTTTCTTATCGGCAGTCTTCCAGCCGCGTTTTTTCCAGTTATGGATCCACTGGGTAATTCCCTGGCGGACGTACTGACTGTCGGTACTTAACACCACGTCACAATGTTCTTTTAACGCCTCCAGCGCCACAATGGCCGCCATGAGCTCCATCCGGTTGTTGGTGGTCAGAAAATAGCCTTCGCTAAAAGTTTTTTCGTGCTGGCGATAACGCATAATCGCGCCGTAGCCGCCGGGACCTGGGTTGCCGAGACAAGATCCATCGGTGAAAATTTCTACCTGTTTACGCATCTCTGGTAGACTTCCTGTATTTGAAACGTTCAGTTAAACGATAAGTCTGACATAAATGACCGCTATGAGCACTGCAATTACTCGCCAGATCGTCCTCGATACCGAAACCACCGGTATGAACCAGATCGGCGCGCACTACGAAGGGCATAAGATCATCGAGATCGGCGCCGTTGAAGTGGTGAACCGTCGTCTTACGGGGAACAACTTCCACGTCTACCTCAAGCCCGATCGGCTGGTGGACCCCGAAGCGTTCGGCGTTCACGGTATTGCCGATGAGTTCTTGCTGGATAAGCCGACGTTTGCGGATGTGGCTGACGAGTTCCTGGAATACATCAAGGGCGCCGAGCTTGTCATCCATAACGCCTCGTTCGATATCGGCTTTATGGACTATGAATTCAGCAAGCTTAATCGTGATATCCCGAAGACGAACACCTTCTGTAAGGTAACAGACAGTCTGGCGCTGGCGAGGAAGATGTTCCCCGGCAAGCGTAACAGCCTGGATGCACTTTGTTCGCGCTACGAGATAGACAATACCAAACGAACGCTCCACGGGGCGTTGCTCGATGCCCAGATCCTCGCCGATGTCTATCTGACGATGACCGGCGGGCAGACGTCAATGAAGTTCAGTATGGAAAATGAGTCTCAGCAGACGCAGGGCGAAGCGGGTATTCAACGTGTTGTCCGTCAGGCAAGCCGGCTACGGGTTGTTTTAGCCAGTGATGAAGAGCTGCTTAACCACGAATCCCGTCTTGATCTGGTGCAGAAGAAGGGCGGCAGCTGTCTCTGGCGTGCCTGAAAAAACGCCGGAATGCCTGTAAAATCATCGTTTGGGCGATTTTTGCAGCAAACGATTCAAAACGCGAGAAAAAGCGTTGACGAGATCGGAGGCGCACCGTATTATGCGCCTCGTTCCCCAAACGGGAACAGTGGAGCGGTAGTTCAGTCGGTTAGAATACCTGCCTGTCACGCAGGGGGTCGCGGGTTCGAGTCCCGTCCGTTCCGCCACTATTCAGAAGGCCTGAATCAGAAATGATTCAGGCCTTCGTCGTTTCAGCGTTCTGTAATCCCATACTCTCACTTATCGTTAACAAAAAGTTAATATCAATGGTGCAATTAATTAACAATCGCACGGTTTCAGTGCGTTATTTGCACTGTTGTTGTGCGTTTTGCCACCATGTCTCTCTTCAGACCGCATTCAGAGTGTGTCTTTCTGTAAAAATAATTCACGCAGAATCATTTGCTTATCTCCCGCTTGCCAAAAAAGTAGCGAACCAATTACGTATTGGTTTGGTTATTGCTTAATCATTAGCACGATAAGCTTCATTCCATATCAATAACTTATCGTTAATAAAAATAAAGCAATGATGAAAGCGAGCGAACCAATATGGAAAAACCGTCACGGTTTCTGGCCAATTCCAGCACCGCGCTTGAGCAGTTGCGCGGGCTAATCAACCAGCATGAGTCAACACCAGGCATTCCGCTGCCCACGGAACGTGAGCTGTCGGACACTCTTGGCGTAGGGCGACGTGAAGTCCGTCGTGCGCTGGATGTGCTGGAAGAGGAGGGGCGTATCTGGCGTAAGCAGGGCAAAGGGACCTTTATCGGCCCGTCAGCACCTGTTGAACCGCTGGCCCTTCAGGGACTGGTGCAGCAAACCAACCTGCTGGAAGTGATGGAAGCTCGTCTTCAGCTTGAACCCGGCCTGGCCCGGCTTGCGGCACTGCGTGCCACCAGGGAAAACCTCGCGCTTATGCAGCGCATGCTGGAACGCATCGATAAGGTCAGCCCGGATGACCGCGATCTCAACGAACTGTGGGATAGCGCCTTTCACCGGGCGATTGCCGAGGCTGCGGGCAACCGTCTGATGCTCGGCCTGTTTGATGCCATTGATGCCGTCAGACGTGAACCGGGCTGGCAGCATCTGCGCGAATTAGCCCGCACGCCCGAACGTGTCGATAGCTATAACGACCACCATCACAAGATCATGGCGGCGATTATCCATCGCCAGCCTAATGAAGCTGCGGCCGCCATGCGCGAACACCTGCTCAGCCTGCAGGCCGCGCTGATTCAGGCGATCCACCTTGAGGACGATTTCACGCTATGACGACCCTACCCTTTAAGGACGCCACGCCCGTATTGCGGCTGAATAATCTCAACGTCAGGTTTTCCGGCTCGCCGGTGAGCGTGCTTGACGGCATTTCCCTGACGGTCAAAGCGGGCGAAACGCTGGCGCTGGTGGGGGAGTCCGGCTGCGGAAAAAGTATCACCTCATTAGCGCTGATGGGGTTACTGCCCGCCAGCGCGCAGATTGTCAGCGGTGAGATGCAATTTCGCCGCCATGACCTGCGCAAGCTCTCGCCGCGGGAATATGCCGATCTGCGGGGCAGCGAGCTGGCGATGATTTTCCAGGAGCCCATGACCTCGCTCAATCCGTCGTTTACGCTGGGCGATCAGCTCAGCGAAGCGGTCATACGCCACCAGAACGTTTCGCGCGCCGAGGCGATGAAGGTCGCGCTGCAGATCCTCGAGAAGGTGCAGATCCCGGCGGCAGAGATGCGCCTCAGAGCCTATCCGCATCAGCTCTCCGGCGGCATGCGCCAGCGGGTGATGATTGCGATGGCGCTGATCAACCACCCTAAACTGCTGATTGCTGATGAGCCCACCACCGCGCTCGATGTCACCATTCAGGCGCAAATCCTCGCCTTGCTCAACACCCTGAAAGCGGAAACCGGCACGGCGGTGTTGATGATCACCCACGATTTAGGCGTGGTGGCGGAAGTCGCCCAGCAGGTCGCCGTGATGTATGCCGGGCAGGTGGTGGAGCAGGGGAGCGTCGAAGCGATATTCGCTGATCCGCAGCATCCGTACACCATTGGCCTGATGGGCTCGATTCCTTCTCTTGGGGCGCGTAAAGGGCAACTCTCCACCATTCCCGGCGCGGTACCGCTGCCGGAATCCATGCCTGAAGGCTGCCGTTTCGCAACGCGCTGCCCGTTTGCTCAGACGCGCTGCCACGCTGAAAAACCGCAGCTTACTACGCTCGGCGCGGGCCATCAGGTTGCCTGCTTCCGCGTGCCGCTCGAACAGCACATTGCCCTGGGAGAAATCGCATGACCATCCCCATTCTTGAAGCCCGCGACCTGAGTAAACGCTTCCCCGGTCCGAAAAAGCTCTTTACCCCGGCACGCTTTGTCACGGCGGTCGACCGCGTCTCACTTTCGGTAATGCCGGGCGAAACGCTGGCGATTGTCGGCGAGTCCGGCTCCGGGAAATCGACCCTCGGTCGTCTGCTGCTGCGCCTGCTGGCCGCCAGCGAAGGGCGCGTGTTTTATCAGGGGGAGGAGATCACCGACGCCTCCGGTGCCCGTCTTAACCAGCTCCGGCGCGAGCTGCAGATTATCTTTCAGGATCCCTTCGCCTCGCTGAACCCGCGCATGACGGTGGAGCAGATTGTCGGTGAGCCGCTGTGGCTGCATCAGAACATGAAAAAAGCGGACCGTCAGTACCGCGTCGCCGAACTGCTTAAAACCGTTGGTCTGCCTGCCGCCTGGGCCGGGCGTTACCCGCACGAGTTTTCCGGCGGGCAGCGCCAGCGTATCGGCATCGCGCGCGCGCTGGCCTCGGGACCGAAGCTGCTGCTGGGTGACGAGCCGGTATCCGCGCTGGACGTCTCCGTTCAGGCGCAGGTGGTCAACCTGCTGGAAAGCCTGAAGCACCAGCTGGGGCTGACGATGGTGATTGTCGCCCACGGTCTGGCGGTGATCCGCCATATGAGCGATCGCGTGGCGGTCATGTACCTTGGGCAAATCGTTGAGCTTGCCACCGTCGATGAGATTTTTGACGCACCGCTGCACCCCTATACCCAGGCGCTGATTGCGTCTGCACCGCAGATGCAGCCGGGCGTTGAGCGCGACGCGCCGCTGCTGCAGGGGGATCTGCCCAACCCGGCCAGTCCGCCGTCCGGCTGCCGTTTCCACACCCGCTGCCCGTACGTTACCGAAGAATGCCGCCAGGTCGAGCCGATTAATCAGGTACTCGACGGCGGACGTCAGGTTGCCTGCCACCGCTGGCAGGAGATCAACCGCGATCGCAGCGTTATCCAGATTGCTCCGCCATCCGCCGCTTTCCTGCGCCGCCGCGCGCTGTTTGAACACGCGGCCACTCACTCGTCCCTTCCTTCAAGGAACTCATGATAATGACAATGCGTAATTCTCTTTTGACCGTACTGGGAAGTGTTATGTTGCTTGGCGCGGCGCTGCCCGCCCATTCTGAAAGCGTGCTGCGGATCGGTCTTGGGGCAGACCCGGACATGCTCGACCCGCATCTGGCGCGCACCTACTATGGCCGCTTCGTGTTTGCCTCCCTGTGCGACAGGCTGGTGGACGTGGATGAAAATCTGAAGGTTGTTCCCGGTCTGGCCAAAGACTGGGCGTGGAGTGCGGACGGTAAAACCCTGACGCTCAATCTGCGCGATGGCGTGACCTTCCACGACGGTGAGAAATTCGATGCCGCCGCGGCAAAATACAACCTCGACCGCGCCCTGACCTTAAAAGGCTCCCTGCGTAAAAGCGAGATCTCCTCCGTTGAATCGGTCGAGGTCACCGGCCCGATGCAGATTGCGCTGCACCTGAAAACCCCCGACGCCGCGCTGCTGATGCAGCTCACCGACCGCGCGGGCGCAATGATGGCCCCTGAAGCGGCGAAAAAGCCTGACTTTGCCGCCCACCCTGTCTGCTCCGGCCCGTATAAATTCGACAGCCGCGTGTCCCAGGACCGCATCGTTCTGACCCGCTTCGACAACTACTGGAATAAAGACGCCTACCACTTCGACAAAATTATCTATCTGCCGATCCCGGATGCCTCCGTGCGCCTCGCGAACCTCCGCGCGGGCGATCTCGACCTGACCGAAGGCATCGCCGCCAGCGACGTTAAAACCGTCGAAGCCGACAGCAAGCTGGCGCTGGCGAAGGTGACCGGTCTGGGCTATCAGGGCATCACCTTCAACATCAACAACGGCAAGGTACCGGCGAACGATCCGTTCAAGGACGCTCGCGTACGCGAGGCCTTCTCGCAGGCCATCGACCGCGATGCGCTAAACCAGGTGGTCTTTGAGGGGCTCTACACCCCGGCCAACCAGGCATTTTCACCGGTCAGCCCGTATCACGTTAACCTGCCGGTCCCGCCGCGTGACGTCGATAAAGCCAAAGCGCTGCTGAAAGCCGCCGGTGTGACCACGCCGCTGACCGTCAACCTGCTGGTGCCAAACAACCCGACCTCGCAGCAGGTTGGGCAGGTGCTGCAGGCGATGGTGGCCGAGGCCGGATTTAACCTAAACCTGCAGATGACCGAATTCGCCACGCTGCTGGATCGCCAGCAGAGCGGTGACTATCAGCTGAGCTTCTCCGGCTGGTCGGGTCGCCCGGATCCGGACGGCAGCATCTACGGCTTTATCAACAGCAAAGGCACCCTGAACGACGGCCGCTACAGCAACGCGCAGGTTGATGAGTGGCTGACCCAGGCGCGCCAGAGCACCGATCAGGCCGCACGCCAGCCGCTGTACGACAAGGTGGTGAAGCAGCTGCAGACCGATATGCCGATTGCCTACCTCTACTTCGAGCCGCGCATTTTTGGCCTGAACAAAAGCGTGCAGGGCTTTAAGCCTTACCCGGACGGCATTGTGCGTCTGGCTGGCTTAACGCTGGCGAAATAACCGTCCTGAGGAGAGCCCATGCTGGAACTGATTTGCAAACGTCTGCTGCTGGCCGTCCCGACGCTACTGCTGGTGAGCATGATGGTGTTCGGGCTGCAAAAGCTGCTGCCCGGCGACCCGCTAATCGCCATGGCCGGCGAGGAGCGCGATCCGGCGGTCATCGCCCAGCTGCGCGCGGAGCTGAACCTCGATGCGCCGATCCCCGTGCAGTATTTCCACTGGCTGACGCGGGCGCTGCAGGGCGATCTGGGCGTCTCCTTACGCACGCATGAACCGGTGACGCAGCTGATCGCCAGCAAGCTGCCGGTCACGCTGGAGCTGTCGCTGCTGGCGATGATTATCGCGCTGGTGTTTGGCATCAGCATGGGGATCCTCGCGGCGGTGAACAAAAACAGCTGGGTCGATCACGGGGCGAACTTCGTGGCGATCTCGGGGATCTCGATCCCGCACTTCTGGCTGGGGATCCTGCTGATTCTGGTTTTTTCAGTGAACCTGCAGTGGCTACCCGCCTCCGGCTACGTGCCGTTCAGTGAAGATCCGATCCAGAACCTGCGCACGCTGCTGCTGCCCGCGTCCGTGCTCGGAACGGGCCTCGCGGCAACGCTGATGCGCCACACCCGCGCTTCGATGATTGCCGTGCTGAAAGCGGATTACATTCGTACCGCGCGGGCGAAAGGGCTGCTGCCGAAGGCGGTGATCCTGAAGCACGCTTTTCGCAACGCGCTGGTGCCGGTGATCACCCTCACCACGCTGCTGTTCGGCGAACTGCTGGGCGGCGCGGTGCTGACCGAGCAGGTCTTCACCATTCCGGGCTTCGGCAAGATGATCGTCGACTCGGTATTCAACCGTGACTACGCGGTGGTGCAGGGCGTGGTGCTGATCGTGGCGATTGGCTTCCTGATGCTCAACCTGCTGGCCGACGTGCTCTACGTCCTTATCAACCCGAAAATGCGAGGTTAACCATGGCGGAACTGACAACGCAAACCGTTGCCCCCGCGCTGCCGCGCGCGCAGAACCGGGTGCTGAAGAAATTCCTCGGCAATAAAAGCGCGGTGATTGGGGCGGTGGTAGTGGGGTTCTTTGTGCTGGTGGCGCTGCTGGCACCGTGGATTGCCCCGTTCGACCCGGTTAAAGCCAACTTTCTGGCGGTGCGCAAAGCGCCGTCGGCGATGTACTGGTTCGGCACCGACGAGCTGGGGCGCGACATTTTATCCCGCATTATCTGGGGGGCGCGCACCTCGCTGATGGCGGGCTGTATGTCGGTGGTGATTGCGGTGGTTATCGGCGTGCCGCTGGGGCTGGTGGCGGGCTACTTCCAGAAGATGTGGGACGGGGTGATCTCGCGCTTTATCGAGGCGCTGCTGGCCTGTCCGTTCCTGATCATGGCGATCGCGCTGGGGGCATTTTTGGGCCCGAGCCTGACCAACGCGATGATCGCCATCGGTCTTTCGGCGATGCCGATCTTCGCCCGCCTGACGCGCGGCCAGGTGATCGCCATTCGCAGCGAAGAGTACATCGACGGCGCGCGGGCGATTGGCCTGCCGGATCGCTGGATCATCATTAAATACGTCCTGCCAAACGTAATGTCGCCGATCCTGGTGCAGGCCACGCTGGCGATTGCCTCGGCGATTATCGCCGAAGCCAGCCTGTCGTTTTTAGGGCTGGGACAGCAGCCGCCCAACCCCTCCTGGGGCTCCATGCTCAACACCGCGAAAGGGTTTCTTGAGCAGGCGCCGTGGATGTCCGTGTTCCCCGGCGTGGCGATTTTCCTTGCCGTGCAGGGCTTTAATTTACTCGGCGACGGGCTGCGCGACGCGCTCGATCCGCGCCACGACTAAGGAGTCATGATGACCAAAACGCTTGATTTTACGTCCGGTTACGATTCACGACGCCCGCCGATGCTGGGCCATAACGCCGTTGCGACGTCGCAGCCGCTGGCGGCGCAGGCGGGCATGAAAATGCTGCAGCTGGGGGGGAATGCCGTCGATGCGGCGATTGCCACCGCGATGGCGCTGACGGTGGTTGAGCCGACCGGCAACGGGATCGGCAGCGACGCCTTTGCTATCGTCTGGGACGGTGAAAAGCTTCACGGTCTGAACGCATCGGGCCGCTCGCCGGCCAGCTGGCATGCAGATCTCTTTGCCGGTAAAACCGCGGTGCCGGAAATCGGCTGGGACGCGGTGACCGTGCCGGGGGCGGTATCCGGCTGGGTCGCTCTGGCGGAGCGCTTCGGCACGCTGCCGTTGACCACCCTGGCGCAGCCCGCCATTGACTACGCGCGCAACGGTTTCCCGGTCTCCCCGCTGATTGGCCATCTCTGGCAGCGCGGCTATAACAAGCTGAAAGATCAGCCGGGCTTCAGCGCCTGCTTCGCGCCGGAAGGCCGCGCCCCGCGCGTGGGGGAAATCTTCCGTAACCCGGCGCAGGCGAACTCGCTGGAGCTGATTGCGAAAACCAACGGCGACGCCTTTTACCGCGGCGAGCTGGCGCAGAAAATAGCCGCCTTTGCCAAAGAGCACGGTGCGCACCTGACGGCTGAGGACCTGGCAAACCACCGCGTGGACTGGGTCGAGCTGCTGTCGCGCGACTTCGTGGGCGGTTCGGTGCAGGAGCTGCCGCCAAACGGCCAGGGGATCGCCACGCTGATTGCGCTCGGCATTCTTGAGCAGTGCGGCATTGAGAAGCATCACCCGGATTCCGTGCAGTCTCTGCATCTGTCCATTGAGGCGATGAAGCTGGCGCTGGCGGATCTCGACCGCTACGTGGCGGATGAAGAACACATGGCGTTCGCGGCGAAAGAGCTGCTGAGCGACCATTATCTGAAGTCGCGCGCGGCGCTTATCGACCACGATAAAGCCTCTGATTTTGTCTACGGCTCCCCGACGCAGAGCGGCACGGTCTACATCAGCACCGCCGACGCCAGCGGGATGATGGTCTCGTTCATTCAGTCCAACTATATGGGCTTTGGTTCAGGCATCGTGGTGCCGGATACCGGGATCAGCCTGCAAAACCGGGGCTGCGGGTTTGTGCTGGATCCAAATCACCCGAACGTGCTGGCGGGCAGTAAGCGTCCGTTCCACACCATCATTCCGGGTTTTGCGATGGACGGCAGCGGCCAGCCGCTGATGTCCTTCGGCGTAATGGGCGGGCCGATGCAGGCGCAGGGGCACATGCAGATGGCGCTGCGCATCATGCTGCACGGGCAAAACCCGCAGGCGGCAATCGATGCCCCGCGCTGGCGCGTGGTGCAGGGCAGGGAGGTGATCGTTGAATCAACGTTCGATCGCAATACGATTGCCGCGCTGCGCGAACGCGGGCATCAGATCGTGGTGGAAGATCCGCTTCAGGATTACAACTTCGGCGGGGCGCAGGTGATCTATCGCCTGCCGGAAGGGCACTACGTGGCCGCGACGGAAAGCCGCAAGGACGGGCAGGCGCTGGTGAGTTAATTAACGCCCGGTGGCGCTGCGCTTACCGGGCCTACGCTGTGCTCTTTGTAGGCCGGGTAAGGCGTAGCCGCCACCCGGCTATCATTCAACCAATGCTAAACGGATCCGCATCCTGCCACGCCGGAAACTTCTCCCGGTACTCCTTCAGCGCCGTCAACGACAGCTCCGCATCAATGCGCGTCGCCTGGTGCGGCTCGGCGGTGGCGATAATCTCGCCCTGTGGATTCACCACCCGGCTGTCGCCGCGGTAGTGATGCCCGTTGCCGTCGGTTCCCACGCGGTTACAGCCCACCACGTACGCCTGGTTTTCAATTGCGCGCGCCACCAGCAGCGCCTGCCAGTGCAGCGAGCGCGGCGCAGGCCAGTTGGCGACATACAGCGCCAGGTCGTAATCGTTACGGTTGCGCGACCACACCGGGAAGCGCAGGTCGTAGCAGACCAGCGGCAAAATACGCCAGCCGCGCCACTCGAACACCACGCGTTCGTTACCCGCTTCATAGTGATGGTGCTCATCCGCCATGCGGAACAGGTGGCGCTTATCGTAGAAGTGCACCTTTCCTCCCGGCTCCACCAGCAGGAAGCGATTCACCGGTCCGCGTTCGGTTTGTAGCGCGGCGCTACCGGCAATGAGCGCGTTGGTCTCCTGCGCTTTGGTCTGCATCCAGGCGACCACCTCATCCTGCGGCATCGACTGTTTCGCCGCTTCCATGGCAAAACCCGTAGTGAACATCTCCGGCAGGACAATCACATCACGCCCGGTAATCTCTTCCAGTTGACGATCGAAGTGGCGCAGGTTGGCGGGGCCATCCATCCACACTAAAGGTTGCTGCAAAATCGAAATCTTCAAGCCAGGCACGATACAGACTCCTCAA
This sequence comes from Enterobacter quasimori, assembly GCF_018597345.1. Classification (NCBI taxonomy): domain Bacteria; kingdom Pseudomonadati; phylum Pseudomonadota; class Gammaproteobacteria; order Enterobacterales; family Enterobacteriaceae; genus Enterobacter; species Enterobacter quasimori. The sequence continues at coordinate 1,732,703 of NZ_JAHEVU010000001.1, read as the reverse complement.
AAGACCGCTTTTTGACACTGTAGCACGTCATTACGAGAAAATGTGGCAATAAAAAACCCCGCGCGAGGCGGGGTTTGTACAAGCGAAACGCGTTACGCTGCTTCAGGTTTACGGTGCTTCTCCGGGAGCTTTACCGGCTGCGTCGCCAGCTCGTCCGGTTCGAAATCATCCACGTTAATACTGCGCAGACGGCTCTCTTCGGCTTTCACCAGCAGAGCGGCTTCATCTTTACTGATAATGCCACCGGCCAGCGCCTGTTTTGCCAGTTCGTCCAGACGGGTAAACGGCAGGTTTTTGCCCAGCTGTTTACAGATCTTCTGGTGAATCGGATCGGCAGCCATCACGTCCAGCAGCGCCTCTTCCAGCAGACCCACCGGGTTATGCGGCGTCGGCGTCAGATATTGACCACGACCGATACGGGAGCGGGTTGCGCTCGGAACCTGCAGGATCTTCGCCACCTTGTGGTCCAGCTTGTCGGACGGCGCCAGGTGGTGACGACCGGTCGGGAAGATCACCGCGCGCAGGGCACCCGCCACGAAGCGGTTCGGGAAGTTCGCCAGCAGGTCGTCAATGGCCTGTTCAGCCTGATACATCGCATCCTGTACGCCCCAGTGCACCAGCGGCAGATCCGCTTCCTGACGGCCTTCATCGTCGTAGCGCTTCAGGACCGCAGAGGCCAGGAAGATCTGGCTCAGCACATCACCCAGACGGGCGGAGATACGTTCGCGACGCTTCAGGCTTCCGCCCAGCACCGCCATGGAGACGTCAGACAGCAGAGCCAGGTTGGCGCTCAGTCGGTTCAGATGCTGGTAGTAACGTTTGGTCGCATCGCCGGTTGGCGTCGCGCTGGTGAGGCCGCGCGTCAGGCCCAGCCAGAAGCTGCGCACCTTGTTGCTGCCCACGTGACCGATATGTTTGAACAGCAGCTTATCGAAGGCATCCACGTCGTTGTTCTGCGCGGCGGCCATCTCTTCCAGAACGTATGGATGGCAGCGAATTGCGCCCTGACCGAAGATCATCATGCTGCGGGTCAGGATGTTTGCCCCTTCCACGGTGATGGCAATCGGTGCGCCCTGATAGCCGCGCGCCAGGAAGTTGCCTTCGCCGAGCATAATGCCTTTACCGCCTGCGATATCCATCGCGTCAATGATCGACTGCTGCGCGCGGTGGGTACAGTGGTACTTCACAATGGCGGACAGTACGGCCGGTTTTTCGCCCAGCATAATGCCGTAGGTAATCAGAGAAGCAGCGGCATCCATCACGTAGGCATTGCCCGCGATACGCGCCAGCGGCTCTTCGATTCCTTCCATCTTGCCGATGGAGATTTTGAACTGACGGCGGATATGGGCGTAAGCGCCAATCCCCATCGCGACCGACTTCAGACCGCCGGTTGAGTTCGACGGCAGGGTAATGCCGCGGCCCACGGACAGACATTCCACCAGCATACGCCAGCCCTGACCGGCCATTTTCGGACCGCCGATGATGTAGTCAATCGGCACAAAGATATCCTGGCCGCGGGTCGGACCGTTCTGGAACGGCACGTTCAGCGGGAAGTGACGACGACCAATTTCAACGCCTGGGGTAGAGGTTGGGATCAGCGCACAGGTAATGCCCAGATCTTCATCGCCGCCCAGCAGTTTTTCCGGGTCAGAGAGCTTAAAGGCCAGACCCAGTACGGTGGCGATAGGCGCCAGGGTGATATAACGCTTGTTCCAGGTCAGGCGCATGCCCAGCACCTGCTCGCCCTGCCACTCGCCCATGCAGACCACGCCGGTATCCGGGATCGCGCCCGCATCGGAGCCCGCTTCCGGGCTGGTCAGCGCGAAGCACGGAATTTCCTGACCGCGTGCCAGACGCGGCAGGTAGTGATCTTTTTGCTCTTCCGTACCGTAATGCTGCAGCAGTTCGCCCGGGCCTAAGGAGTTAGGCACGCCAACGGTAATCGCCAGGATCCCGGAAACGCCTGCCAGCTTTTGCAGGACGCGAGCCTGAGCGTAAGCGGAGAACTCCAGACCGCCGTACTCTTTCTTGATGATCATCGCGAAGAAGCGATGCTCTTTCAGGTACGCCCACAGCTCTGGCGGCAGGTCGGCCATTTCGTGGGTGATGGCAAAGTCGTTCGCCATACGGCAGGCTTCTTCTACAGGACCGTCAATAAAGGCCTGTTCTTCCGCGGTCAGGCGCGGCTGCGGGTAGTTATGCAGCTTTTTCCAGTCCGGGTTGCCCTGGAACAGGTCGCCTTCCCACCAGGTAGTGCCCGCATCAATCGCTTCTTTCTCGGTACGCGACATTGGCGGCATCACTTTGCGGAAGCCCTTGAACACCGGCGCGGAGATCATCGACTTACGCATCGGCGCCAGGTTAAACGGCAGAAGAATGATGGCAAGAGGGACTAAAAGCCAGATATTCCAGAGACCTGCGACGCCAAGCGCAGCCGTCCAGGCCAGAAGAATCAGGCTGCTCAGGAATAAACTTACGCGGTGATAGAACAACACACCGAGCAGAACAACGGTTGCGAGAATGCTCAAAATCATCATAAAGAAAAGCTCCCTTGCTTGTAGGAGGTCTGACCACTTGTGATGATATGGTTGTAGTTGATGTAAATTCCTTTAGCAATGTGTTTACAAAATAATTACAACCTGGTTCACATTGTTCGCGTTTTCGTCGGCACGAAAAAACAAAACGCCGGACGTTTCGCATGGCTTTAGCTTCTCGCTTTTGACGCTATCCGGTACACTCCACTGTGTTATTTCATCAATACTGAAGGATTATCCTCATGTACCAGGATCTTATTCGTAACGAACTGAACGAAGCGGCGGAAACGCTGGCGAACTTTCTGAAAGATGATGCCAATATTCACGCTATTCAGCGCGCAGCGGTCCTGCTGGCCGACAGCTTCAAAGCCGGTGGCAAAGTGCTCTCCTGCGGTAACGGTGGCTCCCACTGTGACGCCATGCACTTCGCAGAAGAGCTGACCGGACGCTATCGCGAAAACCGCCCGGGCTACCCGGCGATTGCGATTTCCGACGTGAGCCACATCTCCTGCGTAGGCAACGACTTCGGTTACGACCACATCTTCTCCCGCTACGTTGAAGCGGTAGGCCGTGAAGGCGACGTGCTGCTGGGGATTTCAACCTCCGGCAACTCCGGCAACGTGATCAAAGCGATCGCCGCCGCGCGTGAAAAAGGGATGAAAGTCATCACCCTGACGGGTAAAGATGGCGGTAAGATGGACGGTACGGCGGACGTTGAAATTCGCGTTCCGCACTTCGGTTATGCTGACCGCATTCAGGAAATTCACATCAAAGTGATCCACATCCTGATCCAGCTGATCGAAAAAGAGATGGTTAAGTAAGACTTCGCTGGGGGCACTCTTGCCCCCGCTGTTGTGGAGGTGACGTATGTGCGAACTGCTCGGGATGAGCGCCAATGTGCCAACCGATATCTGCTTTAGTTTCACCGGGCTGGTTCAGCGCGGTGGAGGAACCGGGCCGCATAAAGACGGCTGGGGCATCACCTTCTACGAAGGCAAAGGGTGTCGCACGTTCAAAGATCCACAGCCCAGCTTTAACTCACCGATTGCCAAACTGGTGCAGGACTACCCCATCAAGTCCCGCTCGGTGATCGCCCACATCCGTCAGGCTAACCGCGGCGAAGTGGCGCTGGAAAATACCCATCCGTTTACCCGAGAACTGTGGGGCCGTAACTGGACCTACGCGCACAACGGGCAGCTTACGGGCTATAAGTCGCTGGAGACGGGAAACTTCCGTCCGGTCGGTGAAACGGACAGTGAAAAAGCCTTCTGCTGGCTGCTGCACAAGCTGACGGAGCGCTATCCCCGCACGCCCGGCAACATGGCTGCCGTGTTCAAATACATCGCGACGCTGGCATCTGAGCTGCGTGAAAAAGGCGTGTTCAACATGCTGCTCTCTGACGGCCGCTACGTGATGGCGTTCTGCTCAACGAATCTGTTCTGGATCACCCGCCGCGCGCCGTTTGGCGTTGCGACGCTGCTCGATCAGGATGTGGAGATAGACTTTCAGAAGGAGACCACACCGAACGATGTGGTCACAGTCATTGCTACGCAGCCGCTGACGGGCAACGAAACCTGGCAAAAGATTATGCCAGGCGAGTGGGTACTATTTTGTCTCGGGGACCGTGTAATTTGACGCCAGCTGCGGGTGGACGACTTCGTGGCTCAGCGGCTTGCTGACCACGTAACGGCCATCGACGATAGAGACCACCGGTGGCTTGCGGGTCTGCTCAAAGTAGTCGTAACCTGGCTTGAGCTGTTTCCAGAAATCCGCGTAGTAGGAGTACTTGTGACGCGCCATGTTGGCGTCCGTCATGCGGAACGGATAGATGCTGACCTGTACGTTAGGCTGCCCAAAGACCAGCGCGCCCGTTACGAACTGGAAAATCTCATCAATGCCGGAGTCGGTCATCGCATAACAGCCGACAGACACGCAGGCACCGTGGATCATCAGGTATTTACCTTCATAACCGTGTGCACGGTCATAGGCATTCGGGAAGCCGATGTTAATGGCTTTATAGAAGCGGCTGTCAGGTTTTAGCTGATTACGCTGAACGTTGTAAAACCCTTCCGGACTTTTGAAATCGCCCTGACGCTGTTTTGGCCCCAAACCGCCGGAGTAGTTACAAATTTTGTAACTATCAAGCAGCTGATATGTCTCACCCATTTTCACAAACAGGTCGAGAGTGCGTTCTTCCTTGAAGATTTGAATATAAACCGGGGATCCCATCAGCTGTTGTTTATATTCTTTGCTAACCGGCGTCGTTGAGCTATTACTGCTGAGCAGTCCGGCAAACGACATGCACGGCATCAGAAGCATCGCAATGAACAATGCGATTTTACGCATACTACTAGTTCCTTGATAAAACCATGACCAAATTGCCAGGACGGCAAAAGAGACCCGAAATCAGATTAATCTGGACAGGAGCGCTCACATTAGCACCGATAAAGATTTTCGCAAGAGCCAACCTTTGTGTTTACAAATTAGTTTTACTTTATAACCCATTCAAATCGTCCTGACTCCAGGAACTTTGCGTAATAGCTCGCATTTTGGCGCGTCAGGAGGCGGATCCTCTGCCCCCTTAGGGACGAAAATGGTACACTTCACTCCCTCTGGATTGTTGTTCATGGATACCTGCTAACTACATGTTTAGAATAAAAAAAGGACTTGATCTGCCTATCTCCGGTGTGCCCGATCAGCACGTCGCGCAAGGGGCCAGCATTCGTCATGTCGCTATTTTGGGCGACGATTATGTGGGGATGCGCCCGGCAATGCTGGTGCAAGAGGGCGATCGCGTCATAAAAGGCCAGGCGCTCTTCGAGGATAAAAAAAATCCGGGCGTCCTGTTTACGGCCCCGGCCAGCGGCACCGTTGTGGCGATTCATCGCGGTGAACGCCGCGTACTGCAATCCGTTGTGATCCGCCTTGAAGGCGATGAGCAGCGCGAATTTGCGCGTTTTGATATGGCCGACCTCGCGACGCTTAGCCGCGAAGCCGTCGAGGCGCAGCTGCTGGCGTCGGGGTTGTGGACGTCACTTCGCACGCGCCCCTTTAGCAAGTCACCGGTTCCGGGAACCGTACCGGCGGCTATTTTCGTTACCGCCATCGACACCAATCCGCTCAGTGCGGATCCGCAGCCTATTATCCTGGCGCAGCGCAAGGCGTTTGATGCCGGGTTGACCCTTTTAACGCGTCTGACGCCCGGGAAGGTCCACGTCTGCCAGGCGAGCGGCGGCAAGCTTGGCGGCCATCCGCAGGGGCAGGTAACGTTTAATGAGTTTGCTGGCCCGCATCCGGCGGGGCTGGTTGGCACACATATCCACTTCCTTGAACCGGTGAGCCTGACAAAACAGGTCTGGCATCTGAATTATCAGGACGTGATTGCCATAGGTACGCTCTTTACCACGGGTGAGCTGTGTGCAGAACGCACGATCGCCATTGGTGGACCGCAGGCGACAAACCCACGTCTGGTGAAGACGCTACAAGGTGCAGATATCAATGAACTGCTGACCGATGAAACAAAAGCGGGTGAAAACCGCCTGATTTCCGGTTCGGTACTTAGCGGCCGCCATGCCGTTGGCGCGCAGGCTTATCTGGGGCGCTTCCATCTGCAGGTGAGCATCGTTCAGGAAGGGCGTGAGAAAGAGCTGTTCGGCTGGGTTCTGCCTGGTGCAGAAAAATACTCCGTAACCCGCACTACGCTGGGTCACTTCCTGCGCCATAAGCTTTTCAACTTCTCCACCAGCACCCACGGCGGTGAGCGTGCGATGGTACCCATTGGTAACTACGAGCGCGTCATGCCGCTGGATATTTTGCCTACCGTGCTGCTGCGCGATCTTCTTGCCGGCGATACCGACGGCGCGCAGGCGCTGGGCTGCCTGGAGCTGGACGAAGAAGATCTGGCGCTCTGTACCTATGTGTGTCCAGGCAAATACGAATACGGACCCGTATTGCGCGAGGTGTTAACCCGCATTGAGCAGGAAGGATAACGATGGGCTTAAAACACCTCTTTGAAAAAATTGAGCCGCACTTTACCGAAGGGAAGCTCAAAAAGTACTACCCGCTGTACGAAGCGACAACGACCATTTTCTACACGCCGGGGCTGGTGACGAAAGGGGCGGCGCACGTGCGCGACGCCATCGATCTCAAGCGAATGATGATCCTGGTGTGGTTTGCCGTCTTCCCGGCCATGTTCTGGGGCATGTACAACGTCGGCCTGCAGACCATTCCGGCACTGCACCACATGTACGATGCACAGCAGCTGGCGCAGGTGATCCAGTCCGACTGGCATTACCGCCTGGCGCAGTCTCTGGGGGTAAGCTTTGCGGCCGACGCGGGCTGGCTGAGTATGATGACGCTGGGCGCGGTCTTCTTCCTGCCGATCTACATCACGGTCTTTATTGTGGGCGGCTTCTGGGAAGTGCTGTTTGCCATTATTCGCAAACATGAGATCAACGAAGGCTTCTTTGTTACTTCCATTCTGTTTGCTCTGATTGTTCCACCAACGCTGCCGCTCTGGCAGGCGGCAATGGGGATCAGCTTTGGCGTGGTGATTGCCAAAGAGATCTTCGGCGGGACCGGACGCAACTTCCTCAACCCGGCGCTGGCGGGGCGTGCGTTCCTGTTCTTTGCCTATCCGGCGCAGATCTCCGGCGACCTGGTGTGGACGGCAGCCGACGGTTTCTCCGGCGCGACGCCGCTTTCGCAGTGGGCGGCAGGCGGCGGCGAAACCTTGGTTAACAATGCTACCGGCCAGCCGGTCACCTGGTTCGATGCCTTTATGGGCAACATTCCGGGTTCCATCGGGGAAGTCTCGACGCTGATGATTTTGCTTGGTGGCGCAATCATTCTCTTTGGTCGCGTGGCCTCCTGGCGCATCGTCGCCGGCGTCATGCTCGGCATGGTGCTTACCGCAACGCTGTTCAATCTCATTGGTTCAAGCACTAACCCGATGTTCTCCATGCCGTGGTACTGGCACCTTGTGCTGGGAGGCTTTGCGTTTGGCATGATGTTCATGGCGACCGATCCCGTCTCGGCGTCGTTTACCGATAAGGGTAAATGGAGCTACGGCGTGCTGATCGGCGTGATGTGTGTCCTGATTCGCGTGGTCAACCCGGCCTATCCGGAAGGGATGATGTTGGCCATTCTGTTTGCCAACCTGTTTGCGCCGCTGTTCGACTATCTGGTCGTGCGCGCCAACATTAAGCGGAGGAAGGCGCGTGGCTGAGGTTAAAAATAACGACAGCATCAGCAAAACGCTGCTGGTGGTGCTGGTACTGTGTCTGGTCTGTTCCATTGTGGTAGCAGGGTCTGCCGTGGGGTTAAAACCGCTGCAGCAGGAGCAACGCGCGCTGGATAAACAGCGTAACATTCTCGCCGTGGCCGGGCTGATGCAGGAAGGCATGACCAAGGACGACGTCGCAGACGTGTTTGCCGAACGTATTACCGCGCGGCTGGTGGATCTAAAAACCGGTGAGCTGATGGATAAAGACCCGGCGAAGTATAACCAGGCGCTGGCGCTGAAAGATCCGCAGATGAGCACCGTGCTTGACGCATCGCAGGATCCGGCAGGTATAAAGCGCCGCAGCAACATCGCGGAGATCTACCTGGTGCGTGACGAGCAAAAACGCGTACAGGAAGTGGTTTTGCCCATCTACGGCAACGGGCTGTGGTCAATGATGTATGCCTTTGTGGCACTGGATACGGATGGCCGCACGGTCAAAGGCATTACGTATTACGATCAGGGCGAAACGCCGGGGTTGGGCGGTGAGGTTGAAAACCCTAACTGGCGCGCGCAGTTTGTTGGCAAGAAAGTGCTCGACGATAGCGGTCAGCCCGCGCTGAAGGTGATGAAAGGGGCGGCACGTCCGGGTGACGACTACGCCGTCGACGGCCTTTCAGGGGCGACGCTCACCTCAAACGGGGTGCAGCACAGTTTTGATTTCTGGATGGGCGAACTTGGCTTTGGTCCTTTCCTGAAAAACGTACGTGAAGGAGCGCTGAATAATGGCTGATACGGGTGAACTGAAAGAAGTCAAAAAGGTGCTCATTGGCCCGCTGCTCGCCAATAACCCGATCACGCTGCAGGTGCTGGGCGTGTGCTCGGCCCTGGCGGTGACGACCAAGCTGGAAACGGCGGTGGTGATGACGCTGGCGGTCACGCTGGTTACGGCGTTCTCCAGCATGTTTATCTCGATGATCCGCCACCACATCCCCAACAGCGTGAGGATCATCGTGCAGATGGCGATCATCGCCTCGCTGGTGATCGTGGTCGACCAGCTGCTGCGCGCTTTTGCCTACGAAACATCAAAACAGCTTTCGGTGTTTGTCGGGCTGATCATCACCAACTGTATCGTGATGGGCCGCGCAGAGGCTTACGCCATGAAGATGCCGCCGCTCGCGAGCTTTATGGACGGTATCGGCAACGGCCTCGGCTACGGCGCGATCCTGCTGACGGTAGGGTTCCTGCGCGAGCTGATTGGCAGCGGCAAGCTGTTTGGCATCACGGTGCTGGACACGGTGCAGAACGGCGGATGGTATCTGCCAAACGGTCTGTTCCTGCTGGCCCCTAGCGCATTTTTCATTATCGGTTTGCTGATCTGGCTGATTCGTACGCTGAAGCCAGAACAGCAGGAAAAGGAGTAACCGACAATGGCTCATTACCTGAGTTTGTTTGTGCGCGCGGTGTTTGTTGAAAACATGGCGCTCGCGTTTTTCCTCGGCATGTGTACGTTCCTCGCCGTGTCTAAAAAGGTTTCCACGGCATTTGGGCTGGGCGTGGCGGTCACCGTTGTGTTGGGGCTTTCGGTTCCGATTAACAATCTGGTCTACAACTTCGTGCTGCGGGACGGCGCGCTGGTGGAAGGGGTCGATCTCAGCTTTCTCAACTTCATCACCTTTATCGGGGTGATCGCGGCGCTGGTGCAAATCCTGGAGATGATCCTCGATAAGTATTTCCCGTCGCTGTACAACGCGCTGGGGATCTTCCTGCCGCTGATCGCGGTGAACTGCGCCATCTTCGGCGGCGTCTCGTTTATGGTTCAGCGCGATTACAACTTCAGCGAATCCGTGGTGTACGGTTTCGGCTCCGGCATCGGCTGGATGCTGGCGATTGTCACCATGGCGGGGATCCGCGAAAAAATGAAATATGCCAACGTGCCTGCGGGTCTGCGCGGCTTAGGGATCACCTTTATCACCACCGGCCTGATGGCGTTGGGCTTTATGTCCTTCTCCGGTGTGCAGCTATAAGGGCTAACAGATGGAAATTATTCTTGGCGTGGTGATGTTCACGCTGATTGTTCTGGTGCTGTCAGGTCTGATTCTGGCGGCGCGTGCAAAGCTGGTGAACGCCGGCGATGTCATTATTGATATCAATGATGACCCGCAAAATCAGATCCGTACCCCGGCAGGGGACAAACTGCTCAATACGCTCTCGGGCAATGGGATCTTTGTCTCGTCAGCCTGCGGCGGCGGTGGCTCATGCGGGCAGTGCCGTGTGACGGTGAAGGAGGGGGGCGGTGACATCCTGCCTACTGAACTGTCGCATATCACCAAGCGTGAAGCGAAAGAGGGCTGTCGTCTGGCCTGTCAGGTCGCGGTACGCCAGAACATGAAGATTGAGCTGCCGGAAGAGATCTTCGGCGTCAAAAAATGGGAGTGCGAGGTTATCTCTAACGATAACAAAGCCACGTTCATTAAAGAGCTTAAGCTGCGTGTCCCTGAAGGGGAGAGCGTCCCGTTCCGCGCGGGCGGGTATATCCAGATTGATTGTCCGGCACACACCGTGGCGTATGCCGACTTCGACGTGCCTGAGGAGTACCGGGCCGACTGGGATAAATTCAATCTCTTCCGCTTTGTTTCCGAAGTAAAAGAGCCGGCGTTGCGCGCTTACTCCATGGCTAACTATCCGGAAGAGAAGGGCATTATTATGCTCAACGTGCGTATCGCCACGCCGCCACCGAATGTGCCGGATGCGCCGCCGGGCGTGATGTCGTCATACATCTGGTCCCTGAAGCCGGGCGATAAGGTGACCATCTCCGGTCCGTTCGGGGAGTTCTTCGCGAAAGATACCGACGCGGAAATGGTCTTTATCGGCGGCGGTGCCGGTATGGCCCCGATGCGCTCGCACATTTTTGACCAGCTCAAGCGGCTCGGCAGCCAGCGTAAAATCAGCTTCTGGTACGGGGCACGTTCCCTGCGCGAAATGTTCTACGACGACGAGTTTGAACAGCTGGCGCGTGAGAACCCGAACTTTACCTTCCACGTGGCGCTTTCCGATCCGCAGCCGGAAGATAACTGGACGGGCTATACGGGCTTCATCCACAACGTGCTGTACGAAAACTACCTCAAGCAGCACCCGGCACCGGAAGACTGCGAGTTCTATATGTGTGGTCCGCCGATGATGAACGCCGCCGTGATTAAGATGCTTAAAGATCTTGGCGTCGAAGATGAGAACATCATGCTTGATGATTTTGGAGGCTGATGATGCTGACGTTTCTGGCAACATTCGCGGTGTTTGTGCTGGTGGTGCTCGGCATGTCGTTAGGCTGGATCGTTAAGCGGAAAAGCATTCAGGGCAGCTGTGGCGGTATATCATCCCTTGGGATGGAAAAGGTCTGCGACTGCCCGGAACCGTGCGATGCGCGGAAAAAGAGAATGGCCCGCGAGCAGCAGCGCATTATTTAAGTTTTTGTCGGTCGGGTCAGGCAAAGCCGCCACCCGACAATTCCCACGCATACTTCTCAACCCTCATTTATTTACTGTATACTTATCCAGTGATGAGTGAGGGCTTACTATGCGCAAAATAATCCATGTCGATATGGACTGCTTTTTTGCCGCAGTGGAGATGCGTGACAACCCGGCGCTGCGGGATATTCCCATCGCCATTGGCGGCAGCCGCGTTCAGCGTGGGGTGATCAGCACCGCCAACTACCCTGCGCGCAAATTTGGCGTGCGCAGCGCCATGCCGACGGCGATGGCCTTAAAGCTTTGTCCTCATCTCACGCTTCTGCCCGGGCGGTTCGACGCCTATAAAGAGGCTTCCCTTCATATTCGGGAAATTTTCTCCCGCTATACCTCTCTGATAGAGCCGCTGTCGCTGGACGAAGCCTATCTGGATGTGACCGACAGCGTGCACTGCCACGGCTCCGCCACGCTGATGGCCCAGGAGATCCGCCAGACGATTTTCAACGAGCTGAATCTGACGGCGTCTGCGGGCGTCGCGCCCGTTAAATTCCTCGCCAAAATTGCCTCCGATTTAAATAAGCCCAACGGCCAGTACGTCATCACGCCGGAAGAGGTGCCTGCGTTTTTGAAAACGCTGCCGCTCGGTAAAATCCCCGGCGTGGGGAAAGTCTCCGCCGCTAAGCTTGAAAGCATGGGGTTGCGCACCTGCGAAGACGTGCAGCGAAGCGACCTCGCCATGCTGCTCAAGCGCTTCGGAAAGTTTGGCCGCGTGCTGTGGGAGCGCAGCCAGGGGATTGACGATCGCGATGTGAACAGCGAACGGCTGCGGAAATCCGTCGGCGTTGAGCGCACCCTCATTGAAGATATTCATGACTGGTCCGAGTGCGAGGCCATTATCACGGAACAGCTTTACCCTGAGCTGGAGCGACGCTTAACCAAGGTGAAGCCGGACCTGCTGATCGCCCGGCAGGGCATCAAGCTCAAATTCAACGACTTCCAGCAAACCACGCAGGAACACGTCTGGCCGCGTCTGAATAAAGACGATCTTATCGCGACGGCAAAAAAGGCATGGGAAGAGCGCCGGGGCGGGCGAGGGGTGAGGCTGGTGGGATTGCACGTCACGCTGCTGGATCCGCAGTTAGAGCGGCAGCTGGTATTGGGATTGTAAAAAAGCCCGGTGCGCTACGCTTACCGGGCCTGCGTTTTTCACCCTCTCCCTGTGGGAGAGGGCTAGGGTGAGGGTATTACTTAGCGGGGATCGCTTTCAGCAGTTCCGTCAGCAGCGTCCAGTAATGGCCAACGCTTTCGATATGAACCTGCTCATCCGGCGAGTGCGGTCCGGTAATGGTTGGCCCGATAGATACCATGTCCATATCCGGATACGGCTTCTTGAACAGGCCGCATTCCAGACCCGCGTGGATCACCTGAATGTTCGGGGTGCTGTTGAACAGACGCTGATAGGTTTCACGCACCAGCGCCATCACCGGAGAACTTGCATCCGGCTGCCAGCCCGGGTAGCTGCCTTTTGCGGACGTTTTTGCGCCCGCCAGCGTGCCCAGAGACTCCAGCATGCTCACCACGTACTCTTTACCGCTGTCGATAAGGGAGCGGATCAGGCAGATGATCTCCGCGCTGTCGTCGCTCATGGTCACCACGCCTACGTTCAGGGAGGTTTCCACCACGCCTTTTGCCACGTCAGAGTTGCGGATCACGCCGTTTGGCGTCGCGTTCAGCAGCTGAACGAAGGTGTCACGAGACTGTGCGGTCAGCGCGGCTTTATCCGTGGAGACGGATTCCAGCACCACGGCCAGGTTCTTCTCTTTCGCCGACAGTTCGTTTTTCAGGATATCCAGGTATACGGTGGAGAGTTTTTTCAGCTCGTCGGCTTTTGCCGCCGGTACTGCCACGGTAGCGAAGGCTTCGCGTGGGATCGCGTTGCGCAGGGTACCGCCGTTGAAATCAACCAGACGCAGATCCAACTCGGCCGCATGGCCTGCCAGGAAGCGAGCCAGCAGCTTGTTGGCGTTGCCCAGACCCAGGTGAATATCACCGCCGGAGTGGCCGCCCTTCAGCCCTTTCAGCGTCAGCTTGAAGGTCTGGTAGCCCGCAGGAATCGCTTCACGAGACAGCGGCAGGGTAGAGATGAAATCAATCCCGCCCGCGCAGCCCATGTAAATCTCACCTTCTTCTTCGGAGTCGGTGTTGATCAGGATGTCCGCCTGCAGCCAGTTGGCCTGCAGACCGAACGCGCCGTCCATGCCTGCTTCTTCGGTCATGGTCAGCAGCACTTCCAGCGGACCGTGCTCAACGCTGTCGTCAGCCAGCACCGCCAGCGCAGAGGCCATACCGATGCCGTTATCCGCGCCCAGGGTGGTGCCGCGCGCTTTCACCCACTCGCCGTCGATGTACGGTTGAATCGGGTCTTTAGTGAAGTCGTGAACGGTGTCGTTGTTTTTCTGCGGAACCATGTCCAGGTGCGCCTGCAGCACAACCGGTTTACGGTTTTCCATGCCTGCGGTGGCGGGCTTGCGGATCAGAATGTTGCCAACCTGGTCGCGCTCGGCGTGCAGACCTTTTTCCTTCGCCCAGCCCATAATGTGTTCGGCAAGCTGTTCTTCATGGTAGGAAGGGTGTGGAATGGAACAGATTTTGGCAAAAATATCCCACAGCGGCTGTGGAGATAATTGAGACAGTTCAGACACGATAAGTCTCCTTGTCGATGCGCTGCAAACGGGGTTGCAGGTCACAGGGTTAGCAGGTTAATAGTTACCACAAGACAGGCTTGCGAGATGAAACTGAGAATACCACTTTCTCCGACGGCGGGTAGCATAAAGCATGTAAAAACTCAGGCTCGGGGCGCTAAACACTGGTTTTTAGTGCGTCAGATCTCTATAATCTCGCGCAACCTATTTCCCCCTCGAACACTTTTTAAGCCGTATATAAACAGGCTGGGACACTTCACATGAGCGAAAAATACGTCGTCACCTGGGACATGTTGCAGATTCACGCACGCAAACTGGCTGCGCGTCTGATGCCTTCCGAGCAGTGGAAAGGCATTATTGCCGTTAGCCGCGGCGGTCTGGTACCGGGGGCGCTGTTGGCACGTGAGCTGGGTATTCGTCATGTCGATACCGTATGTATCTCCAGCTATGACCACGACAACCAGCGCGAGCTGACCGTGCTGAAACGCGCGGAAGGCGACGGTGAAGGCTTCATCGTTATTGACGATCTGGTCGATACCGGTGGTACCGCGGTGGCTATCCGTGAAATGTATCCAAAAGCGCACTTCGTCACGATCTTCGCAAAACCGGCGGGTCGCCCACTGGTTGACGATTACGTGATTGATATCCCGCAGGATACCTGGATTGAACAGCCATGGGATATGGGCGTGGTCTTCGTACCGCCTATTTCAGGCCGTTAATCCCAGTACGTAACTTTACACGCCCGGCAATGCCGGGCGTTGTTCTTTTTATCCTGCCACGCGTTACAATGGACGTTATATGACGTATCCATGGAGGCAACGCAATGACGCAGGCGAATCTCACCGAAACTCTCTTCAAACCCCGTTTCAAACACCCTGAAACGTCGACGCTGGTGCGCCGGTTTAATCCGGGGACCATGCCTGCCGTCCAGTCTGCGTTAGACGGTAAAAACGTGCCCCACTGGTATCGCATGATTAACCGCCTGATGTGGATCTGGCGCGGTATCGATCCGCGTGAAATCCTTGACGTGCAGGCGCGTATCGTCATGAGCGAATCTGAACGGACCGACAGCGAGCTTTACGATACGGTGGTGGGCTATCGCGGCGGCAACTGGATCTATGAGTGGTCGAAGCAGGCGATGCTCTGGCAGCAAAAAGCCAGCCAGGAAGAGGATGCCGCGCGTAGCGGCAAGCACTGGCTGCATGCGGCCAATCTCTACGCCATTGCCGCGTATCCACATCTGAAAGGGGATGAGCTGGCGGAGCAGGCCCAGGCGCTGGCGAACCGCGCATATGAAGAGGCGGCTCAGCGTTTGCCCGGCCAGATGCGCGAGCTTGAGTTCAGCATCCCAGGTGGCACACCCGTCACAGGGTTCCTGCACATGCCGGAAGGTGACGGCCCGTTTCCGACCGTACTGATGTGCGGTGGGCTGGATTCCCTGCAAATTGATTATTACAGCCTGTTTGAGCGCTACTTTGCACCAAAAGGGATTGCGATGCTGACGCTCGACATGCCTTCTATAGGCTTCTCGTCGAAGTGGAAATTGACTCAGGATTCCAGCCTGCTGCACCAGCATGCGCTAAAAGCGCTGGAAAATATTCCGTGGGTTGACCACACTCGCGTGGCGGCATTTGGCTTCCGCTTTGGTGCAAACGTCGCGGTGCGTCTGGCCTATCTTGAAACATCGCGCCTGAAGGCCGTGGCCTGTCTGGGCCCGGTGGTTCACGCGCTGCTTAGCGATCCTGCCCGTCAGGGCAGCGTGCCTGAGATGTACCTTGATGTGCTGGCCAGTCGTCTTGGCATGCATGATGCATCAGACGAAGCGCTGCGCGTTGAGCTCAATCGCTACTCGTTAAAAACGCAGGGGTTGCTGGGACGCCGCTGCCCAACGCCGATGCTGTCAGGTTTCTGGAAAAACGATCCCTTCAGCCCGGAGGAGGAGTCGCGCTTAATCACGTCGTCATCTTCGGATGGCAAATTGCTTGAAGTGCCATTCAGCCCGGTGTATCAGAATTTTGACAAGGCGTTAAAAGAGATTACGCGCTGGATCGCGCAGAGATTGTGTTAATAGATTGCTAAATTTTGATGGTTTGGTAAAACAGTGGCTTCACAAAAGGAGATCGCAATGACGTTACCGAGTGGACATCCGAAAAGTAGACTGATCAAGAAGTTCATGGCTCTTGGCCCGTATATTCGAGAAGAGCAGTGTGAAGAGAATCGCTTTTTTTTCGACTGCCTGGCTGTTTGCGTCAACGTGAAGCCTGCACCCGAAAAACGTGAATTCTGGGGCTGGTGGATGGAAATGGAAGCAGAGGAAAAACGCTTTACCTATAGCTACCAGTTTGGTCTGTTTAACAAAGACGGTTACTGGCAAGCTGCCCCTATCAAAGATCAGGAAGTGATCGACCGCCTGGAGCATACGCTGAAAGAGTATCTCGGCAAGGCTAGCGCGCTGCTGGCAACGCTGGATCTGAAGCTGGAGCCTGCGGATGATTTTTCCAGCGAGGCGGTTAAGCTGACTGCCTGATTATGCCACAGTGCCGGGTGGCGGCTTTGCCTTACCCGGCCTACAAAATGCACTATCCTGTAGGCCCGGTAAGCGTAGCGCCACCGGGCAATAAAAAAACCGGCATCAAGCCGGTTTTTTTATTTCCACACGATTAGAACTGGTACGTCATACCCAGCGCGACGATATCATCGCTGCTCACGCCCAGCTTATTGTCGTCATCAATCTGGTTGATTTTATAATCAACAAACGCGGACATGTTTTTGTTGAAATAATAGGTTGCGCCCACGTCGATATATTTTACGATATCTTCGTCGCCAATGCCTTCGATGTCTTTGCCTTTAGACTGAACATAGCCAACGGATGGACGCAGGCCAAAGTCAAACTGATATTGCGCAACCACTTCGAAGTTTTGCGCTTTATTCGCGAAACCACCGGAAATTGGGGCCATATTGCGGGTTTCGGAATAGATAGTAGCCAGATAAATATCATTGGCATCATATTTCAGACCGGTTGCCCAGCCTTCGGCTTTTTTACCTTCACCGCGCGTCAGCAGGTTCTGCTCGTTGGTGCGATCGGAGTTAGCATAAGCACCGATGACGGAGAAATCGCTGCCGCCGAAGTCATAGCTCAGAGACGTACCGAAGCCATCACCGTTCTGCTTTTTCACATCGCGGTTTTCATTTTTGCCCTGGTATTGCAGGGTCATATCCAGACCGTCCACCACGCCAAAGAAGTCGGTGTTACGATAGGTGGCAAGACCTGAGGCACGCTTGGTCATGAAGTTGTCGGTTTGCGCCAGACCGTCGCCGCCGAACTCAGGGAACATATCGGTGTAGGATGCAACGTCATACAGCGCCCCGAGGTTACGACCGTAATCCAGAGAACCAAAGTCTTTTAATTTAAGACCGGCAAACGCCAGACGCGTTTTCTGAGAGGAGTCGCTCTCGGCTTTGTTACCGGCAAATTCTGCTTCCCAACGGCCATAGCCCGTCAGCTGATCGTTAATCTGCGTTTCACCTTTAAAGCCGAAACGCACATAAGTCTGGTCACCGTCTTTAGCGTCATCATCACTGAGGTAGTGCATTGCTTTTACTTTGCCGTACACGTCCAGTTTATTACCGTTCTTATTATAAACCTCTGCTGCGTGAACAGATGCGGAAGCCACAACGCCCATTACCACTAATGCCAGAGTGCTCTTTTTCATTTTCAATCCTGAGTTTTATATACGCGCTAATATTCGCTGAACGCTAAGCCGACGCTTATGTTCCGTGAAAAAACAGGAAGGGTTTTATCGTCCGCGGGTGAACGTTTTATGACAATTTAAGAATATGTTTAAAAAAGTATGTTTTAATTTTTCAGTAATAAATTTGTCAAAATCAGCCGCTACGCTTCCTGATCCCGCGCAACAAAGTGTTTTGCTTTGTGCTAAGGCAGTTGGCAACGGGGCTGAGTCCTGTTAAAACGTTCGTTCGACATCATTTTCCCTTATCGTTGAACGGCAGAGAATCATGAGTGACAGCCAGACGCTGGTGGTAAAACTCGGTACCAGTGTGTTAACAGGCGGATCGCGCCGCCTTAATCGCGCCCACATTGTTGAGCTTGTACGTCAGTGCGCTCAGCTGCATGCCGCAGGGCATCGTATTGTTATCGTGACCTCCGGGGCGATTGCCGCCGGGCGTGAACATCTGGGTTACCCCGAACTCCCCGCGACGATAGCCTCTAAACAGCTGCTGGCCGCCGTGGGACAAAGCCGACTCATTCAACTCTGGGAACAGCTGTTCTCTATCTATGGCATCCACGTCGGGCAGATGCTGCTGACGCGTGCGGATATGGAAGACAGAGAGCGCTTCCTGAACGCCCGCGATACCCTGCGTGCGCTGCTGGACAACAATATTGTTCCGGTTATTAATGAAAACGACGCCGTGGCCACCGCTGAAATTAAAGTGGGTGATAACGATAACCTCTCTGCGCTGGCCGCCATTCTGGCCGGTGCCGATAAACTCCTGCTTCTGACCGATCAGCAGGGGCTGTTCACCGCCGACCCGCGTTCTAACCCGGAAGCCGAACTGATCACCGATGTTCACGGCATTGACGATGCCCTGCGCGCCATTGCCGGTGACAGCGTTTCAGGTCTCGGAACCGGTGGAATGGGCACCAAGCTGCAGGCCGCCGACGTTGCGTGCCGTGCCGGTATCGACACCATTATTGCTGCGGGCAGCCGTCCGGGCGTGATTGGCGACGTGATGGAAGGCATCTCTGTCGGCACCCGCTTCCACGCCCAGGAGTCCCCGCTGGAAAACCGCAAACGCTGGATATTTGGCGCGCCGCCTGCGGGTGAACTCGTCGTCGATGAAGGGGCCACTGCCGCGATTCTGGAACGAGGGAGTTCATTACTTCCTAAAGGAATTAAAAGCGTGACAGGCAACTTCTCCCGTGGTGAAGTGATCCGCATCCGTAGCCTTGAAGGCCGCGACATCGCCCACGGCGTAAGCCGCTATAACAGCGACGCGCTGCGCCGCATCGCGGGACACCATTCGCAGCAAATCGATGCCATTCTGGGCTACGAGTATGGCCCGGTTGCTGTACATCGCGATGACATGATTATTCGTTAAGGAGCCAGAACATGCTGGAACAAATGGGCGCAGCCGCGAAGGCCGCCTCTTACAAACTGGCGCTCCTTTCCAGCCGCGAGAAAAACCGTGTGCTGGAAAAAATCGCTGATTATCTGGAATCACAGTCCCAGGAAATTTTGCTCGCCAACGAGCAGGATCTGCTGGAAGCCCGTCGCAACGGTTTGAGCGAAGCGATGCTCGACCGTCTGGCGTTGACGCCGGCACGCCTGAAAGGCATCGCCGACGATGTCCGTCAGGTCTGCAATCTGGCCGATCCGGTAGGGCAGGTCATTGATGGTGGGCTGCTCGACAGCGGTTTACGTCTTGAGCGCCGCCGCGTGCCGCTCGGCGTAATCGGCGTCATTTACGAAGCCCGCCCAAACGTCACCGTTGACGTCGCCTCTCTGTGCCTGAAAACCGGTAACGCCGCTATTCTGCGCGGTGGAAAAGAGACCTGGCGCACCAATGCCGCGACGGTGAAAGTCATTCAGCAGGCGCTGGAAGAGTGTGGCTTACCGGCGGGGGCCGTGCAGGCGATCGAGAGCCCAGACCGCGCGCTGGTCAACGAAATGCTGCGCATGGACAAATACATCGACATGCTGATCCCACGCGGTGGCGCAGGCCTGCACAAGCTGTGCCGCGAGCAGTCGACGATTCCGGTGATCACCGGCGGTATCGGCGTGTGCCATATCGTAGTCGACGACAGCGCTGAGATTGAACCGGCGCTGAAGATTATCGTTAACGCGAAAACCCAGCGTCCAAGCACCTGTAACACCGTAGAAACGCTGCTGGTGCATCAGGATATTGCGAACACCTTCCTGCCAGCTCTGAGCAAACAGATGGCTGAGAGCGGCGTGACGCTGCATGCTGACGCCAGTGCGCTCGCGCTGCTTAAGGATGGCCCGGCTAACGTCGTTCCCGTCAACGCGGAACAGTACGACGACGAGTTCCTGTCACTGGATCTGAACGTGAAAATCGTTACCGACCTTGACGACGCGATTGCTCACATCCGTGAACACGGCACGCAGCATTCTGACGCCATCCTGACGCGTACGCTGCGCAATGCCGATCGCTTCGTGAACGAAGTGGATTCCTCTGCGGTGTATGTGAATGCCTCCACACGCTTCACCGACGGTGGCCAGTTTGGTTTGGGCGCTGAGGTGGCGGTCAGCACGCAGAAACTGCACGCGCGCGGTCCGATGGGGCTGGAAGCGCTGACCACGTACAAGTGGATCGGCTTCGGCGACGATACGATTCGTGCGTAAATAATCACGGGTGATGCAAAAATAGCCGTTTGATTCAAAAGGGCATTGACGCATCACCCGGTTAGATCTAACCTTTTGCCCCGTGGTTACACTCGTAACCGGCCTCTCAGGGCCGATATAGCTCAGTTGGTAGAGCAGCGCATTCGTAATGCGAAGGTCGTAGGTTCGACTCCTATTATCGGCACCATTAAAATAAAATTGTTACGTAAGATCTTATCATTCTCCCACCAAAAAATTATTTTCATGTAACAGCTGGTGTAAGTAAATTCTATCAACGAAGATCAATCTTATCTACTGACCAAAAAGGCCTGATAGGGCTTCGCTCACTATACATCCGTGGCTGCAGGTTTAGTTGTCCATGTCTACACCACTCCTAAATTTAATGTGTTGGCAATGTGTTCAATAAAGCTCGAACAAATTAGCTCATTATGATCGGTTAATACTTCAACTTCTGGTTGCATGATTGTTTGTCCGTAAAAAGATAACGCGCCCGCCGGGTAGTAGCAGGCGCATTATGCAATAGGTAAACAAGGGAGGAAGTTCAGAAATGTAAATCGGGAAGGTTGTACGCAATGTTCATCGTACTACGTTGTTACGGCTTTGCCGCAACAAGCCAGTTGCCTGCCGCGCTCGCAGAATGTCTACAGCCCGGAGATAAGGAGATTGTTCCTGCCAGCTAAATCCCTTCCTGTCGATACGAACCAGCTCGTATTTTTCTACCAGAAAATTCACGGCATCGGCAAGGGTGATACCGGCATCGATGTGTTCCTTAATCACAGCCTCATTGCAGAATGGCGTGTCGTTTATTGTCAGACCATAGTGCTGTTCCAGCAGACGTGTCAGTAACATTTGCCAGACAGCCACAGATGACAGGCAGGGCTTCACCGCCCGCTGAGTTGTTGCAGGTAAAGTTTTCATGTTTGCTCTCGTGAAGGTAATTAACGCTGAGTGGGGTAAATGGCGATGTATACGTAGCCGCAACTGCCAAGGGTGTCGGCTTCGCAGGTTAAATCGTTGTGGTACAGGGTAACGCAGTGGGCATGGTGAGGGCTGAGTTCGCCGGTGGTCAGCATCGATTCCATCTGGCGGATAAAGTGCGGGAATGTTTCATCCAGCTTCCGGCATTCGATGTCACTGAACTTGCCGGTGATGCTGGCCCGGTCAGCCAGATAATGCAGTCGGTTGCCTTCCTGCACCAGACGGGCTCCCAGGCGCGGTATAATCTCCCGGTGCTGGCCCCTGGTAGGGTTGCTCATTACAGTTCTCCACTATTGTCAGTTCAGGGTGATGCTCATCAGGCAGGTATAGGGCCCATTGCGGTCCTGGCGGCGTTCGGCGTATACCGCGAGGACTCCGGTGATATCCGGAACGTCCCTGCCGGTGTAATGACAGACGCTACCGTGCCACTGATATTTTCCGCTGCAGTAGCGAAAGATTCGGGACTCAGGATGCTGGCGGTATATCGTCATTGCCCGGCGTTTACTAATAATTTTCATGTCATACCTCACAGCAGACCGTGTTCTGCGAACGAATAGATTTGCCTGCCACCGACAATCAGATGGTCAGGGACGCGGATATCCACCAACTGAAGCACCTGTACCAGTCGCTGCGTGAGAGCTTTATCAGCCTGGCTGGGCGTCGTCTCGCCGGAAGGATGGTTATGCGCCAGTATTACCGCTGCGGCATTGAAATACAGGGCGCGCTTAACCACCTCCCGGGGATGGACTTCAGTGCGATTAATCGTGCCGCTAAAGAGCGTCTCATGGGCAATAAGCTGATTCTGGTTGTCCAGATACAACACCCGGAACTCTTCCCGCTCAAGCGCGGTCATATGCAGTCGCAGCCACTGCCGGACGGCGTGGGTGGAGGTGAAGGCTACCCCGGGCTCATGCAGATGCCGGTCCAGAACCCTGAGGGCGCGCTGGATGAGACGCCGGTCCTGTGGCGTTATCTCGCCGGGTAAAAAGGAAAGCTGTTTCATTCGTTGTTCCTCTGGTCAGTCGATAATACGTAGGATGGTGTGGGCTTCTGTATGCTGCAGGGCATAGTCCCGCAGGCGGTAATAGTACGCGGTCATTGCATCACACTCTGTACGGCAGGCGTGATGGTTGTATTCAATCAGGCAGACAGCTATACCTGCGGCTTTCGCGCTCATTTCCGCACCATTACCGTTCATGCTGTTGAAAAGATGCCATTTATCGTCACTGTCAGCATCAGGGGCCATAAACGCGCCGCCATTGCTGAGCGTGTAAAAGGACCAGATACCACTGTTGTACTCGTCACATAAGCGGTCCATCCAGGCGAAAATGCGGGGTTCCAGCGTTATCCATTGTGGGATAGAGCCAAAGTACTGCGGCCAGAAGCAGATACGCTGTTCGTCGGGTATCTGCGTTACGGTCAGTTCAAATTCGGATTCGTTAGCAGCAGATGCGAGGTTGTTTTTTGTCGCTGTTGTCATGGGTATGTCTCCGTCAATAAAAAAATTCCAGCGGCGATGGCTGGCGTATGCGGTAATAATGAGTGTTCGGGAGGATTAAATGTTGCTGGTAAATCATGCGGAGCCAGCAGATGGATACGTCCGTACAGATGCCTGCTTGCGGGTATAGCGGTTAAGACCTTCACCGGCATCCGGTTCAAAGTTCCATGCCTGCCCTAGTCGTCTTCAATGTTAATGCCGGTGATACCGGCAGGAACCAATAGCCCTGCTGCGCAATCAGCTGATACCCACTACGGTAGGTCATAAAGCGATTAGTGAAACGACTTCAAACCTTCAGAATTATTCATTACTACCCCCCTGAAAAAAATAAAAAAGCGGCAGCATCGTGAGATTCTGCCGTTAGTTGTGTATGTTCAGAGGAATGATATATATCTGAATATTTTTATAATACTGATAGGCCGTTCTGTGCCAAAAGTGGAAGTAGCTAACAGTACTTAGTGTTGATCAACGGGAAGCTGGTCAACTCCATTACTAACTGATCGTTGTATCTAATACTGAGGGCAGGTCGGGCCGGGCCGGGCTGTGCAAGCGGCCTAACAAATTTCGTTGAGAACACTTATTCCTGTTGTTAGTTATTCTCCTACTGAAATTATTCTTCCAATTTCATTAACTATCGCCTCCTTGCATTGCATGAGTTCTTGCCGATAAAAGGTTTCATGTTTATGGAAACGTGCCGCCGGAACTAACAATGAGATAGAAAAGCGACCAAAAAGTGTGTCTAGCGCTACTGCTATCGTGCAGACGCCCTCGATAGTTTCACCCAGATCGATTGCCAGCCCATTGGCACGAACATCGGCGATCAGCTCCAGAAGCTGTGGAAGAGTTTTAACTGTCACTCCGGTTAAATCTTCATAGGCTTCGCCTACCAGTATGCGGACATCTTCATCACTTTCCATAGCCAGTAACACACGACCGCCGGAAGTACTGTAGAGCGGCAAATTAAGTCCAATACGAGGTACAACACGTAATTCACGTGATGCTACAACGTAATGGACGATTGCCAGCTGGGTACCACTGGCACGTGCCAGGGTCACTGTTTCATTAATATTGGCCGAAAGCTGCTCCAGGAAGGGACGAACAAGATCCACTACATCGCTATGCACGCTGGAAATAAGTTTGAGTAGCGCAGGTCCCAGACGCAGGCCACCTGCACCGCTGCTACGCACAAGTTGAGCGCTATCTAAAGCCGCGACAATACGTTGCACCGTTGAACGAGGGAGAGCAACCTCCTGCGCAATTTCTCCCAGACTCATGCCGCCAGGGTGTTTACCCAGCACATTCAAAATTGCAGCTGCGCGGGCGATAACCTGAATCCCCGCGGGTTTTTCATCCTCAAAGCTTGAAGCATTTACGGCCATATAGAGCTCCTTATTGTCCGGCGGCGGACAGCCTGTTACCTCAGTTCATGTATTAATTATCACATTGCAATGGCCGCTACCGCAATGTAAGATGCCGCAATGTACCACAATACGGTACATCGTATCGATTTTATGCACGAGAAATTTGTATGAATGCACAGCGTTCTACCCCACCCTCGCCCCCCTTTACCTGGCGCCTTGCAATGGGGTTTGTGGGGGTACTGATTGCAGCCTTGACCTCCGGCCTTAATGGCCGGGTTATAGATATAGCGCTTGTAGATGTGCGTGCCGGAATTGGCGTGAGTTATGATCAAGCCAGCTGGTTTACATCTGCCTACCAGGCCGCGGAAGTAGTGGCGATGATGATCGCACCATGGTTTGCTGTAACTTTTTCGCTGCGTAAATTGGCGCTTGGTTGCGCTGGCGGTTTTATGGTTTGCGGCATACTTTTACCCTTACTACCGAATGCGCAGTTGTTTATTCTCTTGCGAACGATACAGGGCCTGTTTAGCGGCGCACTCCCTCCCTTGCTCATGACTGTAGCGCTGCGTTTTCTGCCACCATCTATAAAACTTTATGGACTTGGAGCTTATGCTCTGACTGCGACTTTTGGTCCAAATGTGGCGCCTTCACTGGCGGCATTCTGGACGGATGATGTGAGCTGGATGTTCATGTTCTGGCAAGTGGTCCCCGCCATTTTGATTTCGATGCTATTTATTGGGTGGGGTTTGCCGCAGGACCCGCTTCACCTCGACCGGTTTAAACAGATCGACCTGTTCGGTATGCTTACCGGCTGTTCTGGTATGGCGTTTTTAATAATCGCCATCACTCAGGGTGGACGTCTGGACTGGTTTGAATCGCCGTTATTTAATGGTCTGTTATCCGGCGCCATCGTCTGCCTGGCGATTTTTCTGATTAATGAATGGTTTCATCCCTTCCCTTTGTTCAAATTACAGATGCTGGAGAGAAGTAACTTTTCATATGGCCTGATAGCGCTTGCTGTAGTGCTGGTACTGGCGCTGGCTGGCTCGGCTTTGCCGTCCAATTTCTTTGGCAAAGTAGAGGGCTTTCGAACAGCGCAATTTGCGCCGCTGGCTTTGACCATTGGGCTCCCGCAGTTAATTATCACCCCGCTTGTTGCCGCATTGCTTAGTCTGCGCTGGGTTGATTGTCGCTGGATGATAGCTTTCGGGATTGCTCTGATGATTTCCGCCAGCCTGATGGGTATGCAGATAACCAGCGACTGGGCACGCCAGAATTTCTGGGCCATACAGGTTTTGCAGGCGATTGGATTACCGTCAATTATTTTACCGTTGCTTATGAGCGCAACCAGCGTTGTGACGCCCCCGGAAGGACATTATGCCTCTGCTATGTTCAATACCGTGCGGGATTTTTCAAGCATCGCTGCTGGCGTTTTAGTGGAATGGTTTATAAACCACAGAGAACAATTTCATTCTAATGTTCTGGTCAATAACGTAGCCAACCGCCCATGGTTGATATCGACACCGGTCAGCGAGCAGGCCAGTAGCAGCATCCCGTTATTACAAGACGGCAGCATCAGCAACGCCGAGAATATCGCTGGATTTATCACCTTATTAAAACATCAGGCAATTGTTCTGAGTCTGGCCGACAGCTACCTGATGATGACTGGCTTTGCCGTCCTGTTGTTATTACTCACCGTCTGGCTGCCAAAACGTGTCTGGCCGCCCCAGACACGTTTTCAACCTGCCATGACAAAATAGAGGTGGTTAAATGAAATTTCCTGTATCCAGAAGAACGATTCTGCTCAGCGCATTATTAATCCTGATGTTGACGATGATATTTTTCGTCTGGTCGACAATGCTTAATAATGATACCCGTACCAATGATGCCTATGTGAATGCGGATTACACACTGGTAGCACCAAAAGTATCGGGTTATATCAAAAATATCTATGTCGCAGATAACCAACGCGTTAAAGCAGGACAAACACTGGCCACGCTGGATGACCGTGACTACAGAATAGCGCTTGAAATGGCGCAAGCTAATTTGCAGCTTAGTGAGGCAAAACACCTGAGCAGCCTTGCGCAACTGGAGCAGCAACAATCCATTATTGCTCAGACAAAAGCGACCCTTTTAGCCAGTCAGGCATCGGCGCAGTACGCCAGTCAGAACGCTGAACGCTTTAACAAGCTTTATCAAAGAGGTACCGTCGCTGCGGACGATCAACAAAAAGCCCATTCAACGCAGCGTTCTGCATCCGCAGTCGTTCGTCAGAACGAAGCTGCTCTGACCTCAGCAGAAAAACAGGTAGGCGTGTTGAGGGCTGCATTACGTCAGGCGGAGGCCGATGTTGCAGTCGCGCAGGCAAAGGTCAGTCAGGCGAGGGTTAATCTTTCTTATACGCGTATTGTTGCACCAGTCGATGGGATGGTAGGCCAGCGTTCGGTGCGCCTCGGTGCTTACGTTAACGCAGGGACACGTCTGCTGGCCGTGGTTCCGCTTCATCAAACTTACATCACTGCCAATTATCTTGAAACACAGCTGGCAAATGTTCAGCAGGGGCAGAAGGTTTTAATTAAAATTGATGCCATGCCTGGCAAAAAGTTTACTGGACATGTCGATAGTATCGCTCCTGCAACCGGCGCAACGTTTTCAGCCATCCAGCCAGACAATGCAACGGGTAACTTTACTAAAGTCGTCCAGCGTTTACCGGTGAAAATAGTGCTGGATGGTAATCAACCCGATGCAAAATTATTGCGCGTCGGGATGTCAGCCGTTCCTGAAATTGAGATCCGCTAATATTCCAGATATACTCAAAAAACCGCTCTATTTTTGAACGCTTGGCTTATAAACGGTATTCCCGTTATCTCTACATAATTTCCTGTAGGAAATAAAGGGCACTGACACCAGGCTAACTTCATGTTACAAAAACGCATGTACCATCACGATCATATTTAGTCGACCCTCATTTACAGAGAGTGATCGACTAAATTTTTTCAGGCAACAATACTGGTAAACAATAGGTTATTCTTCACACCTGGCTATCAAAATAGTTAATGCTGCATAAGCGCCAGTGTTTTTTCCTTAACCCGCTGCAAAATTTTCTGCGCCTCTTCGGTTGAACGAATATTGGTGTATCCAATGACTAATCCATAACGTTTCTGTGTCTGCGTATACCAGCTCGAGAGTGGCCGGACGTAAAGCTCGTGCTGTGTCCATAATGCAGCTAATGCAGTGTCTTCAATGCCACGTTGCAGGAAGGCAACAATATGCATCCCGCCATCTGTAAGCTCAAATTCAAATAACCCTGGAAAGCTCGTTTCAATTGCTTCAAGCACCATGCGACGCCGCTGTTGATAGAGTAAGCGCATCTTTTTTATATGACGGTAGAAGTGCCCTTCGCTAAGGAATTGCGCAAGTATTTTTTGCGGCAGTAATGGCAGACCCGTTTCAAGGATTTCGCCCAGTTCACTGAAACGGGCTACCGTCTCCTGTGGTATTACCATATAGCCGATACGCATAGCTGGCATTATCGTTTTACTAAACGTACCGGTATAAATAACCCGGTCATGCATATCGAGGCTTTTCAACGCCGGGATGACTTTTCGTGTGTAATGAAACTCTCCGTCGTAGTCATCTTCGATTATCCAGCTACTGTTTTGCTGTGCCCAGGCCAGCAGCTGATGCTTACGCGGTAATGAAAGGCTAACTGCGAGCGGACTTTGATGAGTGGGTGTAACGATAGCGAAGCGTGCATCGTTGTGATAGCGCTGAAGATAATCAACATCCATGCCTTGCCGATCAACAGGTATATAGTGCAGGTTGGATGCCATTCGCTTCAATAATTGCTGACCATAAAAGTAGCCAGGATCTTCAAACAGCACCTTATCGTCAGGCTGTGCAAGTACCGACAGAATTAACCGTAAGTTGGCCCGATAGCCGCTGGTAACAAAGATTTGCTCCGGTCGGCAATTTAGTCCTCTTGAAATATTGAGATAACTTGAAATGGCCTCACGTAGCGGCTGAAAGCCCATTACCGGGGGCATGAGCATTTCTTCTGGACGAAGACTTCGCGCCGCTTTTCCCGATATTAGTAACCATTTTTTATGGGGAAATTCATCCAGGGCAGGGATTCCGAGCCTCAGATCACCCTTCCTTTCATTAACCGGCGTGTTAAGTGAACAAGACGATACAGCGTTGTCTGCGCTGACCGTTGAAGTAAGCCTGAGCTCCGGATTTATATAGGTCCCCTTTGCCCCCAGACTCACGAAATAGCCTTCTCCAGTAAGAATTTCATACGCGGTTTCTACCGTTTTTCGCGCTACCTGCAACTCGCTTGCTAGCGAACGAATCGAGGGAACGCGCGCTCCCGGTTTCAGAAGACCGTCCTGAATCTGCTGACGATAGCGGGCATAAATCTCTTTGTACCCCATGAAATGCACCTTTAGATGTCCTGCCAACTAAGTCCAATAATGACCCTTTTTAATCAGACATACAAGATTAAGATATGGCTATTAACTAAGCCACTCACTATGAGGCGTCATGAAGATTGAACATTACGACACCGCTACTGACCTTGCCCGTTGCTTTGCGCTGATGCGGGAACTACGCAGCAAACTGACGAATGAGAAACAATTTATCGCCCAGGTACAGCGCCAGCAGGCGCAAGGCTATCGGCTTGCAGGACTGGAGCAAGATGGCAAACCAATAGTGCTGGCCGGTTATCGACTACTCGAAAATTTTATTCACGGGCAATTCTGTTACGTCGACGATCTGGTAACAGTGAGCGAGGCTCGCGGTCAGGGGATGGGTGCAACGCTGTTGAATCACTTAGCGGTAATCGCACGTGAATACGGTTGTGGTCAGATGGTCCTTGATACCGCCATGAGTAATTCAGGAGCCCAGACATTTTATCAGCGTGTCGGATACACCGCCCTCGGCCTGCACTTTTATCGCGATCTCACCTGAGGAAAAAAATGATGAAACTGCTTCACATTAAAGTCAGTCCGGATTTATCAGGATCGTCATCCCGCGCGGCGTCTGAACGCCTGGTAGAAAAATTACGCGCGTATCATGCCGGGCTTGAAGAATCAGTTCTGGACCTGGCTCAACGGCCGCTACCACATCTTGATGCATTTACCATTGCTGGTTTTTTTACCCCACCAGACCTACGCAGTGAAGCTCAGCTCACCGCTATTAAGACTTCGGAACAACTGGTAGATCAGCTTTTTGATTGTGACACACTGGTTATCTCATCACCGATGTGGAACCTCGGCCTGCCTTCCGTGCTAAAGGCCTGGTTCGATCATATAACCCGCGCCGGACGAACTTTCGCCTTTACGCCAGAGGGTAAAAAAATAGGGCTAGTCAGCGGCAAAAAAGTGTATTGCGTTGTCGCCAGCGGCAGCGTATTTGCCCACGGTCCATTTGTAGCGGATGACCAGTTCACGCCATACATTCGCGTAGCGCTTGAATATATTGGCATTACCGACGTGCAATTTATTCGGGTAGACGGCACGCATGACCCCGTAACTCGTACTACAGCATTATCCCATGCACTGCAAACCATTGATCGTTTATTTTAAAAAGAGGATTACAATATGTCGTCACGTGTGAATCATTTTAAAACCATTCCTGCACTGGCTAAAACACTTGCCGATGCTTCTATGGCATTAGGAAAAATCTCGCTGGATAAAAAACTTAAGCACTTAGTGGATATCCGTGCCTCACAGTTGAATCATTGTGCGTTTTGTCTGGATATGCATGTTAAAGAAGCAAAAATGCATGGGGAGCGTGAACTGCGTCTTTATCACGTTGCAATCTGGCGGGAATCGCCATTGTTCAGCGCCAAAGAGAAAGCTGCTCTGGCACTGACTGAAGCGTTGACACGCATTGGTGATAATGGTGTAAGCGAAGCGCTTTACAGCGAATTGCGCGAACATTTCTCTGAAGTGGAAGTATCAGAGTTAACATTCACCATTGCTGTAATCAACGCCTGGAATCGTCTCCAGATTTTATCACAGATGGCACCAGGATCGATGGATAGTGCTTACGGTCTGGATCGTGCTGAATTACATTAATAAATGTCCGCCAACAACACTTCTTGTTGGCGGCTTTATTTTTTAATTATAAGCTTACATAGGTTGTAATAATCCCACACGAATAGTATTCATAGTGTATTTTTAACCTAATATTATACATGCTTAAAAGAATATTAAGATCGATTATATTCATCGCTAGCTGTTAAAAAAGTAAAAACCGCCTTTCGGCGGTTTTTACTTTGGGGGTAATGAGTAACCAATCGCGAGAAGAAAACGAATGGTAATTTATGCCCTGGCCAGCGGCTTCATTCGAAAGCTGACGCCCATACGATTAAGTGCATTCATTGTTGCAATAACGATGGTCAAATCGACCAAATCTTTTTCACCAAATACTGAAAGCGCTGCAGAATACGCTTCATCCGAAGCATGTGTCTCACTTACTCGGGTAACTTCTTCAGCCCATGCCAGTGCCGCTTGCTCCAGATCCGAGAATAAATATGTAGCCTCCTCCCATACGGGAATCAGAACTATTTTCTCTACTGACATGCCACACTTCATAAGATCGCGGGTGTGAATATCAATACAATGCGCGCAGCCATTAATCTGAGATACTCTTAAAAAAACCAAATGTATTAACTCTTCCGGGAGATTTGTTCCTGTTGTGGCGAAATGATGCAGCGTTCCCAGTGCTTTTGAGCCTTCTGCAGATACCTGGAACCAATTTGGACGTTTCATTTGCTTTCCTTTAGAAAGTTTCAGTTGATTGATTTATATGCGGAAATATGTATCACCTTCTTCAGAAGGGTTACTGATGGATACTTCAGTGTTAAGTCATCATAATCAAAATTGACATATAAAAAAGACACAAAGGAGAGGAAAACGCGTAGGACATGATAAAAATGGAATGCCATGAAACTAATATGGGTTTAACTTTGATTCAACAATGATGATTGTTTGAATGGCCAGTTTTAGTCTTTATGCAGAAATGGCACCTGAGGATGTGACTTGGTGAAGGCCTTCATCATTATGGTAAAAAAGGTGCAGGATACATTGTCGGAACACTCTTTCTTCTGGCTGAACTGACGATTACCAGCAGGCTAAAGCCTGGCTATCCCAAACGACAATCGACGTTCCCAGGGAAGAAATGTTTAATTCATATGTAATGAAATTCGTTCTGTACGTCCACCTCTCGCTCACAGCGGACCTTCAGCGCAGTCAGAATGTCCGCCCTGTGCCAGGAGCGGACATTGACTTGCTCCCGTGTTGCTGAGGCATTTACTTTTTCGGGGAAATTTTGCGGCGCAGGTAATTCGCCGACAGCGCCGCAATAAGGCCACACAGGCTCATCAGCAGCCAGGCTGCATGGAAGGATTCGGGTGCAGCAGCTTTACCGCTTAGAGCAACAAAAAGCGCAACGCCGATCGCCGCACCAATCTGGCGTGAGGTGTTGATCAGCCCTGTTCCTGTCGAATACATATGGGCCGGAAGCCCGGAAACCGCACCTGCCATAAAGCCCGTCTGCGCGATACCCGCACCGAGTCCGGTCATAATCAGTCCGGGCAAATAGTTCAGTAACCAGGCATTATCGGTATGGTCGCTGAGCGTTAAAAACCACCAGAGTCCACTCAGGAAGTACAGTACGGAGCCTGCGACAGCAAGGTTCTGTGGAGTGGCCTTTACCCTCCCTATAAGCAGCGAGGCGACAACGGCGGTGCCGGGTCCCGCAGCAAAAGCAAGACCTGCCTGTGCGGCGGTCAGGTGCCATGCCTGGGTCAGAAACATCGTGCCGCCAAGTAACATAACGGCAAAACTCATATAAAAACATCCCATGCCTATTGTTGCCGTTGTGAAAGCCCGGGAATGGAACAGACTCAGGTCGAGAAGAGGACGGGAGGATTTCAGGCAGTGGTACACAAATACCGTCAGAACGACGATGGCTCCCATACTTCCCGCGAAAATAGCGGCTTTGTGGGTGGCCCATTCCGAAGTATGAGCTATGGTGGCGGTGAGGAGAGCTATTCCTGACGTCAGGAGTACGCTTCCAGCAATATCGGGGGCAGGCCCGGTATGCGGTGCACTTTCTTTCAGGTATCGGGTACAGATGAGAGCCCCAATCACGATGGGCACGTTGATGAAGAAAATCAGATGCCAGTCCGCCTGAACCAGAAAGCCACCCAGGACAGGGCCCGCCGCGGCCGCAACCGAGCCGGTGGCTGCCCAGAACCCGATCATCTGCTTATGCTTCTCCTGAGGATATGCACCCAGTAGTAGCCCAAGGCTTGTCGGGATGAGCATGGCCGCAGCAACCCCCTGTATTGCCCGCGCGGCGATGAGTATCCAGAGCGTGGGCGCCAGCCCGCAGAACAGGCTCGACAGACCAAACAGGGCCAGACCTACCGAGAAAATAGTCCGTCGGCCGTACCGGTCAGCAAAACGGCCGCTCAGCACCAGAGTGGAGGCAAAACAGACTGAGAAGATCGTCAGAATCAGTGACAGTGTGGCCTCGGGGTGTTCGGGAAAACTTCGGCTGATCGACGGGAAGGCAAGATTGACGACAAATAAGTCCAGTGAGCTCAGGATGCTGCCCAGCCCGATTGAAAGCAGGCCAGCCGGGTGAATACGTGACGGTGAACTCGATGCTATGGTTGATGAATTAATGGCCATGTTTCCTCTCTGAACAAAGCGCTGTCCGCTGACTACGGGTATAACAATATACGTGTATATACCCACATATTGCGATCAGCGTCAACGCTTTCCAGCAGGTCAATAAACCTTCGGGTTCAGCCAGGGAGTCACTGCACCAAATGTTTATTTTCCGGTGTCGCATTCTGGACTCAGATCTAATGCGGGTATACGCTCTTAAATCCCTTTTGTTATCTGATCTTGATATGGGCACTGGATATGAGTTCTCCCTGCTACTGTAAAAATCTGCGTGATTTCACACGTAAGATGACCGCGATTTACGATGCCGAGCTGGATGCCTATGGCATCAATATTGCTCAGTATTCGTTGATGAGGCTGGTGATAAACAATAATCCCGTAAGCCTTACCCGGCTCGGTGATATCGCCGGGCTGGATCGTTCTACGGTAGGACGAAACGTCACCGTTCTGGCGCGTCAGGGGTGGTTGCAGGTTGACCGTGATGGTATGGACAAAAGGCAGCAGCAGGTCTCTATCACCCCTGAAGGTGAAGCGCTTATCAGAGACGCGTTTCCGTCCTGGCAGCGCTGCCAGCACATCATTGAAGAACGTCTTGGCGCGGACAACGTCATGGCGCTGCAGAACATTTTTCACCAAATCTGAATTGCAGGTTGTCAGCGTAAAAGAATAAGATGATATATGGGCATATACCCGCTAATCCGGGTCTCCTTCAAAGACATGGTAAATTATAAACATAAGCAAGAGGTGACAATGTGAAATATCAGATCCTTGGCAATACAGGCGTTCGAGTCTCTTCAGTAGCCCTGGGAACGGCAAATTTTGGCATGCGGTGGGGATACGGCGCATCGTTAGACGAAAGTCGGGCGATTTTAGATGCTTTTGCAGAGGATGGCGGTAACTTTATAGATACGGCTGATGTGTATCAGTTCGGTGAATCAGAAGAGTTTCTGGGGGCCCTCCTTCAGGGACGCAGAGAGAATTTCTTTCTTGCGACAAAATATTCGAGCGGCGCATCTAAAGCAGCTGGCGGGCTGGTTACAGGCAACAGTCGCCGGGCGATGGTGTCTTCGGTGGAGTCGAGTCTGAAGCGGCTTAAAACCGATCGTATCGATTTATACTGGGTTCATCATCCTGACGATATTACGCCGTCAGAAGAACTGGTACGGGGGCTTGAAGATCTGTCCAGAGCCGGAAAAATTCTTTACGCCGGTTTGTCCAATTTTTCGGCCTGGCGGCTGGCACGCGCAGCAACGCTTGCCGAGCTGTCTCGCGCGGTGCCGATTGTCGCCTCTCAGTTCCAGTACAGTCTGGTTTCACGTCAGCCCGAACGTGACATGCTGAAAGCCTGTCAGGCGCTGCAGATAACACCCATAACCTGGTCCCCGCTGGGCGGTGGAATGCTCACAGGCAAATACCGCGCCGGTGAAAAAGGCAGGGCAGAAGGGATGGGCGGAAAGGTATTCCAGGCGGAAAACAACGAACAGCGGAGCGCCATTCTTGACGAGGTTCTGGCTATAGCCACTGAAAACGGGGCAAGCCCGGACCAGGTAGCTATTGCCTGGGTTGCTGCACAGGAATGTATCCCTATTATTGGCCCCCGGACCCAGGCGCAGTACGTCAGTAATGTGGGGTTTTCAGGGGCGAATCTCACAGAGGCACAAATCGACAGGCTGAACAGCGTCAGCCAGTTTGACAATGACATTAAAACTGCCCCCGTGCAGGCATTACTGGGGCATGTTATACCGGGTAAACCCGTGGCATAACATTAGGGCTATAGCCCTGGGGGATAAACTGACATCAGAACTGTTGTCAGTTTATCCGACTGAAATGACGGGAACAGGATCAAGCGAACTGTATGTGTTTCACAACAACATATCCACTGCGACCAGTACCAGTGCCCCTGCAAGGATCCTATTGACCAGGCGACCGTGCTGGCGAAGAAGCGCCTGAAAAAGGTGTCCTGCTGCCGCCCAGCAGAGGTTGCCAAAAACACCGATCAAAGCCAGCAGAACGCTGATCAGAATAATCCAGGCCTGACTGCTGGTATAGGGAATGACGAAAGTAGAGAGCGCCGTTACTCCATAAAGGATGATTTTTACATTCGCAAACTGCAGTAAAAAACTGGTTCTGAAGCTCAGTGGGACGTCAGAACGGGTGTTATTTGCAGGCTGGCTTCGGGCTATTTTCAGTGCCAGCCAGAGAATATAAATCACGCCTAACCAGGTCAGCCAGTGGGTTACGGAAGGCAGTGTCCGGGTTATCGCCACGGTAAATAAGGCGCACAGGAGCATAATAATGAGAAATCCAGCCCCCATGCCAGCCAGTGGACGTAGGCTTTTATGAAACCCGTGAGTATGCACGCAGCTCAGAGCCAGAATGTTATTAGGACCTGGGGTAAGTGCAGTGATGAAAGTATAAGCCAGAAAAGCGCCAGCAATTGAAAGTGACATAATAACTCCTCTTTTTTTTTAATTTAGAGGATGCCAATAAGAAAAAATATTGAATGTTTTCGCATTCATGATTCAACATTATGAATACTTCACAGGAGACAATCTTGGACTTACGTCGTTTGTTAACCCTCAGGACCATTCTGGAAGAAGGATCGTTTGCCAAAGCAGCCAGTAAACTTTGCTGTACGCAGTCAACGGTTACATTTCAGATCAGACAACTTGAGGCCGAATACGGCGTTCAGCTGTTTGAAAAAATTGGTCGCCGCATGGTGCCAACGGATGCCGCCAAGAATATGATGCCCCATATTCATGAAATGATGGTCGTTATAAATAGCATTAAGCAGGCTGTCCAGCGAAACGATGAACCGGAAGGTGAATTGCGCCTTGCCGTGGGCGAGACCCTGCTCTCCTACAAGATCCCGCAGGTGCTGAAGAGTTTTAAGAAAAGAGCGCCGAATGTGTTGCTGTCTCTGCAATCCCAGAACTGTTATACAATCCGTGACAGCTTGCTGGCCAATGAAATTGATTTGGGGATTTTCTATCGTGTGGGCAATGATGCTTCTCTCATTATGGAAAACTATGGCGAACATCCTCTCGTGCTCGTTGCCTCTCCCGAATTAGCACTGGTTGATTTCACTCGGGGAAATCAGCATATCCCCGTTAGTTTCATTATTAATGAAAAACAATGTGTATTCCGTCTGATGTTTGAATCTGTCCTCAGACAAAGAAAAATAACGATTGACTCCACCATTGAACTCATCAGCATTGAAAGCATTAAGCAGTGCGTGATGGCTAATACAGGCGTGACGTACTTACCGCGATTCACGGTGGAGAAAGAGCTGCGTGCCGGACTGTTGCAAGAACTTCCTCTGTCACCACGCCCTGAAACCCTTTCTGCAGTGTGTGCTCATCACTCAGGTAAGGTCATTACGCCAGCAATGGAGCTGTTTATTCAGTCCTTACGGGAGAGTCTGGATGCCTGATCGCTGCCCTCGTATTGCTTTGCAGGATTGCCCTGTCGGTTTTAGCAGTAGACAGGGCTGACAATGATTAACGGCCAAAGGATGTCACGTTGGGCCGGCTCCCCGGAAGTCCAGGTACGGCTGATGACACTAGGTCAATTTTGCCTTTCATTTTCAGGTATGCGCGGCGTGCTCTGACCTGCTTCCGGTTGATTATCAGATGCCAATTTTAGTCATGGATCCCGGCTGTTATGACAAATGCGAACTTCCGCTGTCCGCTCACAGCGGACCTTCAATCCAGTAAGTATGTCCGCTTCGTGCTGTGAGTCCAGCGATTATTGCAAGAATCGAAATAAACTAACCAACTGGGATCGGGGTACGTCGGCAATCGAAGCTGCGGGCAGGTAGCTCCTGCAGCCAGTATTGTTAACATTTTAACAGCAGCACTCTGCTTCTTTTTCACTACATTCTTCACAAATTCTGCAAGAGCAGAAGTCCTCAAGGTTATTGCACTGGCTACATTTTTTGCAGGTACAGTCCGACTCTTTCTCGTCACAGTTCTCACAAGTTCCACAAGTACATGCACTCATCATGTGTGCACACTTATCACAAATTTTACCCATAGTTTCTCTCAACCGTTAAATAAACAATCTCAACATAACACGTGATTATTTTATCATTTCTATATGGTCAACTAAAACTGGCCACTGCGCTCATTATTCGGAAGTGCCTGGATTAATCGGTGGAAATAAAAAGGAAAAAAATAAGCCCTGGCTGCCTCTGGCAGCCAGGTATGTTGTTATGTATGGAAAGCACAACAGTCACTCGTTCGTGCAGTCTGCTAATGTTGGCAGTGCCTTCGTAGCGTTTGTCAGGTCAACGCTGAAGGTCTCCGCTTTGCGGTCATTAACGTAGACGTCGAACTGACTGGCCTTACGAATATCCATGATGAAACTAAACCAGGCATTATCTCCGTTACGCCAGCCAAGGGTTGAGGGAATGGCATATTGCTTATGGTCCATCACCACGGTGATCTCGGTACTGTCATCATGCGAGCTGATCGTTTTATCTCCTGCGAGGGTCAGAAAAACCGAGTGCTGATAAATACCTTTCTGGTCCGGATTTTCCGTGCAGTTGATGGTAAACATATTTCCGCTGCCATCCGTCACACTGTATTCCGCATTGCCCTGACCGTATCCCTGTTGCCAGAAACCCGAAACCGCGGAGGCATTAAAGCTGGTAAGCAGCACGCCTGAGAGCACATACCGGCTTAGTGAACGCACTTTCATTTCCGTCTCCTTTGTCTTTGTATTTATTCCCGGTTATCAGGATTTGAGGGTATCAGCAGCCGTCCCATCAGTTTGCCGTCATGGGAATATTCAAGGAAACGCTCCCGGGTGCGCGGGTCAGTTTTCTCGTGGTATTCCAGGCTGATGTTGTCGGCAATACATAGCGCATTCATCAGCGGCTGGACGGTTTTTTCCTCCATATCCACCAGATAGTAGTAACTGCCACCCTCGCAACCATCGGGTGACTGGCGGGTGCGTAAGACCTGCAGAGTGGGGCCAGAAAGAGCAATCTGCGACCACTCTTCCCTGACATCATCCTGACGGCTCACCACATCGCTGAAGCGCGGAGGCGTGAGGTCCTTAAATTTACTGATAGCTTTGAGGTCATCACTCCTGTCATCGCAGGCGCTCAGAAACAGAGTGGCGGCAACCAGCGCCAGCAGAGGTTGTGTTTTACGTTTCATTATTTTTTTCCTGAAATCAGACGAACCACTTTGGAAAAGACATAAATCCCTACAAAAATACCCACCGGCATGCCGACGAACGGCGTCAGCGCGACACTGGCAGCACCGGCTACGCCACCTCCCGTCAGTAGTGCGGCAACGGTGGCAAGTGTCAGCGCCGTGAGGCTGTCGGACACTCCGGTTTTGTTCAGAATGATGACGATGATAACAATGGCGATAATGGCAATAACGGGCACTGGGTTCCTCCCTGTTGCCGGGTTGATAACAACGCCTGCGCTATTCCGGTGGGCTGTCAGCCGGAACAAACGTAAGCAGTGACTGCTGGATAAAGCGAAAATGGGGTAAGGCCTGAATGAAGACCGGGTCTTCAGTCAGACGGCACAGACAGTCATTGCGGCGAAAAGTCTCCTGCAAAGGCTGAATCAGATGGATTTCATCAAGTGTGAATACGGCGATATGCCCTTCGTGTTCAGCCACCAGATACCAGGTCTGCTGGTGGATGAGTAACCGGCAGGGAGCCAGGCGCTCACAGCGTCGCCCCTCCGCAATCAGCGTCACCCGCCTGCGCCCGGTAATGGCCTGAATCAGTCTCCAGAAAGATAATGCTCCTGAAGGCGAAGGAACCGGATTGGCTGGTGCTATCACGCAGGGAGACTCATCGCACATCAGCAGTGCATTCACCAGACGGCGGTCAAGGCCGGGAAAAAGCCCGGCCAGCCCGCTGCGGTGGGCAAAGATAAGCACGTCGGGCACCATCTGCATCTCACTGCCAGCAGTGCGTAAGCGGCAGTATCCGGACTGATACTCTAGGTCCAGATACATCAGTCGTTCACGAAAATCTCGCCGCAGCGTGCGCACTGACACGCCAAACTCAGCCGCCAGTTTGCGCACGCTCAACGTTTCACCCACAACCAGACGGCTGATTATAAGTGACAGCCTGACAGCCAGCCGGTCATGGCGGCGTTCTGCCTGTGTCATGAGAGGTTCTCCAGGAAAGTTAACTGACTGAAAATGATGTGATTACTTTAAAGAGGGGGGCGGACAGGGTATGGACAACGCAGAAACTATTTTTTATTTCTGCAAAAGCCAGATGTAACGGGGGTTAAAAGCTATAACCCGGGGATTGAGGCACACGAGCACATAGCGATGCGGACAGGTGGTGTCCGATATTAACAACGTGGCAACATGAAACGTCTACTGCAGTTGCGTGAGCAGTGTTTCTGCCATCACCCACAGCGCACGGTTAAGCTTCACGTCCCCGTCAATGCCACGTACGGCACGGGTATGCGTTCGTCCGCCTTTAGCATTACGCCCGCTGAGTCCGCCCTTAATCAGGTTTTCCTGAATCCGCTGATAGATGATCCAAAGGTCATTGCTCTCATCCTGCCAGCGGCGCGGGGAG
This sequence comes from Enterobacter quasimori, assembly GCF_018597345.1. Classification (NCBI taxonomy): domain Bacteria; kingdom Pseudomonadati; phylum Pseudomonadota; class Gammaproteobacteria; order Enterobacterales; family Enterobacteriaceae; genus Enterobacter; species Enterobacter quasimori. The sequence goes on along the minus strand of NZ_JAHEVU010000001.1, from coordinate 1,693,290 downwards.
AGTATCTGTGATTCAGTAACCGGCTGGTGATCCTCACCAAAGCGATACGTTAGCGCAGCTTTTGCCAGTGCCTGCTGCGCAGGCGGAGGCAACATCAATGACTGCATGGCATCCCGCTTTTCTTCCACACGGTCAAAAATCCCCAGCACTTCATACGCCCCCTCAATAACCTGACTTACCACGTCCCCCTTGTGTGGCACCCGTACCTCGCCAAACGACTCACCACAGACGAGGCCGTTCTGACACACAGCCCTGAACAAGCCCGGTAACATCTGGTACGAGCTGGTGCCATCATGGGAGTTGAGCAGGATAATTTCCGGCACCTGCTTACCGGTAATCTGCCCCTCCCTACGCAGACGCAGCATATGCTTCGTATGTTCACGACGGCCAGGATCACGTACCCGGGTCTGACAGGCAAAGAATGGCTGGAAGCCTTCCCGCTGTAGACTGTCCAGCAGGGAAATTGTGGGTATATACGTGTAGCGTTCACTGCGGGATTCGTGTTTGTCCTCGCTGAATACGCTGGGCACCACCCGTAACAGCTCCTCACGGGTTAAAGGGCTGTCGCGACGGATAAGATTTGCTGCGACAAAGCGCGAAGCCAGACGGGTCATAAGCAGACTCCTCATAACGGGAAAACAAATAAAAGGGATCCCCGTCGCATCGGCGACAGGGTCAGGGAAATAGCAGGAATGGGTTAAATACTCAGAAGAAGAAATCCCAGACGGCGCGGGCCACTGAGACCACGGTGGTGCGCACGGCCTGAATGACGGCCCGCACAGGTGCGGGTATCAGAGGAAAGGCACTGATGCTATCGAGTAGAGCACCGACGGTTTCACCAAAATCGCTTCGAGCCTGTTTCCGGACTACCGTCGTGCGAAAGGAAGGCTGGAGGTGCGACACCACCGGGCTGGTGACCTCACGTGGCAGGCACTTAATCATCCGCTCGGCCATCACCCTAAGCCCCCATTGTAGACGGACCGACACAGCACACACCGGATGTACGGGCTGGAACAGCTCATGCAGCAGGCAGATTTTGCGGCTGATATTCTGCTTCTGCGCGGTGGACAACGGTCCCCCACCGCTGGTGGGTTCGGCCTTGTCCGACTGGCTTATAACAAACAGCACCTTATGCCGGTATGCCTCCCCAATCACCTGATGATAAAAGTGCTCATCCACTGCCAGCGCCCGGTCATCGGCCTTAATCAGCCACAGCACCAGGTCGAGGCGAGAAAGCTGTTCTCGGTACAGCGCAGCATACTCGGTATCGCGAGCACCACTTTCGCCCACGCCGGGTAGATCCATCAGCGTCATATAGCGGTCGCCGACTTGCAGGCGAAAGCGTAAAGGTTCACGGGTGCAGGCAGCCACATCGCTGACCGGTGATACCTCACTGGCAAACAGGGCATTGCACAGACTGCTCTTCCCAACACCGGTTTTACCCATAATGCCGATCACTGGCTCGTAATGGGTTAACTGATTTATCTGCTGCAATATACGTTCAGACACCCACAGTGGCAGATCAGCAAGCGATTGCCGAAACGACTTCAAACTTTCAGAATTATCCATCACTACTCCTCTGAAAAATAATAAAAAAACGGCAGAATCGTGAGATTCTGCCGTTAATTGCGTATGTTCAGAGTGATGATATATATCTGAAGATTTTTTCAATCCTCTGCGCTTGAGTTAGCTGCGCGACTGCTGGCTCAGGCAATGAATGAGTTATAACAGCAGCATTTACTAGCAGGGATTTATTGAGAGTATGAGCCGCCTACTAGCAGGGATTTATTGAGAGTATGAGCCGCCGCGATACACCTTAAAATCTCAACCCAGCAAAGTTTCGGAGCCGCGAGCAAAAGTGAGAGCCTTCACAAAATGATGCTTAGTAATAAAGTTACTTTGAATTCAGAGCCCAGATTAATGTGAACATGATCAACGAATTTTACCCAGATAGAGTTCATTCAGTAGCCAGGTTTTGAACACATCAAGCGCAAAATGCTGGTGCTGGAGGAAAACCAAATAATGACCGATGTAATGTATTTTGCTGGTACTGTTTACAAGTGGGCATACCAGTTTACCGCTAGCGATTTCACGTTCAGCCAGAATTTTTGATTCAAGCACAACTCCCTGACCCGCCCCCAGGATTAGATACAACCTTCAGTTAGTAATGTCGGTTGGTTTTTCTTCATATTTCCCGTTTCGCCAGCCCGCCGCAAATTCAGCCGGAGTCTGGTAGTTCAGCGATGAATGTGGACGACACTCGTTATAATCCTGCCGCCAGTCATTAATAGTTTTCCTGGCGTGAACGATATCGCTGAACCAGTGCTCATTGAGGCACTCATCCCTGAATCGTCCGTTAAAACTTTCAATAAATCCGTTCTGTGTTGGCTTGCCCGGCTGGATAAGCCGCAGCTCCACCCCATAGTCATAAGCCCACTGGTCAAGTGCTCTGCAGGTAAACTCCGGCCCCTGGTCAGTTCTTATCGTCGCCGGATAGCCGCGAAACAGTGCAATGCTGTCCAGAATTCGCGTGACCTGAACGCCTGAAATCCCGAAGGCGGTGGTCATTATCAGACACTCCTTCGCAAAGTCGTCCACGCAGGTCAGGCACTTGATCCTGCGACCGGTGGCCAGCGCGTCCATGACAAAATCCATCGACCAGGTCAGGTTGGGCGCCTCCGGGCGGAGCAGCGGCAGACGTTCTGTTGCCAGCCCTTTACGACGTCGTCTGCGTTTTACGCCCAGCCCGTTAAGGTGGTAAAGACGGTACACGCGCTTGTGATTAACATGAAGGCCTTCACGGCACAGTAACTGCCAGATGCGTCGGTAGCCAAAACGCCCGCGCTCCAGTGCCAGCTCAGTGATGCGCCCTGATAAATGCGCATCAGCCGCCGGGCGCTGAGCATCATAGCGGCAGGTCGACAGGGACAAACCTATGAGTCTGCAGGCACGACGTTGCGACAGACCGGTCGCATCACACATCAACACCACGACTTCGCGCTTCTGGTCCGTCGTCAGTACTTTCGCCCAAGAGCCACCTGAAGCGCCTCCTTATCCAGCATGGTCTCGGCGAGCAGTTTCTTGAGTCTGGCGTTCTCTTCCTCAAGTGACTTCAGGCGCTTAACCACAGGCACCTCCATGCCGCCATACTTCTTACGCCAGGTATAAAACATGGCGTCGGAAATGGCGTGCTTACGGCAGAGCTCACGGGCAGAAACCCCGGCTTCGGCCTCGCGGAGGATACTGATGATCTGTTCGTCGGAAAAACGCTTCTTCATGGGGATGTCCTCATGTGGCTTATGAAAACATTACTAACATCGCGGTGTATTAATCAACGGGGAGCAGGTCACCCAAGCCGTCAACTGCGGCAGCAATCGCCATAAAGCTACGGTCAAATCGAAGGCCATAATTATTGGGTGGCGTCATCTTATTCGCCTCAAACCATCCTTTCCACTGGTACAACTGCACATCGCACTGAATCAATGTCAACGCATAGAGATCCTCTGGTTTCTTTAGCCGCTCAGCCAGTTGGGGAGAACACAGTGGCGTAAGTTCTTCAACCGCAAGCAGGATCTTCTCATAGGGTGATGGGCAGGGTTCACCGTAGACTATATCGAGATCAAAATCATCCTGTTCAAAACGTGCATATTCTGTGCTGGCTGAAAGTCGCAGCTCGATGCTTGGGTTTCCAGATCCGTTCAAGCGCATGAACAGCGGCACGGATAATGTCACGGGTATCAAACGTAGGTATATCGACGGCTTTGTTGAATAAATCGAACTTTTGCCGAGTTACAGGATCAGATCTGCATCACCCTGAAAACGCAGGCAGCCCCATGGCAAAGCAAAAGTCCAAAGTCACCAACAGGAAAAACTATATCCACGCGCTCTGTCATCGGGGCTAATAGCGATAGCAACTTTCGCTGACAGAAAACAACTGGCAGGCAAAACGCACGCTGACATTTCGGTTTCTGACCGCATCCTCTGCCATCTGCTTTTGGCGCGATGGCTTTACCACTTTTTTGCCATGGCTTCTGAATGATCTCGGCTTTGAGCCGTTCTTCGGCATACATCGTTTTGAGGCGGCGATTTTCGTCTTCCAGTTCTTTGAGACGGGACATCATGGAGGCATCCATCCCGCCAAAGCGTGAACGCCACTTGTAGAAACTGGCACTGCTTATGCCATGCACGCGACACAGTTCAGTTACCGGCGTTCCGGCCTCGGCCTGCTTGAGGATGGCCATGATCTGGCTGTCAGTAAAACGTGATTTTTACATAGAGATCTCCCCGGTTCAGATTACGAGAAAATTCTACTTATGAACACGTTGGTTTTTCGCGAGGATTACCTTTGCCGCATCTCAAAAATGATTTATTCATTAACGCCTTGAAAACCTTAAAAAACACGTTAAGATTAATCTGAGGCTTTTGTTTATCTATCAATGGGACTGATATGAAAATAATTCACGCACTGAAAATCGGAATGCTTACACTACTCATTGTAGGTTGCAACGACAACGGTTTTAAATCACGCACAATTACTATTGAAGGTCGCAAACTAGAACTATCCGCAAACAAGTTTGCAGGGGGGTTTGAGGATAAAAATAAAACTTGCGATGTAGACACCTACAAATCAGACAGAGAAGGTGATGAAAAAATATGGTCCGAATATATTATATATAAGTGCGGGGAGCACTTGTTTTTCAGATTTGATTTCAAATACCCAGTAACTAGCGCTGAACCAATGCCAATGAGGTTTGGCAGCGCAAATAATCGCTTCCAAGAACCCAAGCTCTTCACATGGAACGATGTGAAAATGTAACTGTTCCAATTATACAAAGTGAAGCATATGATGAAAAAAACATTGATAGTTATAGTCCTGCTCGGATTGAGTGCATCGGCGACAGCTGGGGATGCACATGTTTGTCACTCCCCTGAATATCCCGTATTAGAAAGTCATAATGTTAATGACAGTACTGTTTTTACGTGCGGAAGTGGAATCAAAGCAACGCTGCCTGAACTGGCAAAACAGGGCTGGAAAGTTGTGCAAATGTTCGATGTGAGTGCGTCGACATCTTTGTCTGACCCGAGTAAAAACACAGCCTTTTCGCAGTTGATAATACAGAAAGATTGATAATATAAATAGCATTCTGAATAGCCAAGCCCCGCAAGCTGGACTGCACCCCAAAAGTTGGACACGCAACTGAGTAAGGTGCAGTTTTTTATAGTAAAGCCAAAATATCCCCTCGAAACCAGATTAGTAGTAGTTAATCACTACCTTGCAGGAAAAGATGGAACACATCGTAAATCTGAACGCTTTGGTATCGAGAGAAAATCAGTACAACGCAGGGTACGACATCGCTGACGCTAAAAGTCGAGGTATAACCTTTGCGTTACGCCGATACAGCTATCACCACAGCCCTGATGCTCAAGAGCGTCTTCAGCCTCTCGTTGTCAGCGAGCGTATTGCCTTATAGATGGTGACGAGGGCATTGTCGTATCTCAAAACTGATTTATTCAACAACGCCGACCTCACTATAAAAACGAACCATTTTTTAGATAATAAAACATTATTTATCTGATAAGTATAATGGTCTGTTCTCTAACTCAAAGGTTCGGGAACATTTGAAATTGTGACCATAGATCCGCATTGGTCGCAACCAATCCGACTGATACACATGTACAGATAGCGAGAAATCCCAGAGTGGAAACAATCGGTTTTTTTACGTTTTTTCTGAATTTAAAAATGATGCCTGATACAACGGCCATCACTACTGCTTGCGTTATATAATGTGTCCCTGGATCATACGGCGAAACGATACCCGCAACCATCATTGGAACGGTGAGTAATGTAAATGCAGCTTTAAAGATAATCCAAATAATTTGACCAACAATGCCTAGAATACCACCATTATAAATTAACATCCCGGCGGAGTTCAGCCCGGGAATGAGAATTAAATAAAAAATCGCGGCCCAAAGAAAGCAAATTAGCATGACGATGCCGATAAATCTACTAATAGCTAGGTTCCCTTCAAACTCCGCCTGCCGACGACTTGGATCACTTTTCAAACGGTGTGTGTCTTCCGAAATGTAAGCATCTGTTATATTGCGATGTGATTCAGTAGGATTTTCCGTTGTTACATAATTACCTTGACGATCTCTATATACACCCATAACAAACCCTTTGATATTTAAGTGTTGCATATGTTTAATTCATTGAATGGAGGAATTAAAGTACTTCCTCAACTCATCTGTTTATTACTATATACTGAGCAAGTTTGATATTAAGACAGCACATGTTTGAAACCAGTTCTCTAATCATTCTTGATTGACTTCTAATTAAAAAGGCTCCAGTTTTCCAGAGTATACGCCAGAGGTAACGATAGTCAATTGACGGGAACCCCGCCGGGCAACATTCGAGGAATAAGGGAAGGGGCAGGCGGTCGGGGTTGTGTAAGGGAATCAAAAGCATAGGCAGAAATCCGGGCAACAAAATAACTGTACATAAATGGGTCTTCCCTTGTTGTGGTGGCTGAATGCATGATAATGGCGTCTTAAATCGCCAGAGGTCACCACCATGGATGGATTTGCCCCTATATTTCCAGACACCTCAGAGTCATTTAAGATGACTTAAAGAGAGGTGCCCATGAGCGGTAAGCGTTATCCCGAAGAGTTTAAAATTGAAGCAGTCAAACAGGTTGTTGATCGCGGTTATTCTGTTGCCAGCGTTGCAACGCGTCGCGATATCACCACCCACAGCCTTTACGCCTGGATAAAGAACTACGGTCCGGATTCTTCCACTAATAAAGAACAGTCAGATGCTCAGGCCGAGATCCGCCGTCTCCAGAAAGAGCTGAAGCGGGTTACCGACGAACGGGACATATTAAAAAAAGCCGCGGCGTACTTCGCAAAGCTGTCCGACTGAGGTACGCCTTTATCCGTGACAACACCTGTTGCTGGCCTGTTCGCCTGCTCTGTCGGGTGCTGGATGTACATCCCAGTGTTTTTTACGCCTGGCTTCAGCAGCCGCATTCACAACGCCATCAGGCAGACCTGAGACTGACAGGACAGATTAAACAGTTCTGGCTGGAATCGGGATGCGTCTATGGTTATCGGAAAATCCATCTGGATCTGCGGGACAGCGGGCAACGGTGCGGAGTGAACAGAGTCTGGCGACATATGAAACGTGTCGGGATAAAGGCTCAGGTCGGATACCGGAGCCCGCGGGCACGTAAAGGCGATGCCAGTATCGTGTCGCCCAACAGGCTCCAACGACAGTTCAATCCGGATGCTCCGGATGAGCGTTGGGTAACGGACATAACCTACATCAGGACCCACGAAGGCTGGCTGTATCTTGCCGTGGTTGTTGATCTGTTCTCACGCAAAATTATCGGCTGGTCCATGCAATTCCGGATGACAAAGGACATTGTCCTGAGCGCACTGCTGATGGCTGTATGGCGGCGTAATCCCCAAAAACAGGTGCTGGTTCATTCGGATCAGGGCAGTCAGTACACAAGCCATGAATGGCAGTCGTTCCTGAAATCACACGGCCTGGAGGGCAGCATGAGCCGTCGCGGTAACTGCCATGATAATGCGGTTGCAGAAAGCTTTTTCCAGTTGTTGAAACGCGAACGGATAAAGAAAAAGATCTACGGAACGCGGGAAGAAGCCCGCAGCGATATTTTTGATTACATCGAAATGTTTTATAACAGTAAGCGTCGGCATGGTTCTAGCGATCAAATGTCACTGACAGAATATGAAAACCAGTATTATCAACGGCTCGGAAGTGTCTAGATTATCCGTGGCGATTCATACTCCGGTGGCTCAGAGCAAGTTGTAATACCTACCCCGTGGAAAATACCTGGCGTTAAGATACTTGAAAGTGGTGGTTTGAAATGAAAAATGAAATAAAGAAAACGGTAACTGATATCATCAAAATCCTCTCTTCAAATGATGAGGATTCATGGGCAAAAACATTTGAAAAACTAGCCATCGAGCTCGATGTTGATTGTGAGTCATCCATTTACTCCTTGAAAAAACTCTACGGCGGGATGGGATCATTTAACGATATTGTTCTTCATAAAAATGGCCTACCTCTAATTCGGGAAAATGACGAGTTAGACGATTTGAGACACAAACTCTACAAGCAGCTTGACCATGCAATCGTTCTCTTAAAAGCAGGTGATTTACCATAGCGTTAGTTTCCGGCGCCGCTAGGAAATTATTGGGTACGCCTCCAGCCTGGCAGGCGAAGCGCAGAACATTACAACAGGCTCCTGTGTGCTCGTCTCGTCAGCATCGATGCCCCCGAAAAGAACCTGCCCTTTGGGCAGCGTTTCTGGCAAACGCTCTCATCGATAGTGGCGCAGCGTGCCGTCTCCATAACGGACAGTCACACGGATTGCTAAGGCCGTCTGCTGGGTACGGTATGGCCTCACATGGAAAGCGCATAAAATAATGAAAGGCCGGTAGGCTTCTCACACCCACTCCCGACAGAAGGAAACCATCAACACTTCTTACGCATCATGCGCCAGGTTCTTCTGACAGCTCCGGCAACCCATCACACATCTCCTGCAACTCATTAAACATCCTTGCCACATGGAAGCCATCGCACACGGAATGATGTACCTGCACCGCCATAGGCAACAGCACTTTTCCATCCTGTTCGTAGTATTTTCCAAACGTGAACATAGGCGAAAAGAAGTTCTTCATGTGTGCAATGTTCATATTAAAGTTCGTAAACGTTACCCACGGAATCGACGACACGAAAAAGATATTCTCTCGTGACGCTTCCTTCGGCCAGTAAGAAAGGTTATTGCCATAGCGCGCAACGTCTTCTGCATAGGTGTTCTGGAAGTGATGAATGTCACCGTCATAGTGACTCCACAGTGACGAAAACGTCTCCGTTTCGGGATGGAAAATGGTATAGCTTGGATGGATTTCATTCCATATGACCAGCTCATCGTCCTTCATGGCCATACGGAATTCTGGATGCCGGTTCATGATTTTAGAAAGGAGGAAAATAATCGTCGGGTAAAACTTCCAGCCGACCTCTTTGATATGTTTTCGCAGCACGGTGATGTCGATCAGAACCGTTTGGTTAATTGTACATTCGGCAAATGACTGGAATACCTCAAAATGTTCTTTCCTTGCCCAACGAGATAAATCAACAGGCGTATATTCCGGCATTGTCTTTTTCATTTTTAACCCTTTGATTATTAAAATGGATTTAGGTCATAAACAGCCCTAACACCCATTCAACTGCACCTGATTACCTCGTTAACCTCAGGCTGAGGTTTTCCGAACAGGTATCCCTGCACGAGATCGCAGCCAAGCACCTGAAGACGTTCAAGCTGCTCTTCGGTTTCAACGCCTTCAGCAATGACCCGCATATTGAGGCTCTTGGCCATACCGGTAATCAATTTAACGATATTCAGTGCTTCATTTTGCGTGGATATAGAATTCACAAAGGATTTGTCTATTTTGATTTTGTCAAAATTCAGTTCACTCAGTCTTGAGAGTGAAGAATATCCCGTCCCGAAATCATCAATAGAAATTTTTACGCCCAACGATCTCAGCTTTTTAAGAATACTGATCGGCATGTTGCTGTCGCTGAAGAGCGAAGACTCGGTAACCTCTAGCTCAAGGCGGTTAGCCGGTAGTCCTGTCTCTTTCAGAATGGACTGCACCATCGTCGTAAACGATTTGCTGCCCAACTGAATCGGTGAGACATTCACAGAAATTCTCGCCGGAACGGCCCAGGAAACCGCTTCACGGCAGGCAATCTCGAGCACAATTTTGCCAATTTCATTGATCTTGCCGGTTTTTTCGGCGACAGAGATGAAGCTATCTGGCGACAGAATTCCCCTCACAGGATGTTTCCAGCGAATAAGCGCTTCATAGCCGTAAATTTCATTACTGAATGAATCGACAATAGGCTGGTAATAAACAACGAATTCATTGTTATCGAGCGCCAGCGCCATATCATGTTCGAGGGTTCTGCTTTCCTGTAATTTTTGCAGCATCCACTGACGGAAGACTTTTATCTGCTGTGAACCCTCCTTTTTGGCCTCGTAGAGTGCCAGATCGGCAAATTTATAAAGATAATCAGAACGCCGTTCATTATCAGATAAAACGATACCCACACAGGTGGCAATTTTTATCAGTTGGTTATTAATGGTATAGGGCTGGCTGATATGATTACTGATTTCTTTTGCGCGCGAAACGGCTGCCGTTTCGGTGAGGCCACTCGACAGAAGGGCAAATTCGTCTCCGCCCAAACGGTAAAACGTATCGGTGGCGCTGCTCATTGAGGTGAGCCGTCTGGATACCTGATTCAAAAGTAAATCACCGGCATCATGGCCATAGGTATCGTTTACCTCTTTGAACCGATCTAAATCAAATAACATCACCGTGACAGGGATGTGGTTTTTGTCTGCCTGAAGATTAATTTTGCTGAGATCGTCCCAGAAGAAAAGGCGGTTTTTCATGCCGGTCAGGGAGTCATGATAAACATCATACTCCAGCTTCGCGTTCTGAATTTGCAGCTTTTCTTTTGATATCTGAAGTTCGTCAGCAAGGCTTTTAACCTGCATGTGTGCTTTGAGAATGTTTTTATTCTGGTAGATCATTAAGAACCCCAGAATAAAGCTTAATATCACCAGAAGTAACGAAAGTGCGGAATAGATATAATAGAGTATTTGTATTTTTCTATTGGATTCATTAATCGTATTAATATCTTTTGTTAACGCACTTGATGAGAGTTGGCTGAGTGGCGCGTCGAGCAGATGCATATTAGCTAAATATTTTTTTAACTCTGCATGGCTCATTTTTTCCAGATGACTATCCAGATAAGAAAGCATTTCTTCCAGGCGTGCAGCGAGCGCCTGATGCGTTTTATCGCTTTCAATATAGCGACCTAAATCACCCCCCTTCATTAATTCACTCTGGCTGAGCATAATTTCGAGGCGCATGCGGGCCTGGTCTACCGTAACCTCATCGGTATCGGTTGCGTACAGACCAAGCCAGGATTCAAATCGGTAATACTCTGATACCAGTTGAGCCACGGACCAGGACTCAGTGTAGTGAGTCAGTTTTTGCAATTCTTGCTGACGATCGTAAACAAGAAATGCAATATATCCTGTCGTGATAAAAAGAGAAAAAATGATACCAACCAGTATCCTGTTCATTATGTTCTCCTGAACTGCTACTCAATCTTCATTTTGCTTACCTGCCATGCCGAGCGCGAGTAATAAATCTGATTATTCAATTCAGGAAGACTGTCATAAGGGTAAACAATGAATGAAGGGCCTTTATCGCGAATGCGCATATATTCGCCATTGACCTTCAAGGCCAGAATGGCATTGTATTTTTTGAAGTCACTAAGCGGAATGGCGGTAGCATAATCGTTGAGCGCAATAACGTTAACGACAGAACCCTTTGCACCCACATAATTCATGAGTTTGTTCATTGGAACACCCTCAAACTTAGTCCGGCCGGTATACCAGGGGGACGTCGTCTGAAAACTCACCATGCCCAGTTTTTCAAGGCTGGCAAGATCAAACACGGCTTTTCCATTTTCATTCGTATTTTCTATATTACCGCTGATCGTTAAAATGGGTTTACCGACAGGTTTTGGCAGTTCGCCAGCCCAGGCTAAACTTTGTCCCAGAAAGCATAACAGCATTAGGGTTAATCGCATTTTGGCCTCCACTTTTTTACAGAAGTATAAGAATTATAATTTAGATATCATACTAGTTGATATATTTTGTTGGGTAGCAAGGGTTTTTATAATTCACATTTAAAAATATCAATAAAATCAATTTGTTAGACTTTGTGGTGCCAAGGTGTACGATGGCCGAATGCGGATTCATTTTTTTGAAGTATGCAGTGGGCTCATGAGTAAACGTTATTCCGCTTAAAAAACGTTCGTTTCACATCTTTTTTTGGCGAGAAAGAGCAAGGTAAGTTGTTCCGGAAGAGACAAAACCGATCTCGAAAAGCGAGCCGCCTTCCAGGATGGTTTGTTCTGGATCAGATCATTCCAGACCGACCGCTTTTATTCTGCACGCAAATTCCTTTTATTCGGATCACCTCAATGAGCGTTACGCCTTTTGCGAAGGTGTTTTTTGCGCCACGCTGTCTGTTTTCAGCAAGTAATGCTCTGGCTAAGAATTCTGCAATATCCAATTAAAAAAATAAAAGCTAACCTGCCTCCAGCATCCCAAAGCTCACAATCCGCGAGCGGCCCAGCTCCTTCGCCCGATACAAGGCCACGTCCGCGGCGCGCAGCAGGCTGTCACTCTGGGCATGTTGCGGATAGCTGGCGATCCCAATGGATACATCTACCGGACCAATCTCGGTCAGCCCATAGCGAAGCGACAGCTCATGCACGCCATTGTAAATTTTCTGCGCACAGGCATGCGCTTGTTCTTCATCGGCACCGGAAAGCAGAACCAGGAACTCTTCGCCACCGTAGCGGAAGGCCATACCCGTATTATGCACGGCGCGCTGGACAACCGACGCCACGCTTTTAATGACCTGGTCACCCGCCTCATGACCAAAGCGGTCATTAATGCTCTTGAAGTGATCGATGTCGATCATCAGGCAGCTTACCGGTTGCTCGCTTCGCATGGCCTGCGCCATTTGCGTCCGCAACGTATTTTCCAGGTGATGACGGTTACGCAGACCCGTGAGCGGGTCGAAGAGCGCTTTTTCCAGTAGAGCATCGCGTAGCTTCTGGTTGGCCAGCGCCAGCCCCAGCGCTTCGGCCATAAGTTCAAGATAAGCGCGGGACGGCGCGGTTTCAGGCGTGATGTTCTGGAAAGAGAGCAGGCCGATGGCTTCGCCCTGCGCAATGAGCGGGACGCACAGGGACGTGTGTGCCTGCGATTCTGGCAGGTGATAACAACCAATGTCCGGCTCACCGTTCACCGGGGGATGGCTTTGCCCGCGCCGGACGGCCCAGCATTCATCCGGATGGAAAGCGGGTGTGTCACCCTCCGGGGACAACCATTCTGCTGCGCAGCGCATCTGCCAGGGTTCGCGATCAAAAATATATAACCGCCCGGAAACGCCCGGCGCAATATTGGGCGCAAACAGCTCCGCCACATTAATAACGTCGGCGAGGTTTTCACAGCCCTGCAGCCGCTGGGTCATACGAGCCAGCAGCTCGCGTATCGCCCAGTCGGCATCGCGCTCTTTTTCCAGCTGCTGTCGCACCAGCCCGTTCTCGCGGAAGATGCGGATGGCCTGGGCCATATCGCCTATTTCATCAATCTGGGTAAAGTTCGGCGTTTCAACGGCATAGTCCTGCGAAGCCAGCCGGTGTACGACGTCGCTCAGCCGAACCACCGGGTGAAGCACACGACGCTTGAGAATAAAGCCCATCACGAACAGGAAGAGCAGGGCCGTGAGGCCGACCATCACTTCCGACACCGTGCGCAGTGCTTTCGATGTTTTGGTGGCCGCCTGTACGTCGGCAATGATGCGCTTATCCAGTATCTGGCGGAAATGATCAATCTGGCTCTGCGCGCGCTCCATCTCTTGTTCGTAGACAGGGCCATAAAGCAGGGCTACGGCCTGCTGTTGATCGCCACGGGCTATGCTGTCGAGTGCGGTTTGCTGCTCGTCCTGCAGTTCATCAATGATTTTTAATCCTTCCTGAAGCAGCATGAGCTCTTCGCCGGAGGCGCCGTTATCTTTTAACTGCACCAGATGATGCTCAATGCTTTTTAATTCGCTCTCTTTTTGCCGATATTCTTCCCGAATAGAGGGTTCTTTTTTGATGACGAACAGGCGCGCTAAATCAGAGAGCATCCAGGTATTTGTCTCGATCTCTTCCGTAAGCTGATCAAACACCTGCCGTTGCTTAACGGCCTGACGTTCAACGTTATCAGCGTTGGATGCCATGAGCATAACGATGCCAGAAGCGAGGGTCAGGCACACCGTGGCACCGTAGGCCCAGTTTGTGATCGTGGCGATTCGCACCTGTGGGATCCTTCTACGATAAGAGTGGGGAAGCGTTTTTCAAATTATAGAAAATGTTTGATTTAGCGTGAAAAGAAAGGCGGCAAAGAGCCGCCTGGAATGAAGAGAAACATCATAGATCTGGCCGGTTTTTTCCTTCTTCGATGAAGTCTGCGTCCAGCTCTTCGGCGTTACCTTCGTGATCGCGCCCCGAGAAAAGGTTCCAGCAGGCGATAAACAGCGCGGCAATCAGCGGCCCGATGACAAAGCCGTTAATGCCGTACAGCTCCATGCCGCCGAGGGTGGAGATCAGAATCAGGTAGTCCGGCATTTTGGTGTCTTTGCCCACCAGCAGCGGGCGCAGAATATTGTCCACCAGCCCGACGATAATCACGAAGAAGCCGACAATAAACAGCCCTTGCCACAGCTGATGGGTGGCGAACAGGAAGATGGCCGCAGGCACCCAGACTATCGCCGAGCCGACGGCTGGCACCAGCGAGAGGAAGGCCATCAGCGCGCCCCAAAGTACGCTGCCATCAATGCCAACAATGGCAAACGCAATACCGCCGAGCGTGCCCTGCACCACCGCGACCACCGCCGTGCCTTTTACCGTCGCCCGAGAGACGCCGACGAATTTGGCGAACAGGTGCTGTTTAGCGAAATCAGACAGCGGCAGGGAATCAAGGATCTGATGCACCAGAAAGGGGCCGTCCTTGAGCAGGAAGAACAGCAGATAGAGCATGATGCCGAAGCTGATGGCAAAACCGAACGTCCCCTTACCGATCAGGAACGCGCTGCCTGCCAGATACTGACCCCCCTGCAACGCCACGTCAGAGAGTTTTTTCTGGATTTGCGCGGCGTTAGTCAGGTTGTGGTCCGCCAGAAAACCGCTGGCCCAGTCCGGCAGGCGGTTAAAGATGCTCGCGATCACTTCCGGGAATTGCGTGTTGTTCGCTTGCAGCTTGGTGTACACCACGTTCAGCTCAATGGCGAGTGAGGAGAGGATCACCATCAGCGGGATAAAGACGATCAGGCAGATAATGCACAGCGTCAGGAACGAGGCCAGCCCGTTGCGATCGCCAAGCGCAGCGCGCAGTTTGTTTTTCACCGGGTTAAAGATGATAGTCAGGATGGCGGCCCACAAAATCGCGGAGAAGTAGGGCGACAGCACATCGAAGAAGGCCCAGGTGACGAGGGCGAGAATAAAAATGAAGAAACCTTTGGTCAGTCCATTAAAGCGCATAGTGATTCCTGGTAACGAATAAGCAGTGTCGACTATAGAACTGATTTGAGGATTTACCAATAATTCTGCGGCTGGTGTGCCGGGCGATGGCTTCGCCTGACCCGGACTATAAAATCTCAATAATGTGTTATGTTTTGATGAGATTTTAAACGGCTCAGGACGACAGCATGGAAAAGATCTTATCAGGCGGGTGCTTATGCGGCGCGGTTCGCTTTACCGCTGCGAACGGGGGCAATGTGCACACCTGTTCGTGCGATATCTGTCAGAAACACACTGGCGCACAAACGGTCGTATGGATTGAGTTCCCGGCGGAAAACGTGCAGTGGACCGGTCCGGGTGGGCGTCCGGCGACATGGCGATCGTCGGACTACTCCAGCCGTGCGTTTTGCCCCACCTGCGGCAGTTCTATCGGCGCGATTGATGATTCACCCACCGTTGCCTTATTTACTGGCGTGTTTGACGATCCGGACCAGCCGGAGTTTGCCCCGGAAAATCACTCCTTCGACGACATGATGCCTGCCTGGTGGCGACATACCATGAGGGAAGCGTAAAAGTATGATCCGAGGGTTCGTCGATACCACTTTCGCCTGACCGAGAATCTCAGTTATTCACGCCATGCTGTAAGCATCTGCTTGCGGAGGTGCTTATGGCCTGGCGTCCGATTCTCTATGTGATCCTCACAACTCATCCCCGACTCAGCGCGCGGCGTGCCCGTCTGCGTCTGGTCATCTAGCTTTTTATTAACAATCGCGGTATAACACACCTTCTTTGGATGTTTAGATGTCCATACGTTTAGAAGGTAATATGCAAACACAACAAGAAAATGGGCAGCTTAAGCGCACCATGAAAACACGCCACCTCATTATGCTTTCGCTGGGTGGCGTGATTGGCACAGGGTTATTTTTCAATACGGGTTATATCATTTCGACGACCGGGGCGGCGGGCACGCTGCTGGCGTACCTGATTGGCGCGCTGGTGGTCTGGCTGGTGATGCAGTGTCTGGGCGAACTTTCCGTGGCGATGCCGGAAACCGGCGCGTTCCACGTCTACGCCGCCCGCTATCTTGGCCCGGCCACGGGCTACACCGTGGCGTGGCTCTACTGGCTCACCTGGACGGTGGCGCTTGGGTCGAGCTTTACCGCCGCCGGGTTCTGCATGCAGTACTGGTTCCCGCAGGTGCCCGTCTGGGCCTGGTGTGTGGTCTTCTGCGCAGTGATTTTTGGCCTCAACGTCATCTCGACGCGCTTCTTTGCTGAAGGTGAGTTCTGGTTCTCGCTGGTGAAAGTCGTCACCATCATTGCCTTTATTATTCTCGGCGGTGCGGCGATCTTTGGTTTTATCCCGATGCAGGACGGTGCACCCGCGCCGGGATTAAGCAACATCACCGCCGAAGGCTGGTTCCCGCACGGCGGCCTGCCGATCCTGATGACCATGGTGGCGGTGAACTTTGCCTTCTCCGGCACCGAGCTTATCGGCATTGCGGCGGGTGAAACCGAAAACCCGCACAAGGTCATTCCGGTGGCGATCCGCACCACCATTGCACGCCTGATTATCTTCTTTATCGGAACCGTGTTTGTACTGGCGGCGCTGATCCCGATGCAGCAGGCCGGGGTAGAAAAAAGCCCGTTCGTGCTGGTGTTCGAAAAGGTCGGTATTCCTTATGCGGCTGATATCTTTAACTTTGTGATCCTGACGGCGATCCTCTCGGCGGCGAACTCCGGTCTGTACGCGTCCGGGCGCATGCTGTGGTCGCTCTCAAATGAGAAAACGCTGCCGCGCTGCTTTGCCCGCGTCAACAAAAACGGCGTGCCGCTGACGGCGCTCTCGGTCTCTATGCTCGGCGGCGTGCTGGCGCTGTTCTCAAGCGTCGTGGCGCCGGACACGGTGTTTGTCGCGCTCTCGGCAATTTCTGGCTTTGCGGTGGTGGCCGTCTGGATCAGCATCTGCGCGTCGCACTTCGTTTTCCGTCGTCGTCATCTGCAGTCCGGGCAGCCACTCTCTGCGCTGCAGTACCGTGCGCCGTGGTATCCGCTGGTGCCGGTGCTCGGCTTTGTCCTCTGCGTAGTGGCCTGCGTCGGCCTGTGGTTTGACTCGAGCCAGCGCATTGCCCTTTATTGCGGGATCCCGTTTGTCGCCCTGTGTTATGGTGCCTACTACCTGACCCGAAATCTGACATCGCAGGAGCCTGAACATGTCGCAGAATAATCCGCTTACCGCCCTCCTTGAAAAGCAGCCGTTTGTGGTGCTGGATGGCGCGATGGCGACGGAGCTGGAAGCGCGCGGCTGTAACCTGGCAGATAGCCTCTGGTCTGCCAAAGTGCTGATGGAAAACCCTGAGCTTATCCGCGAAGTGCATCTTGATTATTACCGTGCGGGCGCGCAGGTGGCGATCACCGCCAGCTATCAGGCTACGCCTGCGGGTTTTGCGGCGCGCGGCCTGGACGAAGCGCAGTCTCGCGCGCTGATCGGCAGAAGCGTGGAGCTGGCGCGTAAGGCGCGCGAAGCGTATCTGGCTGAAAATCCGCATGCGGGCACGCTGCTGGTGGCGGGATCCGTCGGGCCATACGGAGCCTATCTGGCGGATGGCTCAGAGTATCGCGGCGACTACGTGCGCAGTGCGCAAGAATTCACCACCTTCCATCGTCCTCGAGTGGAAGCGCTGCTGGATGCGGGCGCTGACCTGCTGGCCTGCGAAACCCTACCGTCCTTTGAGGAGATTAAGGCGCTGGCGGCGTTGCTGTCTGAATATCCCCGCGCCCGGGCGTGGTTCTCCTTTACCCTGCGCGACAGCGAGCACCTGAGCGACGGTACGCCCTTGCGTGACGTGGTCAGCGTGCTGGCAAACTCTCCGCACATTGTTGCGCTGGGCATTAACTGCATCGCCCTGGAAAATACCACCGCGGCGCTGAAGCATCTGCAAAGCCTGACGGCGCTGCCGCTGGTGGTCTACCCGAACTCGGGCGAGCACTATGACGCGGTAACCAAAACCTGGCACCACCACGGTGAAGCGTGCGAGACGCTGGCAGGGTATCTGCCGCAGTGGCTGGCTGCCGGGGCGAAGCTGATTGGCGGATGCTGTCGCACCACGCCGAAAGACATTGCTGAGCTTAACGCGCAGCGCTGAGTTTTTTGCCGGGTGGCGGCTGCGCCTCACCCGGCACACATCATGCCGCCTCCGCCAATACAAACATCCCGTACGGGTGGATCTCAAGATAGTACGCATCGCCCACGTCCGGCTGCAGGCGCGTGGCGTTCACCTGCAGTAAAATCTCCTGTCCGTGCCAGTCGACAATCACCTCATACTGCGGACCCATATAGGCGACGTGGCGGATAGTGCAGCGCTGGCTCGCCTCGCCGTGCTGGCTGAGCGTAATCGCCTCCGGACGCACGCCGACGGTGCCTTCGCCCTGGGCTGTAAAGTGCAGCGGACGCGGCAGACGATAGCCGTGGATTTCCACAACATCCTCGCTGAAGCGGGCCGGGAAGAGGTTGGCATCACCCATAAAACTCGCCATAAAGCGAGACGCCGGCTGTCGATAGAGATCCTGAGGCGAGCCAATCTGCATAATGTTGCCCTTGTTCATCACCAGCACGGTGTCGGAGACCGCAAACGCCTCGCTTTGATCGTGCGTCACGTACAGCGAGGTGATGTTGAACTGCTTTTGCAGCTCGCGGATTTTGTCCCGCATGCTGCGCCTGAGGTTCGCATCGAGGTTGCTCAGCGGCTCATCGAACAGCAACACTTTGGGTTTGAGGATCAGAGCGCGGGCCAGCGCCACGCGCTGCTGCTGGCCGCCGGAAATCTGATCCACGTAACGATCTTCAAACCCCTCAAGATCAACCATCGCCAGGGCTTCTTTGACCCGCGCTTTAATCTCTGCGCGCGAAACGCCCAGCATCTTCAGACCGTAGCCCACGTTCTCGCCCAGCGACATATGCGGGAAGAGCGCGTAGGACTGGAACACCATACAGATATCGCGCTGCTGAATGGAGCGGTGGGTCACATCCTCACCATCGATGTAAATCTGCCCTTCGGTCGGTTTTTCCAGCCCGGCAACCAGGCGCAGCACGGTGGTTTTACCGCAGCCGGACGGGCCGAGCAGCGTGACCATTTGTCCCTGCGGGATCGCCAGGTTGATGTTTTCAATTACCGTGTTTGCGCCAAAGCGTTTGGTCACGTTACGCAGTTCAACAAAATGTTTCTCAGTCATAGTGTTACGCCTGGTTTTTGGCTTTTGAACGGGAGATACGCGCCTCGCCGATCAGCCAGTCAAAGAGGAAAATGATCGCCAGCATGACCACAATCAGGATCGAGCCGTAGGCAATCGCCACGCCGTATTCGCCGTCTTCCACGCGGTTCAGAATGTAGGCCGTTGCCACGCGGGTGTCCGGCGTGACGAGGAACACAATGGCGCTGACGGTGGTAATGGCGCGCACAAAGCTGTAAATCAGCGCCGATAAAATGGCCGGACGCAGCAGCGGCAGCAGGATGTGGGTGATGGTGCGCAGGCTTCCGGCACGCAGGCTTAGCGAGGCCTCGTCCAGCGACTTGTCGATCTGCCCTAATCCCGCGATCCCGGCGCGAATCCCTACCGGTACGTTACGCATTACCATGGAGATAATCACGATGGCGGCGGTGCCCGTGAGGTACACCGGCGCGCTGTTAAAGGCCAGAATGTACGACACGCCCGCCACGGTACCCGGTACGGCAAAGCACAGCATGGTGGTGAACTCGATGGTCTTTTTACCCCGGAACTGCTGGCGCACCACAACCCAGGCAATCAGCAGGCCGAAGGCGGCGGTGATCGGCGCGGCAATTCCGGCGTAGAGCAGAGTATCGAGCAGCGAAGGCCACGCGCCGTCGCTCATCCCCTGGCCGAACAGCTTGATAAAGTTATCCAGCGTCAGGGTGTAATCCACGCCCCAGTTGACGGTAAAGCTGCCGTAGAAAATGCTGCCGTAGAGCAGGGCGTTAAAGGCGATCCACACCGCCAGCAGGGCGATCACGCTCCACACCAGCGTCACCGGCAGCGGCTGCACGTCGCCGCGGTACGATTTACCGGACACGGTGACGTAGGAGCGCTTGCCGATCCACATGTACTGGATGCAGAACACCAGCAGCGAGAACAGCAGCAGGAAGGCCCCAAGGGTACTCGCTGCCTGATAATCCAGCTGTGAGCCGGTAATGTAGAAGTAGATCTGCGTGGCCAGCACGTCGAAGTTCCCGCCCAGCACCAGCGGGTTACTGAAGTCGGCCAGCGACTGCACAATCACGATTAAGAACGCATTCGCCAGCGCCGGTTTCAGCAGCGGCACGAAGACGCCGTTAAAGGTCTGCCAGCGGCTGGCGCGCAGGGTGTACGAGGCCTCTTCCAGCGACGGGTGGATGGTTTTGATCGCGCCGTCGAGGATCATAAAGGCCATCGGCGTGAAGGCCAGCACCTGCGCCAGCCAGATGCCGGTGAAGCCGTACAGCCAGTTGGTATTGGTTAACCCAAACCAGTCCACCATCAGCTCCGTCATATAGCCAGAGCGCCCCATCATCAGCGTAACGCCCAACCCCACCACAAACGGCGGGGTCACGATGGGGAGAATCGAGAAGATACGTCCAATGATGGCGCTGCGTTTAGCGATGCGCGTGGTGTAGATCGCCAGCACCAGGCCAAAGAAGGTGCAGCCGACCCCGACGGCTATCGACAGCAGAATCGAGTTGATGATGACCTGGATAATGTGCGCCTGCGACAGCACGTTCATAAAGGCCAGCGGGGCGAATTCACCTGCGTCGTTGGTGAACATCGGAATGAAAATGGCGATGCTCGGCCAGACGATAAAAATGCCGATCAGCGCCACGATGGTAATCAGCGAGCCGATGACAAAGCGATCGCCGCCCAGCCACTCCAGGCGGGTGAGGGCCAGCGTCATGATGGCGCCCAGGGCAACAAACAGCACGATGGTGGCATAGCCTAAACCGCGTCCTTCCACGGTGGCGCTGATGACCACGAACGCCATACACAGCAGCGCCCAGCCCGCATCAAGATAGTGGCGGCTGCGCTGCTCGCGCTTTGCTTCGTTAAACGGGCGCACCAGCAGCAGGCTCGGCAGCAGGTACCACAGCCAGCTGACGTTGACATGGGACCAACCGTATGCGTCGAGGATCTCATCCCCGGTAGACTCCAGCAGGCCGTAATCAAGGCTCCAGCTCGGCAGCAGGGCAAAGGCCAGCCAGCCGAGTAAAACCCACAGGAATACCGCATCCCGTTTTGTGGCGGGATGAAGAGCAAGTGTCTGTGACATAAGTTTTCCGGGTGTTGGATGCCCGGCAAAGGAATGCTGCCGGGCGATGACCACTGTTCGCGGGCTTATTTACCCATCTTCACATCGCTGACCCATTTATTGATCAGCGCTTTACGCACGTCCGTGGAGCCGTACTTGTCCATGTCATAGCTGATGAGCTTCAGGTCATCGAGCTTGAGCGAGTTCGGCGAGGTTTCCGCCGTGGTGTTGGTCAGGATTTGGTAGGATTTGCCCTTCTTCCACGCCAGCTCCTGCGCTTCTTTCGAGAGCACCCAGTCTACGAACAGCTTCGCGTTCTCTTCGTTGCGCGCGCCCTTCAGAATGCTCACGCCGCCAATTTCATACCCGGTGCCTTCGCACGGAGAGATCAGCTCCAGCGGCGCACCCTGCTCTTTTTCCAGCGAGTAGTCGTGCAGGAAGCCGATGCCGATGGCGGTTTCACCGCGCGCGGCGTTACGTGCCGGGGCAATGCCGGATTTGGTGTACTGAGACACGTTGCCGTTCAGCTGTTTCAGGTAGTCGAAGGCCTGGTCTTCCCCCCACAACTGGACAAAGGTTGCCAGCGCGGTATAGGCGGTGCCGGAGCTTTGCGGATCGGCGATCTGGATCTCGCCCTTGTATTCCGGTTTGGTCAGATCCTTCCAGCATTTGGGGACCGGCAGGTTTTTCTCTTTCAGGCGCTGGGTGTTGACGCCAAAACCTAAGATCCCGACGTAGACCGCAGAGGAGAGGTTGCCCTTCACCTTGGCCGGATCGCGGAATTTCTCCATGATCTGTTCCAGGTTTTTCGATTTATAGGGCTGGAGTAGCCCCATTTCACCGGCCTGGGACTGCGGATCGAGCGTGCCGCCGTACCAGACATCGGCCTGCGGGTTTTTCTTCTCGGCATCCACCTTCGCCAGCGTGCTGCCGGAGCCGTTGCGGATAAACGAGGTTTTAACATCGTACTTTTCACCGAACGCTTTGGTTTCGACTTCGCACATTTCGTTGGTGGCGCTGCAGTACACCACCAGACGGCCTTTGGCCTGTGCGGCACCGGTTAAGGTAGCCAGCGCGATCCCGGAAGCAATGAGGGTAGAGAGAAGCGTTGTTTTCATTATTCAGCCCTTTTTATGACGTTATGTGACTGCGAGAAGCGGTGATGCCCGCCATCAGCAAGGGCATCAGTAATAAACCCATCAGGACGGCGGCAATCGAGAGCAAACTGAACATCCCCGACCAGCCGTAGCGTTCAATCACCTGCGACAGCGGCCACCCGGCCAGCGAGGCGCCCAGATAGGCAAATACGCCGAGAAAGCCGGTAATCGAGCCTGCCGCCTGTTTATGTCCACACTCAACGGCGGCAAGGCCAATGAGCATCTGCGGACCGAAGACGAAAAATCCGACCGTAAAAAAGCACATCGCCAGCAGGGCGTAGTGGTGAACCGGTGCCAGCCACAGCGCGGCGACAGACACCATCAGCCCCAGCGTGAACAGCAAAATCATCGGTGCACGCTGGCCGCTGAACAGCAGGTCTGACCCCCATCCGGCAAACAATGCGCCCAGTAAGCCGCCCACTTCGAAGAGCATCACCGTGGCGTTGGCGCTGAGCAGGTTCACGCCGTGGCTTTCTGCCAGCCAGATGTTGCCCCAGTCGTTCAGGGCGATACGGATGAGATACACCAGCACATACGACGCCCCGAGCAGCCAGATCATCGGATTTTGCAGCATGGTGGTGCGCAACATCTGCCATAGCCCCATCGGCGGGCTTTGCTGCTGCTGGCGCAGCTCCAGCGGATCGCTCCGCCACTCCCCGACCGTGGGCAGACCCTCTTCCTGCGGTGTGCCCCGCAGCTGTGTTGTCAGCCACAGGCCGAGCACGATGCTGATGATCCCCGGTGTCAGCATCGCCGCCTGCCAGCCCCATCGGTGGGCGGCAACGGCGCAAATCAACGGAATAATCGCGCCACCGATATTGATGGAGGTATTCCAGCAGCCCCACCAGAAGCCGCGCTCGTTACGCGAATACCAGTGGGTCAGCAGCCTGGCGCAGGGCGGCCAGCCCCAGCCCTGAAAGAAGCCGTTCAGCGTCCAGATAAACAGCAGCAGCGGGAACGCATCGCTAAAGCTGAACAGCACGTTCAGCACGCCCGTTGCCATCAGCCCGATGCCCATAAAGGCGCGCTGTCCGTGGCTGTCGTGCCAGAGCCCGGCGGCGAATTTGGACAGCCCGTAGCTGAGATAAAACAGCGAGCCGATAAGTCCGATATCGCCCTTGCTGAGCCCCAAATCCAGCTGCAGCGCGGGTAAAACGTAATTCAGACTTTTTCGCGTCAGGTAAAACGCGGCGTAGCCAATCACCATACAAAGGAGCAGCCTGGGGCGCAGCGCCCGGTAACGTTGTGAAACCTCTTCAGCAGACAGTGCGTGCATGGCGTTCTCCGTTTGAGATGACTGTAGGGAAGTGCGGCATAAATGGGATGAGACAAAGTCTGGAGTGACTAAGACTTTTTCCTGGTCAGCGCGGCGTTTGTTGCAAATTTGTGGGCAGGTTAACAATTACGCGCGTCCCGAGACGGGATTCCAGCGTCAGTTCGCCGCCGAGCGCCGAGACGCGTTCGCGCATGCCCTGAATGCCGAAGCCGGGCTGCTGCTGCGGGCTGATGCCGCGGCCGTTATCGTGCACCTCGAGGTAGAGCCGCGCGTGACGCTGGCAGAGCAGAATCGTGACTTCGCTGGCGTTGGCGTGTTTGCAGACGTTGTTGAGCAGCTCCTGGAGCAGGCGATACAGCGTAAAGACCAGCGTTTCGCTTTCCGGCGGCGTGGGAAGCCGGTAGTCAAAACGGCAGCGGATCCCGCGTTCAGCAAAGGCGAACTCGTTGACCAGGTGGTGCAGAGCCTCGTGGAGCGACAGCTCGTCCAGCACGGGGGGGCGGAGCTGGCGCAGCAGCTGGCGCGTAGAGTGGTGAATACGCCGCGCGAGGTCGTTGATCTGTCCGGCTGCCTCAATGGCGAGCGGCGTATCGCTCGCCCGCTTCACCAGCTGAGACTGGATCTGGATAGCGGTGATGTTCTGGCCGATTTCGTCGTGAAGCTCGCGCGCCAGATGCTTGCGGGTGTCCTCTTCGGAATGGATCAGTTTTTCCGCAAGCGCCCGTCTGGCCTGAAGTTCACTCTCAAGCCGATGGCGATAGCGTTCGAGGTTCATCGCCAGATGCTGCTGGCGGCTGATGGCGATGCCCAGGCCAATCCCCAGCAGCGACTGGGTAGAGAGAAAAATTTCCAGTTCGAGAAGGTCGCTAAACCCGACGCCCACCTGGCGGGCAATGGTGATCATCATGCTGCCGAGCAGCCCGGAAAGGACACCGCCCTGCCAGCCGAATTTCCACGCCATCACCACGTTCGGCAGGAACACGACAATCAGCAGCAGTCGCTCCAGCGCCGGGGAGAGCACCATCTGCGTGCCGATGCCGATAATGAAAAACAGGCTGCACCAGATAATCAGCGAGGTGCGCAGCGGCGGATTGCTGGTGTCCAGCCCAAGCAGATGGTAACGATGCTGCTGGCGTAAAAATTCGAAGACCAGATAGACGAACGGCGTAAGCAGCACGCCACCGGTAAAGGAGCCGAGCAAAAGCAGCGTGGCCGGGCTGTCCAGAAAGGGCGACAGGACCAGGGTTTGCAGCAGGGCATTTACCGTCACCGCCGCAATCAGCGTCGACAGCCGCTGCCAGTAGAGCGGGAAGCGGTGCCAGTACCGCTGCGCCAGCCAGGCGCTGACGATGCCGATAAGCGGCACGGCCAGCATCAGATAACGCGTGAGGAGCTGCTCACCGTGCAGCCACAGAATGGCGGCAAGGGGGGGAAGAATTAATGCAGGCCAGTAGCGGCGGGAAAGTAAAATCATCAGCGCCAGCCACACGCCCTGCGCCAGAAACAGCACCGCCTGCTGGCCGTTGTGGGTAAGGTAAAAGCTCAGCGTCCACAGCATCAGCCAGCCGGTTCCCCAGGCCAGCATAATGAACAGGGACAGGATCAGATGCCGGACAGCGCGCCGCATCAGTGGCCCGTGAGCAGTTGGTTATCAAGCGCGAAGTGCACCAGGTCGATGGTGCTGCTGCACTGAAGCTTGCCCAGCACGTTGGCACGATGGACGTGAACGGTTTTATGGCTCAGCGAAAGCGTATAGGCAATCTCCTTCACGCTTTCGCCTTTCACCAGCAGCTCAAACACTTCGCGCTCGCGCGGAGTGAGCGCCTCAAGGGCTTTTGGCATCGGCTCGCCGCCGCGCAGCGCTTTTAGCGCATCGGCACACAGGTAATGCCCGCCCATGCCGACGGCGCGCACGGCCTGCACCAGCTCCTCCGGGCCGCAGCGCTTGGTCAGATAGCCGCTTGCACCCGCGTCGAGGGCGCTTTGCACAAAGGCCGGTGTGTCGTAGATGCTCAGGATGATGGCGCGAAACGTCGGCCGCTGCTGGCGCAGGCGCTTGAGCAGGCTAAGACCGTTTTCGTCCGGCATCGCGACGTCCATCACCGCCACGTCGATATCGTTGCGCGACAGGGCGGGCCATGCCTGCGCCGCGCTGCTAAACTGGCCCTCAACGATCACATCCTCTTCCAGATTTAACAGCTGGGCGAAACCGGAACGCACCACCACGTGATCGTCCACCAGCACCACTTTAATCATCTCGACACCTTTTGCTCATTCGTTGACCTATGATGCCCGTTGCCGGCAGGCTGGCAATCCTGCGGCTGCGGTTATGTAACCGATGTAACAAAATTGCAATAAAGCCACAGCCCACTTTTTAACTATCCTTTCCCGCTTTTTATCTAAAAACGAATCGTTATGAGCGATTCATTTTTATTCCTTTATCAAAATTCTCGCGTTGGAAATACTGCCCTCATAACAACAAGGGGAGCAGGCACTATGGCAATTTCATCGCGAATCACACTTCTCGGCGCACTGGCGCTGTGGGCATTTCAGGCGCAGGCGGTGGACGTCACCGTCGCATATCAAACTTCTGCGGAACCGGCGAAAGTCGCGCAGGCGGACAACACCTTTGCCAAAGAGAGCGGCGCGAAAGTCGACTGGCGCAAGTTCGACAGCGGGGCGTCCGTGGTGCGTGCGTTAGCCTCCGGTGACGTGCAGATCGGCAATATCGGCTCCAGCCCGCTGGCGGTTGCGGCCAGCCAGCAGGTGCCGATTGAGGTGTTCCTGCTCGCCTCGCAGCTCGGTAACTCTGAAGCGCTGGTGGTGAAGAAAAACATCACCAAGCCGGAAGATCTGATCGGCAAACGCATCGCCGTACCGTTTATTTCGACCACTCACTACAGCCTGCTGGCGGCGCTCAAACACTGGGGCATCAAGCCGGGGCAGGTGCAAATTATCAACCTGCAGCCGCCGGCGATCATCGCGGCCTGGCAGCGCGGCGACATTGACGGGGCCTATGTGTGGGCGCCTGCCGTGAACGAGCTGGAAAAAGACGGTACCGTGCTGACCGACTCCGAAAAGGTGGGCCAGTGGGGCGCGCCAACCCTCGACGTGTGGGTCGTGCGTAAAGACTTCGCCGAGAAACATCCTGAGGTGGTGAAAGCCTTCGCGAAAAGCGCGATAGACGCCCAGCAGCCGTACATCAGTAACCCGGATGAATGGCTGAAGCAGCCCGCCAACCTGGAAAAACTCTCCCGCCTGAGCGGCGTGCCGGAAGCGGACGTGCCGGGGCTGGTGAAGGGCAATACCTATCTGACCCCCGCGCAGCAGGTGCAGCAGCTGACCGGGCCGGTAAACAAAGCGATTGTGGATACCGCCACCTTCCTGAAAGAGCAGGGCAAAGTGCCCGCGGTAGCGACGGATTACAGCCAGTACGTGACCGATCGTTTTGTGAAATAAGGAGTCCGCCATGCTGAATATTACAAATCTGTCTGCTGATTACGGTGGCAAACCCGCGCTGGAGGAGATCAACCTGACGCTGGACAGCGGTGAACTGCTGGTGGTGCTGGGTCCGTCCGGGTGCGGAAAAACCACGCTGCTGAATCTGATCGCCGGGTTTGTCCCTTATCAGCATGGCACCATTCAACTGGAAGGCAAAAAGGTGGAAGGCCCCGGCGCCGAGCGCGGCGTGGTCTTCCAGAATGAAGGATTGCTTCCCTGGCGCAACGTGCAGGAAAACGTGGCGTTTGGGCTGCAGCTGGCGGGTGTTAATCGTGAACTGCGGCTGGAAACGGCGCGGGCGATGCTGAAAAAAGTGGGGCTGGAAGGGGCGGAAAAACGCTTTATCTGGCAGCTTTCCGGCGGCCAGCGGCAGCGCGTAGGCATTGCCCGCGCGCTGGCCGCAAATCCGCAGCTGTTGCTGCTGGACGAGCCGTTCGGGGCGCTCGACGCCTTCACCCGCGAGCAGATGCAAACCCTGCTTCTGCGCCTGTGGCATGAGACGGGCAAGCAGGTGCTGTTGATTACCCACGATATCGAAGAGGCGGTATTTATGGCCACCGAGCTGGTGCTGCTCTCGCCGGGGCCGGGCCGCGTGCTGGAGCGCTTGCCGCTGGATTTCGCCCGCCGCTACGTCGCGGGGGAACCCGTGCGCAGCATCAAATCCGATCCGCTGTTTATCGAACAGCGTGAGTACGTTTTAAGCCGCGTGTTTGAACAGCGGGAGGCCTTCTCATGAGCATCGTCTTCAGTGAAAAAACGCGCCGCACGCGTCTGGCGCTGCGCTGGCCTTTCTCGCGCCAAATCACCTTGAGCGTCGGTACGCTGCTGGTCTTACTGGCGGTGTGGTGGGCAGTTGCTGCCCAGCAGTGGGTCAGCCCGCTGTTTCTGCCGCCGCCGGGACAGGTGCTGGCCAAACTCATTACCATCGCCGGGCCGCAGGGCTTTATGGATGCCACGCTCTGGCAGCACTTAGGTGCCAGCCTGGCGCGCATTCTGGTGGCGCTGCTGGCGGCGGTGATTATCGGGATACCGGTCGGGATCGCGATGGGCTTAAGCCCGACGGTGCGCGGCATCCTCGACCCGCTGATTGAGCTTTACCGCCCGGTGCCGCCGCTGGCCTATCTGCCGCTGATGGTGATCTGGTTCGGCATCGGGGAAACGTCAAAAATCCTGCTGATCTATCTGGCGATTTTCGCCCCGGTTGCCATGTCGGCGCTGGCGGGCGTGAAGAGCGCCCAGCAGGTGCGGATCCGCGCGGCGCAGTCGCTGGGAGCCAGCCGTACGCAGGTGCTGCTGTTCGTGATTTTACCGGGCGCACTGCCGGAGATTTTAACCGGGCTGCGCATCGGCCTTGGCGTGGGCTGGTCCACGCTGGTGGCGGCGGAGCTGATTGCGGCCACGCGCGGCCTTGGGTTTATGGTGCAGTCGGCGGGAGAGTTCCTGGCGACTGACGTGGTGCTGGCAGGGATCGCGGTGATCGCCGCGATCGCCTTTGGATTAGAACTGGGGCTGCGCGCGTTACAGCGCCGCCTGACGCCCTGGCATGGAGAAATACAATGAGTGAACGTCTGACCATTACCCCGCTGGGGCCGTACATTGGTGCACAGGTGTCGGGCCTGGATGTGACCCGTCCGCTGAGCGATAACCAGTTCGAGCAGCTGTACCACGCGGTGCTGCGCCATCAGGTGGTGTTCCTGCGCGAGCAGGCGATCGCCCCGCAGCAGCAGCGCGCGCTGGCCCTGCGCTTTGGCGATCTGCATATCCACCCGGTCTATCCGCATGCGGAAGGGGTGGAGGAGATTATCGTCCTGGACACCCACAACGATAACCCGCCGGATAACGACAACTGGCACACCGACGTGACCTTTATCGAGACGCCGCCTGCCGGAGCCATTCTGGCGGCGAAGCTGCTGCCGGAAACCGGCGGCGATACGCTGTGGACCAGCGGGATTGCGGCGTATGAGGCGCTGTCAGAGCCGTTCAGGACGCTGCTGAGCGGGCTGCGGGCGGAGCACGACTTCAAAAAATCTTTCCCTGAGTACAAGTACCGTAAAACGAAAGAGGAACATCAGCGCTGGCAGGAGGCTGTGGCGAAACATCCTCCGCTGCTGCACCCGGTGGTGCGGACCCATCCGGTGACGGGCAAACAGGCGCTGTTTGTGAACGAAGGGTTCACAACGCGCATCGTGGATGTGTCTGAGAAAGAGAGTGAGGCGCTGCTGGGATTCCTGTTCGCGCATATCACCAAGCCGGAGTTTCAGGTGCGCTGGCGCTGGCAGGAGAACGACCTGGCGATCTGGGATAACCGGGTAACGCAGCACTATGCCAATGCGGACTATCTTCCGCAGCGCAGGATTATGCAGCGGGCGACGATTTTGGGGGATAAGCCTTTCTTTCGTGCGGGTTGATCCCCTCACCCTAACCCTCTCCCCAAAGGGGCGAGGGGACCGCCCGGTACGGTTTTCACCCTCTCCCTTTTAGGGAGAGGGCTGGGGTGAGGGTATTAAATGCGCCTCAATATACCGCTGATAGCGGTTTGCCTTCAGGTAACACAAATCCACCAGCACCAGCCCGTCGACGCAGTCGTTAAATGCCGGGTCGCTGCCAAAATCAATAAACTGCACGCCGCCGGGTTCGCACAGCTCGGAATACTGCTTGTAGAGCGGCGGAATGCCGCAGCCCAGATTGCCGAGCAGGGACTTCAGCTTCGTCAGATCGTCCACATAATCCACGCCGCCAAACTGTGCAAGCACGTCCGGCAGCGAGGCGGGATACGGCTGGCGCGAGGCGGCAAGCGGATGCGTCGCCGGGAACCACAGGCGGTAAAAGGCGACCAGCAGATCCCGAGCGGCAGGCGGTAAGCCACCGGAAATGGAGACCGGGCCAAACAGGTAGCGGTAGTGCGGATAGCGCGCCAGATAGGCCCCAATGCCGGACCATAAATAGTCCAGGCCGCGGCGCCCCCAGTAGCGCGGCTGAATAAAGCTGCGCCCCAGCTCAATGCCGTGCTCCAGCACGTCCTGCATTTTGTCGTCGTAGTGGAAGAGGCTATAGCTGTACAACCCCTCAACGCCGCGCTTTTCGATCTGCATGGCCGTCGGCATAAAGCGATACGCCCCGACGATCTCCAGATCGTCCTCATCCCACAGGATCAGGTGCAGATAATCATCGTCGTAGCTGTCGGTATCCCGGCGTTTGCCGCTCCCTTCCTCCACCGCGCGAAAGGCAATCTCGCGCAGGCGGCCCAGCTCGCGCAGCAGTGGGACGTCTTCCTGACCGTTTCGCTGCCACAGATAGATGGTTTTACCGTCGCTGGTTTTGCCCAGACATTCGGCCTGCGCCAGCGCGCGCTTCAGGGTGGCCCGGTCTTCCGGACGGGCAATCGCGCACTGGGTTTTAAAGACGCCGGGCACTCCCTTGCCAAGACGCATCACGTGCTGACGGCACTGCTCGGCCATCTCACGCGACGAAAGGGTGGCGCTGTGCCAGTGATGCCACGCAATCTGCTGGCCGATTTTGATCGGCAGCTGGCTGTGGCGGCGGCGGAACATCTGCTGCATCAACAGCAGCATCGACAGCGTCGGGGAGACCAGCGTGCTGGCATAAAAGAGCAGGCTGTTGTGCGCCTGAATATGCACCGGCAGCAGCGGGGCGCGCAGCTTGCTGGCGAGTTTGATAAAGCCGGAGTGCCACTTTTTGTCCCGAATGCCTTTGCGCGTGGGGCGGGACACTTCGCCTGCCGGGAAGAAGATCAGCACGCCCGCGTTTTGCAGATGCTGTTCCATCTGCACCAGGGATGTTTTCGCCGTCCTGCCGCCCATATTGTCCACCGGAATAAACAGCGAGCTGAGGGGCTCAAGGTGGGTCAGCATCCGGTTGGTCACGACTTTAACGTCGCGCCGCACGCGGGAGACGGCATACAGCAGCGCCAGCCCGTCCAGCGTACCCGTCGGGTGGTTGGCAATAATGACCAGCGGGCCATGTTCGGGGATTTGTTCAAGATCGCGGGCGGAAACGGTGCAGAGAATATCCAGGTGTTCCAGAACTTGCTCCACCATATCCAGGCCTTTCAGGTGGCGGTGTGCTGCGGCAAATTGCTGAAATTCGTCTTCGTAGAACAGTCTTTTTAACAGACTTTTTTGCCAGGGTGCAGGCCTCGCCTGAGGCCAAAGATCGTCGAGAACGCTATCGAGGCTAAACATGGTCACTCCTCCTGCCGTCTTGCGAAGACAGTAGAAGGCGCAGATGTCGGTTGTATTGCAGTTGGGTGAAGATTTGAGCAGAGCGTAGGCCGGGTAAGGCGAAGCCGCCACCCGGCGCTAAAGCGGATTAACGCAGAATTTTCTTCTCGGCCAGATCCAGCGCGAAGTAGCTGAAGATCAGATCCGCGCCCGCGCGTTTGATCGCCCCCAGGCTTTCCAGGATCACTTTCTCTTCATCAATGGCACCCGCCAGGGCGGCGAATTTGATCATCGCGTACTCGCCGCTCACCTGATAAGCGCCCAGCGGCAGCTCGGTGCGCTCGCGAATGTCTCGCAGAATATCAAGGTACGCGCCAGCGGGTTTTACCATCAGGCAGTCTGCGCCCTGAGCTTCATCCAGCAGAGATTCACGAATCGCTTCCCGACGGTTCAGCGGGTTCATCTGATAGGTTTTACGATCGCCCTTCAGCGCCGTACCCGCCGCTTCACGGAACGGGCCGTAGAAGGAGGAGGCAAATTTGGTGGAGTAGGACATGATGGCGGTGTCGGTGAAACCAGCCGCGTCCAGGGCCTGGCGAATCGCCTGAACCTGTCCGTCCATTGCCGCAGATGGGGCGATGAAATCTGCGCCTGCTGCGGCCGCGACCACAGCCTGTTTGCCGAGGTTAAGCAGGGTGGCATCGTTATCCACGCCGTGATCGCACAGCACGCCGCAGTGGCCGTGAGACGTGTATTCGCAGAAGCAGGTGTCGGACATTACCACCATTTCCGGCACGGTCTCTTTGCAGATGCGGGACATGCGGGCGACGAGGCCATCTTCTTTCCACGCGTCGCTGCCGGTGGCGTCGGTATGGTGAGAGATGCCGAAGGTCATCACCGAGCGGATCCCCGCGTTGGCGATGCGTTCAATCTCACGCGCCAGATGTTTTTCCGGAATGCGCATAACGCCCGGCATGGCTTCGATGGCTTTGTAGTCATCGATCTCTTCTTCGACAAAAATCGGCAACACCAGATCGTTTAAGGTCAGGGTTGTCTCTTCAAACATAGCGCGCAGTGCAGGTGACTTGCGCAGGCGGCGGGGACGTGCAATTAAATCGGTCATGGTATGCCTGATGTTTGTGGAACAAAGAAGACTAGTGTACATGAAAGTGAAGAGAGGTGTTTTACGAAATTGGGCATTTTGATTTTGCGAAATGCGCCAAAACAAGCCGCATAAAATGTCGATATTATAGAAAGAATGATGGCTTTTTAGGTGGGGTGAAATATTGGTATGAGTTTTCAATTGAATGGGAGGTATAATTATTAGTGATTTATTACTTTTTATTATATTGGCTGGATCAATAAAATAGGATTGTAATTTACTGATTTTATAATATTTATTCAAGGTGATGCTTATTGTTTCGTTTTTTAGACGTGAGTTGTCTGGATACGGACTTAATTGAATCATTCATTGAACCTTTTGGAAATGAAATTGCATAATTCCCTCCGCAATTAAACATTGCAAAATGATTTGACGGACAAACTTGCTTACGTCCCTGAGGAGGGATGACCCAATGCAAACATGGAAAAAGAAACTGGTTGTATCTCAACTTGCATTAGCCTGCACCCTGGCTATCGCTTCTCAGGCTAATGCGAAGGATATTTCCGGCACGACGTATAATACTTTTGGATATGATAATACCGCCTCTACCCCCTGGTATTATGGTTATGCAGACTGGGATTACTCGGATGCCACCCATGATGGTGATATTTATCCGGTGATTAACAAATCCACGGTAAACGGTGTTATTTCAACATACTATCTGGATGATGGCGTTAATGGCCGGGCGAATGCGTTGAGTATTTCCAACAGCACCATCAACGGCATGATCACGTCAGAGTGTATGACCACGACGTGTGCCGATGGCACGGAGACGGATGGTACTGCACATACACAATATGACCGTTTTAGCCTGACCGTAGATAACAGCACCATCAATGACGCCTACGAGCATTATGCTTATGACGTTGTGAATGGTGACGCTACCGAAACCCATTATCTGGACACCTACGGTCTGGGTAACGCCATTACGCTGGATGTCGAGTCTGATATCGTTATTCAGAATAACTCCCACGTAGCCGGTATCACGCTGACGCAGGGTTATCAGGAGCTGGATAATACCCCGTATGACGGTGTGGAAGGCGTTGCCAATAGCAGCAATGTCTTTACCGATACCCTGGTGGTGAAAGATTCCGTGCTGACCTCCGGCGCATACAGCGATCTGGGCACCAGCGGTTTCTATGGTCAAACGGCCAAGCCGAGCGACTACGGTGAAACCAACGCGACGGCGGCGGATGATGCAGCGCTGATCGTGGCTGCCAGCGCGTCTGACAACGCGATGCAGACGACAGCGACGTTCGACCACTCCACCGTTACGGGTGACATTCTGTTCGCCAGCACCTTCGACAATAACTTCTACGAGAATGGCGACCCGGCAACCGATACCACCGATGACGGTGTGTATAACCCAACCACCAACGGCTGGGATGGCACCGATACACTGGATATTACGCTGACTAACGGCAGCAAGTGGGTGGGGGCTGCACAGTCCAGCGTTGAAGCCATCGGCACCGCGCAAATGTACGGTGAAGGATACAGCGACGTCGACTGGAGTGCCCTGACTCCAAACAGCATCTGGCCGGGTTCCACCTACGACAGCAACGGTCACGTTGCGGGTGAAGAGGTTTATCAGAGCGGTCTGTTCAACGTGGCGTTGGATAACGGTTCCGAGTGGGATACCCGTAAAGTCTCTAATATCGACACGCTGACGGTGAATAATCAGTCGCAGGTCAATGTTGAAAACTCTGGCCTGCTGGCGGACACCATCACGCTGACCAATGCTTCAACGCTGAATATCGGCGACAGCGGCGCCGTCGCGACCGACAGCCTGTACCTGGACAGCTACAGCCGAGCAGCGCTGACTGAAGAGACCGCTGAGCTATATGCCAACACCATTACCCTAGACAACGGTGCCGAGCTGGCGCTGGGTATGGGTCAGGTTGATACGCACAACATGGTGCTGACCGACGGCGGCGTGCTGAACGTGGCCAGCCGCGATTACGTGCTGAACAGCGATCTGAACAACGCGCGCTATATCACCAATGACAATAGCAAAGCAGACTACGACTATGGCGTCGTCGCACTCAACTCTGACGGTCATCTGTCGGTAAACGGTGATGTGGCGGGCAACTACAAAGTACGTATCGATGATGCCACCGGTGCGGGCTCCGTTGCTGACTACGAGAATAAAGAGATTGTCCGCGTTTATGACAACAACACGGATACAGCAGCCAGCTTTACTGCCGCGAACAAAGCTGATTTAGGTGCCTACACCTATCAGGCGCAGCAGAAAGGTGACACCGTTGTTCTGCAGCAGAAAGCGCTGACTGACTATGCCAACATGGCGCTGAGCATCCCGTCTGCCAACAGCAACATCTGGAACCTGCAGCAGGATACCGTCGGCACGCGTTTGACCAACAGCCGCCACGGCCTGGCGGATAACGGCGGAGCGTGGGTGAGCTACTTCGGTGGTAACTTCGACGCTGATAATGGCAACGTTAGTTACGATCAGGACGTGAGCGGCATTATGGTCGGTCTGGATACCCAGATTGATGGCAACAATGCGAAATGGATCGTCGGTGGTGCCGCAGGCTTCGCGAAGGGCGATATCAGCGATCGTACCGGTCAGGTTGATCAGGACAGTCAGACTGCGATGGTCTACGCGTCAGCGAAGTTCATGAACGATCTGTTCCTCGACAGCTCCCTGAGCTACACCCGCTTCAACAACGATCTCTCCGCCACCATGAGCAACGGTCAGTATGTTGACGGTGACACCACGACCGATGCGGTCGGCTTTGGGATGAAGCTGGGCTACGACTGGAAACCAAACCTGTCTGGCTACATCACGCCTTACGCGGCGGTATCCGGCCTGTTCCAGTCCGGGGATGATTACCGGCTGAGCAACGACATGCGAATTGATGGGCAGTCATACGACAGCCTGCGTTATGAGCTTGGCGTAGATGCGGGTTACACCTTCAATTACGGCGGAGAGCAGGCGTTGACGCCTTACTTCAAGCTGGCTTACGTGTATGACGATGCCGACAACAGTGCTGATGTGAACAACGACAGCATCGACAACGGTGTTGAAGGTTCCGCGGTTCGCGTGGGTCTGGGCACGCAGTTCAGCTTCACGAAGAACTTCAGCGCATATACTGATGCAACTTATCTCGGTGGCGGTGAC
The DNA here is from genome assembly GCF_018597345.1 of Enterobacter quasimori. Classification (NCBI taxonomy): domain Bacteria; kingdom Pseudomonadati; phylum Pseudomonadota; class Gammaproteobacteria; order Enterobacterales; family Enterobacteriaceae; genus Enterobacter; species Enterobacter quasimori. The sequence continues at coordinate 1,657,396 of NZ_JAHEVU010000001.1, read as the reverse complement.
GTTGACCAGAACTGGGGTGCAAATCTGGGTGTGAAATATACCTGGTAAAATATAAAAAGCGGGGGAATATTTCCCCCGCTTTTTTATATAACAATTAAAAATAATCGAGAACCGACAGATACAGATGACTTGAGGTCTGCATGAATGTTAATGCTAAGCCACTTTCTGAATTAAGCCGGATCGTACAGTGCCTGGAAGTCGCCAGCACCCCTTTTAAGACCGCGCCACAGAAACTTATTTCAACCGCTAATAATGAGGATAGTGTTCCATACACATTTGTAATACAAACCGGCGTTGTTGCCATCCACAGAAAGTCAGATGAACTTCTCGTAGGTATTGCGAAGGCTCCCTATATTTATGGTTTAAGCGCGTGGGTAAATAATAGTCATCAGGAATATGTGATGGTGGCGCATACACATTGCACAGGTTTTTATTTACCGGCCTCTTCTCTGTACCAACGGCTTCAGCAAGCCTCACTCTGGCAAGACGCATTTTGTTGGCTCTCGTGGATCAACCATCATCTGGGTAAACGTGACATGCAGCTGGTGGGGAATAATTCTTACAGCCAGATCCGGGCCATGCTGATTAATATGGCCGAGTGGGATGAAACGCTGCGCTCAAAAATTGGCGTTATGAATCATATTCAGCGCAGCACAGGGATCTCACGCTCGGTGGTCGCGGAAGTTCTGGCCGCGCTGCGGCAGGGTAATTATATTACGATGAGCCGGGGCAAACTGGTTAGCATCAACCGTTTGCCCGCGGACTATTAGGTCAGTTAGACGCCGTCAGCACCTGCGCTTTATTCGCACTCAGCTCAGCAACCAGATTATTGATGCCATCGCTCATGTTGACGAAGCGCGTGTTCGGCGAGCGGGTAACGACCACAAACGCCCCTACGTTGGACTGCGGGATCATCGCCATATAGGTGATGAATCCGCCACCGCCGCCGGTTTTCTGAATAATGCCCGGGCGGCCGTCTTTCGGCGCCATGTACACCCAGCCCAAACCAAGGGCGTCGGCTTTACCCGGTACGTCCATGCCGATAACGCGGGTCAGTTGGGCACGTTGGTAAATCAGCGTTTGCATGCGATCGGCCTGGTGGGTGCGAGAGTAGAAATCCGAAGAGAGGAACTGCTGCATCCAGCGCATCATGTCGCCAGGCGTGGAATACACGCCACCGCTGCCGATCGCCGCCAGGGTGTTATTACACGGGCTGGCACCTTTTTCAGCGACCATCAGGCGACGGCACTGGTCCGGGGAAGGGGTAAAGGTGGTGTCCTTCATCCCCAGCGGACGCGTAATCTGCTCTTCAAACAGCTGAGGATAGGGCTTACCCGATGCGGTCGATAACGCATCGGCCAGCAGATCAAACGCGAGATTTGAATAGGAGGCCTGCGAACCCGGCGTGGTTTTTAGCGTCGCGGTGCTCAGGTAATTCCAGCGCTGTTCGCGCGTCGGCCAGACAAAGACGGGACGATGTGCCGCGCCGCCAGGCTGTTCTCGCGGCAGGGCACTGGTGTGGGTCGCCAGATTGACCAGTCTGATGGGTGCACCCTGATAAGTTGGAACGCGAGCGCCGGGTGGCGCGTATTTGCTGAGCGGGTCGTCGAGCTTAACCACGCCCTGGTCGAGAAGCTTCACCAGCATTTCGCTGGTCATCAGCTTGGTGATGGAGGCAATACGGATCACCGAATCCAGCTGTGGGTGAATGTTATTCCCCGGGCGCGTTTCACCAAAGCTGCGAAACACGCGCTGGTTACCGTCAATGACCACCAGCGCCATTCCCGTCGCGCCGCTGCCGTAATAGATCAGGTTCGCGTAGCGATCGGCGATATCAGAGGCTAAAACCGGGGCCGTCAGCGGCTGCGCTGCCTGGGCGGTGGAAAAGCTCACCGCACATAGCGCGGCGAAAGAGAGCAGACAACGTTTCAACGAAAAGCATCCATCAAGTAAATAAGGAAAGTTAGGGGTATTTATACTACTAATCGGTAAGCTGCAAAGGCCCGAATTGCATAACGATAGCGAGAAAAACGTAACCATGGGTAAATATGAACAATTTACTTGCGGCCTGGATCCCATTTTGTGACATCGGGCTTATGATAGGCACCAGTGCGACTCAATCTTGCGGAGAACGGTATGTCTGATAAGCGTGTGGTTATGGTGGTTGATATGCAGAACGGGGTATTCGAGACGCCGCGTCATCAGCACGAGAAATGCGTCTCTCTGATCAACCAGCTTACGCAGGCAGCCGACAGGGTGGTTTTTATACAGCATACCGAAGCCGGGGGCCTGGAAGAGGGAAGCGAAGGGTTTGCGTTGCTTCCTGAGCTAAACCAGCCAGCAGGTGCGCTTTACGTCACCAAAACCGCCTGTGATGCCTTCTATAACACCGCGCTTGAGACGCTGCTGCGTGAACAGGGCATTCGCGAGTTTGTCATTTGCGGCTGTGCCACCGATTACTGTGTCGATGCGACGATTAAGAACGGCGTCAGTCGGGGTTATCACATCACCGTAGCAGAAGATGCCCACACCACGGCCAATCGCCCGGCGGCGGAAGCCCAGGTTCTGATTGCCCACTACAACGATGTCTGGCGTCACTTTATCGCCCCTGCCAATCCACCTTCGGTGAAACGCACCGAAACAATTCTCGAAAACTGGAAAGCGAACTAATAATAAACCCACGGGTCTGACCTTTTTGCCTGCGCCACCAGCGGGTTCAGGTCAGATTTTCGTGTGGCGATGTGTTGAGCACAGCAACAGCCAGAACAACAAGAAGGAAGCACAATGTTTAAGTCTTTTTTCCCAAAGCCGGGGCCTTTTTTCCTGTCGGCATTTATTTGGGCACTGATTGCTGTCATTTTCTGGCAGGCGGGCGGCGGCGCATGGCTGACGCGTATTACGGGCGCAACGGGAGAGGTGCCCATTAGCGCCGCGCGCTTCTGGTCGCTCAGCTACCTGCTGTTTTACGCCTACTATACGGTCTGCGTGGGGCTGTTTGCGGTTTTCTGGTTTATCTACTCTCCACACCGCTGGCAATACTGGTCGATTCTGGGCACCTCGCTGATCATCTTTGTGACCTGGTTCCTGGTCGAAGTCGGCGTGGCGGTGAACGCCTGGTATGCCCCCTTCTACGATCTGATCCAGACGGCGCTGAGTTCCCCGCACAAGGTGACGATTAATCAGTTCTACCATGAGGTGGGTATCTTCCTCGGCATCGCCCTGATTGCGGTCATCATTGGCGTGATGAACAATTTCTTCGTCAGTCACTACGTCTTCCGCTGGCGTACCGCCATGAACGAACACTATATGGCGCACTGGCAGCACCTGCGCCATATCGAAGGTGCCGCGCAGCGTGTGCAGGAAGACACCATGCGTTTTGCCTCTACGCTTGAAGACATGGGGGTCAGTTTTATCAACGCCATTATGACGCTGATCGCCTTCCTGCCGGTGCTGGTGACGCTCTCCGCGCACGTGCCGGATCTGCCTATTGTCGGTCATCTTCCGTATGGTCTGGTGATTGCCGCGATCGTCTGGTCGCTGATGGGAACGGGCCTGCTGGCGGTGGTGGGGATCAAACTGCCGGGTCTGGAGTTTAAAAATCAACGCGTGGAAGCCGCTTACCGTAAAGAGCTGGTTTACGGCGAAGATGATGCTAACCGCGCCTCGCCACCGACCGTTCGCGAGCTGTTTGGCGCCGTGCGTCGCAACTATTTCCGCCTCTATTTCCACTATATGTATTTCAACATTGCGCGCATTCTGTATCTGCAGGTTGATAACGTTTTCGGTTTGTTCCTGCTGTTCCCGTCGATTGTTGCGGGTACGATTACGCTGGGCCTGATGACGCAGATCACCAACGTCTTTGGTCAGGTGCGCGGTTCGTTCCAGTATCTGATCAGCTCCTGGACCACGCTGGTGGAGCTGATGTCCATCTACAAACGTTTACGCAGTTTCGAGCGTGAGCTGGACGATAAAGATCTGCAGGAAGTCACCAACACATTTAGCTAATACAGGGAGTTGCTATGTCTTTTGCCGTACCGCGCGCGTTACCGTTGTCCTTGCTGGCCGCTCTTGTGCTGGCAGGCTGTGCCGAGAAGGGGGCCGCGCCACTCAAAAAAGGGGAAAAGCCCGTGGACGTGGCGAGCGTTGTCCGGCAAAAAATGCCCTCCAGCGTGAAGGATCGCAATGCGTGGGCGGACGCGCTGGCAAAGACCTTTGAAAGCCAGAAAATTGCCCCTACCGAGGAGAATATCTGCTCGGTGCTGGCGGTGGCGCAGCAGGAATCCATGTACCAGTCAGACCCGGTCGTGCCGGGGCTGAACAAAATTGCCTGGAAAGAGATCGACCGCCGCGCGGAATCGATGCATATCCCGGTGTTCCTGGTCCATACCGCGCTTAAAATCACCTCGCCAAACGGCAAAAGCTACAGCGATCGGCTGGATACGGTAAAAACCGAGAAACAGCTAAGCGCCATTTTTGATGACTTCATCAACATGGTGCCGATGGGGCAAAAACTGTTTGGCTCGCTTAATCCGGTGCACACCGGCGGTCCGATGCAGGTCAGCATCGCGTTTGCAGAAAAACATACCGACGGTTATCCCTGGAAAATCGACGGTACGGTGCGTCAGGAGGTCTTCTCCCTGCGCGGCGGGCTCTGGTTTGGCACTTATCACCTTCTTAACTACCCGGCGAATTACAGCGAGCCGCTGTACCGCTTTGCAGACTTTAACGCGGGCTGGTATGCCAGCCGGAACGCAGCCTTCCAGAATGCCGTGAGCCGGGCATCCGGAGTGAAACTGGCGCTGGATGGCGATCTGATTGCCTACGGCAGCAGCGAAGCGGGGACAACCGAACGTGCAGTGCGCAAACTGGCGACAAAGCTGGATATGAGCAATAGCGACATTCGCCGTCAGCTGGAGAAGGGCGACAGTCTGGCGTTTGAGAAAACGGATTTGTATCAGCAGGTCTTTGCGCTGGCAGAGAAGAAAAGTGGAAAAGCGTTACCGAGGGCTATCCTGCCCGGCATTCAGCTCGAGAGCCCGAAGATCACGCGTAACCTGACTACCGCATGGTTCGCGAAACGCGTCGATGACCGCCGGGCTCGCTGTATGGGGCTTTAGAAACGACGACGCAGGCGAAGCACCAGGGCAATGACGCCAAGAATCATGCACCCGACGAGGAAGGGGACCAGGCCAAACAGGGTGCTGACCCCAAAACCGATCTCAACTCGCGGGCGTCCGCTGTCCTGGACCTGCATCAGGTGTTCATAAACGCCAGGCGCATGAACCAGCATGTTGAGAAGCTGTGAGCCTGCCCAGAAGCAAAACAGCACAAACAGGGCATAGGCGATATTACCCGCCGTGGAGGTTTTGGGTTGTTTGCCGCCAAAAATCGGTTTCGACAATGTAAAATCAGCCATAAAGACCTCCCGAAATGTCACTCTGTTTTATACGTTTCGTATAGGGTGAGTTTGACAGGTCATCGCATTTGTCAATATCAGAATCGTGGTAATTTACCCTCAGGAATGCTCCTGGATTGATGATTTCTGCATCACATCACAATTTGATCACTTAAGTGAAATTGCGTCGCGTTTCAGAATTTCCGCATTCGCCACAGACCCGGCCACAAAACTGTGAGAGGATGTCTTTTTTTCCTGCCGGAGTTGTTATGAAGCTCACGTCCAAACTACGCCGTGACTGGCATTACTACGCCTTTGCTATCGGGCTGATCTTTATTCTTAACGGTGTTGTGGGGCTATTGGGGTTTGAGGCAAAAGGCTGGCAAACCTATGCCGTGGGGCTGGTCACCTGGGTCATCAGTTTCTGGCTGGCGGGGTTGATTATCCGCCGCCGTCCTGAAGAGACGACAGCGGAAGAGACGGAAACGGTGAAGAAAGCCGATTAACCGTTTACGGAGCTTTTAAGGGCGCTGTCAGCGGCGTGACGCTCCAGCGCCAGTTCGATCAGGCGGGTAATGAGTGCCTGATAGCTCATTCCGCTGGCCTGCCACAGCTTCGGATACATGCTGATGTTGGTGAAGCCTGGCAGCGTGTTGATCTCGTTAATGACCACGTCATTTTCCGGCGTCAGGAACACATCAACGCGAGCCATGCCGCAGCAGCCCAGCGCCTGATAGGCTTCTACGGCGATCGCGCGGATCTTATCGTTGATGACCGGATCGATAACCGCAGGTACCACAACCTGCGCGCCTTTATCATCAATGTATTTGGTATCGTAAGAGTAGAAATCGCTGTTCAACACCACTTCACCACAGGTGCTCGCCTGTGGGAAATCATTCCCCAGCACGGCGCACTCAATTTCGCGGCCTTTGATACCCTGTTCAACCACCACCTTATGGTCAAACTCGAACGCCAGACGCACGGCGTCGGTAAACTGCGCTTCGGTGGTAACTTTGCTGACGCCAACCGAGGAGCCCTGATTCGCCGGTTTGACGAACAGCGGCAGGCCGAGCTGGCCGGAAAGACGCGCAAAATCGAATTTCTCGCGGTTGGCGCGGGTGAGCGTGACGAACGGCGCAATATTCAACCCGGCATCGCGCAGCAGACGCTTGGTAACGTCTTTATCCATACAGGCGGCGGAGCCCAGCACGTCGGAGCCGACAAACGGCAGGTTCGCCATGCGCAGCATCCCCTGCAAAGAGCCGTCTTCGCCCAGCGTGCCGTGCACGATAGGGAAAATAACGTCAATCTGAGCCAGCGCCTGCGCATTACCGGCGTCGATAAATTGCCCCTGAACCAGGCCTGGTACGGTCGCGACGCTGGTTTCTGAAGGATTGAGGGCGATGTGCGCCGGATCGTTGGCATTGATCAGGTACTGGCTGGCATCGTTGACGTGCCACTGACCCTGTTTATCAATCCCCAGCAGCACCACGTCGAAACGGCTTTTATCGATCGCATCGACAATATTTTTGGCCGATTGCAATGACACCTCGTGCTCTGCTGATTTTCCCCCAAAGACAATACCTACGCGCTGCTTTGCCATCTCACTCTCTTCCAGTCTGTCGAAAAGCCAATAACATACCACGATGCCCTGCGGGTTTCGCGGCCTTCTGCCATAATGTTTTGGGGTTATCGTGGGGGGCGCGTGAAAGGAAAAAGTCTGCTAACCGTTTTCATTATTGTGGCTGTCGCAACGGCGGGTTATCGCTGGTTGCCGTCTCATTACAACCCTTTTACGCCGCTTACCCTTGACGATCCTCCCGGAAAAATCACCCAGTTTAAGCTACGGCGCTTAACGCCGGAGGCCTGCGAAAGCCTGTTAACCGAGGCAAATCAAAGAGCACTTATCCGCACGCAGCCGGTGGCTGACAGCGCGGGAGCATGCCCGCTCAGTAACGTGGTGCGCGTGAGTAACTTCGGTCCGGTCAGCCTGAACAGCAGTTTTCTGGCCAGCTGTCCACTGGCATTAAGCTCTGCGCTGTTTGTCAGCCAGCAGGCACGGCCGCTGACGAAAAGCTGGATGGGCAGCGAGCTTACGCGCATCGACCATCTGGGAAGCTATGCCTGTCGTAATATTTACGGCCGCCCGGATGCGCGTCGCAGTGAACATGCCACGGCAGAGGCGCTGGACATCAGCGCATTTCGGCTGGCAAACGGTGAGCGGATCACCATTCTGACGGGCTGGCCATCGGCTAGAACCCAGCCCTGGCTTCAGGCCCTGCTGGCGGCAAGCTGTGGGTATTACGGTAACGGTCTGGGGCCAGAATATAACGCGGCCCACGCTAATCATTTCCATCTAGGGATGCGCGGCTTCGGCCTGTGTCGCTGAAGCATAATCTTTCGTCAGAAAGTGGATAGTTTGTGACTTGTTTCACAAATATGATGACTGGGAAGATAAAACACCAAAGTCAGTAAGGCCGCATCTCTGGTGCGACGTCAACGCGCGTAACTTGCTAATCTGTCGGCGAATTCGCCTAAAAATGAAGACTATTCTGTTATGGAATCCTGGAAAGTTAACCTCATCTCGGTCTGGTTCGGCTGTTTCTTTACCGGACTGGCCATTAGCCAGATTTTACCCTTTCTGCCGCTGTACGTGTCTCAGCTGGGGGTGACCTCCCATGAAGCCCTTTCTATGTGGTCAGGATTGACGTTCAGCGTCACGTTTCTGGTTTCGGCCATCGTCTCGCCGATGTGGGGGAGCCTGGCGGACAGAAAAGGCCGCAAGCTGATGCTGCTGCGTGCATCCCTCGGGATGGCGATCGCCATTTTGCTTCAGGCTTTTGCCACCAACGTCTGGCAGCTGTTTATCCTGCGGGCAATCATGGGGCTGACTTCCGGGTATATTCCCAACGCGATGGCGCTGGTGGCCTCGCAGGTGCCGCGTGAACGTAGCGGCTGGGCGCTGAGTACGCTCTCTACCGCGCAGATCAGCGGCGTCATCGGCGGTCCGCTGCTGGGGGGCTTCCTCGCGGATCATGTGGGGCTGCGCGCGGTATTTTTCATCACCGCGATACTGCTGGTGATCAGTTTTCTGGTGACGCTTTTCCTGATCAAAGAAGGGGGCCGTCCCGCTGTCAGCAAATCAGAACGCCTGAGCGGCAGGGCGGTCTTTGCCTCGCTGCCTTATCCCGGTCTGATGATCAGCCTTTTTGTCACCACCATGGTGATCCAGCTGTGTAATGGTTCCGTCGGGCCTATTCTGGCGCTGTTTATCAAGTCGATGGAGCCAGACAGCAACAATATCGCTTTTCTCGCGGGGTTGATTGCGGCGGTGCCCGGCGTGTCGGCGCTGATCTCTGCGCCGCGGCTTGGCAAACTGGGCGACAGGATTGGCACGGCGCGCATCCTGATGGCCACGCTGATATTTGCGGTCATTCTCTTTTTCGCTATGTCGTTCGTCACGACCCCGCTTCAGCTTGGCGTACTGCGCTTCTTGCTTGGCTTTGCCGATGGGGCCATGTTGCCCGCCGTGCAAACACTGCTGGTGAAATATTCCAGTGACCAGGTCACCGGGCGTATTTTTGGTTACAACCAGTCGTTTATGTATTTGGGCAACGTCGCAGGTCCGCTTATTGGTGCATCCGTTTCCGCGATGGCCGGTTTCCGTTGGGTATTTGCCGCGACGGCAGTGGTGGTATTGATAAATATTATCCAGCTGGCTATTGCACTGCGTCGTCGCAGACAATTAGCGGAGGCAAAAGGAGCCCGTTAACACTGTGGATGTATTATATATTTTTATGGCTGCCGCTTTTTTATATAACAAAAAGCGGCCTGTTGTTATAGAAAAACGTTTCGCTGCGGTGCGCGCTACGCTATTTTTGACGTAACGTCACTTTTGCATAAGATAATACTTTTCTCCTCTTTGCATAAATCATTGAGAGTGCTAATTTCAGGAAAAACCCACAAGGAAATAGCACCATGAAGAATCTCATTACTGAGTTGTTGGTTAAGCTTGCACAAAAGGAAGAAGAGTCAAAAGAATTGGTCGCCCAGGTTGAGGCGCTGGAAATAGTCGTCACCGCGCTACTCAGACATATGGCTGCCCAGGATCAACAGGCGTTAATTGACAGCATTGAAAGCGCGCTGGACAACGCCAAACCTGATTCACAGGTTCCACCTGAGGACGCCGAAATGCTCCATCAATACATAAAAAAGCTGTTAAGGCATCCGCGCAGCTAAACTGTCACAATGCGTGACGGGCTGTCATAGAAATGTCATGCCGGTTGCCTATAGTCGCTCTGTTTTTATTTTTATGTATTTGTACATGGAGAAAATAAAGTGAAACAGAGCGCGCTTTTTATCGCATTAATCCCACTGTTATTTGCCCCCGCTATTCACGCTGAAACCGCGAATATGAACGTCCTTGAACATCGTGCTGCGCAGGGAGATATCACCCAGCCCGGTGGTGCTCGCCGTCTCTCCGAGGATCAGACTGCCGCCATTCGAGCTTCTCTGAATGGAAACCCCGCTAAAAATATTATTCTGCTGATTGGCGACGGAATGGGGGATTCCGAAATTACGGCGGCGAGAAATTATGCCGAAGGGGCGGGCGGCTATTTTAAAGGCATCGATGCGCTGCCTCTGACGGGACAATATACCCATTACTCGCTGGATAAAAAAACCGGTAAACCGGATTACGTCACGGATTCAGCCGCATCAGCAACGGCGTGGGCAACCGGTGTGAAAACCTATAATGGTGCGCTGGGCGTCGATATCCACGAGAAAGATCATCAAACTATTCTGGAAATGGCGAAAGCGGCGGGGCTGGCAACCGGCAACGTCTCTACCGCCGAGCTTCAGGATGCCACCCCGGCCGCGTTGATGTCGCACGTGACCTCGCGTAAATGCTATGGCCCGTCGGTGACCAGCGAAAAATGTCCAACCAATGCGCTGGAAAAAGGCGGTAAAGGCTCGATTACCGAACAGATGCTGAACGCGCGCCCTGACGTGACGCTGGGCGGCGGCGCGAAAACCTTTGCCGAAACGGCGACGGCAGGCGAGTGGCAGGGCAAAACGCTGCGCGAGCAGGCGCAGGCGCGCGGCTATCAGCTGGTGAGCGATGCGGCTTCTCTGGCGGCGATTACCGAAGCAAACCAGGACAAGCCGCTGCTGGGGCTGTTCTCTGACGGCAACATGCCGGTGCGCTGGGAAGGGCCAAAAGCCTCGTACCACGGCAATATCGATAAACCGGCGGTGACCTGTACGCCAAACCCGAAACGGAATGACAGCGTTCCAACGCTGGCGGCGATGACGGACAAAGCCATCTCTCTGCTGAGCAAGAGCGAAAAAGGCTTCTTCCTGCAGGTAGAAGGGGCGTCAATCGATAAGCAAGACCATGCGGCGAACCCGTGCGGACAGATTGGCGAAACGGTGGATCTCGACGAAGCGGTGCAAAAAGCGCTCGAGTTCGCGAAGAAAGACGGTAACACGCTGGTGGTGGTCACCGCTGACCACGCGCACTCCAGCCAGATTATCCCTCCCGATACCAAAGCACCCGGTCTGACGCAGGCGCTGACGACCAAAGACGGTGCCGTGATGGTGATGAGCTATGGCAATTCTGAAGAAGAGTCTATGGAACATACCGGCACACAGCTGCGCATCGCGGCGTACGGTCCACATGCTGCGAACGTGGTGGGTTTGACTGACCAGACCGATCTGTTCTACACCATGAAGGCCGCGCTGGGACTGAAATAAGTTCGTCACCCGGCGGAAATCGTGGCTGCCGGGTGGTATTTTTCCCGTCACGAACCAGACTTAGAGTGGAAATTCACATAAAGGATAGTGCAATGAAAACGACAATACTGGTTACCTTACTCTCCGGCGTGTTCTTAATGGCTTCTGCGAATGCGGAAGAAAAGACCTTAACGCCCCAACAGCAGCGTATGACAACCTGCAATCAACAGGCGACCTCACAATCTCTGAAGGGCGATGCCCGTAAGACCTACATGAGCGACTGCCTTAAAAACGGTGCCTCGAAACCGAACGAAAAAAGCCTGACGCCGCAGCAGCAAAAAATGCGCGAGTGTAATGCGCAGGCAACAGAGCAGTCCCTGAAAGGGGATGACCGCAGTAAGTTCATGAGCGCCTGTCTGAAGAAAAAAGCGTAGTTCTAACGGGTGAGTTGCCGTCGCGGCTCACCCGAAATTTCATACTTTCCCCGACATCCCCCTCTCTATAATTTGGGAAAATGTTTCAGAATATTCCCAAAAATGATGAATGATGAAATCTATTACAACAAAGCGAGCATTCAGGAAGAGTGGAATAAACATCTTTCTCAGGATGACTCACACCGCTCCGGGATACGATTCTGCCGGCGGATCCGGCTGGCGCGCGTGGTGGGGCTGGCAGCCATGTTTTTCCCGATTGCGGGTGTGCTGGTTACCCATTTTCTCCCGGGCGGCTGGTGGCTATTACTGGTGGGGTGGGCCTTCGTCTGGCCGCATCTCGCCTGGCAACTTGCCTGCCGTTCACCCAAACCGTTTTGCAGTGAAATCGTTAACCTGAAGGTAGATGCAATCATTGCCGGGGTCTGGATTGGCCTGATGGGTCTGAATGCGCTGCCCACGGCGGCGCTGGTTATGATGATCGGCATGAATATGATGGGATCGGGCGGTTTTCGGCTGTTTATTGCCGGTATTATCATTATCCTGTTTTCCGCGTTGGTCACGCTGCAGCTGAACGGCAGCATGATTACGCTTTACTCTGAGCCGCTGGAGTGGTGGCTGACGCTACCGGTTCTGATGCTGTACCCGATGCTGTTTGCCTGGGTCAGTCACCGGACGGCGGTTCGGCTGGCTGAGCATAAGCGGCGGCTTGAGCTAATGAGCACGCGCGACGGGATGACGGGGGTGTTCAATCGCCGCCACTGGGAAACGCTTTTACGCAATGAATATGAGCAATGCCGTCGCAGCCATCAAACGGCGACGATATTGCTCATCGACATCGATCACTTTAAGAGCATTAACGATACATGGGGCCATGACGTCGGCGATGAAGCGATAGTGGCTATCACCCGCCAGCTGCAGTTGACGCTACGCTCGCGTGATTTTATTGGCCGTTTCGGTGGGGATGAATTTGCCGTGATTATGTCCGGCACGCCTGCGGAAAGCGCCATTGCCGCGATGTCCCGCGTACATGAACGTCTGGTGAACATGCCGCTACCCGGAGCACCGTCAGAGAGGATCCGTATTAGCGTCGGGGTTGCCCCCTGGGGACCGCAATTCGGCCACTACCGCGAATGGTTAAAAGCAGCAGATGTTGCCCTCTATAAAGCTAAAAATGCCGGACGAAGCCGCACCGAAGTGGCAGCCTGACGCCCGGCTCTGTTTATCAGGATTTACTCAGCTTCTCTGATTTTTCCATGCATTTTGCCATCGCCTCGATGACGGCAGCACGGAATCCGCGCTCTTCCAGCACGCGCACGGCTTCAATCGTTGTGCCGCCCGGAGAGCAGACCATATCCTTCAGTTCACCCGGGTGTTTACCCGTCTCCAGCACCATTTTGGCAGAGCCCATGACGGCCTGCGCGGCAAATTTATACGCCTGCGCGCGCGGCATACCGCCCAGCACCGCGGCATCCGCCATCGCTTCAATAAACATAAAGACATACGCGGGGGCTGAACCGCTTACGCCGACCACCGGATGGATCATTGATTCAGAAATGACTTCGGCCTCACCGAAGCAGCGGAAAATATTCAGGACATCCGCCACGTCTTCGGCGGTGACCAGCGCGTTAGGGGTGATAGATGTCATCCCGGCGTTGACCAGAGAAGGGGTATTCGGCATCGCGCGGACGATTTTACGGTCGTGACCGAGTGCGCGAGCCAGCTGGTCGAGCGTCACACCGGCGGCTATGGACACCACCAGCGTCTCTTTATTCAGGCTGGAGGTGATATCGCTCAGCACTTTGATCATGATGTTCGGCTTCACGGCACCAAAGACGATATCCGCGACCTGGGCGACGTCCTGTGCGCTTTCGGCGGCGTTGATACCGTACTCATCACGCAACGCCGCGACTTTATCCGGTGATGGGGTGTAGACCCAAATCTGTCCCGGCAGTACCTGCCCGCTGGCGATCAGGCCACCCAGGATGGCTTTGCCCATGTTACCGCAGCCGATAAACCCGATTTTCTTGTCCATCACGTCTCTCCGTTATTATGCGTTGTTATCTCTGATTGATAGGCTTATAGCTTAACAACGAAAAGCAGGCGACAATAGCCGTCAATGCGATACAAGGGTGACAATATGGCAATTTGGGTTGATGCGGATGCCTGTCCGAATGTGATTAAAGAGATTTTGTTCCGCGCCGCCGAGCGCGTGCAGATGCCATTAACGCTGGTGGCGAACCAGAATATCCGCGTGCCGCCTTCCCGGTTCATCCGCTCTTTGCGCGTACCGGCCGGGTTCGACGTGGCGGATAATGAGATTGTGCGCCTGTGCAGCGCCGAGGATTTGGTGATCACGGCGGATATTCCCCTGGCCGCAGAGGTGCTGGAGAAAGGGGCGGCAGCGCTGAACCCGCGCGGTGAACGTTATTCGCCGTCGACCATTCGCGAAAAGCTCACCCTGCGCGATTTTATGGACACCATGCGCGCCAGCGGCGTGCAGACCGGCGGGCCGGATAGCCTGTCCCAGCGTGACCGCCAGCAGTTTGCTGCCGAGCTGGATAAATGGCTGCTGGAAGTGAAGCGCCGCACGGCGTAATGATAACCATTGTCAAAATGTGGTACAGTGTGGCCTCCACAGGGTTGTCATCCCGTACCGCTTTGCAGTAAAGTAAACGCAACATCTTCTGCAATCATTTCTTTACAGTTTTCAGCCTTCCGGCATCAAGGGGAAACACCTGGTTATGAACCCACCCATCTTTTTAGTTGGCCCTCGCGGCTGTGGGAAAACCACCGTTGGCCTGGAACTGGCGCGCGTGTGCCAGAGTCAATTTGTTGATACCGATCGCTGGCTTCAGGAACATGCGGCTCAAAGCATCGCAGAGATTGTCGAAAAAGAGGGCTGGGAGAGCTTTCGCGCGCGTGAAACCGCCGCGCTGGAAGCAGTAACGTCGCCTGCGACTATCATTGCAACGGGAGGGGGCATCATTCTGGCGGAGTACAACCGGCAGTTTATGCGCGAAAAAGGGATTGTGATTTATCTCTGCGCAGCGGTCTCTACCCTGGTTGGACGTCTTGAAGCGTTTCCGGAAGAGGGGCAGCGCCCTGCGCTGACCGCGAAGCCGCTCAGGGAAGAGGTGAGCGAGGTGCTGGCGGAACGCGATGCGCTATACCGCGAGGCGGCACACCACGTTGTGGATGCCTCTGCTTCACCTGAAGAGGTTGTTATTCAGATTATTACCGCCCTTCGTTTGGCCTGCGCCAGCTAACTGCCGTCTATACTCATAGCTCAGACATAAAAAAAGGATGAGCTATGCCAACCAGACCTCCCTATCCGCGTGAAGCACGCATTGTCACCGTCGAAAAAGGTCATGCCGACCACACCGTGACCTGGTATCAGCTGCGTGCCGATCACCCCAAACCCGATTCGCTGATCAGCGAACATGAAACCGAACAAGAAGCGCTGGATGCGAAACGGCGCTACGAAGATCCCGATAAGTCCTGATTAAATTCCTAAACCACGCAAAACCGTGCCTGAATCACACTTTTAACGCATCGTGAATGTTAAGCACGGGTTAATATTTAGTTATTACAGGGTGATTCAACATGGGCCTGGGATCTTTACATTTCGGTGCAGAGATCCCCTGCTACGCTTGGTGCTGTTTTGTTGAAAAAACGAACGGTGCAGCGTAGTGAGCCTGTACCTGTGTAACGGTTGTGGTAGTAATGGAAGGCGATCAAAATGAAGGCGACCTTGGCGATCCTCACTATTGGTGTGGTCCCTGTAAGCGAAGTATTACCGCTCTTAACCGAGCATGTCTCTGAACAACAGATCGCTCATCTTAGCCTGTTGGGTAAGATGAGTCGTGAAGAGGTCATGGAAGACTACGCGGTGGATGAAGGGGAGGATCCCCTGGCGACGTTATTAAGTGACGGTAAACTGGCGCATGTGTCACGCCAGAAAATCGAGCGCGCGCTTCAGGGGGTTATTGAAGTGCTCGATAATCAGGGTTATGACGTCATTTTATTAATGAGCACCGCTCCGATAACAGGACTGGTTGCGCGTAATGCGATTTTGCTGGAACCGATGAGAATTATTCCGCCGCTGGTGGCCTCGATTGTCGACGGTCATCAGGTGGGAGTCATTGTTCCCATCGAGGAACTCATGGACAACCAGGAGGCAAAATGGCACGTGCTGGAAAAAGTCCCGCTCTATGCGCTGGCTAATCCGTTCTGGGACAGTGAAGAAGCGCTCATTGCCGCAGGGCGAGAGCTTATGGAGAGAGGCGCGGATGTGTTGATTCTGGACTGTCTCGGCTTTCATCAGCACCATCGCGATTTGCTGCAAAGAGCACTCGATATACCGGTGCTGTTGTCTAATGTTCTGATGGCGCGTCTGGCGTCTGAATTACTGGTGTAATGATTTTGCGTGACAGGCCATGAGCATGGCCCCTATAGTGGATTTTTATCTATAAATATAAGGGCCAGTTCATGCTTCAAAGTAACGAATACTTTTCCGGTAAAGTGAAATCCATTGGTTTTACCAGCAGCAGCACTGGCCGCGCCAGTGTCGGCGTTATGGCGGAAGGGGAATACACCTTTGGCACTGCGGAAGCAGAAGAGATGACGGTTGTTAGCGGCGCGCTGAACGTCTTACTGCCGGGTGAAACGGAATGGAAAGTTTACGCTGCCGGGCAAGTGTTCAACGTCCCTGCCCACAGTGAATTCCATCTGCAGGTTGCTGAACCTACCTCTTATCTGTGCCGCTACCTGAAATAAAAAATAAGCCGGGTGGCGCTCACGCTTACCCGGCCTGCGTTTTGCCTGTTATCTCTGCGCTTCGCCGCCGAGACCTTCCACCAGATTCTGGATCAGCGCGGCCAGCTCGCCGGTCATCAGGATAAAGTCCGCGTCAAAACGCTGGGCGTAATCTTCCCGGTCGATATCTTCGTTCTGATCGCGCAGCTCGTCGCAGAACTTCAGACGCTTCACCGAGCCGTCGTCGCACATTACGAACTGAATACGCTGCTGCCAGTCGAGCGCCAGTTTAGTGACGACTTTCCCTGCCTCGATGTGTACGGCGATCTCGTCGCTCACCAGATCCTGCTTTTTCGCGCGGATCACGCCGCCATCTTCCAGCAGGGCTTTCAGCTCCGCTTCATCCAGGATCTGGAAACCTTGCGCGGCAGTCCCGCTGCGTACCCACTCGGTCAGGGTCAGCTCAATCGGCGTTTCCAGCGCCAGCGGAACGACCGGTAAAGAGCCGATGCTTTTGCGCAGCAGGGCCAGCGTGTCTTCTGCTTTCTTGGCGCTGGCGCAGTCCACCATGATCAGCCCGTTTACGGTGTCGATCCACATCATGGTCTGGCTGAAGCGGCTGAACGCGCGCGGCAGCAGGGAGTGCAGCACTTCGTCTTTCAGCGAATCTTTTTCGGTCTTTTTCAGCTTGCGGCCCTGTTCGGCTTCCAGCTTGAATATTTTCGCTTCGAGCGCCTGCTTGACGACCGGCGTAGGGAGGATTTTTTCCTCTTTACGCGCACAAACGATGATTTGACCGGTGCTGCTGGCGTGGGTCAGGGCATCGCTTTGTGAACCCATTGGCGGAACCCAACCGGTTTTTGCCATATCCTGGCTACCGCAAGGGGAAAAGGTGTAAGCGGCTAACTGTTTTTCCATCTCTTCTGCACGCAGCGAAACGTCGCGGCTGAGACGGTAAACCATCAAATTTTTGAACCACAGCATGATAATTTCCACGGCCTTGTCGTTAAATCAGCGGGCATGATAACGAATTGTCGCATCGCTTGCATTGCTAATCGGGTAGGCGGCTTCTACTCTGTTGATAATCAAAATAATGAGGAGTCTCTTGTGCGTATTGGGATCGATTTGGGCGGCACCAAAACTGAAGTGATTGCGTTGAGCGAGCAGGGGGAGCAGCTGTTTCGCCACCGCTTGCCTACCCCGCGTGATGATTATCACCAGACTATCGAGACGATTGCCCGGCTGGTCGAGATGGCCGAGCAGGCAACAGGGCAGACGGGCAGCGTTGGTATGGGGATCCCCGGGTCGATCTCGCCGTACACCGGCGTGGTGAAAAATGCCAACTCTACGTGGCTCAACGGCCAGCCGTTTGATAAAGATTTGAGTGCGCGTCTTAAACGCGATGTGCGTCTGGCTAACGATGCCAACTGTCTGGCGGTATCGGAAGCTATCGACGGTGCAGCTGCAGGCGCCCAGACCGTTTTTGCGGTGATTATCGGTACGGGCTGCGGCGCAGGTGTGGCCTTCGGCGGTCGCGCCCACATTGGTGGCAACGGCACGGCGGGCGAGTGGGGGCATAATCCATTACCGTGGATGGACGAAGACGAACTTAAATATCGCGCGGAAGTGCCGTGCTACTGCGGAAAGCAGGGCTGTATCGAGACTTTTATTTCCGGTACAGGGTTTGCTACGGACTACCATCGCCTGAGCGGGCAGCCGCTGAAGGGGAATGAGATTATGCGTCTGGTTGAAGAGCAGGATCCGGTGGCGGAGCTGGCCCTGAGCCGCTACGAAATGCGGCTGGCGAAATCGCTGGCCCACGTGGTGAATATTCTCGATCCTGATGTGATAGTGCTGGGTGGCGGCATGAGCAACGTCGATCGGCTTTACGCCACGGTGCCGAACCTGATGAAGCAGTGGGTCTTCGGCGGTGAATGCGAAACCCCGATCCGCAAAGCGGTGCA
This sequence comes from Enterobacter quasimori, assembly GCF_018597345.1. Taxonomy (NCBI): domain Bacteria; kingdom Pseudomonadati; phylum Pseudomonadota; class Gammaproteobacteria; order Enterobacterales; family Enterobacteriaceae; genus Enterobacter; species Enterobacter quasimori. The sequence goes on along the minus strand of NZ_JAHEVU010000001.1, from coordinate 1,639,115 downwards.
CGGGGATTCCAGCGGCGTGCGCGGCGCGGCGTGGTTATGGCCCGAATAAACGCAAAACGGCAACTTGCGTTGCCGTTTTTAATGTTTGTACCCTCTCCCTGTGGGAGGGGGTCAGGGTGAGGGCACCAGACCGCACCGCCCCCATTTATTCCACCGCAAACACCTTATCCAGCCTGCTATACCCCAGGCCGTTGATCTTCTTCACCTTGATCTGCACCGGAATGCGCTCTTTCATCGCCTCAACGTGGCTGATCACGCCGATGGTTTTGCCGGTGGCGTTCAGCGCGTCGAGCGCATCCAGCGCGGTATCCAGCGTTTCGCTGTCCAGCGTGCCGAATCCTTCGTCGAGGAACAGGGAATCGATCCGCGTCTTGTGACTCACTAAATCCGACAGCGCCAGGGCCAGCGCCAGGCTCACCAGGAAGCTTTCGCCGCCCGAGAGCGTACGGGTATCGCGCACCGCATCCGCCTGCCAGGTATCGACCACTTCCAGCTCCAGCGCGTCGCTGGCCTTACGCTGCAGCAGATAACGCCCGTGCAGACGGTTAAGCTGCTGATTAGCGAGCCAGACCAGATTATCCAGCGTCAGCCCCTGAGCGAATTTACGGAATCGGTCGCCGGTGCTGGAGCCAATCAGGGAATTCAGGTAGCCCCAGTCGTCCGCCAGGCGCGCGGCCTCTTCTATTTGCTGCATCAGCGCCTGCTGGTGCTGACGGTTATCGCTGTCCTGCTTGAGCTGCTGGCGGATCTCACCCTGATGCGTGGTGTTCTCACGAAGTTGATGTGCCAGTTGCTGCAATTGCGTTTGTAATGTTTGAACATCGGCGTCCAGCCCTTCCGGGCGCAGCGCCTGATGGTCCTCTCGCTGCCGGGTCGCCTGCGCGAAGAGCACTGTCGCCTGCTGCACCTGGTTTTCCAGCGTCTGCTTCTGCTGCTCAAGGCGTCGAACGGTGTCGGCATCCAGCAGCGCAGAAAGGAACGCGTCTTGATCCTCAAAACAACTTGCCGCCAGCGCCGTGTTGAATTGCGCCTGTGACTGCTGCAAACGTTCGTTCTCCAGCGCCTCCTGCTGCTGGTGCGCGGTAAGCTGACTTTGCAGCGACACGCATTCGTCGTGTATTTCGCGCCAGTTCGCGGGGATCGCCGTTTCGGCTTCAGTGGCCTCCGTTGCCGGAAGGGTGTCGAGCAGCGGCGTCAGGGCGTTAATACGTTCCAGCGTTGCGCCATGCTGGGTCTGTTTCTCCTGCCACTGCGCGTATTCGCTTTCACGTGAGGCGAGCCAGACGGATTCAGTGCCTGCATCCGGAATTCCCAGCGACAGCGTACGCAGGGATGTTTCCACTGCCTGGCGCGTCGCCGCCAGCTGCTGCTGGTACTGACGCTCCTGTTCTTCCTGCTCGCTAAGCTGGGTTTGTAGGGTCAAACTCTGGCTGAGCTGATAAAGCTGCTGCTCGTAGTGCTCCTGCTCGCTCATCCAGGGGGCAATATCCTCCTGAATATTCAGCGTAATCTTCAGAGAGGCGCACACCTCCAGCCACTCTTTAGTTAGCGCTTGCTCTTCCTGAGAGAGCGCCTGCGCTTCGTCTGTCTCACGTTGGATCTGCTGTGACAGAGCGTTAACCTGGCCGAGAACTAACAAACCTTCATCTTTAAGTGCGGCAACCTCTTTTGCTAACTGGTCGCGGCGGCGTTGATTTTCACTGAGCTCCAGCGCCTGGTATGCCGTCACGGCGGGATGGGTAGGGGAGCCGCACAGCGGGCAAGGTAGCCCGGCCTGGAGTTGAGCACGCTCCGCCTCAAGGCTTTTGATTTTCTCTTCCTGCCTGCAGAGTGTTTCAACGTCCAGATAATGCTGGTTTTTTTCTTTATACTGCTGGCGGCGCTGTGCCAGCGTTTCGTTAAGCGCGATCAGCCCGGTCTGTGCTTTTTGTACGCTTTCGGCATTCTGGCGCTGACGTTTTTGCAGCGGTTGATAGCGGGCATGGAGGGAGGTCAGGCGCTGGCGCGTCGAGCGGGTTTGCGCCTGTTGCTCCATCGCCGATGCGACCTCGTCAGCCGTTAGCGTGAGGGAATTTTCTGGCAGACCGGTCAGCTTATGGCGTAATTCAGCGATGCGCGCAGCAAGCGTAGTCAGCTGATTTTTATCGCGATTAAGCTGAAAGAAGTGGGCCCGCCAGCCTGCAATCTCCTGGCCCCACAGGCGGTACCGATCGTGGTCTGTCAGCCACTGTGCCAGTGTCGCCAGTTCTGTCTGTAGCTGCGTATGAGTATGTAAAGCGCCGTTGCGGATCCGCGAGCGCAAGGCGGTTTTTTCCAGTAAGCGAGTATTTACTTCAACAATACGCTGCTTCGTTTGCGCCAGGCGTGATGCCTGTTCTTGCTGATGTTCCCACAGCGGGCGGAGCTGGGACGCGGGTTGCGCGAGCTGGAGTTTTGCCAGGTCGGGGGCTGCATCAGTCAGCGCCTGTTGCGTCTGCTGCTGTAAGGTCGCGGCGCGCTGCTGTTCGCGGATAAGCTCTTCGCTGCGCGTAAGCCACTGAAATGCTTTCTGATGGTTCTGCTGCTGCGCCAGCAGGGTTTTCTCTTCGTCAGTAAGTGCCTGCAAACTTTGCTGCAACTGCTGCTGCTGTTCTTCACTCAACAGGACAACGCCCGCCGCTTGCGCTTCGCACATCTCAAGCGCATTGCGCGCGGCTTTGTGTTTTTCAAACACCATGGCGGAAATCTGGCCGTAGATCTCGGTGCCGGTAAGTTCCTCGAGTAGCTCCGCGCGATCGCTCGGTTTGGCATTCAGGAAGGCGGCAAACTGTCCCTGAGAGAGCAGCATCGAGCGGGTAAAACGGCCGTAGTCCAGCCCGGTAAGTGCTGCCGTTTGTTCCAGTTTATCCGTCACTTTGTCGGCGAGGATTTTTCCGTCCTCACAGCGAGCCAGCTCCACGCGCGGGGCCTGCAGGTTCCCGTCAGGCTGATTGCGCGCGCGGTTCTGGCTCCAGAACGCGCGATAGGCGATGCCTTTTACCTCAAACTCCACTTCCGCCAGGCACTCGGCGGTGTCGCGCGTCATCAGGTCGTTTTGCGCCTGAGAGACCTTTTGCAGCCGCGGCGTTTCGTGGTAAAGCGCCAGGCAGATGGCGTCGAGCAGGGTGGTTTTCCCGGCACCGGTCGCGCCGGTGATGGCAAACAGACCGTTGCTGGCAAACGGCTCAGCGGTAAAGTCGATTTTCCACTCGCCCTTGAGAGAGTTTAGGTTTTTCAGACGCAGGCTGAGAATTTTCATGCGTTTTCTTCCTCATCATTGAGCGCATGCAGGGTATGCGTGAACAGCTCGTTGAGCCTTACTCGCTTCGCGTCGTCAATCTCTTCCTGAGACAACCGGCGCTCAAACACCTCTTCCACCCGCAGTTCACTGAGCGTTTCACGCTGTGCACCTGACAGAATTTTCTCGCGCTGCTCCCGGCTGCGGCGCACCAGCAAGACCTCTACCGGCAAATCTTCGGTCAGCGCCTGGATTTTTCGCTGCATATCGTGCAGATAGTCATCGGTGGTGATTTCGATATCCAGCCAGACGGGCGGAGTCTGCTCGACGCCACGCCACTGCTCAAGCCGTTCAGTGATGGCCGCCAGATCGCCTTTTAGCACCGCCAGCGGCTGGGTAACGGGCACGTCCAGCGTCTCGACAGCGCTGAGTTTACCGTCGGTAAAACTGACCAGATGCACGGATTTGGCTTTGCCTGTTTCATCGAAGCTGAGTGAAATGGGCGAGCCGCAGTAGCGGATATGCTCGCAGCCGCCGACGATCTGCGCGCGGTGAATGTGCCCGAGCGCGATGTAGTCGGCTGGCGGGAAGTTCTGCGCCGGGAAGGCATCCAGCGTGCCGATATAGATGTCACGTACGGCGTCACTTTTACTGGCACCAACGGTGGTGAGATGCCCGGTCGCAATCACCGGGATTGCCGTTTCGCCGCGCAGGGCGCAGGCATCGGTATGCTGCTGGTGATAATAATCGGTGATAGCCTGTAATAAATGTTGTTGCTTTTCGCCGCCGGAAAGTCCCGCCTGGCTTTGCACGATATCGCGCGGACGCAAAAACGGGATGGGGCACAGCACCGCGCCCGGCGTGCCGTCACGTTTTTTCAGGATCTGCGGGGCGTGCCCGGCGCTGGCCACCACGGTGGTATTGAGAAACGCCAGAATATCGCGGGACTCATTCAGCGTGGCCACAGAATCGTGGTTTCCGGCGACAATCACCAGATGACAGCCGGTCCGCTGCAGGTTTACCACGAAACGGTTATAGAGCTCACGCGCATAGCTTGGAGGAGATCCGGTATCGAAGATATCACCCGCGACAATAATCGCATCGACGTCATGCGATCGTGCCGTCTCCAGCAGCCAGTTCAGGAAGGCTTCGTGCTCCGCCGCCCGGCTTTTGCTGTAAAAGTTTTGACCCAGATGCCAGTCTGAAGTGTGAAGTATGCGCATAGCTGATCCGTGGCGAAAAGAGTTGATGGCGATTATAAACGCTCAGGAAGTGGAAAATAACCGCTGTAATAAAACAACAGTTTGCCATTTATGGTGGTATGGTTTTTCATAAATCTGTCATAAATCTGACGCATAATGACGCCGCATTACAAACTTGTAACTTAAATAAGATAAGACAGGGCAAAGTATGGCGAGACGTATTCTGGTCGTAGAAGATGAAGCTCCAATTCGCGAAATGGTGTGCTTCGTGCTCGAGCAAAACGGCTTCCAGCCGGTTGAAGCGGAAGATTATGACAGCGCGGTGAACCAGCTGAATGAACCCTGGCCCGATCTGATTCTGCTGGACTGGATGTTGCCTGGCGGCTCCGGACTGCAGTTTATCAAACACCTGAAGCGTGAAGCGCTGACCCGCGATATTCCGGTGGTCATGCTGACTGCGCGCGGTGAAGAAGAGGATCGCGTGCGCGGTCTGGAAACCGGCGCGGACGACTACATCACCAAGCCCTTCTCCCCCAAAGAGCTGGTGGCCCGCATTAAAGCCGTAATGCGCCGCATCTCGCCGATGGCGGTAGAAGAGGTGATTGAGATGCAGGGGCTGAGCCTTGACCCCACCTCACACCGCGTGATGACGGGCGAAAATCCCCTCGACATGGGGCCTACCGAATTCAAACTCCTGCACTTCTTTATGACCCACCCGGAACGCGTCTACAGCCGCGAGCAGTTGCTGAATAACGTCTGGGGAACTAACGTGTATGTGGAAGACCGGACGGTTGATGTGCATATTCGCCGCCTGCGTAAAGCGCTGGAGCTGAGCGGTCACGATCGCATGGTGCAGACGGTCCGCGGCACGGGTTATCGTTTTTCGACCCGTTTCTGAACAGTGACAGGAGTGTGACGCGTGCTGGAACGTCTGTCATGGAAAAGGCTCGTCTTTGAACTGATCTTATGCTGTATCCCGGCCTTCATTCTGGGGGCCATCGTAGGGCATCTGCCGTGGTTTTTGCTGGCGGCAGTGACCGGGTTATTAGTCTGGCATTTCTGGAACTTACTTCGCCTCTCCTGGTGGCTGTGGGTGGACAGAAGCATGACCCCTCCGCCGGGAAGCGGCAGCTGGGAGCCGCTGCTGTATGGCCTTCATCAGATGCAGATGCGTAATAAAAAACGTCGTCGCGAGCTGGGAAGCTTAATCAAACGCTTTCGCAGCGGTGCCGAGTCGCTGCCGGATGCCGTCATTCTGACCACTGAAGAAGGCACGATCTTCTGGTGTAACGGCCTGGCGCAACAGCTGCTCGGCCTGCGCTGGCCGGACGATAATGGGCAAAATATCCTTAACCTGCTGCGTTATCCGGAGTTCACGCTGTATCTGAAAAAGCGTGACTTTACGGGGCCGCACAATCTGAGGCTCAACAACGGGCGTCATCTGGAAATTCGCGTGATGCCCTACAGCGATCGGCAGTGGCTGATGGTGGCGCGGGACGTCACCCAGATGCACCAGCTGGAAGGGGCGAGACGCAACTTCTTCGCGAACGTGAGCCACGAATTACGCACCCCGCTGACCGTGCTTCAGGGCTACCTGGAGATGATGCAGGAGCAAACGCTCGAAGGCGCGCCGCGTGAAAAAGCGCTGCATACCATGCGCGAGCAAACGCACCGTATGGAAGGCCTGGTCAAGCAGCTGCTGACGCTCTCGAAGATTGAAGCCGCACCTTCACTGGCGCTGAATGACACCATCGATGTGCCGATGATGCTGCGGGTGGTGGAGCGGGAAGCGCAAACGTTAAGCCATAAAAAACATCACATTAGCTTTGAGGTCGACAGCACCCTGAAGGTGCTCGGCAGTGAAGATGAACTGCGCAGCGCCATCTCCAACCTGGTGTATAACGCGGTGAATCATACGCCGGAAGGGACCCATATCGTGGTGCGCTGGCAGCGTGTTACCGCGGGCGCTGAGTTTAGCGTTGAGGACAACGGGCCGGGGATTGCCCCTGAGCACATACCGCGTCTGACCGAGCGATTCTACCGTGTGGATAAAGCGCGCTCGCGGCAGACCGGGGGAAGCGGCCTGGGGCTGGCAATTGTGAAACACGCGGTGAATCACCATGAAAGCCGCCTCGATATTCAGAGCACGCTGGGTAAAGGTACCCGTTTCAGCTTTGTTATTCCGGAACGATTAATTGCCAAAAAAATCGCCTGACGGCAGACGTGTCATTTTACCTTTCCACGGGCCAGCATTTGCTGGCCCGTTTGCTTTGCAGTCAAGCGAAACGCGTGTGAATATTATACGTTTGATGCTTTTTTGTTCGCATGATTAGCCATGTGTTTTTCTTATAATTAGTGCATTGTGCTGGTCGGTTTTTTCATACTGGCATATTGTTCTGGTTTTACGATCCCTCCTTGCCTTTAAACGTTATAAGCGTTTAAATTGCCCCCCAGATACTGTCAGACCGACTGTATTTGCGTGGTAAATCGAAAAACTATTCTTCTCCACGCCTGGGTGGGAGCATTTCCCGCTGAAATTGAGCAAATTTTCCGCTGTATCGTCCCGTCAGGGATAGCGAAAATCTCAACGTTTTCAACACCACATCCACAGGCAGTAAGGTTTTATGACCCATCACTTAAAATCGCGTGACATCATCGCGCTGGGCTTTATGACATTTGCGCTGTTCGTTGGCGCAGGTAACATCATTTTCCCTCCAATGGTTGGCTTACAGGCGGGTGAACACGTCTGGACGGCCGCGTTTGGTTTCCTGATTACTGCCGTGGGTCTACCGGTCCTCACCGTTGTCGCGCTGGCGAAAGTCGGTGGCGGCGTGGACAGCCTCAGCACCCCGATTGGCAAAGTGGCGGGCGTTCTGCTGGCAACCGTCTGCTATCTGGCCGTTGGCCCGCTGTTTGCGACCCCGCGTACGGCGACCGTGTCCTTCGAAGTGGGTATTGCTCCCCTGACGGGTGACGGCGCGATGCCGCTGTTTATCTACAGCCTGATCTACTTCGCGATCGTGATTCTGGTTTCCCTCTATCCGGGCAAACTGCTGGATACCGTGGGTAACTTCCTGGCGCCGCTGAAAATTGTGGCCCTGATCGTGCTGGCGGTAGCCGCTATCGTCTGGCCTGCAGGCCCGATTAGCGACGCGATGGACGCCTATAAAAACGCCGCGTTCTCTAACGGCTTTGTGAACGGCTATCTGACGATGGATACGCTGGGCGCGATGGTGTTTGGTATCGTTATCGTCAATGCCGCGCGTTCCCGCGGCGTGACCGAAGCGCGCCTGCTGACCCGCTATACCATCTGGGCTGGCCTGATGGCCGGTGTGGGTCTGACGCTGCTGTATCTGGCGCTGTTCCGTCTGGGCTCCGACAGCGCCATGCTGGTCGATCAGAACGCCAACGGTGCGGCTATCCTGCACGCTTACGTTCAGCACACCTTCGGCGGTGCAGGCAGCATGCTGCTGGCGGCACTGATTTTCCTGGCGTGTCTGGTGACGGCGGTTGGCCTGACCTGTGCCTGCGCAGAGTTCTTTGCACAGTATCTGCCGCTCTCTTACCGTACCCTGGTGTTTATCCTCGGCATCTTCTCTATGGCGGTGTCCAACCTCGGCCTGAGCCACCTGATTCAGGTCTCGATTCCGGTGCTGACGGCGATTTACCCGCCGTGCATCGTGCTGGTAGTGCTGAGCTTTACTCGCCCGTGGTGGAACAACTCGTCGCGAATTATTGCGCCAGCCATGTTTATCAGCCTGATTTTTGGTATCCTTGACGGGATTAAAGCATCAGCTTTCGCAGAGATTCTGCCTGCATGGACACAGCGTCTGCCGCTGTCTGAGCAAGGCCTGGCCTGGCTGATGCCTACCGTTGTTGCGCTGGTTCTGGCGATTATCTGGGACCGTGCTGCAGGGCGTCAGGTCGCATCGAACGCCCATTAATCAACGGCAACAAACTGTTTAACCACGGGGCTTTAGGCCCCGTGGTTTTTTGTTTTTTTCGTGTTGAATGGCAAGATTTAAATGGAAAGCACTAACAAACTTAAACGTGGATTGAGCACGCGCCACATCCGCTTTATGGCGCTGGGCTCGGCTATCGGCACCGGTCTTTTTTATGGCTCGGCAGATGCCATCAAAATGGCCGGTCCCAGCGTGCTGCTGGCGTACATCATCGGCGGCGTGGCGGCGTATATCATCATGCGCGCCCTCGGCGAAATGTCGGTTCACAACCCGTCTGCCAGCTCCTTCTCGCGCTACGCGCAGGAAAACCTCGGCCCGCTGGCCGGGTTTATCACCGGCTGGACCTACTGCTTTGAAATCCTGATTGTGGCCATTGCCGACGTGACCGCGTTTGGCATCTATATGGGCGTCTGGTTCCCGGCGGTGCCGCACTGGATATGGGTGCTGAGCGTGGTGCTGATCATCTGCGCCGTCAACCTGATGAGCGTGAAGGTGTTCGGCGAGCTGGAGTTCTGGTTCTCCTTCTTCAAGGTCGCCACCATCATCATCATGATTGTGGCCGGTTTTGGCATCATCATCTGGGGTATCGGTAATGGCGGTCAGCCGACCGGCATCCATAACCTGTGGAGCAACGGCGGCTTCTTCAGCAACGGCTGGCTCGGCATGGTGATGTCGCTCCAGATGGTCATGTTTGCCTACGGCGGCATCGAGATTATCGGTATTACCGCGGGTGAAGCGAAAGACCCGGAGAAGTCTATTCCGCGCGCCATCAACTCGGTGCCGATGCGTATTCTGGTGTTCTATGTGGGCACCCTGTTTGTGATCATGTCCATTTACCCGTGGAACCAGGTGGGCACCAACGGTAGCCCGTTTGTCCTGACCTTCCAGCACATGGGCATCGCCTTTGCTGCCAGCATTCTGAACTTTGTGGTGCTGACCGCGTCGCTTTCCGCGATCAACAGTGACGTCTTCGGCGTGGGCCGTATGCTGCACGGTATGGCGGAGCAGGGCAGCGCGCCGAAGGTGTTCGCCAAAACCTCACGCCGCGGCACGCCGTGGGTGACCGTCGTGGTCATGACCGTGGCGCTGCTGTTTTCGGTTTACCTGAACTACATCATGCCGGAAAACGTCTTCCTGGTGATCGCGTCGCTCGCGACCTTCGCGACGGTGTGGGTGTGGATCATGATCCTGCTGTCGCAGATTGCGTTCCGCCGTCGCCTGTCGCCGGATGAGGCGAAAGCGCTGAAGTTCAAAGTACCGGGCGGGGTGGCAACCACCGTCGTTGGGCTGATCTTCCTGGTGTTTATTATTGGCCTGATTGGCTACCACCCGGATACCCGTATTTCCCTGTACGTGGGCTGCGCGTGGATTGTCCTGCTGTTGGTGGGCTGGGTGTTCAAATGCCGCCGCGACCGTCAGCTGGCGGAAGCACAGTAACATTTGTATTCCCTGTTCCGTGGAAGGGGATTGCCGGGCAATTTTTAACCTGAAGCGATGCTTGTGGTTTCAGGAAAATGAATGGCTTACAGCGATGCCCTGGTCCGGCTGTAAATCGCCGAAGCGTTTCCGTAAGGCCGGGGCGAGGCGCAGGGATGCGCCGAGAGGGCGTGGCCTGCAGGGATGCAGGCTCATGCCCGACCCGATAGCCTGAAGGAATTAGCTGAGGGCACCGCGAAGCGGCGATTTACCGCCGGGAGCCCGGGTCGCCAGGATGGCGGCGACTGAGCCACCCTGGCACGTTCACAGGCCATGGCATTACAGAGTAGCAGGGAACATGAAGTGAACGGAATTACCCCAATAGCCGCATGTTTCCCCCTCACCCCAGCCCTCTCCCTCAAGGGAGAGGGGGCCGTCCGTGCAGGCATAATTACCTCCTCCCCCGTCCTCCTCCCCCAATAAATCACGTCATGGTGAGCTATCCTTAATCACCCTGTGGCAAGGTGACGTCAATTTCATCAAAGGGGATTCGTGATGTTAAACGCCTGGCACCTTCCGGTTGCCCCATTTGTTAAGCAAAACAAAGACAACCTTGTGATTACGCTCTGGCTGGCGGGGGAAAATCAGCCCGATCGCGTGACGCTCCGCGCTGAAATCGATAACGAAGAGACCGGGCTGAAGATGCACAAGCTGCGCAGCCAGCCGCAGCCGGGGATCACCGCCTGGCGGGCAAATATCGACCTGAATAGCGGGCAGCCGCGCCGCCGTTACAGCTTCAAACTGCTGTGGAATAACCGCCAGCTGTGGTTTACCCCACAGGGGTTTAGCCGTTTCCCGCCCGCACGGCTGGAGCAGTTTGCAGTCGATTATCCGGATAACGGCCCGCAGTGGGTTAACGACCAGGTCTTTTACCAGATTTTCCCGGACCGTTTTGCGCGCAGCGAAAAGCGCACCGCGCAGCAGGATAAGGTTTATTACCACCACGCGGCGGGTCACGACGTCATTATGAAAGCGTGGGATGACCCGGTGACGGCTCAGGCGGGCGGATCGACCTTCTACGGCGGCGATCTCGACGGCATCAGCGAAAAGCTACCGTACCTGAAAAAGCTTGGCGTAACGGCGCTATACCTGAACCCGGTGTTTAAAGCCCCAAGCGTGCACAAATACGATACGCAGGATTATCGCCGCGTTGACGAACAGTTTGGCGGTGACGAGGCGCTGCTGCGCCTGCGTAAGAACACCCAAAAAGAAGGTATGCGCCTCATTCTTGACGGCGTGTTCAACCACAGCGGAGATTCCCACGCCTGGTTTGACCGTCATAATCAGTCGATGGGCGGGGCATGTCATAACCCGGATTCGCCGCAGCGCGACTGGTACAGCTTTAACGAGGAGGGCCGTGCGCTGGACTGGCTGGGCTACCCGAGCCTGCCAAAGCTGGATTTCCAGTCGCCAACGCTTGTGAACGAGATTTACGGCGGGGAAGACAGCATCGTGCGCCACTGGCTGAAGGCGCCGTGGAATATGGACGGCTGGCGTCTGGACGTGGTGCATATGCTCGGCGAAGCGGGCGGGGCGCGGAATAACCTTCAGCACGTCGCCGGGATTACGCGCTCGGCAAAAGTGGCCCAGCCGGAGGCGTTCGTCTTTGGCGAGCACTTTGGCGACGCGCGCCAGTGGCTGCAGAACGATGCGGAAGATGCGGCGATGAACTATCGCGGCTTTACCTTCCCGCTGTGGGGATTCCTCGCCAACACCGATATCTCCTACGATCCGAATCATATCGACGCTGAAACCTGCATGGCGTGGATGGAGAACTACCGCGCTGGTCTATCGCATCAGCAGCAGCTGCGGATGTTTAACCAGCTCGATAGCCACGACACCGCGCGTTTTAAATCCCTGCTGGGCAAGGATGTCGCGCGTCTGCCGCTGGCGGTCACTTGGCTCTTCACCTGGCCGGGCGTGCCGTGCATCTACTACGGAGACGAGGTGGGGCTGGACGGCAACAACGATCCGTTCTGCCGCAAAACCTTCCCGTGGGCACCAGAGAAACAGGACAAAGTGCTGTTCAGCCTGTATCAGCGGCTGGCGAAGCTGCGTAAACAGAATCAGGCTCTTCGCTACGGCGGCTGTCAGGTGGTGTACGCGCACGATAACGTGGTGGTGTTTGCTCGCGTCTATAACCAGCAGCGCGTGCTGGTGGCCATCAACCGGGGTGAGGCCTGCGAAGTGGTGCTGGATGATTCACCGCTGCTGAAGGTGGCGACGTGGAAGAATAAAGAGGGCAAGGCGACGATACAGGACGGCGTGCTGGCGCTGCCTGCGGTATCCGCGACGATCTGGTTCGGCAGCTAAGACCTGCTAATGTTTCCACCTTTTAAGATGGCGTAAATGCAACTATTTGTGTCAATCTTAACGGATCGTTTACGGTGAAGGTGGAAACATGGACGAGCTTTACATCCTTGGCTGTTTGTTCCTGGTTTTTGCGCTGGTGGTGGCACCCGTGCTGGCGGTTATAGGCTTTAATCGCAGCACGGCGGCGCGCCAGGAGATCGCCCGGCTGCGCCAGCGCATTGAGGCGCTTGAGCAGCGCGGCGTGCCTGAAAGCGCGACGGAGCCGGTGCAGGCCACCGCGCCGGTGACTGTGACCGAGCCGGTGGTTGTGGACGCTCCCGCGCCTGTCGCCCCCTGGCGGCCCGATACTCTCGCTGCCGTGGCAGAACCCGCTCCGGCCACTGCGCCTGCGGCAAAACAGCCTTCTGCCTTTGGCGGCATCCTGACGTCGCTGGCGCGCTGGTTCATGCAGGGTAATCCGCTGGCGAAGCTTGGGATCCTGCTGCTCTTCCTCGGTCTTTCATTCCTGCTGCGCTATACCATGGAACATTCCCTGTTCCCGCTTGAGCTGCGCCTCGTGGCAACCGCGCTGTTTGCCATTGTCCTGCAGGCTGTTGGATGGCGGCTGCGGCACAGACAGCGCGTCTATGCGCTGATCCTCCAGGGCGGGGCGACCGGCGTGCTCTACCTGACGGTGTTTGGTGCATTCCGGCTCTGGCAAATGCTGCCGATGACGCTGGCCTTTGCGCTTCTGGTGGTGATATGCGCGGCGAGCGTTGGGCTGGCGGTGCTGCAGAAGGCACTGAGCCTCGCCATGCTGGCGAGCCTCGGCGGGTATCTTGCGCCGCTGCTGTTGTCCACCGGAGGCGGCAGCTTTGTCGCGCTGTTCTCTTTCTATCTCCTGCTGTCTATCGGCATTCTCGCTATCAGCATCTGGCAGCACTGGCGCGAGCTGAACCTGCTCGGGCTGCTGTTCACGTTCGGCGTGGGCGGCCTGTGGGGGCTGAATGACTACCAGCCTGAAGACTATTGGGTCTGCCAGCTGTTCCTGATTGCCAATACGCTGATATTCGGCGTCCTGAGCGTGGCGCTGTCGCTGCGGGCGCAGGAGAAAGGGAAGCAAATTATTGACGGCGTGCTGCTGTTTGCCCCGCCGCTGATCGGTTTCGGGATGCAGTACGGCATGACCCGGCACTGGGAATATGGCCCGGCCCTGAGCGCGCTGGGATACGGCGCATTTTATCTTACCCTCGCGTTCCTTGCGCTGCGGCGCTATCCCTCCCTCGGACGACCGCTGGTCATGGCGGCGCTGGCCATCGGCGGCGGGTTCGCGACGCTCGCGATTCCGCTGGCGCTGTCGGCGCGCTGGACGGCGATGGCCTGGGCGCTGGAAGGGCTGGGTATCCTCTGGCTGGGCGTGCAGCAGCACCAGCGTCGCATGAGCTATAGCGGGACGGCGCTGCTGGTGCTGGCGCTCGGCAGCGCGCTGTGGGCACAAACGAACGGCGTTACGCCGCTGAGCCTGCTGCTGATCTTCGCCATCCTCAGCCTTTGCTGGCTGGCGGCTGGCTGGCAGTGGCGGACTCTCTTCCTGCCGGTCAGCTGGGCGCTGCTGGCAGGCGGCCTGCTGTTCTGGCTCGTGGCGCTATTGGGCGCATCGCGGCTGGCGCTGACGAAGGAATTACCGATTCTGGCGGGCGTGCTGGCGCTGACGGCGGCATCGGTCTGGGGCTGGCGGCATGTGGCTGCGCGTTTAGCGTGGCGGGAGTTGGACGCCAGCAAATGGCTGCTGTGGCCGGTTATGCTGCTGATGGTGGGCTATCAGCTCTGGCACCAGCAGATCGTCTCCGCCGGCTGGTCAAATCTGGCCTGGTGCGTTGCGCTTCCTGCCGCGCTGATGCTGCTGCGGCGCGACGGTGAAAGACTCCTGCCGCGCATCGCGATGGGGCTGCATCTGTCGCTGTTCTGGATGATTTTACTGGCGCTGGCCGCCGAGCTTTACTGGTTTGCCCGGTCTCTGCCGTGGGGAATGGCGGCCTGGGGCAGCGGATTAGCGATGGCCGCAGGCGGCGGGGTGATTATGACGCTCTCTGCTGCGGTACGGCGTCGCGTATGGCCGTTCCGGGAGTGGCCTGCGCTCTACGCCTGCCTGGCACCGATCCCCGTGGTCGTGGCGCTGCTGGTATTGCTGGCGGTGACCAATTTCCAGGACGGCGTGGTCTATCGCCAGACCTGGCTGCCGCTGGTGAACCCGCTTGAGGAAGGTGCGGCGTTCGCGTTGCTGGGGCTGGTGGTCTTTTATCGGGCTGTGGATCGCTACTACCCGGCGTGGCTTGCGCAAGCGCACCCGTGGCCTGCCGTCGCGCTCATGGCGTTTGGCTTCTGGTGGCTAAACGGCGCGCTGATGCGCGCCCTGGCCTGGTACGGCGACGTGGCCTGGAATATGGCATCGCTGTGGGATTCGCGGCTTATCCAGACCAGCTTTGCCCTGTTCTGGATGTTGAGCGCGCTGGTGGTCATGATCCATGCCACCCGTCGGGCTTCCCGGCAGGAGTGGCTCTGCGGTGCCGCGCTGCTGGGTGTGGTGATGGTTAAGCTGATGCTGGTGGACAGCGCGGGCGGAGGCGGTCTGTCGCGCGCGGTGGCGTTTATCGGCGTGGCGATACTGGTGCTGATAGTGGGCTATTTCTCGCCCCTACCGCCAAAAACAGGAGATGAAAAATGAAATGGATGAAAGCGGTAGCCTGTACCGCGCTGCTGGCGCTTTCCGGCCCGGCGTTCTGCGACGAGGTACCCGCGGAATCGCCCCGGGACTATGCCTTTGGTCGTTCACTCGACACGTCCGTTCCTTCCCGGTGGTATAGGGTGATGCTGCCGCTCGCCGTCTATGAGCAGAGCACGTCGCCAGATCTGCATGATGTTCGCGTCTTTAACCAGTCGGGCGAGCAGGTTCCCTTTAGCCTGATCGCCGCAACGCGCCCGCAGGACACAGCGCACTCCACGGCGCTGCGTCTCTTTCCGCTGGACGCCTCGCCGCTCGCGGCTGGCTCAGACGCCGGTGACAGCGATAAGATCCTGCTCCGTTCCCGAAACGGCGTTGAGATTGTGCTGGAGGGGCAAAAAGCCGCCGCAGCCGGGCAGCATTACCTGCTGACCCTGCCGGAGCAGGCTACGGGTGAGCTGGCCATATCCCAGCTGCAGCTGCTCTGGAATTCCCCTCAGACGCCCTGGCAGGGAACGGCGTCGGTCTATTACAGCGAGGATCTTAAGCGCTGGTATACCCTGCGCGAGGATATGCCATTGCTTGACGCCGTCAGCGGCCAGGATCGTCTTAAGCTCGATCGGATCGATACCGATACGGTTTTATCTCCCGATGCGAATCGCTATCTCATGGTGGTGCTGAACGCGCAGAGCCAGGGGATAACCCTGACCGGCGTTAACGCAATCAGCGCACCTGCGCAGGCTGCCCCGGAAGCGGTCGACCTTCAGGGGGAAGGGGAAATGTTATCGACAAGCGAAGCGCAGTGGCGCTGGGCGCGCCCGCAGCCGCTGAGTGCTGTCAGCATCTCGCTGAATGGCGATGGCGTCCTTCCCGTGGAGATAGCGTGGCGGAGTACGGAAAAAGACGCATGGCACCCCCTGAAGAAAGAGCTCCTTTACCGTCTGGAGGGAAAAGCGTCGCCACCGGTTTCGCTTCACGGGGGCCTGGTGCAGGCAGTGAAAATCACGACGCTGAACGCGCGTCTGCCAGAATACCTGCCGGGCGTCACGGGGCATCGCGACCGCTACGATCTGGTGTTTAACGCGCAGGGGAAAGCGCCGTACGTGCTCGCCTGGGGTAACGGTGCCGCAAAGCCTGCCAGCGTGGAGCCCGGCATGCTGATCCCAGCCGACCTGCGCAAGAGCTACGATATGGCGAACCTGCCGCAGGCGGATATTCAGGCTGACGTCGCATTAGGCGGCGAGGGGCGTCTGACCGCCACCTCTGCGGCCGAGCGGGAGAGCAGGATGAACACCCTGCTGGTGTGGGGCGTGCTGATTGCGGGCGTGATCCTGCTGGCGGGCATGGCCTGGCGCATCTGGCGTGAGACGCAGCGTAAGGCATAAAAAAAGGCCCGCATAAGCGGGCCTTTTTCGTAAACCGTGCCGATTACAGGCTGGATACGTTCTCAGACAGGTATTTAGCCACGCCGTCTGGGGAAGCAGCCATACCTTCTTTACCTTTTTCCCACTGAGCCGGGCACACTTCGCCGTGCTCTTCGTGGAACTGCAGCGCGTCAACCATGCGCAGCATTTCGTCGATGTTACGACCCAGCGGCAGATCGTTCACAACCTGGTGACGAACGATGCCGTTTGCGTCGATCAGGAAGGAACCGCGCAGCGCAACGCCAGCGTCCGGATGTTCGATACCGTAAGCCTGCTGGATTTCGCGTTTGATGTCCGCAACCATTGCGTATTTCACCGCACCGATGCCGCCATTTTCGACAGGGGTGTTACGCCATGCGTTGTGTACAAATTCAGAGTCGAAGGAGACGCCAACCACTTCCACGCCACGCTTCTGGAATTCTTCATAACGTTTGTCGAACGCGATCAGCTCAGACGGGCAAACGAAAGTGAAGTCCATTGGCCAGAAGAACAGAACGGTCGCTTTACCGTTGGTGTGCTGTTTGAAGTTGAAGTTTTCAACGATTTCACCGTTGCCCAGAACTGCTGCAGCTGTAAAATCCGGAGCCGGACGAGTTACCAGAACCATATGATTCTCCTGTAGATACTAAGGTTATTTGGAACGCAACGCGGGCCAGTATAGAGAGTGTTCGGGAATAAGACAAAGAGGTGGTGACAATCGTTCCGCCAGCTTTTACCTATCAATGCGAATTCTGTTACAGCTGTTTGTTTTTCGCCTGCGCCATCATGCGTGGATAGAATTGCCAGAATCGGGCCTCCAGCGCGTCGTAATGTTCATCCAGGTCATACCAGGAATCCCGCAGCGCATCCAGACGCGGTCGCCGGCTCGCCATCCCGTTCAGCACGTTCTGGATGAAATCCATCTCGCCGTAGCGCTCCAGCCAGCGTTCCGACCACAGGTAGTTATTCAGGTTCACGAAGCGCGGCGGTGAGTCCGGTAGAATAATTGACACCTGCTGGTGGGCATAGCGCACAAATTCGGGCAGCGGCATCTCCGGCGACAGCTGTTCCCAGTGGCGGGACAGGAAGTGATCCCACATCACATCAAGCGTGATCGGCGCAACGCGGCGCGTCTCGGGGCGAAACCACGCTTTGGCTTCCGTCACTTCCGGCAGGTTATCGGTCAGCACGTCGATGCGGCGGTGCATAAAAATTCCGTCGACAACCTCAGGGGAATACTCCTCTGCGGGGTTGCCGCGTACAAAATCGGCCAGCAAATTGCCGGAAAGGGAGCTGTCAGCGAGGTGGGCGAGATGCAGGTGAGCGAGAAAATTCATGCGTTTTATTTGTCCGGGGGCGGCTAGTTGTTGCAGCAAAAGGGTGTGAGCACTAGACTATGCCGCCTGTTTTTAAGTCACGAGTATACGTCATGCGCGTCGCCGATTTCTCCTTTGAACTACCTGAATCCCTGATTGCTCACTATCCCATGCCTGAGCGAAGCAGCTGTCGCTTACTGTCACTGGATGGGCCAACGGGCGAGCTGACGCACGGTACTTTCACCGATTTGCTCGATAAGCTCAACCCTGGCGATCTGCTGGTCTTTAACAACACCCGCGTGATCCCGGCGCGCCTGTTTGGCCGTAAAGCCAGCGGCGGCAAGATTGAAGTGCTGGTCGAACGTATGCTCGATGATAAACGTATTCTGGCACATATTCGCGCCTCCAAAGCGCCGAAGCCGGGCGCGGAGCTGCTGCTGGGCGATGACGAGAGCATCAAAGCAACCATGACCGCGCGCCACGACGCGCTGTTTGAGGTGGCGTTTGACGACGAGCGCACGGTGCTCGATATCCTGAACGCCATCGGCCACATGCCGCTGCCGCCGTACATTGAGCGTCCGGACGAAGAGGCCGACCGCGAGCTGTATCAGACCGTCTACAGCCAGAAGCCAGGCGCCGTAGCCGCACCAACCGCGGGCCTGCACTTTGATGAGCCGCTGCTGGAAAAACTGCGCGCGAAGGGCGTTCAGATGGCGTTCGTGACGCTGCACGTCGGCGCGGGCACCTTCCAGCCGGTGCGCGTGGACAGCATTGAAGACCACATCATGCACTCTGAGTATGCTGAAGTGCCTCAGGATGTGGTGGACGCGGTGCTGGCGGCCAAAGCGCGCGGTAGCCGCGTCGTGGCGGTCGGTACGACGTCTGTGCGTTCGCTTGAGAGCGCCGCGCAGGCAGCGAAACACGATCTAATCGAGCCGTTCTTTGGCGATACGCAGATCTTTATCTACCCGGGCTATCAGTACAAAGTGATCGATGCGCTGGTGACCAACTTCCATCTGCCTGAATCGACGCTGATTATGCTGGTTTCCGCGTTTGCCGGTTATCAGCATACGATGAACGCCTACAAGTCTGCGGTAGAACAAAAATATCGCTTTTTTAGCTACGGGGACGCGATGTTTATCACGTACAATCCGCTGGCTTTGAATGAGCGTGTCGGGGAATAAGTCCGCGGCACCGTGTTACAACGTTGGACTGTTTTTCTGACGTCGGAGAAAAAATGAAATTTGAACTCGATACCACCGACGGTCGCGCGCGTCGCGGTCGCCTGGTGTTTGATCGCGGCGTGGTGGAAACCCCCGCGTTTATGCCTGTGGGCACGTACGGCACCGTTAAAGGGATGACGCCGGAAGAAGTTGAAGCCACTGGCGCACAGATTATCCTCGGCAACACCTTCCACCTGTGGCTGCGTCCGGGTCAGGAGATCATGAAGCTGCACGGCGACCTGCATGACTTCATGCAGTGGAAAGGCCCCATCCTGACCGACTCCGGCGGCTTCCAGGTATTCAGCCTGGGCGATATCCGCAAGATCACCGAAAAGGGCGTTCATTTCCGTAACCCGATCAACGGCGATCCGATTTTCCTCGATCCCGAAAAATCGATGGAGATTCAGTACGATCTCGGCTCCGACATCGTAATGATCTTCGACGAATGTACGCCGTACCCGGCGGACTGGGACTACGCCAAGCGCTCCATGGAAATGTCCCTGCGCTGGGCGCAGCGCAGCCGCGACCGTTTTGACTCCCTGCAGAACAAAAATGCGCTGTTCGGCATTATCCAGGGCAGCGTTTACGAAGATTTACGCGATATCTCCGTTAAAGGTCTGGTAGAGATAGGTTTTGATGGCTACGCTGTCGGCGGTTTGGCTGTGGGTGAACCGAAGGAAGACATGCACCGCATTCTGGAACATGTCTGCCCGCAAATCCCGGCGGATAAACCACGATACCTGATGGGGGTGGGTAAACCAGAAGACCTGGTTGAAGGCGTTCGTCGCGGCATTGATATGTTCGACTGCGTGATGCCAACCCGTAACGCGCGTAACGGCCATCTGTTCGTGACCGATGGCGTGGTGAAAATCCGTAACGCGAAGCATAAGAGTGACACCAGCCCGCTCGATTCCGAGTGCGATTGCTATACCTGTCGCAATTATTCTCGCGCGTATCTGCATCATCTCGATCGTTGTAACGAGATTTTGGGCGCGCGTCTCAATACCATTCATAATCTTCGTTATTATCAGCGCTTAATGGCTGGTTTACGTAAGGCTATCGAAGAGGGTAAATTAGAGAGCTTCGTGACCGATTTCTACCAACGTCAGGGCCGGGATGTCCCACCTTTGAACGTTGATTAATTTTAATAATGAGGGAATTTGAATGAGCTTTTTTATTTCTGATGCGGTAGCGGCAACAGGTGCTCCAGCGCAGGGCAGCCCGATGTCTCTGATTCTGATGCTGGTTGTGTTCGGTCTGATCTTCTACTTCATGATCCTGCGTCCACAGCAGAAGCGCACCAAAGAGCACAAAAACCTGATGAACTCCATTGCGAAAGGCGATGAAGTGCTGACCAACGGTGGCCTGGTCGGTCGCGTAACCAAAGTGGCTGAAAACGGCTACATTGCAATCGCGCTGAACGACACCACTGAAGTGGTTATCAAACGTGACTTCGTAGCTGCCGTTCTGCCGAAAGGCACCATGAAGGCGCTGTAATCCCAACTTTTCCCAAAGGGAACTGCCGTGTTAAACCGTTATCCTTTGTGGAAGTACATCATGCTGGTCGTCGTGATTATCGTCGGCCTGCTGTACGCGCTTCCCAACCTGTATGGTGAGGATCCGGCCGTTCAAATCACTGGCGCGCGCGGTGTCGCCGCCAGTGAGCAAACGCTGATCCAGGTCCAGAAAACGTTACAAGAAGAAAAAATTACCGCTAAGTCTGTGGCACTGGAAGAGGGCGCAATTCTTGCTCGCTTCGACACCACCGACACGCAGCTCCGCGCCCGTGAAGCGCTGATGGGCGTGCTGGGTGATAAGTATGTCGTGGCGCTTAACCTTGCTCCTGCAACCCCGCGTTGGCTGGCTGCGCTGAACGCAGAGCCAATGAAACTCGGTCTTGACCTGCGTGGCGGCGTTCACTTCCTGATGGAAGTGGATATGGATACCGCGCTTGGCAAGCTGCAGGAACAGAACATCGACAGCCTGCGCAGCGATCTGCGTGAGAAAGGCATTGCGTACACTACCGTGCGTAAAGAAGATAACTACGGCTTGAGCATCACGTTCCGCGACAGCGCGGCGCGCGACCAGGCTGTAACTTACCTGTCTCAACGTCACCGCGATCTGGTCATCACCTCTCAGGGCAGCAGTCAGCTGCGCGCGGTGATGACGGATGCACGTCTGAGCGAAGCGCGTGAATACGCCGTTCAGCAGAACATCAACATTCTGCGTAACCGTGTAAACCAGCTGGGCGTGGCCGAGCCGCTGGTACAGCGTCAGGGTGCTGACCGCATTGTGGTTGAACTGCCGGGTATCCAGGATACCGCGCGTGCGAAAGAGATTCTGGGTGCAACTGCAACCCTGGAATTCCGCCTGGTTAACTCCAACGTCGATCAGTCCGCCGCTGCCTCTGGCCGTATCCCGGGCGACTCCGAAGTGAAACAGACCCGCGAAGGTCAGCCGGTTGTGCTGTACAAACGCGTGATCCTGACCGGTGACCACATCACCGACTCCACTTCCAGCCAGGATGAATACAACCAGCCGCAGGTTAATATCTCGCTGGATAGCGCGGGTGGTAACATCATGTCTAACTTCACCAAGGACAACATCGGCAAACCGATGGCGACCCTGTTCGTGGAGTACAAAGACAGCGGTAAGAAAGATGCCAACGGTCGTGCCGTGCTGGTGAAAGAGGAAGAGGTGATTAACATCGCCAACATCCAGTCTCGCCTGGGTAACAGCTTCCGTATCACCGGTATTAGCAACCCGAACGAAGCGCGTCAGCTCTCGCTGCTGCTGCGTGCCGGTGCGCTGATTGCGCCAATTCAGATTGTTGAAGAGCGTACCATTGGTCCAACCCTGGGTATGCAGAACATCAAGCAGGGTCTGGAAGCGTGTCTGGCCGGTCTGGTGGTTTCCATCATCTTCATGATCTTCTTCTACAAGAAGTTTGGTCTGATTGCGACAAGCGCGCTGCTGGCGAACCTGGTGCTGATTATCGGTATTATGTCTCTGCTCCCAGGGGCCACGCTGACCATGCCGGGTATTGCGGGTATCGTTCTTACCCTTGCGGTGGCGGTCGACGCCAACGTACTGATAAACGAACGTATTAAAGAAGAGCTGAGCAACGGTCGCTCTGTGCAGCAGGCGATCGAAGAAGGCTATAAAGGGGCGTTCAGCTCTATCTTCGATGCGAACGTAACAACACTGATTAAGGTTCTTATCCTGTATGCAGTGGGTACTGGCGCGATCAAAGGCTTTGCGATTACTACCGGTATCGGTGTCGCGACGTCAATGTTTACCGCTATTGTCGGCACCCGTGCCATCGTGAACCTGCTGTACGGCGGCAAGCGCGTCAAAAAGCTGTCTATCTGAGGAGTGCGTTGTGGCACAGGAATATACTGTTGAACAATTGAACCACGGCCGTAAAGTCTGGGACTTTATGCGCTGGGACTACTGGGCCTTCGGCATTTCAGGTTTCCTGCTGATTCTGTCCATCGTCATTATGGGCGTGAAAGGCTTTAACTGGGGTCTCGATTTCACCGGTGGTACGGTCATCGAGATCTCCCTGGAAAAACCGGTCGATATGGACCAGATGCGCGAATCGCTGCAGAAAGCGGGCTTTGAAGAGCCGCTGCTGCAGAACTTCGGCAGCAGCCGCGACATCATGGTGCGTATGCCTCCGGTACACGACGCCAACGGCAGCCAGGAGCTCGGTAGCAAGGTTCTGAAGGTCATAAACGAATCGACCAGCCAGAATGCGGCGGTGAAGCGTATTGAGTTCGTTGGCCCGAGCGTGGGTGCGGACCTGGCGCAAACCGGCGCGATGGCGCTGATGGTGGCGCTGATTTCCATCCTGATCTACGTTGGCTTCCGCTTCGAGTGGCGACTGGCGGCAGGTGTGGTTATCGCGCTGGCGCACGACGTGGTCATCACCATGGGCGTACTGTCGCTGTTTCACATTGAGATTGACCTGACGATTGTGGCATCCCTGATGTCCGTTATCGGTTACTCACTGAACGACAGTATCGTGGTATCTGACCGTATTCGTGAAAACTTCCGTAAGATCCGTCGCGGTACGCCGTACGAAATCTTCAACGTGTCGTTGACCCAGACGCTGCACCGTACCTTGATCACATCCGGAACGACCTTAATGGTTATCCTGATGCTGTATCTCTTCGGTGGTCCGGTGCTTGAAGGTTTCTCGCTGACCATGCTGATCGGTGTGTCTATCGGTACGGCGTCGTCCATTTACGTCGCGTCCGCACTGGCACTGAAACTCGGCATGAAGCGCGAGCACCTGCTCCAGCAGAAAGTCGAAAAAGAAGGGGCGGATCAGCCGTCCATTCTGCCGTAAGACAGCGTCTTAGGTGTTATCGAAATCCCGGTCGATTGGCCGGGATTTTTTTGCCTGCTCCTGACAAACACTCCTGACAGTATGCTGTCAGGAGCCCTGTCGTAGACTCCTTCTGAACCCAACAACAGGCAGGAGGAAGTATGAAAAGTGTGATTAACTGGTTTGAAATTCCGGTCGCCGATATGGATCGCGCCATCAAATTTTATGAACCGGTAATGCAGGTTACGCTGAAGCGCGAGAAAATGGACGTGGCAGAGCTGGCGATTTTCCCGCATGAAGACCCGGCAACCGGCGGCGCGCTGGCGAAATTTGACGGCGTTACGCCGTCGCAGCAGGGCGCTATTATTTATCTGCATACTGACAATCTGGCGGCCACGCTCGATCGCATTGCCTCTGCGGGCGGTGCATGCGTCTTTGGTCCTCTGGAATTGCCGCGAGGCATTGGCACCATTGCCCTGTTCACCGACAGCGAAGGTAATCGCGTCGGCCTTCATCAACCGGCCTGAGAGCAAAAAAGACGATGACCCGACGCGCTGACCGTTTGTTTCAGATTGTGCAGATCCTGCGGGGCAGGCGTCTGACAACGGCAGCGCATCTGGCGGAGAGGCTCGGCGTCTCCGAGCGCACGGTCTACCGCGATATCCGCGACCTGTCGCTTTCCGGCGTGCCGGTAGAGGGCGAGGCAGGAAGCGGATACCGGCTACTGTCGGGCTTTGACCTGCCGCCGCTGATGCTGACAAATAAGGAGTCCGAGGCGCTGATGGTGGCAATTCGCCTGCTGAAAACCTGGGGCGGAGAGTCGTTGTCTCGCGCGCTGGAGTCGGCACAGGAGAAGGTGCTGGCGATCTTGCCCGAGGAGAGCCGACGCAAGGCGGAGCAGACGCGGATTTATGCGCCGGATATTGCGCTTCAGCCCCATTCCCGCAGCGGATTTGATGTGATTCATCAGGCGATTTCCGCCCAGCGAGTGCTGGCGCTGCATTACCGTGATGAAGCAGGCCAGTTATCATGGCGTGAAGTGCAACCTCTGGGGCTGTTCTTCTGGGGTGAGCACTGGCTGCTGGCCGCGTGGTGCGAACGGCGCGATGATTACCGTTGCTTCCGACTCGACCGGTGCCTCAATATTGTGCAGACGGAGAGGCGGTTTAGCGAGAGTGCGGACAGGTCATTGGCAGATTTTCTGCGCAAGGTGAAGCAGTAAAAAGCCAGCACTTGCGCTGGCTTATGCGCCGGGTGGCGCTTCGCTTACCCGGCCTACGGTTTGTGCCGTTATCGGGTTTGTAGGCCGGGTAAGGCGTAGCCGCCACCCGGCGCAGTCACAGGATTAGAAGTTGTAACCCACCACCAGGTAACCACCCCAACCGGTAGAGCGGACGCTGAAATCGCCGTTACCGAAGTTCAGGCTCGCGTCGTCATTCCACTGACCGCCGTTGTGCCAGTAACGCGCCACAACAGAGTAGTGCCAGTGATCGTAGTTCAGCGCCAGGATGTGGCTGGAAGCGATGGAGTCGTTGGTGCGCGCTTTCTTACCGTTCAGATCGCGGAAGTCGTTGTCGCCCAGGTCTGAGCCCCAGTCAAAGTTGGTGAAGCCGATGTAGCTCAGGTTGCCGCCCCACAGCTGGGTGATTGGCACAAAGTATTTCACTTTGAAACGGTAGCCGTCCCACTCGTTTTCGTTCGCAGCACCGTAGTTCTGCCACTGGTACTTCGCGTACACGTTCATGGACAGGCTCATTGGCAGACCGGTATCGATGTCCGTACCCAGACCCATGTACCAGGTGCTCTGACGACCGGACTTGTTACGGCCCATGTCGTAGATATAGTTGTTTGCGAAGTACCACTCTTTGAACGGACCAAACGCCAGGCTGGTGCCCGTCAGCTTATCAATAGAGAAGCGCGGCTCGATCTCCATGAACAGCGGAGAACCGTGGTTCCAGATACCTTTCGCGTCGGTGTTACCACCGAAGAAGACCGGGGCATCCATATAACCATAGAAATCAAACCAGTCTTTCTTGGCGAACGCTTCGTATTCCAGATAGGTATCGTTGCGGATCTGAGGTCCGAAACGGGTGTGGTAGCTTCCCACCACGTTAACGCTCTGGTGCCACCAGTCGGAGAGGTATTGTGGTTTATCGTTTTCCGCTGCGTTAACAGTGAAAGAGGAGGAGAGTGCCAGTACAGCACCGGCTGCGAGTAATGTTTTTTTCATAATCATGCCACTGATTGAAATTCCCTTCCGGGAGTGAAAAATGCGCGATTTGCGTATCAAAATATTTCGTGTTTCTGCGGAGCCTATTATAGGAATCCTTGCTCACAAAAATATGTGTTGTTTCACATATCTCTCACATGCGTAATCGATTGCGTTCACGTTTGCGTACTTTAAACGGCCGGGATTGTAACGGCAAACATTTATGTTGCCAATCCATACGAAATGTAAATGTTAGCGGAGTGACATTTCACTCCGCTAAAAGAGGAGGTTATTGCGCGGCAGGTTGAATGTCGTGAATGCGGATAAAGCCCAGCTGTTCTGGCGTGAGTCCGCTCAGCTGTAGCGGGATATCAACATCGCTCGGGGCAAGCGTGCTGGCGGGGGCGGTGAAAAGCTGGTTCTTCACGTTCACTTCCTGGTAGCTTTCCGTGGTGCCCTGAATTTGGCCCCACTCTACGGTGCCGCTGAACGCGGGAAGCGGATCGTTGGATTCACCCTGAATGCGTAATGTTGCGCGAGTACCATCGGCATTCGCTGCAACATTCACCAGAGACATCTTTAACGTGCCAAGCTGGCTGTTCAGGCGCGCGGGCGTTTTGGCACCCGGCAGCAGATAAACGCCGCTGTTGGATTTTGCATTCAGCGCATTTTGCTGGGTGATCTTCACGGTCTCTTTGTTCAGCTTGTCCATGGCCGCATTGAGCGTGTTCACGCTTTGTTTCATTTCGCGGACTTCAGTTTGCTGTGCACAGGCGCTAAGGGTAAAGAGGCTCCCCACCAGCAGAATTCTCAGGTAACGTCTTGTCATTGCGTTTATTTCCTTGAAATAACGGATCGCCTTTATGGTAGCCAGCTTCATTGTGTCTGACATAGATCCATTGTCTCAAAAAGCTCTTCCTTTGTTGTCAGGCCAGATCAGGGTAAAATGAAAATCAGTTAACCGGATTACAGGGATACCGTATGCATTGCCCATTCTGCTCCGCTGTGGATACCAAAGTCATCGACTCTCGCCTGGTGGGTGAAGGGTCTTCCGTACGCCGTCGCCGACAGTGTCTGGTGTGCAACGAGCGTTTCACGACCTTTGAAGTTGCAGAGCTGGTAATGCCGCGCGTGGTGAAAAGTAACGACGTGCGCGAGCCGTTCAATGAAGAAAAGCTGCGCAGCGGAATGCTGAAAGCTCTCGAAAAACGGCCCGTCAGCGCAGACGATGTCGAAATGGCGTTAAATCACATCAAGTCTCATCTTCGTGGCTTAGGTGAGCGCGAGGTGCCGAGCAAAATGATCGGCAACCTGGTGATGGAGCAGCTGAAAAAGCTCGATAAAGTCGCCTATATCCGCTTCGCCTCGGTCTACCGCAGTTTCGAAGATATCAAAGAGTTTGGCGAAGAGATCGCCCGCTTACAGGATTAAGCCCATGCAGGACGAGATGTACATGGCACGAGCCATGAAGCTGGCGCAGCGTGGTCGTTTTACTACCCACCCGAACCCGAACGTGGGGTGCGTTATTGTCAAAGAGGGTGAGATCGTGGGCGAAGGTTATCACCTTCGCGCGGGCGAGCCGCATGCGGAAGTTCATGCGTTGCGCATGGCGGGCGAGAAAGCGCGCGGCGCAACGGCCTACGTCACGCTTGAACCCTGCAGCCATCACGGGCGTACGCCGCCGTGCTGCGAAGCGCTGATTGCGGCAGGTGTGTCGCGCGTTGTTGCATCAATGCAGGATCCCAACCCGCAGGTAGCCGGACGCGGGCTGTATCGACTCCAGCAGGAAGGCATTGACGTCAGCCACGGGCTGATGATGCAGGATGCGGAAGCGATTAACAAAGGCTTCCTGAAGCGTATGCGTACCGGGTTCCCGTATATTCAGCTCAAGCTGGGCGCCTCGCTGGACGGTCGTACGGCGATGGCAAACGGCGAAAGCCAGTGGATCACCTCCCCGCAGGCAAGGCGCGATGTGCAACGTCTGCGCGCACAAAGCCATGCTATTCTCACCAGCAGTGAAACCGTTTTGGCTGACGATCCGGCCATGACCGTGCGCTGGGACGAACTGAATGCCGATACCCAGGCGCTTTATCCGCAGGAGAACCTGCGTCAGCCGCTGCGCATTATTATTGATAGCCAGAACCGCGTGACGCCGAATCACCGCATCGTGCAGCAGCCGGGAGAAACCTGGATTGCCCGCACGAAGGAAGATACGCGTGAATGGCCGGAAGGCGTGCGCAGCATCATGGTGCCGGAGCATAACGGGCATCTGGATTTAGTGGTGCTGATGATGCTGCTCGGCAAGCAGCAGGTGAACAGCATCTGGGTCGAAGCCGGGCCAACGCTCGCCGGTGCGCTCTTACAGGCCGGACTGGTGGATGAACTGATTGTCTACGTTGCGCCTAAACTGTTAGGGCACGACGCGCGCGGCCTGTTTGTGCTGCCTGGCCTTGAAAAACTGGCCGACGCACCGCAACTCAGATTCAGCGAGATGCGTCCGGTGGGTCCGGATGTCTGCCTCCACTTAACGACAGCGTAATTGCTCCTGAAATAGGGAAGCAGTGCGCAAAGTATTATGATAAAATCCGCCCCCCTGCGGGGCCAAATGAACCCGTAAAGGAAGAGTATGAACATTATTGAAGCTGCTGTAGCTACCCCGGACGCTCGCGTCGCCATCACCATTGCGCGTTTCAACAACTTCATCAACGACAGCCTGCTGGAAGGTGCCATTGACGCCCTGAAACGTATCGGCCAGGTTAAAGATGACAACATTACCGTTGTTTGGGTTCCAGGCGCTTACGAACTGCCACTGGCGGCGGGCGCGCTGGCGAAAACCGGTAAATATGACGCGGTGATTGCGCTGGGTACCGTTATTCGTGGCGGCACTGCGCACTTCGAATACGTTGCGGGCGGTGCAAGCAACGGTCTGGCACACGTTGCGCAGGATGCTGAAATTCCTGTCGCGTTCGGTGTGCTGACCACCGAAAGTATTGAACAAGCCATCGAACGTGCTGGCACCAAAGCCGGTAACAAAGGTGCAGAAGCTGCACTGACCGCGCTTGAAATGATCAATGTATTGAAAGCCATCAAGGCCTGATTTTTTTGTAAGGGGAATTCCGTGAAACCTGCTGCTCGTCGCCGCGCCCGTGAATGTGCCGTCCAGGCACTTTACTCCTGGCAGTTGTCCCAGAACGACATCTCTGATGTTGAATACCAGTTCCTGTCAGAACAGGACGTGAAAGACGTTGACGTTCTGTACTTCCGTGAACTGCTGTCGGGAGTGGCGACTAATAGCGCGTATCTCGATGGCCTGATGAAGCCATACCTGTCCCGCCTGCTCGAAGAGCTGGGCCAGGTGGAAAAAGCAGTGTTGCGTATCGCGCTGTTTGAGCTGTCTAAACGTGATGATGTGCCGTATAAAGTGGCCATCAACGAAGCGATCGAACTGGCGAAAACCTTCGGCGCTGAAGACAGCCACAAGTTTGTAAACGGCGTACTTGATAAAGCAGCACCTGCGATCCGTCCCCACAAAAAGTGATCCGCAAACCGGAGTCCTGCATTGCCTGACGGGCAGTGCAGCTCCGGTTTTTTCTTTTATTTGCTGAGGCATAACGTATGGCATGCGGCGAATTCTCCCTGATTGCCCGTTATTTCGACCGTGTCAGAACCTCTCGTCTTGATGTTGAAACCGGCATTGGCGATGACTGTGCACTTCTCAATATTCCCGAAAAACAGACGCTGGCAATCAGCACCGACACCTTAGTGTGCGGCCGTCATTTCTTACCGGATATCGATCCTGCCGATCTGGCGTATAAAGCGCTGGCGGTGAACGTCAGCGATCTGGCGGCGATGGGTGCCGATCCTGCCTGGCTGACGCTGGCTCTGACCCTGCCAGAGGTGGATGAAGCCTGGCTGGAAGCCTTTAGCGATACGCTGTTTGAGCAGCTTAGCTACTACGATATGCAGCTGATTGGCGGTGATACCACCGCCGGGCCGCTGTCGATGACGCTGGCGATCCACGGCTACGTGCCGCTCGGCCGCGCGCTGAAGCGCTCGGGCGCAAAACCCGGTGACTGGATCTACGTGACCGGTACGCCGGGCGACAGCGCGGCAGGGCTGGCGATCCTTCAGAACCGTTTAGCGGTTGAAGATGCTGACGACGCGGCGTATCTGGTGAAGCGCCATCTGCGGCCAACGCCGCGTATCTTGCACGGCCAGGCGCTGCGCGAACGGGCGAGCTCGGCTATCGATCTCTCTGACGGGCTGATCTCGGACCTCGGCCATATTCTGAAGGCCAGCGGCGTCGGCGCGCGCGTTGACCTGGACCTGTTCCCGCTGTCGGAGCAGCTGCTTCGCCATGTCGAACCTGAGCAGGCGCTGCGCTGGGCGCTGTCCGGGGGTGAAGACTACGAACTGTGCTTCACCGTACCGGAGCTGAACCGTGGAACGCTCGACGTGGCGTTAGCGCATCTTGGCGCGAAATTCACCTGTATCGGGCAGATCATGCCGGAGAGTGAAGGGCTGAAGTTTGTGAAAGACGGTGCGCCGGTTACGTTGGACTGGAAAGGGTACGATCACTTCGCGTGAGTTTGTACACTCTGTATTGCCGGGTGGCGGCTCCGCCTTACCCGGCCTACAAAAGAGGGGCTTATTTAAACCCCACCACCGGATGCTGCTGATACGGCGTCTCCAGCTCGGCAACCTGTTCGGGCGTCAGCGTGATATCCACCGCGTTTAACAGTTCGTCCAACTGCTCTTCCCGGGACGTGCCGATAATGGGAGCCGCGACGCCGCGTTTACCCAGCAGCCATGCCAGCGCTACCTGGGCGCGGGTTGCGCCGGTATCGTCGGCAATCCCGGCCAGGCGTTCGGCAATCAGCGCATCGCTGGCTTCTGTTCCGCCGTACAGATTTTTCCCCACCTCATCGGATACCAGCCGGGCCGTGGTTTCCCCCCACGGACGGGTCAGACGTCCGCGCGCCAGCGGGCTCCAGGGGATGACCGCCACGCCCTCCTGATGGCACAGCGGCAACATCTCACGCTCTTCTTCACGATAGATCAGATTGTAGTGATCCTGCATGGTGACAAAGCGCGCCCAGCCGTGCTGCGCCTGCAGATCCAGCGCCTGAGCGAACTGCGACGCGTGCATCGACGATGCGCCGATGTAGCGTGCTTTACCGGCTTTGACGACGTCGTTGAGCGCCTCAAGCGTCTCCTCGATCGGTGTGTTGTAATCCCAGCGGTGAATTTGCAGCAGGTCGACGTAATCCATGTTCAGGCGCCTGAGGCTGTCGTCAATGGAACGCAGGATCTGCGCGCGAGAAAGGCCCTGCGGCAGGTCCCCCACCGGGTAGTACACCTTGGTGGCGACGACGATGTCATCCCGACGGGCAAAATCGCGCAGGGCGCGGCCAACAATCTCCTCGCTGCTGCCGTCGGAGTAGCTGTTGGCGGTGTCAAAGAAGTTAATGCCGCCCTCGATGGCGCGTTTGATAATCGGACGGCTGCTCTCTTCCGGCAGCGTCCAGGCGTGGTTTCCCCGGTCGGGTTCGCCAAAGGTCATGCATCCCAGACAAAGTCGGGAAACCTTAAGGTCCGTTTTTCCTAATGTTGTGTATTGCACGGTTCCGCTCCTGCTGTTTAAACACCAGGTTTAAGCATAGCAGGAGCGGAAAAGGGGAGGGGTTATGCCAGCCAGCTGCGGATTTTGGCTTCGATACCTGCGGCATCCAGACCAATTGCCGCGCGGGCTTCGTCCTGCGTGCCTTGTGGAATGAAGTAATCGGGCAATCCAAGATTCAGCACCGGCACGGCTTTACGGTTTGCCATCAGTACCTCGTTTACGCCGCTGCCCGCGCCGCCCATGATGGCGTTTTCTTCCAGCGTGACCAGCACGTCGTGGCTTTCCGCCATGCTCAGGATCAGGGACTCATCGAGCGGCTTAACGAAACGCATATCCACCAGCGTGGCGTTCAGCGTTTCGGCTACTTTTGCCGCTTCCGGCATCAGCGTGCCGAAGTTCAGGATCGCCACTTTTTCACCGCGACGCTTCACCAGGCCTTTACCGATCGGCAGTTTCTCCAGCGGCTGCAGCTCAACGCCCACCGCATTGCCGCGCGGGTAGCGAACGGCGCTCGGACCGTCCTGATAGTGATAGCCGGTAAACAGCATCTGGCGACATTCGTTCTCGTCGCTCGGCGTCATGATCACCATGTCCGGGATGCAGCGCAGGAAAGAGAGATCAAATGCACCCTGGTGCGTCTGGCCGTCGGCACCCACAATGCCCGCGCGGTCGATAGCAAACAGCACCGGCAGCTTCTGAATCGCCACGTCGTGGATCACCTGATCGTAGGCGCGCTGCAGGAAGGTGGAATAGATC
Organism: Enterobacter quasimori; assembly: GCF_018597345.1. NCBI lineage: Bacteria > Pseudomonadati > Pseudomonadota > Gammaproteobacteria > Enterobacterales > Enterobacteriaceae > Enterobacter > Enterobacter quasimori. The sequence continues at coordinate 1,607,342 of NZ_JAHEVU010000001.1, read as the reverse complement.
GCGACAACCGGCTTGTAGCCGCCAATGGCCAGGCCCGCTGCAAACGTTACCGCGTGCTGCTCGGCGATGGCGACGTCGAAATACTGGTCCGGGTATTTTTTGGAAAACTCGACCATGCCGGAGCCTTCACGCATGGCGGGCGTTACAGCCATCAGCTTGTTGTCTTTGGCCGCGGTTTCACACAGCCAGTCGCCAAAGATTTTCGAATAACTCGGCATGCCGCCGCTGCTTTTTGGCAGACAGCCGCTGGTATGGTCAAATTTCGGCACCGCGTGGAAGGTGATCGGATCTTTTTCCGCCGGTTCGTAGCCACGCCCTTTTTTGGTCATGATGTGCAGGAACTGCGGGCCTTTCAGGTCGCGCATGTTCTTGAGCGTGGTCACCAGACCGAGCACATCATGGCCGTCAACCGGGCCGATATAGTTAAAGCCCAGCTCTTCAAACAGGGTGCCCGGCACGACCATGCCTTTGATGTGCTCTTCGGTACGCTTGAGCAGCTCTTTGATCGGCGGTACGCCGGAGAAGACTTTCTTGCCGCCTTCACGCAGCGAGGAGTAAAGCTTGCCGGAGAGCAGCTGCGCCAGATGGTTATTCAGCGCACCCACGTTCTCGGAGATCGACATTTCGTTGTCGTTAAGGATAACCAGCATGTCCGGCTTGATGTCGCCTGCATGGTTCATGGCTTCGAAGGCCATACCCGCGGTGATGGCACCGTCGCCAATCACGCAGACGGTGCGGCGCTGCTTGTTCTCTTTTTCGGCGGCAACGGCAATCCCGATGCCCGCTGAGATGGAGGTGGAGGAGTGACCGACGCTCAGCACGTCATACTCGCTCTCACCGCGCCACGGGAACGGGTGCAGGCCGCCTTTCTGACGAATGGTGCCAATTTTATCGCGACGACCGGTCAGAATTTTGTGCGGATAAGCCTGATGGCCCACGTCCCAGATGAGCTGATCGAACGGCGTGTTATAGACATAGTGCAGCGCCACGGTCAGCTCTACCGTGCCAAGCCCGGAGGCGAAATGGCCGCTGGAGCGGCTAACGCTGTCGAGCAGGTAGCGACGCAGTTCGTCGCACAGCTTCGGCAGGCTCTCTTTCGGCAACAGGCGTAGCTCCTGGGTGGAGTCAACTAACGCCAGTGTCGGGTATTTGGCAATATCAAAACTCATCAAAGGCTCATCGAGATATATAGTTTATTTATCACGCTGGATTATATAGTCCGCTAGCGCTTCCAGTGCCGAGGTATCCAGCGATTGCGCGGCCAGTTGGTTCAGCGACTGGCGGGCATCCTCTATCAGGTCCCGGGCTTTACGTTGGGCTTGCTCAAGACCCAGCAGGGCGGGGTAGGTACTTTTGCCAAGCTGCTGGTCCGCACCCTGACGTTTACCCAATGTTGCAGTATCGCCCACCACATCCAGAATGTCATCCTGAACCTGGAATGCCAGACCGATACTTTCTGCGTATCTGTCCAGAATCGGCAGGGCGTTGCGCCCGCGTTCACCTGCGCTCAGCGCGCCCAGGCGAACGGCTGCACGAATGAGCGCACCCGTCTTATGACGGTGAATGCGCTCCAGCTGTTCCAGATTAACCTGACGACCTTCCGCCTCTAAATCCAGCGCCTGACCGCCGCACATCCCGGCGACGCCGCTGGCCATTGCCAGTTCGGAGACCATCGCCAGACGGTCGCGATCGGCCACTTCCGCCATCGGCGCGTCGCTCAGAATCGAGAACGCCAGCGTTTGCAGGGCATCCCCCGCCAGAATGGCATTCGCCTCGCCAAACTTAATGTGGCAGGTTGGCTGACCGCGACGCAGATCGTCGTCGTCCATGGCCGGAAGATCGTCGTGGATCAGCGAGTAAGCATGGATGCACTCAACGGCGGCTGCCGGGGCATCCAGCGTGTTATCGCTGATGCCGAACATATTCCCCGTGGCGTACACCAGGAACGGGCGCAGGCGCTTTCCACCCAAGAGTGCGCCATAGTGCATGGCTTCAACCAGTGGAGTGTTCTGAAAAGGCTGCGGTTCAATGAAACGGCGCAGGGCATCATTGGCGCGAACAACGCGCGCCTGAAGCGCGTTAGCAAAATCCATTTACTCGGCGTCCGGTGTGAATGGCGTGGTTTTCGCGTCTTCGCTGTCGGAAAGCAGGATCTGCACGCGCTGCTCGGCCTGCTGCAGCTTGACCTGCCCCTGACGCGCCAACTGCACGCCACGTTCGAATTCGTTGAGCGCTTCTTCCAGTGGGAGATCGCCGCTCTCAAGACGGGTAACTATCTGCTCCAGCTCACTCAGCGCAGTTTCAAAACTGGCCGGTGCGTCGTTCTTCTTCGGCATAGTGAATTAACTCTTATATTCTTCGCCCCATCATGGTAACGGACTCGGGGCAATTATCAAATAACGCGAGCGGCGCGATGGTGGTATACTTGCGCGCCTGGATGCAGCCACGGGTGTGGGCTGCTGTATCATTTTCCATTACAAGCCTTAATACGCTTGCCTAAGAAACATTGCCGCCATGAAGTTTATCATTAAATTGTTCCCTGAAATCACCATCAAAAGCCAATCTGTGCGTTTGCGCTTTATTAAAATTCTCACCGGGAACATTCGTAACGTATTAAAGCACTACGACGAAACGCTCGCCGTGGTGCGCCACTGGGACCACGTGGAAGTGCGTGCGAAAGACGAAAACAAACGTCAGGATATTCGCGACGCCCTGACGCGTATTCCGGGTATTCACCATATTCTGGAAGTGGAAGACGTTCCTTTCACCTCTATGCACGACATCTTCGAAAAAGCGCTGGTTCAGTATCGCGATCAGATCGAAGGCAAAACCTTCTGCGTGCGCGTGAAGCGTCGCGGCAAGCACGAGTTCAGCTCCATTGAAGTGGAGCGCTACGTGGGCGGCGGTCTGAACCAGCACGTCGAAACGGCGCGCGTGCGCCTGACCAACCCGGACGTGACCGTCAATCTGGAGATCGAAAACGATCGCCTGCTGCTGGTAAAAGGCCGCTATGAAGGCATCGGCGGCTTCCCGATCGGTACCCAGGAAGACGTCCTGTCCCTGATCTCCGGCGGCTTTGACTCCGGCGTCTCCAGCTATATGCTGATGCGCCGCGGCTGCCGCGTGCACTACTGCTTCTTCAACCTGGGCGGCGCGGCGCACGAGATCGGCGTACGTCAGGTGGCGCATTACCTGTGGAACCGCTTCGGCAGCTCTCACCGCGTGCGTTTCGTGGCCATTAATTTCGAACCAGTGGTTGGCGAGATTCTGGAGAAAGTAGACGACGGCCAGATGGGCGTCATCCTGAAGCGCATGATGGTGCGCGCGGCGTCCAAAGTGGCTGAACGCTACGGCGTGCAGGCGCTGGTGACCGGTGAAGCGCTGGGCCAGGTTTCCAGCCAGACGCTGACCAACCTGCGTCTGATCGACAACGTGTCTGATACGCTGATCCTGCGTCCGCTGATCTCCCACGACAAAGAGCACATCATCGACCTGGCGCGCGAAATCGGCACCGAAGATTTTGCCCGTACCATGCCGGAATACTGCGGCGTGATCTCAAAAAGCCCAACGGTGAAAGCGGTGAAGGCGAAGATCGAAGCGGAAGAAGAGAACTTCGATTTCAGCATTCTGGAAAAAGTGGTGGCGGAAGCGTCCAACATTGATATCCGCGAGATCGCTCAGCAGACCGAGCAGGACGTGGTTGAAGTGGAAACCGTGAGCGGTTTCGGCGCTAACGATGCGATTCTGGATATCCGCTCCATTGACGAGCAGGATGACAAACCGCTGCAGGTTGAAGGCGTGGACGTGGTTTCTCTGCCGTTCTACAAGCTGAGCACCAAGTTTGGCGATCTCGACCAGAGCAAAACGTATCTGCTGTGGTGTGAGCGCGGGGTGATGAGCCGCCTGCAGGCGCTGTATCTGCGCGAGCAGGGCTTTGCGAATGTGAAGGTGTATCGCCCGTAGTTTCTCGCCGGGGAGTGCGGCCTGATGCCCTCACCCCGGCCCTCTCCCACAGGGAGAGGGAGAAAACACCTATTCGTAATAATTATAAATCCCCGCCGGCATCACCAGCGACGATGCCACTTCGTACGCCTTCTCGCGCCCGACCAGCAGATCGATAATCTTTAAGCCAAAATCAATCGCGGTGCCGGGCCCCTGGCTGGTCAGCAGGTTGACGCGAGGATCCCAGACGACGCGTTTATCCACCCAATGCGCTTCCGGGATCGTATCCTTAAGCCCCGGGAAGCCGGTCATGTTGCCGACGGGAAAGATATCGTGCGGCACCAGAACCGTTCCTGCTGCGGCACAGATAGCCGCGACGATGCGGCCGGATAAATGAAACTGACGCACGGTCTCGACCAGCAGCGGGCTGTCGCGAAAATATTCCGCGCCTTTCAGGCCGCCGGGCAGCACGATGATGTCGTAATCTCCGTCAGCCACCTGAACCAGCGGCGCATCTGCCAGGATTTTCACCCCGCGTGAACAGGTGATTGCCAGATTACCGTCGCTGGCGACGCTGGCGGTAGTGACCTTAATGCCGCCACGCACCATCAGGTCGATAGTGGTGACGGCTTCCATCTCTTCGCTACCAGGGGCGAGGCAGATCAGTGCCGACGCGCTCATATTCACTCTCCTTACGTTTAACCAGGTCATACAGGCGGGCGTTTTCCGGCACGGCGATGCCGTGCGCGCGGGCGCGTTTTAGCAGATAGCCCGTGATGTAGTCGATCTCCGTGTGGCGTAATGCCCGAACGTCCTGCAGCATCGAGGAGATATTTTCTGCAGTACTATCAATAACCTGCTCGACATAATAGCGTAAATCATCCGCCGAGGTATGCAGGCCTTCACGTTCAATCACCGAGGCGACTTCTTCACACAGCGCGGTAATCTCATGAGGATGGTTTTTCAGCTCACCGTTCGGGCAGTCCCACAGCGCCGTCAGCGGGTTGATCACGCAGTTCACCGCCAGTTTGCGCCACAGCTGAGGGCGGATGTTGTTATGCCAGGCGACGTCTGGCAGCACTTTCTGTAACACGTCCGCCAGATAACTGTAGTCGCCGTCCTGCTCGCGGCCCGGACCGATATGGGTTACGCCGCTCGCAACGTGCACGATGATATTGCCATCGCGCCGCGCCGCCTGAGTCGTGGTGGCCATCAGCAGCGGCTGCGTGATGCTCTTGAGTTCATCAAGGGTTCCCATGCCGTTATGCAGCAGCAAAATGGGTGCTGTGGGGGGGAGCTGCGCGGCCAGCGCTTTTACCGCATCGGAAACCTGCCACGCCTTGAGCGTCACCAGCAGCAGGTCGCTTTGCGCCAGGAAATCAGGATCGTTGGCGGTAAGGGATTCATTAAAGATACTTCCGTCTTCATCAATCAGGTTTACACTGCAATAGGGCTGAGGCACGCGCAGCCAGCCCTGTACTTCGTGTCCGTGCTTACATAGCGCGGTCAGCCACAGCTGACCCAGGGCGCCGCATCCGAGCACTGTAATTTTCATTGTTCCTCCTCACCTGCACTTACGCCAGGTGTTACGGCCTAAGTATAGCGCCGTCGACTATGCTTTTGAGTTATGCCTTGTTGCGGGTATTATGCAACGCAACAAAAATGAAGGGAGAAGAAAAGATGCCATCTTTCGATATTGTTTCCGAAGTTGATATCCAGGAAGTTCGCAACGGCGTGGATAACGCAAGCCGTGAAGTTGAGTCACGTTTTGATTTTCGTGGCGTTGAGGCGACGTTTGAGCTGAACGACGCCAATAAGACCATTAAGGTGCTGAGCGAGTCAGATTTCCAGGTTAACCAGCTGCTCGACATTCTGCGCGCCAAGCTGCTGAAACGCGGCATCGAAGGTACCTCACTGGACGTGCCGGAAGAGTTTGTCCACAGCGGCAAAACCTGGTTCGTGGAAGCGAAGCTGAAACAGGGTATTGAGAGCGCGGTGCAGAAGAAGATCGTGAAGCTCATCAAAGACAGCAAGCTGAAGGTGCAGGCGCAAATCCAGGGCGAAGAGATTCGCGTCACCGGGAAATCACGCGACGACCTCCAGTCGGTGATGGCGCTGGTGCGTGGCGGCGATCTGGGACAGCCGTTCCAGTTCAAAAACTTCCGCGATTAAGACAAAAATGCCCGGTTCAACCGGGCATTTTTTTTAAGCTTTCAGGGCCTGCTCCACCTCGAAGCGGTTGGTTACCTTGCTGTCTATTTTAACGTAAGCGCTACGTTCCTCCGGAACAATCAGCACTTCCGTCACGCCTTCTTTTTCTTCCAGACGCTGTTTGAGCGCATCACTGACGTCGATCTCTTCCGGAATTTCCACGCGCAGGCTGCTCACGTAGCGCGGCTCTTTCATGGTGCTGGCAACCAGCAGCCAGACCGTTGCCAGCAGCGCACCGGCCAGGAACACGGTTTGCGAATCAAACAGGCCGTCAACCCAGCCGCCGAGCGAGCCGCCAATGGCCACACCGAGGAACTGGCTGGTGGAGTAAATGCCCATTGCCGTACCCTTATAGCCCGCAGGAGATTCTTTGCTAATAAGTGACGGCAGCAGCGCTTCCATCAGGTTAAACGCCAGGAAGAACAGCTGTACGCCAGCAACCAGTTCCCAGAAGTGCGGTCCGGAGCCCCAGAGCACGATCTCGGCAACCAGCAGCAACGCCACGCAGCCCACGAAAACGCGCTTCATCTTGCGCTTCACTTCGGCATAGATGATAAACGGCACCACGGAGACGAATGAGATCAGCATCGTCACCAGATAGATTTTCCAGTGCTCGGCGGCAGGAAAGCCCGCAGCGGCAAGCTGGCCGGGCAGGGCGACAAATGTAGACATCAGCAGAATGTGCAGGCACATAATACCGAAGTTCAGCTTCAGCAGTCGCGGCTCGACAATCACTTTGCTAAAGCAACCTTTCACCATTCCGGATTCACGGTTCAGAACGTGGTTTTTACTATCAGGCACCACCCACAGCGTAAGCGCGATCCCGATGGTCGCCAGCACGGCAATCATCCAGAACAGCGCGTGCAGACCCAATGTGTGCGTTATGATGGGGCCCAGCACCATCGCAATCGCAAACGTCACGCCAAAGCTGACGCCGATAAAGGCCATCGCTTTAGTGCGGTTCTGCTCGCGGGTGAGATCTGACAGCAGCGCCATCACCGCGGCAGCAATCGCGCCGGAGCCCTGCAGGGCGCGGCCAAGAATAATTCCCCAGATGGAGTGGGAGAGGGCGGCAATGACGCTACCGAGTACAAAGACCAGCAGACCGCCGACAATCAGCGGCTTACGGCCAACGCGGTCTGAGAGCAGACCAAAGGGGATCTGAAATACCGCCTGCGCCAGTCCGTAGATGCCAATGGCCAGACCAATCAGCGCTTCGCTGGCTCCCTGCAGCGCCATGCCGTACGTGGTCAGAACAGGCAGGACCATAAACATGCCAAGCATCCGTAGCGAGAAAACAGTCCCTAAACCCCAGGTCGCGCGTAGCTCGCCCGGCGTCATTTTATAATCGTTCATTGCCACCTCAGTTCAAAAGCAGGCCATAGTGTAGTGCGGGGAAGGGGCGGGGTAAATAAAGGGTTATTTAACAAATATTACATGCGTTATTAATGGATTCAGTGAATAAAAAAGGGTGCCGAAGCACCCCTTTATTCACCTGTTGTGGCTTACCAGACGTAAGTCAGCAGGTTGTGTGAATCCGGCACCATGAAGTCCACGGACATCATCACGGACAGCGAGGTGATGGCCACAATCGAGAACACAAACAGCTTGCGCGCCCAGACTTTGTCATCTTCCACTTTGTAACCGCGCAGCGCCATACCGAGCCACCAGACGCTCACCGCAGCCGCCACCACCAGATATTTATATCCGGCGTAGCCGCCCAGAGAGAGCATCAGCGTTGCCACGGCAAAGGCGATGATATACAACGTGATGTGGTTCTTGGCAACCGAAATGCCCTTCACGACCGGCAGAACCGGGATGTTCGCTGCCTGATAATCCTTAAAGCGGAAAATCGCGATGGCATAGGAGTGCGGCATCTGCCACAGGCTAAAGATAGCCAGCAGGATCAGCGCACCGCTGTCGAACTCGTTCGTGACCGCGCAGTAGCCAATCACCGGCGGCGCAGCGCCGGAGAGAGAACCAATCAGCGTGCCGTAGACGGAGTGGCGTTTCATATACAGGCTGTAAACGCCCACATACACCACGAACCCCATCACCCCCAGCCAGCAGGCCAGCGGGTTAGCACCAAACCACAGCAGCATAAAGCCAGCAATACCCAGCAAGGTGGCGTACACCAGCGAGACGGAAGGGGCGATCAGGCCTTTCACCAGCACCCGATTTTTGGTCCTTTCCATCTTCTTGTCGATATCCATGTCGATGTAGTTGTTAAATACACAACCGGACGCAACAACCAGTGACACACCGACCAGCGTGTAGATAAAGAGGGTGTAATCAATGCTGCCCTTAGAGGCCAGCAGGAACCCTCCGATCACGGAGATCAGGTTGCCAAAGATGATGCCTGGTTTCGTTACTTGCAGGTATTGCTTAAACATACTCGCCGCTCTTAGTGAACCATCATGTTGTAGTTAAGGTTCCACATAATCCAGATGGAACCGACTACCAGGATAGCGATGATAATCACGGTAAAGATAAAGGCCGTCATATTCCAGCCTTCATCGGACTTGGTGTTCATGTGCAGGAAGCAAACCAGATGCACCAGAATCTGAATCACAGCGGTTACCAGGATTGCGCCCAGGATAACCGGCTTAGAAGCAGAACCGTTCATCACCATCCAGAACGGGATCACCGTCAGGATGATCGACAGGATGAAACCTGTCATGTAGGTTTTTACGCTACCGTGGGAAGCGCCATGATCGTTTGAATGACTCATTACATCGCCCCCATCAGATAGACAACAGAGAACACACAGATCCATACCACGTCCAGGAAGTGCCAGAACAGGCTCAGGCACATGATACGGGTACGGTTAGTGCTGGTCAGGCCGCGACGGGATACCTGGAACATCAGTACCGCCATCCAGATCAGACCAGAGGTGACGTGCAGACCGTGGGTACCGACCAGCGCGAAGAACGCTGACAGGAAGCCACTGCGATCCGGACCGAAACCTTCCATGATCAGGTGATGGAATTCATAGATTTCCATCCCGATAAATCCAGCACCAAACAACCAGGTCAACGCCAGCCAGGAGACAACCTGGCTCTTGTTGTTTTTGTACATGGCGATAGCCGCCATGCCGTAGGTGATGGAGCTGAATAACAGCAGTGCGGTTTCAACCAGAACGAACGGCAGTTCAAAGATGTCCTTACCGGTCGGGCCGCCCGCTGTGCCGTTCACCAGAACGGCATAGGTTGCGAACAGACAGCAGAACAGAATGCAGTCGCTCATCAGGTAGATCCAGAAACCGAAGACTTTCATCGGTCCTGTATCGTGGTGCGCATGTTCATGCGCGTGGGCAGTTGAGTGCGCCAGAGTATCAGTTGCCATTTTTCAGCCCCGCTTTAGAAATCTCGTCGAAATGCTGATTTTCCAGCTTTTCAACTTCACGGACTGGCACGTAGTAGTCCACGTCCTCGTCAAAGCTCTTCACAATCCAGCTGATTACGATGCCGGCGAAGCCAACAATCGCCATCCACCAGATGTGCCAGATCATTGCGAAACCAAATACCGTTGCGAATGCGGCAATTACGATGCCCGCGCCGCTGTTTTTCGGCATGTGGATCTCTTCGTAATGCGCAGGTTGCTTGTACGCTTCACCTTTTTCTTTCATTTCCCAGAATGCGTCGCGTTCATGGATCTGCGGCACAACGGCGAAGTTATAGAACGGTGGTGGAGAAGAGGTCGCCCACTCCAGCGTACGGCCACCCCATGGGTCACCGGTCAGGTCACGGTTCTGGTCGCGGTCGCGAATAGACACGTAGAACTGAATCAGCTGAGACGCGATACCACAGGCAATCAGCACTGCACCGCCCGCTGCAATCATCAGCATTGGGTGGAACTGTGGATCGATCTGCTGGCTCAGACGACGGGTCATACCCATGAAGCCCAGCACGTACAGCGGCATAAATGCTACGAAGAAGCCGATGATCCAGAACCAGAACGCGCGTTTACCCCATTTTTCGTTCAGCGTGAAGCCGAACGCTTTTGGCCACCAGTAGGTTACGCCAGCGAAGCAGCCGAAGACCACGCCACCGATGATAACGTTATGGAAGTGCGCAATCAGGAACAGACTGTTGTGCAGCACGAAGTCAGCACCCGGTACCGCCAGCAGTACGCCGGTCATCCCACCTACGGAGAAGGTCACGATGAAGCCGATGGTCCACAGCATCGCTGAGTGGAACACGATACGGCCCTGGTACATGGTGAACAGCCAGTTGAAGATCTTAACCCCGGTTGGGATGGCGATAATCATGGTCGTAATACCGAAGAAGGCGTTCACGTTTGCGCCCGCACCCATGGTGAAGAAGTGGTGCAGCCAGACGATGAACGACAGAACGGTAATACAGACGGTTGCCCACACCAGAGAGGTGTAACCAAACAGACGTTTACGCGAGAAGGTTGCCGCGATTTCGGAGAACACACCGAAGACCGGCAGAACCAGGATGTACACTTCCGGGTGACCCCAGGCCCAAATCAGGTTGATGTACATCATCATGTTGCCACCCATATCATTCGTGAAGAAATGGGTGCCCAGGTAGCGGTCCAGGGTCAGCAGCGCGATGGTGACGGTCAGAATTGGGAAGGACGCAATGATCAGGATGTTGGCGCACAGAGATGCCCAGGTAAATACCGGCATCTTGAACATGGTCATGCCAGGGGCACGCATCTTGATAATGGTCACGAAGAAGTTGATACCGGTCAGGGTCGTACCGACACCGGAGAGCTGAAGCGCCCAAATCCAGTAGTCGACGCCCACGCCCGGACTGTACTCAATTCCCGACAGCGGCGGGTACGCCAGCCAGCCGGTCTGAGCAAATTCGCCCACACCCAGTGACAGGTTAACCAGGATAACGCCGACAACCGTGAACCAGAAGCTCAGGTTGTTCAGGAACGGGAACGCAACGTCGCGCGCGCCGATTTGCAGCGGAACGACAACGTTCATCAGACCGATAACCAGCGGCATTGCCACGAAGAAGATCATGATAACGCCGTGGGCGGTAAAGATCTGATCGTAGTGGTGCGGCGGCAGGAAGCCGGCTTCGCCCGCCGAGGCGAGTGCCTGCTGGCTACGCATCATGATTGCATCCGCAAAGCCACGAATTAACATGACGATACCGACGATGCAGTACATGATGCCGAGTTTTTTGTGGTCAACCGAAGTCAGCCACTCATTCCACAGGTAGCTCCACTTACCGAAGTACGTGATCAAGCCCAGTAAGGCTGCGCCACCGATGATAATTGCAGCCACCGTAACCACGATAATGGGTTCGTGGTAGGGCACTGCATCCAGTGTCAATTTTCCGAACATTTTCTTCCTCGGCCCCTTAGTGAGCGGTTTCCGCGTGGCTCATGTCCATGCCTTCCATACCTTCGTGCGCGCTGTGCTCGCCTTCAGGCTGGGTCATGTCCATGCTCTTGCCGTGATCCATAAATTTGCCAATGACGTCTTTAAACAAATCAGGTTTCACGTTAGAGAAGTACTCCACCTTGTTGTATTCGCTAGGCGTAGCCACTTTTTCGAACGCCGCCATGTCAGACATGGTGTTAGTAGACTGCTTCGCTTTTTCAACCCACTGGTCGAAAGCGGCACGGTCTGGCGTTGCGATAGCTTTGAACTTCATACCTGAGAAGCCCGGGCCGCTATAGCTGGCAGAGATACCATCATAGGTGCCTGCTTCATTCGCGATCAGGTGCAGGTTAGTCTGCATACCGGCCATCGCGTAAATCTGGCTACCCAGACGTGGGATGAAGAAGGAGTTCATTACGGAGTTGGAGGTCACTTTGAACTGAACCGGAGTGTTCGCCGGGAAGGCGATTTCATTCACGGTAGCAATGCCCTGCTCTGGATAGATGAAGAACCATTTCCAGTCCATGGAGACCACTTCAATGGTAATAGGTTTCTCATCGTGAACCAGCGGTTTGCTTGGCTCAAGTGCGTGAGTGGTTTTCCAGGTCAGAACGGCAAGGAACAGGATGATCAGAATAGGTACCGTCCAGACCACAGCTTCCACTTTATTGGAGTGTGACCAGTTAGGGCTATACTTCGCATCTTTATTGCTCGCACGATACTTCCAGGCGAAACCAACTGCCATCAAAATGGCTGGAATAACCACAATCATCATCAGGCCAAATGCCGTCAGAATCAGTGAACGTTGTTCCAGTCCAATCTGTCCTTTGGGGTCTAGAAGTGCAGAATCGCAGCCACTGAGTAATACAGTGCCCGCGAATAATGACAACCATCCCAAACTTTTATTGTATTTCCCGAGTCTCATTTAACGACCTCAATTCCACGGAGTCTGGTGGCGTTTAAAGTGTGGGGGCATTTTACGGGAAGGTTACATTACTGTAAACATCATTAGGCCTGTGTCAGGAAGGTGTTACTGGGTTCTGCCGCACATGTCACAAGTGTTGCAAATTATGTCGCTTTTTAAGACATAAGCCGCATGGTGCGGGCTTTATAACGAAAGGACCCCCAAGCATACCCTAAAAGGGGCAATTGGTATAACCATTGTTGAAAATAAACAAAAAATTAACAATTAATTATCAATAAAAAGACAACTAAAAAACGAAAATTCAATGTTTCAAATGCTGAATCGTTTAATGAGAAAATAGAGTTTGGAATTGACTCCAATAATTTCCAGAAGCTATCCCGCACAAAACAACAAATATTTTTTTCGCGACTGGCGGTTATTCCACCGTTATAATTTCACTTCGTGATTACAACGGGAAATAACCTTTCGTTTTTTTCTTCAGCTCATCTGCGTTTTGCGTAATGCCAGAAAATCGAGAAGTCCGCCGATCAGGATCCCGGCGATGGCGAGCAGGGCACCCACGTCCAGCAGGAGCGTTTCGAGCGGGAGCGTCAGAGAGGTGATTGCATTAAGGATGAGTACGACAAGCCACAATCCCAGCGTAAGGCATCCCACCGTTAACAACCGTAAGGCAAAACGGTAGGCGCGGTGATACTCGGTACGCGGTATAAAGCGTTCAGTACGCTGGGTATATTCCAGCGTCTGGCGACACACCAGCAGCAATAAAATCCCCGGCACTGCGGCAACCACCGAGAAGAGATAAAATGCCGGCCAGCCGTGGGCTTCAACGAACCAGCCTGCAATAGGGCCGACGTATACGCGGCCCACGGCGGAAAGTGCTGAAAGCAGGGCAAACTGCGTGGCGGAAAATGATTTATTGCACAGGGTCATCAGCAGGGCGACAAAGGCTGCCGTTCCCATTCCGCCGCAAAGGTTTTCAAAGAACACGGCCGCCGCCATGCTGATCGTATGTTTATCGGAAATCGACAGCAGCCAGTAGCCCGCGTTCGACGCCCCTTGCAGGATGCCGAAGATCAGCAGGGCGCGGAACAGCGTCAGCCGCTGCATCAACACGCCGCCGTACAAGGCGCCGACGATGGTGGCAAACAGTCCCAGCGTTTTATTCACCACGCCAACTTCACCGGCATCAAAGCCCACGCCGCGGATCAGGAAGGTGGTGGTCAGGCTCATGGCAAAGGCATCGCCGAGCTTATACAGGACTATCAGCAGCAGAATCAGCCAGGCGTTGTTGCGGCCAAAGAAATCACGCAATGGTTCCGCGACAGCCTGCTCCAGCGAGCGTGGAACCGGGATCACATCGCTCGGTTCAGGCGCGAACAGGGTGGCAATTATGCAGGGGATCAGCAGTGCGGCCATCAGCCAGTACATGCCCTGCCAGCCGAGATAGCGGTCAGCAAGCCACAGTGCGAGTCCACCGGAAACCAGCATGCCCAGTCGATAGCCCAGCACGCTGATGGCGGCACCCGCACCACGCTCTTCTGCAGGCAACACGTCCGTTTTCCAGGCATCGAACACGATATCCTGCGACGCGGAACAGAAGGCAATCACCACCGCAAGCGCCGCCATCCAGCGCAATTGCGTGGAGGGGTCGAGGAAGCCCATGGCGGCAATGGCCAGCAGTAACAGCACCTGCGTCATGACCAGCCAGCCGCGACGCCGCCCGAGGAACGGCGGCGTATAACGGTCCATCACCGGCGACCAGAGGAACTTAAAGACGTAAGCCTGGCCGACAAGCGAGAAGAAGCCGATGGTTTTGAGATCGATATCCTCGACGGTCATCCACGCCTGTAAAGTGCCGGAGGTGAGCGCGAGGGGTAAACCGGAGGCGAAACCAAGGATCAGCAGAACGGCTGATTTCGGTTGCTGGAAAATGCGTAAGTAGTGACTGGACATGTTTTTATTGAAACTGACCCGGCTAAGCGCCGGGTCAGTGCGCAGAATTAACGAGCGTTCTGCTTGATGAAGTCATGAATGCTGGTGTCCTGCGCCATATCGGCAATGGTATCAGTCAGCACGCTGTTTACCGCGTTAGCAATATTCTGGTTGGATGCCTGGAATGCACCTTCAACAGAGTAGCTGGCGCGGTAATTTTTGGTCATCTTGTTGCCGTTTTTCGCGGTAGCAATGATGGCGATATCCGCTTTGGTTGCGATGTTGTAGCGTACGTTACCCTGGGAAACGTCAGCGTACAGGTTGTTCACAATGATCTGCAGATCAACCGCGCCGCTTGGCCCAATCATATAACCGCGAGAGGTCATCTGCTTCTCAAGCACTTCCTGCAGCAGGAAGCGCAGGTCGCGGGAGGCGGTCAGCGTAACCTGCTGGTTATCGCGGGTCACTTTTGCCAACGCCTGGTCCTGACGCTGATCGGCACCGTTAATGCTCACGGTCACACCCATCAGGCTTGGATCCTGCTGAGGCAGGGTAATTTTTGGTGACACATCAATAGTTGTTGGCGGGGTTGCGCAGCCTGCCAGCATAAAAAGTGCTACCAACGGAAAGAAGAGTTTTTTTAACATTTTCAGGTTCTCAACGAATCGTAAGCATATAAAGAGAAAAATTGCCGCCATCATAACATCGCTAACGGCGAGGGGAAGTGGTCAACGCATGTAAATTCATCGCCTTGTCCGAAAACTGACCAGTTCACCGTTTTTCTCAATCCGTGTATGACAAAACGTATGAGCCTCACAGTGAACTTCATTCGTTTGAATGAGAAAATCAGACGAAAGCTAAATATTTGTTGTCAACGTGTAATGGAAACGGTAAAAGCGGCTAACATTTAAAGGGATGGGTGACATCCTGGCGTTGTCGGAGGAGTAATTTCATGATGATACGTGAGCAGATAGAAGATAAATTAAGGGCAGCTTTTAACCCTGTGTTTCTCGAAGTTGTCGACGAAAGCTATCGTCATAACGTACCGGCGGGTTCTGAAAGCCACTTTAAAGTGGTTCTGGTCAGCGATCGTTTCCTGGGAGAGCGTTTCCTGAACCGACATCGCCTGATCTACAGCACCCTGACGGAAGAACTCTCCACAACCGTACACGCGCTGGCGCTGCATACCTACACCATTAAGGAATGGGAAGGCCTGCAGGATACGGTATTCGCGTCACCGCCTTGTCGCGGTGCAGGCACCATAGCCTGATAAATCGGATTTGCAACGGCTGGAGCTTTTCCAGTATGTTGCTTGCAGATTTCCTCAAAACGGCCTCCGGGCCGTTTTGTTTTGTCTGAGTTTTGAGCGGATGGTGCGATTTTAAGGCTAAAAATAGCCTTAAAGTGTGAAAAAAGCCGCAGCAACATGCCCCAACCGTTCTCGACTCACCTAAGTGATGCCGCTATAATGCCGCGTCTTATTGAATGTCTTCGGGATGATTCTGGCGACAGGGAATGTGAATCTGCACTAAGAGAGCATCCCGGTAAAACAGACAGATTCAGAGTTGACCGAGCACTGTGATTTTTTTGAGGTAACAAGATGCAAGTTTCAGTTGAAACCACTCAAGGCCTTGGCCGCCGTGTAACGATTACTATCGCTGCTGACAGCATCGAAACTGCTGTGAAAAGCGAGCTGGTCAACGTAGCAAAAAAAGTACGTATTGACGGCTTCCGCAAGGGCAAAGTACCAATGAATGTTGTTGCTCAGCGTTATGGCGCTTCCGTGCGTCAGGATGTGCTGGGTGAACTGATGAGCCGTAACTTTATTGATGCGATCATCAAAGAAAAAATCAATCCGGCCGGCGCGCCGAACTACGTTCCAGGCGAATACAAACTGGGCGAAGACTTCACCTACTCCGTAGAGTTCGAAGTGTACCCAGAAGTTGAGCTGAAAGGTCTGGAGTCTATCGAAGTTGAGAAACCTGTTGTTTCCGTGACTGACGAAGACGTTGACGGCATGCTGGACACCCTGCGCAAGCAGCAGGCGAACTGGAAAGAGAAAGAAGGCGCTGTTGACGCTGAAGACCGCGTTACCATCGACTTCACCGGTTCTGTAGACGGCGAAGAGTTCGAAGGCGGCAAAGCGTCTGACTTCGTACTGGCAATGGGTCAGGGTCGTATGATCCCAGGCTTCGAAGACGGTATCAAAGGCCACAAGGCTGGCGAAGAGTTCACTATCGACGTGACCTTCCCGGAAGAATACCACGCTGAAAACCTGAAAGGTAAAGCAGCGAAGTTCGTCATCAACCTGAAGAAAGTGGAAGAGCGCGAACTGCCAGAACTGACGGAAGAATTCATCAAGCGTTTCGGCGTGGAAGATGGTTCTGTTGCTGGCCTGCGTACCGAAGTGCGTAAGAACATGGAGCGCGAGCTGAACGGCGCTGTGCGTAACCGTGTGAAATCTCAGGCGATTGACGGTCTGGTGAAAGCGAACGACATCGACGTTCCTGCTGCCCTGATCGACAGCGAAATCGACGTACTGCGCCGTCAGGCTGCACAGCGTTTCGGTGGCAACCAGCAGCAAGCGATGGAACTGCCACGCGAGCTGTTCGAAGAGCAGGCGAAACGCCGCGTTGTTGTTGGCCTGCTGCTGGGCGAAGTGATTCGTACCCACGAGCTGAAAGCTGACGAAGAGCGTGTGAAAGGCCTGATCGAAGAGATGGCTTCTGCATACGAAGATCCATCAGAAGTGATCGAGTTCTACGGTAAGAACAAAGAGCTGATGGACAACATGCGCAACGTCGCACTGGAAGAGCAGGCTGTTGAAGCGGTACTGGCGAAAGCTAAAGTGTCCGAAAAAGCGACCTCTTTCAACGAACTGATGAACCAGCAGGCGTAATTTCGCCCCAACGGTTTAAAGTTTGAACAAAAACCCGTTGCCTTTTGGCGACGGGTTTTTTTTATCACACCAATAGCCCAGGAAGAGTGCTAAAACGCCCTTTCAGTGTTAGCGTAACAACAAAAGGTTGTTATGCTTGAAATAGGGCAATGTGAACCCCATAAGTATGGAATCACGATGAATGAGACTGGCTGATAATCCGTCCATAAGGTTACAATCAGTACAGCAGGTGTTTTCAATTTAGATCCAGGAGACGGAAATGTCATACAGTGGCGAACGAGATAACTTTGCACCCCATATGGCTCTGGTGCCAATGGTTATTGAACAGACCTCACGTGGTGAGCGTTCTTTTGATATCTATTCCCGTCTGCTCAAGGAACGCGTTATCTTTCTGACCGGCCAGGTGGAAGACCACATGGCTAACCTGATCGTGGCGCAGATGCTGTTTCTGGAAGCGGAAAACCCGGAAAAAGACATTTACCTGTACATTAACTCCCCTGGTGGCGTGATTACCGCAGGTATGTCCATTTATGACACCATGCAATTCATCAAGCCTGATGTAAGCACTATCTGTATGGGTCAGGCTGCATCTATGGGCGCGTTCCTGTTAACTGCAGGGGCGAAGGGTAAGCGTTTCTGCCTGCCTAATTCCCGCGTGATGATTCACCAGCCGCTGGGTGGTTACCAGGGCCAGGCGACGGATATCGAAATCCACGCCCGAGAAATTCTGAAAGTTAAAGCGCGCATGAATGAACTTATGGCGCAGCATACGGGTCAACCCCTCGAGCAGATCGAGCGCGATACCGAGCGCGATCGCTTCCTCTCTGCCCCAGAGGCAGTTGAGTACGGCTTAGTCGACTCCGTGTTAACCCATCGTAATTGATGCCCGCGACGCGAGTGTGCCGCTATACTAAAGTAGGGCGGCACGCTGCTTTAAGCAGCTTGCGTCTGAGATTGGCATTTGCGTCGTCATGTGCGGCACAAAGAACTTAAAAAGAGGTTTGGACTCATGACAGATAAACGCAAAGATGGTTCGGGCAAACTGCTGTACTGCTCTTTTTGCGGCAAAAGCCAGCATGAAGTGCGTAAACTGATTGCCGGGCCGTCCGTGTATATCTGCGATGAATGTGTCGATTTATGTAACGACATCATTCGCGAAGAGATTAAAGAAGTTGCGCCACACCGTGAGCGTAGCGCGTTGCCAACGCCGCATGAAATTCGTCATCACCTTGACGACTACGTCATCGGCCAGGAGCAGGCCAAGAAAGTGCTGGCAGTGGCGGTATACAACCACTACAAACGTCTGCGTAACGGCGATACCAGTAACGGCGTGGAACTGGGCAAAAGTAACATTCTGCTGATTGGCCCAACCGGCTCCGGTAAAACGCTGCTGGCCGAAACGCTGGCGCGCCTGCTGGATGTTCCGTTCACCATGGCGGATGCCACCACCCTGACCGAAGCCGGCTATGTGGGTGAAGACGTTGAAAACATCATCCAGAAACTGCTGCAGAAGTGCGACTACGACGTACAGAAAGCGCAGCGCGGGATTGTCTACATCGATGAGATTGACAAGATCTCCCGTAAGTCTGACAACCCGTCCATCACCCGTGACGTGTCGGGCGAAGGCGTGCAGCAGGCGCTGTTGAAACTGATCGAAGGTACGGTTGCCGCTGTTCCTCCGCAGGGCGGTCGTAAACATCCGCAGCAGGAGTTCCTGCAGGTTGATACCTCCAAAATCCTGTTTATTTGCGGCGGTGCGTTTGCCGGCCTCGATAAAGTGATCTCTCACCGTGTTGAAACCGGCTCCGGCATTGGTTTTGGCGCAACGGTGAAATCGACGGCCGAAAAACCAAACGAAGGTGAGCTGCTGTCACAGGTTGAGCCGGAAGATCTGATCAAATTTGGTCTGATCCCTGAGTTCATTGGTCGTCTGCCGGTTGTGGCGACGCTGAATGAACTGAGCGAAGACGCGCTGATCCAAATCCTGAAAGAGCCGAAAAACGCGCTGACCAAGCAGTATCAGGCGCTGTTTAATCTGGAAGGCGTTGAGCTGGAATTCCGTGACGAAGCGCTGGACGCGATCGCCAAGAAAGCAATGGTCCGTAAAACCGGCGCGCGTGGCCTGCGTTCTATCGTTGAAGCGGCACTGCTCGACACCATGTACGATCTGCCGTCCATGGAAGATGTCGAAAAAGTGGTTATCGACGAGTCCGTCATCGGCGGGCAGACCAAGCCGCTGCTGATTTACGGCAAACCGGAAGCTCAGCAGGCATCTGGCGAATAATTCACCAAATCATACAAGCAGTTATTCAAAAAGGGGGGATTTTATCTCCCCTTTACTTTTTCCGTATTCATGGCGTTGAATGTGTGGGAAACATCCCCATATACTGGTTACATGTTAATGGTTGTGTGAAGCACAGTGACATAACCAGTTTACCTGGCGGACACTAAACTAAGAGAGAGCTCTATGAATCCTGAGCGTTCTGAACGCATTGAAATCCCCGTATTGCCGTTGCGCGATGTGGTGGTTTATCCGCACATGGTCATACCCTTATTTGTAGGGCGGGAAAAATCTATCCGTTGCCTCGAAGCCGCCATGGATCATGATAAAAAAATCATGCTGGTGGCGCAGAAAGAAGCATCAACGGATGAGCCGGGTGTAAACGATCTTTTCACCGTCGGGACCGTGGCCTCTATTTTGCAGATGCTGAAGCTGCCTGACGGCACCGTGAAGGTGCTGGTAGAAGGCCTGCAGCGTGCGCGTATTACCACTCTGTCAGACGACGGCGAACACTTCTCTGCCAAGGCAGAGTACCTTGATTCGCCTGAGCTTGATGAGCGCGAGCAGGAAGTGCTGGTGCGCACCGCGATTAGCCAGTTTGAAGGCTATATCAAGCTGAACAAGAAAATCCCACCAGAAGTGCTGACGTCGCTGAACAGCATCGACGATCCTGCGCGTCTGGCGGACACCATCGCTGCCCATATGCCGCTGAAGCTGGCTGACAAACAGTCCGTGCTGGAAATGTCCGACGTTAATGAACGTCTTGAATACCTGATGGCGATGATGGAATCTGAAATCGATCTGCTGCAGGTTGAGAAGCGCATTCGCAACCGCGTGAAAAAGCAGATGGAGAAATCTCAGCGTGAGTACTATCTGAATGAGCAAATGAAGGCCATTCAGAAAGAGCTGGGCGAGATGGACGACGCGCCGGACGAAAACGAAGCGCTGAAGCGTAAGATCGACGCGGCGAAGATGCCGAAAGAGGCAAAAGAGAAAGCGGAAGCCGAGCTGCAGAAGCTGAAAATGATGTCTCCCATGTCGGCTGAAGCGACCGTCGTGCGCGGCTACATTGAGTGGATGGTGCAGGTTCCGTGGAACGCCCGCAGCAAGGTCAAAAAAGATCTGCGTCAGGCGCAGGAGATCCTGGATACCGACCACTACGGCCTGGAGCGCGTGAAAGACCGCATTCTTGAGTACCTCGCGGTACAAAGCCGTGTGAATAAAATC
The DNA here is from genome assembly GCF_018597345.1 of Enterobacter quasimori. Classification (NCBI taxonomy): domain Bacteria; kingdom Pseudomonadati; phylum Pseudomonadota; class Gammaproteobacteria; order Enterobacterales; family Enterobacteriaceae; genus Enterobacter; species Enterobacter quasimori. The sequence goes on along the minus strand of NZ_JAHEVU010000001.1, from coordinate 1,586,560 downwards.
AAAGGCCCAATCCTGTGTCTGGTAGGGCCGCCAGGGGTGGGTAAAACCTCTCTGGGTCAGTCCATCGCCAAAGCGACCGGACGTAAGTATATCCGTATGGCGCTGGGTGGCGTACGCGATGAAGCGGAAATCCGCGGCCACCGCCGTACCTACATCGGCTCTATGCCGGGTAAGCTGATCCAGAAGATGGCGAAAGTGGGCGTTAAAAACCCGCTGTTCCTGCTCGATGAGATCGACAAAATGTCGTCAGACATGCGTGGCGATCCGGCATCTGCACTGCTGGAAGTGCTCGATCCAGAACAGAACGTGGCGTTCAGCGATCACTACCTGGAGGTGGACTACGACCTGAGCGATGTGATGTTCGTGGCGACGTCCAACTCCATGAACATTCCGGCCCCGCTGCTGGACCGTATGGAAGTGATCCGTCTCTCCGGCTATACCGAAGACGAGAAGCTGAATATTGCGAAACAGCACCTGCTGCCGAAGCAGATTGAGCGTAACGCGCTGAAAGCCAACGAGCTGACCGTTGAGGACAGCGCGATTGTTGGCATCATTCGCTACTACACCCGTGAAGCGGGCGTGCGTAGCCTTGAGCGTGAAATCTCTAAACTGTGCCGTAAGGCGGTGAAACAGCTGCTGCTGGATAAGAGCCTGAAGCACATCGTGATTAACGGCGACAATCTGCACGCCTACCTGGGTGTACAGCGCTTTGATTACGGTCGCGCAGACAACGAAAATCGCGTTGGTCAGGTGACCGGTCTGGCATGGACGGAAGTGGGTGGCGATCTGCTGACCATCGAAACCGCCTGCGTGCCGGGTAAAGGCAAGCTGACCTACACAGGCTCGCTGGGTGAAGTGATGCAGGAGTCCATTCAGGCTGCATTGACCGTGGTGCGCGCGCGCGCGGAAAAACTGGGTATTAACCCGGATTTCTACGAAAAACGCGACATCCACGTGCACGTACCGGAAGGGGCGACGCCGAAAGATGGCCCAAGCGCGGGTATTGCTATGTGTACCGCGCTGGTCTCCTGCCTGACGGGCAACCCGGTGCGTGCCGACGTGGCGATGACCGGGGAAATTACCCTTCGCGGTCAGGTACTGCCAATCGGTGGACTGAAAGAAAAACTGCTGGCGGCACATCGTGGTGGGATCAAAACCGTATTGATTCCTTACGAAAATAAACGCGATCTGGAAGAGATTCCGGACAACGTGATTGCCGATCTGCAGATCCATCCGGTGAAACGCATTGAGGAAGTTCTTAGTCTCGCACTGCAGAATGAACCCTCAGGAATGCAGGTTGTAACCGCAAAATAGTGACCTCGCGCAAAGAGCGTCAATAAAAACAAGGCTGGTAAGTCATTTCGCACTTGCCAGCCTTTTTTTGTATAGCTAATTTAGATTGCTGATTAGGTCAGCCATCAACAACGGGTGTTGTAAGGTCATGGCAGGCCTGATATAACTGCTGCGCGGTCGCGCTGTGAAGGATTCAGGCGCGATATAAATTATAAAGAGAGGAAGAGAACAGTGAATAAATCTCAACTGATTGACAAAATTGCTGCTGGTGCTGATATTTCTAAAGCTGCAGCTGGACGTGCGTTAGATGCATTAATTGCTTCTGTTACTGAATCTCTGCAGTCTGGGGACGACGTTGCGCTGGTAGGCTTCGGTACTTTTGCTGTTAAAGAGCGTGCTGCCCGTACTGGCCGCAACCCTCAAACCGGTAAAGAGATCACCATTGCTGCCGCTAAAGTGCCGGGTTTCCGTGCAGGTAAAGCGCTGAAAGACGCAGTAAACTGATTGCTTTCCCGCTTCAGGGAAGCCGAAAAGTACAAGGGCGCATCATTTGATGTGCCTTTTTTGTTTGTCCAGACCTGATTTGTGCGAGTTTATGCGAGTTGTGGGCTGACAATCGCCCCGTTTTCTTGTCACAATACGCCTTTACGCGCGACGGTAAGGATTTTCCGTCAGCGTCAGGTAACCAGTCACCTACAGCGGAGTGTTGTTACACCATGATGGACAGCTTACGCACGGCTGCTAACAGTCTCGTGCTCAAGATTATTTTCGGTATCATTATCGTGTCGTTCATTTTGACCGGCGTGAGCAGTTACCTTATCGGCGGTGGCGCGAACTATGCCGCAAAAGTGAACGGCCAGGAGATCAGCCGTGGGCAGTTCGAGAACGCTTTCGCCGGTGAACGCAACCGTATGCAGCAACAGCTGGGCGATCAATTCTCTGAACTGGCAGCGAACGAAGGCTACATGAAAACCCTGCGTCAACAGACGCTTAATCGCCTTATCGATGAAGCGTTGCTGGACCAGTATGCGAAAGGGCTGGGTCTGGGCATTAGCGATGAGCAGGTTAAAAAAGCCATCTTCTCAACTCCGGCATTCCAGTCTAACGGCAAGTTCGACAACGCCCGTTATAACAGCATCGTAAACCAGATGGGCATGACTGCCGATCAGTACGCGCAGGCGCTGCGTAACCAGCTGACCACTCAGCAGCTCATCAATGCCGTTGTCGGCACCGATTTCATGCTCAAAGGTGAAACCGACGAACTGGCTGCGCTGGTGGCTCAGCAGCGTGTCGTGCGTGAAGCGACAATCGATGTGAATGCACTGGCGGCAAAGCAGCAGGTGAGCGACGCAGAAGTTAACGCTTACTACGAGCAGAACAAGAACACTTTCGTTGCGCCTGAGCAGTTCCGCGTGAGCTACATCAAGCTGGATGCGGCTGCGCTGCAGGAAACCGCGTCTGACGCGGAAATCCAGTCTTACTACGATCAGCATCAGGATCAGTTCACTCAGCCGCAGCGTAACCGCTACAGCGTGATCCAAACCAAGACCGAGGCAGACGCCAAAGCCGTGCTGGACGAGCTGAACAAAGGCGCTGATTTCGCGGCCGTCGCGAAAGCAAAATCCACCGACATTATCTCTGCGAAAAACGGCGGTGATATGGGCTGGCTGGAAGACGCGACCACGCCGGACGAGCTGAAAAATGCCGGTCTGAAAGAGAAAGGCCAGCTGTCAGGTGTCGTTAAATCTTCCGTTGGTTACCTGGTCGTTCGTCTGGACGACATTACCGCGGCGAAAACCAAGCCGCTGGCTGACGTTCGCGATGATATCGCGGCGAAAGTGAAACAGGAAAAAGCGCTGGATGCCTATTACGCACTGCAGCAGAAAGTGAGCGATGCGGCGAGCAACGACAACGAATCTCTGGCGGGTGCTGAGCAGGCGGCGGGTGTGAAGGCGGTTGAGACGGGCTGGTTTGGACGCGACAACCTGCCGGAAGAGCTGAACTTCAAGCCGGTTTCTGACGCCATCTTCAACGGTGGGCTGGTAGGCGAGAACGGCACGCCGGGAAGCAACTCTGACATCATTACCGTTGACGGTGACCGCGCATTCGTTCTGCGCGTCAGCGAGCACAAGCCAGAAGCGGTCAAACCGCTGGCGGAAGTGAAGGATCAGGTTGTTGCGCAGGTTAAGCACAACAAAGCTGAGCAGCAGGCAAAACTGGATGCTGAGAAGATCCTGGTTGACCTGAAAGCAGGTAAAGAGGACGCGCTGAAAGCCGCTGGCCTGAGCTTCGGTGAGGCGAAAACGCTGAGCCGTACCGGTCAGGACCCAATCAGCCAGGCCGCGTTTGGTCTGACGCTGCCAGCGAAGGATAAACCAAGCTTTGGCACCACGACCGATATGCAGGGTAACGTCGTTCTGCTGGCGCTGGATGAAGTGAAAGCGGGCACGCTGCCAGACGCGCAGAAGAAAGCGATGGTTCAGGGGATCACCCAGAACAACGCCCAGATTGCTTTCGAAGCTATGATGAGCAACCTGCGTAAAGACGCCAAAATTAAGCTGGGCGACATCATCACTCAGCAGCAATAATTACGTATCTGCTCGCAGATTTTCGTAACGCTCTGCAATAACTAAAGGCCGCTTTCGCGGCCTTTTCCATTTCTGCAATCTGCTGTTTGTGCCGGTTTTTCCCGACGGCTATCGTGACGTGGCTGTCAACAAACAAGGAGATAACAGCATGAAACGTGGAATCAAAGCACTGTTAATTACGCTGGCTATTGCCACCACCGGGATGAGCGCGGGCGCGCTGGCGGCGACGCCCGCCGCCAAACCACAGGCTACGCAGAGCAAGTCCGATGCGACAGCGCCGGTGCAAGGGCAAACCAAAGCGGCTGACGCTGGTAAAAATACCGATGATGACGGTACGCGGGTCAGCATCAATTCGGCCTCTGCGGAAGATCTCGCCCGCGTCATGAACGGCGTCGGCCTGAAAAAAGCGCAGGCTATCGTCAGCTACCGCGAAGAGTACGGTCCTTTCAAAACGGTCGACGATCTCAAACAGGTACCGGGCATGGGCAGCGCGCTGGTTGAGCGCAACCTCTCACACCTGACGTTGTAATTACGCAATTTCTTGCACTGCGGCCAAATTTTGCCAGGATAAAGAGGTCATACCAGTTATGACCTCTCATCCTACAATAACAGTAAAGGCTATTGCGCTATGCAGACAAAAATCAAAGTACGCGGTTTCCATCTCGACGTTTACCAGCACGTGAACAACGCCCGCTATCTTGAGTTTCTTGAAGAGGCGCGCTGGGACGGGCTGGAAAACAGCGAAAGCTTTCAGTGGCTGACCGCGCATAACATCGCGTTCGTGGTCGTCAATATCAACATTAACTACCGCCGTCCGGCCGTGCTGGGGGATGTGCTGACCGTCACCAGTCAGGTTCAGCAGCTAAACGGTAAAAGCGGCGTGTTAAGCCAGGTGGTGACGCTCGATCCTGAAGGGCAGGTGGTGGCTGATGCGCTGATCACCTTTGTCTGTATCGATCTGAAAACGCAAAAGGCGCTGCCGCTGGAAGGAGAGTTGCGCGAAAAGCTGGAGCTGATGATCGCGTAGAAAATTTGTCTTTTATAAAAGACAAAAGGATTTTTCAGGGATAGAATAATGGACAGGGACTACGTTGTTGCACGCTACCGGACCCGTGACGGGAAGGTGCCGTTTGAGGAGTGGGTAGCGAAGATGAAGCGAAAGGATCCGGAGTTAGCGTTTCGGATCCTTCTGAGAATTGACCGTGCTGAGAAAGGGAATTTCGGCGATTACCGATATCTCAGAGAGGGGATCTGGGAACTGAAAATTGATTGTGGTCCCGGCTATCGAATCTATTTTGCGGTACAACATCGGAAGATCCTGTTGTTGCTGATCGGCGGTGACAAAAAGAGTCAAAAGACTGATGTGAAACTGGCAATAGATTACTGGAAAGAACATCAAAAGGATAAACCGGATGAGCAAGAGCCAACGAAAATTATCTAGTTCCGTCAGCCACGATGAAGCCGTCGTAAAAATGCTTCGCGAAAACCCTTCTTACGCTCAGCTATATCTGCAGGTTGCATTGGATGAGATTTATGAAGACCAGGGGATCCCAGCATACCTAATCGCGTTAAGACGTGTTATCGAATCCCGCGGCGGCATAGGTGAAATCGCTGCCAAAGCAGGTCTGTCCCGTCAGCAGCTATACCGAACCCTGTCAGACAACGGCAACCCAACGCTGACAACGCTGATGAAGGTCACCCGTGCTGCCGGTGTGAAACTGTTCGACAGCACGGTCAAGTAGCCCTATTTAAGCCCGGTTTTTTTCTGCATCGCGGTCATCACGCCGACTTTATCGGCAAGATAATGGTTCAGCCCATTCGCACGCAGATTACAGGCTGCGCACTGGCCACAACCGTCGCCTTTGATGCCGTTATAGCAGGTGAGCGTCTCGCTGCGAACGAGGTCCAGCTTGCCCCAGTAGTCTGCCAGCGCCCAGGTTTCGGCCTTATCCAGCCACATGAGCGGGGTTTCAAAGCGTGTCTCTTTTGCCATGCCCAGATTGACGGCGTGGTTGAGCGCTTTCACGAACTCATCGCGACAGTCCGGATAACCGGAGAAGTCGGTCTCGCACACGCCCGTGATCACCGCTTCGGCTTGCACCTGATAGGCGTAGATTGCGGTCAGCGTCAGGAACAGAATATTGCGGCCCGGCACAAAGGTATTAGGAATACCGCTGGCATCGGGTTCGTAGTCAGGTACCGGGATACTGTCCCGGGTGAGGCTACTGACGGCCAGTTCATTTAACAGCGTAACGTCCAGCACCTTGTGCGCGCGTGCGCCCAGTTTCAGAGCCAGTTCACGGGCCACGTCGATTTCGGCGCGGTGACGCTGACCATAATCGAAAGTCACACAGTGAACCTCATCGTACTGATGAAGAGCCTGAACCAGGCAGGTAGTGGAATCTTGTCCTCCGCTGAACACGACGACGGCACGTTTCATAAATCATCTCGACAGTTACGGTAAAAACAGTATGTTACCGCCTGACTTCAGCGCCGACCAGCTTCTTCACGATTTGGGGGCGGGAAGCCAGGCTTCGGTGAAATCAAACCAGCCGCGGGTATTAAGCCGGATACCGTTAACGCCCGGTGGGGCGCTGATTTGATACTGGTAGTTAAATAGCGGGGTAATGACCGCATTTTCCATAAGCTGACTAAAAATGGCTTTCAGGCCAGCATGCCGCGCCTGCTCGCCGGCCTGGCTCTGAACCGCATCCAGCGTGGCTTGTAGATGAGCAAACTGCGGTGCGCTTAACAGGTGCGGCCAAAGCGCATCACAGCGTAGCCACTGCTCAAGCGTATACTCTGGCGCTTCCCCAATCAGCCTGTCGCCCATCATGATATCCGCCTCTGCCAGTTGCTGGCATCCGTCCCATGTTTTGGCATCGTGAAAAATGACCCTAAGCTCACAGCCTTGTTGTGCAAGGTACTGTTTCAGCTGGTTTGCCATGGTGTGGAGTTCAACCGGCAGATGATAAATCAGCGTTAATGTTTCAGGCAGACGAACGTTCGTTAAATCAGGCCACTGGGGTATACCCCAGCCGGGCAGGAGTTCTTCCGTTGGCGTGATCAGCCCTTCATTCAACGGCAGCGTGTGCAGCAGCGTTGAGAGATGGATGATATTGATCAGCCGTCGTGCCTGCATTTGGTTCAGGCGTGGGCTGTGCTTCAGCGTGAGATAGCAAAACCCCAGGCTGGTGCTGCTGCTCACCAGCCGCAGGTTTTCCAGTTCATCAAGCTCGCCAATGGCGATTTGTACCGGATGACGACAGCTGGTGCCAAGCCCGTAGTCAAACAGCGTCGGCGTGATCCAGTATTCAATCGCTTTTAGCAGCGGGTGGCTAAGATGGTACTGCTCGTGGCTTTCCAGACGAACCAATTCAGCATCGAACACGCTCAGTTTGAAAGGGCCGCTGCCCGTCATGGGCTGGTCGGGATGGACGAGACGACTGCAGTATGTCGCCAGGCGGTGCGCAAGCCAATGATCCGGCTGATGCAGGGTAAATGTCAGACACTGGGGGTGGGTGACGTCAATGCGTAATACGCTCTGAAACAGCTTACGCAGGGCTGGCAGCGCCAGCAGCGCCGTCAGGCTTCGCTGAAGCTGTGCCGTATCGATTTTATCGCCGTTATGCCAGTGCAGGGTGGAACGGATGTAAAAGTGCCAGCGCAGGCCGTCCGCCGAGACCTCCCAGTGGTGCGCCAGATCCCCCGTTGGTTCGCTGCTGCTGCCGTGAAAGCGCGTCAGCCCGGAGAAAACGTGCCCGGCCAGATGCTGCTCCGCCCGGCCGGGGAGGAAACCGGGATGAAGGGGATCCAGCGAGCGGTAGTAGGGGATACGCAGCGTCGGCGTATCGTTTTGCCAGTGGCCACCCAGAAATGGATGCAACAGCGCACGTAAATCCTCAGGCGCAAGCTGTGCCAGCTCGAGGACGTTATGCTGCTGCCCGCTCTTCAGCGCCTCCTCCATCATCGCATTGCGCAGTGACTCCGGCGTGACATGGAACGTAAGCTCACCCCGCTTACCGCGGCCAGACTGCGCGCGCCAGCTCAGCCACCCCGACTCCTGAGCCTGACGCAGCAGCGTTCGGACATGCCGCTCGCTACAAAAACAGCGGGCGGCCAGTTCGCTGATGGTGACCTGTTGCGTTGCCCCCTCGGAAGGTTGCCACAGCCGCTGGTACTGATTAAGGCGATTGAGCTGGCGCATAATAAACCCGGAACAATAATTATCATCTATTCACTATTACTTCCGTATATCTCACACGATACTGATACACAAGTTAATCGCATCACATTTCAGGAGTAATCATGGCCAGGCTCGCTGCATTTGATATGGACGGCACGCTGTTAATGCCGGATCACCGTCTGGGGGAGAAAACCTTGAGTACCCTGAAGCGCCTGCGCGAGCGTGATGTCACCCTGACGTTTGCCACCGGCCGTCATGTGCTGGAAATGCGCCATTTGCTGGGCGCGTTTTCCCTCGACGCCTTTCTGATCACCGGCAACGGGACGCGAATTCACTCCGTAGAAGGCGATGTGCTGCACCGACAGGATCTCAACCCGGAAGTGGCGGATATCGTGTTGCACAGTACGTGGGACACGCAGGCCAGCATCCACGTTTTTAACGATGGGGGCTGGTTTACCGGCAGCGAAATCCCGGAATTATTGCACGCGCACGTTTACAGCGGCTTTAAATACCAGCTTATCGATCTGCGTCGGATCCCCGCCCATGCGGTAACGAAGATCTGTTTCTGCGGCGATCATGACGATCTCTGTCGCTTACGGATTCAGCTGAATGAGGCGCTGGGCGACCGGGCGCACCTGACCTTCTCGGCGGTGGATTGCCTGGAAGTGCTGCCGGTAGGCTGTAACAAAGGTTCAGCCCTGGCGGTTCTGAGCGACCACCTGGGCTTAACGTTGCAGGATTGTATGGCGTTTGGCGACGCCATGAACGACCGCGAGATGTTGGGCAGCGTCGGTCGCGGTCTGATTATGGGGAATGCGATGGCGCAGCTAAAAGCGGAACTTCCCCATCTGCCGGTTATCGGACACTGCGGCAATGAAGCGGTGTCCCATTTTTTGACGCATTGGCTGGACAACAACAACCTCCCGTATTCCCCCGAATAGTGAGACCCTTCCAGCAAGCCAGACTTCGGTCTGGCTTTTTTTATTTCACCAGCTCTGCAATCCGCGCTTTCCACGGGGCGATATCGCCGATGTTGGCCTGCACCCACTCCGCGTTGTAATAGGTTTCAAGGTAACGTTCGCCGCTGTCGCAGAGCAGCGTGACGATGGAACCGGTGCGGCTCTCTTCGCGCATGCGCGCGGCAAGCTGCAGTGCGCCCCACATATTTGTGCCCGTGGAGGCACCCACCTTGCGCCCCAGCTGCGTCTCCAGCCAGTGCGCCGTTGCCACGCTTGCGGCATCCGGCACGCGCATCATCTCATCCACGACGTCGGGGATGAAAGAGGGCTCCACGCGCGGACGACCAATCCCTTCTATTTTACTCCCCACCGGGCTTCGCAGCTCGGCGTTACGGTTTTGCCAGTAGTCGAGGAACACGGAGTTCTGGGGGTCAACCACCATCAGCTGGGTATCGTAGCCCTGACAGCGGATGTAGCGGCCGATAGTGGCAGACGTGCCGCCCGTACCGGCGCTCATTACAATGTACGACGGAACCGGGTGCGGCTCGTGGGTCATCTGGCGGAAAATACTGTCGGCAATGTTGTTATTGCCGCGCCAGTCGGTGGCTCGCTCGGCGAAGGTGAACTGGTCCATATAGTGGCCGTTCAGCTCGCGCGCCAGCATTTCAGAGGCGGCGTAGATTTCGCAGGCGCTTTCCACAAAGTGGCAGCGTCCGCCGTAAAATTCGATCTGTTCGATTTTGCGTTTTGCAGTGCAGGACGGCATCACGGCAATAAACGGCAGGCCCAGCAGGCGGGCGAAATAGGCTTCGGACACCGCTGTGGAACCGGACGAGGATTCAATAATCGTCGTGCCTTCTTTAATCCAGCCGTTACATAAACCGTATAAGAACAGGGAACGTGCCAGACGATGCTTCAGGCTACCGGTAGGATGAGTGCTTTCGTCTTTCAGATAGAGCTGAATGCCGTCAAATCCCGGCAGAGAAAGGCGGATCAGGTGCGTATCCGCCGAGCGCTGATAGTCGGCATTGATTTCGCTGATCGCATGTTTAACCCAGGTGCTATTCATCGTCGTTATCCGTTTGTCATTTTGTGCCTAGCATAGCGAAAAGCACAGAAAAAATTGTTGCTATCTGGCCTTTAAAATAGAATGTAAGGAGAAAAATTTTCTCTGCGAGGTGGGTATGCTAGATAAAATTGACCGGAAGCTGCTTTCATTGTTGCAAACGGACTGCACCCTCTCTTTGCAGGCGTTAGCAGATGCCGTTAATCTGACCACCACACCGTGCTGGAAACGCCTCAAGAAGCTGGAAGATGACGGCGTGCTGCTGGGTCGCGTGGCGTTATTAGATCCCGAAAAACTGGGGCTTGGACTCACGGCCTTTGTCCTGATAAAAACGCAGCACCACAGCAGCGAATGGTATTGCCGCTTTGTCACTCAGGTGTCTGAGATGCCCGAGGTGCTGGGCTTCTGGCGTATGGCGGGAGAATACGATTACCTGATGCGCGTCCAGGTGGCCGACATGAAGCGCTATGATGATTTCTACAAGCGGCTGGTCAACAGCGTGCCGGGCTTGTCGGACGTCACCTCAAGCTTCGCGATGGAACAGATAAAATACACCACAGCATTACCCATTGAATAACTTCGAAAAATATCTTCAGGAACAAACCGCGTGCGATTATTTGCCCAATTAAGCTGGTACTTTCGTCGGGAGTGGCAACGCTACTTCGGCGCGGTATGCCTGCTTATTATCATTGCCATCCTGCAGCTGATCCCGCCGAAAGTGGTGGGGTACGTCGTGGATGGCGTCACCGAACAGCATTACACCACCGCACGGGTGTTGATGTGGGTCGGCACGCTGGTGCTGACCGCTGTGATTGTATACCTGCTGCGCTACGTCTGGCGCGTGCTCTTATTCGGTGCGTCCTATCAGCTGGCCGTTGAGCTGCGTGAAGATTTTTACCGCCAGCTGAGCCGCCAGCATCCTGAATTTTATCTGCGCCACCGGACCGGTGACCTCATTGCCCGCGCCACCAACGACGTGGATCGCGTGGTCTTTGCCGCCGGGGAAGGGGTGCTGACGCTGGTGGATTCACTGGTCATGGGCTGCGCGGTGTTGATCGTGATGTCGACCCAGATTAGCTGGCAACTGACCCTGCTGGCGCTGCTGCCAATGCCGCTGATGGCGCTGGCGATCAACCGCTACGGTGAAAAGCTCCACGAGCGTTTCAGGCTGGCGCAGGCGGCGTTTTCATCGCTCAACGATCGCACCCAGGAGAGTATGACCAGCATCCGCATGATCAAAGCCTTCGGCCTGGAAGACCGGCAGTCCGCGCTGTTTGCCGCCGATGCGGCGGATACCGGCGCGAAAAACATGCGCGTGGCGCGTATTGACGCCCGGTTTGACCCGACGATCTATATCGCCATCGGCATGGCGAATATGCTGGCGATCGGCGGCGGGAGTTGGATGGTGGTGCAGGGTTCCATGACCCTCGGTCAGTTGACCAGCTTTGCCATGTATTTGGGGCTGATGATCTGGCCGATGCTGGCGCTGGCGTGGATGTTTAACATCGTTGAGCGCGGCAGCGCTGCGTACAGCCGTATTCGCGCGATGCTGGCGGAAGCGCCGGTGGTGAAGGACGGCAGCGAAGCCGTGCCCGATGGGCGCGGTACCCTGAAAGCCGATATTCAGTCGTTTAGCTATCCGCAGACGACGCATCCGGTGCTCGAAAACGTGAACTTCACGCTGCAGCCCGGACAGATGCTGGGAATTTGCGGCCCAACGGGAGCTGGAAAAAGCACCGTTCTCTCTCTGCTGCAGCGCCACTTTGACGTGACGCAGGGCGATATTCGTTTTCATGACATTCCCTTGTCGAACCTGCTGCTGGATGGCTGGCGTAGCCGCCTGGCGGTGGTGAGCCAGACGCCGTTTTTATTCTCCGATACCATCGCGAACAATATCGCCCTCGGTCATCCTTCGGCAACACAGGACGAGATTGAACATGTGGCGCGCTTAGCCAGCGTCCATGAGGATATTTTGCGTCTGCCGCAGGGCTATGAAACGGAAGTCGGCGAGCGCGGGGTGATGCTCTCCGGCGGGCAAAAGCAGCGTATTTCGATCGCGCGTGCGCTGCTGCTGAATGCCGAAATCCTGATCCTGGACGATGCGCTTTCCGCCGTTGATGGCCGCACTGAACATCAGATCCTGCACAACCTTCGCCAGTGGGGAGAAGGACGCACGGTGATCATCAGCGCCCACCGCCTGTCGGCGCTGACGGAAGCCAGTGAAATTCTGGTGTTGCAGCACGGGCATATCGCCCAGCGCGGGCAGCACGAGCAGCTGGCGGAACAGCCGGGCTGGTATCGCGATATGTATCGATATCAGCAGCTGGAAGCGGCGCTGGATGAGGAGGCGACCCATGCGTAAGCTTGGAACAATGTGGCCGACGCTCAAACGCCTTCTGGCCTACGGTTCGCCATGGCGTAAACCGCTTTCGGTTGCCGTGCTTCTGCTGTGGATTGCGGCGATTGCCGAAGTCAGCGGCCCCCTGCTGATCAGCTATTTTATCGACAATATGGTGGCGAAAAGCTATCTGCCGTGGGGGCTGGTCGCAGGCTTAGGCGTGGCATACGTTGGGCTACAGTTAACGGCGGCAGGGCTGCACTATGCCCAGTCGCTGCTCTTTAACCGGGCAGCCGTGGGCGTGGTGCAGCAGCTGCGTACGGATGTCATGGATGCCGCGCTGCGCCAGCCGCTGAGCGAGTTTGACACCCAGCCGGTCGGGCAGGTGATTTCGCGCGTGACCAACGATACTGAAGTGATCCGCGATCTCTACGTCACCGTAGTGGCGACCGTGTTGCGCAGCGCAGCGCTGATCGGTGCGATGCTGGTCGCCATGTTCAGCCTCGACTGGCGCATGGCGCTGGTGGCGATCACTATCTTCCCGGCGGTGCTGATCGTGATGGTGATCTACCAGCGCTACAGCACGCCGATTGTTCGCCGGGTGCGCGCTTATCTGGCCGACATCAATGATGGCTTCAACGAAGTGATCAACGGCATGAGCGTCATCCAGCAGTTCCGCCAGCAGGCGCGCTTTGGCGAACGAATGGGCGAAGCCAGCCGTTCGCACTATATGGCGCGTATGCAGACGTTACGCCTGGACGGCTTCCTGCTGCGTCCATTGCTTAGCCTGTTCTCGGCGCTGGTCCTCTGTGGCCTGCTGATGCTGTTTGGGCTGACAACGCGTGGAACCATTGAGGTTGGGGTGCTCTATGCCTTCATCAGCTATCTGGGGCGTCTTAACGAACCCCTGATTGAGCTCACTACCCAGCAATCGATGCTGCAACAGGCGGTGGTCGCCGGTGAACGCGTGTTCGAGCTGATGGACAGACCGCGTCAGACCTATGGCGATGATGAACGTCCTCTGCAAAGCGGTTCGATTGCCTTTGATAAGGTCTCGTTTGCCTATCGCGATGACCAGCTTGTCTTACAGGACATCAATCTTGAGGTACCGTCGCGCGGCTTCGTGGCGCTGGTGGGACATACCGGCAGCGGTAAGAGTACGCTCGCCAGTCTGTTAATGGGCTACTACCCGTTAACGCAAGGTGAGATCCGCCTCGATGGACGCCCGCTGGCATCACTCAGCCACAATGTGCTGCGTAAGGGCGTCGCTATGGTGCAACAGGACCCGGTCGTACTGGCCGATACCTTCTACGCTAACGTCACGCTGGGTCGGCCTTTTACCGAGGAACAGGTCTGGCAGGTGCTGGAGCAAGTGCAGCTGGCCGATCTGGCGCGCGGGTTCAGTGAGGGTATCAATACGAAACTTGGCGAGCAGGGGAATAACCTCTCCGTAGGGCAGAAACAGCTGCTGGCCCTCGCGCGCGTGCTGATTGAAACGCCGCAGGTGCTGATTCTCGATGAGGCGACGGCCAGCATTGACTCCGGTACCGAGCAGGCCATCCAGCAGGCGCTGGCCGCTGTCCGGGATCACACCACGCTGGTGGTCATCGCGCATCGCCTCTCAACCATTGTCGATGCCGATACCATCCTGGTGCTGCATCGTGGACAGGCCGTTGAGCGAGGTACCCACAGACAACTGCTGGAGGAGAAAGGACGCTACTGGCAGATGTACCAGCTGCAGCTGGCAGGTGAAGAGCTGGCAGCCAGCGCGCGCGAAGAAGAGTCGCTGAGCGCCTGATGCACCAAAAACAGGCAAGCTGCTAACAGTCATTCCTGTTGGTGCAAAACTGAAACGCACCCTGCACTGCCATGGTGCGTTTTTTTTCACCCGTTCGGTATTGAACCCCATTCCTGGCTCATCGCCCGCCGTTTTATCACTGTTTTCAATTCTGGCACACCCCTTGCAATGTCCCTTACGTGTTAGCTGCGGCCATTACCGAATTCTGACTGGAGGGGATTTATGAAGCTGGTTACGGTTGTAATCAAACCATTCAAACTCGAAGACGTGCGCGAAGCATTGTCTTCAATGGGTATTCAGGGACTGACTGTCACCGAAGTGAAAGGCTTTGGTCGTCAGAAGGGTCATGCCGAGCTTTATCGCGGTGCGGAATACAGCGTGAATTTCCTGCCAAAAGTAAAAATCGATGTCGCGATTGCGGACGATCAGCTTGATGAAGTCATTGACGTCATCAGCAAAGCGGCCTACACCGGCAAAATTGGCGACGGCAAAATTTTCGTTGCCGAACTGCAGCGCGTCATTCGCATTCGTACCGGCGAATCTGACGAAGCGGCTCTGTAAGTAACTCCTGGCACACAGTGATAGGGATCGAGAAAATGAAGATAGCAACACTCAAAACGGCTCTGGGGTCGCTGGCACTGCTGCCGGGCCTGGCACTGGCTGCGCCTGCCGTGGCAGACAAAGCCGATAACGCCTTTATGATGATTAGCACCGCGCTGGTGCTGTTCATGTCCATTCCGGGCATTGCGCTGTTCTACGGCGGCCTGATCCGCGGCAAGAACGTGCTCTCCATGCTGACGCAGGTTGCGGTGACGTTCGCCCTGGTCTGCGTGCTGTGGGTAGTTTACGGATACTCGCTGGCGTTCGGCACGGGCAATGCGTTCTTTGGTAACTTCGACTGGGTGATGCTGAAAAATATCGAGCTGACCGCGCTGATGGGCAGCTTCTATCAGTACATCCACGTGGCTTTCCAGGGATCGTTTGCCTGCATCACCGTCGGGCTGATTGTGGGTGCGCTTGCTGAGCGTATTCGTTTCTCTGCCGTCCTGATCTTCGTGGTGGTCTGGCTGACGCTCTCCTATGTGCCTATCGCGCATATGGTATGGGGCGGCGGTCTGCTGGCGAGCCATGGTGCGCTGGACTTTGCGGGCGGCACCGTTGTACACATCAACGCCGCGGTCGCGGGCCTGGTGGGTGCCTACCTGATTGGCAAACGCGTGGGCTTCGGGAAAGAAGCGTTCAAGCCGCACAACCTGCCGATGGTGTTTACCGGTACGGCGATTCTCTACTTTGGCTGGTTTGGCTTCAACGCAGGCTCTGCAAGTGCCGCTAACGAAATCGCCGCGCTGGCCTTCGTGAACACCGTTGTCGCAACGGCGGGTGCAATCCTCTCCTGGGTCTTTGGCGAGTGGGCCGTTCGCGGTAAACCGTCTCTGCTGGGTGCCTGTTCGGGTGCTATCGCCGGTCTGGTCGGTATCACGCCAGCCTGTGGTTACGTGGGTGTAGGCGGTGCGCTGCTGGTGGGGTTGGTTGCAGGCCTTGCGGGTCTGTGGGGCGTTACCGCTCTGAAACGTGTTCTGCGCGTTGACGACCCTTGCGATGTATTTGGCGTCCACGGCGTCTGCGGCATCGTCGGCTGCATCATGACCGGTATCTTTGCAGCTAAATCACTGGGCGGCGTGGGTTATGCGGAAGGCGTCACCATGGTTCACCAGGTGCTGGTACAGCTGGAAAGTATTGCCATCACCGTTGTGTGGTCTGCTGTCGTGGCCTTTATTGGCTATAAGCTGGCGGACATGACTGTCGGCCTGCGCGTACCGGAAGAGCAGGAGCGCGAGGGTCTGGACGTCAACAGCCACGGCGAGAATGCGTATAACGCGTAATAAACAGCAAAACGGCAACTTCGGTTGCCGTTTTAGTGTGTATTCTCTCTCCCCGTGGGAGAGGGGCAGGGTGAGGGCATCAGGCCGCATAAGGTTAAAGCAAAACGGCAACTTCGGTTGCCGTTTTTAGTATGTATTCCCTCTCCCCGTGGGAGAGGGTCAGGGTGAGGGCATCAGGCCGCACATAATCACCCGCGATTACGCATCACCCCTTCCTGCACCGTCGAGGCCACCAGCACGCCATCCTGCGTATAAAACTCCCCGCGCACAAAGCCGCGCGCGCTTGATGCCGACGTACTTTCCACGCTGTAGAGCAACCACTCATTCATGTTGAATGGACGGTGGAACCACATCGAGTGGTCGATGGTGGCGACCTGCATCCCTTTTTCCAGGAACCCCACGCCGTGCGGCTGCAGCGCAACCGGCAGGAAGTTAAAGTCAGACGCATAGCCCAGCAGGTACTGATGAACGCGGAGATCTTCCGGCACTGTACCGTTGGCACGCATCCAGACCTGACGTTTCGGTTCTGCAGTGTGGCCTTTCATCGGGTTATGGAATTCAACGGGGCGGATCTCAAGCGGCTTATCGCAGAGGAACTTCTCCTTTACCTGCGGCGGAAGCAGATGCGCCAGCGCGCGGGCGATATCGGTTTCCGATTTGAGATCGTCAGGCGAAGGGGCTGGCGGCATCACTTTTTGATGCTCATAGCCCGGTTCAGGCGCCTGGAAAGAGGCGGTCATGTAAAAGATCGGTTTGCCATGTTGAATGGCTGCCACGCGGCGAGCACTAAAACTGTTGCCATCTCTCAGCACTTCAACGTCATAGACAATGGGTTTTGCGCTATCGCCAGGGCGCAGGAAGTAACTGTGAAAGGAGTGCACCAGACGGTCAGTCGGGACGGTTTCCTTGGCTGCGTACAGCGCTTGTCCCACGACCTGCCCACCGAAGACCTGGCGTAAACCCAAATCTTCGCTCTGTCCGCGAAAGAGTCCTTCCTCAATTTTTTCCAGATTCAGTAATGTCAGCAGATTGTTCAGTGCCTGACTCATAGTCGTCCTCAATAAACGCCGTAGCGAAAGATACGCAGAGTATAACGCAGAAATGAAAGTGGTCCGATGGGTAGATTAGTCTGAATATCGGGGAGAATTCAGGCGTTAATCATTGATTTGTGCCACACTTGAATACGTTATGTGAATGAAACGACATCGGATGGGATCGATCCCGCTGGTGCATTGATGATAAGGAGACTTCAATGAAACTCGTGCCTATGCTAAGTGGTATAGCTATTGCGGTGGCGTTGTCCGCCTGTGCAGGTAAGAGCGCTCAGGTGCCGGTGCCAGCAGCTGACCCGAACGGGATTAATACACTTTCACAGCAGTCAATTCAGCAGCCAAATGTGTCCGGTACGATCTGGATCAAACAAAGAGTGGCTCTGCCGCCGGATGCGGTATTAACGGTAACGCTGTCTGATGCTTCACTGGCCGATGCACCGTCGAAAGTGCTGGCGCAGCGTGCGGTTCGCACCGAGGGTAAACAGGCGCCATTTAGCTTCGTACTGCCTTACAACCCAGCAGATGTGCAGCCAAATGCGCGTATCCTGCTGAGTGCTGCGGTAACGATCAACGATAAACTGGTCTTTATTACCGACACGGTGCACGAAGCGATCAACAACGGTGGAACCAAGGTTGACCTGAATCTGGTCCCGGTGCAGCAAACGGAAGTTCCGCTTGCGCCTCAGACGAACCAGCCGGCCGTCGCAACCCCGCCTACGCAGCTGTAATTCCTGCCTTAACCCTCTCCTGCGGGAGAGGGTTCAGTACACCCAACGGTATTTCTGCAAATCGACCTGTCCCGAACCTGACACCTGCACACCTTCTGACAATAACGCCTGACGCTGGCGCTGCAAATCCGGCCCGGTAAGCGAAATGGCACCGTGACGATTCACCACGCGATGCCACGGCAAAGCACTTCCTTCCGGGAGCCGCTTCAGAACGCCACCCACCTGACGCGCCGCGCGCGGAGAGCCTGCAAGACGCGCTACCTCACCGTAGGTGGTGACAACCCCTTCCGGGATGGAGGCCACGATTTGCCACACGCGTTGCGGGAAAGAGTCATGTTCGTCCATTTATCACTCCAGTGGGTCGTAATGAAGTGTGATGGTAAACGAAGATGAAGGCGATTGCCGCTTTAGTTTGCGCAATAATCCAGCATCCAGATGTCCATGGCTTGCAATTGACGGGCGGCATAGGGATAATGCGCCAGCGCGTTGGTTAACAACGCTCTCAATGGGGGCTCTGTTGGTTCTCCCGCAACGCTACTCTGTTCACCAGGTCAGGTCCGGAAGGAAGCAGCCAGGGCAGACGACGTGTGTGCCGGGATGTAGCTGGCAGGGCCCCCACCCATTTCTCCCCCTGAAAAACCGTCTTCTTTAGATTCCCCTGCTCTCAGGCTATTAATCCTTATAGATAAAGCGGTCTTTATAAGCCGGAAATATATCTTTCATTCAAATGAAATAATATTGTCATAAACCTGTAATAATAGACTGTCATTTTATTATCGGGTGTCTTTTTTCCGTCATAAGCAAAAAATATATATCTGGATTAGAAAGTTAACTTCGTGTATTAAATTAAACACGTTTTCCGAAGGGAAGTGACAATCATGGCTACTGCGGTTTTAAATGTTAAGATTGATGAAGCGCTAAAAGAAAGACTTCGCCACTATGCCGAAGTTAATAATGAGAATTTAAGCGTGACCACAGAGAAACTGCTGCTGCTGGCGTTTGAAGCAGTAGAAGAGGCGGGAGTATCGGAAGAGGATATTGATAATCAGCATACGGAAGAAGAGAGCGTTTCTCCATTTACTCCTAAAGAAATCAAGGCACTACGTAAACTTCTGAAGAAGAGAAAATGAAACAACAACTGTCAACCGCCCATGACTACAAAGAGGCCTGCGATCTGTTGCGTTCAGGCTACGTTAAACATGTACGTCTTGGCTGGAATGTAGGAAGTGATGAGTTCTTTCGTATTGCGTCTGACTGGTGTGATACCGGCGCAAAAATAAAGAAAGAGGGTGAAGATTTTGTTATTTCACTGAAAGGTTTCCCGATTCCTCCTCAGCACTAATTCCTGATCGATGAAAACAGCTGACTGCCTGCATGACAGTCAGCTGTTTTTATTATTTACGAAAAAAGTTACACCAGGCTCCGTTTAATCGAGGGCGTGGTTTTGTTCAGGGCGAGCCACAACGGCTTGATTCTCAATAACGCTTGCTCGAGTTCTTCCGGTTCAAGTGAGAAAGGCATACGCAAATAGCGATCAAATGCCCCTGAAAGACCGAACCGCGTGCCGGTTCCCATGTTGATCCCAATCGTCTCAGCCCGTGCGGCAAGCTGCGTTGCCAGCATCCCCGGCAGTTCAATCCAGTATGAAAGCCCGCCTTCGGCTTCATGGAAGGTCCAGTCCGGAAAATGCTCGCGCAGGAGTTCCCCGCACCTGTTCCGTCGCTCCACCAGCATTTTCCGGCGAGCGGGCAAAAATGTGTCGCTGTTTTCGATAAGCCACAGCGTTGCAAGCTGTTCCAGCAGAGGAGAGCCGAGATCCAGCGTATCGCGCGCCTGAGCGAGCGCCGAGATGGTGCGTGAAGAGGCGCGGATCCAGCCGAGGCGAAGTCCTCCCCAGAAGCTTTTCCCGGCAGAGCCCAGCGTAATCACTGCCGCCCCAGGATTAAACGCTGCCAGAGGGGGCGGCGGCGGCGCATCAAACCAGAGATCGAGCATGGTTTCGTCCACGACCAGCGTAGTACGAGTCTGCGCGGCGATGTCGGTTATCGTCTGACGCGTTGCAGCGTCCATACAGCGTCCCGTTGGATTATGAAAATCCGGCATCAGGTAGGCCAGGCGCGGGGCCGTTTGGGCAAGCGTTGCCGCGAAACCGTCGGTATCCCAGCCGCTTTCAGGCAGTGATACGCCTACCGGTCGGCAGAGTGCCCCCTGAATAGCGGCGATCGCCAGCGGGTAGGTTGGATGGTCGACGACGATGCGATCGCCTGGCCCGGTCATCATGCGCAATACCAGCGCAAAGCCGCTGACGGCGCCATTTACGACCATCACTTCGTCTGCCCGCGTTGGCAGCCCGCGCGCGGTATAGCGTGCGGCAATGGCTTCCCGTAGCGCGGGCAACCCGAGCTGGTCATAGCCCGTCAGCGCAAGGTGCTGGGTTATCGCCGTCAGCGCATGGGTATACGCCTGATGAATTTCGGGCCCGGCGTTGAGCGCGGCGGTGGACAGGTCGAGCGCCGCGCTGGCCGCGGAAAGGGTGGGTACCGCGCGGGTATCCGGCAGGATCACGCGTGAGCCGCTGCCGTGGCGGCTTTCCAGATACCCCTCTTCCCGCAGATGGGCGAGCGCGCTGCCAACTGTGGTGCGGCTGACGTTAAGCGTACTGGCTAACTCCCTCTCACCCGGTAGCCGCGTATTCAGCGCCAGTCTGCCATCAAGAATCAGCAGACGTAACGCATCGGCCAGCTGACGCCAGAGCGGCGTACGCGACGAGGATTGTTGCCAGTGGCCTAAAAGGCGTGCCAGAGACTGGCTTCCGAAACGACGAGATGACATATGCAGTCCACTATTTACAAACTGGACATTAATCATAGAGCCATTTTCGCCCAATATAAAACTCTGGTTCACTGGAGAAGATAAAAAATGGTACGTCGTCTGCTACAGCTTTATGTCGGTTTAGGGCTTTATGGCCTTTCCACCGCGATGTTTATTCGTGCGGATCTGGGCGTCGATCCCTGGGACGTGTTTCACCTTGGGGTGGCCTTACAAACGGGGATGACCATTGGCACGGTCATCATTGTGACCGGTGCGGCGGTGCTTCTGCTGTGGATCCCGCTGCGTCAGATGCCCGGGCTGGGCACCCTCAGCAACGTTATCTGTATTGGCCTGGCGGCAGATGCTTCAATGGCCTTAATCCCTGAGTTGAGTTCGCTGCCTGTCCGCATCGCGCTGCTGGTGTCCGGGATCGTCGCGAACGCCATAGCTACCGGAATGTATATCGGTGCAGGTTTTGGGTCAGGTCCGCGCGACGGTCTGATGACCGGGATCCACGCCCGGTTAGGCTGGTCAATCCGCAGCGTGCGCACCTCCATTGAAGTCTCCGTTCTGATTATCGGTTGCCTGCTTGGCGGTTCATTTGGTGTGGGGACAGTGATTTACGCCCTGACCATCGGCCCGCTTATCCAGCTCTGTTTGCCGTGGTTCCGTCAAAAGCCGCGTATCGAGACGGTTCCTCAGCCAGAGCGGGTTGTTTAATTTTGCGAAGCGCTCACATGTTTTGATGGCGTCGCTGTGCCAGAATAGCGGCTTGTTATCAAGCGATGCCGGACTGCATGAAAGCGATCACACTTTATGACGTTGCCCTCCTCGCGGGGGTGTCTTACCAGACCGTGTCCCGCGTGATTAATGACGCGGAGCACGTCTCCACCCGCACGCGGGAAAAGGTGCAGCAGGCGATGGCCGAACTGCACTACGTGCCTAATCGGGGCGCACAGCAGCTGGCGGGGAAACGGACCCGCACCCTGGGGCTGATCACCACCGATCTTGCCCTGCATGCGCCCTCGCAAATTGTCTCAGCGGTAAAATCCCGGGCGGCAGAGCAGGGGGCAAGCGTCTTAATTTCAATGGTGGAACATGCTCAGCAATGCCAGGCTGCGGTGCAGGAACTGCTGGCTCAGCGTGTGGAAGCCTTACTGGTCAACGTCCCGCTGGACGATCCTGACGCAGAGCAGCTTCAGAAAATGGCTTCGTCTGTGCCCGTCCTGTTTCTCGATGTTTCCCCTTCGGCGCAGGTCAACAGTCTGGTATTTAACGCCGGACAGGGGGCCGCGCTGGGCGTGGAACATCTGATTTCTCTTGGGCATCAGCGCATCGCTCTTCTCAGTGGACCTGAGAGTTCCGTTTCAGCGCGTGCGCGTCTGGCGGGGTGGAAAACGACCCTGGCGCAAGCCGGTCTTGAAGCCGCTGACGAGGTTCACGGCGACTGGAGCGCCGCCTCCGGATATGAAAAAGGCCACCGGCTTTTATCCGGGTCGCAGCGACCTGACGCCATTCTGGTGGCGAACGATCAAATGGCACTGGGCGTGATGCGCGCCTGCGCCGAGAAGGGCATTGCTATACCGGGCCAGATATCGATTGTCGGGTTTGATGACACGGCTGACAGCGCCTGGTTTTCACCGCCGCTGACCACCGTTCGCCAGGCCTTTCGTGAGGCGGGCGAGCGCAGCGTTGAGTGGCTGCTGACGCCGACGAGGGGAGAAAAATGCTGGCAAGAGCAGCTTCCCGTCACGCTGATCGTGCGTCATTCGAGCGCCCGTCGCGCAGCCGATCGGGTTGATCGGGAAGAGCTTGCACATCAACTGAGAAATCTGGCGCTGATGGCAGAAAAAATCGCGCGGGGATAAATCTTTTGTGATCCGGCTCGCTACGTGCGGATCCCACACTTTACCCTTCCGTGTTGCCAGGGCATGTTAACTAAAATTGTGAGCGCTTCGCAAAGAGGTTATTATGTCTGACACATCATCGCTGACCCTCAGCGCACTTCTGGCTCGTCGGGACTGGGAAAACCCCGGGGTGACACAGTGGAATCGCCTGGCGGCCCACGCGCCGTTTCACAGCTGGCGTGACGAAGCCTCTGCCAGAGAAGAGGCGAAAACCCCGAATAAACGTTCTCTCAACGGTGTGTGGCAGTTTAGCTTTTTTGCAGCACCAGAACAGGTTACGCAGGCATGGGTAGAAGAGGATTATACAGATGCCGTCGCGATGCCCGTTCCTTCGAACTGGCAGATGCAGGGCTTTGATACGCCGATCTACACCAATGTGACCTATCCGATCCCCGTCAATCCGCCCTGCGTTCCGACAGAGAATCCTACCGGTTGTTACTCGCTCACATTTGAGATGGATGACGCCTGGCTGCACGGCGGGCAAACCCGCATTATCTTCGACGGTGTAAACTCAGCATTCCATCTCTGGTGCAACGGCCAGTGGATTGGCTATTCACAGGACAGTCGCCTGCCCGCCGAGTTTGATCTCACGGCAGCGCTACGTTCAGGCCAGAACCGTCTGGCGGTCATGGTGCTGCGCTGGTGCGACGGAAGCTATCTTGAAGATCAGGACATGTGGCGCATGAGCGGTATTTTCCGTGACGTATCGCTGCTGCATAAGCCTGAGACGCAGATTGCGGATTACCACGTTGTGACCGATCTCAACGCGGAGTGTGACCGCGCAATGCTTAACGTCGACGTCGCGCTGGCCGGGTCCTGCTATTCAGCCTGCGAAGTGGCCATCACCCTGTGGCGAAACGGTGAAAAATGCGCCCGCGTCGCGCAACGCCCCGGCTCTGCGGTGGTTGACGAGCGAGGGCGTTGGGCGGAGCGGTTAGCGGTGGCGATCCCCGTCAAAGAGCCCTTGCTGTGGAGTGCGGAAACGCCTGAACTCTACCGCCTGACAATTACGCTTTTGGACGCACAGGGTAATGTGCTGGACGTCGAGGCATGCGACGTCGGCTTTCGCCGGGTCGAAATCAGCCATGGTCTGCTGAAGCTCAACGGAAAACCGCTGCTGATTCGGGGCGTGAACCGCCATGAGCATCATCCGGAAAACGGGCAGGTGATGGATGAAGCGACGATGCGCCGCGATATCGAGCTGATGAAGCAGCACAACTTTAACGCCGTCCGTTGCTCGCATTATCCGAATCATCCGCTGTGGTACAGGCTTTGCGATCGCTACGGTCTGTACGTTGTGGACGAGGCCAATATTGAAACCCACGGCATGGTGCCAATGAGCCGTCTTGCTGACGATCCCCGCTGGCTGCCAGCCATGAGCGAACGCGTGACCCGCATGGTGCAGCGCGATCGTAACCATCCGTCCATTATTATCTGGTCGCTGGGGAATGAGTCCGGACACGGTGCTAACCATGATGCGCTTTACCGCTGGCTGAAAACCACCGATCCAACGCGCCCTGTGCAGTACGAAGGCGGTGGGGCGAATACGGCGGCAACCGATATTGTCTGTCCGATGTATGCTCGTGTTGATCAGGACCAGCCGTTCCCGGCGGTGCCGAAATGGGCGATCAAAAAATGGATCGGCATGCCGGATGAAACTCGCCCGCTGATCCTCTGTGAATATGCCCACGCGATGGGCAACAGCTTTGGCGGGTTCGCCAAATACTGGCAGGCATTTCGCAGTCATCCGCGCCTGCAGGGCGGGTTCGTCTGGGACTGGGTCGACCAGGCGCTGACGAAGAAAGACGAAAACGGCAAACCCTTCTGGGCTTACGGGGGGGACTTCGGCGATAAACCGAATGACCGACAGTTCTGCCTGAATGGTCTGGTCTTTCCGGATCGCACGCCGCATCCGGCGCTGTATGAAGCGCAGCGCGCGCAGCAGTTTTTCACCTTTACGCGGGTGAGTACCTCTCCACTGGTGGTTGAGGTGAAAAGCGATTACCTGTTCCGCCACACCGACAACGACGTGGCGAGATGGTCGGTTACCCGCGACGGGGAGGTGCTGGCTCAGGGTGAGGTTGCGCTTTCCATTCCCCCTCAGCGGCAGCAGCGTCTGGAAATCGCGCTGCCGACACTGACGGCCGAGCCGGGGGAGGTCTGGCTTAATGTGGAGGTTATCCAGCCGCAGGCAACAGCCTGGTCACCGGCGAATCATCGCTGCGCGTGGGATCAGTGGCTGCTACCGACGCCGCTGTACGTTACGCCACCGCGGGCAGTCGGGATCCCGCCGGTATTCACAGAGCAGGATGATGTGCTGGACATTACCCATGGAGAGCAACGCTGGCGGTTCGATCGCGCCTCGGGAAATCTGACGCAGTGGTGGAACAAGGGTGTTGAAACGCTGCGCTCGCCGCTGACGGATAACTTTACCCGTGCGCCACTGGATAATGACATTGGCGTGAGCGAAGCCACGCAAATCGATCCGAATGCCTGGGTTGAACGCTGGAAAGCGGCCGGAATGATTGAGATGTCTGCGCGCCTGCTTATGTGTGAAGCGGAACCGCATGCCAATGACGTGGTCGTGACCACGCGACACGTCTGGGAGTATCGCGGTAAGGCGCTGTTTTTGAGCCATAAGGTCTGGCGAATTGACGATTGCGGCGTGCTGCATGGCGATGTGCAGGTGCAGGTGGCGTCCGATATTCCCGAGCCCGCGCGTATCGGCCTGAGCGTCCAGTTTGCTCAGGTACCGGATACGGTGCGCTGGCTGGGGCTGGGGCCGTTCGAGAACTATCCGGACAGGAGGCTGGCGGCGCAGCAGGGGCGCTGGACTTTGCCGCTCGATGCGATGCAGACCCCCTACATTTTCCCGACAGAAAATGGTCTGCGCTGTGACACCCGAGAACTCGTCTGCGGGACGCACGTGCTTCAGGGACATTTCCATTTCTCAGTCAGCCGCCACGGCCAACAGCAGCTTCGTGAGACAACGCATCAGCACTTGCTGCGCGATGAGCCGGGCTGCTGGCTCAATCTGGATGCATTCCATATGGGCGTTGGCGGCGATGATTCCTGGAGCCCAAGCGTTTCACCGGAATTCATCCTGCAACATCGTCAGCTTCGCTACGCCTTTAGCTGGCATCAGAACGCACCCTAGCGCGCCAGTCGCGGCCACCGCGGGTGGCCGCGTCGCTCAGGATAAAATTCCGCTCAGCCCGTGAAGGCTCATAGCGATCCCGACGAGGGTAATCAGTGCCGCAGATATCCATGGGGCTTTTCGCGAAAACTCGCTGAAACCCGGCCAGCGCTTCGTCGCGTGCTTAAGGCTTAAGGCGGCAATCGCGCCTGAAGCTACCAGGGTCACTGCGAGGCCAATACTGAAGCTGAACACCAGCGTTGCGCCGAGTGCGAAGTGTTTGAGCTGCAGGCAAATCAGCAGCACCGTGATGGACGCCGGGCAGGGAATAAGCCCGCCCGTCAGGCCAAACAGGGCGATCTGCCCGGTCGTGACGTTTTGTCCGTTGAAACGACGGTTGATATCCTGGGCGTGCGCGCGCTGGTGGGCGTCTTGCCACTCTTCTTCAACCAGTTGATGACCGTGGTTGTGATGGTGATCATGATGATGGTCATGGTCATGGTCATGGTCGTGGTGATGATGATGCTCGTGCGGCTGGCTCTCTTTCCATGTGCGCCAGGCCATCCAGAGCGCGATCGCAACGATCAACACGCCGGAGATCAGCTGGAACCAGGGCTCAGACGTATGAGCATCCCAGCCCCGACCAAACCATAATCCCGCCACCGCAATGATCCAGACCACCGCCGTGTGGGACAGGGTTGCGGCAAGCCCGAGAAGGATCGCCTGCTTAAGCGTTCCGCGGATCGCCACGATAAAAGCGGCCATCATCGTTTTTGAGTGGCCCGGCTCAAGGCCATGCAGCGCACCGAGCAAAATAGCGCTGGGCACAAACAGCCAGGCGTTGCCCTGTTGAAGGAGAGAAGCAAAATCGTTCATTGCACATTCCGGGAGAAAAAGCGTGTGGAAATACTACTCCCCCCCAGTAGACAAATACTACCCCCCAGTAGAAAAATACTCAGGGGGAGTAGGGCGTGATATGCTTAAAATGTCAAAATTAGGGGGAAAGAGATGTCACATACGGTTCGCGACAAGAAGATGTTATTAACCCGCCTGAAAAAAATTCAGGGGCAGAGCAACGCGCTGGAAAAAATGCTTAATAGCGACCACGAATGCGCCGATGTTCTCCAGCAGCTGGCGGCGATCCGCGGGGCGGTCAACGGCATGATGATGCAGGTGATCGAAGGCCATTTAACCGACCACGTGGTGAAAGAGCCCGAAGAAGAGCAGCGTGAAGCCGATCTCGGCGTGGTTTTAAAGGTGATCAAATCCTACCTTAAGTAGAATGTGTCTCGAGGTTTTTTTCCGCCCAGAGAATAAATTCCTCCCCTGGCAGCGCCTTACTGTAATACCACCCCTGTCCATACTGCACCCCGTGAAGGTGCAGCCAGCGGAGCTGCCCGTCGGTCTCTATTCCCTCCGCCACCATGGCCAGATTGAGCGATTTCGCCATTTCAATAATGTGCGGGGTGACGTTTTTGTACTCCAGCGCGTCCACAAACGACTTATCAATCTTTAACGTGTCGACGTCCAGATCCTGAAGGTAGCTCAGGCTGGAATAACCGGTACCAAAATCATCGATATAGATGGCATGACCCGAACGGCGGAATGCCGCGATGGCCGGTGCGCTGATGTTAGGATCGGCAAAGCCGCGCTCGGTTAACTCCAGGGCGATCTGTCTGGGATGGATTTTCCACTTATTGAGCAAATGGCTCAGCAAAGGCGGCAATTTGCCGGAGAGTAAATCGGCAGGCGCAAGGTTAATGGAAATATGCTGATCGCCATGCAGATGTAGCCAGTGGCCCATATCCTCAAACACTTTTTCGACGACTAGCTGCGTCAGTTGCGAAATAAGGCCCGTCTGTTCCGCTAGCGGAACGAAAATATCCGGTGAGAGATAGCTCCCGTCAGGCTGAGGCCAGCGGGCAAGCGCCTCTGCACCGACAATTCTGCCGCTGCAGAGCGCCACAATAGGCTGGTAGTTAACCACAAATTCGCGGTTATTAATCGCATCAAGCAGCCTGTAGCGTGGGGATTGAATACGTCGCAGGATGCGCAGAACAAAAAGTGCGGCAAGCAGGCTTATCAACATGCCAAACGGCAGCCAGAAGAGAAGTTGCCGATGCCAGGTTTCAGCCAGCGGTTGTAACGCCGCCCAGGCGACGATATTAAACCCCAGCTCAGGAACAGGCTTAATAATATACATTGAGCCGTTGTACTGAACGCGGGTCATTTCCCGATCGACAATCATGTTGCGGATATGGGGAGCAAGCGCGTTGCTGCTGGCAAAAACGAGGTGTGTTGAGCTGCCTACCAGCGCGGCATCAATTGCGATCTCACCGAAAGGGATCACGTCCACCAGCGAGGCTGGATCGATCAGCACAAGGTAATGGCCTTTGCCCAGCACGGCCATATAGCGATTAAAACCAAGATCGTTTTGCGTGCTCAGCCAGGCACTGTAACCATCTGCAGTAATACGCATCGGGGGCGGGAAAGCGGCAGCGTCGCTGTCTTGTTCCAGCGAGGAGCAGAGGGGCTTCAGGTTGTCGATGTAGATCACTTCCTGAACATAACGCCATGAGAAGGCAACCCGACGCATCTCCCGTAAATGCAAATAACTACAGGGAGGCCCCTCAAAGGCCTGAAGCCGGGTCAGCGCTTCTTTTGCCTGATCGACTACCCTGTCTGTACGAAGCAGTACGCGGGAGGCGTAGCTATCAAGCACATCAACAAATTTATCCTCCGCCTGGCGATGCGCCAGCCAGATACTGAGGCAAATCGGTACCAGCACAGAAAAGATCAGTATGCCTGTGACCAGGCTGACCAGATGTCGGGTTTTCATGCTGCTGTTTCCTTTCTCATATGCCCATTTCCTGGCACAGAGTCGCTTGTCGGAGGCGAAAGATTTTACCGCGAAATGATATAGTTATAGCACGCGGGTGTCATGATATTCATTTTGACGCTGACCTTTAAGGACGTTTTGCGAGGAAGAAGGGGCATTTTCAGGGGTTGTTTTTTCAACGGAGCCTGGATATTATTTTGTTATGTTATAACAAAACATAAAGAGCGTATGATGAAACCTAATATCCATCCAGCCTATCGCACCGTGGTGTTTCACGACACCAGTGCCAACGAATACTTTAAAGTCGGATCGACCATCAAGACCGACCGTGAAATTGAGCTCGACGGTGAGACGTATCCGTACATCACCATCGAAGTCTCTTCAAAATCACACCCGTTTTATACCGGTAAGCAGAAAACGTTCTCGACGGATGGCAGCGCGGCGCGCTTCCGCAAACGTTTTGGCGGCTTTCTTAACGCGAAGCGGGGTTAACCATGCAGGTACTTAACTCGCTGCGCAGCGCGAAACAGCGTCACCCGGATTGCCAGATCGTCAAACGCAAGGGACGCTTGTACGTCATTTGCAAATCTAACCCACGCTTTAAAGCCGTTCAGGGTCGTAAAAAAAGACGCTAAACGCGCGTTTCACGCCAGCTTTCCAGGGATCTAATCTGTTTGCCATCGACGGTAAAATTGTCGGTGGCAAGCCAGTTTTCAAACGCTTTCGCCAGCACCGGCCACTCGCTGTCGATGATTGAGAACCAGTCCGTATCCCGGTTATGGCCTTTCGTCACCAGAGCCTGACGAAAGCGCCCTTCAAACTGAAATCCCAGACGGAGCGCCGCCTTGCGGGAAGGTTCGTTCAGGCTGTTACATTTCCATTCATAGCGTCGGTATCCCAGCACGTCGAACGCATACTGCATCAGAAGATATTGCGCTTCTGTGGACATCGGCGTGCGGCTAAGAAGGGGGGAGAAATGAACGTGTCCCACCTCCATAACACCGTTTGCCGGATCGATGCGCATCAGCGCCAGCGTACCGACCGGTGCCTGAGTCTGATTATCAATGACGGTGAAATGTATCGGATCCGGTAATTCGCACACGCTTGCCACCCACGCGGCAAATTCGCCTGCGGTGGCATCAGGTTCGCGCAGCAGCCACGTCCAGCTGCGGGTATCTTCTGCCAGAAGATAGGCGGAAAAGAGGGCGTTGGCATGATCTACCCGCAGCGGCTCCAGCCGACAGTAGCGGCCATGAAGGTTCACGCGGGAAGGGGGCTGGCGGGGTTGCCAGTCGATAAGTTCATCGCCAATGGGTTGTCCGAACTGATTGAATGTGCTCATGTTATTTTCCGCTCTGCTGTAAGTGATCCCAGAGTAAATAAACGCTGGTTCCTTAAAAAGAACCAGTGAGGTATGTTCTGGTGGTACCACGGAGAGAGAAAATGAATATACCTGGCGAAGAATTTTATTCCCTGATCGCTGCTGCGTTGAAAAAGCGTGGTGAAGAGACCTTGCAGCGCACGCTGTATCTTGCCATGCGTGAAGCTGTCCTGCAGGGAAGGCTGCAGGCTGAAAGCCGCTTACCGGGCTCCCGTGTCATTGCGCAGCAGCTTTCCGTATCCCGCAACACCGTCAATGCGGCGCTTGAGCAACTCTCGCTCGAAGGGTATCTGCTGCGCAGCCGTCAGGGTACGCGCGTGGCGCAACTGGCGCAGCGCGGAAATCGACAGGATTTTCCCGAGCCGAACGTCGCGCTGGCTAAGCGGGTGATGCAGCTGCCAGAGCCGACGCCGAGGGAGACGCCGGTACTCGCTTTCACGCCCGGCACGCCAGCCATCAATTATTTTCCACTTCCGCTCTGGCGGCGCTTGTACGATCGCGTTTTACGCGAGGAGGGGAGCGCATTGCTTGGCTATGGCGATCCCGCCGGGGAATACTCGTTACGTCAGGCGATTGCCCGCCATCTTGCCCTGTCGCGGGGGATCGTTTGCGATGCCAGCCAGATAGTTATTACCGAGGGGGCTCTGGAAGGGGTAAATCTCTGCACACAGCTATTGAGCGAGCCGGGGGATATCGCGTGGATTGAAGATCCCGGCTATGCGGGGGCAAAAAGCGCGTTTGCGAAATCGGGATTAACGATGATAGGCATGCCTGTGGACGACGAGGGAATGGACTGGGAAGGCCTACATGCAGCGCGCCCTTCACTGATCTTTACTTCGCCTTCACATCAGTTTCCCTACGGGAGCGTGCTGAGCGCGCGTCGGCGTTTGTCATTGCTGACGCTGGCGCTTCAGCATAAGGCCTGGATTATCGAGGACGACTACGACAGCGAGTTTCGGTATTCCGGAGAGCCGGTGCCAGCAATGCTGGGAATGGTCAACAACGCGCCGGTGGTTTATCTGGGAACATTCAGTAAAACGCTGTTCCCGTCGCTCAGAATGGGGTTTATGGTCATTCCCCCGTCGCTGGCAAACGCGGCGCGTTCTGCCATTGGGGCGCTATTGCGTGGGGGACATCGTGCGGAACAGCGTACGCTGGCGCTGTTTATTGAAGAGGGCCATTACGCTCGTCATCTTGCCTCTATGCGTCGGCTCTATCGGAAACGCTACCGGCAGCTGCGCGACGTGCTCAACGCCGAGCTACATGTCGCGCATCGTGTGCTGGCGGCGGAGGGCGGCATGCACCTGACCGTGGCGATTGACGGGATAAATGACAAGGCAATTGTTCAGCAGGCGAGAGCTTTTCAGCTGGCCCCCGCGGCGTTAAGCGGGTATTACCTGACGCCGACGCAGGGGCAAACCGGTCTGGTGCTGGGGTATGGTAATACCTCTGCTTCTCAGTTTGCGTCAGGTATCCGACGCCTACAGGCGCTGATTACACAGCAGCAGGACGGGAAAGCGTAAAGACGTCATAGAATGAGAGCTGGCCTTTGGTTGAAACCATTTTCTGCAGCTTCTCTTTCTGCCCGGTCTCAACCGCGGGTGAGTGTAAAATGCTGTCGATCAATTCTGTCGGCACAAAGCGCGTGTTGTACCACTCGCCGTTATAGCAGACCCGGAAATCAAGCACGTCGATATCTTCGTAGCGGTAGCGGGGATTAACGTCGAAAAAGAAAAACGCGTTAAATGCCACAAACAGCACAACGAGCAGCCAGACGGAGTCCACCAGGGTTTCGGATGTCAGCATCACCACCAGCGTTGCCAGCCAGGCAGCGTACATGGCGACAAACAGTCCAGGATGCTTGCGGATGAAGCTAATGCTAAAACGCGGGCGATTGTCGCGCTTTTCGCGGTGGTTAAGATCGTCGATGGTGGCGGTGAGCAGGCGCTGTATCTCGGTCATTTTCTGCCTTCATGATTGTTGAAAATACAGGGGATCTGCCTATTTTAGGGGAGCAACCAGGCTGAAAAAAGTAACAGTCATCTGCTAAAAGACCATAACAGTTGGCTCCCCCGATACCTTAGAGCATCTTGATAATTTTTGCCGGGTTGCCGCCAACAACAGCATTGGCCGGTACATCTTTTGTCACCACCGCGCCGGAAGCCACCACCACATTATCACCCAGCGTGACGCCAGGATTAATGACGGCGCGACCGCCAATCCAGACGTTATTGCCGATAGTCACGGGCTTGCCAAACTCGACGCCGCTGTTGCGTTCATTGGGATCCAGTGGATGAGTTGCCGTGTAGATATGCACACCCGGTGCCAGCATGCAGTTGTCGCCAATATGAATAGGGCAGACATCCAGCATTACGCAATCGAAATTAGCGTAAAATTCTTTACCCAGGTAAATGTTGTAGCCGTAGTCACATCGGAAGCTCGGCTCGATATACGCGCCTGCGCTTTGTCCTAAAAGTTCCGCCAGGATGTTCTGGCGTTCAGTTTTCGCGTCGGGGGCGGTGTGGTTATAGCGGTGGATCAGATGACGGGCCCGCAGCCGATCGCCCCGGAGCGTCTCATCACCAGGGCAGTAATGTTCACCTGCTATCATCTTCTGTTTTTCTGTGCTCATACAGGAACCTCTCTGGATATCGTTACTGCAGAGTAATAGGAATAGGCCAGTAAGGGAACGTTCCCGAAAAACCTGTGTGATAACAGTCACAACAATGTTGCGGATGAGCACGTTTTACACGGAGACCTGCTTTCGCACAGGGAGCGTAACTCGAAAGGTGTATACAAATCAGATCGTGACGTAGAACCTCTACAGACACAGGTTAAAGATTAACGAACAAATTTCCATACGGACGTTGGGATTTTGTCATACAGCTTATTCATGGTCAGCTCAGCAAGCCGATGGTCAGCGGCTGAATAAAATACAGCCAGTTCATTATCAGACAGCTCGTATTTATTTTTTTCGATGACACGTTCGAGTGTGTCAATTGACTGACAACGTCGCAAGCGCATCAAATAATCGACTTTTGTTAATGGTTTATCAGACATAAATTCACCTTAGTAATTGTAATAATTTTAACAGGAAAGACTAACCGGGTTTGCTCTGCTCACGTTGACGAAGCAGCGGAATAGCCGATTTCCCGATTTACGCCATTTTTGCAAATCCTGGGCGTTAATGCCGTAGCTGCTGAACAACATAAAGGTGTCGTCCAGGTATTCGTCAATTTGCTCAATGAGCTTATTATCTTCATTGTACTTAATTTTATAATTAAGTGCGAAGGTTGCAATATGCTCTATCAGCTCGTTCAACTGTAAATTGATCGCAGACGTTGGGTCATTCACCCAGCCATGGTTACTTTCATCAAGATTGGCAAGGCAGTCATGGTACAAGGATTCGCAGAGAAATTTCAACTGCGCGATATCATGCCTTTTTGGCGAGTACTCGTCCATAGCGCATCCCCTTCTGAGTGATTTCTTACTCACCGAACATCATGTCGGGATGGATACAACATACTTAGCCGCACGGGTGCTGTGTTCCTGATAACTCTAACTATAAGCCACTCTGATCGAGATTTCACCGCGCTATTACGAAAAATTACAATTAAAACCTGATAGTGCGAGCGCTTACGCAATTGCCCGGCCTGCACAGAACGTTTTTATCCGAATTAACACGGATTTTTATCGCTTCCTTACGTTTCATTGATTTAGCGTAAACAGTCAGATGAAAACCAGATTCGGACTTTTCTTTGTACGATAGCGGTGCTAGGAATATTCCTAATAATTTAAGCAGCGAATTGGAATTAAAAAAATCATCAATTCGCCGATTAAGTTTTCAGTTAATTATGATACGTCTTATTAAGATGACAGAAAATAAATGGCAGCACAATAAGCGTAATTTATGATTTTTTTGAAATGAAAAAGGCCGCAAATGCGGCCTTTTTATCATATGAAACCGGTATCAGTGAGGTTCTACCGAATGACTGTGCTCAACGTCTTCATTTTTACGGCTGAAGCGGCGGCGAACCACCACGAAGAACACCGGTACGAAGAAGATCGCAAGAACGGTCGCGGTTACCATCCCACCCATTACGCCGGTACCTACTGCGTTCTGCGCGCCGGAGCCCGCACCGGAGCTGATAACCAGCGGCATTACGCCGAGGATAAATGCCAGAGACGTCATCAGGATTGGACGCAGACGCATACGAACGGCTTCGAGCGTCGCCTCAATCAGACCTTTGCCTTCTTTCTCCATCAGATCTTTGGCGAATTCCACGATAAGTATCGCGTTCTTCGCCGACAAGCCAATGGTTGTCAGCAGGCCCACCTGGAAGTAAACGTCGTTGGTCAATCCACGGAAGGTTGCGGCAAGCAGCGCGCCTATAACCCCCAGCGGAACAACCAGCATAACGGAGAACGGAATTGACCAGCTCTCATACAGTGCCGCCAGACACAGGAAGACCACAATCAGTGAAATGGCGTACAGGGCAGGGGCCTGGTTCCCGGACAGACGTTCCTGATAGGACATACCGGTCCAGTCATAGCCGATACCTGCAGGCAGTTTACTGGCGAGTTCTTCCATCAGGTTCATCGCCTCACCGGTGCTTCGACCCGGCGCAGCCTGACCCAGGATTTCCATTGATGGCAAGCCGTTATAGCGTTCCAGACGCGGTGAACCGTATTCCCAACGCGAGGTTGAGAAGGCGGAGAACGGCACCATCTGCCCATCGCTGCCGCGAACGTACCAGTTGTTGATGTCGTTCGGCAACATACGGTACTGCGCTTCGGACATCACGTACACCTTCTTCACACGACCGCGGTCGATGAAGTCGTTGACGTAGCTACCGCCCCAGGCCGCGCCCAGTGTGGTATTGATGTCGCTGATGGACACGCCCAGCGCCTGGGCTTTCTCCTGGTCGATGTCGATTTTATACTGCGGCGTATCTTCCAGACCGTTTGGACGCACGCCGACCAGCAGGTCAGGGTGTTTAGCCACTTCACCAAACAGCTGGTTACGCGCCTGAGTCAGTTTCTCGTGACCCAAACCACCCTGGTCAATCAGCTGGAAGTCGAAGCCGGTCGCCGTACCCAGTTCAACAATCGCTGGCAGGTTAAAGGCGAAGACCATCGCATCTTTAATCTGCGAGAAGGTGCCCATGGCACGGCCAGTGATCGCTTCAACTTTATTCTCTTCGCCCGGACGTTCAGACCAGTCTTTCAGAGAAACGAAGGCGATACCGGTGTTCTGACCACGACCCGCAAAGCCAAAGCCGTTAACCGCAAACACGGATTCAACGTTGTCTTTCTCTTTGGTGAGGTAGTAGTCCGTCACTTCGTCCAGCACTTTCTGGGTACGCTCTTGCGATGCACCCGCCGGGAGCTGTGCCATCGTCAGGAACACGCCCTGGTCTTCATCCGGCAGGAACGAGCTTGGCAGACGAACAAACAGGAAAGCCATGCCCACCACGATGATGATATAGAGCAGCAGATAACGACCGGTGCTGCGCAGGATGTTGCCCACGCTGTCGGTGTAATGGTGCGTGCTCTTATCAAACATGCGGTTAAACCAGCCGAAGAACCCTTTGTGCTCGCCGTGACCGCCTTTCTGAATCGGCTTCAGCATGGTGGCACACAGGGCAGGCGTCAGGATCAACGCCACCAGCACGGACAGCGCCATCGCGGAAACGATGGTAATAGAGAACTGACGGTAAATCGCACCGGTTGAACCCCCGAAGAAGGCCATCGGGATAAATACCGCAGACAGCACCATCGCGATACCGACCAGCGCGCCCTGGATTTGTCCCATCGATTTACGGGTTGCTTCCTTCGGTGGCAGGCCTTCCTCCGCCATCACACGCTCGACGTTCTCTACCACAACGATGGCGTCATCCACCAGCAGGCCGATGGCGAGCACCATCCCGAACATTGTCAGGGTGTTTATCGAGTAGCCGAATATCGACAGGATTGCGAAGGTCCCGAGCAGCACGACCGGAACGGCGATGGTTGGGATCAGCGTCGCACGGAAGTTTTGCAGGAACAGGTACATGACCAGGAAGACGAGGATGATCGCCTCAACCAGGGTTTTTACCACTTCGTGAATCGAGATTTTAACGAACGGCGTGGTGTCATACGGATATACGATTTTCAGACCTGACGGGAAGAAAGGTTCCATCTTCTTCAGCTCTGCACGGATAGCCGTGGCGGTGTCCAGGGCGTTAGCGCCTGTCGCCAGTTTGATACCCAGACCGGAAGCCGGTTTGCCGTTGAACTTCGCGATGATGTCGTAGTTCTCACCGCCCAGCTCAACTTTC
Organism: Enterobacter quasimori; assembly: GCF_018597345.1. Classification (NCBI taxonomy): domain Bacteria; kingdom Pseudomonadati; phylum Pseudomonadota; class Gammaproteobacteria; order Enterobacterales; family Enterobacteriaceae; genus Enterobacter; species Enterobacter quasimori. The sequence goes on along the minus strand of NZ_JAHEVU010000001.1, from coordinate 1,550,275 downwards.
GCCACGTCGCGCAGGCGAACCTGAGAACCGTCCTGATTCACTTTCAGCAGAATTTTGCTGAACTCATCGGCGGACGTCAGACGCGTCTGTGCGATGATCGAGGCGTTAAGCTGCTGGCCTTTCACCGGCGGCGTACCGCCTAGCTGACCGGCTGCCACCTGGGCGTTCTGTGCTTTGATCGCGCTGATTACGTCAACCGGCGTCAGCTGGAAGTTGTTCAGCTTGTTCGGATCCATCCAGATACGCATCGCGTACTGGGAACCAAACAGCTGCACGTCACCCACACCGGAAGTACGGCTGATGGCGTCTTTCATGTTGGCGCCCACGTAGTCGGAAATATCCTCCTGCGTCATGGTGCCGTTGGTGTTGATAACGCCGACAACCATCAGGAAGCTACTGGACGATTTCTCGACGCTCACACCCTGCTGTTGTACTTCCTGCGGCAGCAGCGGCATCGCCAGCTGCAGTTTGTTCTGCACCTGAACCTGCGCGATGTCAGCATCGGTACCTGACTCGAAGGTCAGGGTGATCTGAACCGTACCGGTTGAGTCACTGTTAGAGGACATGTACATCAGGTTATCGATACCGTTCATGTTCTGTTCGATAACCTGAGTCACGGTGTCCTGCACCGTTTTTGCATCAGCCCCTGGGTAGGTTGCGGAGATCGTCACCGCCGGTGGCGCAATCGTTGGATATTGCGCGACGGGCAGCTTCAGGATCGCAAGTCCCCCAGCTAGCATGATGATTATGGCGATCACCCACGCAAATATGGGGCGATCGATAAAGAAATTAGGCATGTCTTAACGGCTCCTGTTTAAGTTAAGACTTGGTTTGTTCTGACTGACCAGCGGCTGAAGCTTGTTGTTTATCGTCAGACTTCACTTCCTGTGCTTTAACCTGCGCGCCAGGACGAACTTTTTGCAAACCAGTGATAATCACGCGATCGCCATCTTTCAGACCTTCCGTCACCAGCCATTTATCGCCAATCGCCTGCGTAGCAGTGATATTGCGGGTTTCGACTTTGTCATCAGCCCCGACAACCAGTGCGCTCGCATCGCCGCGTGGCGTACGGGTCACACCCTGCTGTGGAACCAGAAGTGCGGTTGGATTCGTCCCTTCTTCCAGACGCGCGCGAACGAACATACCAGGCAACAGCGTGTTGTCCGGATTCGGGAAAATTGCACGTAAGGTGATGGAACCGGTGGTCTGGTCGACCGTCACATCAGAGAATTCCAGTGTGCCTGACTGTGGGTATTTGATACCGTCATTGGTCACAAGCTCCACTTTGGCTTTGCCGTTTTCCTGTTGCAGCTTGCCGCTTGCGAGCTCTTGCTTCAGACGCAGGAAATCATTGCTGGACTGTGTGACGTCAACGTAGATCGGATCAAGCTGCTGCACGGTGGCCAGCGCCGTGGCCTGACCGTTCTGCACCAGCGCCCCTTCCGTCACGGAAGATTTACCAATACGACCGCTGATAGGGGAGGTCACTTTGGTGTAGGCCAGGTTAATACGCGCGGTTTCGACGGCGGCTTTCGCGGCAACGACGGCAGCGTTGGTCTGCTGTGCATCTGCCAGCGCAGTATCGTAATCCTGTTGACTGATGTACTGCGTACCGAGCAGTTTTTTATAGCGGCTCAGCGTGAGCTGGGAGATTTTGGCTGCAGCTTCTGCTTTGGCCAGATCGCCTTTCGCGCTTTCATAAGACGCCTGATAGGTTGCTGGATCAATCTGATACAGAGACTCACCGGCTTTCACATCACCGCCTTCCGTGAAGTTACGTTTCAGGATAATACCGCTCACCTGAGGACGCACTTCCGCAATGCGGTAAGCACTTGTACGGCCTGGTAATTCTGTGGTGATTTGTAGAGGTTCAGATTTGAGCGTCACAACGCCTACTTCTGGCGCCTGCTGAGCTCCTTGTTGAGCCGGTTTGTCGTCACATCCTGTTAGCGCTAAGCTGCCTGAGAGCATCAGAACGACCGCCAGAGGCGTTAACCCTCTGTTTTTGTTCATATGTAAACCTCGAGTGTCCGATTTCAAATTGATCAAGGGTCCTGAGTCTAAAAACCCGTTGCTGCGTTTATATTATCGTCATGCTATGGTACATACATTCATAAATGTATGTAAATCTGACTCCTGTAAATTCACTGACATATGGCACGAAAAACCAAACAACAAGCGCTGGAAACCCGACAACACATTCTGGATGTGGCGATTCGTTTGTTCTCTCAGCAGGGTGTGTCATCAACCTCGCTGGCGCAGATTGCTCAGGCCGCGGGCGTCACGCGGGGAGCGATTTACTGGCATTTTAAAGACAAGTCAGATCTGTTTGGTGAAATCTGGGAGCTTTCAGAATCCAACATTAGCGATCTAGAGACTGAGTATCGGGCAAAATTCCCCGACGATCCACTCTCAGTATTAAGAGAAATTCTAGTATATATCCTTGAAGCAACGGTAGTTGAAGAACGTCGCAGGCTAATGATGGAAATTATTTTTCATAAATGCGAGTTCGTGGGCGAAATGGCGGTCGTCCAGCAGGCGCAGCGTAGCCTGTGTCTGGAGAGCTATGACCGTATCGAACAGACGCTAACGCAATGTATTCAGGCAAAAACGTTACCGGCCAACCTGCTGACGCGCCGCGCCGCCATCCTGTTACGTAGCTATGTCTCCGGGCTGATGGAGAACTGGCTTTTTGCGCCACAATCTTTTGATCTTAAAAACGAAGCCCGTAGCTACGTCGCCATTTTGCTGGAGATGTTGCAATTCTGCCCGACGCTGCGTGACGAAACCCACTCCCTTCCTGCCTGACCGTCGACAGGATTTATCCTGGAGGTTCATGTTCTTGCTATTCTGCTTTCAGCGGGCGTGATATTCTTCACGCCGGACTATTTTCGGTCATTTCTCACATCATACTCACGACTATGCTGCTCACCAAACGCTCGCAACATCCTGTTCTTGCATTATTTTTTGCTATGCTGTTTTTCCTGGCTTCCGCGCCGCTTTCGTTTGCTCGCGCAGATAACGCCAGCGATATCCCTTCGCGTGCCGATGTTCAGGCGCAGCTTGATACGCTGAATAAACAAAAAGAGCTGTCGCCTCAGGAGAAACTCGTCCAGCAGGATCTGACGGAAACGCTGGAAACGCTGGATAAAATTGAACGCGTAAAAGCAGAAACGGCTCAGCTTCGCCAGAAGGTCGCGCAGGCCCCGGACAACATGCGCAAGGCGACAGAGGCGCTGAGCGCGCTGAGCGACGTCGATAACGATGACGAAACCCGCAAAACGCTTGCGACGCTCTCGCTGCGTCAGCTGGAGTCGCGTGTGGCGCAGTTGCTGGACGATCTCCAGACCGCGCAGTCCGATCTCGCCACCTATAACAGCCAGCTTGTCTCGCTGCAAACGCAGCCTGAGCGCGTGCAAAACGCGATGTACACCGCCTCTCAGCAGCTTCAGCAGATCCGCAACCGCCTGAATGGGACCGCTGTAGGAGATGGCGCGCTACGCGCTACGCAGCAAACGTTGTTGTTGATTCAGCAGACGTTGCTCAATGCGGAAATTGAACAGCAGCGCAAGAGCCTTGAAGGCAATACGGTGCTGCAGGATACGCTGCAAAAACAGCGTGATTACGTTACCGCCAACATTAATCGTCTTGAACACCAGCTCCAGCTGCTGCAGGAGGCGGTAAACAGTAAACGCCTGACGCTGACGGAAAAAACTGCTCAGGAAGCCGTATCGCCAGACGAAACCGCCCGCATTCAGGCCAACCCGCTGGTGAAGCAGGAGCTTGAGATCAACCATCAGTTAAGTGAGCGTCTGATTCAGGCCACCGAAAGCGGTAACTCGCTGGTGCAGCAGAATATTAAAGTCAAAAACTGGCTGGATCGCGCGCTGCAGGCGGAACGTAACATTAAAGAGCAGATTGCGGTTCTGAAAGGGAGCCTTCTGCTGTCGCGAATTTTGTACCAGCAGCAGCAGACGCTGCCGTCGGCCGACGAGCTGGAGGACATGACCAACCGCATCGCGGATTTACGTCTGGAGCAGTTTGACGTCAACCAGCAGCGCGATGCGCTTTTCCAGAGCGATAACTTTGTCGCGAAAGTGGAAGAGGGCCACTCCAGCGAGGTGAACCCGGAGGTTCACGACGCGCTGCTGCAGGTCGTCGATATGCGTCGCGAGCTGCTCGACCAGCTCAACAAACAGCTGGGCAATCAGCTGATGATGGCCATTAACCTGCAGATCAACCAGCAGCAGCTGGTGAGCGTCTCGAAAAGCCTGCAGGAGATTTTGACCCAGCAGATTTTCTGGGTGAACAGCAACAAGCCGATGGACTGGGACTGGGTCAAATCCTTCCCGGAGACGCTGAAGTCGCAAATCAAGAGCATGAAAATCACCGTCAACTGGGAAAAAGCCTGGCCTGCGGTGATGGTCGCCTTCCTCGCGGGCCTGCCGCTGTTGCTGATTGCGGGCCTGATCCGCTGGCGCCTGAAATGGCTGAAACAGTATCAGGCCAGGCTGGCGTCAGAAGTGGGGCAGCTGCGTAACGACAGCCAGCTGCACACGCCGAAAGCGATCCTGATTGACCTGATCCGCGCGCTGCCGGTCTGTCTGCTGATTCTTGCCGCCGGGCTGATTCTGCTCACGATGCAGCTCAACGTCAGCGACCTGCTCTGGGCGTTCAGCAAAAAGCTGGCGCTGTTCTGGCTGGTGTTTGGTCTCTGCTGGAAAGTGCTGGAAAAAGACGGCGTGGCGGTGCGCCACTTCAACATGCCTGAACAGCTTACCAGCCACTGGCGCCGCCAGATTGTGCGCATCAGCCTTGCGCTGCTGCCGCTGCACTTCTGGTCTGTCGTCTCTGAACTCTCACCGCTGCATTTGATGGATGATGTGCTGGGGCAGTTGGTCATTCTGCTGAACCTGCTGCTGATTGCCGTTCTGATGTGGCCGATGTGCCGCGACAGCTGGCGTGACAAAGAGTCCCACAACCTTCGTCTGGCGACCGTAACGGTGCTGGCGATCATTCCACTGGCGCTGATGGTGCTGACGGCAACGGGCTACTTCTATACCACGCTGCGCCTGTCAGGCCGCTGGATCGAAACGGTTTATCTGGTGATTGTCTGGAATCTGCTGTTCCAGACCGTGCTGCGCGGGTTGAGCGTGGCGGCGCGGCGTATCGCCTATCGCCGTGCGATCGCGCGCCGTCAGCATCAGGTGAAAGAGGGGGCAGAAGGCGCGGAGCCGCAGGAGGAGCCGACCATTGCGCTGGAGCAGGTCAACCAGCAAACCATGCGTATCACGATGCTGGTGATGGTAGCGCTGTTTGGCGTGATGTTCTGGGCCATCTGGTCTGATTTAATCACCGTCTTTGCGTATCTCGACAGCGTCAAGCTCTGGCAGTACAGCGGCACCGAGGCGGGCGTGACGGTGATGAAAAGCGTGACCATGGGCAGCCTGCTCTTTGCACTGGTCTCGTCGATGGTCGCCTGGGCGCTGATCCGCAACCTGCCGGGGCTGCTGGAAGTGCTGGTGCTGTCCCGACTTAACCTTCGTCAGGGGGCGTCGTACGCCATCACCACTATTCTGAACTACGTGATCATTATTGCGGGTGCGATGACGGTCTTTGGCTCGCTGGGCGTTTCATGGGACAAACTGCAGTGGCTGGCCGCAGCGCTCTCGGTAGGTCTTGGTTTCGGCCTGCAGGAGATCTTCGGTAACTTCGTTTCCGGCCTGATCATCCTGTTTGAACGTCCGGTGCGTATCGGCGATACCGTCACCATCGGGACCTTCTCCGGCACCGTCAGCAAGATCCGTATTCGCGCGACCACCATTACCGACTTTGACCGGAAAGAGGTGATTATTCCGAACAAAGCGTTCGTGACCGAGCGCCTGATCAACTGGTCGCTCTCCGATACGACCACCCGCGTGGTGATCCGCCTCGGCGTGGCCTACGGCTCCGATCTGGACAAGGTGAAAGAGGTGCTGCTGAAGGCGGCGTCTGAACATCCGAAAGTGATGCACGATCCGGCGCCTGCGGTGTTCTTCACCACTTTTGGCCCGAGCACGCTGGACCACGAGCTGCGCCTGTACGTGCGTGAGCTGCGCGATCGCAGCTACACCGTCGATGAACTGAACCGCGCGATCGACCGCCTGTGCCGTGAAAATGACATTAACATCGCCTTCAACCAGCTTGAGGTTCACCTGCGTAACGAAAAAGGTGAAGAGCATACGGAAGTGAAGCGCGAGATTAAGGGTGACGACCCCACTCCCGCTTAACATCCGCGGATGTTTTCCCCCTCTCCCTCAGGGAGAGGGCCGGGGTGAGGGTAATTTTGCTTCAAAATCCCGTCGCACAATCTCCAGCGCCTTCAGCACCGTCTCCGTCGGGATGGCATGATTCTCCAGCAGCATAATCAAATCTACGGCCAGCTTGACCTCATCGGGTGCATTTTCCAGTGACATGGGTGTGGCTCCTGTTAACGGGTCAAACGTTCTATGACGCGTTCAATTTCATCCAGCGCCTGACGGCAGCGGGCAATACGGCCTTCGAGGGCGCTTATCTCACGCATTAATAGCTGCTGCTCTTCCAGCGTTTCGCTGTTGTTCAGGCGCAGCTCGCGTTCGCGCTTCATCTCAAACAGTCGGCGTTCAAACTCCTGGTTCTCCAGCCGCTTGCGCTGCCATTTACCGAGTCCCGGCGAGGCGCTGTCCCAGGCGCGCAGCGGCCAGGCGGCGATTTCGCGATGTAAAGCAGTAATCTGCTCGGCGAGATGCTCCGCCAGCCAGGCCACCTGTTCCTGCTGTCCGTTCTCAACCGCATGGCGCAACTCATCAAGATTCGTTTGCGCCTCCGCAAGATAGTCCTGAATTAACGTGCTGCGGGTCCGAAAAAGCTGCCGGTCAAAGCGCGGTTTCAGCGTGGCGTGCCCCATCAGCGGCGTGGCCTGCGCGCGCAAGGCGATCAGCTGATTTTGCAGCGTCTCAAGAAGCAGTGCTGTTTTCAAGGCGCTCTCCAGTGGTAAAGTAGCCGTTCAGTTTGATAACGATTCGCATTATGCAGCGTACTATTTTAATCATCATTGGCTGGCTCGCGGTAGTGCTTGGCACGCTGGGCGTGGTTTTACCCTTGCTGCCGACCACGCCGTTTATTCTTCTGGCGGCCTGGTGCTTCGCCCGCTCGTCGCCGCGCTTTCACCACTGGCTGCTCTACCGCTCGTGGTTCGGCGGCTATCTGCGGCACTGGCAAAAACACCGGGCCATGCCGCCTGGGGCCAAGCCGCGCGCGATCGCGGTGATCCTCCTCACCTTCGCTATTTCATTATGGCTGGTGAAAATGATGTGGGTACGCATTCTGCTGCTGGCGATCCTGACCTGTCTGCTTATTTTTATGTGGCGGATCCCCGTGGTTGATGAAAAGCAACAAAAGCACTGAAGCCTCATCATGGCTGTTGCAATTATCGCGTACAGCCAGTAAATTCGACCGTTTTCGAGCACAGGTGCGCCTGGTTAAAGGTTAAGCAATTGTTACCTTTACCGACTGGTTGCGCGCCGTGAGTAACACTGTTTCACTTAGGCACAAACCGATGACCGCAACTGCACAGCAGCTTGAATTTCTGAAAAACAGCATCAAAAGCATCCAGGACTATCCAAAGCCTGGCATTCTTTTCCGTGATGTCACCAGCTTGCTGGAAGACCCGAAAGCGTACGCGCTCAGCATTGAACTGCTGGTCGAGCGTTACAAAAACGCCGGGATCACCAAAGTAGTAGGTACCGAAGCCCGTGGCTTCCTGTTTGGCGCACCGGTTGCGCTGGCGATGGGCGTAGGTTTTGTGCCGGTGCGTAAGCCGCGCAAGCTGCCGCGTGAAACCATTGCCGAAAGCTACGAGCTGGAGTACGGCACCGATCAGCTGGAGATCCACGTTGATGCGATCAAGCCTGGCGACAAAGTGCTGGTGGTGGACGATCTGCTGGCGACCGGCGGCACCATTGAAGCGACCGTGAAGCTGATCCGCCGTCTGGGTGGCGAAGTGACCGACGCGGCCTTCATCATCAACCTGTTCGATCTCGGCGGTGAACAGCGCCTGGAAAAACAGGGTATTACCAGCTACAGCCTGGTGCCTTTCCCGGGTCACTAATCCCGGTTTTCACAACCTCGCTCAATGGGTGAGGTTGTGATAGCATTCCCCTCCATAAATTCACCTTCCAGCGTTGCAGAGCCTGCCCATGAGTTATCAGGTGTTAGCCCGTAAATGGCGACCACAAACCTTTGCTGACGTTGTCGGTCAGGAACATGTGCTGACGGCCCTGGCGAACGGCTTGTCGCTAGGTCGCATCCATCACGCCTATCTTTTTTCCGGCACCCGCGGCGTCGGTAAGACCTCTATTGCCCGTTTGCTGGCAAAAGGTCTCAACTGCGAAACCGGGATCACCGCCACGCCGTGCGGCGTGTGCGATAACTGTCGGGAGATCGAGCAGGGGCGTTTTGTCGATCTGATCGAGATCGATGCCGCTTCGCGCACCAAAGTGGAAGATACCCGCGATCTGCTCGATAACGTGCAGTACGCCCCGGCGCGCGGCCGCTTCAAGGTCTACCTGATCGATGAAGTGCACATGCTGTCGCGCCACAGCTTTAACGCCCTGCTGAAGACGCTGGAAGAGCCGCCCGCGCACGTGAAGTTCCTGCTGGCGACCACCGATCCGCAAAAGCTGCCGGTCACGATCTTGTCGCGCTGCCTGCAGTTCCACCTGAAGGCACTGGACGTCGAGCAGATCCGCGCGCAGCTTGAACACATTCTTGATGAAGAAAAAATTGTCCACGAACCGCGCGCCCTGCAATTGCTGGCCCGCGCGGCGGACGGCAGCCTGCGCGATGCGCTCAGCCTGACCGACCAGGCGATTGCCAGCGGTGACGGCAAGCTCTCCACCGAGGCGGTCAGCACCATGCTCGGCACGCTGGATGACGATCAGGCGCTGTCGCTTATCGAAGCGATGATTGCCGCCAACGGCGAACGCGTGATGTCGCTGGTAAACGCGGCTGCCGCCCGAGGCGTGGAGTGGGAGGGGCTGCTGGTTGAAATGCTTAGCCTGCTGCACCGCGTGGCGATGCTGCAGCTTTCTCCCTCCGTCATTGGTGCGGATATGGCGACCATTGAACAGCGGATGCGTGAACTTGCCCGCACCGTGCCGCCTGCCGACGTGCAGCTGTACTACCAGACGCTGCTGATTGGCCGCAAAGAGTTACCGTTCGCGCCGGATCCGCGGATGGGCGTTGAAATGACGCTGCTGCGCGCGCTGGCGTTCCACCCGCGCATGCCATTGCCTGAGCCGGAAGTGCCGCGACAGTCTTTCGCGCCGGTCGCCCCTACGGCGGTGATGTCGCCGCAGCAGGTGCCGCCGCAGCCGACGCCGCCACCGCAGCAAAACGTGCCGCTGTCGGATGCCACCAGTTCGGTGCTTGCCGCACGCAGCCAGCTGCAGCGTGCCCAGGGAGTAACCAAACCAAAAAAGAGTGAACCGGCAGCGCCAGGAAGAGCGCGGCCGGTGAACAACGCCGCGCTTGAACGACTGGCCTCGGTAACGGAGCGCGTACAGTCGCGTCCGGCACCGTCCGCGCTCGAGCAGAAAGCCCCGGTGAAAGAAGAGGCTTACCGCTGGAAGGCGACCACCGTTGTGGAAACGGTGAAGCAAGAGGTCGCCACGCCGAAAGCGCTGAAAAAGGCGCTGGAGCATGAAAAAACGCCGGAGCTTTCAGCGAAGCTTGCCGAAGAGTCCATTGCGCGCGACGCCTGGGCCGCCGAGGTCAGCAAACTCCAGCTGCCGAAGCTGGTGGAGCAGGTCGCGCTGAACGCCTGGAAAGAGCAGGACGGCAATCAGGTGCGTCTGCACCTGCGTCCGGGCCAGCGACACCTCAATTCTCCTGGCGCGCAAAAGGCGCTGGCCGAGGCGCTTGCCGCTTTACAGGGCGCGCCGGTTGAATTGACTATCATTGAAGATGATAATCCGGCAGTGAAAACGCCGCTCGAGTGGCGCCAGGCCATTTATGAAGAAAAGCTCGCGCAGGCGCGCGAGGCGATTATTGCGGATAACAACATTCAGACCCTGCGCCGGTTCTTCGACGCCGATCTGGATGAAGAGAGTATTCGCCCCATTTGATCGTGAGTCTGACTTACGGTTGTAATCCTTAAACGTGAAAAAGAGAGAAGCCTATGTTTGGTGGAAAAGGCGGTCTGGGTGGCCTGATGAAGCAGGCTCAGCAGATGCAGGAAAAAATGCAGAAGATGCAGGAAGAGATCGCTCAGCTGGAAGTCACGGGTGAATCCGGTGCCGGCCTGGTCAAGGTGACCATCAACGGCGCGCACAACTGCCGTCGCGTGGAAATCGACCCAAGCCTGCTCGAAGACGACAAAGAGATGCTGGAAGATCTGGTTGCAGCCGCGTTTAACGATGCCGCGCGCCGTATCGACGAAACTCAGAAAGAGAAAATGGCCTCCGTTTCCAGCGGCATGCAGCTGCCGCCTGGCTTCAAGATGCCATTCTGATGCAAACCAGTCCGCTGCTCACGCAGTTAATGGAAGCACTGCGCTGCCTGCCGGGCGTTGGCCCGAAGTCGGCGCAGCGCATGGCGTTTACGCTATTGCAGCGCGACCGCAGCGGCGGGATGCGCCTGGCGCAGGCTTTAACCCGCGCCATGTCAGAAATTGGTCACTGTGCGGACTGCCGCACCTTTACCGAGCAGGACGTGTGTAACATCTGCACGAACCCGCGTCGTCAGGAAAACGGTCAGATTTGCGTGGTGGAGAGTCCGGCGGATATCTACGCTATCGAACAAACCGGGCAGTTTTCCGGCCGCTACTTCGTGCTGATGGGGCATCTCTCCCCGCTGGACGGTATTGGCCCGGATGATATCGGTCTCGACCGCCTTGAACAGCGTCTTGAGTCCGAAACCATCAAAGAGGTGATCCTCGCCACCAACCCGACGGTGGAAGGGGAGGCAACCGCCAACTACATCGCCGAGCTGTGCTCGCAGTACGGCGTTGACGCCAGCCGCATCGCCCACGGCGTGCCGGTGGGCGGCGAGCTGGAGATGGTGGACGGCACCACGCTGTCGCACTCTCTGGCCGGGCGTCACAAGATTATTTTCTGACCAAACGGAGGCTGCGCGCGCGGCCTCCGCTTGAAAATTTCCCCCCGTATCCCCATCTCTCACTCAACGTTTTACAACCCCATTAAATGGCATTGTTGAGGTCGACATAGATGAAAGGACAAGAAACCCGCGGTTTCCAGTCAGAAGTAAAACAGCTTCTGCACCTGATGATCCATTCCCTGTATTCCAACAAAGAAATTTTCCTGCGTGAGCTGATTTCCAACGCCTCGGATGCGGCGGACAAGCTGCGCTTCCGCGCGCTGTCTAACCCGGATCTGTACGAAGGCGACGGCGAGCTGCGCGTGCGCGTCTCGTTTAATAAAGAGAACCGCACCCTGACTATCGCCGATAACGGCATCGGGATGAACCGCGACGAGGTGATCGACCACCTCGGGACCATCGCGAAATCCGGCACTAAGGCGTTCCTGGAGTCCATGGGCTCTGACCAGGCGAAAGACAGTCAGCTGATCGGCCAGTTCGGCGTCGGTTTCTACTCGGCGTTCATCGTGGCGGACAAAGTCACCGTGCGCACCCGTGCGGCGGGTGACAGCGCTGAAAACGGCGTGCTGTGGGAATCCAAAGGGGAAGGCGAATACACCGTTGATGACATCACCAAAGCGGACCGCGGCACCGAAATCACCCTGCACCTGCGTGAAGGGGAAGATGATTTCCTGAACGACTGGCGCGTGCGCTCCATCATCAGCAAATATTCCGACCACATCGCCCTGCCGGTCGAGATTGAAAAACAGGAAGAGAAAGACGGTGAAACCGTGGTTTCCTGGGAGAAAATCAACAAGGCGCAGGCGCTGTGGACGCGCAACAAGTCTGAAATTAAAGACGACGAGTACAACGAATTCTACAAGCACATCGCCCACGACTTTACCGACCCGCTGACCTGGAGCCACAACCGTGTGGAAGGTAAGCAGGAGTACACCAGCCTGCTGTACATCCCGGCACAGGCGCCGTGGGACATGTGGAACCGCGATCACAAGCACGGCCTGAAGCTGTACGTGCAGCGCGTCTTCATCATGGACGACGCCGAGCAGTTCATGCCGAACTACCTGCGCTTTGTCCGCGGCCTGATCGATTCCAACGACCTGCCGCTGAACGTCTCCCGTGAAATTCTGCAGGACAGCACTGTCACCCGTAACCTGCGCAACGCCCTGACCAAACGTGCGCTGCAGATGCTGGAAAAACTGGCGAAAGACGATGCGGAAAAATATCAGACCTTCTGGAAACAGTTCGGCCTGGTGCTGAAAGAAGGCCCGGCAGAAGACACCGCGAACGTTGAAACCATCGCTAAACTGCTGCGCTTCGCCTCAACGCATACTGACTCCTCCGCGCAGACAGTGTCGCTGGAAGAGTACGTCTCCCGCATGAAAGAAGGGCAGGAGAAGATCTACTACATCACCGCCGACAGCTACGCGGCGGCGAAGAGCAGCCCGCACCTGGAGCTGTTGCGCAAGAAAGGCATCGAAGTGCTGCTGCTTTCAGACCGCATCGACGAGTGGATGATGAACTACCTGACTGAGTTCGACGGTAAGGCGTTCCAGTCCGTTGCCAAAGCCGACGAGTCCATCGACAAGCTGGCGGATGAAGTGGATGAGAACGCGAAAGAAGCCGAGAAGGCGCTGGAGCCGTTCGTTGAGCGCGTGAAAACGCTGCTGGGCGACCGCGTGAAAGAGGTGCGTTTCACCCACCGTCTGACCGACACCCCGGCCATCGTCACCACCGATGCCGACGAAATGAGCACCCAGATGGCGAAACTGTTCGCTGCGGCGGGACAGGCCGTGCCGGAAGTGAAATATATCTTTGAGCTTAATCCGGATCATCCGCTGGTGAAACGCGCGGCGGATACCCAGGACGACGCCCGCTTTGCGGAGTGGGTTGAACTGCTGCTGGATCAGTCCCTGCTGGCCGAGCGCGGTACGCTGGAAGATCCTAACCTGTTCATTAAACGTGTGAATGCGCTGCTGCTGGCGTAATTAAACACCTGCCCCTCACCCTACCCTCTCCCCAAAGGGGAGAGGGTGTTCAAGTTCCCTCTCCCCTTTGGGGAGAGGGTTAGGGTGAGGGGGATCCCTCGCACCCTCCCAAATAATCTCCCCCCGTTAACCGTTTCAGCCTTCCTGCCTTCCTTGAGCCACGCCCGTTCTGGTGGTATTGTTTAGCGCTTTTGAAAAATTGAAACGACTTTTGAGGGGATTTTCGCAATGCGTATTATTCTGCTTGGCGCTCCGGGCGCGGGTAAAGGAACTCAGGCTCAGTTCATCATGGAGAAATACGGTATTCCGCAAATCTCCACCGGTGATATGCTGCGCGCCGCTGTTAAATCTGGCTCCGAGCTGGGTAAACAGGCGAAAGACATCATGGACGCAGGCAAGCTGGTAACCGACGAGCTGGTGATTGCTCTGGTCAAGGAGCGCATTGCTCAGGAAGACTGCCGTAACGGTTTCCTGCTGGACGGCTTCCCACGCACCATTCCTCAGGCTGACGCCATGAAAGAAGCGGGCATCAACGTGGACTACGTTCTGGAGTTCGACGTACCGGACGAGCTGATTGTTGACCGCATCGTTGGCCGTCGCGTACACGCTGCTTCTGGCCGCGTTTACCACATCAAATTCAACCCGCCTAAGGTTGAAGGCAAAGACGACGTGACCGGCGAAGAGCTGACCACCCGTAAAGACGATCAGGAAGAGACCGTGCGTAAACGCCTGGTGGAATACCATCAGATGACCGCGCCGCTGATCGGCTACTACACCAAAGAAGCGCAGGCGGGTAACACCCAATACGCCAAAGTCGACGGTACCAAAGCCGTGGCTGACGTACGTGCAGAGCTGGAAAAAATCCTCGGCTAATTGCACCGCTCTCACCCGGGTTCTCCGGGTGAGAAATATTCTCATCTCACCTATTACAGCAATGGGTTTCGTTTAAACGCATTTCCGCTACAATTGACAACCTATCAAATGGTTAAGAGGCGTGAATGAGTCAGGCGAAAACCGGCATCCTGCTTGCCAATCTGGGCACCCCAGAAGCACCTACATCAGACGCGGTAAAACGCTACCTGCGACAGTTTTTAAGCGACACGCGCGTTGTGGATACCCCAAGACTGCTGTGGTGGCCGCTGCTGCGTGGCGTCATTCTGCCGATTCGTTCTCCGCGCGTCGCCAAACTCTATCAGTCCGTGTGGATGGAAGAGGGTTCGCCGCTGATGGTCTACAGCCGTCGTCAGGAAAAAGCGCTGGCTGCCCGCCTGCCGGAGATGCCCGTTGCGCTCGGCATGAGCTACGGCAAACCCTCCCTGGAAAGCGCGGTAGAATCCCTGCTGGCGCAGGGCGTGGACCATATCGTCGTGCTGGCGCTCTACCCGCAGTACTCCTGCTCGACGGTTGCCGCCGTCTGGGACGAGCTGGCGCGCATACTGGCGACCCGCCGCCGCATTCCGGGCGTGACCTTTATTCGCGACTACGCGGATAACGAGCTCTACATCAAGGCGCTTGCTAACAGTGCGCGCGCGTCGTTTGAAAAGCACGGCGAGCCGGATCTGCTGCTGCTTTCCTATCACGGGATCCCGCAGCGTTTCGCTAACGAGGGGGATGACTACCCCCAGCGTTGCCGCGATACCACCCGCGAGCTGGTCTCCGCCCTTGGCCTGCCGCCGGAGAAGGTAATGATGACCTTCCAGTCGCGCTTCGGCCGCGAGCCGTGGCTGACGCCGTACACCGATGAAACCCTCAAAATGCTGGGCGAGAAGGGCGTGAAGCACATTCAGGTGATGTCGCCGGGCTTCTCGGCCGACTGTCTGGAAACGCTGGAGGAGATTGCGGTACAAAACCGGGAATTTTTCCTTGAGGCTGGCGGCGAAAAGTACGAGTACATTCCGGCGCTTAACGACTCCCCAGAGCATATCGACATGATGGTCTCGCTGGTGACGAACAGCCGCTGATCGCGCTTGAGGCCGGGTTTGTGCTACCATTCCCGGCTTCTATTCCTTGCACAGTTCAGACCATGAAATTTCCCGGTAAACGTAAATCAAAACACTACTTCCCCGTTAACGCTCGCGATCCGCTCCTGCAGCAAATCCAGCCTGAAAATGAAACCAGCGCCGCATGGGTGGTGGGTATCGATCAGACGCTGGTGGATATTGAAGCCAAAGTGGATGATGCGTTTGTTGCGCGTTACGGTCTGAGCGCCGGTCACTCGCTGGTGATTGAAGACGACGTTGCCGAAGCGCTGTACCAGGAGCTGGTGCGCGAAAACCTGATTACCCATCAGTTTGCCGGTGGCACCATCGGCAATACCATGCACAACTACTCCGTCCTGGCAGACGACCGCTCGGTGCTGCTCGGCGTGATGTGCAGCAATATCGAAATTGGTGGCTATGCCTACCGCTATCTCTGCAACACCTCCAGCCGTACCGATCTGAACTACCTGCAGGGCGTTGACGGGCCGATTGGCCGCTGCTTCACGCTGATCGGCGAATCCGGCGAGCGGACCTTTGCCATCAGCCCTGGGCATATGAACAAGCTGCGCGCGGAAAGCATCCCCGAAGAGGTGATTGCGGGCGCCTCGGCGCTGGTGCTGACCTCCTACCTGGTGCGATGCAAGCCGGGCGAGCCGATGCCGGAAGCGACCATGAAGGCGATTGAGTACGCGAAGAAGTACGATGTCCCGGTCGTCCTGACGCTGGGGACCAAATTCGTGATTGCCGATAACCCCGAATGGTGGCAGGCGTTCCTGAAAGAGCACGTTTCGATTCTGGCGATGAACGAAGAAGAAGCCGAAGCGCTGACCGGCGAAAGCGATCCGCTGCTGGCATCTGACAAAGCGCTGGACTGGGTGGATCTGGTGCTCTGCACCGCTGGCCCGGTTGGGCTGTACATGGCGGGCTTCACGGAGGAAGAGAGCAAGCGCAAGACCCAGCACCCGCTGCTGCCCGGCGCGATTGCCGAGTTCAACCAGTACGAGTTCAGCCGCGGCATGCGTTATAAAGATTGCATTAACCCGCTGCGCATCTACTCTCACATCGCGCCATATATGGGCGGACCGGAGAAGATCATGAACACCAACGGCGCGGGCGACGGCGCGCTGGCCGCGCTGCTGCACGACATTACCGCCAATGCCTACCACAAAACCAACGTGCCGAACTCCAGCAAGCATAAGTTCAGCTGGCTGACCTATTCCTCGCTGGCGCAGGTATGCAAGTACGCCAACCGCGTAAGCTATCAGGTGCTGAACCAGCACTCGCCGCGCTTAACGCGTGGCCTGCCGGAACGGGAAGACAGCCTCGAAGAGGCGTATTGGGATCGGTAAAAGAAAACCCCTCACCCTAACCCTCTCCCCATAGGGGAGAGGGAACTTGAACACCCTCTCCCCTATGGGGAGAGGGCTGGGGTGAGGGGACCAGGCCGCACAACACTCAGCCTGTAACAGCCTCTTCAACCGGCGCTTTCTCCAGCAGCGTCAGCATCGTATTCGCAATCTCACGTTCGCCCATTACCACCTTATTCGCGCCGCGCTCGGTGATGTACTCCACCTCATCGTCATAATGCGCGCGGGCAATAATTTCGATGGTCGGACACTTCGCGCGCGCGGACGCGACAATCTCACCTGCCTCGTAGCCATTCGGAATGGTCAGCAGCAGCCAGCGGGCGCAGTCCAGATGCGCCAGATTCATGATCTCTTCGTTCGCCGCATTGCCCAGCACCGCACGAATGCCGCGCTCGCGCAGCTCGTCGACGCGGGTGCGTGAGGTTTCAATCACCACCAGCGGAATGCCCTGCGCCATCAGCTTCTCACCGAGCAGGCTGCCCACGCGGCCAAAGCCGACCAGCAGAGCGTGGTTGCAAATATCAACCGGGATCTGCTTCTCTTCTTCGATGGCCTCTTCCAGCGTCTGCTCTTCCAGGGTTTCCGTTTTATCGAGGTATTTTTCCAACAGGGCAAACAGCACCGGGTTCAGCATGATGGAGAGGATCGCCCCCGCCAGCACCAGATTCTGACCGGCCTGCGGGAGTAGATTAAGCGCCATGCCCAGACCGGCCAGAATAAACGCGAACTCACCAATCTGCGCCAGGCTGGCGGCAATGGTCAGCGCCGTCCGCGGCGAGTGGCCAAACACCCGCACCAGGAAGAAGGCGGCAACGGACTTACCAAAGATAATGATCGCCAGCGTGCCCAGCACCGCCAGCGGCTGCTGGATCAAAACCAGCGGGTCAAACAGCATCCCGACGGAGACGAAGAACAGCACGGCGAAGGCATCGCGCAGCGGCAGCGTGTCGTGCGCCGCGCGGTGGCTTAATTCGGATTCGTTCAGCACCATACCGGCGAAGAACGCGCCCAGCGCAAACGAAACGTCGAACAACTCTACGGCACCAAAGGCGATACCCAGCGCCAGAGCAAGTACCGAAAGGGTGAACAGCTCGCGGGAACCTGTCGCCGCAGTGCGGGACATGATCCACGGCACCAGACGGCGGCCCACCAGCATCATGATGGCGATAAAGGCCACAACCTTACCGATGGTGATACTCATATCCAACGCCAGCGAGGCTAAGCCGACGTTGTCTTTTTCCATCATCCCGGCGACGGCAGGCAGCAGCACCAGCGTTAACACCATCACCAGATCTTCAACGATCAGCCAGCCTATCGCGATTTGCCCGCGCTGGCTGTCGATCAGCTGTCTCTCTTCAAGCGCGCGCAGCAGCACCACGGTACTGGCGGTTGAAAGACACAGCCCAAATACGATGCCGGTCATCAGCGACCAGCCGAGTACCGCTGAAAGCGCCATCCCCAGCAGCGTCGCCACCCCTATCTGGGCGATCGCTCCCGGTATGGCGATAGACTTTACCGCCATCAGGTCCTTCAGGGAAAAATGCAGACCGACGCCAAACATCAGCAGAATCACGCCTAATTCCGCCAGTTCGGGAGCCAGTTTGGTATCCGCCACGAAACCCGGCGTAAAGGGACCCGCCAGTACACCCGCTAACAGATAGCCGACAAGAGGAGAAATACGCAGTTTATTGGCAATCATGCCAAGGATAAAAGCGAGCACAAGTCCACCAACAATGGTGGTAATAAGCGGTGTGGCGTGGTGCATTCCGTCTCCTTTTGCGGTGAGTGTTCCATTTTTGGCATGAATACCAAAAGACCAGGTAATAGTTTATGACAATTTTTACCCTTATGTTTATGAATAATTGTTGAAGTTTGAATAAAAGAGCAATAAGCGTGAAAAAAAGCCCTTTTGGACAAGTTTGATGGGGAAGGTGAGAAGAAACCCTTATGGCATAAGGGGGCAAGGTCGCCAGAGTTTAACTTTGGCGACCCCTAAACTACACTTTGTGACGGTTATCAGGCAGGAATATGGTCAGTATCCCCAGAAGTGGCAGGAAAGCACAGATTTTATAAACCAGGAAGATGCTGGTGTGATCCGCAACCATGCCCAATACCGCCGCACCAAGGCCGCCCATGCCGAAGGCAAATCCGAAAAAGAGCCCGGAAACCATGCCGATCCGCCCCGGCAGCAGCTCTTGGGCGTAGACCAGAATGGCCGAGAAGGCAGAAGCCAGAATAAAACCGATAATGACGGTCAAAATCCCCGTCCACTCCAGGCTTGCGTAGGGCAAAATAAGCGTGAAGGGCGCAACGCCGAGGATTGAGCCCCAAATCACATATTTACGCCCGATTTTATCGCCGACAGGCCCGCCAATCACCGTCCCCGCTGCCACTGCAAACAGGAAGGCAAACAGGTGGAACTGCGCGTTTTGTACCGATAATCCGAATTTTTGCATCAGATAAAAGGTGTAATAGCTGCTGATGCTCGCCATATAGAAGTATTTCGAGAAAATCAGCACCAGCAGCACGCTTACGGCCAGGATAACCTTGTTACGGGGAAGGGGATTGATAACCTTTGCTACAGGTTTGCCCTTGTTCACGCGATGCTGCGCGGCATACCAGCGGCTGATTTGCGCCAGTACCACAATCGCCAGCAGCGCGGCCAGCACAAACCACGCCACGTTGCCTTTGCCGTATGGGGCGATAATCACCGCGGCCAGCAGTGGGCCGAGGGAACTGCCAAAGTTACCGCCTACCTGGAACAGGGACTGCGCCAGGCCGTGACGACCACCGGAGGCCATACGCGCCACGCGGGAGGATTCCGGATGGAAGACGGACGAACCTGTCCCCACCAGCGCGGCGGCGATAAGCACCGCTTCAAAGCTGCCCGCTATTGCCAGCAGCACCAGCCCGCTCAAGGTGAAGCACATGCCAATGGGGAGCGACCACGGCATTGGGTATTTATCCGTCCAGTAACCGACCACCGGCTGCAGCAACGAAGAGGCCATCTGGAAGGTGAGGGTGATCATCCCGATCTGTACGAAGGTTAACGAGAACTCGGACTGCAGCAGCGGGTAGATTGCCAGGATCAGCGACTGGATCATGTCGTTGAGCAGGTGCGAGAGACTGATTGCGCCTAAAACTTTAAAGGAAGTGCGCGATTTTGGCGGCGACGCCGGAGCGCCCGGGACGGGCTGGGTTGATTCACTGATTGCCATAAATACCACGTCGATTTGTTATGAGAAATGCAGGGTGTAATTATTATCCAACTAACATACCCGTCCGTGACATTTGAAGAAAGTCGCAATTCTGAAAACTTATTTGTCTATTCTTGTGAGTCACTGTAATTTTTGCGTTTGTCTATTGGTCAGGGAGAGAGATGATGAAGTTAATGAAGCGTGGCGTCGCGCTGGCGTTGATAGCGGCCTGGGGGCTGACAAGCCTGCCCGCACAGGCATATGAAAAAGACAAAACCTATAAAATTACCATTTTGCATACCAACGATCACCACGGTCATTTCTGGCGCAGTGAATACGGGGAATATGGCCTGTCGGCGCAAAAAACGCTGGTTGACGGTATTCGCAAAGAGGTCGCCGCAGAAGGCGGTAGCGTGCTGCTGCTCTCGGGCGGGGATATCAATACCGGCGTGCCTGAATCTGATTTACAGGATGCCGAGCCTGACTTTCGCGGCATGAATCTGATTGGCTACGACGCGATGGCCGTGGGTAACCATGAATTCGATAACCCGCTGAGCGTGCTGCGCCAGCAGGAGAAGTGGTCTAAATTCCCGTTCCTCTCTGCCAATATTTATCAGAAAAGCACCGGCGAACGCCTGTTTAAACCCTGGGCGCTGTTTAAGCGTCAGGACTTAAAAATTGCGGTCATTGGTCTCACTACCGACGACACGGCCAAAATTGGTAACCCTGAGTTCTTCACTGATATCGAATTCCGTAAACCGGCAGACGAAGCGAAGCTGGTGATTCAGGAATTGCAGCAGAACGAAAAACCGGACGTGATTATCGCCACCACCCACATGGGGCACTACGACAACGGCGCGCACGGCTCCAATGCGCCGGGCGACGTCGAGATGGCGCGCAGCCTGCCGGCAGGCTCGCTGGCAATGATTGTGGGCGGTCACTCACAGGATCCGGTGTGTATGGCGTCCGAGAATAAAAAGCAGGTGGACTACGTGCCGGGCACGCCGTGCGCGCCGGACCGTCAGAACGGTATCTGGATCGTACAGGCGCACGAGTGGGGTAAATACGTGGGTCGTGCAGATTTTGAGTTCCGTAACGGCGAGATGAAGCTGGTCCACTATCAGCTCATTCCGGTCAACCTGAAGAAGAAGGTCACCTACCCGGACGGGAAAAGTGAGCGCGTACTTTACACGCCTGAGATTGCAGAGAACCAGCAGATGCTCTCCCTGCTGACGCCGTTCCAGAACAAAGGCAAGGCGCAGCTGGACGTGAAGATTGGTACGCTCAATGGCCGCCTGGAAGGGGACCGCAGCAAAGTCCGCTTCGTGCAGACCAACATGGGCCATCTGGTGCTGGCGGCGCAAATAGCACGCACCGGCGCTGACTTTGGCGTAATGAGCGGCGGCGGCATTCGTGATTCCATCGAAGGCGGAAACATCACCTATAAAGACGTGCTGAAGGTACAGCCGTTCGGCAACGTGGTGGTGTATGCGGATATGAGCGGGAAAGAGGTGATTGACTACCTCACCGCCGTGGCGCAGATGAAGCCGGACTCGGGCGCCTACCCGCAGTTTGCAAACGTGAGTTTCGTCGCGAAAGACGGCAAGCTTAACGATCTGAAGATCAAGGGCGAACCGGTTGACCCGGCCAAAACGTACCGTCTGGCGACGCTAAGCTTTAACGCCACGGGGGGCGACGGCTATCCGCATATTGATACTAAACCGGGCTACGTGAACACCGGCTTTATCGACGCGGAAGTGCTGAAGCAGTTCATCGAGCAGAATTCACCGATTGACGTGAATGCGTATGAGCCGAAAGGCGAGGTGAGCTGGCAGTAGTGCGAGGATTTTGTGCCGGGTGGCGGCTTCGCCTTACCCGGCCTACATCCGAACCGTAGGCCCGGTAAGCGCAGCGCCACCGGGCAATTTCCTCAATCCCGGCGGGCAATATCCGCAAACTTCGCGTCCAGCATTTTCGCCAGATCGTCCGCCGCCAGCTCAATGTCCAGCCCGCGTTTGCCGCCGGAGATAAAGATGGTGTCAAACTCCTGTGAAGGCGCATCGATCAGCGTCGGCAGCCGCTTTTTCTGCCCGAGCGGGCTGATGCCGCCCACCAGATATCCGGTAGTGCGTTGCGCAACCATCGGATCCGCCATATCGACCTTTTTTGCCCCCAGCGCTTTGGCGACCTTTTTCAGATCCAGCTGCCCGGCGACGGGCGTTACCGCCACGGCGAGATGTTTCATATCACCGTTTACCGCGACCAGCAGCGTTTTATAGACCTGGTCAGCGTTTAGCCCTAGCTTGCGCACCACTTCATCACCAAAATTGGTTTCATTCGGATCGTGATCGTAAGTGTGGATCCGGAAAGATATTTTGTTTTTTTCGAGTAATTTAACGGCGGGAGTCATAGCTATCCTTCTGACGACAGACATTATATGCCCATAGCATACGCCTGACGTTTGTCTAAAAAATAGCACCATCTTGCGCAATAGTATTGGCAGTGATGGTCAC
This sequence comes from Enterobacter quasimori, assembly GCF_018597345.1. Lineage (NCBI taxonomy): Bacteria > Pseudomonadati > Pseudomonadota > Gammaproteobacteria > Enterobacterales > Enterobacteriaceae > Enterobacter > Enterobacter quasimori. The sequence continues at coordinate 1,528,098 of NZ_JAHEVU010000001.1, read as the reverse complement.
TTTGAGCGACAATCGGCTCAGCCGAAGGTCTCCTTCGGTATAATAAAAACGATGAAATTCCTCTTTGACGGGCCAATAGAAATATTGGCCATTTTTTTATTTTAGCAGTGAAGGCAGGTTCCCTTCCCCATACAAATGCAGCGCGCCAACCGCGACGACATACCGCCCGGCAGGCAGGGCATGCAGCGTTTCTCGCCACGCCTGATTGCGCGCGTTCATTAACACATCATACAGCGATTCACTGAACGTAGACGGCAACACAAGCTTACTGTCCGCCGGCGGAGCATCAAGCCACCAGCCAATCATGGTTTGCAGCAGACGGGCATTGGTGTGCCAGTGGGTTAGGGTGTCATCCAGCAGGATCAGACCGTCATCGGGAAGCTGCCGCAGCAGACCGATCTGGCTGTCCGTGCCTTCCAGTTCAACGATCGGGAGATTGCGCGCTCTTGCCGTATTCAGCAGCTGATAATCAATGCCGTAATCACCGCGCAGCCCCAGACGCTGCGCCTGCGTCGCCTGCAGCACCATGGCAATTTGCCAGAGCGGAAGGGTGTCCAGCATGGCGAGCGATAGACCGGTTTCATCCGCGAGCCGCGTCAGTTCGGTAAGCTGGGCTTCGCTGAGACGCTCCGCAAGAGGACGATCGCTCTCCAGACCCGCAAAGGGGGATTCATGGCCCGAAATATCCGCCTCGACGACCAGCGCGTCGGCATTCTTCAGCAGTTTTATCAGGCCAGCGGGCAGCGGGGACATATCCTGCGTGCCCATATGGATGCTTCCTACAAGGTGCAGGTGTTGCCCGCCCGGAAGTGAGATATCCATACCGGGCCAGGCATAACGTCGGGGGAAGAGGGCGCGAAACGATGCTTTTATACGATTAAACAGACTCATACGCGCTCCATGACCGAAAGGATCATGCTAGCGCGTACGAGAACAAGGTTCAATCTTTCGGTTTAAACCGCAGCAGACGGTTGGCGTTGCTCACCACGGTAATGGAGGATAGCGCCATTGCCGCCCCGGCAACCACCGGGTTCAGCAGCGCGCCCGTCAGCGGCCATAAAATCCCGGCGGCAATCGGAATGCCGAAGACGTTATAAATAAATGCCCCGAGCAGGTTCTGCTTCATGTTGCGCAACGTGGCCTTCGAAATCGCCAGCGCATCCGCAACGCCCATCAGGCTGTGGCGCATCAGGGTAATGGCCGCCGTTTCAATCGCGACATCGCTCCCGCCGCCCATGGCAATACCCACTTCTGCCTGCGCCAGCGCCGGTGCGTCGTTAATACCGTCACCGATCATGGCCACCTGACGGCCCTGACTTTGCAGGTTCTTGATGGCATCCGCTTTGCCATCCGGCAGTACGCCCGCAATGACGTCATCAATACCCGCCTCTTTGGCGATGGCGTTGGCCGTTGTTGGGTTATCCCCGGTCAGCATCACCAGACGATAGCCCGCACGGTGCAGACGTTTTAACGCATCCACGCTGTCCTGGCGCAGGGGATCGCGCACCGACAACATGGCGACAGCTTTACCGTCTACAGCGAGCAGTACGGGCGTTGCGCCCTGTGATGCCTGAGCAATCAGTTCGCCTTCCAGCGATGAAGTATCAATTCCGTTTTCATTGAGCAGCGCCTGATTCCCCAGCAGCAGCGTGTGGCCGTCGGCTTCGCCGCTCACCCCGAGCCCGCGCAGGGTGCGGAAGTTACTGACCTGCGGCAGGGTAGCGTCACTGGCTTTATCGAGAATGGCGCGGGCCAGCGGGTGGCTGGACCCTTGCTCCAGCGCGGCGGCGAGACGCAGCGCGTCAGCCTCTGAGAAGCCAAGAGTATGCACCGCCACGACCTGCGGTTTCCCTTCGGTCAGCGTACCGGTTTTGTCAAAGACCAGCGTGTCCAGGGTGCTCGCACGCTGCAGGGCATCGGCATCACGCACCAGCACGCCAAACTCGGCGGCACGTCCGACGCCGGAGATAATCGACATCGGCGTCGCCAGGCCAAGGGCGCAAGGACAGGCGATGATCAGCACCGTGGTGGCAATCACCAGGGTATAGACGATTTGCGGTGCTGGCCCAAAGAAATACCAGATTGCCGCGCTCAGCAGGGCAATACAGACCACCACCGGAACAAAAACGGCGGAGATCCTGTCGGCAAGTTTGCCGATTTCGGGTTTACTACTCTGCGCCTGACGCACCATGCGGATAATACGCGACAGCGTGGTGTGGCTACCGACCGCGCTGGCGCGGAACAGCACGCTGCCGTCCTGGACGACCGTGCCTGCGTGCACGCTATCGTCCCGGGATTTTTGCTGCGGGATAGGTTCCCCGGTCAGCATGGCCTCATCGAACCAGGCTTCGCCCTGGAGAATTGCGCCGTCAACCGGAACGCGATCGCCCGTCGTCAGGCGCAGCGTCATGCCGGGCTGAACCTCGGCCAGCGGAACGCTTTTTTCACCCTCGTCGGTCACCACGCGTGCCGTCGGCGGCGTTAAATCAAGCAATCTTTCCAGCGCCTTCGAGGAGCGCTGGCGGGCGCGGGCTTCCAGCATATGGCCTAAGTTAATCAGGCCGATAATCATCGCGCTCGCTTCGTAGTAAAGATGCCGCGCCTCCATCGGGAACCACTGGGGCCAGACGTTCACGCTCATCGAATAGAGCCAGGCCGCGCCGGTCCCGAGCGCGACCAGCGTATCCATCGTCGCGGTGCGGTTTTTCAGGCTCTTCCAGGCGCTGGTATAGAAATGTCCGCCTGCAAAGACCATCACGGCGAGCGTGATCGCACCAATCCCCAGCCACAGCGTGCGGTTGTCGTCAGTGACCATCATGTTGTCACCGATCATGCCCCACACCATCACCGGGATACCCACCAGCAGCGCGACGATGGCCTGCCAGCGGAAGCGTTTCATGGTGGCGACAGCCGTTTCCTGCTGGCGCTCGCGGCGTTTGATGTCATCTTCAATCGCTTCCGCGCCGTAGCCCGCTTTCTCTACGGCCTGGACTAAATCTGCGGCGGAGGCGCTGCCCATCACCAGCGCAGTGCGCTCCGCGAGGTTTACCCGTGCCTGTGCGACGCCCGGTACGGCCTGCAATGCATTTTGTACCCGGGAGACGCAGCTGGCGCAGCTCATGCCGTTGATCAGCAGCTGTTGGCTGTCATCAATATCATCCGCTACCGGAAGCTCAGGAGTGGCCGCTGTCAGTGCTTCCGACGGGGATGATGACTCTGCCAGCGGTTTAGCCTTTGGGTGGCTTAACTCCGCCCCGTAACCGGCCTGCTTGATGGTATCGATCAGCGCATCCGCGCTGGCGCTGCCGATCACGGCGGCATGATCGATAGTCACGTCAGCGCTTTCAACGTCAGGGCGCTGTTCCAGGCTTTCTTTAACGCGTTTGACGCAGTGGCCGCAGGAGAGGCCGTCCAGCGTCAGGTCGATAGTGTGAGACATAACAAAACTCCCGTATAATGTTCTGGTCAATTGTTGACCTTCACTCTGCTTTTCGCTAACTGTTATCAAGGTTAAACCTTCCATCAAGGGGAAGGTCAAGGGGGAAATGTGAATATCAGTGACGTTGCGAAAAAAACCGGCTTAACCAGCAAAGCGATTCGCTTTTACGAAGAGAAAGGGCTGGTCACGCCGCCGCTGCGCAGTGAAAACGGCTACCGCAGCTACACGCAGCTGCATCTTGATGAACTGACGCTGCTGCGCCAGGCAAGACAGGTGGGGTTTAATCTGGAAGAGTGCGGCGAGCTGGTTAACCTGTTCAACGATCCGAAGCGCCACAGCGCCGACGTGAAAAAACGCACGCTGGAAAAAGTGGCGGAGATTGAACGCCACATTGTAGAGCTGCAGGCGATGCGCGAACAGCTGCTGCAGCTCGCGGAGTCCTGTCCGGGGGATGACAGCGCCGACTGCCCGATTATCGATAACCTTGCCGGCTGCTGCCACCGCAAAACTCACGCTTAGCAGGCTTTCACCCGCAGGGTAATGCCTTCCACCGCAATGACCTCGACCTGGGTACCGGCGCTGAGGTCATCGTCGGCCACCACCGGCCACGAGCTGTCGCCCACCCGCATGTGCCCGCGTCCGTTCACCAGTGCGCTGTCGAGCGTAAAACGCTTGCCGACAATCTGCTGCCCGCGTTGATTAAGGTGGGCGTCTGCCGGTTTCTGCTCTTTCACCTGCCGGTTCAGCCAGCGCCACCACAGCCACGCGGCCACCAGCGTGAGCAGTGCAAACAGCGCGCCCTGCCACTCCCAGCCGACAGGCAGCAGCCAGACGACCAGCCCGGTAATGACCGCGGCAACGCCGCTCCAGAGCAGGTAGCCGTTGCCGCCCAGCATCTCCGCCGCCAGCAGTAAGCCGCCGAGGCTTAGCCAGAAGGCATGAGGATGCGCAACGATCAGCTCAATCATTTTTTACGCTCGTTTCCACTGTCTTTGATCAGTTCGGCAATACCGGCGATAGAGCCCATCAGGCTGCTCGCATCCAGCGGCATCATCACCACTTTACTGTTGTTCGCCGAGCCAATTTCTTTCAGCGCATCGGTATATTTTTGCGCGACAAAGTAGTTCACGGCCTGGATATCACCGGCGGCAATCGCCTCGGACACCATCTGCGTCGCACGGGCTTCCGCTTCTGCCGAACGTTCGCGCGCTTCCGCCTGTAAAAATGCGGACTGACGATCGCCTTCCGCTTTCAGGATCTGCGACTGTTTTTCCCCTTCCGCTTTGAGGATCTCCGCCTGGCGTACCCCTTCGGCTTCCAGAATATAGGCGCGCTTGGTTCGCTCGGCTTTCATCTGGGCGTTCATGGAGGCGATCAGTTCAGCCGGTGGGCGCACGTCGCGGATCTCAATACGGGTGACCTTGATCCCCCACGGGTTCGTTGCCTCGTCGACAATGTGCAGCAGGCGGGTATTAATGCTGTCGCGCTGAGAGAGCATCTCGTCCAGCTCCATCGAGCCGAGCACGGTACGGATGTTGGTCATCGTCAGGTTGACGATCGCCAGCTCCAGGTTGCTGACCTCATAGGCCGCTTTTGGCGCATCTATCACCTGAATAAAACAGACGGCGTCGATGGTGACGTTGGCGTTATCCTTGGAGATCACTTCCTGGGACGGAATGTCCAGCACCTGCTCCATCATGTTGATCTTACGACCAATGCGGTCCATGAAGGGGACAATCAGGCTTAGGCCCGGCTGGAGCGTGTTGGTATAGCGGCCGAAGCGCTCTACTGTCCACTGATAACCCTGAGGAACTATTTTGACGCCAGCGCCCACAATGACCAGCGCAACAAAAATAAGGACGGGAACAACGATGAGCATAAAACCTCCTGTTTTGAATGCTGTGATGAGAAAACGGCGTGTTTATTGTTCGTAAGTATAGGTAAAGTCAGAAATGAAGCCATCACCCGCAGCGGCAATCGCTTTGGATAATCCCTGATAGTAATTCGCCAGGCCAACCGTCTCTATCTGCTGAATGTGTTCGCGGATCGGGGCGCAGAACAAAACCGCATTTCCCGCTTCAACACGCTTGTTGTTTGGCGGGAGATCCCCGGTAATTGCCTTAAACCAGGTTCGAATACCTTGCTTTAGGTTATGTGGCGCTTTTGCCATGTTATCCATTCCGGTCAGTACCTGCAGGGTTGGGAACTCATCGGCCAGTACGGCGGTTTTCATACGCGCAAAGAACTGGCTAAACAATTCAAACGATCCCAGATCGGTCACGCGCGGTTTGGTGGTTTTGCCGTTTTTATTGCCGATTCTGCCCGCCTTTGACGCTGCTGCCGGAACCGCATTCACCTTTTCCAGCTCCAGCCCGAATAACAAATTACAGTGCGCGCGGCGCTCCTTCAGCGGGTAGGACATCAGCACGTCAATGAACTGGGTTGCCTTTACGTCAGCAAGATCGTGGTTGATAAGCCACTGAGTACGAGAAAATTCAGCCGGAGAGACGAACCAGTTGGGCACGTCGTTGAAGCGTTTCGACTTTCCCTTGCCATCAAATTCAAGGAAGTGGGTGCCATTGTCGAAGGCGAAATAGCAATTTTTGAAACTGCCTATCGTGGTATTCACGATGAGAGCCTTTTTAACAAAATCGACAACCTCTGCACCGATGACAAAACTTGTGAGTTCCGAAGATTTGATGACTTCCATTAATGTTTCGACATCGGGAACACCAGGCTTCAGGGAAGGGAACTCATAAAAGATATGTGTCATGCGGCTTACTTCCTGTAGTGATAGGTGACAATTAGCGTGCGAAAAGTTTAACACTTGCTATAGATTAAGGCTATTCGCACTGTGCAGGTGAAAGGATTATGCTACAGGCAGTAATGACAAAAATCTGTTAACGGAAGCGGAATGAACGATCAAAAAAAACTTTTGCATATCAGGGATGTTGGGTTCGGCGTGGGGGGAAACACCATCCTTCGACATGTCGATTTTTGTCTTTCACCAGGTGAATTCAAACTGATCGCCGGTCCGTCAGGCTGTGGCAAAAGTACGTTGCTGAAAATAGTGGCTTCGCTGTTGAGCCCAACGGAGGGTGCAATACTTTTTGAAGGGAAGGATATTGCCACACTTTCACCGGAAAGGTATCGGCAGCAGGTCTCTTATTGCGTGCAAACGCCAACGCTGTTTGGTGATACGGTTTACGACAACCTGATTTTCCCGTGGAAAATACGCAGCATGAGCCCGGAGCCTGAAAAATTTATCACCGATTTGGCGCAGTTTGGGTTGCCGCCGGAGACCCTGACGAAATCTATTAACACCTTGTCCGGCGGGGAAAAACAGCGCGTGTCGCTGATCCGCAATCTGCAGTTCTTGCCGAAGGTGTTGCTGCTCGACGAGATCACCAGCGCGCTGGATGACGCGAACAAACGCAACGTCAACGACATTATTCATCGCTACGCCCGCGAGCAGAATATTGGCGTGCTGTGGGTAACGCATGATGCTAACGAAATAAGCCATGCGGATGATGTCATCACGCTTCAGCCGCACGGCGGGAAAATGCAGGAGGCAAACCGTGGGTGAACATAACATTACCAATGAATCGCTGGCGTTTTCGATGGTGCTGGTATTGATTGCGATTGTTGTCAGCTACCGGGAAAAGCTGGGACTGGAAAAAGACATTCTGTGGAGCATCTGCCGCGCGGTAATTCAGCTCATCATCGTTGGCTATGTGCTGAAGTACATTTTCAACGTCAACCATGCGGTACTGACCCTGCTGATGGTGCTGTTTATCTGCTTCAATGCCGCGTGGAATGCGCAAAAGCGCAGCAAGTATATCGATAAAGCGTTTGTCTCTTCGTTTATTGCCATCACGACCGGTACGGCGCTCACGCTGGCGGTTCTGGTGCTGTCGGGTTCCATTGAATTCACACCAATGCAGGTGATCCCCATTTCCGGGATGATTGCGGGGAACGCCATGGTCGCCGTGGGGCTGTGTTACAACAACCTCGGACAGCGATTCAGCAGCGAACAGCAGCAGCTGCAGGAGAAACTAAGCCTGGGGGCAACGCCAAAAGTGGCCTCGGCGCGGCTGATTCGTGAGAGCATTCGTTCATCGCTGATCCCAACGGTAGATTCCGCCAAAACGGTGGGGCTGGTGAGCCTGCCGGGCATGATGTCGGGGCTGATTTTTGCCGGTATCGATCCGGTAAAAGCGATTAAGTATCAGATCATGGTGACCTTTATGCTGCTCTCAACGGCAAGCCTGTCCACCATCATTGCCTGCTACCTGACCTATCGGAAGTTCTACAACGCGCGTCACCAGCTGGTGGTGACGCAGTTGAAAAAATCGGAATAAACCGTCTTTTGTAGGCCCGGTAAGCGTTAGCGCCACCGGGGATTTTTTTGCTAGTAGAGCAACGCGTACAGCTGACGACGATACTTCGACGCCAGCGCGTCTCCGGTGCCCAGCGCGGCCAGGATCTCCTGGAACATCTTACGCGCCTGACCGTCTGCGGCAGCGAGATCCTTTTGCAGATGGCTGAACAGCAGCTCCAGCGCCTCTTCGTTACGCCCCACCTGGTGCAGCTGCAGCGCCAGCTGGCTTGCCAGCGCGGCGTCCGCCGGGTTGTCGGCAACCTGCTGCTGCAGCTGCTGAATTTCCGGGGTGTCCGCCGCCTGTTTCAGCAGCTCAATCTGTGCGACCAGCCCCTGATAGCGGGTGTCCTGATCCTGGAGCGGAACGGTCTTGAGTACGGCTTCCGCGTCCTCTGAACGGTGCAGGGCGATCTGCGTTTCCGCCAGCAGCAGGCCAATCTGGCTGTTCTGATTCGACAGCTGCCACGCCTCTTTGAGCAGCGGCAGCGCCTCGTCGTATTTGCCTTCCTGCATCAGCGCCATGCCTTCCTGCGCTTTCAGCTCTTCTTCGCGCGGCAGGACTTTATCCAGCAGGGCGCGGATCGCCTCTTCCGGCTGCGGCCCCTGGAAGCCATCAACAGGCTGGCCGTTCTGGAACAGATAGACGGTGGGAATGGCGCGCAGGCCAAACTGAGACGCCACCATCGGCTCGGCGTCACAGTCCAGCTTAGCGAGAATGAACTGACCATTGTATTGCGCGGCAAGGCTCTCCAGTACCGGCGTCAGCTGCAGACAGTGTTGGCTGCGTTCAGACCAGAAGTAGAACAGCACCGGTTTGGTCATCGACTGTTCCAGCGTCTGTTGCAGGTTTGCTTCAGTAATATTGACGATATTCTGTACGGACATGCGGCTTTCTCTTTTGTCGGTTTGTTCTTTACATGGGGATGAGCGGCGATGCTTCAACTCAGCCGTGTAAAATTTTGTCCATCATCCGGCCCGGCAGAAGGCGTTTTAGCCAGCCAACGGCATGGGTCACCAGTGTGACCGGATAACGCAGTTTGGGGTTATCGCTCTCAAAAGCATGGCGCACTTTGGCGACAACCGCTTCAGGACCTAACGTAAAGCGTGCGGCAATGCCGGGGTTTTCGACCGGTTTGTCCGACTGGGTCTGGTTGACGTTTTCGGTGAAGCGGGTGCGGATCGGGCCGGGTTCAATCAGGCTGACCTTGATGCCGCTGTGGCGCAGTTCCATGCGCAGGGCATCGGACCAGGCCTCCAGCGCATATTTGCTGGCCGCGTAGGCACCGCGGCCCGGGGTGGAAATCAGCCCCATTACCGAGGAGGTCATGACGATGCGTCCTTCACCGTGCGGCAGCATGGCGGGAAGCAGGCGCATGGTGAGCTGATGTACGCCGAAAAAGTTCGCGGAAAACTGTTGTTCAAGCTGTTCGCGCGTGATGGTCTCCAGCGGGCCGTACACGCCGAATCCAGCATTATTGAACAGGCCGAACAGACGGTTATCGGTCAGGGCGATGACCTCATCCGCCGCGCGTTCAACGCTTTCCGGTGAGTCCAGATCCAGCAACACGCCGGTGAAGCCCATGCCGTTCATGCGTTCAACATCTTCAGGTTTGCGGCAGGCCGCCAGCACCCGAAATCCCTGACGCTTCAACTCGAGCGCGCTTTCAAAGCCAATTCCGCTGGAACATCCTGTTATTAAGACCGATTTTTGCATAACTTTACCTGTCAGGAACTCCGCTGAATTACGAGTCATGTTTAACTAAAGGAGCCAGCCGGGTTGCCATCCAGTCGGCAATAAACGGCTGTGCATCGCGATTGGGATGAATACCGTCGTCTTGCATCCATTGGGGTTTCAGATAGACCTCTTCCATGAAAAATGGCAGCAGGGGAATATCAAACTCTTTGGCAAGCTTAGGGTAAATCGCGCTAAAGGCTTCATTATACCGACGGCCGTAGTTAGCCGGCAGGCGAATTTGCATCAGCAGCGGCTGGGCGTTCGCTGCTTTGATCTCCTGCAAAATGGTACGCAGGGTTTGCTCGGTTTGCTGAGGCTGGAAGCCGCGCAGGCCATCATTACCCCCCAGTTCGACCAGCACCCAGCGCGGCTGATGCTGTTTGAGCAGTGCGGGAAGGCGCGAAAGCCCCTGCTGTGAGGTATCACCGCTGATGCTACCGTTGACGACGGACGTTTGGGTCTGCCATTTGTCATTGAGTAATGCAGGCCACGCCGCGCTGGCCGCCATGCGATAGCCTGCGCTCAGGCTGTCGCCCAGAATCAGTAACGTGTCCGCAGCCGCCGCGCGGAAGGTCATCAGAATCAAAAACAGGAAGGGCAAATGCCAGCGGAAAACAGTGTTGAAGTTCATCGTCTTAAGAAGTCCGTCGGTCAGGGAGAACACGAGCTGTCCATCCTCACCGGAGTTGAACTCGTTGTCAAACGCGCCGAAACCATCGCGCTGATCGGTGAGTCCGGCTCCGGGAAGTCCACGCTGCTGGCGATTCTGGCCGGACTGGACGACGGCAGCAGTGGGGAGGTCCACCTGGTCGGGCAGCCGCTGCACCAGCTGGATGAAGAGGCGCGCGCCGCGCTGCGCGCTCGCCATATCGGCTTTGTCTTCCAGTCCTTCATGCTGATCCCGACGCTGAACGCGCTGGAAAACGTGGAGCTGCCGGGGCTGCTGCGCGGTGAAAATACGCGTGAAAGTCGCGAACACGCCAAAGCCCTGCTGGAGCAGCTGGGGCTGGGCAAACGCCTTGGCCACCTTCCGGCGCAGCTTTCGGGCGGCGAGCAGCAGCGCGTGGCGCTGGCGCGCGCGTTTAACGGTCGCCCGGAAGTGCTGTTTGCCGATGAACCCACCGGTAACCTTGACCGTAAAACCGGGGACAAGATTGCCGATCTGCTGTTTTCGCTCAACCGCGAGCACGGCACCACGCTGATTCTGGTGACGCACGATCCGCAGCTGGCCGCCCGCTGCGACCGCCGCCTGCGCCTGGTGAACGGTATTCTTCAGGAGGAAGCATGATTGCCCGCTGGTTCTGGCGCGAGTGGCGCTCGCCCTCGCTGCTGATTGTCTGGCTGGCGTTAAGCCTGGCGGTGGCCTGCGTGCTGGCGCTCGGCAGCGTCAGTGACAGGATGGAAAAAGGGCTCAGCCAGCAGAGCCGGGAATTTATGGCGGGGGACAGGGCGCTGCAAAGTTCGCGCGCCGTTCCGCCCGGCTGGATTGAGGAAGCGCGCAAGACCGGGCTGAAGGTGGGCGAGCAGATAAGCTTCCAGACCATGACCTTCGCAGGCGACACGCCGCAGCTGGCCAGCGTTAAAGCCGTCGATGATATCTACCCAATGTACGGTGAACTGGAGACCCGCCCGGCGGGATTAAAACCCGCGCCTGGCACGGTCCTGCTGGCACCGCGTCTGATGGCGCTGCTGAACCTGAAAACGGGTGACAGCATCGACGTCGGCGACGCGACGTTCAGGATTGCGGGAGAAGTGGTACAGGAGCCGGACTCCGGCTTTAACCCGTTCCAGCTTGCGCCACGTTTGATGATGAATACCGCTGACGTGGCGAAAACCAACGCCGTGCAGCCGGGCAGCCGCGTCACCTGGCGCTACAAGTTTGGCGGCACGCCTGCGCAGCTTGATGCGTATGAAAAATGGCTTCTGCCGCAGCTCAAGCCGGAACACCGCTGGTACGGGCTGGAACAGGATGAAGGGGCGCTCGGCAAATCCCTTGAACGTTCTCAGCAGTTCCTGCTGCTGTCGGCTCTGTTGACCCTGCTGCTGGCGGTGGCGGCGGTGGCCGTGGCGATGGGGCACTACTGCCGCAGTCGTTACGACCTTGTGGCGATCCTCAAAACCCTCGGCGCGGGTCGGGCGCAGCTGCGCAAGCTGATCGTCGGCCAGTGGCTGATGGTGCTGGCGCTGTCTGCTATCACCGGTGGGGCTATCGGGCTGCTGTTTGAGAAGCTGCTGATGGTGCTGCTAAAGCCGGTGCTCCCGTCCGCCTTGCCGCCCGCCAGCCTCTGGCCGTGGCTATGGGCAATTGGCGCGATGACGGTGATTTCGCTGCTGGTAGGGCTACGTCCGTACCGGCTGCTGCTCGCGACGCAGCCGCTGCGCGTGCTGCGTCAGGACGTGGTTGCCAGCGTCTGGCCGCTGAAGTTTTATCTGCCGATCATTTTCGCCGTGGCGGTTGGGCTGCTGGCCTGGCTGATGGGGGGCAGCACGCTGCTGTGGGCCGTACTGGCGGGGGCCGTGGTGCTGGCGCTGCTGTGCGGCGTGCTCGGCTGGCTGTTGCTCAACGTGCTGAGAAAGCTGACGGTGAAATCACTGCCCGTGCGGCTGGCGGTCAACCGTCTGCTGCATCAGCCGTGGTCTACGCTCAGCCAGCTGTCGGCGTTTTCGCTGTCGTTTATGCTTCTTGCGCTGCTTTTAGTGCTGCGCGGCGATCTGCTGGATCGCTGGCAGCAGCAGCTTCCTCCAGAAAGCCCGAACTATTTCCTGATCAACATTGCCCCGGAACAGGTGACGCCGCTGAAGGGCTTCCTGTCGGAACACCACATTATTCCTGAGTCGTTCTATCCCATCGTGCGCGCGCGCCTGACGCAGATCAACGGCCAGCCGACGGAGGGAAATAAAGATGAGTCGCTTAACCGCGAGCTGAACCTGACCTGGCAGGATAAACGTCCTGACCATAACCCGATTACCGCCGGAACCTGGCCGCCAAAAGCGGGGGAGGTGTCGATGGAAGAGGGGCTGGCGACGCGCCTGAACGTGAAGCTCGGGGACCGCGTGACGTTTACCGGCGATACGCAGGACTTCAGCGCCAAAGTGACCAGCCTGCGCAAGGTGGACTGGGAGAGCCTGCGGCCGAACTTCTTCTTCATCTTCCCGGCTGGTGCGCTGGACGGCCAGCCGCAGAGCTGGCTCACCAGCTTCCGCTGGGAAAACGGCAACGGCATGCTGACCCAGCTTAACCGGGAGTTTCCGACGGTGAGCCTGCTGGACATCGGCGCGATCCTGAAGCAGGTGGGGCAGGTGCTGGAGCAGGTGAGCCGCGCGCTGGAAGTCATGGTGGTGCTGGTGACGATCTGCGGCGTGCTGCTGTTGCTGGCGCAGGTGCAGGTGGGCATGCGCCAGCGGCATCAGGAACTGGTGGTTTACCGCACGCTGGGGGCAAGCAAGCGGCTGCTGCGCGCCACGCTCTGGAGTGAATTTGCTCTGCTAGGGCTGGTGGCCGGTCTGGTGGCGGCGATAGGCGCGGAGACCGCGCTGGCGGTGCTGCAGACAAAGGTGTTCGACTTCCCGTGGGAGCCTGACTGGCGGCTGTGGTTGACGCTACCCCTCTGCGGCGCAGTGCTGCTTTCACTCTGTGGCGGCTGGCTCGGTACGCGGTTATTAAAGGGCAAAGCCCTGTTCCGCCAGTTTGCCAGTTAGTTCACTTCCGTAATGATTGCGCACCGGTTTATATGCTGGTGTGCAATCACTTAATAGCACAAAACGAGAATAACCATCTGTTTAGTAGCACAAAACATTAAAAACCCGCCGACACAGCCCGATTATTTCCAGTTAATATTCACCAGCTAAATATTTAGCAGCGTGTCTATTAAGGAAAAATAATGACTATAAAAAAATCAGCGCTGGCGGCAACGATCGGCGCGGCAGTGGCATTGACTACCTTCGCTTCTCAGGCGGAAATCACCGTTCTTAAGCAAGACCCACAGGCAGGTAACCCGCTGAGCCGTCTGAACTTCACCGTTGGCGGCAGTATTCGTCCTCAGTTCCAGAACATGACCGGCGACGACGGTAAAAACAGCTACAAGCGTAACGGTTTTGACGGCGGCACCCGTTTCCGTTTCGCAGCAGACTACTATCTGTTTGATGACATCAGCTGGATCAGCTACTACGAGCTGGGTGTGAACATTCCCGCGCAGTTCAACTGGGACAACCACTACGCCGATGGTGCGCACGACACCTCCCGTCGTATGCTCTATACCGGTCTGAAGAGCGACACCTGGGGTACGCTGACCTTCGGTCAACAGAACAGCGTTTACTATGATGTGGTTGGCGCGAAAACCGATATCTGGGACTACGACATGATCGGCCAGGCACCGGGTAACGGTATCAACGGCGATTACGACGGTTCTTATCGTTCACGCCAGATGCTGAAATATAAGAAAACCGTGGGCGATGCTGACATCTACGCATCCTACCTGTTTGAAGACAGCGAATACCTGCCGGGCAACGGCCTGCGCTACAAGCGTAAAGGCGGCGGTTCACTGGGTCTGGATTACCACCTGACCACCGATCTGACCTGGGGCGCCGCGTGGAACTACACCCGTGCGGATATGCGTAACCCGGACAACGGCGACAGCAAAACCTACGACCAGAACATTCTCGGTACCGCGCTGAGCTGGACGCCGGACAACTGGACCTTCTCCGCGGGCGGCGGCTGGTACCAGAACTTCCTGACCACCAAAAAAGTATCTGTTAACGACTACTTTGCGGGCGACGCGTGGGGTATTGAGTACTTCGCAGGGTACAAATTCCCAATCGGTCAGTATGCGGTTAAATCCATCCAGCCTTACTTCATGGGCGACCGCATTGAGTACGTGAACGGTCGTAACTACCAGCGCATCGATAACGGCGTGGGTATCAGCTTCCAGCTGGATTACGGTTTCCGCGTGGATTACGAACACGTGTTCACCTCCAGCACCGACAACCTGGGCGACATGAACCTGGTGCGTCTGCGTTACGACTTCTAAGTCGTCTGTTCCCCGGTGGCGCTGCGCTTACCGGGGCTACAAATGCACGCGTAGGCCGGGTAAGGCGTAGCTGCCACCCGGCTTTTTTCAGCGATTAAGCCAGTCAGCAACCTCGTCGTACGTCCCGCGATAGACAATCTTCTCCGCCTTTTTCTCCAGCTGATAGCCGTACATCGGGTCGTAATAGTCCTTCAGCAGCGGCGCAAGCCAGCTGAAGTGCGCATCCGTGCTGCCAGTACGTTGTTGTTTGACAAGCGCGGCGTCCAGTAAGACGGTAAATTCCGCAAAGCGCTGCAGCCCCAGACGGCGGCGTATGGCGAACAGGCCGTGATGCAGGTACTCGCTGTATTCTTTCCAGCCCGCTTCCTCGCCGTAGGCGGCAGAAAAATCCGCCCACATATGGTCGAAATACTCTTCGCGCAGGCGTTCAAGACGGATCTCAAACGGATCCTCTACCACCACGATAGGCGCTTCAACCATGCGGTCGCGCAGGCACTCCGGCAGGTGGTTGGAGCCAATCATCCGGCCCTCGTCTTCCAGCACCCAGCGCGCGGCGTCTTTTTTCAACAGCTCAACCGCAAGGTGGTTTTCAAAGCTGGCCTGGGAAAGCTGTGGCGTCAGCGTGCGGCCAAACGACGAGCCGCGATGGTGCGCCAGCCCTTCCAGATCGATACCCTGCGCGTGCTGCTTCACCAGCAGGGTTTTACCGTTCCCGGTACAGCCACCGATAAGCACCATCGGCTTTTGCGACTGCTCAATGGTCACCTGAATCGCCGTCTGACGCAGGGCCTTATAGCCGCCGCGGATCAGCGGGTAGTCGATGCCCGCCTCTTTCAGCCAGGCCTGTGAGATATGCGAGCGCTGGCCGCCGCGCGCGCAGCAGAGAAAGCCCTCAGGATGGGCAAGGCTGGCTTCACGCCAGGCGTTGATGCGTGTCTCACGCGTCTCGCCGTTCACCAGGCTATGGCCAAGCGCCAGCGCGGCCTCGGGGCCCTGCCGTTTATAGCAGGTGCCGACGGCGGCGCGCTCGTCGTCGTTCATTAAGGGCAGGTTGAACGCCGCAGGCATCGCGCCCTGGGCGAATTCGATCGGCGCGCGAACGTCGATTAAAGGGGTATCAGACGCGAGGATCGCGCGATAGTCCGTTCCATCGTTCATGGTTATTCCAGAAGAAAACTCAGCAGCAATGGGCGGGGATTGTACGCCGGGGAAGGGGAAGGTCAACTCCCCGGCGTAGATGTCTTACTTCAGCTTTGACTGTGCCCAGACAATACCGCTCGCGTATTCCGGCGGCAGGAGAGGGATCATCGCTTCCAGGGTGGCGCTCAGGCGATCGGTATCGCAGTCGTTCAGGTTCAGGTGACCGACCTTACGCCCTGCGCGAACCTCTTTGTCATACCAGTGCAGATGCACCAGCGGCAGCTTCAGCCAGTCGTAGTTCAGATCGGTGCCGATCAGGTTGATCATCACCGACGGGCTGTTCACCACCGGCTGCGGCAGCGGCAGGTCGGCGATCGCGCGCAGGTGCAGCTCGAACTGGCTGATGGACGCGCCGTTTTGCGTCCAGTGGCCGCTGTTGTGCACGCGCGGTGCCAGCTCGTTAATCAGCAGGCCGGACGGGGTGATAAAGCACTCCATCGCCATGACGCCGACATAGCCCAGTTCGTGCATGATGGCTGAGAGCATCTCTTCCGCCTGCGCCTGCTGGTCAGCATTGGCGTGCGGGAAGGCGACGCTGGTGCGCAGAATGCCGTCCTGATGCAGGTTATGCGTTAGCGGGTAAAAAACGGTGTGCCCGTCATGCCCGCGCGCGCCCACCAGGGACACTTCACCGCTGAAGTTAATGCCCTGCTCGACGATGCACTCGCCGTAGCAGTCGTCCGGCAGCTCGGCGGTGTCGTCTGCGCGTAAACGCCACTGGCCGCGGCCGTCGTAGCCGCCCACGCGGCGCTTCACGATGGCCAGCTCGCCCAGCATCGCGAAAACATCATTCCACTCGCTTTTACCGGACAGGAGCTGCCACGGTGCGGTCGGCAGACCGAGCTTGTCGAACAGCTGCTTTTGCGTCAGACGGTCGGCAATGATCGGGAACACGTCGCGGTTCACGAAGGCGTTATGGCGCGCCAGTTCGCGGGTCAGCGCGGTTTCCGGCCAGCGTTCGATCTCGGCGGTGATCACGCTCTGGTGGAACGGTACGGCTTCAGGTTCAGCGTCCAGCCCGACGGGCCAGACGGCAATACCCAGCGGCTCACCGGCCTGACGCAGCATGCGGCCTAACTGGCCGTTACCGAGAACGCAAACCTGCTTCATGCCGCACCTCGCGGGTCCGGGTTATCCAGCACCTCGTCGGTCTGGGCTTTACGCCATTCGGCCAGACGCTGGTGCAGATCTTTATCGTGAGTCGCCAGGATTTGGGCAGCAAGCAGGGCTGCGTTTGCCGCGCCCGCTTTGCCAATCGCCAGCGTGCCGACGGGAATACCGCGCGGCATCTGAACGATGGAATAGAGGCTGTCCACACCGCTTAACGCGGCGCTTTGTACCGGGACGCCCAGCACCGGCACCAGGGTTTTGGCGGCAATCATGCCCGGCAGGTGTGCTGCGCCGCCCGCACCGGCAATGATCACCTCATAACCGTTCTCTTCGGCGCTTTCGGCGAAGCTGAACAGTTTATCCGGGGTACGGTGCGCGGAGACCACTTCAACGTGGTGCGGAACATTCAGGATTTCAAAGATTTCGGCGGCGAACTGCATGGTAGCCCAGTCGCTTTTGGACCCCATCACGATGGCGACACGCGCCGGATTATTGCGGGAAGACATGCGTCTTAAAACTCCTGTGGTGCGAAACACACTGCTTTCGAGGGCACAGAGAATAGCATGTTATACGGGCAAGGAAAACGGTTGCGTGGCTGAGAAATAAGCGAAACGACGAGAAAAGGTTAAAACGGAAACGCGATCAGTTCGACACCTTCTGGGGTGACTTTGACCATCGATCCCTCAGTGTGCCAGGCACCTAATACCACGCGGTGGGCGGGTTCGCCGTTGGCGGTAAGGGAATGCACGTCAGGACGATGGGTATGGCCGTGGATAAGCCACTGGACGTGATGCTTCTCCATCACGTTCACGACCGCCTGCGGGTTCACGTCCATGATGGTCATGGATTTGCTGCTGTTGGCGGCCTTGCTGCCCGCGCGCATTCTGGCGGCGATGCGGTTGCGGATAAACAGCGGCAGCGCGAGGAATAGCGTCTGGATCCACGGTGTATGGACCTTAGCGCGAAACGCCAGGTAGCCGGTATCGTCAGTGCAGAGCGTGTCGCCGTGCATGATCAGCACCTTGCGGCCGTAGAGGTCGAGCACCTGCTCTTCAGGCAGCAGCGTCATGCCGCTTTCGCGGGCGTAGCGCTGGCCTATCAGGAAATCACGGTTGCCGTGAATGAAGTAGCAGGGGACGCCGGAATCCACCAGCGTTTTAATGGCCGAGGCTATTTCACGATGCAGCGGGTTGGGATCGTCGTCGCCAATCCAGGCTTCAAACAGATCGCCCAGGATGTACAGCGCATCGGCGCTTTTCGCTTCACCGCGTAAAAAACGCAGAAAACCGGCGGTGATCGCCGGTTCTTCCGTTTGCAGATGCAGATCCGCAATAAAGAGTGTCGCCACGAATTACTCGCTGACGGTCACGCTTGTAATCACAACGTCTTCTTTAGGAACGTCCTGGTGCATACCGCTGCGGCCAGTAGAGACGGCTTTGATCTTGTCAACCACGTCCATACCTTCAACCACTTCTGCGAAGACGCAGTAGCCCCAACCCTGCAGGCTTTCGCCGGAGAAGTTCAGGAAGTCGTTGTCAGCCACGTTGATGAAGAACTGCGCGGTTGCAGAGTGTGGTGCCTGAGTACGGGCCATCGCCAGCGTACCGCGGGTGTTTTTCAGACCGTTGTTCGCTTCGTTTTTGATCGGCTCTTTAGTGGCTTTCTGGTTCATGCCAGGTTCGAAACCGCCGCCCTGGATCATAAAGCCGTTGATCACGCGGTGGAAAATGGTGTTGTTGTAGAAACCTTCGCGGCAGTAGTCCAGGAAGTTTTTAACTGTTTCAGGCGCTTTGTCATCAAAGGTCTTGATTACGATATCGCCATGATTAGTGTGGAAAGTAACCATTTTTGCATCCTGTTCCGTTATTGTGGTACGTCGACCCGCGTTCGGGTCATCTATAGGGGCTTGTTATAGCATAACCACAGGATGCGATCACCTTGCATTGTGTGCTGCTTCGGGTTTGAATTACGGGTAGAATACCCGGTTTTCGTCCACACACGTGTTTACATGGAATCTTCGATGTTAAAAATCTTTAATACAATGACGCGCCAAAAAGAGGAATTTAAACCTATCCATGCCGGGGAAGTTGGCATGTACGTGTGTGGTATTACGGTTTACGATCTCTGTCACATCGGCCATGGCCGTACCTTCGTCGCTTTCGACGTGGTGTCACGCTACCTGCGTTTTCTGGGGTACAACCTGAAATACGTGCGCAACATCACCGACATCGACGATAAGATCATCAAGCGCGCGAATGAAAACGGCGAAAGCTTTGTGGCGCTGGTGGACCGCATGATCGTTGAGATGCACAAAGACTTCGACGCCCTGAATATTCAGCGCCCGAACAGCGAGCCGCGCGCGACCCACCATATTCACGAAATCATCGAGATCACCGAAAAGCTGATCGCACGCGGTCACGCCTACGTTGCTGATAACGGTGACGTGATGTTCTCGGTGCCGACGGACCCAGCCTACGGCGCGCTTTCCCGTCAGGATCTGGATCAGCTCCAGGCCGGTGCCCGCGTCGACGTGGTTGACGTGAAGCGTAACCCGATGGACTTCGTGCTGTGGAAGATGTCCAAAGAGGGCGAACCAAGCTGGCCATCCCCGTGGGGCGAAGGCCGCCCGGGCTGGCACATTGAATGTTCGGCGATGAACTGCAAGCAGCTGGGCAAACATTTCGACATTCACGGCGGCGGTTCAGACCTGATGTTCCCGCACCACGAAAACGAAATCGCGCAGTCCACCTGCGCCCACGGCGGCGAGTACGTTAACTACTGGATGCACTCCGGGATGGTCATGGTTGACCGCGAGAAGATGTCGAAATCGCTGGGCAACTTCTTCACCGTGCGCGACGTGCTGAAGTATTACGACGCGGAAACCGTGCGCTACTTCCTGATGTCCGGCCACTATCGCAGCCAGCTGAACTACAGCGAAGAGAACCTGAAGCAGGCGCGCTCGGCGCTGGAGCGTCTGTACACCGCGCTGCGCGGTACCGACAGGTCTGTTCCTGCTGCAGGCGGCGAGGCGTTCGAAGCGCGCTTCGTTGAGGTGATGAACGACGACTTCAACACCCCGGAAGCCTACTCGGTGCTGTTCGACATGGCGCGCGAAGTGAACCGCCTGAAGTCAGAAGATATGGCGGCAGCGAATGCGCTGGCGTCTCATCTGCGCAAGCTCTCTTCCGTACTCGGCCTGCTGGAGCAGGAGCCGGACGCGTTCCTGCAGAGCGGCGCGCAGGCGGACGACGGTGAAGTGGCGGAAATTGAAGCGTTGATCAAAGCGCGTCTGGAAGCTCGTCAGGCGAAAGACTGGGCGGCGGCCGATGCGGCGCGTAACCGTCTGACCGAGATGGGCATCATTCTGGAAGACGGCCCGCAGGGCACCACCTGGCGTCGTAAGTAAGTCTGTAACGCCCGGTGGCGCTCATGCTTACCGGGCCTACGGGTAAAAGTAGGCCGGGTAAGGCGCAGCCGCCACCCGGCTTTTTTTTACCTTCTTCTCCACCACAACATCCCCATCAGCACGACCCCCGGCAGCCACACCCACAGCAGTTCTGAAATAATCACCTGATGCCCGTACGGCGTGGTATAGCGCGACAGCGCAAACGGCGCGACCTTAATGACCTGCCACGGCGCAAAGAAACGTTCATCTGACCACGGCCACAGCCAGCCGACGCCTTTCCCGCCGGTGGTGATCGAATCCAGCAGGCTGTGCGACAGCAATGACACCGTTAAAAACAGCCAGCATCGCGTCAGGCTGGCCCTGAACCATCGTCGTCCAGTCAGCACGCAAAGTATCGGCACCACAAAGGCGAACAGCAGGGAGTGGGTAAAGCCGCGATGGCCAAAAATATTCCCGTAGGCGACGCCGTACTTAAACGCCAGCACGTCGGCGTCGGGCAGCATGGCGAGCACGATACCGGCAAACAGCAGGCGGGGAGGGATGACCTTAGTGCCGAGGCCTAAGCCCAGGCAAAGCGGAACAGCGGCGTGCGTAATAACGGTAGGCATTGCGATTATCCAAAACAAATCATGGAAATATAGCAGCGAATTCGCTTTTGCAAACCTGTGCTACATTCTGATTTTACGCCGATTCGCGCGCGATAAGCTGCCCGGAGAGGGTAATGCGCTGGGTTTGCAGATCTGGCTCTTTCAGCTTGCGGATAATCAGCCCCGCCGCCTGACGCCCGGTTTCGTCACTGGCCGAGGAGACATAGGTGAATGACGGTGACGTGAGGTTTACGTGCAGCATATCTTCAAAGCCGATCAGCGCCACCTGCTGAGTTAAGAACACATCTTTCCCCACGGTGCGACCCACCTGATGAATGCCGGAAATTGAGCCGATCATCGCATCCGGCGAATGGCAGAGCAGGGCGGTGATGGCGTTATTTTTTTCCAGCAGCTGGCGAGTCGCCATCGCGGCGGCCTGCGTGTCGTCGCTGCAGGCCGGTGAATAGTCATCGCGCCAGACCAGTCCGCTTTGCGTCATCGCGCTGCGAAAACCGAGCAGGCGCTGCTCGCGGATGAGGCAGCCCTCGCGCCCGCCAATGTAGGCGATCGTGCGGTGCCCGCGCTCGATAAGATAGCGCGCGGCCAGGTTCGCCGCCTGGCGGTTGTCGCGCATCACCAGATTGCATTTTTCATCGAGCAGAGACTGCGAGACGACCACCAGCGGCAGAGGACACTGGCGTATCTGCTCCGGCAGGGCAGAAGTACGGGTGTCAGACGCGAGATAAATGACGCCAGCGACACCCTGCTGCTTAAACGACAGCAGCGTACGTTCCAGATGTTCACGGTCGTTCAGCGGCTGGCCGAGAAAAACCATGTATCCCTGCTTCTCCAGCTCCTGAACAATACTTGCCATCACCTTGATGGAAAAGCTGTCGCTGAAGTCACGCAGGATCAGGCCAATCAGATTGGACGTATTGGCGCGGAGGTTGGCAGCGGCGACGTTATGAACATAGCCCAGCGTCGTGATGGCGGCATTGACCTTCCCGATCGTCGCCTCTGAGATTTTCCCTTTCTGGCGTAGCACCAGCGAGACGGTTGAGACCGACACGCCCGCGTGCTTTGCGACATCAATGATGCTGACTTTCTTCAAAACCGCTCCCTGAAATTTACCGATAATCAGCCAGATAAAACACGTCTCCCAGCGTACAGGAGACGTGTCGTTCAGGCATCTTATTATTTGCCGATCATGGTGGACATGGTCTGGGCGATAAACTGTGCTCTGGCACCGAAAATCACCTGTATACCGTTGTCGCCGACGAAGACCACGCCGCGCGCACCGAGTCCGTTAAGACCGTCTTTATCTACCGCGTCGCTTTTTGCCACTTCCAGACGCAGGCGGGTGATACAGGAGCCAACCGAATCGATATTCTGCGCGCCCCCCAGCAGGCTGATGATTTCGGTCGCAAGTTCGGAATCGGACTTGTCATTCGCACTGGCGGTCACTTCGGTACGGCCCGGCGTTTTCACGTCGAAACGGCGGATCACAAAGCGGAAGGTAAAGTAGTAAATCAGCCCCATAGGGATACCGATGATAACGGCGCTCAGGAAGTTGGTCTGGTAACCGTTAAACGACGGCAGGATCCCGAACGACAGGTAGTCGATAAAGCCCGCTGAGAACGACTTGGCGATATGCGCATGCAGCAGGTACATGGTCATGTACGCCAGGCCCGCCATGATGGCGTTGAAGACGTACAGGATCGGCGCCACGAAGATAAAGGTGAACTCAACCGGTTCCGTAATACCCGTCAGGAAGCAGGTCAGCGCCGCAGAGAACAGAATACCGGCCGCGATTTTCTTATTCTTCGTGTGCGCTTCGTGGTACATCGCCAGGCACGCCGCGGGTAGCGCGAACAGCATCAGCGGGAACTCGCCCTGCATGAACTTGCCGGCGTTCTGGTAGGTGTCGCTGCTGAAGGATTTCACCCCTTCTTCCAGCATCTTGAACCAGATGGTCTGGTCGCCGTGGATCACCTGGCCCGCCTGGGTGGTGTAATCCCCGAACGAATACCAGAAGGAGGGATACCAGATGTGGTGCAGGCCGAGCGGGATCAGCGCGCGCTCTACCAGACCGAAGATAAAGGTCGAAGCCGCCTGGTTGTCGCCGTTCACCACCACGGACAGGGCGTCGATCCCGGCCTGGATATGCTGCCACACGTAAGGCAGCAGCAGACCGAGCAGGAACGACAGTAACGCCGTCGCAATCGCCACAAAGCGCTTGCCGGAGAAGAAGCCGAGGAACTCCGGCAGCTGCATGGTGTGGAAGCGGTTATAGCACCAGGCCGCGAGAATACCGCAGATCAGGCCGCCGAAGACGCCCATCTGCAGCGTCGGGATGCCGACCACCATGGCGTATTTCCCGCCCTGAGAGGCCATTTCCGGCGTAATGCTCAGCACGGTGCTGATGGTGATGTTGGTGACAAACACGGAGACCGCCGCAGAGAGCGCCGCGATGCCGGATTCCGACGCCAGACCGACGGCAGAGCCGATGGCGAACAGCATCGGCAGGTTATCAAAGATAACCCCGCCGGCGTTCATCATCAGCGGCAGATGGAACTTATCGCCGAAGGCCAGCAGCAGGCCCGCAGCGGGAAGCAGTGAAATTGGCAGCATTAAGGCGCGACCAATCATCGATAACTTAGACAGCGATTTAACAAACCCTGATATCAGACTCATGCTGATTTCCCCCGAGTAGCGCTTTTTCGCGCTGTTATTGTAAGTAGAACGTTTTAGTAGAACGTTCTACTTATCGTGAGGAAAGAGTGAAAAACGCGCAACTGAAATCTCACCTTTCAACAGATGAAATAGTGATTATTTGAAGTTGATCGATAATTAACCGCGATGGGTGTGAGGGGATTTCTATCCCCTCTCCCTGTGGGAGAGGGTTAGGGTGAGGGCATCAGACGGCTCAGGCCGTCACGGTTACGCTCTGTCCTTCAAAGCTCACGGTCTGGCCTGCGACAATCTTGCAGCGCTTGCGGGTTTCCACCGCGCCGTCGACTAACACCCGCCCGTCGGCGATAACGATTTTGGCCTGCGCACCGCTTTCGCTCCAGCCTTCCAGCTTGAGCAGATCGCACAGCTCTACGTGCGGGTGTTTGCCTAATGAAAATGTGGCCATCTTATGCTTCCTCTACGTCGTGGTACTCTTCGCATGCCTGCAAAGTATTCTGAATCAGGGTTGCAACGGTCATCGGGCCCACGCCGCCCGGGACCGGCGTAATGTATGAGGCACGCGCCGCGGCATCTTCGTACACCACGTCGCCGACCACTTTGCCGCTTTCCAGACGGTTGATGCCCACGTCCACAACAATCGCCCCCTCTTTAATCCACTCGCCCGGAATAAAGCCCGGCTTGCCGACCGCGACGATCAGCAGATCGGCATTTTCGACGTGGTGACGCAGGTTCTTGGTGAAGCGGTGGGTCACGGTGGTGGTGCAGCCCGCCAGCAGCAGCTCCATGCTCATCGGACGGCCCACGATGTTAGAGGCGCCAATCACCACGGCGTTCAGGCCGTAGGTGTCGATGTTATAGCGCTCCAGCAGCGTCACAATGCCGCGTGGCGTGCACGGGCGCAGACGCGGCGCGCGCTGGCACAGGCGGCCCACGTTGTACGGATGGAAACCGTCCACGTCTTTGTCCGGTGCGATACGCTCCAGCACCTTCACGTTGTCGATACCCGCAGGCAGCGGCAGCTGTACCAGAATGCCGTCGATCTCGTTATCGGCATTCAGGGTGTCAATAAGTTCCAGCAGTTCCGCTTCGCTGGTGGTTTCAGGCAAATCGTAAGAGCGGGAGACGAACCCCACCTCTTCACACGCTTTGCGTTTGCTGCCGACATAAATCTGCGACGCCGGGTTGCTGCCAACCAGCACAACGGCCAGCCCGGGGGCGCGTTTTCCGGCGGCTTTACGCGCCTTCACTTTTTCAGCGACCTCAGAGCGCACCTGCTGCGCAATCGTTTTACCGTCAATAATCTTTGCTGCCATCAGAGAGAAGATTCCGTCTGTAACGTTTGAAAGGGGGGATTGCCTATATTTTGTCAGAAGCGAGCGCCGCTGTCAGTCACCCTTTGCGAGATTTCATCACGGGGGCCGCATAACCTTGTGGAGCGCATGGTCAATTTCCTAGATGGGAATAGGATGTGACCTGGTAAAATGGCAGTGTTTTGACATATTTTAAAATAGTTTCCTGAGCTACTTTGTCTCCTCCGAAATAAGCTTTCAATTAATCAATTGAACGTATTTCTTATTCCCGATTATCCGCGGGAAGGGTTATTTACATTTTAAAGGAATAGACATGAAACTCAGCAACATTGCTTCTACTGTTATTGCAACTTTGGCCCTGGTCGCGGGTGCCGCTCATGCAGAAGATACCACAACGCCTGTTTCCGTTAATGGCGGTACCGTGCATTTTAAAGGTGAATTAGTGAATGCTGCGTGTTCAGTAAATACTGATTCTTCCGAGCAGACGGTTAATCTCGGTCAGTACCGTACCGCGAAATTCACCAAAGTGGGTGACACCACCTCCAATATTCCGTTCACCATCGAACTGAACGATTGCGATCCGCTGGTTGCGAAAACCGCTGCGGTGGCATTCACCGGTCAGATCGACGCGACGGATAAAACCCTGCTGGCGGTCACCTCTGGCAGCAACGACAACACCGCGAAAGGCGTGGGTATCGAGATCCTCGACAGTAAATCCAGCGTTCTGACCCCAGACGGTGCCACCTTCTCTGCCGCGCAGAACCTGATTGAAGGCACGAACACCCTGAACTTCACCGCGCGTTATAAAGCCACTGCTGCGACCACCGAGCCAGGTCAGGCGAACGCTGACGCAACCTTCGTAATGAAATACGAGTAATGCCTGAGTACAGGGATGTGGTCGACCTCAGGGAGGAGGTCTTTTAATCGCTAATGCCGGGAACGAAGGATGACAAGGACTGGGATACTGTTTTTTGCCCTTGCGATTGCCTCAGCGGTAAACGCACATACCGTGGTAATCGACGGCGGCAAGGTTCACCTGAGAGGGGAACTGGTCAACGGCGGCTGCGCCGTGGCGCCTGATAGCCAGAATATGCGCGTGGATATGGGGCAGTACCGCACCAACTCATTTTCCGGCGTCGGCAGTTTTTCCACGGTAAACGTGCCTTTCACCGTACGGCTGCTCGACTGCAGCGTGGACGTTTCTCGTACCGTGGGGATCCAGTTTCAGGGCGCAACCCCTGCAGAAGATCCGCAGGTTTTCCTGGCGACATCGCGGCCAGGTGAAGCCCCTGTCAGCAGCGGCGTTGGGCTGGCGCTTTTCGACGAACAACAACGTCAGATTATCCCGAACGCCACGGCGGTCAGCTGGCTGCCCATTGATACCCGAGAGCTGGCGTTTCATTTCAGCGCTCGCTACCGGGCGATTTCCGAACACCTCGTGCCAGGCAATATTCAGTCGGATGTCTGGTTTACGTTGATTTATCCCTGACGCCTGCGAACACATTATTAAAGGTACGGTTGTGATGAACACCCTGATTAAACCCGGACTGTTTTTATCTTTTATTTTGATGATGGTTTCTGCCTGTGCAAATGCATCCGGCGGAATTGCGCTGGGCGCGACGCGCGTGATTTATCCGGCAGATGCAAAACAGACATCGCTGGCGATCACCAACAGTAACAAGCAGGAGCGTTATTTAATTAACGCGTGGATTGAAAACGCCAGCGGGCAAAAAGAAAAAACCTTTGCCGTCACGCCGCCGCTGTTTGTGAGCGAGCCGGACAGTGAAAACACGCTGCGCATTATTTATGCCGGGCCGACCCTGCCCGCCGATCGCGAATCGCTTTTTTACATGAACGTGAAGGCCATTCCGTCAGTGAGTAAGGCGAAAACAGAGAACAATAACGTGCTGCAGCTGGCCATTCTGTCACGCATCAAGCTGTTTGTGCGCCCGGCTAACCTGTCGATGCCGCCGGAAGAGGCGCTCTCCCAGCTGCGCTTTGAGCGCGTCGGGAACCACCTGAAGGTGAGCAATGCTTCGCCCTACTACGTCACGCTGGTCAACCTGAAGCTTGGCGGTCAGACGCTTGAAAACCTGATGGTCGCGCCGAAAAACTCCGCGCAGCAGGTGCTGCCAACCGCGGCCAGCGGCACGCTCTCCTGGCAGAGCGTCAATGATTACGGCGCTATCACTCCGGCGCGTAGCGTTAATCTGTGAACAGAGTCAGGGCGATGAACACTCAATGGCGTTACTGCCCGGTTGCACTGGCATTGATGACAACGCTCTGGCCGCACGCCGGCTGGAGCGAAAGCTACTTCAACCCGGCTTTTTTGTCCGACGACGCCGCCAGCGTGGCGGAT
Organism: Enterobacter quasimori; assembly: GCF_018597345.1. NCBI lineage: Bacteria > Pseudomonadati > Pseudomonadota > Gammaproteobacteria > Enterobacterales > Enterobacteriaceae > Enterobacter > Enterobacter quasimori. The sequence goes on along the minus strand of NZ_JAHEVU010000001.1, from coordinate 1,500,850 downwards.
TTGTCGCGTTTTGAACAAGGACACCAGCAGGCACCGGGCGTCTATCGCGTAGACATCTGGCGCAACGATGAGTTTATCGGCACGCAGGACGTGCGTTTTGAACAAGCCGAAAACACGCCACCCGTCGCGGGCGGGTTAGCGCCGTGCATTACGCGCGCGATGCTCGACCGTTTCGGCGTCAACATTGCGGCGTTCCCGGAACTGGCAAACATGCAGGGGGAGAACTGCGTTCCGATGACGACGGCTATTCCCGGCAGCGAAACGGCCTTCAACTTTGCGTCACTGCGCCTGAACGTGAGCCTGCCGCAGGTGGCCATGCAAAACAGCGCCCGGGGCTACATTCCGCCTGAACAGTGGGATGAAGGCATTCCCGCCGCCCTGTTGAATTACAGCTTTACCGGCAACCGCGGCAGCGATGACGACAGCTATTATCTGAACCTGCAGAGCGGGCTGAACTATGGTGCCTGGCGATTACGCAATAACGGCGCGTGGCGCTATACCCAAAGTAACGGTCAGCGTCACAGCACCTGGCAGAATATTGGCACCTGGGCGCAGCGCACCGTCATTCCGCTGAAAAGCGAGCTGGTGCTGGGCGACAGCAATACCGGTAACGATGTTTTCGACAGCGTCGGTTTTCGCGGCGGGCGGCTCTTTTCCTCCGACAGCATGTACCCGGACAGCATGCAGGGCTACGCGCCAACCGTGCGCGGGATTGCCCGCACGCCAGCCAGGGTAGCGATCCGCCAGAACGGTTATGTCATTTACCAGAGCTATGTCCAGCCTGGGGCGTTTGCCATTACCGACCTTAACCCAACCTCATCAAGCGGCGATCTTGAGGTAACGGTAGAAGAGAAGGACGGTAGCCAGCAGCGTTACACCGTGCCTTACTCCACCGTGCCGTTGCTGCAGCGTGAAGGACGCTGGAAATATGACCTGGTGGCAGGGGATTACCGCAGCGGCAACAGCGAGCAGGACACGCCGTTCTTCGCTCAGGGGACGCTCATTACCGGCCTGGCCGACGGCTATACGCTGTACGGCGGCACGCAGCTGGCGTCACGCTATACCGCGATTGCCCTCGGGGCCGGGAAAAACTTCGGGGACTGGGGGGCGGTCTCGCTCGATCTCACCCATGCCCGCAGCCAGCTCGCGGATGACAGCCGCCATGAAGGGCAGTCCCTGCGCTTCCTCTATGCGAAATCCCTTAACGGCTTCGGCACCAACTTCCAGCTGCTGGGCTATCGCTACTCTACCAAAGGGTTCTACACCCTGGACGATGTGGCGTGGCGCTCAATGGAAGGCTACCAGTATGGCGAAGGTCAGGACGATGACGGCGTGCCGGACGTGCAGAGTTATCACAACCTGACGTGGAACAAAAAGGGGCGCTTCCAGCTCAACATTTCCCAGTCGCTGGGGGACTACGGCTCGGTTTACCTCTCCGGTAGCCAGCAGAGCTACTGGGGTACCAGCGAATCGAACGTCTGGTACCAGCTGGGCTATGCGGGCGGCGTGAAGGGGATCAACTACTCCGTGTCATGGTCGTGGAACAAGGCCGTTGGGATCGACGGTACGGACCGGATTGCGTCGTTTAACGTCTCCGTGCCGTTCAGCCTGTTTACCCGTCACGGCTATCGCCGCGATAGCGCCATCGACAGAGCCTACGCCACCGCTTCTGCCAGCCGTAACAGCGATGGCGATACCAGCTGGCAGACCGGCGTGAGCGGAACACTGCTCGAAGACCGCAACCTGAACTACAGCGTCACCCAGGGACATACCAGCAATAACGGTGCCAGCGGCAGCGCCAGCGCCAACTGGCAGGCGACCTACGGCACGCTGGGGGTGGGCTACAACTACGCCCGCGACCAGCACGATCTCAACTGGCAGCTTTCCGGCGGCGTGGTGGGGCATTCAGACGGGGTGACCTTCAGCCAGCCGCTGGGCGACACCAACGTGCTGATCAAAGCGCCGGGCGCCTCCGGGGTGAGCGTGGAAAACCAGACCGGGGTGAAAACCGACTGGCGAGGCTATGCGGTGATGCCGTATGCCACCGTCTACCGCTACAACCGCGTGGCGTTGGACACCAACACGATGAGCAACAACACCGACATCGAAAATAACGTGAGCAGCGTGGTGCCGACCAAAGGGGCGCTGGTGCGCGCCAGCTTCGATACCCGTATTGGCGTGCGCGCTCTGCTGACCGTCAAGCGCGGCGACCAGCCCGTGCCGTTTGGCGCGGTGGTACGTGAAACGCAAAGCGGCGTCACCAGCATGGTGGGGGATGACGGGCAGATTTACCTCAGCGGGCTGCCGCTGGAAGGTGAGCTACTTATCCAGTGGGGCGACGGAAAGCAGTCCCAGTGCCGTGCAAGCTATCACTTACCACCGGAAAGCCTGAACCAGGCCATTACGCTGGCGGGGGCACGCTGTGAACGCTAACAGGAACCCAATCATGACCATTATCCGTAGCATATTTGGCGCGGCAGTGTTGTGCAGCGTACTGCCCGCATGCGCCACGGTGTGCCAGAACTCCACCGGCGTGGCGAAGGATATTTCCTACGATCTCTCCAACGTGTTTAACAGCTCTAACAACAGGCCGGGGGAGATTGTCACCCTGGCGCAAAAATCTGGGCTGGTGGGGGTGAATGCCATTTGTCCCCGCGGGACAACCGGTAAATCAACCATGCGCAGCTATGTCACCGACTTGCCCATTACCACGGTGATCGACAGCTATAAATATGTAAAGCTGAATGAGTACCTCGACGGCGCCATGCAGATCCACGATGACTTTGCGGGCACGTTCTACCCTCCCGCGAATTATATTCAGATGGGGCAGCACCCCAACGTACCGAATAACAAGGCTTTTCCGGTAACCGATTCCAAGCTGGTTTTCCGTCTGAGGGTAACGCGGCGCTTTATCAATATGGTGGTGATCCCGCAGCAGACCATGTTCAGGGTCTATGTCACGACGACAACCGCCGATCCGCTTAATACGCCGGTTTATACCATCAGCTACAGCGGAACGATTCAGGTACCGCAAAGCTGTGCGATCAACGCAGGCCAGGTCGTGGAGTTTGATTTTGGCGATATTGGTGCGTCGTTGTTTAGCCAGGCCGGTGCCGGGAATCGACCGCAGAAGGTTACGCCTCAAAGCAAAACCATTGCCATTAAATGCACAAACGTTGAAGCCAATGCGTATCTGACGATGCGTATCGAAGCGGAGAAAGTGTCCGGTAACGCGCTGGTTTCTAATAATCCCGATCTGGGGTTTGTGGTCGCTAACGAAAGCGGTACGCCGCTGACGCCTAACACGCTCACCAGCAAAATTCCGTTCCGCCTGGACGACAGCGCTCAGGCGCAGGTCGGTATTCGGGTCTGGCCCGTGAGCGTGACGGGCAACAAGCCTGCCGAGGGCCGTTTCACCTCGCGCGGCTATCTTCGCGTGGATTACGATTAAGGAGGCGCAATGGGACACTGGAGCAGGTACATTGCTGCGGGAGTACTGATGATGCTTCACGCTGGCGCTCAGGCCGCCACGGCGCTGGGGGAAATCAATATTGAGATGTCCGGCAACATCGTCGATTTTACCTGCGTGGCCGAAGGCAACGACAGCGATAAGGTCGTCACGCTGGGCACCTGGCCGACGAAACAGCTAAGAACCACGGGGAGCCGCACGCAGCCCATGCCGTTTACGCTGAAGCTGACCGGCTGTCCTCCCGGCGCAGCCTCGATTACCTTTTCGGGCAAAGCCGACGGCAGCGACAGCGGTTTGCTGGCGCTCAATGATGGCAGTACGGCGGGTCAGGTTGCCGTGGAGATCCGCGATGCGGATAAAACACGGCTGGATCTTCAGCAGGCCAGCCAGCCGGTGACGGTCGATGCAGAAGGTAATGCGGTACTGTCGTTTTATGCCAATTATATTGCCACAGCGGATAACCCTCAGCCGGGACGGGCTGATGCGGATGCCACGTTTATGATCAATTATAATTAGCGCTGACCGCACTCCCTGCAACTCACTTAAGTTGCGGGGAGTGAATTCAGTTTATAGCAGTTCGTGTGCTTTCGCGTAATCTATTAATTCCACAATGCTCTGTACGCCGAGCTTGGAATAAATATTGGATTTATGCGCGCTAATGGTTTTGTTGCTTAAAAGCAACTGCTCCGCAATCTCCTTATTGGATAATCCATTCGCCAGATAGCGTAACACCGTCACTTCGCGATTCGATAACGGCATATCCGGTGTGATACCTTTCCCGGAGCCCAGATGATTTATAAAGTTCAGGGTTTCTGACGGGAAAAAAGAATAGCCCATCAGTATCATTTCCACCGCGTTGTAGATCTCACCCAAATCTTTTCGCTTGCTGACAAAGCCATTGGCCCCTGCACGAATGGCGCGTCCCGCGTAAAACGACTCGGATTTTGACGAGAGGAACAGAACCTTGATGTCTTTGTTTAGGTTTCTGATTCTCTTAAGTAATGAAAACCCATCGGTTCCCGTCAGTTCAATGTCCAGGATAACCAGATCGATGGGATGGTTGCGAATACAATCAAGCACTTCATGGCTATCGCCAGACTTGAGTTTGACTATGATATTTTTATTTTTCTGTAGCAGGACTTCTATCGACATTCTGACAATAGGGTGTTCGTCCATAATGATAACGGATGCCGGTTTCATTTTTAATGCCTCAGATTGTTAAAAGCGTTATGCGGAGTTTTGTTCAAACTCTCGAAATGCCGGAAGGATATAGATGGTGATCCTTATACGGTAGTAATTCCCTGGAAAGAGCGAAAGCATCCTTGTTAACGTAGCGAGTAAATTAATGCCTCAGCGCGGTTATCTCATTTGGCTGGTGTGGCAAAAAGGTTTTTCTTATTCATATTTGCAACGCATCTTATTATACCGTGTAAGTTTTCTCCGAAAACCCTGTAAATTAATCCTGGTCCATTGCTTTGTATTATATTCTGGATCTGAATCGCTATTATTTTAAATTTAGCGCAATTGTCCTGCTATTCCATTTACTACATTTTTTCATCTTTATGTAATAACAAAAAATGACATATATCACTTTGTGTTAATTTATTGTTAACAAAACGAGATGGGGAAAGTGGTACGGTGAATGCACAACAAGCGCAAAAAACAGGGGGGATCGGGCGTGGAATCTTCATCTGAAAGCCAGGGGGACCCGCAACCTAAACCTGAAATTGAACAGCAGGATATGCTGTAACCTGCGCCTACTGCTCCTGGCCCGTACAGATCAGTCGCTTGTTTTTACATCATTATCATCTTTTTAACGGACTCCCTTATCGCTTAACGGATGGTGGAAAGTGCTGAGATAGGCATTTTCAGTGATATTTCACGTGGTTTAAGGAGGTAAATTAGGAATAGTTGCAAATTCGAAGAAAATGTTAAATTAAAACAAAAAATTAACATTATTAGTAGGTTATTTCTTAAAGATCTTTAGGAATGAAAGGGTTAATGCTTAAGTTAAAACGTGCAGTCTGAGAGGTTGTTGAGAAGGTGCAGTAATTCCTGGCGATGGTTTAATCCCAGTTTGGCCAGAATACAGCCGAGACGATAAATAATGCGGCTGTAAGGGCGGTTTTGTATCAGGGCAATCTGACGTAACGTTCTGCCACGAGACAGCTCCTGTAAAATGGGCCATTCGCTGCGCGTGAACCACTCTTTCACCGAGCCTTGCGGCGGCTTTGTCTCGAGCAGGTACTGCTGCAGTGCCGCAGCGGGCAACTGACGTTCAAGCACATGAAAGGGCCCCGCCGCTTTGCAGAACAGGCGGGTATCGTAATCATCTGCCCTGACAAGCAGATGGGGGGTTAGAAAAGGCGGGTAGAGGCTATATCGTCTTAGCCGATCCAGTTTGTCGATCAGCGCCGTGGCGCGGCTGTCGATATCGACCACCAGACGCGCGGATGGCCACTGATTCAGCGCGCTTAAGGCATCTTCCAGCACCGGATATTCAGAGCAACTGCTTAGCGGGAAATTCCCGTTCAGCATTCCGGTGCGCAGGTAATGATCTTCCGTGACCAGAATGATAAACGGGGCGTCAGTTTTATGGGTCAGGTTGGTGGACTGGCTCAAAAATTCGAGTCGGTCAAAGAAGGGGGGAGCAAAAGGCGAGCGTGTAAATCCCAGTGCGTCACTTCCTGTACGACGCCGACGGTAACGGCGCACTGTCATTCCCATGGCCTCCCTCCTGGAGATGGCTGTTTAATCCTCCGGCCATGTCCAGGATGGCCAGTAATACCCCTGGCCGAGTTGTGCCCCTGCCTGGCGTGCGCAGGAACGATCCCGTTCAGTCTCAATACCTTCGATAAGCACCTTCCCGGCGAGCCGAAAACAGCGGGAAACCAGTTCCCCCAGCGCGGGGGTGGCGCGCATACGCCAGAAGGTTTCTTTATCGATTTTTATGCCGCCGAGCGGCAGCGGCCAGGATAAGAAGGGCTGGACCACGCTGTCGTCAACGTCATCCAGCCAGATGCGGTGACCCTTCATGGTCAACTGCTTCAGGCGCTGGGCCACGACTTGCCGCTGTGTATCGGAGAGTGTGAAAAAGTCGATTGGGTCGACAATCTCAATATTAAGCGGCGGGCTTCGCAGCTGCAGCAGGCGCTGAAAAAGTTCTGGCACCGTGAATACGGTTATCGGCAGATTGATGAAAATATTGTGACAGGCGAGCGCGTTTTTTAGCACACTGAGCTGCACTTCCAGCAGCATAAGCGACTGTTCTGCCGACTGTTCGCGGAAAAAATCTTCACTTTGCAGCGTGGGTGACAGAACGCTAAGCACCTCTACGCCGATCCTGTGCGAAGAGGCGAGGGCAACGATGGGCTCAAGTTTGATGCCGGTGATGCCATGCGAAATGTGCTTTAGCCGGGGAGGCGTATAGGTCAGGTTTTGCGCTGTCACTCCATTGTCCTGTTGTCTGTCAGCCTCCAGGCGGCCGGGATACCTTGCACCAGTGTGACGAGCTGGCCTACAGGAAAACAGCAGGCGTTACTTAAAAGCAGCTAAGCCTTTTCGCAGCGGTAAATTCTACCTGGGATGTAGTGATAATGTTGAAAAAACAGCCGTATTTACAATCAGCTAGCCGTTATCGATACAGATCGGGGAAAAGGCATTGACTCACCTGCCATTGACCGTATAATTCCACGCGTTTCACCACCGCGAAGTTCATGCTTCTCCGTGCGCCCTTAGCTCAGTTGGATAGAGCAACGGCCTTCTAAGCCGTAGGTCGTAGGTTCGAATCCTACAGGGCGTGCCATTATGAATTATGTACTTACGCCTCCTTCAATTCCTCCTTATTTCCGGCGTGGGAGATATTTGGGACATCAAACCCAAAAATTGAGTCAATTTGCTTCGCATGCTCAGTTAAATGGTTAGGTGCCAAGTGGGCATATCCGCGGTTTGCCACAATCCTGTCCAGCAATCTGACAACCCGCTGCGCCGGGATATTCAGGTCAATTTCGATCGCCAGCGCTTCCCGGTTATAATCATCCACCACGTTGAAGGTCCTGAAACGTCTGCCACATACCAGCGCATCGTGCATAAAATCGATGGACCAGCTCTGGTTCATCGCCTCTGGTTTTGCCAGCGGAGCCGGATTGCGCACCGGCAGGCGCTGTTTTCCCTTACGGCGAAAATTCAGTTTCAGCAGGCAGTAAATCCGGTGAACGCGCTTATGGTTCCAGGCGTTGCCCTGCCTGCGAAGGTCCTGAAAAAGCTTTTTAAATCCGTATCGCGGATAGCGTTCAGCCGCCACGGTCAGCGCCATAATTACCGGCTCATCCCGTCGCGTATCCGGCTGATAACGAAATACCGTCCTGCTCAGCGACAATGTCCTGCATGCCTGACGTAAGCTCATGGCAAACTCTGCGGTCAGATAGCTGACCAGCTCACGCTTTATCGCTGGTTTTAAAGCTTTTTTTCAATAACGTCTTTCAGGGCGCGGCATTCGAGGCTCAGGTCCGCAAACATCTGTTTCAGCCGGCGGTTTTCATCCTCAAGGTCCTTCATCTTTTTGATATCAGAGGCTTCCATACCGCCGAACTTCGCTTTCCAGTTGTAATAGCTGGCTTCGGAAATACCGGCTTCGCGGCAGACATCCTTAACGGTACGTCCGGCTTCGACAGACTTCAGAAAGGCGATGATGTGGTGTTCGGTGAATCGGGCTTTGCGCATGGCGATCTCCTCCAAGGATATATTCAGTATGCCGGAAGATCTCTAAATGTGAATGGTCCGGTTTACCGGGATGCTTACACCGGTACCGGGTGGATTATTCAAGGATCCAGTAATGTAAGGTTACACAATGTTGTGGCTGATAGCATTGGAACAGCATTTCTTTCAACAGATGCAAGTTCTATTGAATTATTCAACCCAATAATTCTAAGGTATACAGGGCAAATAACTCCACTCAATGGTGGTACAGTTACAGTCATGCCGGGGCAGAGAGTATTGCAGGTATCTTCTACCACTACACCGGGAGGAATTGCAGATGAAGTCCAGTACAATGCAATATCTGCGGTTGGAAATGTGATTTTACCATCAGCATCGAGTTATCCATCTAAGCTTATAAGGGTGGTAAAAACAGATAGCTCATCAAATATTGTAGGGATATATCCGGCAACTGGATCCGGTCAATTAATAAATGGCAGCAGCTTTTATAATTTGATATCACAGTATCAGTCTGTTCAGTTGAGGTCTACAGGAGCAAACTGGATTATTGTTTCAAAATCATAACGAGTGGGCCAGTAATCTGGCCCACGTATCTTTTATATTAATCTGGGCTGCCTAAAAATACTGAAGGAATTAGTATTTGTCTTTCTACCGCAGTAACTATGACTATGTCAGGATGAAAATCATCAATGACCTTCTTAAACTTCTTCTTGTCTGCCATCAACGTCAGATAATGCTGCTCATTTATTGTGGAAAAGGTTGCATGCATATATTGCTTCATTCCTCCTCCGAATGAATCAATTAGCCATAAAACCTTCATATCATTAAGAGCATTTTTATTATAATACAAGTCATTGGCTTTCAATGATGATGACTTATATAGATAGGCTAACTCATTTCTATCCTTACCATCTTTTGGGGCTGCATGTTCAGGCTTCACATTATAAAGATACTGAACATCAGATATTGTGTACTGTAGGCGAAGAAAATTGCTTAAATCACCACCAGGCCTAGGCGTTTTATTAAACGTTATATCATCATTGGACAGCCATTTCACTTCAGGAATGACTTTTCCTAACACTGAGGCAAGATTTTTATATGCATGCCATGCGCCGTTCTGGTTCCAGTGGGAGTCAGTTTTATAATAAATAATATCACTATCATTCTTTAGCGAGCTGAAATTTTCACCAAGGTTGATGAATGTCTTATCATTTCTGGAATGATCAAGAAGGTATCTGATATTCTTACTTCCACCGCTTTCCACTACCCATCCTGGTGCTTCTTCACTATATACAGAGTGCTTATCAGGTGCCATCGTGAGAACGTAACCAATGCCGCCATATGACTTCACATAAGCATCCCAGGCATGCCGTGCGCTGATCATTTTTTTTATATCACTTTCTGATAGAGGCTTGAGGTTTCTGTTTTCAGATAGCGTCTTGTTGTACTTGTCACCCAGAAAGAGCCATCCATCCTTCCCTACAACAGTATCATTAGGGTACAAAGAAATTCCCATCTTATACAACGTATATGATAATGCCGGAATGGCAAAATCCATCTTATAGAAAGACGTAAAGTCAACCCATTCATGAACCTGTTTCTTCGAGGTATCAATCACCTTCTTTCCTGCATCAAGTTCATTTTTGACATTGACTACTGGAGCTATTGCCAGGATCGCAACGGAGGATATGAGGAATCCATATATATACTTTTTCATTTCCGTTCCCGTCAGAAGTTGAAGTAAAGGAATACTGTGTTAGTTGATTGAATCGTCGCATAAACGGCACAAGTAAACAGCACGACCATCCAAGCTGTTTTTATTCCGTGATTACCTTTTGAAACTGTCATTTCATATGCATTTTTGAAAGGTGTGATGATGAAACCGACGACGATAAGGCTATAGCATAGGAAGTTTGCAACCATTCCAGCCGGAAGTATTCCGGTTAAGGTATCGATAAAATAACCGCCCCACGCGATCATATTGGTTGGAACATCAGACATAGTGACAGAGTTTATTGACTTAATATCAACCATTCCTGCCAGTATTCTCAACGCGTCATCAACTGAATGTGCGCGGAAGAAAACCCATGCCACGTTAATGAACATGAAGGTAATGAACCAGGCCAGCACTTTTGGCATCTCAAACCCTCGCTGCTTCCACCATCTATGAATAACTAGCGCACCGCCATGCATTGCCCCCCAAATGATGAACATCCAGCTTGCACCATGCCACAGACCGCCAAGAACGAAGGTAGCAAAGAGGTTGAAATAAATTCTTGCGCTTGAGCAACGATTTCCACCGAGCGGGATATAGACGTAATCACGTAAATAACGGCCTAAAGTTATATGCCATCTACGCCAGAAGTCCTGAATGTCTAGGGATTTATATGGTGAATTAAAGTTAAGTGGCAGCCAAATGTTGAATAGTAAGGCGGCTCCAATTGCCATGTCGCAATAGCCACTGAAATCGAAGTACAACTGGAAAGTGTACGAAAGACTGGTAGCCCACGAACTGAAGAAATCGTGCTGTGCGCCAGGGGCAAAGCCCTCATTAGCGAAGACTGCAAAATTATCAGCTATAACAACTTTTTTAAACAGACCGATGCAGAAGATAAAAAGACCCATAAATATGTTTCTGTACCTGACTGCGCATGTCCATTTGGACTGGAACTGCGTCATCATCTCCCTGTGATGGAGAATTGGGCCGGCTATTAGATGCGGGAAGAAAGTGACGAAAAGAGCGTAGTTAACGAAGTCATACTCTTTAGCGCTACCACGATAACTGTCAACTAAGAATGCGGTCTGCGTGAAGGTGTAGAAGCTGATGCCAAGCGGCAGAATTATGTTTCTGAATGTCAGTTCATAACCAATTAAGTTGTTAAGGTTTTCAATAAAGAAATTGGTGTATTTGTAGTAACCAAGTAACGAAAGGTTGGCTATGATCGCAAAAGTTAAAAGTGCTTTTCTTGTGGCTGGCAACCGAAGACCTTTTGTATGAGGAGAGACTGCCCATCCGAGCGTGAAGTTAAACAGTATCGACCCTAGAAGCAAAGGTAGATAGCTCACGTCCCAATATCCATAGAAGAAAAGACTGCAAGCTACAAGCCATACTTTCCCTGCATAAACCATTCTGATTTTATTGAGGAAAAAGTATACAAAAAATGATATTGGTAGAAATAAGAATATGAACACCGGAGAACTGAAAAGCATCGCATGTCCCTGTTAATAAAATTGCTGGTAAATCAGTAAACTCTTAAGATTGTAAAGTCTAACACTGACTTTCAACTTGATCGACACCTTCGATAGGTCATTCTGTATGCATATACAGTAATTATTGGAGGTGAGTTATGGGATTCCCGAGTCCGGCACAGGACTACGTAGAAGAGCGCATATCGCTCGACAAGCGCATCATAGCCAGGCCAGCGGCAACATACTTCATGAGAGCGGGAACAACGCACTACCGAGAAGGCATTCTCAATGGTGCTTTGCTGGTAGTGGATGCATCGCTATCTCCATGCGACGGCTCACTGCTGGTATGCAGAATGGAGGATGAACTGAGGATTAAGCGATACCGCAAATCACCCAAACCTCACCTTGAAGATTTGCAGACCGGAAGGCGCGAAGAGATACCTGTTCACGATGACGGCACGAGCCCGGATGCGATATTTGGTGTGATTACCTACATCACCAACGATGCACGTTCTGGCGAGTTTGATGATTGCCCGGTCATGTGAGACAGAAATGAGACACACAAAGCTTTGCATCGGTTTGCAAGGTCTTGCATTACTTTCTTTCCAGAATGTGCATTTTCGTCTGTTTTCGCGCTTAACCCTCTTCTCCTCCCTGAGCCTGTATCTATCGTTTCTTATCCCTGATACGTTCCTTTAAATAACGAAATAATAAATAGAAGGCTAATTAAGTACGGCTGTTTTCAGTCTTAAGGTTTTCTTAATCTTTTAGCCGGCTAGCTTTTTAAAATAGATTTTTATCACCTTAAACCCCGGCGTGAACATATTTTCCACTTTTACGTCTAAACTGGATTGATACTAATTATCATTAGCGTTGTTGTATGATTTAATCCCGTCCCACAAAGCTATGAGTGATTACTCCCGTTGGTCTATTAAGGATATGTTCATGAATTCTCGCCTGCTGTCATGCTTCTCGCTTGCCTTGTTGTCTTCATCACTTTTCCTTTCTACACAATCAGTTGCTGCTGATAATAATCAGGGTATCGTTGTCTATAACGCACAGCATGAAAACCTGGTGCAGTCATGGGTTGATGGCTTTACGAAAGAAACGGGAATTAACGTCACTCTGCGAAACGGCGGTGACAGCGAGCTGGGCAACCAGCTGGTTCAGGAAGGCAGCGCATCGCCTGCGGACGTATTTCTGACGGAAAACTCGCCGTCCATGGTATTGGTTGATAACGCTAAATTATTTGCGCCTTTAGATGCCGATACGTTAAAGCAGGTACCAGCGGAATTTCGTCCAGCGCACGGTCGCTGGATAGGCATCGCCGCGCGTAGCACCGTGTTTGTCTATAACCCGCAAAAATTAAATGAGACTCAGCTGCCAGCATCGCTGATGGATCTGGCGAAACCTGAGTGGAAAGGGCGCTGGGCCGCTTCTCCGTCAGGTGCGGATTTCCAGGCGATCGTTAGCGCAATGCTGGCGCTGAAGGGCGAGCAGGCCACGCTGGACTGGCTCAAGGCGATGAAAACCAATTTCGTTGCTTACAAAGGTAACAGCACCGTGATGAAAGCGGTCAACGCGGGCCAGATTGATGGCGGCGTGATCTATCACTACTACCGTTTTGTCGATCAGTCCAAAACGGGTGAAAACAGCAAAAATACCCAGCTCTACTATTTCAAACACCAGGATCCGGGCGCATTTGTCAGCCTCTCTGGCGGTGGCGTGCTGGCATCCAGCAAGCATAAAGCGCAGGCGCAGGCCTTCATCAAATACATCACCGGCAACGAAGGTCAGGAAAGCCTGCGTACCAACAACGCCTTTGAATATGCCGTCGGCGTGAATGCCGCGTCCAACCCGAAACTGGTTCCGCTGAAGGATCTGGATGCGCCAAAAGTGGAACCTTCCACGCTCAACAGTAAGAAAGTTATCGAGCTGATGACGCAAGCTGGCCTGCTGTGATCCTGAACGTAAAGTGAATGTCTTATGTCTGGTTTGAGTCTCGACATCGGTAAAAACCGCGTGCGGAAGCCTGTTCGCAGGCGTCCCGCGCTGCCGATGGTTGCGTTAGCGGTCTTGTTTTCATTACTGGCGCTTCTGCCTTTGGGCTTTATCATTGCCATCGGCATTGAGACCGGCTGGGAAACGATTAAGGCGCTGGTGTTCCGCCCGCGGGTGGCTGAGCTGCTCAGCAACACGCTGTGGCTCATGGCGTTAGCGGTTCCGCTGTGCATTGTGTTGGGCGTGGCGATAGCCTGGCTGACGGAGCGCACGATGCTTGCGGGACGAGGCGTATGGTCAGCGCTGGCGGTGGCCCCGCTGGCGATCCCCGCGTTTGTGCAAAGCTATGCCTGGGTAAGCGTGGTGCCGGGCATGCACGGCCTCTCTGCGGGGGTGTTCCTCTCCGTTCTGGCCTACTATCCGTTTATCTACATGCCGGTTGCGGCAGTGCTGCGCCGTCTCGATCCCACGCTTGAAGATGTCGCCGCTTCGCTCGGCTCGCCTCCCTGGCGGGTCTTTTTCCGCGTGGTGCTGCCTCAGCTTAAACTGGCGATCTGCGGCGGCGCGCTGCTGGTGGCGCTGCACCTGCTGGTGGAGTATGGCCTGTACGTCATGATCCGCTTCGACACCTTCACCACGGCCATTTATGACCAGTTCCAGTCTACGTTCAGCGGCCCGGCCGCGAACATGCTGGCGGGCGTGCTGGCCTTATGCTGTCTGGCTATCCTGATGCTCGAAGCCGTCACGCGCGGAAAAACACGCTATGCGCGGATTGGCGCAGGCGCCGCGCGCGAGCAGAAGCGCTGGCCGCTTGAGCCTGCTATGGCGTGGCTGGGACAGCTGCTTTTTCTGACGCTGGTGCTGCTGGCGCTGGGCGTCCCCTTAATCGTGTTGTGTCGCTGGATCTGGCTGGGTGGCGTGGAAAACTGGATGAGCGCCGATCTCTGGCACTCGCTGCGCCAGACGCTGATGCTCGGCGTGGGCGGAGCGCTGCTGACGACGGCGTGCGTGATCCCCATCGCGTGGCTCGGGATCCGTTATCCACACCGTATTTTCCGTATGCTGGAAGGGTGCATTTATATTACCAGCTCGCTGCCGGGTATTGTGACCGCGCTGGCGCTGGTCACGGTGACTATCCACTATGCCCGTCCGATTTATCAGACGGAAGTGACGCTGTTCCTCGCCTACCTCCTGCTGTTTATGCCCCGCGCGCTCGTTAACCTCCGGGCCGGCATTGCGCAGGCGCCGGTTGAGCTGGAAAACGTGGCGCGCAGCCTTGGCAGCACGCCCGCTGAAGCATTATGGCGCGTCACCCTGCGGCTGGCCGCTCCGGGCGCCGCGGCGGGCGCGGCGCTGGTTTTCCTCGGCGTCAGCAATGAACTGACCGCGACGCTGCTGCTGTCGCCATTGGGAACGCGTACGCTCTCCACCGGCTTCTGGGCTCTCACCAGCGAGATCGATTATGTGGCTGCGGCCCCTTACGCCATGCTGATGATCCTTATCTCTCTGCCGCTAACCGCCATTCTTTATATGCAGTCTAAAAAAATTGCAGGGCTATGACATGCTTGAATTAACGTCCATTTCGAAATCGTTTTCCGATGCGCGGGTGCTTGATAATGTGAACCTGAGCGTTGCACCGGGGAGCCGAACGGCGATTGTCGGGCCGTCAGGGTCGGGAAAAACCACGCTGCTGCGTATTCTTGCCGGATTCGAAACGCCGGACAGCGGGCGCATTGTCATGCAGGGACGCACGCTGTTTGATGAACACAATTTTGTGCCCGCCCATCTGCGTGGGATCGGTTTTGTCCCGCAGGAAGGGGCGCTGTTCCCGCACCTTAATGTGGCTGACAACATCGCCTGGGGGCTGGACGGCACGCGCGATGAAAAACGTCAGCGGGTGGACGCGCTGATGGAGAAAGTCTCTCTGGACAGGCAGCTGGCAACGCACTGGCCGCATGAGATTTCCGGCGGGCAGCAGCAGCGCGTTGCGCTGGCCCGCGCGCTGGCCCAGCGTCCGTCAGTCATGCTGCTCGACGAACCCTTTTCTGCGCTGGATACCGGGCTGCGCGCCATGACGCGCAAAGCGACCGCCGACCTGCTGGCGGAAGCTGGCGTGGCCTCGATTCTGGTGACGCACGACCAAAACGAAGCGTTGTCCTTTGCCACCCAGGTTGCAGTGATGCGCGACGGGCGCTTCAGCCAGGTGGGCACGCCTTACGAGGTCTACTCCCGGCCCGTAGATGAAGAGACCGCGCTGTTTCTTGGCGATGCGGTGATCCTGCCCGCTCAGCTCTCCAGCGGGTACGCGATGTGCGCGCTGGGTGAAGTGCCCACGGACAATGCCCGTGCGACAGGAGAGGGCAGAGTGATGATGCGCCCGGAACAGCTGCGCGTAACGGCATGCGCCCCGCATGAAAGCCCGGTCTCGATTATTGAGGTCGATTTCACGGGCCATTTGTCCACGCTCACCCTTGCCTTAGCCGGGCAGCAGGAGCCTGTTGTTCTGAAAACGGTCAGCCAGGCTGGGTGGAACCCCGGTACGGCGGTGCGCATTGATATCGCGGGCGTCGCACGCGTTTTTGAATATTCTTAATATTCGTTAGTTATTTCATGCAATGGGTTGTTATAAAAGAATTTTCCTGAACGTGTGGAATTTCCTGAGATTCTCTACCATGCTCAATACACCTCATCATCGTGTGTGAGGCTTTTCGTAGTTGCTGATTAATCTCAAGGAAAAAAGGTTATGAAAAAAACGACTGCTATTTTGTTGGGAACCGCGTTTCTGTTTACCACTAATGCCTTTGCTGCAGAACTGCTGACGAAAAATGAATTTGAGAAAGTAGAATCACAGTATGAAAAAATCGGTACTGTTAATACTTCAAATGAAGTATCGATTGATGATGCGAAGAAAGAGCTGATTGAGAAAGCAGACAAGCAGGGCGCTGATGTGCTGGTACTGACTTCCGGTAATACCAACAACAAAATTCACGGCACCGCCGATATCTACAAGAAAAAATAACGTTATTGCAGCCACCCCCAACGCGGGGTGGCTGTTCTCGTCCTGCTCCTCGTCATCACCCCTCCATCCTGATTAACCTCTTTTCGCGACCAGAAATGCGCGGTTACACTTGATAACGCATAGATAATGCGTATAGTTCTCATTTGCATTGCATTTACACCATTCTAAGGCCCGATCACGGGTCATTTTTGCGCGCACATTTAAACGAGTTAATTATGAACAACACCACAATGCATAAAACGCTGCTGGCGCTTGCCATTGGCGCGGTGACGCATTCCGCTCTGGCGGCGGATGAGAAAAAAGAGGATACCCTCGTCGTCCAGGCTACGGCGGAGAGTGATTTTACCCCCGGCGGTGACCAGCTGGTGCCCGCCTTCCTCGACGGGCAGGTAGCAAATGGCGGACGCATGGGGATGCTCGGTCAGCAGAACGCCATGGACGTGCCGTTCAACATCATCAGCTACACCTCGAAGCTGGTGGAAGATCAGCAGGCCAAGACCATTGCCGATGTCGTCGCCAACGACGCGGGCGTGCAGTATGTACAGGGTTACGGCAACAGCGCGGAAACGTTCCGCATTCGTGGCCTGAAGTTCGACGGCGACGACATGACCTTCGGTGGCCTGTCCGGCGTGCTGCCGCGTCAGGTGGTGGATGCCCAGATGGTCGACCGCATCGAGATCTTCAAAGGTGCCAACTCGCTGATGAACGGTGCGGCAAGCTCCGGCGTGGGCGGGATGATCAACCTTGAGCCAAAACACGCGGGCGAGACGCCGCAGGCAAAAGTTGGGGTTGACTACACCTCGGATTCCCAGATTGGCACCACGCTGGACGCGGGCCGTCGCTTTGGTGATAACGACCAGTTTGGCGCGCGCGTGAACCTCGTCCATCGCGAAGGGGAAACCGGCGTACCGAACGACCGCCGCCGCACCACGCTGCTTTCCACCGGCCTGGACTACAAAGGCGACCGCTTCCGTACCTCACTGGACATGGGCTATCAGAAGAAAACCTTCCACGGCAGCCCTACCAGCGTCAATATTTCAGCGGTGGATTTCGTTCCTGAGCCGCCGAAAAATGATCGTAACTTCTCGCAGAAGTGGGCCTACAGCAATATCGAAAACGAATTCGGGATGTGGCGCAGCGAGTACGACATCACCGACGGCTGGACCGCCTATACCGGTCTGGGCGCGCAGCACGCGCACGAGGAAGGGATCTACAGCGCGCCGAAGCTGATGGACAAAAGCGGTAATGCGGTGGTCAGCCGCCTCGACACCAACCGCATCAGCGACTCCGTCAGCGGCATGGCGGGCATTCGCGGCAACTTCAATACAGGATTCGTTTCGCACAAGGTCAACATCGGGTATTCGGCGATGACCAAAAACGAAAAGATCGCGTGGAAAATGTCGGCGGCGGCGGATAACCCGACCACCAACATCTACCACAACACCGGCGTTGAGATGCCGGACAGCACCAACCTCAACGGTTCAGGCGGGAAATACAGCGATCCGCTGACCAGCGGGCGCACCCGTACTCAGGGCTGGCTGCTGAGCGATACGCTGGGCGTACTGGACGATAAGCTGCTGTTCACCGCCGGGGCGCGCCATCAGAAGGTGGTCGTTCGCGGCTACAACAAAATCACCGGGGCGGAAAACGCGGCGGACGGTTTCGACGGCAGCCGCTGGATGCCCACCTACGGCGTGGTCTACAAGCCGTGGGAGGAAATTTCCCTCTACGCCAACCACACCGAAGCGCTGCAGCCGGGCAAAACCGCACCCAACACCGCCACCAACTACGGTCAGAGCACCGGTATCGTGCACTCTAAGCAGAACGAAGTGGGCGTGAAGGCGGACTTCGGCCGCGTGGGCGGATCGCTTGCGCTGTTCGAAATCAAAATGCCGTCGGCAATCCTCGACGACAGCGGCCACTACGGCCTGGACGCCGAGCAGCGTAACCGTGGCGTTGAGCTGAACGTCTTCGGCGAGCCGATGCTGGGTATGCGTCTGAACGCCAGCGCCACCTGGCTGCAGGCCGAGCTGACTAAAACCAAAAATGGCGTCAATCAGGGTAACGATGCGATCGGTATTCCGAGTTTCTACGCCGTGCTGGGCGCGGAGTACGACATCAAGCCCGTTGACGGTTTGACGGCGACCGCCCGCGTGAACCACTCCGGCACGCAGTACGCAGACCTGGCAAACACCAAAAAGCTGGACAGCTACACCACGCTGGATCTGGGCATGCGCTATCGCTTCGCGGTGAACCACAATGCAAACCAGATGACCGTGCGCGCAGGCATCGACAACGTGACCAACGAGAACTACTGGGCCAGCGTAGACGATTCCGGCACCTACATCACTCAGGGTGAACCGCGGACCTTTAAGGTATCGGTTGGCTACGAGTTCTAAGCGTTCCACCTCGTTATCCGGGGCATGGATGCCCCATCCTTCCGTTATCGTGTTATAAAATTGTAACAAAAGCTTCTTACACTGGTCGCCACATTCTTACCTCTTGGCCAATGACAGGAAGCCGCTATGGGCAGACCCCTCAAATCCGTTTTCAAAAAAGAACATCGCGACGAGATCGCTAACCGCAGCGCCAACCCGGTTTTCTCCGAGGTTGCCGAGGTATTCCTTTCCCGCCGCCGTTTTTTGCAGATGGGCGCCGTTGCGGGGGCTGCCGTTTCATTCCCCTTTCTGATCAAACCCGAAAGCGCCATTGCCGCGGTATCGAAGCCTTCCACGCTGGCGAAAGCGGTGTCGCTTGGGTTTAGCAGCATCCCCGTTTCCACGGAAGATACGGTAAGGGTGCCGGAAGGCTATATTGCTCGCCCGTTTTATCGCTGGGGTGACCCGACGGGAATTAAAAACAACATGCCGGCCTTTAAGCCGGACGCCAGCAACACCGCGGACGAGCAGGCGGTGCAGGCGGGCATGCACCACGACGGGATGGCGTGGTTTAGCCTGCCGCAGGGAGCGCAAAACCCGGAGCATGGGCTGCTGGCGCTGAACCATGAATACATCGACAACGGAATGCTGTTTACGGACGGCACCGCGAACTGGAGCCTCGACAAAGTCCGCAAGGGGCAGAACGCGATGGGCGTGTCGGTGGTGGAAGTGAAAAAAACGGGCAGTGAGTGGCAGGTGGTTCGCCCGTCCTCTCTCGCCCGCCGTATAACCGTCAATACGCCGATGCAGCTTACCGGCCCGGCGCGGCATCAGCCCTTAGTGAAAACCGCCGTCGACCCGCAGGGGGAACGCGTGCTGGGCACCATGCAAAACTGCGCTAACGGCCACACGCCGTGGGGAACCTATCTCACCTGCGAGGAGAACTGGTCGGATATTTTTGTCAAAAAAGCCGATCTTAACCCGCTGGAAAAACGCTACGGCATCAACGACAGCGACGAGTCCTACCGCTGGAACGAAGTGGATGACCGGTTCAGCGTCGATAAAACCCCTAACGAACCCAACCGTTTTGGCTGGGTCGTGGAGATTGATCCCTACGACCCGACCTCCACGCCGCGCAAACACACCGCTCTTGGCCGCTTCAAGCATGAGGGGGCGGCCGTCACGCTCGCCGCCGATAAGCGCGTGGTGGTTTATATGGGTGACGATCAGAAGTTTGAGTACATCTACAAATTTGTCTCGGACAACAAATACGATCCTGCGAACCGTGAAGCCAATATGCAGTTGCTGACGTCAGGCACGCTGTACGTCGCCAGGTTCAACGAGGAGGGGAGCGGCGACTGGCTGCCGCTGATCTTCGGGCAAAACGGCCTGGATAAAAGCAACGGATTTGAAAGCCAGGGCGACCTGCTGATTAAAACCCGCCTGGCGGCTGACGTGGTGGGGGCGACGAAAATGGATCGCCCCGAGTGGATAGCCGTCGACCCGCACGCCGGCGGCAGCGTCTACTGTACGCTTACCAACAACAGCGATCGCGGCAAGGAGGGCAAGGCGCCGGTCGATGCCGCCAACCCGCGCGCCAACAACGTGTTTGGCCATATTATGCACTGGCATGAAGAGGGGGCGGATCCTGCTGCCGCACGCTTTAAGTGGGATATTCTGGTCATGGCCGGGCGCACCGGCGGCGACGATCCGAAGGCCAAAGGCTCCATGCAGGGAGCGGAATTCGGCAGCCCGGATGGCCTGTCGTTCGATCACCAGGGCGTCCTGTGGATCCAAACCGACGTCTCTTCCAGCACCATCAATAAGAAAGCGTACGAGGGGATGGGCAATAACCAGATGGTCGCCACCATTCCGGGCACTAACGAATACCGCCGTTTCCTGACCGGACCGCGCGGGTGTGAAATCACCGGCATTGCGTTTACGCCGGACAACCGAACGCTGTTCATTAACATTCAGCATCCGGGAGAGGGCGGGGATGATATTACCGATCCGGCCAATCCGCGCGCCGTCTCCAACTGGCCAGACGCCAGCCCGAACGGGCGTCCGCGATCGTCAACGGTGGTGATCGTCAAAGCGGACGGTGGGATCATCGGGTCGTGACCTTTATCTGCCGGGTGCATGCAGTGGCCCGGCGTTAAGCTTGCTACCTCCAGCATGAAGTGTTAAAACGTGCCCCTTCTAAAAAAGAGACAGGGGTAGGGCGTGAAAGACGCGTCATCCGCTTCAGGCCATGGTAGCGCTGAAGCTTCGTCGGATCAGAATCCGACGCTGCAACGTGGTTTGCAAAATCGACACATTCAGTTAATCGCCCTGGGCGGCGCAATTGGTACCGGGCTGTTTCTCGGCATCGGCCCCGCCATTCAGATGGCTGGCCCGGCGGTTCTGCTGGGTTACGCTATCGCCGGGATTATCGCCTTCCTGATCATGCGCCAGCTCGGCGAGATGGTCGTTGAAGAGCCGGTGTCAGGCTCCTTCGCGCACTTTGCTTATAAATACTGGGGCCCGTTTGCAGGCTTCCTGTCCGGCTGGAACTACTGGGTCATGTTCGTGCTGGTCGGGATGGCAGAGCTGACCGCCGCCGGCATCTACATGCAGTACTGGCTGCCGGACGTGCCGACGTGGATCTGGGCAGCAGCCTTCTTCATCATTATCAACGCCGTTAACCTCGTCAACGTGCGCCTGTATGGCGAAACCGAGTTCTGGTTTGCGCTGATCAAGGTGCTGGCGATTATCGGCATGATAGGCTTTGGCCTGTGGCTGCTGTTCTCCGACCACGGCGGCGAGCGCGCCACTATCGACAACCTGTGGCAGCACGGCGGCTTCCTGGCCACCGGCTGGAAAGGGCTGATCCTCTCGCTGGCGGTGATCATGTTCTCCTTCGGCGGACTCGAGCTGATTGGCATTACCGCTGCCGAAGCGCGCGACCCGCATAAAAGCATCCCGAAAGCGGTTAACCAGGTGGTGTACCGTATTCTCCTGTTCTATATCGGTTCGCTGGTAGTGCTGCTGGCGCTCTATCCGTGGGTGGAAGTGAAATCCGACAGCAGCCCGTTCGTGATGATTTTCCACGATCTGAACAGCAACGTGGTGGCCTCGGCGCTGAACTTCGTCATCCTCGTGGCGTCGCTGTCGGTCTATAACAGCGGGGTTTACTCCAACAGCCGTATGCTGTTTGGCCTCTCGGTGCAGGGCAACGCGCCGAAATTCCTCACCCGCGTCAGCCGTCGCGGCGTGCCGGTCAACTCGCTGTTCCTTTCCGGCGCGATTACCTCTCTGGTGGTGCTGATCAACTACCTGTTGCCGAAACAGGCCTTTGGCCTGCTGATGGCGCTGGTGGTCGCGACGCTGCTGCTGAACTGGATCATGATCTGCCTGGCGCACCTGCGCTTCCGCGCGGCGATGCGCCGCAAGGGACGCGAGACGCAGTTTAAAGCGCTGCTCTACCCGGCGGGGAACTATATCTGCATTGCGTTCCTGGGGCTGATTCTGGTGCTGATGTGCACCATGGAAGAGATGCGCCTGTCAGCGATGCTGCTGCCGGTGTGGGTTGTGTTCCTGTTTATTGCATTTAAGCTCTCGCGAAGGTAAAAGCAAAACGGCAACCTGGTTGCCGTTTTTAGTGTTTGCACCCTCTCCCTGTGGGAGAGGGCCGGGGTGAGGGCACCAGACCACACCAAACCAGACCGCATCCGCCTTCACGCCCGGTGGCGCTGCGCTTACCGGGCCTACAAAGTATCACTCCACCTTTATCGTGACCCCCCTCCCAAATCCGTTTCGATCCGCAGGATCTTTATTTTGTAATCGATTACTTTTTACCTGAACCGTTTTGTAATCGATTACTTTTACCGGGTGAGGCTTATCATGGTGTCAACAACTGAAAGTAGTGAAAAGGCGATCGCGCAGCACCGGCTGCTGGTGCCGCGGCTGTCGCTGATGATGTTTCTGCAGTTTTTTATCTGGGGAAGCTGGTCGGTCACGCTCGGCCTGGTGATGACCCAGCACAACATGTCGCTGCTGATTGGCGATGCCTTCTCCGCCGGGCCAATTGCGTCTATTCTTTCGCCGTTCGTGCTCGGGATGCTGGTGGACCGCTTCTTCGCCTCGCAGAAGGTGATGGCGGTGATGCATCTGGCGGGCGCAGCGATCCTCTGGTTCGTGCCGGGGGCGCTGATTGCCGAGAACGGCGCACTGCTGATCGGCCTGCTGTTTGGCTACACGCTCTGCTACATGCCGACGCTGGCGTTGACCAACAACATCGCGTTTCACAGCCTCGCGAACGTGGATAAAACCTTCCCGGTGGTGCGCGTGTTCGGCACCATCGGCTGGATCGTCGCGGGCATTTTCATCGGCGTGACCGGCGTGGCGTCCAGCGTGACCATTTTCCAGGTGGCGGCCGCCAGTTCCGTGCTGCTGGCGCTTTACAGCCTGACGCTGCCACACACGCCAGCCCCGGCGAAAGGCCTGCCGGTTAAGGTGCGCGATCTCTTCTGCGCGGATGCCTTTGCGCTGCTTAAAACCCGCCACTTCTTCGTCTTCTCCGTCTGCGCGATGCTGATCTCCGTCCCGTTGGGCACCTATTACGCCTATACCGCCTCATACCTGGCGGATGCCGGGATTGCCGACGTCAGCACCGCCATGTCCTTCGGGCAGATGTCGGAAATCTTCTTCATGCTGGTGATCCCGCTGCTGTTCCGCCGCCTGGGCGTGAAAGTCATGCTGCTGATCGGCATGCTGGCGTGGTTTGTGCGTTACGCCATGTTCGCGCTGGGGGTGAGCGAGGAGGGGCGCTTCCTGCTCTATATCGGCATCCTTCTGCACGGCGTGTGCTATGACTTCTTCTTTGTGGTGGGTTTTATCTATACAGACCGCGTGGCCGGAGAAAAGGTGAAAGGCCAGGCGCAGAGCATGATCGTGATGTTCACTTACGGCATCGGCATGCTGCTCGGCTCGCAGATTTCCGGCGCGCTCTATAACCGTCTGGTGGCGGGACAAACCGTGCCGCAGGCGTGGGTGACATTCTGGTGGATCCCGGCGGTGGCTGCCGCGGCGATCGCGCTGATTTTCCTTCTCACGTTTAAGTATGACGATGACAAGGCGTAACGTTCAGGAGGTGGTATGAGGACGATGAAAGGACCCGGCATTTTTCTGTCGCAGTTTATTGGTGGGGAAGCGCCGTTCAACTCGCTCGACGGGCTGGCCGGGTGGGCAGCCGGGAAGGGCTATAAAGCGGTGCAGATCCCCTGCAATCATCCGCACATTTTTGATGTCGAAAAAGCGGCAGAGAGCCAGGCCTACTGCGATGACATTACCGGCAAGCTGGCCGCGCACGGGCTGGTCATCAGCGAGCTGTCGACCCATCTGGAGGGGCAGCTTGTGGCGGTAAACCCGGTCTACAGCGACGCGTTTGACCACTTCGCGCCCGCCGCCGTGCGCGGCAACGATGCGGCGCGACGGGGGTGGGCGACGGAGAAGCTGAGGCAGGCGGCGGTTGCCTCGGCCAGGTTAGGCCTGAAAGCGCACGCCACCTTCTCAGGCTCGCTGGCATGGCCGTTTTTCTATCCGTGGCCGCCGCATAACGAGCAGCGTTTTCAGGATGCATTCGGAGAGCTGGCAGCCCGCTGGCGGCCGATTCTGGATGCGTTCGACGAGCAGGGCGTGGACGTTTGCTTTGAGCTGCATCCGGGGGAAGATCTGCACGATGGCGTGACCTTCGAGCGTTTTCTGGCGCGGGTAGATAACCATCCTCGCTGTAACATCCTTTTTGACCCAAGCCACATGCTGCTGCAGCAGATGGATTACCTGACCTTTATCGACATCTACCACTCGCGCATCAAGGCGTTTCACGTGAAGGATGCCGAGTTCCGCCCCAGCGGGCGCAGCGGCGTCTACGGCGGCTACCAGCCGTGGATCAACCGCGCCGGACGCTTCCGCTCGCTCGGTGACGGGCAGATCGACTTTAAGGGCATTTTCAGCAAGCTGACCCAGTACGACTATGACGGCTGGGCGGTGCTGGAGTGGGAGTGCTGCCTGAAGGACGGCGAAACCGGCGCGAGTGAGGGCAGTGAGTTTATCCGCCGCCATATCATCCCGGTCTCCGGGCGCGCGTTTGACGACTTCGCGGCAGGAGGCAAGCATGATTAACGTCGGGATTATCGGCAGCGGGTTTATCGGCCCGGCGCATATCGAGGCGCTCAGGCGCCTCGGTTTTGTGCAGGTGGTTGCCCTGTGCGACGGCACGCCTGCGCAGGCGCAGGAAAAGGCGCGAGCCTTGAATGTGCCGCATGCCTACGGCAGCGTTGAGGAACTGCTCGCGCACCCCGAGCTGCACGTGGTGCACAACTGCACGCCGAACCACCTGCACGCGGAGATTAACCGCCAGATCCTGCGCGCGGGCAAGCACGTGTTTTCCGAAAAGCCGCTGTGCATGACCCCGGACGAGGCGCGCGAGCTGGTGGCGCTGGCGGAGCAGGCGGGCGTGGTGCACGGCGTGAGCTTTGTCTATCGCCAGTTTGCAATGGTGCGCCAGGCGGCGAGCATGATGCGCGCGGGCGATATCGGACGGCTGTTCGCCTCGCACGGCAGCTATCTGCAGGACTGGATGCTGCTGGAAACCGACTACAACTGGCGGGTGGATGCCGCGCTCGGCGGCGCATCGCGCGCGGTGGCGGACATCGGCTCCCACTGGTGCGATACGGTGCAGTTTGTCACCGGGCGACGCATTACCGAGGTAATGGCCGATCTCACCGTCGTCTGGCCGACGCGCAGGGCGAACGTGGCGGGCGGTCAGACCTTCACGCACGACGAACACGCGGAGTATGAAGACAAGCCGGTCACCACCGAAGACTTCGGCTCGGTGCTGTTCCGCTTCGACGACGGCAGCAAGGGCTGCTTTAGCGTCTCGCAGGTGAGCGCCGGGCGCAAAAACCGCCTGGCGTTTGAGATCAACGGCAGCGAGCGATCGGTGGCGTGGGATCAGGAGATCCCGCAGCGGCTGTGGGTCGGCCATCGCGCGCAGGCCAACCAGACGCTCACCGACGATCCGGGCCTGATGAACCCTGACGTGGCCGACAGCGCCCACTTCCCCGGCGGGCATATCGAAGGCTGGCCGGACGCCTTCAAAAACATGATGGCGCAGTTCTACCGCGCCGTGCAGGCGGGCGCGATGCCGGAACGGCCTGCGTTTGCAACCTTCTACGACGGCGCAAACGTGATGTATATCATTGATGCGATAGTGAAAAGCCATCAGCAGCAGCGCTGGGTGCGCGTGGCGTATTGACGCGTTGCCCGGTTCGCCGGGCAACCGTTTTATGGTAGCCTGCACAAAACGCTAACCGCAGGATGTGTCGTCGCTATGTCAATTCAGAAAATCGCTCAGCTCGCCGGGGTCTCCGTGGCGACGGTCTCCCGCGTGCTCAACAACAGCGACACCGTGAAGGCGAAAAACCGCGAGCGCGTACTGCAGGCGATCCAGGAGAGTAACTACCAGCCGAACCTGCTGGCGCGCCAGCTGCGCACCGCCCGCAGCTATATGATCCTGGTGATGGTATCGAACATCGCCAACCCGTTCTGCGCCGAGGTGGTGAAGGGCATTGAAGAAGAGGCGGAGAAAAACGGCTACCGCATTCTGCTGTGCAACTCCGGCTCGGATATCGAGCGTTCCCGCTCGGGCTTAAGCCTGCTCTCCGGCAAAATTGTCGACGGCATTATCACCATGGACGCCTTCTCGAAGCTGCCGGAACTGGCCGCGCTGATTGGTGCCGCGCCGTGGGTGCAGTGCGCCGAATACGCCGATGCAGGTGCGGTCTCCTGCGTGGGGATTAACGACGTCGATGCCTCCCAGCATGCCGTCAGCCAGCTGGCCGAGAGCGGCCGTACGCGTATCGCGATGATCAACCATGACCTCAGCTATAAATATGCCCGCCTGCGCGAGCGCGGCTACAAGAGCGTGATCCACCTGAAGGATCTGGACTATCAGGCGGTGGAATACGCCAGCGATCTCAGCTCGCGCGCCGGGATGGCGGCGATGGAAAATCTGCTGAAAGAGAACACGCCGGACGCGGTGTTTGCGGTATCGGACACCCTGGCCGCAGGCGCGCTGCGCGCGATTCAGCAGGCGGGGCTGCGGGTGCCGGAGGATATCGCGGTCGTGGGGTTTGACGGCACGGAGCTGGCGGACATGATTTCGCTCACCACCATCGAGCAGCCGTCGCGGGATATCGGGCGCAAGGCGGTCGATCTGTTACTGAACAAAATCGACAACCCGGATGCGCCCACGGAAAGGGTGATGATGGACTGGCGCTTTATTTCCCGCGCCAGTACCTGATTATTTCGCGATGACGCCCGCCAGGGAGCGAATATCGTTCCCGGTTGGCGACTGGTGAATACGCAGACCGAATTCATCCACCACCGCAAAAATATGGTCGAAGATGTCGGCCTGAATTTCCTCATATTCTGCCCAGATCACCGTGTTGGTGAAGGCGTATATTTCAATCGGCAGGCCGTTGGCATCCGGCGCGAGCTGGCGCACCATTAGCGTCATATCTTTGCGAATGCGCGGGTGGTTGCGCAGATATTCATTCAGGTAGGCGCGGAAGGTGCCGATATTGGTCATCTTGCGCAGGTTTAATATCGATTCCCCTTCACCGTTCTGCTGATTCCACAGGTTAATTTCCTCGTGACGCGCCGCCAGATAAGGCTTCAGCAGCTTCGCCTGAATCAGCTTCTGCTGCTCCTGCTCGTCGAGAAAATGAATGCTGGTGGTATCGATATTCAGGCTGCGCTTAATGCGTCGCCCGCCGGAGGCGGACATCCCGCTCCAGTTGATAAAGGCGTCGGAGACCAGCGCCCACGTCGGGATGGTGGTGATGGTGTTATCGAAATTACGCACTTTTACGGTGGTCAGGCCGATGTCCGTCACCGTGCCGTTGGCGCCGTATTTCGGCATCTCCAGCCAGTCGCCAAGCTTCAGCATGTCGTTGGCGGAGAGCTGAATGCCCGCCACCAGTCCGAGTATCGGGTCTTTAAACACCAGCATCAGAACGGCGGCCATGGCGCCCAGACCGCTGATCAGAATCGCCGGGGACTGGCCGATCAGCAGGGAGATAATCAAAATCCCCACCAGGATGGCGCTCACCAGCTTGATGCCCTGGAAAATCCCTTTCAGCGGCAGCTGCGACGCGGTAGCCATTTTTTGGGACAGATTGAAAATCACGTCCAGCAGCGAGAAGAAGGAGAGCAGGGCATACACCATCACCCACAGCTTCGCGCAGGTGGTGAGCATTTCCGCCGCTTCGCTGCCTTTTTGCAGCCACAGTACCGCCTGAGCGTTGACGATTATCCCCTGTAGGGTAAAGGCCAGACGGTGAAATAACTTATTCTGGGTAATGATCTGCAGCCACAAATGGCTGCTGGCCTGCGCGCGTTTTTCGAAAGCGCGAAGCACCAGCTTGTGCAGAATAAAATGAACCACGATGGCGGTAAGAAAAATAATACCAAAGATAATCACTAACGAGGTGGTGTGATTAATTTCAATCCCTAACTCTTCAACCTGAGCAATTAATTCCTGCATAACGTCTCCTGTATTGATGCAGCCCCATAATGGCGGCTGCGGATCTATTATGCAAATTCACAGGCTTATTTGGCGGCCTGACAGACCTTCACCGCGGGTAAACAGAGGCGATGGCGCATGCGCAGCGTCGCCAGCGCCAGCGCCACCATCATCACCGTTTCCACCGTCAGGAAGACGTTAACCGCCTGGGTGTAGTCCCCGTGATGGTTTTGCAGCGCGTGCAGCAATATTGCGCCAAAAATGGCCGGACCCAGCCCCAGCGCGGCCTGCTGCAGCGTGCTGAGAATAGCGCTCGCGGCCCCCGCGTCGTCGGGCTGGATATCGCGCATCCCGATGCGATAGAAGCTGTTCACGATCAGCGCCTGCCCGTAGCCGACCAGCCCGGTCGCGGGTGCCAGCGTCAGGGCGGTATTCTCCATTCCCCACGCCCGGAACGTAACAATCAGCGCCAGCAGACCGGTAATCTGGATCGCCAGGCCCGTCAGCAGAATGGTGCTGGTGCTGTAGCGGGCAATCAGCCGCGGCGCGAACCACGCGGAGATAAAGTAGGTCACGCCCAGGGCGATAAAACTGTTCCCGGACTGCCACGGCGCCATCCCGAGACCGGTTTGCATGGTCAGCGCCATGCAGAACATAAACCCGGACCAGACGCTGAAAAAGAGCAGCGCAATCAGCACGCCAAAACGGATGCTGCGAAGCTGCAGCAGACGCGGCGGGATCAGCGGGTGCGCATCCTCACGCTCTTTTTTACGCGCGTTCAGCACCATTCCATATGCCAGTGGAATAATGGCCACCAGCGCGGCCTTCAGCGGCCAGGACCAGTGCCACTGCGGGCCGAGCGCCATCGGGAACAGCAGGCAGCAGAGGATCATCGCCAGCAGCACGGTACCGGTCCAGTCAATACGTGACGGCGTATCGCGGCGGGTCTCCGGCACGTATCGGCGGCTCAGCGCCAGCACCGCCAGGCAAATCGGCACGTTGATGAAGAAGGCGTTCCGCCAGCCCAGACCGGCGATATCCGCCGACACCAGCCAGCCGCCGCCCATCTGGCCGACGATAAACGCAATCCCGCCGATGCCGCCGAACAGGCTGATGGCTTTTGCATGCGCCGTACCTTTCAGCGTCACGTGCAGCGTCGCAAGAATTTGCGGCACGATCAGTGCGGCACCCGCGCCCTGAACGATGCGCGCGGCGAGCAGCTGTTCAATGTTCCCCGCCATTCCGCACAGCAGCGAGGCCAGGCCAAAGCTCGCCACGCCCCACATAAACAGGCGACGGCGGCCAAGGTTATCCCCCAGCTTGCTGCCGAGTGCCAGGCAGACGGCGAAGGCCACGCCGTAGAGCGCGACGATCAGCTCCAGTTCTGTGGCGGTGGCGTGCAGTGAGTGGGTGATGGAGTCCAGCGCGACGTTGGTGATTGAGGTATCAATCAGCGGCAGCATCTGGCCGGTTAACAGCAATATCAGGCCTGCGCGGCCCGGTGAAACAACTGACGTATTCATGGGATCTCCATTGCGTCATTCATCAGATGGTCGTAGCATCAACCATCTGATAAACGGGTACCAGTTCTTGCTTATACTGGTACTGGCACTACCATGCAGGGGGATTTATGGCCTTGATGTCTGAACCCGTCGTCTCACTTCAGGATGACACCCGAAAACAGCTGGGGGCATTTTTACGCGCGCGGCGCGAAAGCCTCGATCCGCAGCGTCTCGGCCTGCCGCGCAGCGGTCGCCGCCGCACGCCGGGTCTGCGTCGGGAGGAGGTGGCGATGCTCGCTGACGTGGGCGTAACCTGGTACACCTGGCTTGAGCAGGGCAGGGACGTCAATCCGTCGAGCGCGGTGATGGCGGCGGTGGCAAAAGCCTTGCAGTGCACCCCAACCGAAGCCCGGCACCTGTTTGTTTTAGCTGGTTTGCCGCCGGGTGAAGCGCCGCAGGCGGTCTGCTGCGAGGGGATCAGCGAAGGCACGCGCCGCCTGCTTGATACCCTGCTGCCAAAACCTGCCAGCATTCAGAAACCCAATTTCGATATCGTGGCGTGGAACGACAGCTTTGGGCACCTGATGGGCGTGGATTTCAATGAAATTCCACCCGAAGACCGCAACTGTATTTACCTGTTCCTCACCCACCCGGCGTGGCGCGCGCGGCTCGGCAGGCGCGACGACGTGCTGCCGATATTTGTCTCCTATTTCCGGGCGGCGATGGCCGAGCACCGGGGGGACCCGCTGTGGGAGGCGAAGCTGGCGCGCTTCTTTGCGGTGTCCGAGGAGTTTAAAACCCTGTGGCACCAGCGCAACGACGTGCGCGGCGTGGAGAACCAGCTCAAGCTGTTTACCCATCCCGAGCTGGGGGATTTTACACTACAGCAGATGTACTGGTACTCCGCGCCGCGAAACGGCTCGCGGCTGCTGGTGTATCTCCCGGTGGATGAGGCGGGGGAGCGGGCGATGGAATGGCTGGCGGTGCAGGGGAAATAGTTTTTTTGCGAGGGGCTTTCAGGGAGTTAATGCTGATCCGGTGATGTTTGCTAAAAGCAGGTAAGGTAAACATGAAAGGCTAAATTAGCCTTTAATGCAAATTGCCTTATATGCTAATATCATCAGGGATGAAAAACCGTGTTCAGACTTATTGTTCATGAGGCGGTCAGGGGAGAGATTCTCTCACTGCCTGCTGGGGTACAGGCGAAGCTGATTCGCCAGCTTGATAAATTACGCGCTAACCCGACAGCACTGCGGGAACCTGACAGCAAACCCTTACCGCATGGTTTGTTCGAAATCAGAACCGTCGGGCTAATCCATACTCGGGGGATTTACGTTTATCAGCGGGAAAAGACAATTTTTCTGCTGCGAGTGTTTATCAAGAAAACGCAAAAAACGCCCTCTGCTGAACTTCGTCTGGCACTGAAGCGACAACAGGAGATGTTGGATGAGCAAGAAGATTATTGACTGGGATGAACTCCGATCTGAGCTGTTAAGCGATTCAGAGGTACAGGCCTCTTTTGATGCTGAAGAACGAAAAGAGCGCTTACGCGAAATGTTGGCGCAATGGCGAAACCAGGCCGGTCTGACGCGCGCGCAGGTGGCGGAGCGAATGGGCGTCAGCGCACCCACCGTATCAAGAATGGAAGCGAATATAACCCGGGCGAGTCTTGATACCTTAACGCGTTATGCACTGGTATGTGGGGTTGAACACCCGCAGATTACGCTCTATTGAAAACAGGCACGCCGGTAACGGGCGCGCCTGTAGAGATTAGCACTCGGTTACAATCGTGCTCAGCGGCAGGCGGGACTTCGGCAGCGTGGCGTTGAAATCTTCCACGCTGTGATGCCCAACCGGCACCACCACCAGGCTGGTGAAGCCTTTTTCTTTCAGACCAAACTCTTCGTCGAGGATCGCCGCGTCAAAGCCTTCAATCGGCACCGCGTCCAGACCCAACGCGCCCACGCCCAGCAGGAAGTTGCCGACGTTCAGGTAAACCTGCTTCGCCATCCACTGGTCGTCATCTTTCAGATCCACGCGGTGCATGTCGGCGAAGTAGTGGCGGCCTTTATTGTTGGCGGCTTTGGCTTCCGGCGTGTTGAAACGGCCATCGGCCTCTTCCTGATCGACAACGCGCTCAAGCCAGGCATCGTCCATCGCGGTTTTCGCGCAGAACACCACTACGTGAGAAGCATCCAGCATTTTGCGTTCGTTGAACACATAGGTGCCCGCAGCGGATTTCGCCACGCGCGCTTTACCTTCCTCGGTGCTGGCAACAATAAAGTGCCACGGCTGGGAGTTGGTGCTGGACGGGCTGTACTGCAGCAGGGTTTTGATTTTTTCCGCTTCTTCAGCGGTCAGTTTTTTGCCTGGGTCGAACGCCTTGGTGGAGTGGCGTTTCAGGGTGACAGAAATGATATCCATAACAACTCCTGGTGATGAAATTCGCCCGCTCGCGGGGGCGAAAGGAAAGCAGATTACCGCGCGAAGCGGCAAAAGATAAGTGCAATTCGAGCGCTTAATCTGTTCGTCTCAGACGAACAATCAGACCGGCCGGATCCACTTCTGGTCTTTTTTCGGCAGCTTATCGACCACCAGATTCCACGAGTCGTTGATGAAATCAGCGACCACCTCAGGCGTGATGTCATCGGTGCCGTAGAGCGAAATCCAGTGCTTTTTATTCAGGTGATAGCCCGGTTCAACGCCGCGATAAATCTGCTGATTCAACAGCGATTTTTCCGGATCGGATTTCAGGCTGACGTGAGGGCGTCCGCGTACAACCGCCATCAGCATAAAAATCTTTCCACCTACTTTAAACACGTCGTACTCGGGGCCGAACGGCCAGCAATGTTCGGTGAAAGGCATCTCCAGCGCCACGCGTTTCGCGTGCTCCTGCAAAGACTTACCGTCCATCGCTATCCTCCTGAGCCAGCCCGCGCCACATGACCTCAAAACCGAGCGCTTTAAAATCGACGGCGCGGGACGGATCGCGGGTGGCAAATTCCATTGTGGTTTCGGCCAGCGATAAGAAAATCGCATCGCCGAAGGTTTTAAATTCGTCGGACATAAACACCTGGCGCACCGAGCGGCGGCACAGCTCGTGCAGCTCCGGGAACATATCTTTTACGGCCTGCTCGGTCTCGGCGTTGATCTTCTCACTGACGCCAAGCTGGCGAATGGCGGCGTGTGCGAGAGGGTTTTTGATCCCCCAGTCGACATAGCTGTTCCAGATGTTACGCGTGTGCTCTTTTGGGCTGGTGAGTGAGCGATCCAGGTTAGAGAGCATCGCCTGGCAGAGATCCTGCTTCAGGTGGAGGTAAAGGGCATTCAGCAGATCGTCTTTGGTAGCAAAGTAGCGAAACAGGGTGCCTTCGGCGACGCCCGCGTTACGGGCAATGAGCGCCGTTGAGGCGGCAATTCCCGACTGCGCAAACGCAGCGGTTGCTGCTTCCAGTAAGGCCTGTTTTTTATCTTCACTCTTTGGACGTGCCACTCAATTCTCCCCTTTGTCAAATGTAAAAAAACGTATTGAAGCATGCGGTTCATACCGCTGCAACGCGGAATGTCAAAGATCGAAAACGTCTTGACGATATATTCATCATATCTAATAATGAGTGCTTACTCACTCATAATCAAGCTTAACCCGCGTAAACCATCGGATGGGGCGCGTATTCGGGTCAGGAAATGAAAAAGCCTCTATTCATCTGCGTGGTGTTTGTCATGATTGTTGCTTCAGCTGCGAGTTTACCTTTTATTCTGAACGCCGGATTCGGCCAGCCGCCGCAGGGTGAGCAGCTCTCCGAAGTGGAAGCCTCCCCGCAGTATCGCGACGGGAAATTCCACAATACGCTGCCGACGCCGGGTTATAACGGCGACAAAAATATGCTGGTCGCGACGTGGGAATTTCTGACCAAAAAAACTGAAAACGCACGCCCGGCGCAGCCGCTGCCGCTGGTGAAAACCGATCTTGCGAGCCTGCCGCTGGAGCAGGACACCCTGGTGTGGCTCGGTCACTCCTCGTGGTACCTGCAGCTCGCGGGTAAACGTATTCTGATTGACCCGGTGTTCAGCAACTATGCCGCGCCATTCTCGTTCCTGAATAAAGCCTTTGCCGGTGAGTATCCATGGCGCGCTGATAGCATGCCGGAAATCGACCTGCTGATTATCTCGCACGATCACTACGATCATCTGGATTACGCCACCATCAGGGCGCTACTGCCGAAGGTGAAGCGCGTGGTAACGCCGCTGGGCGTGGGATCCCACCTGCGCTACTGGGGAATGAAGCCTGAGATTATTGACGAGCGTGACTGGAACCAGTCGGTGCGCATCAGCGATGAATTGACGGTGCACGTTCTTCCGGCGCGTCACTTCTCCGGGCGCGGCATCAAGCGCGACCAGACCTTGTGGGGCAGCTTTATGTTCGTCACGCCAGAGCAGAAGGTTTATTACAGCGGGGATTCCGGCTACGGCCCGCACTTTAAGGCCATCGGCGAGCAGTTTGGCGAGGTGGATTTAGCCATTATGGAAAACGGCCAGTACGACCAGGACTGGAAGTACATCCACATGCTGCCGGATGAAACGGCGCAGGCCTCGGCGGATCTCAACGCCAAAGCGGTGGTGCCGGGGCACAACGGGCGCTTCGTGCTGGCGAAACACACGTGGAACGATCCGCTGATCCAGCTGGCGCGCGCCAGCAAGGACAAAAATTATCGGCTGCTGACGCCGGAACTGGGTGAGCCCGTGCGGGTGAGTGATACCACTCAGGCATTTCGCGAGTGGTGGGAATAATGTTTAAGCGAGAAGCAGAGGGGGACAGCTGTATGACCATTTCCGCTCAAGTCATCGACACTATCGTCGAATGGATCGACGACAATCTGCACCAGCCATTACGTATCGAAGAGATCGCCCGCCACGCGGGATATTCAAAGTGGCACCTGCAGCGGCTGTTTATGCAGTACAAAGGGGAGAGCCTCGGGCGCTATATTCGCGAGCGCAAGCTGCTGCTGGCGGCGCGCGACCTGCGTGAATCCGACGCTCGCGTATACGATATCTGCCTGCGCTACGGGTTTGACTCGCAGCAGACGTTTACCCGCATATTTACCCGCACCTTCAACCAGCCGCCGGGTGCGTACCGTAAAGAGAATCACAGCCAGACGCATTAACCTGTCGCGTGTAGGCCGGGTAAGGCGAAGCCGCCACCCGGCTTTTTTGCGGGCACAATGCCCGTAAGTTTCCCGGTGGCGCTGCGCTTACCGGGCCTACAGATAACTTACCACCGGTAATTCACCGTCGCCGTCACCGTACGGCCAATTCCGTAGAAGCACGCCGTATCGCTAGCGCACGACGCCACATACTTGGTATCCGCCACGTTATTGACGTTGAACTGCACGCTCGCCCCTTTCAGGCTGCGGTTCATCTCGCCCAGATCGTAGCTCAGCATCGCGTCATACAGATCCACCGACGGCACCTTGAAGGTATTCTTCGCATCGCCGTAGCTGGTACCGATGTAGCGCATCCCCACGCCAGCGGTCAGGCTCTTCAGCACGCCGCCCGGAACGGTATAGCTGGCAAACGCCGATGCCATATGCGCAGGAATACGCGCCGGCGTTTTGCCTTCTGTTCCCGCCACCGTCGTGCTTTTAGTTTTCGCATCGGTGTAGGTGTATGAGCTAATCAGGTTGATGTTGTCCATCAGCGTGGAGTGGATTTCCGCCTCAACGCCTTTCGAACGCACTTTACCCGCGTTCTCGAACCAGCCTTCGGCGCTGTTGTAGGTTGCCACGTTGTCCTGAGTTAAATCGTACAGCGCGAGGGTCATCAGCGTACTGTCGACCGGCTGATACTTCAGGCCAATCTCGGTCTGCTCCCCGGTGGTTGGCTTGAAGGGGGCAACGCCCGGCGCGCGGTTGGTTTGCAGGTTCGGTTCAAACGAGGTGCTGTAGCTGACGTACGGCGACAGGCCAGAATCGAACGCGTACAGCAGGCCGGTTCGCCAGGTGAACTTGCTGTCATTCTGCTGGGTTAAGCTGCCGTCGGTGAAGTCGTGTGTTCGCACTTCGCTCCAGTCGTAGCGCCCGGAGACCAGCCATTCCCAGCTGTTCCAGCTCATTTGATCCTGCAAATACAGCCCCATCTGGTCGAGATTTTGCTGCTCGTCGGTGGCCGTTTTGAAGGTGCTTTCATCCACGTTTACGCCGTACACCGGGTTCGTCCAGTCGAGGTCATACTGTGAACCGCTCCCGCGTTCCAGCAGCTGTTTATCTTTGCTGGTCTTGTAGTCGAACCCGCCGAGCAGGGTATGGCTGACGCTGCCGGTCTCCAGCAGATACTCAAGCTGGTTATCCAGGCCAAATTCGCTGGTGGTGCGCTCTTCATGCTGCGCGCGTCGCGTCAATACCGTGCTGTTGGCCGCGCTGCTGGCGTAAACGAGGTAACGGTATTTTTGTTTGATGCTGGCGTAACGCGCGTTCTGGCGGAAGGTGAGGTCGTCGGCGAACTGATGTTCCAGCTCGTAGCCGATCGTCGTCTGCTCGCGCCAGGACTGATTGTAATTCGGATCGCTGACGTTAAAGTCGCGCGGGATGTATTTCCCGTCGACGCTTTTGACCGTGCCGTAGGCGGGCAGGAAGTTGCGGTAGCCCGCATCCGGATCCTTCTGGTAGCTGGTCAGCAGCGTAAAGCGGGTCCGATCGTTCGGGTACCAGGTGATAGCAGGCGCAATCGCCATCCGCGTTTCTTTATAATCATCCACCTGATTATGCTGGGTACGGGCGATACCGTTGACGCGATACAGCACGCGGCCGTCGTCGCTCAGCCTGCCGCCGAAATCAAACGCGCCTTCTGCCAGATCGTTATTGCCGGTGCGGAACTGCACGTTATGGATGGGTTCCGCGGTCGGCCGTTTGCTGGTCATGCTGATTAACCCGCCAGGGTTGACCTGACCAAACAGAACCGACGCCGGGCCACGCACCAGCTCCACGCGCTCCAGTAACCACGGGTCAATCGTACCTGTCTGGGACGAGGCCGTAGCGCCGAAGCTCAGGCCGTCGAGGAATTTCGGCACATAGCTAAAGCCGCGCACGAACACCTCGTCGTTACGGTTCGACGAGCCGCGGTACTCGGTAAACACGCCCGCCGAGTAGCGCAGCGCCTGCGATACGGACGTCACGTCCTGCATGTGCATCTGATCGCGGGTGATCACCGATACCGACTGCGGCGTTTTCACGATCTCCGCGCGGGTCTTGGTTGCGGAGAGCGTTTGGGTTGCCACAATCCCTTTTACCGGGGCGG
Source organism: Enterobacter quasimori (assembly GCF_018597345.1). Taxonomy (NCBI): domain Bacteria; kingdom Pseudomonadati; phylum Pseudomonadota; class Gammaproteobacteria; order Enterobacterales; family Enterobacteriaceae; genus Enterobacter; species Enterobacter quasimori. The sequence goes on along the minus strand of NZ_JAHEVU010000001.1, from coordinate 1,463,718 downwards.
TGGGGTCGTCACTCACGCCCTGCGTCACCGTTATGGTTTCTTCTCTATTTTCAGCCTGAGCCGCCACGCTGGTCGTCGCCAGACTCAGCAGCCACAGTTGCATTATCTTATTATTCTTAAACATTTTTTCTACTCATCCTTGGTTGCTATCGCCATAAAAACACCGTTAAAAACGCGTTGGATGATATTGCAAATTATTATCATTTGCATTAGCGTTGATAACAAATTTCGTCAGGGAACAAGCGGTAATGAAGAGGGTATGGAGCGGATTATTACTCGGGATAGGTGTGCTGCCTGCGGTGGCGGCAACCTGCGAACATTCTTCCCGGCAGGGAGACGTCCAGGGGAAGTTTGATGCCAGCGGTGAAGTCTGTTTTATGCTGCCAGAGCTTGCTGAAAATTATGTTTCGGCCACGCTGAATGGCGTAACGGATGCCCGCCTGCTGGACGGGCAAAACCGCCGCATTCGTACGTTGATTGAAAATGGGCCCGCCGATGGCGAACACACGCTGCTGTTCGCCCTGCCGGTAAAGCAGAGCACCTCGCTGGTCCTGCACGGCGAAGCGGGTAAACCCTGGCGTTTTCAGTGGCGGATGAAAGAGACATTTGCGCTACCGCGCGTACAGATGCTGGCGCCTGAAAGCCCGGCGCTTCAGGCGCTGGCAAAAGAGATTGCTGCCGGAGGGAGTACCGACGCGTTCTGGCAGACGCAGATTCGGCAGGGAACGCCGATGGTGGAGCCGGTGGATGCGAGCCATAAGCGCGTCACCTTCCTGTGGCGCGGCGCGCGGGATAACGTCTTTATTCTCGGCTCGCCGGCGGGCGATCACGACCCGCTGTTTCGTCTGGGCACAAGCGACGTCTGGTTCCGCAGCTATGTGGTGCCCGCCGACACGGTGATGCAGTACAAGCTCGCGCCCGATGTGCCGATCGTCGAGGGTTCCTCACGCGATCAGCGTCGCGCGATCCTGGTGAGCGCCCAGGCCGATCCGCTCAACCCGAATACCTTTGGTGAACAAAAGACGGATCGCTGGAGCCGCTATTCGCTGCTCGATCTCAGCCCGGCACGCTATTGCTCCGCGCAGGCCTCGGCCCAGCCGCTGGTCCACGGCTCGTTAAGCCGCCAGAGCATCACCAGCAAAATCCTCGGTAACTCCCGCGAGGTGATGATCTATAAACCGCGCGGCGCGCAGCCCGCGCGCTGGACGCTGATCCTCTTCGACGGGCAGATTTATCAGAACGAATACCATTTCGCTAACGTGCTGGACGGTCTGATCGCCCGCCATCATCTTCCGCCGATTAACGTGGTGTTTATCGACAGCCTCGATCACGCCCGACGCGGCAACGAGCTGCCGCCGAACCCGGACTTCGCCGACTTTATGGCACACGAGCTGCTGCCCTGGCTGCGCGGGCAGGGCATTGCGACGCAGCGGCAGAAAACGGTGCTGGCGGGGTCGAGCTACGGCGGCATTGCCTCGTCGTGGGTGGCGCTGCGCTATCCGCGCCTGTTTGGTAACGTGCTGAGTCTTTCAGGCTCGTACTGGTGGGCACCGAAAGGGGAGGCTCCCGGCTGGCTGACGCGACAATATCAGCAGTCGCCGCCGTATCCGGTGCGCTTCTGGCTGCAGGCCGGAAAGTTTGAAACCGCGGGGCCGGGCGGGGGCATTTATCGCACTACCCAGGATTTCGAACAGGCGTTGAGGGAGAAAGGGTATCGCGTCAGCTTCCACCCCTCATCCAGCGGTCACGACTACGCGGCCTGGTGTGAAGCGCTGATCCACGGCATGCGTGACTTCACCGGCCTACGACGCCAGTGAAAACCAGCGGCGCCAGACGAAACGCAGGATGAAGAATTCGATGGCGCCGAGCGCTAAAAACCACAGGCAGAACAGAATAGTGTAAAGCTGGTTCAGATCGACCATGTGAAAGGTCGTCATCAGCTTCTGCGCCAGCACCAGACCCAGCGACGGCGCGGGTAACAGCAGGCAGGAGATCAGGGCCAGCAATAAAATGCCCCCCGCCGTAAGCAGCGATTCTAACGGGTGTTTCATCGTAATGTTAATCGTCAGTTAAAAATGTCATTGTCCGGCATTCTGTAACGTAAAGCAATATCAGGCCCGCTGGCCTTTTTGAATAAAACAAAGACATTATTACCGCGAATAAATAACACGATACGACCCGGCGTTCATATTAATATCGCGTTATGTAAATAAACGTCCATATCATGAAAATAATTTTACAAATGTATAGGTGCTATAACCAATTAACGTGGCAATAACAATGGCTGCGATAATGTATAACGCCAGGCGTCGTCCGCGATAAATACCAAACATGGATCCCCCTCGTTTAGATTTGGTTTAGAAATATTTTGTAAAAATCAGGTCATCAAAATAGTTTTAATGAGTTTTGAATAACCAGGAAGTCATTATATTGCGGTAGATCAATTTAACCCGCAAGACTTAAAAACGAATTTATTTACGCCAGAAAGGAATTCAGGCTTCAGTTCACCGGATATTGAAGGAAAAATACGATGACCGAAAAAAAAATGTCCCCAAACATGCCGCCTTCCGGCGGGCTGGCATACCAGCAGAGCGCAGAGCAGGTGCTTATGCACATGCAGAGCCAGGCCAGCGGTCTGGATCGTGCAGAGGCGCAGGCGCGTCTGCAAAAATCAGGTCCGAACGCGCTGCCGGAAAAAAAAGGTAAACCCGCCTGGCTGCGTTTTTTGGCCCATTTTAACGATGTGCTGATTTATGTCCTGCTGGCCGCCGCCGTATTAACGGCAGTAATGGGCCACTGGGTTGATACGCTGGTTATTCTGGGCGTTGCGGTAATCAATGCCTTAATTGGCCATATTCAGGAAAGCAACGCGGAAAAATCTCTGAAGAGTATTCGCAATATGCTCTCCAGCGAGGCGCGTGTTATTCGTAACGGCAATCACGAAACGATACCTACCACTGAAATAGTCCCGGGCGATATTATCGTATTACGCGCGGGGGATCGTATTCCGGCGGATATGCGTTTAATTGAGGCGCATAATTTACGCGTGGAAGAGGCGATTCTGACCGGTGAATCCACCGTGGTGGATAAGCACGTTAATCCGCTGAGCGGTGAACTGCCGCTGGGCGACCGCACCAATATGGTCTTCTCCGGAACGACCGTCAGCGCGGGCGGCGGCATCGGCCTGGTCACTGCGACCGGTAAGGATACGGAGCTCGGCCACATCAATCAGATGATGGCGGGCATCGAAAAGCACCGCACGCCGCTGCTGGTGCAGATGGACAAGCTGGGTAAAGCGATCTTCGCCATTATCCTGGTAATGATGGCCGCGCTGTTTGTCTTCAGCCTGGTGTTCCGCGAAATCCCAATGGGCGAGCTGCTGCTCTCCCTGATTAGCCTGGCGGTGGCCTCCGTACCGGAAGGTCTGCCTGCGATTATCTCCATCATCCTCTCCCTGGGCGTGCAGGCGATGGCGCGCAAGCGGGCGATTATCCGCAAGCTGCCGACGGTTGAAACCCTGGGCGCGATGACCGTGGTGTGCTCGGATAAAACCGGCACCCTGACCATGAATGAGATGACGGCTAAAGCCATCATCACCGCCGACGCCTGCTACCGCGTGGACGGCAACAGCTACGAGCCGGTGGGCAACATCTACCTCGAAGGCAGCGACGAGCCGGTGCAGATCCAGCCGGGCACCGTGCTGGAGCAGTACCTGCGCACCATCGACCTGTGCAACGACAGCCAGATGATTCAGGACGAGCGCGGCCTGTGGGGCATTACCGGTGGGCCGACCGAGGGCGCGCTGAAGGTGCTGGCGGCGAAGGCTAACCTCGAGCCTGTCGTGACCACGCTGGTTAACAAGATCCCGTTTGACTCGCAGTACAAGTACATGAGCACCCACTACCAGATTGGCGGTGAGGAGCAGATCCTGATCACCGGCGCGCCGGACGTGATTTTCGCCCTCTGCGCGCAGCAGCAGACCCGCAACGGTACGGAAGCCTTCAACCGCGCGTACTGGGAAACCGAAATGGAGCGCTATGCGCGTCAGGGGCTGCGCATGGTTGCCGCGGCGTTTAAGCCAGCGAACGGCGAGCAGGCGCTGACGCACGACGACCTGAGCCACGGCCTGATCTTCCTCGGCATCGCCGGGATGATGGATCCGCCGCGTCCGGAAGCGATTGACGCGATTAACGCCTGCCAGCAGGCGGGGATCCGCGTGAAGATGATCACCGGGGATCACCCCCAGACGGCGATGAGCATTGGCCAGATGCTGGGGATCACCAACAGCGAGCAGGCGGTCACCGGCTACGAGCTGGAAAAGATGGACGACGCCGCGCTGGCGGAAACCGCGGTGAAGTATGACATCTTCGCCCGTACCAGCCCGGAGCATAAGCTGCGCCTGGTGAAAGCGCTGCAGGACAAAGGCGAAATCGTCGGCATGACCGGTGACGGCGTGAACGACGCCCCGGCGCTGCGTCAGGCGGACGTGGGCATCGCGATGGGCATCAAGGGCACGGAAGTGACCAAAGAGGCGGCGGACATGGTCCTGACGGACGATAACTTCGCCACAATCGCCAGCGCGGTGAAAGAGGGGCGTCGCGTTTACGACAACCTGAAGAAGACCATCCTCTTTATCATGCCGACCAACCTGGCGCAGGGGCTGCTGATTGTGATTGCGCTGCTGGCGGGGAACATCATTCCGCTGACGCCGGTGCTGATCCTGTGGATGAACATGGCCACCTCCGCCACGCTCTCCTTCGGCCTGGCCTTTGAGGCCGCCGAGCGCAACATCATGCGCCGTCCGCCGCGTCAGACCGGGCAGCACGTGATGGACGCCTACGCCGTCTGGCGCGTGGCCTTCGTCGGCACCATGATTGCCATCGCCGCCTTTGCGCTGGAAGCCTGGCTGGCCCCGCGCGGCCACAGCGCGGAGTTCATCCGTACCGTGCTGCTGCAGATGCTGGTCTGCGCCCAGTGGGTGTACATGATTAACTGCCGCAACACCGAAGGGTTCTCCCTGAACCGCGGCCTGCTGGCGAACAAAGGGATATGGCTGGTAACGGGCGTACTGTTCCTGCTCCAGGCGGCGATTATCTACCTGCCGTTTATGCAGATGCTGTTCGGCACCGAAGCCCTGCCGCTGCGCTACTGGTTTGTGACCCTGGCCGTTGCCGGCGTGATGTTCTTCGTCGTCGAAATCGAGAAGCGACTGACCCGCAGGTTCCGTAAGGCTGCATAACGAAAACCTTACCCCTCACCCTGCCCTCTCCCCAGAGGGGAGAGGGTGTTCAAGTACCCTCTCCCCTCTGGGGAGAGGGTTAGGGTGAGGGGAAAATACTGAGGTACTCCCATGAAACTCCCACTCCTGTTCGCGCTCCTCGCCTGCACCCTGCAACCCGTATTCGCCGCCGCCATTCCCGTGCGCATCGCCACCGTGGAGCAGACCGCCCACGCCGCCGAGCGTCAGATCCCGGGCCGCATCGAAGCCATTCACACCGTTGAGCTGCGCGCCCGCACGGAAGGCGTAATCACTAAAATCCACTTCCGTGACGGGCAGTACGTGAAAAAGGGCGACGTGCTGTTTGAGCTGGACGACGCCGAGCCGCGCGCCGCCCTGCGCCTGGCGCAGGCCGAGGTGAAAAGCGCCGAAGCCACGCTGCGTCAGGCGCAGCAGCAGCTTTCCCGCTTTGAAAGCCTGGGTAGCAGTAACGCCATCAGCCGTCACGACGTGGATAACGCCCGCATGCAGCGGGACGTGGCGAGCGCCGCGCTGGAGCAGGCCAAAGCCCGCCTCGACGCCCGCAGCGTCACCCTGAACTACACCCGCATCACCTCGCCGATTGACGGCCGCGTGGGGCACAGCAGCTTCCACGTGGGCAGCCTGGTCAACCCGGCGAGCGGCGTTTTGGTGGAGGTGGTCCAGCTTGACCCGATCCGCATCGCCTTTGCGCTGGAAGAGGGGGCGTTTGCGAACAAAGCCGGACAGCATGCGGATATCAGCGCCATGAAGCAGGCCTGGCAGGCATTAATTGACAGCAACGGCCAGCGCGTCAGCGGCGAGCTGACGTCGGTGGACAACCGCATTGACCCGCGTACCGCCAGCGTGATGCTGCGCGCTGAGTTCGCCAACCCGCGCCATCAACTCCTGCCCGGCGGCAACGTAAACGTGTATTTGCGCCCGGCCAGCGAGCAGCCGGTGCTGACCCTGCCTGCCGCCGCGGTACAGCAGAACGGCGACGGGTTCTTTGCCTGGGTGGTTAACGCCGACGGCAACGCCGAAATGCGCCCGCTGAAGGTCGCCGGACAGATTGGCCAGCAGTTCCAGATTTCATCCGGCGTGAAGCCCGGTGAGCGAGCGATTACTGACGGCGCGCAGCGCGTGCAGCCCGGCGCTGCCGTTCAGATACTGAATTAAGGAGCCATCATGCTGACGTTTTTCATCAAACGCCCGCGCTTCGCGATGGTGATTGCGCTGGTCATCACCCTGCTGGGGGCCATTGCGCTGAGGATTATCCCGGTGGAGCAGTACCCGCAGATCACGCCGCCGGTGGTGAACGTCTCTGCCAGCTGGCCGGGCGCCAGCTCCGCTGACGTGGCGGAGGCCATCGCCACGCCGCTGGAGACCCAGCTGAACGGCGTGGATCATATGCTCTACATGGAGTCCACCAGTTCGGACGAAGGCACCTACAGCCTGAACATTACCTTTGCGGCGGGTACCGATCCGGACCTTGCCGCCATCGACGTGCAAAACCGCGTGGCGCAGGCCGTGGCGCAGCTGCCCACCGAGGCGCAGCAAAACGGCGTGCAGGTGCGCAAGCGGGCCACCAACCTGATGATGGGGGTAAGTCTTTACTCACCGAATAACACCCACACGCCGCTGTTCGTCAGCAACTACGCCAGCACCCAGGTGCGCGAGGCGCTGTCGCGTCTGCCCGGCGTGGGGCAGGTGCAGATGTTTGGCGCGCGCGACTACAGCATGCGCATCTGGCTGCGCCCGGACCGTATGAACGCCCTGAACGTCACCACCGACGACGTGGCGCAGGCGCTGCGCGAGCAGAACGTGCAGGGCGCGGCGGGTCAGGTGGGCACGCCGCCGGTGTTTAACGGCCAGCAGCAGACCCTGACCATCAACGGGCTGGGGCGCTTAAGCCAGGCCGACGAGTTCGCCGACATCATTATCCGCGCCGGGGAGATGGGCCAGCTGGTGCGCCTGAAGGACGTCGCCACCATCGAGCTCGGCTCGCGCAGCTACAGCTCCGGCGCGCAGCTGAACGGGCATGACTCGGCCTATCTTGGCATCTACCCGACGCCGTCCGCTAACGCCCTGCGCGTGGCCGACGCGGTACGCGCGGAGCTGGAGCGCCTCTCGACGCGCTTCCCGGATGACCTGGTCTACGAGGTGAAATTCGATACCACCGCCTTTGTTGCCGCCACCATTAAGGAGATCGGCGTCTCGCTGGCGCTCACCATGCTGGCGGTTGTGGTGGTCGTTTCACTGTTCCTGCAAAGCTGGCGCGCGACGCTGATTGTCGCCCTCGCCATTCCGGTGTCGCTGGTGGGCACCTTCGCGGTGCTCTACACGCTCGGCTACTCCGCCAATACGCTGAGTCTGTTCGCCATCATTCTGGCGCTGACCATGGTGGTGGATGACGCCATCGTGGTGGTGGAGAGCGTTGAAACGCTGATGGCGGAAGGGCAGAGCCGCACGGCGGCGACCGCGCTGGCGCTGCGCCAGATCGCCGGGCCGGTGATCGCGACGACGCTGGTGCTGCTGGCGGTATTTGTGCCGGTGGCGCTCCTGCCGGGGATTGTCGGCGAACTCTACCGCCAGTTTGCGGTGACGCTCTCCACCGCCGTCACGCTCTCAAGCCTGGTGGCGCTGACCCTGACGCCCGCCCTGTGCGCGATGCTCCTGCGTCCGCGCCCGGAGAAACCAGCGGCCGTTTATCGCGCCTTCAACCGCGGGCTGGATGCCACGCGCGGTTTCTATACCCGCCTCGTGCATGTCTTAAACCTGCGCCCGTGGCTGGCGCTGCTGGCCACCGCGGGCGCGGCGGCCGTGGTGGCGTTCAGCTTTACGTCGATGCCAAAAGGCTTCCTGCCGCAGGAGGACCAGGGCTACTTCTTCGCCAGCGTCCAGCTGCCGGAAGCGGCCTCGCTGGAGCGCACCGAGGCGGTGATGACCACCGCGCGAGAGCTGATCGCCCAAAACCCGGCGGTGGAGGATGTGATTCAGGTCTCCGGGTTTAACATCCTCAACGGCACCAGCGCCTCCAACGGCGGGTTTATCTCCATCATGCTGAAGGACTGGAGCGAGCGTCCGCCGCTGGAGGAGGTGATGGGCACCCTGCAGCGCCAGCTGCTGGCCCTGCCGGAAGCGACCATCATGACCTTCGCGCCGCCGACGCTGCCGGGGCTGGGCAACGCCTCCGGCTTCGACCTGCGCATCCAGGCCCAGGCGGGGCAGAGCCCGGCGGAGCTGGAGCGCGTCACCCGCGAGGTGCTGGCGAAAGCTAACCAGCACCCGCAGCTGAGCCGCGTGTTCACCACCTGGAGCAGCAGCGTGCCGCAGCTGACGCTGACCGTTGACCGGGAGCGCGCCGCGCGTCTCGACGTGCCGGTATCGCGCATCTTCAGCAGTCTGCAAACCGCCTTTGGCGGCACGCGCGCCGGGGATTTCAGCGTCAACAACCGCGTCTACCAGGTGGTGATGCAGAACGAGATGCAGTGGCGCGAGCGCGCCGAGCAAATCAGCGAGCTGTTCGTGCGCAGCAACAGCGGCGAGCGGGTGCGCCTGAGCAACCTCGTTACCATCACGCCGACCGTCGGCGCGCCGTTCCTGCAGCAGTACAACCAGTTCCCTTCGGTGTCGGTGAGCGGCTCTGCAGCGGAAGGGGTGAGCAGCAGCACCGCGATGGCGGTGATGGGCGAGATTCTGGCGGAGAGCCTGCCAGCGGGGTACGACTACGCCTGGAGCGGCATGTCGTACCAGGAGCAGCAGACCGGCAATCAGGCGATCTGGATCGTGCTGGCGGCGGTGGTGATGGCATGGCTGTTCCTCGTCGCCCAGTACGAGAGCTGGACGCTCCCGGCGAGCGTGATGCTCTCGGTGCTGTTTGCCATCGGCGGGGCGCTGGTCTGGCTGTGGATGGCCGGATACGCCAACGACGTGTACGTGCAGATTGGTCTGGTCTTGCTGATCGCGTTAGCGGCCAAGAACGCGATTCTTATCGTCGAGTTCGCCCGCGCGCGGCGCATGGACGGAATGGCGATTGTCGATGCCGCGCGGGAAGGGGCCTCGCGCCGCTTCCGCGCGGTGATGATGACCGCCGTGTCGTTCATTATCGGCGTTCTGCCCATGATGCTGGCGACCGGGGCGGGTGCCCAGAGCCGCCGCATCATCGGCACCACGGTGTTCAGCGGCATGCTGGTGGCGACCGTGGTGGGGATCCTGTTCATCCCGGCGCTGTTCGTGCTGTTCCAGCGCCTGCGAGAGTGGGGCCACGGTCTTACGGACTCGTCGCCCACAGCTCGCAGTGCTTCTGCACCAGAGAAATAAGCGAGCCGCCGTCGGCGATAAACTCCCGCATGCGCTGCGCTTCGCTCTTGCCCTGCTTTAACAGCAGGGCAATTTCATTGATTGCGCTCGTCGCGCCGAGCTTCTCGGCCGACGGCGCAACCTGCTCAAGCAGCCACGCAATGTCTTCCGCCACGGTTTTGTGCTCGCCGGTGTGCACGTCCGTCAGGATCCCCTCCAGCCCGTAGCGACAGGCCTGAAAACGGTTAAAGCGGTACAGCAGAAAATCCCGTTCCTGGTGCTTATAGGGCCGCGCGGTCAACAGCCAGTGGGACGTCGCCTGAATAAGTCCGGCAATGTTAATCGCGTGGCCGAGCGTCAGCGGCGTATCCATCACCCGCACCTCCACGGTGCCAAAATGCGGGCTGGGGCGAATATCCCAGTGCAGATCCTTGATGCTGTCGATCATGCTGGTGGCGCTCAGGCGGCGGAACAGTCCCTCGAACTCCTGCCAGCTGTTGACCCACGGCATCTGGCCGTTATCCGGGAACCCGGAGAAGATGTTGAGGCGCGACGAGGAGAACTTCGTGTCGGTGCCCTGCATATACGGCGAGGCGGCCGCCAGGGCGATAAAATGCGGCACGAAGCGCGACAGGCCGTGCAGCAGGTAAATGGCGTCATCCCCGGTCCGGCAGCCGACGTGAACGTGCTGGCCGAACACCGTCGCCTGCAGAATCAGATAGCCAAAGCGCTCCAGCGTGACGTTATAGCGCTCGTCGTCGCACACCTCCTGCCGCTGCCATTTCTGGAACGGGTGCGTCCCGCCGCCGCAGATCTGGATATGCTGCTCCGCCGCCGCGCGCAGGATGCTCTGCTGCATCACAGAGAACTGCGCCGCCGCCTGGTCGATGTTCTGGCATACGCCGGTGGCGATTTCGAGCATGCTTTCGGTGATGTCGTGTTTGACTTCACCGCCTTTGATGTCGTCTTTGACGGCGGCGATGAGCGCGGAGGAGTCCTGGCTGAGATCGTACCCCGGCGGGTTAACCACCTGCAGTTCGAGCTCTATGCCAAGGGTAAAGGGTTCAGAGGATTTGAAGTCAGGTAAAGGCATGGCGCACTCCGTTGTCTGTTGTGTGTTGAGTATAGACAACGGGTGTGGCGCGCTCGTCTCAGGGTGGTATAACTGTTATACCCTAAATAATTCGAGTTGCAGGAAGGCGGCAAGCGAGCGAATCCCCAGGAGCATAGATGACTATGTGACTGGGGTGAGTGAGCACAGCCAACGCACATGCAACTTGAAGTATGACGGGTATAGCAGGCTTAGCAAAAGGGGAGTGATTCATGTCTGACGATCAAACCATTGCGCTGATAGGACCGGGTGCGATTGGCACCACCATTGCCGCGGTGCTGCATGACGCTGGCCGCACGCCGCTGCTGTGCGGACGCACCGCGCATCCTGAGCTGCGTTTGCGCTACGACGAGGGTGAAACGGTGGTGCCCGGTCCGGTATTAACCGATCCGTCCGTCATCACGGGCCCCGTCAATCTCGTTTTTGTGGCGGTAAAAACGACGCAAAACGCCGATAGCGCCGGGTGGCTGCGCGCGCTGTGCGATGAAAACACCGTGGTCTGCGCGCTGCAAAACGGCGTGGAGCAAAAAGCCCAGCTTGAGCCGTGGGTCAACGGCGCAACGGTGCTGCCGTCGGTGGTGTGGTTCCCTGCGCAGCGCGAGCCGGATGCCTCCGTCTGGCTGCGCGCCAAACCGTGCCTGACGCTGCCCGACGTGCCCCAGGCGCAGCGGGTAGTGGAGGCGCTTCGCGGTACGCGCTGTGAAGTTGAACTCTCGGCTGTTTTCCCCACCGTCGCCTGGCGCAAGCTGCTGCAAAACGCGGTCGCCGGGCTGATGGTGCTGGCCAACCGCCGTGCCGGGATGTTCAGGCGCGAGGATATCAGCGAACTTTCGCTGGCCTATCTGCGCGAGGGGCTTACCGTCGCCCGCGCCGAGGGGGCGAAGCTGGACGATGACGTGGCGCAGGAGATTCTGGCGAACTTTCAGCGTGCGCCTGAGGATCTGGGTACGTCTATTCTGGCTGACCGTCAGGCGGATCGCCCGATGGAGTGGGATATCCGCAACGGCGTGATCCAGCGCTACGGCCGCAAGCACGGCATTGCGGTGCCCATCAGCGACGTGGTGGTGCCGCTGCTGGCGGCGGGGAGCGAGGGGCCGGGTTAACGGTTACTGTTTTTCCGTTCGGCAAAGTAATGGGCGGCCGTGCTGCCCATCGCTTTTTTAAACAAGGTGATAAACGCATTCATACCTGAGAGTGGCGGCGGGCCGATAGAGAGGAAGGGAGATGAATATGAATGTCCGCTCTGTGCCAGGAGCGGATGTGGAGAACAGCAGTCTTAGTTGAGCAACGGAGAACTGGTCAGCATTTCTGCTCATCACTTTCGCAGACCAAACCTTATAAGATCATGAGGAAATAAAGGCTTAATCATAATCTTATCGTTAAAAATAAATAATTTAGGTGACAGGGCGATGACATCGTAGATATTATCGACAATGAGTTGTAGATGGGTTCTGAACACGGGCACATTCGCATCATCCGCTACGACAAATACAGTTTCATTGCCTAAGTCGCTCACGTTAAACATCTCATGACTAGGTTCATAATCGCTAAAGTCCATTTCCGACCATTTGAGATCACCGCTATGCCATGGATATTGATGAAAAATATCCATTACCGCACTCAAATCATCCCCTTTCATAACATAAAAATCTGTCTTGAGCAGCTCCTTACACTCCTCAAACAATGTCATGTCCACTCCCTTTAGGCTTAATAGCTGTATATTTTTATCATATCCTTCCTAGAGGATCGTTTAAAGGAATTAGGAACGTCCGCTCTTCGCTCTTGACGGACTTTAAGCCCAGTTAACATGTCCGTTCCGTGCCAGGAGCAGACTTTGGTAAGTCAACATTATACTAATTATTGGGAGCTGGCCAGTTGATAGAGGCTGGACATAAGGTTATAACTGGGCATTGAAGTTTTATAGAAAATTTTAATAAAAGGTTTTAAAAATGAAACTAAAAAAAATGCTTCAGATGGACTTTATTAAGGAGTTTCATGAACACTTGGATACTGATTTCGAGGAGCAGCTCTTTATTGCTTGCCTCAGAAATTATTGTTCTCATGGCAATCCGCTGAGGTTTAGCAATTTCGCTTATGCGATACGTGAGCTTATAAACCACGTCCTGTCCCGAATGGCTCCAGATGAAAGGGTGATGGCAGCTCCATGGTTCACCGCCAACAGGAACAATGCGACAGTGACTCGTAAACAACAGGCTAAGTACATTGCTCAAAAACATATACCTGATGGACTCTTAGATGCTGCAGCACTTCAGGAGCTGAATGACGGTATTGGCTGGTTCAACAAAAATTATCAGTCATTGAATTACTACACCCATATTACTGAAGAGTCGCTTCAAAGTCAGCCAAAGGATTTTTTTGAAAAAGCGAAACTGCTGATTGAGCTTTGCAACAAGATATTTGTTAACTTTGGTGATCTGGAGCGCATACTAACTGATTCCATTATTGACGAGGTCAGCGACCATGTAAACGAGGTTACGAGAGATAATACTCCTGAAGAAGTTGATATACTATCGTCACAGACGATTGTAGACGGTTGCATTGTCGAATCTATAGAACCTCTCAGTCTTACAGAAGATTATGTTTACCTATTAGTTAGGGGAACACTTGAAATTACGCGTCAATACGGACGAGGTGATGATTACTTAGCTCAAGGGGACTCTTATCCCTTTAAATTCGCTGTGTCTGTACGTGCTAGCGATTTTGAAGATATTAGACCTCTTGTTAGAACCGCTATTGTTGATACAGGTTCATGGTATGACGATGGTAATGGCTCAGCAATGGCTGAGAAAATTTACAGTACACAGCGGTTCCTTGAAATGATCGCACAAGTTGAGATAAAGCCGGCAAGATTGCGAAGCCTCTTCCCAGAGCTGAGTTATGTAATCATCTGATGATGATCCGGATGAAATTGCTCAGGATCTCAATTACACCGAAATTGATTTTTGATATTCAATAACATTTTCTGGATATCAAAACCTTGCTTACCCAGTCATTTCGTTATGATGATTATTGGGGAGTATCTTACCTGCTTCCCGATGATTAATACACCTCTATGCTAATAATGCCCGTAGATCGCTGTGTGTAGCATCCATCTGTTGAACCCACAGTCCAAACCAGACTGTCAGCTTTGATTAGATTCTACCTACTCAACCTGTCAGATAAGGTCTGAGCTAATACACCTAATATATGGCTTGGTGCAGGGGACAGCTATCGCGAACATTAGGCCAGGTATCACAATACTCACAGTTCACCTGGTTGTGCTTCTTGCACTGACCTACTATCCTACAAAGCTATTTATAGGTAATCTTCAGTGTATAATCTACCAACTTATGGAGCTTGTGCAACAGGGGGAATATATGAAAAAAGAATCGTTTGGACGTTGCCCGTTTGATTTCAACGAAGATGTAAAAAAAATAGCCGCGATAAATAAACATATCCACGCAAAATTTGAAGAGCATAAAAATAAAATAGAAAACCTAAAGGGTGTGGAACAAAAATTGATGGTCTCACAGTACTTTAATGTACTGGATGAACTTAGTAATCAGGCTATCTCTTCTTTGAATATCGGAGCTCTTTCAGCATCGGAAGTATTAACTAGGGTTATAATAGAACAGGCTGCCAATCAATTTTATATAGCAATAGATGATGGTAAAAATGCACAAGCATTACTCAAGGCTAGTAAAAAATTAGTTCATAATAATGGAAAGCGGTGGCTGGAGTGTTTGAAATCCAAAGAAATGACTAATCCAGCAGCAAATGAAAGGATTCGCATGGGAAAAGAACTAACTGATAGATTTAATAGATTGTGGCCAAATACATCTGAATATCCAGGAACCAGAAAACTTTTTGAGATGATTGGTTGGGAAACACATTATCATGCCCATTACGTTCCCCTTTGTGATTCAATACATACATTCTCTGATGATATGGCTAATATAGTATCTCTATATAATGCAATTCATGTCGATGAAACTACTGCTATCGAATTGATTCTTGCAGTAAAACAAGAAAATAAACGACTGGCAATTTATAATTTTTTAATTGCTACGGCCCTTCGATGTGAGGCCTTAGTAAATGTATTTAACTCTTTAGGTTATCAGGATATTATAACTGAAATGACACCAACAATAGAAACAGTCAACCAAACTATAATTCGATATGATGATTTTGATCATTCAAGAATTGATGATTGTCAATAATTAATTGACAGAATACGTACATGGGCAACAACTAGTGATAGTTGACTGGTATTGCTTTTTGCAGCTGTCGCGCCGCTCTATGCCAGGAGTCAACGTTGCTAACGCCATGTTATCTTAATATAGAAGGGCAAGATATCTAAAAGATCACGGCCCGGTTTGCTAGAACATTTACAGGATAATACTGATGGATTTATATACTAATCGAGTTTCAAAGAATGACTTCATCAAACACGGTATCATCAACCATATTGAAGATGGTATGGATCTATTCATTGCATCAGCATTTTTTACAGAATCTGATGTTGTTGACGAATTTCTTGCTAGAGGGTGTCATCTGAGAATCGTTGTTCGCCTTGGTTTTCCAACCTCACCTGTGGCACTTGAAAAACTTCTAAATCACGACAACGTAGAAGCAAGATTCTTCACAAGTAATTCTTTTCACCCAAAGCTATACATTTTTGGTGATAAAACTATCTTATTGGGTTCTGCTAACCTAACTCGATCTGCCATTTTATCTAACCAAGAGGTTATGGTGGGGCTAAACGCTGAAGATTATCGATTCGCTGAAATTCAAGAGCTGTTTGCTGACTATTGGGATGAAGCTGAAGTTCTAACAAAAGATGCTATAAAAAAATACCGCATAATTTATAATAAATTCTCACAAGTAAACAGATCTTTATCAGAAATGGAAAATACAATTACCGATATAATAGGTGATGTGAATTTCTCGAATATCTACCGTGGAACCAAGAAAACCACTAATAAATCTATATTTTTGGGCACTTACCAGAAATCTTATCAAGAAGCTGTAACTGCATTTCGCCGTATTGAAAATGTGTATAAAAATCATGAAAGAAAAGTGGATGGAGAGTTAATTCCATTACGGCTAGAAATTGACTCATTTTTCAGCTTTGTTCGAGATTTTTATGCAATTCAAGATACTTGGAAAGACCAGCCTCTTGGATGGAATGAACAACAACAACATAGAGTATCAATCCTTATTGATGAATGGTTAAAAACGAAATGGGAACATTTTGAAGATCGAATCGTACCAGTTAATTATCCTTTAATTAAAGAAGTGTTGGGTTCAAAGGATTCAATAAACTCTGCGTCAATGGATAATATAGTTGATGCTCTATGTGTATTACATTCATTCCATGACCGATTCCGATTCTATAAAGGTGGCCTCGAAACATTGAAATCTTCATTCATTGAGTACAATGGAGAAAGACAGGTCAAACACACTCTGACGTATCTTCTATATGGCACTGGGGATACTGTATCTCGCATGGCTGACTGTATTTACGATAGGGAATATAAGTTAAACCATTTTGGTAAGTCGAATATTCAGGAGCTTATAGGCTGGATAAATAAGGAAGAATTACCTGTAATAAACGGTAGGACAACTAAGGTTTTGAGATATTTTGGAAATCAAATTCGACAAATAAATGAATAGTTGTAATGCAATAGTTAATTTGGGTGCCTGAATAAATATAACATACTTAATTCAGAAAAGCACTGGTAACCAAGTGTGGTACCCATCTTAACCGGAACATCCGCAATCAAAGATTCTGTGCTCGCTATTAAGTCAACGTCCGCTCCTCGCTCTTACCGGACATTCAACAAACAACGCTATTCTTTTAGCAAGGCCAAAGTCCTGCTTTTTTACCCAGCAGAACCCCGGCCTCCCTTCACCTGCCTCAGTGCGCTGTTATATAAGGCTCCTTCACAAACTCCGCCAACAGCCAGACCATATCATGCAGCAGCCCGGTAAGTTCTTTCGCCACGTTTGCAGGCAACGTCCCGCCCATTACCGCCAGCGTTAACGCCACGGCATAGTCCACCTGCAGCGTCGTTTCCTGCCAGCAGTCTGGCACGCAGGAAGCAATTTTTTCCCCCGCAATCAGTTGTTCGACCAGATACGCCGGGAGTTCAGCATCGCAGCATTCACGCAGTCGCTTTAGCGCCGCCAATATGCGCTCGCAGAGTATGGCAAAGGTCACCGCGTCGTCAGTTTCCAGTAACACGCTCGCATACGCGGTACAGGCATCAGCCAGTTCGAAGAGATCCGCTGATTCGGAAACAGGAAGGTTTATAAGATGATGAATAACGTTTTCTTCAGAAAGCACGTAAGAAAACTCAGGAATAGTAGCCATTTAGCATCCTCTTTTTGCAATTTAACGTCACGTTATGCTAACGGGTTCCTACGCCCGGTTACGGATGTGCCGCAACGCAGGCACTTTACGACCGCGAGAAAGGGATAAAAAGGGATGCCCCTGAATTACATAAGGTTGCTTGCAGGTTTGCGAGGCGGCTTCCAGAACGGCACTGCCGGGTGGCGGCGACGCCTGACCCGGCCTACAAAACCCAAAGCCCTACAGCGACACGAACCGTAGGCCCGCGCAAGCGCAGCGCCGCCGGGCACAGCCGCGCCGCCGCTACCCCTCGCTCATCATCGCCAGAAACCGCTTCACCGTCCGCGAGCGTTCAAAGCGCCGCCAGCAGAGTGCGATATCGGTATAAAGCTCCGGCGAGCTCAGCGCGTGATAGGTCACGTTCGGCGGTGAAATTGCCGCCATGGATTCCGGCACCAGCGCGAAGCCGCCGCCCGCGGAAACCATGCTCAGGGAGGATGAAAGCTGCGACGACTGCAGCGCGTGCTGCACGTCGATCCCGGCCCGTTCGCAGCAGCCGTAAACCCTGTCGTACAGGCCGGGCGCGACCTCCTGCGGGAACAGCACTACCGGCGTATCACGCAGCTGCTCTAGCGCCAGCGAATCGCACGCCGCCAGCGGATGGTCGCGATGCAGCGCCACCACCATCGGCTCCCGGTCGAGGATTGTTAGCTCGAACGCCTTGCTGCTCTCGCACGGCAGGCGCACGAAGGCGATATCCAGCTCACCCTCTGCCAGCATCGTCGTCAGCGACGACATATTGGCTTCCACCTGGTGAACCTGCACCGCCATGTTCTGCACCTGATACTGGCGAATCAGGGCAAAAATTTTGGGATGAAAAGCGTCGGAGCTGGTGATGCCAATCGACAGATTGCCGTTCAGCCCGCGGGCGATGCCGCGGGCTTTCTCCAGCGCGGCGTCGCTCAGCGCCAGGATCTTGCAGGCGTCCTCGTAGAAGGCTTCTCCCGCTTCGGTCAGCTCCACGCCCCGCGTCAGGCGTCTGAACAGCGGCGTGCCCACTTCCTCTTCGAGCCGTTTGATCTGCTGACTCAGAGGAGGCTGTGAAATACCCAGCGCTTCGGCCGCTCTGGTGAAGTGTCGCTCGCGTGCAACCGCGACAAAATACCGCAGATAACGAAGTTCCATATCAAAAACGTCTCAAACCACCATGGTTTCTATATTGGAACTCTCTGCTGAATCGGGTCAACATTTATTTAACCTTTCTAAATAAAGTTGAAGAGGACGAGCGTGATGATGCATTCATCTGCCTGCGACTGTGAGGCCAGCTTGTGCGAGACCCTGCGCGGGTTCTCCGCCCAGCATCCTGACAACGTGATCTATCAGACATCGCTAATGAGCGCCCTGCTAAGTGGCGTGTACGAGGGGGAGACCACCATCGCCGATCTGCTGGCACACGGTGATTTTGGTCTGGGCACCTTCAACGAGCTGGACGGCGAAATGATTGCCTTCAGCAGCAAAGTGTACCAGCTGCGCGCCGACGGAAGCGCCCGGGCTGCGAAGCCAGAGCAGAAAACGCCGTTCGCGGTGATGACCTGGTTCCAGCCGCAGTACCGCAAAACCTTCGATACGCCGGTCAGCCGCCAGCAAATCCACGACGTCATCGACCAGCAGATCCCCTCCGACAACCTGTTCTGCGCGCTGCGCATCGACGGCAACTTCCGCCACGCCCACACCCGCACCGTACCGCGCCAGACGCCGCCGTATCGGGCTATGACCGACGTGCTTGACGACCAGCCGGTGTTCCGCTTTAACCAGCGCGAAGGGGTGCTGGTCGGGTTCCGCACGCCGCAGCATATGCAGGGTATCAACGTGGCGGGCTATCACGAGCATTTCATCACCGATGACCGTCAGGGCGGGGGCCATCTGCTCGACTACCAGCTGGAGAGCGGCGTGCTCACCTTCGGTGAAATTCACAAGCTGATGATCGATCTGCCCGCCGACAGCGCGTTTTTACAGGCCAACCTTCACCCCAGCAACCTGGATGCAGCGATCCGTTCCGTCGAAAACTAACAGGAGAACTACCGTGAACAGTGAGAAACAGTCACGTCAGTGGGCGCACGGCGCCGATATGGTTGTCGGCCAGCTGGAAGCGCAGGGCGTGAAGCAGGTGTTCGGCATTCCGGGTGCGAAAATCGACAAGGTCTTTGACTCCCTGCTGGACTCCTCCATCGAGATTATTCCGGTGCGTCACGAGGCCAACGCGGCGTTTATGGCGGCGGCGGTAGGGCGTCTGACCGGCAAGGCCGGGGTGGCGCTGGTCACCTCCGGGCCGGGCTGTTCGAACCTGATCACCGGCATCGCCACCGCCAACAGCGAAGGCGATCCGGTGGTGGCGCTGGGCGGGGCGGTGAAGCGGGCGGATAAAGCCAAGCTGGTACACCAGAGCATGGACACCGTCGCCATGTTCGGCCCGGTCACCAAATACGCCGTCGAGGTCAGCTCACCGGATACGATTGCCGAGGTGGTATCGAACGCGTTTCGCGCCGCCGAGCACGGCAGGCCGGGGGGCGCATTCGTCAGCCTGCCGCAGGATATTGTCGACCAGCCCGCGACGGGTGCGATTTTACCCGCCAGCGGCCCGGCGCTGATGGGCCCGGCACCGGAGTCGGCGATTAACGACGTGGCAAAGCTTATCGAGAACGCCAAAAATCCGGTTATCTTACTCGGCCTGATGGCCAGCCAGCCCGCCAACAGCGCCGCGCTGCGCACGCTGCTGGAGAAAAGCCGCATTCCGGTCACCAGCACCTATCAAGCCGCCGGGGCGGTGAACCAGGAGCACTTCACCCGCTTCGCCGGACGCGTCGGTCTCTTTAACAACCAGGCGGGCGACCGGCTGCTCCATCTGGCGGATCTGATTATCTGCATCGGCTACAGCCCGGTGGAATACGAGCCGTCCATGTGGAACAGCGGCGACGCCACGTTGGTGCACATTGACGTGCTGCCTGCCTATGAGGAACGTAACTACGTGCCGGACCTGGAGCTGGTGGGGGACATCGCCGAAACGCTGAATCAGCTCGCTAACCGTATCGACCACAAGCTTGAGCTGAGCCAGCGGGCCTCCGAAATTCTGGTCGATCGCCAGCATCAGCGCGATCTGCTCGATCGCCGCGGCGCCTCGCTCAACCAGTTTGCCCTGCACCCGCTGCGCATCGTGCGGGCCATGCAGGACATCGTCAATAACGACGTGACGCTCACCGTCGATATGGGCAGCTTCCACATCTGGATCGCCCGCTACCTCTACAGCTTCCGGGCGCGTCAGGTGATGATCTCCAACGGTCAGCAGACCATGGGCGTTGCGCTGCCGTGGGCCATTGGCGCGTGGCTGGTCAACCCGAGCCGCAAGGTGGTTTCGGTCTCCGGTGACGGCGGCTTCCTGCAGTCGAGCATGGAGCTGGAAACCGCGGTGCGCCTCAACGCTAACGTGCTGCACATTATCTGGGTGGATAACGGCTACAACATGGTTGCCATTCAGGAAGAGAAAAAATACCAGCGGCTTTCCGGCGTCGAATTCGGCCCGGTCGATTTCAAAGTCTATGCCGACGCCTTTGGCGCGAAAGGCTTTGCCGTGGAGAGCGCCGACGCGCTTGAGCCGACGCTGCGCGCGGCAATGGATGTCGACGGCCCGGCCGTGGTGGCCATTCCCGTCGACTATAGCGATAACCCGCTGCTGATGGGCCAGCTCCATCTCAGCCAGATTTTGTGACTCAACATAAGGACAGAGAAATGCAAAAAGTTGCTCTCGTAACAGGCTCAGGCCAGGGGATTGGTAAAGCGATCGCGCTTCGCCTGGTGAAGGATGGCTTTGCCGTCGCTATTGCCGATTACAACGAAGAGACGGCGAAAGCGGTTGCCGATGAAATCACCCGCAGCGGCGGGAAGGCCGTCGCCGTGAAGGTGGACGTCTCTGACCGCGAACAGGTATTTGCGGCGGTGGAGAAAGCCCGCACCGCGCTGGGCGGCTTCGACGCGATCGTCAATAACGCCGGGGTCGCGCCGTCCACGCCGATCGAGTCCATCACGCCGGAGATTGTCGACAAGGTCTACAACATCAACGTGAAAGGGGTGATCTGGGGGATCCAGGCCGCGATTGACGCGTTCCGCAAAGAGGGGCACGGCGGCAAAATCATCAACGCCTGCTCCCAGGCGGGCCACACCGGTAACCCGGAGCTGGCGGTCTACAGTTCCAGCAAGTTCGCGGTGCGCGGCTTAACCCAGACCGCGGCACGGGATCTCGCGCCGCTGGGGATCACCGTTAATGCCTACTGTCCGGGCATCGTTAAAACGCCGATGTGGGCAGAGATTGACCGTCAGGTCTCCGAGGCGGCGGGTAAACCGCTCGGCTACGGGACCGAAACCTTTGCCAAACGCATCACGCTTGGCCGCCTGTCCGAACCGGAAGATGTCGCCGCCTGCGTTTCATACCTGGCGGGACCGGATTCCGACTACATGACCGGCCAGTCGCTCTTAATTGATGGTGGGATGGTTTTCAACTAAATACTAATAAGCTCTGACATGAGTTTTCCCCTGCCCCCGTGCAGGGGCTTTTTTTTGTCTCCTCCGTCATTGTGCATTACACTGCGCGCTGCAAAACTTTAGTCATTACGATCTGACAGGCGGTAACAGCGATGAACGGTACAATCACAACGTGGTTTAAAGATAAAGGCTTTGGATTTATCAAAGATGAAAACGGCGATAACCGCTATTTTCATGTGATTAAGGTCGCGAACCCCGATCTGATTAAGAAAGATGCCGCGGTGACCTTCGAGCCGACCACCAACAACAAAGGCCTTTCCGCCTACGCGGTGAAGGTGATCCCCGAAAGCAAACATCTCTATATTGCGGGCGAGCGCGTGAAGCTCACCTCCATCAAATCCTTCGTGGTGTTCAGCGAAGAAGAGCCGGTTGATACCAAAATCGACAAAGAGAATGCGGTGCTGTCGGTGGGGCTGCTGATGAACAGCATCAAGCCGAAATCTGATAAAAAGCCGGGCGAAATGCGCACGGTGAAGAAGCTGGCGATCACCACCTTCCAGAACACGACGCTGATCTTCACTGAAGATGAGATCGACATTGATGCCACGGTGAAGCTGCTGAAGTGATTTTTTGCCGGGTGGCGGCTGCGCCTTACCCGGCCTACCAAACCCGTGCGGCGCTCGCCGCCACACGGTTACCCCATCCTGTGCTCACCCCGTAACATCGCCTCACGGTCAAACACCTTCTGGATCATCCCGTGCGCCATAAACGCTGCCCGGTCGGACATATGCGCAATCACGTCCGCGTCGTGGCTCACCAGCAGATAGGTCATCTCGTGCTCGGCCTTCAGGCGGTTGAGCAGGTTCAGGATCTCCGCCTGTACCGACATATCCAGCGCCGAGGTCGGCTCGTCCAGGAGGAGAAGCTGCGGGCGCAGCAGCAGCGCGCGGGCAATGGCCACGCGCTGACGCTGGCCGCCGGAAAGCTGGTGCGGATAACGTTTACCCGCGTCGGCGGAAAGCCCCACCTCGTGCAGTGCATTGGCCACCTTTTCCGCGATTTGCGTCTCGCCATGGATGCTTAACGGCTCCGACAGCGTGCGCGCAATGGTGTGGTTCGGGTGCAGCGACGCCCACGGATCCTGAAACACCATCTGCACGTTGCGCCGAAGCTCGCCTTCAAAACGTCGCCCTGGCCGTAGCGCGTCTCCCAGGATCGAAATGCGGCCGTTCCACTCGCGCTGCAGCCCTGCCAGCACGCGCAGAATCGTTGATTTCCCGCAGCCGGATTCGCCAATCAGGCTGAAGGTCTCGCCTTTCTCAATGGCAAAGCTGGCGGCGGACACCGCCGTTTTCTCCCCGAAGCTCACCTGGAGATCCTTTACTTCAACGAGCGCCATTATCGGCCTCCTTCCACGGTTGCGAACGGTCGAGCGTTGGCAGCATCTGCCCATAGGTATGGGCGTCTGGACGACAGGTCCACAGGGTGCGCGTGTACGGATGCGTTGCCTGCGGAAGCTGGCTCGCCGCCATCTCATCCACCTTTTCACCCTGATACATCACCAGCACGCGGTCGCAATGCTCCGCCACCAGCGGCAGATCGTGGCTGATTAACAGCATCGCCATCCTGCGTTCTTCGCACTGCTGCACCAGCAGCTCGAGGATCTGGTTGCGCAGGCGGGCGTCCAGCGCGGAGGTCGGTTCGTCGGCAATCAGCACCTGCGGGTTGTTGACGAGCGCCATCGCGATCATCACCCGCTGGCCCATGCCCCCGGAAAGCTCCCCGGGGTAGCGGGACAGCACGTTCTCGCTTAGCCCGACGGCGCGGATAATCTCGTGCATGCGTTCAAGCCGTTCTGAGCGCGGCAGGCGCTGATGCAGCGAGAGCGCCTCATCAAGCTGGGCGGCGACGCTTTTGACGGGGTTAAGGGCGTAACGCGGGTCCTGCAGGACCATCGCAATGCCGTTGCCGCGCAGCGCCTGCCAGCGGCGGGGGCTCAGGGTCAGCAGGTCGTTGCCGAGCACGTTAAGCCGGTTCGCGCTCACGATGCCGGGCTTACGCACCAGCCCCATCAGGGCGCGGGCGGACATGGACTTGCCGGAGCCGGATTCCCCCACCAGCGCCAGCCGCTCGTTGCCAAGCGTGAAGCTCAGGTTGTTGACCACGCGTGCGGCAGGGTAGTCGATATTCAGCGCATCGACGATGACGCGGTGTTCAGTCATGCTGTGGCTCCAGTACGTCGCGCAGGCCGTCGCCCAGCAGGTTAAAGGCCAGGCTGGCAAACAGTATCGCCCCGCCCGGAATGGCGGCAATCCACCACTGGTCGAAAATGACCTGCATGCCGTCGGCAATCATCGCGCCCCATTCGGCCATTGGAGGGCGTGCGCCAAGGCCGAGGAAGCCCAGACCGGCGGCCGCCAGAATAATCCCCGCCAGATCCAGCGCCAGACGCACAATCGCGGACGGCAGGCACAGGGGCAGAATATGGCCGACCAGCAGGCGCAGGCCGCGAATGCCCATCATCTCGGCGGCGGCCAGATAATCGCTGTGGCGCAGACGCTGGATCTCGCTCCGCGCCTGACGCGCATAGGCAGGCCAGGTGGTTAAGGCCAGCGCCAGCGCGCCGTTGACCAGCCCCGGGCCGAGCATCGCCACAAACGCGAAGGCAAGGATCAGGCGCGGCATCGACATCACCACGTCGGTAAAGCGCATCAGGATGCGCTCCATCCAGCCGCCGTAGTAGCCGGACAAAATCCCCACCAGCAGCCCGGCAGGCAGGGTGATAACGGTGACTAATACCACCAGCCCGAGCGCCGGACGGGTGCCGTAAATTAAGCGCGAGAGCAGGTCGCGCCCGTAGCTGTCGGTACCCAGCCAGTGCTGGCCGTTCGGGGCCTGCAGGCGCGCGGCGGCGTCCTGCCAGTTCGGATCAAGCGGCGCGAGCCAGGGGGCGAACAGGGCGATAAACACCAGCAGCGCGATGGCAATCAGCCCGCAAAACGCGGCAGGGGAGCGGCGCAGGCGGCGTAAGAAAAGATAAAACGGCATCAGCGCACCCTTGGGTCGGTCGCCCGCACGAGCAGGTCGGTAAGGTTATTGATCAGCACAAAGCAGACGCCAATCAGCAGCGTGCCGCCCATGATGGCGGTGGTGTCTCCGGCGAAGAGCGCGGTGGTGAGGTAGCGCCCGATCCCCGGCCACGAGAAGACGGTTTCGGTCAGTACCGCGCCCTCCAGCATGCTGGTGTAGGCCAGGGCAATCACCGTCAGCAGGGTGCTGCGAATGTTCGGCAGCACGTGGCGCAGCAGGATGGTCATCTCCCCGGCACCCTTGGCGCGGGCGAGCAGAATGTACTCTTTGTTCATTTCGCCGAGGCAGGCGGAGCGGGTCAGGCGGGTAATGCTCGCCAGCGAGTAATAGGCCAGCAACAACACCGGCAGCACCAGGTGGCTGAGGGCGTTGCGGAATGCCTCGCGATCGCCGGAAAGCCAGGTATCTATCAGCGCAAAGCCGGTGCGTGGTTCGACGGTGAACTGCCAGATATCGTCCAGCCTGCCGGGGCCCGCGCTCCACTGCAGCTTCGCGTAGAACAGGGCCAGCATCAGCAGGCCAAGCCAGAAAATCGGCACCGAGTTGCCGAGCAGGGTGAGCGTTCTGATCGCTAAGTCCAGTGGCGAACCGGCGTAGCGGGCGCACAGCACACCCGCAATCACGCCGAGTACCGTGCCGATAATTAGCGCCAGCGTTGCCAGCTCCAGCGTGGCGGGGAAGGCGTGCAGCAGATCCTGCAGCACCGGCTGCCCGGTGGCGCTGGCGGTGCCCAAATCACCGTGGGCAAGGTTTTGCAGGTAGTGCCAGAACTGCACGGGCAGGGGACGATCCAGCCCAAGCTGGTGGCGAACCTGATCGTACGTCGACTGGCTGGCGTGATCCCCGACGATCTGCAGCACGCGATCGACCGGTGAAAACGCCGAGAGCGCAAACGTGACGAGCAGCAGCCCGAAGAGCGTGAGCAGCAGGGTCAGCAGGCCCTGAAGCACGCGGGTGGAAAGATGTGGCATGGGAAATCTCTTCATGCCGGGTGCGGCTTTGCCTTACCCGGCCTACAAAAACCGAGAACACAGGCCGGGTCAGCGCAGCGCCACCCGGCAACAAGGGCTACTTCGTGACGCGATCGTACCAGACCATATCCGCGTTCAGCCCCTGCTGATACCCCTTCACGTTATCGCGCACCACGATCTGGGTTTTGCCCTGATCGACGAACACGTACGGCGAGCTCTGCTGCAGCTGTTCCTGCATTTTCTTGTACAGATCCAGACGCTTCGCCGGATCCGGTTCGGCAACAGCCGCCAGCGTGGCCTTGTTCAGCTCCGGAATTTTCCAGCCGTTCAGGCCAGCCACGGTGCTGGACTTCCCGTCGTTCCACGCGAAGGCGCTGGCGTTAGAGTGCGCATCGAAGTAGTCCGGGATCCACAGACGAATCGCCGCCTGATGCTGCTTAGCGCGCACGCGGGCATAGACCTGGCTCCCGGCGGCAGGCAGCAGATCCACCTTCACGCCACCCTGAGCGAAGCTCGCCTGCATCGACTGGGCGATGGTGATAAACGGCGGCTTGTTCTCCACGTCCAGCGTGAAGTGCGCGTCCTTAATGCCCGCTTTGGCGAGAATGGCTTTCGCTTTTGCCGGGTCAAATTTAAACGGATTATCCTCCAGCGCGCCCGGCAGGCCGACCGGCAGGAAGCTCTGGTGAACAAAATACTGGCCTTTCAGCAGGTTCTTCGTGATGCCGTCATAGTCGACCAGCCAGCGCGACGCTTCCCAGAACGCCGGGTTGTTCAGCAGCGGATTGGCGCTGTTGCCGGTGTTAAACACCAGGTAATTCTGCTCGGCGGACGGAATGCTCAGCACCTTCACGCCCGGCTTGCCGTCCAGGGCGCTAATCTGGTCTGCACCCAGATCGCGCGCCACGTCCGCATCACCCTGCTGGATCAGCAGGCGGCGCGACGCCGGATCGGGGACGTTTTTAATGATGATGCTTTTGAGCTTCGGCGCGCCGCCGGGCGCGGAGTCGTTAGCTTCCAGCACGATGGCCTGATGCGGCTGATAGACGCGCATTTTGAACGCGCCGCTGCCCGCCGAGTGCATTTTCAGCCACGCGTTACCGAAGTCATTATCCTTCACGTTCGCGGCGACCTGCTTCTCATCAACGATAGAGGCAATCGGCGTGGAGAGAATATTCAGCGCCACGGCAGGGCTGACGTCCGCTGTCCAGTGCAGCTGGAGGGTGTGATCGTCCACTTTCTTCAACTGGCTGGCGATGTTGCTCGCCTCCCAGCCCAGCACGTTGAGGATAAAGGCCGGGGATTTGTTCAGCGTCACGGCGCGGGTGTAGGAGAAAATCACGTCTTCCGGGCGCAGCGGGTTGCCGGAGGCGAATTTCGCATCGGGTTTAAGCTTGATTGTCAGGGTTTTTGCTGCCGCGTCCGCTTCCCAGCTTTCCGCCAGAATCGGCGTGATTTTTTCCGGATTATCGCGGTCCGGCTGGACCAGACGCTGATAGAGGCTCGGCACGGTCTGGATGCTGGAGAGCTCGTTGGCTTCGGCCGGGTCGAGGCTAACGATGTCATCAAGCCCCTGGGCAACCACCAGCGTGTTGGGCGGAGTAGCGGCGTGGGCAAGGCCTGAGAGCGCAGCCAGCACCAGTAACGGCAGCAATTTTTTAGTCATAGCGATCCCTGAAGAAAATATATTGTGATTGTTTTATGCTCCGCTACGGTAGGCTGACTGAGGATTTCCTCAAAGTCGAAATTCTGCTTTGCTTATGCCCTTCGGATATAACGCATTCGGTCTGGTTATGAGTCGCCTCTCTGTTCGTCCGCTTTTTAACCTGCTATAACAAATCCCTTACCTTTCAGGGAGTCACCGCCGTGCCCGAAATCAATCAACATGGTCAAACCGTTAACGACATTGTCCCGGACTGGAAATGCGCCCGCGTATTAACCCGCACTCCGTTGATGGGCCAGTACTGCCGTCTTGAGCCGCTGGATGCCGAGCATCACTCGGCAGATTTGTTCGAAGCCTATGCTCTGGGCGACGACAGCGACTGGACGTGGCTTGCCAGCACGCAGCCGGAAAGCGTGGAAGCGACCGCACACTGGGTGCTGGGAAAGGTGCTGGACGATGACCTGGTGCCCTTTGCCGTGATCGATTTACGCACCGAAAAAGCGGTCGGGCTGGTGAGCTATATGGCGATCGAGCGGTTTCTCGGCTCGGTGGAAATCGGCCACGTCACCTGGTCGCGCAGGATGAAAGGCACCCGCATCGGCACCGAAGCGGTGTGGCTGCTGCTGAAAAACGCGTTTGAGCATAAGTACCGTCGGCTGGAGTGGAAGTGTGATTCGATGAATATCGCCTCACGCAGCGCGGCGGAGCGGCTGGGGTTTGTCTGGGAAGGACGCCTGCGCCAGAAGCTGGTGCGCAAAGGGCGCAACCGCGACAGCGATATGCTCTCTATTATTGACGGCGAGTGGCCGCAAAGGGACGCGGAGCTGCGCGCCTGGCTGGCGGCGGAGAATTTTGACGGGGAAGGGCGGCAGATTAAAAGGCTTGAGGCATTTCGGCAGTAAAAGACTTACCCCTCACCCCAGCTCTCTCCCAAAGGGAGAGGGTTAGGGTGAGGGGATAAACGCACTTAGCGGCGAACCGGTGCCCCGTTCGCCACATAATACGCCGCCGTGCTCTTCGCCAGCGGCTCGCGCCCGCGAATAGCGTCGGCAATCTTCTCGCCAATCATGATGGTGGTGGCGTTCAGGTTGCCGGTGATGATTTGCGGCATGATCGATGCATCCACCACGCGTAACCCTTCCAGCCCGTGAACGCGGCCTTCGCCGTCGACCACCGCCATTTCGTCGTAACCCATTTTGCAGGTGCCGCACGGGTGGAAGGCGGTTTCGGCGTGGTTGCGCACGAATTCGTCCAGCTGCTCGTCGGTCTGGCACTCGACGCCCGGGCTGATTTCGCGACCGCGGTACTTGTCCAGCGCGGGCTGGTGCATGATCTCACGGGTGATGCGGATCGCGTCGCGGAACTCCTGCCAGTCCTGCTCGTGGGACATATAGTTGAACAGAATTGCCGGATGCTGGTGCGGATCGCGGGATTTAATCCGCACGTGGCCGCGGCTCGGGGAACGCATGGAGCCGACGTGGCACTGGAAGCCGTGCTCTTTTACCGCGTTCGAGCCGTTGTAGTTAATCGCCACCGGCAGGAAGTGGTACTGGATGTTCGGCCATTCAAACTCTTCGCGGCTGCGGATAAACCCGCCCGCTTCGAAGTGGTTGCTCGCACCCACGCCAGTACCGCCAAACAGCCACTCGGCGCCAATCTTCGGCTGGTTCCACCACTGCAGGGCAGGGTAGAGGGAGACCGGCTCTTTGCACTCGTACTGGAGGTACATCTCCAGGTGATCCTGCAAGTTTTCACCCACGCCGGGCAGATCGTGTACCAGCGGAATATCGAACTCGGCGAGCAGGTCAGCGTTGCCCACGCCGGAGCGCTGCAGGATCTGCGGGGAGGCAATGGCCCCTGCGCACAGCAGAACCTCTTTGTTCGCCGTCGCTTTGGATGGGATAGTGCTTTCGCCTTCCAGCCACTCGACGCCCACGGCGCGTTTGCCGTCAAAGACAATATGATCGGTCATGGCGTGGGTGCGGATGGTCAGGTTCGGACGGGGTTTCGCCTGGTCCAGATAGCCGCGCGCGGTGCTGGCGCGTCGGCCCTGCGGCGTCACCGTGCGGTCCATCGGGCCGAAGCCTTCCTGCTGATAGCCGTTGAGATCGTCGGTGCGCGGGTAGCCCGCCTGCACGCCCGCCTCCACCATTGCCTCAAACAGCGGGTTCACGCCCGGTTTGGAGGTGGTGACGCTCACCGGACCGTCGCCGCCGTGGTAGTCGTTCGGCCCCACGTCGCGCGTCTCTGCCTTGCGGTAGTACGGCAGGCAGTTGAGGTAGCTCCAGTGCTCCAGGCCCGGCTCTTTTGCCCAGTGGTCGAGGTCCATCGCGTTACCGCGGATGTAGCACATGCCGTTGATCAATGACGAGCCGCCCAGCCCCTTGCCGCGTCCGCACTCCATGCGGCGGTTGTTCATATACGGCTCTGGCTCGGTTTCATACGCCCAGTTGTAGCGCTTGCCCTGCAAAGGGAACGCCAGCGCGGCGGGCATCTGGGTGCGGAAGTCAAAGCGGTAATCCGGTCCGCCCGCCTCAAGCAGCAGGACGGTGGTGTTCGGATCTTCAGTCAGTCGTGTAGCCAGCACGTTGCCGGCAGAGCCGGCCCCGATAATGATGTAGTCAAATTGCAAATAAACCTCCCGGTTAAAATATGGACTGGAATTTACCCATCTCAACCTGGATGGACTTCACCTGGGTGTAGCTCTGCAGCGTCATCACGCCGTTCTCGCGGCCAATGCCGGAGTGCTTGTAGCCGCCCACCGGCATTTCTGCAGCGGATTCACCCCAGGTGTTGATCCAGCAGATGCCCGCCTCGAGCTGATGAATGGCACCGTGGGCGCGGTTCAGGTCGGCCGTGACGATGCCTGCCGCCAGCCCGTAGTCGGTGTCGTTGGCGCGGCGAATCGCTTCCTCAATGGACTCATAGGTGAGGATGGACATCACCGGGCCGAAGATCTCTTCGCGCACGATGGTCATCTCGTCGGTGCAGTCGGTGAACACGGTCGGGGCCACCCACGCGCCGTTATCGAAGCCTTCGCCCTTCAGCACGTCGCCGCCGCACAGCACGCGCGCGCCTTCCTCTTTGCCTTTGGCGATGTAGCGCATCACGCTGTCGCGGTGCGGGAAGCTGACCATCGGACCAAAGTTGGTAGCTTCATCGAACAGATCGCCCGCGCGGATGCGGCCCACGCGCTCAACGATTTTCTGCTCAAACGCGGCTTTGAACTTAGCCGGAACAAACACGCGGGTGCCGTTGGTGCACACCTGGCCGGAGCTGAAGAAGTTGGCCATCATGGCGATGTCCGCCGCGAGATCCAGATCCGCATCGTCAAAAATAATCAGCGGCGATTTGCCGCCCAGCTCCATCGTCACCTCTTTCAGGGACGAGGCCGCCGAGTTGGCCATCACCTTTTTGCCGCTGGCGACGCCGCCGGTGAAGGAGACTTTCGCAATGCCCGGATGCTCGGTCAGGTACTGTCCGGTCTCCGCGCCCACGCCTGGGAGGACGTTAAACACGCCGTCCGGAACGCCCGCTTCGGTGTAGATCTCGGCAAGCTTCAGGGCGGTGAGCGGGGTGACTTCGCTCGGCTTGAAGATCATCGCGTTGCCCGCCGCCAGCGCCGGAGCGGATTTCCACAGGGCGATCTGGATCGGGTAGTTCCACGCCCCGATGCCCGCCACCACGCCCAGCGGCTCGCGGCGGGTATAGACGAATGAGGTCTCGCGCAATGGGATCTGGCTGCCTTCCAGCGCCGGGATCAGTCCCGCATAGTACTCCAGCACGTCCGCGCCGGTGACGATATCCACGGTTGAGGTTTCAGAAAACGCTTTACCGGTGTCGAGGGTTTCCAGCTTTGCCAGATCGTCGTTGCGCTCGCGCAGGATGTCGACGGCGCGGCGCAGGATGCGAGAGCGCTCCATAGCGGTCATCGCTGCCCAGACTTTTTGCCCGCGCGTTGCGCTTTCGATGGCGCGATCGACGTCTTCGCGCCCGGCGGCCTGCACGCTCGCCAGGACTTCACCGTTGGCCGGGTTGATGGTCTCGAAGGTGCGACCGCTGGTGGCCGATGTATAACCACCATTGATATAAAGCTGCTGTTCTGCCATTCGGGACATAAATTCTCCTCGGTTATTCGGTCGGTAAATGCTGGCTGATAAAGTGGCTGGTGAGTGACTGGGCCAGGGTCTTATCCAGCGGCTTGCCGCTCAGCGCGGCGCGCAGCCACAGCCCGTCGATCAGCGCCGCCAGCCCGTAGCCCGCCTCTTCGGCCTGTTCGCGCGGAAGCTCGCGGCGGAACTCGTACACCAGGTTCGAGAGCAGGCGGCGGCTGCTCACCTGCTGCAGGCGGTAGAGCATCGGCTGGTGCATGCTGCTCGCCCAGAAGGCCAGCCAGGCCTTCATTGCCGCGCCGCTGGTTTGGGTTTCATCAAA
This sequence comes from Enterobacter quasimori, assembly GCF_018597345.1. Lineage (NCBI taxonomy): Bacteria > Pseudomonadati > Pseudomonadota > Gammaproteobacteria > Enterobacterales > Enterobacteriaceae > Enterobacter > Enterobacter quasimori. Next base: position 1,432,023 of record NZ_JAHEVU010000001.1, on the reverse strand, counting down.
ATTGCCGCCGACAATCGCCTGCAGGCGCTGCTCCGCGCTGGCGTCCGGCAGGGCGCGTAAGCGGCTTAATACCGCGTCGCGAAGCTGGCCGGTGATGTCGCGCATGGTCGCTTCCAGCAGGCCGTTTTTGTCTTTGAAATAGTGACTGATGATCCCCGTGGAAACGCCTGCCCGACGGGCGATCTGCGCGATCGTCGCGTCATGCATTCCCACTTCATTTATTGCTTCCAGCGTGGCGTCGATAAGCTGCCTGCGCCGGATCGGCTGCATCCCCACTTTGGGCATTATTGCCACTCCATTCATCAGCGTTGGTTAACCATTAAAGCGGTTTTTGATTGGACGTTCAATATAAAATGTGTCTTAATTGTTGCGGATTTGGATTTTAATAGTTACAAAAACAGTGAGGATACTGGATGACAGACCTTTCACAGGACAGAGAAAAAGACAAAATCAACCCGGTCGTTTTTTATACGTCCGCCGGGCTGATTTTGTTGTTTTCCCTGACAACGATCTTCTTTCGCGATTTTTCTGCCGAGTGGATTGGGCGCACCCTGAACTGGGTATCGAAGACCTTCGGCTGGTACTACCTGCTGGCGGCCACGCTCTACATCGTCTTTGTGGTCTGCATTGCCTGCTCGCGCTTCGGCTCCGTGAAGCTCGGGCCAGAGCAGTCCAAGCCCGAGTTCAGCCTGCTGAGCTGGGCCGCGATGCTGTTTGCCGCGGGCATCGGCATTGACCTGATGTTCTTCTCCGTGGCGGAACCGGTCACGCAGTATATGCAGCCGCCGGAAGGGGCAGGGCAGACGATGGAGGCCGCGCGCCAGGCGATGGTCTGGACGCTGTTCCACTACGGCCTGACCGGCTGGTCAATGTACGCCCTGATGGGCATGGCACTGGGATACTTTAGCTATCGTTATAATTTGCCCCTCACCATTCGCTCCGCGCTGTACCCGATTTTCGGTAAAAAGATTAACGGCCCGATTGGCCACAGCGTCGATATCGCGGCGGTGATCGGCACCATCTTCGGTATTGCGACCACGCTCGGGATTGGCGTGGTGCAGCTCAACTACGGACTGAGCGTGCTGTTTGATATTCCGGATTCGATGGCGGCGAAAGCGGCGCTGATTGCGCTCTCCGTCATTATTGCCACCATTTCGGTGACGTCGGGCGTCGATAAAGGCATCCGCGTGCTCTCCGAGCTGAACGTGGCGCTGGCGCTGGGCCTGATCCTGTTCGTGCTGTTTATGGGCGATACCTCGTTCCTGCTCAATGCCTTAGTGCTGAACGTGGGCGACTACGTAAACCGCTTTATGGGCATGACGCTGAACAGCTTCGCCTTTGACCGCCCTGTAGAGTGGATGAACAACTGGACGCTGTTCTTCTGGGCGTGGTGGGTGGCGTGGTCACCCTTCGTTGGCCTGTTCCTGGCGCGTATTTCGCGTGGCCGCACCATCCGCCAGTTTGTGATGGGCACGCTGATCATCCCGTTCACCTTTACCCTGCTGTGGCTGTCGATTTTCGGCAACAGCGCGCTGCACGAGATCATCCACGGCAATGCCACCTTCGCGCAGGAAGCGATGGCGCACCCGGAGCGCGGCTTCTACAGCCTGCTGGCGCAGTATCCGGCGTTCACCTTTAGCGCCTCCGTGGCGACCATTACCGGTCTGCTGTTTTACGTCACCTCGGCGGATTCCGGCGCGCTGGTGCTGGGCAACTTCACTTCGAAGCTGAAGGACATCAACAGCGATGCCCCGAACTGGCTGCGCATCTTCTGGTCCGTCGCTATCGGCCTGCTGACGCTCGGCATGCTGATGACCAACGGCATTTCGGCGCTGCAGAACACCACGGTGATCATGGGCCTGCCGTTCAGCTTCGTCATCTTCTTCGTGATGGCCGGGCTGTATAAATCGCTCAAGGTGGAAGACTACCGCCGCGTCAGCGCCAGCCGTGACACCGCACCGCGTCCGATGGGCGCGCAGGACCGGCTGAGCTGGAAGAAACGCCTCTCGCGCCTGATGAACTACCCGGGCACGCGCTACACCAAACAGATGATGGAGACGGTCTGCTTCCCGGCGATGGAAGAGGTGGCGCAGGAACTTAAGCTGCGCGGCGCCTACGTGGAGCTGAAAAACCTGCCGCCGGAGGAGGGCGAGACCCTGGGGCACCTGGACCTGCTGGTGCACATGGGCGACGAGCAGAACTTTGTCTACCAGATCTGGCCGCAGCAGTACTCGGTCCCCGGTTTTACCTACCGGGCGCGCAGCGGGAAGTCGACCTACTACCGGCTGGAGACTTTCCTGCTGGAAGGAAGCCAGGGGAATGATTTGATGGACTACAGCAAGGAGCAGGTGATTACGGACATTCTGGATCAGTATGAACGGCACCTGAACTTTATCCATCTGCACAGGGAAGCGCCGGGGAATAGCGTGATGTTCCCGGATGTTTAAATGGATTCTTAAAATACCTTTTAGCTGTATATAAATACAGTTGTTTGGCGCATTATTACTTAAGGAAGAGTAACCATACAGCAAGAGCCTGGTGCTGAAGCATTCGGGCTTTTGCTGCGTTTAGGGAAGGAACTATGGATGAGTCACGCGATAGAATTTATCGAAACATCACTCTTTACCCGACAGATTAAAAGCATTGCTACGGATGATGAATTAAAGGATCTGCAAAAGGAACTTATTGCCTGGCCTGATAAAGGCGACCTGATTCAGCAGACGGGTGGTTTACGTAAAATAAGGATGGCGGCAGGCTCAAAGGGGAAGAGAGGGGTATCAGAGTGATTTACTTTCTGGTCACGGAGGAGGTGATCTATTTCATTATGGCATATCCAAAAAACACCAAGGACAGCCTGACTGAGGTAGAAAAAGCCGAACTTAAAAAACTGACTTCTTTTCTGAAAAATACGGCTTCCAATACCGTAAATAAAAGGTGTACTATGTACTCCAATCGGGCAGGCGGAGGCTGACAATGAGTATCTTTGATGAGTTAAAATCTTCGCTCGAAGAGGCTGTTGAGATCCATAGCGGAAGGAAATCCGCTTCCAGGGTAACCCGCTATGAAGTCGCGGATGTTCGTGCCATCAGAGAGCAGCTCAATATCACGCAAAGCGAAATGGCGAAGGCGCTTGGCACGAGCGTCGATACGATAAAGAGCTGGGAGTCCAAACGCCGTAATCCAACCGGGCTGGCTGCGAAGGTACTTAATGTGATTCGGGAGAATCCTGCATTTTACAAGGCACTTGCCGGGCTGTGAGTCGCTCTTATGCCGGGTGGCGCTGCGCTTACCCGGCCTACAAAACTGCTTTTCCGTAGGCCTGATAAGCGAAGCGCCATCAGGCACGCCTTTCATTGACACAACTTTAATGATAACCATTTTCATTTAAATATAGCCTGTGCTATACCTTATAGCACGGGCTAATTTTGCGTTGAATTTAATCACCTCAGGAGACTTCTGCGATGCACCCACGGCAAGGATTGAAGCGTCTGTTGCTTGGCGCGCTGCTTATGACGGCGACCACGACCGGCGCGCTGGCGGCTGAAAAGTTTCAGGTTATCACCACCTTTACCGTTATCGCTGATATGGCGAAAAACGTGGCGGGGGATGCCGCAGAGGTCACCTCCATTACCAAACCGGGCGCGGAAATTCACGAATACCAGCCCACCCCAGGCGATATCAAACGCGCACAGAAGGCGCAGCTGATTCTGGCGAACGGCATGAATCTGGAGCTCTGGTTCCAGCGCTTTTATCAGCACCTGAAAGGCGTGCCGGAAGTGATTGTCACTAACGGCATTACGCCGATGGGGATCGGCGAGGGGCCGTATAACGGCAAGCCCAACCCGCACGCGTGGATGTCGCCGGATAACGCCCTGATTTACGTCGATAACATCCGCGACGCGTTGGTGAAGTACGATCCGGCCAACGCACAGACCTATCAGCGCAACGCTGAAGCCTACAAGCAGAAGATCACCGCCACTCTCGAACCGCTGCGTAAGCAGGTGGCGGAGATCCCGGAAGACATGCGCTGGATGGTAACCAGCGAAGGTGCCTTCTCCTATCTGGCGCGGGATCTGGGGATGAAAGAGCTTTACCTGTGGCCGATCAACGCCGATCAGCAGGGCACGCCCCAGCAGGTGCGCAAGGTGATCGACCAGGTGAAAAAACATCATATCCCGGCGGTGTTCAGCGAAAGCACGGTCTCCGATAAGCCCGCGCGTCAGGTGGCGCGGGAAACCGACACCCACTACGGCGGCGTGCTGTACGTCGACTCACTGAGCGCGGAAAACGGCCCGGTGCCGACCTATATCGATCTGCTGAACGTCACCACCCGCACGCTGGTGCAGGGCATCCGTGACGGCATGAAGGAGTAACCATGCACGAGGGGATTGTTGTTTCAGACGTCACCGTGACCTACCGCAACGGCCACACGGCGCTGCGCGACGCGTCGTTCAGCGTGCCGGGCGGATCGATTGCCGCCCTGGTTGGCGTGAACGGTTCCGGCAAATCCACGCTGTTTAAGGCGGTGATGGGCTTTGTGCGGGCGGCAAGCGGCACTATCACTATTCTGGGGCTGCCGCCTCACCGGGCGCTGCGCCAGAACCTGGTCGCCTACGTGCCGCAGTCGGAAGAGGTTGACTGGTCGTTTCCGGTGCTGGTCGAAGATGTGGTGATGATGGGCCGCTACGGGCACATGGGGTTTCTGCGTCGGCCCACAGATCGCGACAGACAAATCGTGACCGACGCCCTGAAGCGCGTGGATATGCTCGAGCTGCGCCATCGGCAGATTGGCGAGCTGTCCGGCGGGCAGAAGAAGCGCGTGTTTCTGGCCCGTGCAATTGCCCAGCAGGGCGAGGTGATCCTGCTCGACGAGCCGTTTACCGGCGTGGACGTTAAAACCGAAGCCAGGATCATCAGCCTGCTGCGCGAGCTTCGCGACGAGGGCAAAACGATGCTGGTCTCGACCCATAACCTGGGCTCGGTCTCGGAGTTTTGTGATTACACGGTGATGGTCAAGGGCACCGTTCTGGCGAGCGGCCCGACGGGAACCACCTTTACCGCCGAAAATCTCGAGCGCGCCTTTAGCGGCGTGCTGCGCCACGTGGTGCTCAGCGGCTCGGAAGATCGCATTATTACCGACGACGAACGCCCCTTCGTGACGCACCGACAGGAGGCCAAATGAACGCGCTTCTCGAACCCTTCGGCTACGAGTATATGCTCAACGCGATGTGGGTCTCGGCGATGGTGGGCGGGCTGTGCGCGTTTCTCTCCTGCTATCTGATGCTTAAAGGCTGGTCGCTGATCGGCGATGCGCTGTCGCACTCCATCGTGCCCGGCGTGGCGGGAGCCTACATGCTCGGGCTGCCGTTCTCGCTGGGGGCGTTTTTATCGGGCGGGCTGGCGGCGGGCAGCATGCTGTTTCTCAACCAGCGCAGCCGCCTGAAGGAGGATGCCATCATCGGGCTGATCTTCTCCTCCTTTTTCGGGCTCGGGCTGTTTATGGTCTCGCTCAACCCGACCTCGGTGAACATTCAGACCATCGTGCTCGGCAATATTCTGGCTATCGCCCCGGAAGATATCGTCCAGCTGGCGATTATCGGCGTGGTGTCGATGGTTATCCTGCTGTTCAAATGGAAAGATCTGATGGTAACCTTTTTTGATGAGAACCACGCCCGCGCCATCGGCCTGCGTCCTGAACGCCTGAAAATCCTCTTCTTTACCCTGCTGGCGGTCTCTACCGTGGCGGCGCTGCAAACCGTCGGCGCGTTTCTGGTGATTTGTCTGGTGGTCACCCCCGGCGCGACCGCGTGGCTGCTGACCGACCGCTTTCCGCGCCTGCTGATGATTGCGGTCGCCATTGGCAGCATCACCAGCCTCCTCGGCGCGTGGGCCAGCTATTACCTGGACGGCGCCACCGGCGGCATTATTGTGGTCGCCCAGACGCTGCTGTTCCTGCTCGCGTTCGTTTTTGCGCCGAAGCACGGGCTGCTCGCCAGCCGCCGTCGCGCACGTCTCGCACAGGAGGCACACCCATGATGGCGCTGCTCCTTGAACCCTTCCAGTTTGCGTTTATGAACAACGCGCTGCTGATTTCACTCCTGGTGGCCGTGCCCTGCGCGCTGCTGTCGGTCTTTCTGGTGCTGAAAGGCTGGGCGCTGATGGGCGACGCCATGAGCCACGCGGTGTTTCCCGGCGTGGTGCTGGCGTGGATGATGGGCCTGCCGCTGGCGCTGGGTGCATTTGTGGCCGGGTTGTTCTGCGCGGTCGCCACCGGATACCTGAAGGATAACAGCCGAATCAAGCAGGATACGGTCATGGGGATCGTGTTTTCCGGCATGTTCGGCGCGGGCCTGATCCTCTATATCGCCGTCAAACCCGAGGTGCATCTCGACCACATTCTGTTCGGCGATATGCTGGGCATTAACGGGATGGACATTCTGCAAAGCGGGATCGTGGCGGGGCTTATCGCGCTGGTGATTGGCCTGAAGTGGCGCGATTTTCTGCTGTTCTGCTTTGATTACCAGCAGGCGCAGGCGAGCGGGCTGCGCACCCGCTGGCTGCACTACGGCTTACTGTGCATGGTCTCGCTGACCATCGTGGCGACGCTGAAGGCGGTGGGGATTATTCTGTCGATTTCGCTGCTGATTGCTCCCGGCGCGGTGGCGGTGCTGATCGCCCGACGCTTCCACATGGCGCTGCTGGTCGCGGTCGCCGTTTCAGCCCTCGTGTCAGTAAGCGGCGTGTACGCGTCGTTTTATCTCGACAGCGCGCCTGCGCCGACCATTGTAGTGCTGTTCGCAATGGTGTTTATCGTGACGTTCGGGGTCACCAGCGTGAAGGCCCGTCGGCAGGAGAGCATGACAGCAGGGTGATCGCCTGTTCACCCTGTCGTTGCCAGTGAAGGGTGAAGGCTGCGCCTTCGTTAAAGCCTGCCAGTTGACGCGTCAATGCCAGCGTAAGCGTCTTATCGTCAAGCTTTGTCACTCGGGCGCTGTCAAACCCCATATAAGCCTGCCCCCGTGGGAAGAGGGCTTTGAACAGGCTCTCTTTGGCGCTAAACGCCAGCGTCAGTGCAAGCGCGAACGGGTATCCCGAGCGGGAAAGTACCGGCTCTTCATGCGCATTAATGATGCCCTCTTTTATTTCTCTGGCTTCGTCATCGGGAAGTATCGCTTCGCAATCGATGCCGATAAGCGCCTGTCGCTCGCGGACCACAACCGCCATGGCCTGCGTGCCGCTGTGGGTGATGCTGCCGGAAATACCGTCCGGCCAGAGCGGTTCGCCGCTGGGGCCGATGCCGGGAATGGTGTGGTCAGGCAAGGCGTGCGCGGCAGCGATGCGTCCTGCCAGATGATCAGCCTTGCGTTTGCGTCCGGCGTCAGCGAGCTGGGCGCGATGGGGGAGCCAGAGGAGATCGGCGTCGGTGAAGGTGGCGGGGGCGAAGGTGATGCGGTGGAGGGTGAGGCCGGCAAGAGAAAATGTGCTGTGGGTGGTGTGCATGGTTTTTCCCCTCACCCTGACCCTCTCCCCGGAGGGGAGAGGGAAGGATTGACTTCAGTGCCTTAAAAACGCGTATTCACGCTCATATACCAGGTACGGCCCGGTTCATTATACGTATACGCGCCCGCACCGTACATATACGCGCCGGTGGTGGTATTACCCGTGGTCTGGGCATTACCCGCGCGCCACTGGCGCTTGTCGAAGACGTTGTCCACGCCGCCGGTCAGGCTGACGTTTTTGGTCACGTCCCAGGTCGCGCTCAGGCCCACGATGCTGTACGGGCTGACTTCGTCTTTTTCAGACCCGGTCACCGGCTGACCTTTATAGTTGTACTTCTTCGGCTGCTGCTTGCCGTACCAGGTAAAGGTCGACTGGAGCGATACGTCCTGATGCACCTGCCAGCTCAGGGTTGAGTTCAGCGTGTACTCAGGAATGATCGACAGACGGTCGCCGGTCTCCTTGTTCTTGCTCTGCAGCATGTAGGTGATGTTGTTGGTCCAGTTGATGGTGTCGCTGACCGGCACGTTCAGGGAGCCTTCCAGACCTTCGACCACCGCCTTCGGCACGTTTTCCCACTGGTAAATATCGGTAGTGACTTTGCCGGTGGACGTCTGGCCAATCGGCGCGTAGCCCGCTTCAATTTTGTTGCGGTAGTCGTTGCGGAACCAGGTCACGCCCGCCAGCCAGCCGTCGCGTTTCCACTCCAGGCCAATCTCTTTGTTGATGCTGGTTTCGGCTTTCAGATCGTCGTTACCCATCATGTAGCAGCCCACGCCGTCGGAACTGGCGTAGCAGCCCTGGCCTTTACTGTACAGCAGGTAGTTCGGGTTGGTCTGGTACAGGCTCGGTGCTTTGTAGGCGCGCGCGATGCCCATCTTCAGGGTGAAGTCATCCCCCAGACCCTGCGACAGGTTCAGTGACGGGCTCCAGTTATTGCCGACAATGGTGTGGTGATCGAAGCGCAGGGCAGGGGTCAGCATGGTGCTGTCGGTCAGCTCCATGTTGTTTTCGGCGAACAGGGAGAAGATCTCCGCTGACGTGTACGGGCTACGGTCTTCGCTCATGCCCGGGATGGTGCCGCCCTGCTGGGTTTGCGTGAAGGAGGTTGAGTCCTTCATGCGCTGCTGGTTCCACTCGGTGCCCAGCGTCAGGTTTTGGTTGACGATGAAATCAATCGGCAGGTTGATTTCGCTGTGCAGCATCACGTCGGCCAGGTCGGTGTCGGTAAATTTATTGCTGTTGAACAACCCTTCCAGACCGCCCGCCAGCCCTTCGCCCAGGCGGGAGTTGCGGGTGTGTTCGTACTGCGCCCAGTTGCTGGTGGTGATGCCGTTATCCCAGCCGCCGTTCCAGGTCACCGCAAAGTTCTGGCGGTAGATACGGTTAGTCTCTTTACCGTAGTTTTTCTTCACCAGCCCGCTGGAGCTGTTGTCGTTGTTGGTGTTCTGCGTGTCACCTGCGTACAGGTTGTTCTGGCGGCTGTAGCCGGCTTCAAATTCCAGAGACTGCATCGGCGCGAAGTCCCAGCGCACCACGCCGTTGATGTCTTTGTTTTCCACCCCTTCACGGCCCGCGGGTAGCGTGTCGGCGTAGGCACCGGTTCGGTCAGACTGGTGGCCCTGGTTGATGTCCCACGCGTCGGCCTGGGTTTTGTCCAGGTTGCCGAACATGCGGAAGCTGAAGTCGCCGCCCAGCGGACCGCTGAGGCTGAAGTTGGTGCGCTTGGTGGAACCTTCGTCCTTGTGTTCTGGCGCATTCAGGTAGGTGTTCCAGGAGCCGTGCCACTGGTCGTCGAATTTTTTGGTGATGATGTTCACCACGCCGCCCGCCGCGCCGTTACCGTAGCGCGCGGCGGCCGGGCCGCGGATCACTTCGATGCGTTCGATCATCTCCGGCGGCACCCAGCCGGTATCGCCGCGGGTATCACGCTCGCCGCGCCAGCCCAGGCGGATGGAGTTACGGCTTGTGACCGGCTTGCCGTCGATCAGGATCAGGGTGTTTTCCGGGCCCATGCCGCGAATGTCAATCTGACGGTTGTTCCCGCGCTGGCCGCTGGTGGAGTTACCGGTCAGGTTAACGCCCGGCATGGTGCGGATGATTTCAGCCACGTCCCGCGCGGGCGGGTTTTTGCGGATTTCATCGGCGGTGATGGTCGACACGCCCGGCGCCTGCAGGTTCTGCTCGGCGGCGGTGATCACCATCGTGTCTTCGTGCTGCGCGGAGGCGGCGGTGTTGTCGTCTGCCAGAGCGGGCAGCGCGACACCATAAATCCCTAAATTGACCAGCAAGGCCAGAGAGTGAATCTTCTTATTCATTGTACGTCCCGCTTTTATGGTTATTTAATGAGCGCGCTTCCCACAGCGCGGGCATTACGCTATTGCAAATGCAAATAGTTATCAATAATATTATCAATAAAATTTGTCCTGAAACAAAAAAGACTGTTAAACATGAGGTTATAAGGGTGACGGCGTTAACAACGGGAAGTGAAGCCTGGTGGCAGTCGAAAAACGGGCCAGAATGGGAACGTCTGGAGGCGAGCTATCGCGTCACCTTCTGGTGGCGTGACCCGGCAGGAACGCAACGTTCGTCACCGACCAAACGCGTCTGGCTCTACATCACCGGCGTGACCGATCATCATCAAAATGCCCGCCCGCAATCTCTTGAGCGAATTCCGGATACCGACGTCTGGCAGTGGCAGGGCGAGTTCAGCCCCGAATGGCGCGGCAGCTACTGTTTTATCCCCTCCAATAACGAAAACGATTTTGCCAGCGCGGTGTTTGAAGGCGCGCAGCCGGACCGCATGGCGCTGCGCGAAGGCTGGCGCAAGCTGTTGCCGCACGCGGTTTCCGACCCGCTGAATCCGCAGAGCTGGCGCGGCGGGCGCGGTCACGCCGTCTCGGCGCTGGAGATGCCGGACGCGCCCGTTCAGCCCGGCTGGGATCGTCCCGATACGCCGTATCAGCCGCCAGTCTGCATTGAGTGGAACAGTGCACGTCTGAACAACCGTCGCCGCGCGTGGATTTTTACCACCGGAGATGACCGCCCCGAACGCCCGCTGGCGGTGCTGCTCGACGGGCAGTTTTGGGCCGAAAGCATGCCCGTCTGGCCCGCGCTGGCGTCGCTGACCCGCGACGGCAAACTGCCGCCTGCGGTCTACGTCTTAATTGATGCGATCGACACAGAACATCGCAGCCGGGAACTGCCCTGTAATCCCGATTTTTGGCTGGCGGTGCAGGAAGAACTCCTTCCCCGTGTGAAAACTATCACCTCGTTCAGCGACTGCGCCGATCGGACCGTCGTGGCGGGCCAGAGCTTTGGTGGCCTCTCTTCGCTTTATGCTGGCCTCAACTGGCCACAGCGTTTTGGCTGCATCCTCAGCCAGTCCGGATCCTACTGGTGGCCGCACCGCGGCGCGCAGCAGGATGGGCTGCTCATCGAACAACTCAAAGCGGGTGAAAAAACCGCACGCGGGCTGCGCATCGTCCTTGAGGCCGGGCGCAACGAGCCGCTTATCTTCCGCGCGAATCAGGCGATTTTCGCCGAACTACACACACAGCAGCCGATTTTCTGGCGTCAGGTTGACGGCGGACACGATGCGCTTTGCTGGCGCGGTGGGCTGACGCAGGGGCTGATGACCCTCTGGCAGCCGCTTATTCACTAACGGAGTCTGTATGGAATTCAGCAATCCTTTCGATAATCCGCAGGGACAGTTCGCCATTCTGCAAAACGACCAGGGGCAGTACAGCCTGTGGCCGCAGCAGTGCGAACTGCCCGCAGGCTGGCGCGTTGTTTGCGAGCCGCAGTCCCAGGAGGCGTGCCAGCTGTGGCTTGCCGGGCATTGGCAAACGCTTGTCCCGTCCCATTTTGCGGAGGGAAGCGCATGAACCGTCTTCCTCTCGTCGCCGCCCAGCCGGGTATCTGGATGGCGGAGCAGCTGTCCTCCCTGCCAAACGCCTGGAGCGTGGCGCACTACACCGAACTGAAAGGCGACGTTGACGCGCCATTGCTGGCAAAAGCGATTGCTGAAGGCATGATGCAGGCCGATACCCTGCGCATGCGTTTTGCAGAAGAAAACGGTGAGGTGTGGCAGTGGGTGGACGAGTCCACGATCCTGCCGGAGCCGTCCATCGTTCGCGTTACCTCTCACGACGCCGCCGTGGCGCTGATGGAGGCCGATCTTAACCAGAATCTGCGCGTCGAGAGCGGGCAGCCGCTGGCGTTTCATCAGCTGATTCAGGTGGGGGAACGCCACTGGTACTGGTATCAGCGCTATCACCATCTGGTGGTGGATGGCTTCAGCTTCCCGGCCATTACCCGCCAGATTGCCGCGATTTACGCCGCGTGGAAAAAGGGCGAAACGACGCCCGCATCTCCGTTTACGCCGTTTGAAGAGGTGGTGGACGAGTACCAGCGCTATCGCGACAGCGAGGCGTACCAGCGCGACGGCGCGTTCTGGGCAGAGCAGCGCAAGGAACTGCCTTCTCCGGTCTCGCTCTCCTCCACGCCGCTGCCGGGCCGAGCCGCGACAACGGATATCCTGCGCCTGAAAATCGCCGCCGACGGCCGCGCCTTCAGCCAGCTTGCACAGGCGGCAGGGCAGGCGCAGCGTACCGACCTGGCCCTTGCGCTGGTAGCGCTGTGGCTGGGCCGCCTGACCGGACGGCTGGACTACGCCGCCGGGTTTATCTTTATGCGCCGCATGGGTTCCGCGGCGCTCACCGCGACCGGGCCGGTGCTTAACGTCCTGCCGCTGGCGGTCAATATCGATCCGCAGGAGAGCCTGCCGGAGCTGGCGCTGCGCCTGGCGAACCAGCTGAAAAAAATGCGCCGCCATCAGCGCTACGACGCCGAGCAGATCGTGCGCGACAGCGGGAAAGCGGCGGGTGACGAAGCGCTGTTTGGCCCGGTGCTGAACGTGAAAGTGTTCGACTACCAGCTGGATATCGACGGCGTGGAGGCCATCACCCACACGCTGGCGACCGGCCCGGTGAACGATCTGGAGCTGGCGCTGTTCCCGGACGAGCAGGGCGGGTTGAGCATTGAGATCCTCGCCAATAAGCAGCGTTACGATGAGGCGACGCTCGCCCGCCACGTCGCGCGCCTGAACGCGATGCTGCTGCAGTTTGCGGCTAATCCGGACCTGCGCTGCGGCGAAGTGGAAACCGTTTCAGATCAGGAGTATCAGCAACTGGCGCGCATCAACGATACCGGACTGGCGCTGCCGTCTACTACGCTCGCGGATCTCGTGGCGGAGCAGGCGAGCAAAACGCCGGACGCCCCCGCGCTGGCGGACGCGCACGTTGAGCTGAACTATCGCCAGATGCGCGAGCAGGTCATCGCGCTGGCAAACCTGCTGCGCGCGCGCGGCGTGAAGCCGGGCGACAGCGTGGCGGTGGCCCTGCCGCGCTCGGTGTTCCTGACGCTGGCGCTGCACGGCATCGTCGAAGCCGGTGCCGCGTGGCTGCCGCTGGATACCGGCTACCCGGACGACCGCCTGCGGATGATGCTCGAGGACGCGAAGCCGTCCCTGCTCATCACCACCGACGAGCAGCTCCCGCGCTTTAGCTATCTGCCGATTACGACGTTTAGTTACAACACACTGTTACCGACCGCGGGTGCTGAGCCGCTGCGGCTGGCGACGCCGGAGCAGACGGCGTATATCATCTTTACCTCCGGTTCGACGGGGCGCCCGAAAGGGGTCATGGTCGGCCATACCGCCATCGTTAACCGCCTGAAGTGGATGCAGGATCATTATCCTCTGGCGGCGCATGACGTGGTGGCGCAGAAAACGCCGTGCAGCTTTGACGTGTCGGTGTGGGAGTTCTGGTGGCCGTTTATCGCCGGGGCGAAGCTGGTGATGGCCGAGCCGGACGCGCACCGCGATCCCCAGGCGATGCAGAGCTTCTTCACCCGGTACGGCGTGACCACCACCCACTTCGTGCCGTCGATGCTGGCGGCGTTTGTTGCCTCGCTGACGCCGGAAAACGTTGCGTGCTGTAAAACCCTTAAGCAGGTGTTCTGCAGCGGCGAAGCGCTGCCGACCGAACTGTGCCGCGAGTGGGAGCAGTTAACCCATGCGCCGCTGCACAACCTCTATGGCCCAACCGAAGCGGCGGTGGACGTGAGCTGGTATCCGGCGTTTGGCCCCGAGCTGGCGGCGGTGGAGGGCAACAGCGTGCCGATCGGCTTCCCGGTGTGGAACACGGGGCTGCGCATCCTTGACGCGATGATGCGCCCGGTGCCGTTCGGCGTGGCGGGCGATCTCTACCTCACCGGCATTCAGCTGGCGCAGGGGTATCTGGGACGCCCCGATCTCACCGCCAGCCGCTTTATCGCCGACCCGTTTGCGCCGGGCGAGCGAATGTACCGCACCGGAGACGTTGCCCGCTGGCTGGACAACGGCGCGGTGGAATATCTGGGCCGCAGCGACGACCAGCTCAAAATCCGCGGCCAGCGCATCGAGCTGGGCGAGATCGACCGGGCGATGCTGTCGCTGCCGGACGTGGCCCAGGCCGTGGCCCACGCCTGCGTCTTCAACCAGGCGGCGGCAACGGGCGGCGATGCCCGCCAGCTGGTGGGGTACGTGGTTTCTGAATCCGGCTTACCGCTGGATCGCGACGCGCTGCTGGAATCGCTCAAGGCCCAGCTGCCGCCGCATATGGTACCGGTGGTGCTGCTGCAAATCAGCGCGCTGCCGCTCAGTGCGAACGGGAAGCTTGACCGCAAGGCGCTGCCGCTGCCGGAGCTGACGAGTAAAACCTCCGGACGTGCGCCGGAAAGCGAATCCGAAATCGCCGTCGCGCAGGCTTTTGCCGCGCTGCTGGGCTGCGAGGTGAACGACATTGAGGCCGATTTCTTTGCCCTCGGCGGCCACTCGCTGCTGGCGATGCGCCTGGCCGCGCAGCTTAGCCGCGCGTTCGAGCGCAAGGTTACGCCGGGGCAGATTATGGTCGCCTCCACGGTGAGAAAGCTTAGCGTACTGCTGGACTCGCACATGAGCGACGAGCAGGCGCAGCGTCTGGGGTATGAAACCCTGCTGCCGTTGCGTGAGGGTGACGGCCCGACGCTGTTCTGCTTCCATCCGGCGTCCGGCTTTGCCTGGCAGTTTAGCGTCCTGGCGCGCTACCTCAGCCCGCGCTGGTCTATCATGGGCATTCAGTCACCGCGCCCGGACGGGGCGATGCAGCAGCGTGCGGATCTGGATGGAGTGATTGAGCATCATCTGAATACGCTGCGTATGCAGCAGCCGCAGGGGCCGTATTACCTGTTCGGCTATTCCCTCGGCGGCACGCTGGCGCAGGGGATTGCCGCCCGTCTGCGCGAGCAGGGTGAAGAGGTGGCCTTCCTCGGCCTGCTGGACACCTGGCCGCCGGAAACCCAGAACTGGGCGGAGAAAGAGGCCAACGGCCTTGACCCGGCGGTGCTGGCGGAAATCGAGCGCGAGCGACAGGCGTTTATCGCCGCCCAGCAGGGGCAGGGCTCCAGCGAGCTGTTTAATGCCATCGAGGGCAACTACGCCGACGCGGTGCGGCTGCTCACCACGGCGCACAGCGCGCGCTTTGACGGCAAAGCGACGCTGTTCGTCGCCGAGCGCACGCGAACGATGGATCCGCAGGCCGCCTGGGCGCCGTGGGTGGCGGAGCTTGAGGTGTACAGCCAGGACTGCGCCCACGTGGATATCATTTCACCGCAGGCGTTTGAAAAGATAGGACCGGTGTTGAAGGAGATATTGGGGTAACGTTTAAAGCCCCTCACCCTAACCCTCTCCCACAGGGAGAGGGGATGGTTTGCTCCCTCTCCCTGTGGGAGAGGGCCGGGGTGAGGGCATCAGACCGCACGCTTTCCAAGCGGCACCACCAGAGGCGTACCCGCCACCGGGTCGTCAATTATCATGCAGCGCATGCCGTAGATCCGCTCGATCAGATCCGGCGTCACAATCTCTTTCGGCGCGCCCTGCGCCACAATCTCGCCGTCGCGTAGCGCAATCAAATGCGTGGCGTAGCGGCACGCCTGGTTTAAATCGTGCAACACCGCTGCCAGGGTATAGCCCTGCGTGCGGTTCAGCTCGCTCAGCAGCTCCAGCAGATCAATCTGATGGCTGATGTCGAGCCAGGTCGTCGGCTCGTCCAGCAGCATGATGGAGGTCTCCTGCGCCAGCACCATCGCAATCCACGCGCGCTGGCGCTGCCCGCCGGAAAGGGTGTCCACGCTCTGCTGGGCCAGATCGGTAATCCCCGTCGCCTGCATCGCGCGGTTCACCGCCTCGTCATCCTCTTTACGCCAGCGGGTGAACAGCGGCTGGTGCGGATAGCGCCCGCGCGAGACCAGCTCCTGTACCGTGATGTCTCCCGGTGTGGTGGCGTTTTGCGCCAGCAGCCCGATGCGCCGCGCCACCTCTTTGCTGGCGAAACGCTGGATCTGCTCCCCATCGAGGAACACGCTGCCTTCAGCAGGCGTCATCAGGCGGCTCAGCGTGCGCAGCAGGGTCGATTTGCCGCAGCCGTTCGGCCCGATAATTGCCGTGAAATGGCCGTCCGGAATGGCGACGGACAGGTCGCGGGCAATGATTTTTTTGCCGTAGCCGAGGGTGAGATTTTCGCCGCGCAAGCGGGATGCGAAGTCTGTCATTTCTTGCGTGACTCCTGAACGAGCAAGACGATAAGGTAAATGCCGCCGAGGCTGACGGTCACCACGCCCACCGGAAGCTGGTAAGGCATAAACAGCCGCTGGGCGCAGAGATCGGCGGCCAGCAGCAGCAGCGCGCCGCACAGCGCCGCCTGGGTCAAGCCCCAGCGCGCCGTTCCGCTAAGACGTCGCGCGATATGCGGCGCGACAAGCGCGATAAACGATATCGGCCCGGCGATGGCGGTGGAGGCGGCGGTCAGCAGTACGGCGACCAGCATCAGCATCAGGCGCGAGCGCTCGACGCCCACCCCCAGCGCGCAGGCGCTGTCGTCGCCCATCTCCAGCAGCCGCATGCGCCGTACCAGCAGCAGCGCGCCGATAAACATCAGCACAATCAGCGGTGCCGCGGGCCAGGTTTTACTCCACGTCAGGCCGTTGAGGGAGCCCGCGTACCACAGCCCGGCGGAAAGCGCCGTTTCCAGCGAGGCCTGCAGTAAAAGCCAGGTGTTAAAGGCCATCAGCATGGCGCGGATGCCGATCCCGATGATGATCAGACGGAAGGTGTCGATACCGTTGCGCCAGGCCAGCGCCCAGATCAGTAATGACGTCAGAATGCCGCCCGCCATCGCCGTAAAGGTAATCGCCGTCAGGTGCTGACCAAACAGCACCATCGCCACCAGCACGCCGCTCCAGGCCCCGGTGTTGAGGCCCATCACGTCCGGGCTGCCGAGTGGGTTGCGCATCAGCGACTGGAAAATCGCGCCGCTGACGCCGAGCGCCGCGCCCACCAGGATCGCCATCGCCACGCGCGGCAATCGCCATTCGGTGACAACCAGGGTGATATTGCGCGGCGCGCTGCCGGTGAGGGCGTTAAACACCTGGGTGAAATCGAGCGTCACCGCGCCGCTTCTGAGGCTCCACGTTGCCAGTAGCAGAATGGCGATAACCAGCAGGGAGACGCAGGCGACTAAACGCCGGGACGGGGCCATCATGCGCCACCTCCGCGTCTGCGGCGTACCAGGAAGATCAGCACCGGCGCGCCGATAAAGGCGCTGACCACCGAGACGCGCAGCTCGCCGGGCACCAGCAGCCGGCCCAGCACGTCGGCAAAAAGCAGCAGGGCAGGGGTGGCCAGCAGCGTCACCGGCAGCGACCAGCGGTGATCCGCCCCTACCAGCCAGCGCGCCATGTGCGGCATCATCAGGCCGATGAAGGCAATGGGGCCGACCACCGCGGTCGCGCTGCCGCACAGCACGGTGATAGTGAGCAGACCAATCAGCTGCGTGCGCGCCACCCGGTTGCCGAGGGCAGTCGCGGTGTCGCTGCCGAGGCTCAGGCTGTTGAGCGACCGGCTTAAAAACAGCGCCACGGCAGCGGCAATCATCACCGGGATCGCCACCACTTTCAGCGTTTCAAGAGTGCGGATATCCAGCGAACCGGCCTGCCAGAAGCGCAGCTGGTCGTAAACGTCCGGGTTGAGCAGGGCGATGCCGTTGGACAAGCCTTCCAGCACTGCCGCGAGCGCCACGCCCGCCAGCGTCAGGCGTACCGGGCTCAGCTGCCCGCCGCCCTGGCTGCCGGTAAAGGCCACCACCAGCGAGGCGGCCAGCGCGCCGCAGAAGGCCATCACCAGCTGCTCGGACGGAGAGGTCAACCCGAACAGCGCCGCACCCAGCACGATGGCAAAGCTGGCGCCGGAGTTCACGCCGAGAATGCCGGGGTCGGCCAGCGGGTTACGAGTGAGGGTTTGCATCAGGGCACCGGCAAGGCCGAGCGCGCCACCGGCCAGCAGTCCGGCAAGGGTGCGGGGCAGGCGGGCGTCGAGCACAATGACGCAGTCGGCGCTCTGGCAGGTACCGGAGAGCGCATCAACGATAACGGACGCGGGCAGAGGCTTCGCGCCAACCAGCAGGCTGAGTGCAATCGCCAGGCTTAATAGCAGCAATAAAACGGGCACGGCAACGGCGCGCACCGCAGAAGAGGAAAACGACATAGCAACATCCATGATTTGATAATGATAGTGATTATCGTTATCTATCTTATTTGGCTATGTTAGCATGTGCGCCCATGGAATGGGTAGAAATAGACTCAAGGCTTTGTCATGAATCAAAAATCCTGGCTGCTCAACCTCAGCCTGCTGAAAACGCACCCGGCGTATCGCGCCGTATTTATCGCTCGCTTTATCTCCATTTTGTCCCTCGGGCTGCTCGGCGTGGCCGTGCCGGTACAGATCCAGACCCTGACGCACTCCAGCTGGCTGGTGGGGTTATCGGTGACCTTAACCGGCGGGGCGATGTTCATCGGCCTGATGGTCGGCGGCGTGCTGGCGGACCGCTACGAGCGTAAGAAGCTGATCCTGCTGGCGCGCGGCACCTGCGGCGTGGGCTTTATCGGGCTGTGTCTGAACGCCATGCTGCCGGAGCCGTCGCTGATCGCGATTTATGCCCTGGGGCTGTGGGACGGTTTCTTCGCCTCGCTGGGCGTGACGGCGCTGCTGGCGGCGACGCCCGCGCTGGTCGGGCGCGAGAACCTGATGCAGGCGGGGGCGATCACCATGCTCACCGTGCGCCTCGGCTCGGTGATTTCGCCGATGGTGGGTGGCCTGCTGCTGGCAACCGGCAACGTGGCGTGGAACTACGGGCTGGCGGCGGCGGGAACCTTCATCACCACGCTGACGCTGCTGCGCCTGCCGCTGCTGCCGCCTCCGCCGCAGCCGCGCGAGCATCCGCTAAAATCGCTGATGGCCGCTATTCGTTTTCTGTTCAGCAACCCGCTGATTGGCGGCATTGCGCTGCTCGGCGGCCTGCTGACGATGGCGAGCGCCGTGCGCGTGCTCTATCCGGCATTAGCGGGAGAGTGGCAAATGAGCGCCTCGGAAATTGGCGTGCTGTACGCCGCCATTCCGCTCGGCGCGGCCTGCGGGGCGCTGACCAGCGGCAACCTGGCGCAGAGCGCGCGACCGGGGCTGATTATGCTGCTTGCCACGCTGGCGTCGTTTATCGCCATCGGCTTCTTTAGCCTGATGCCGGTGTGGGCGCTCGGGGTGCTGTGTCTGGTGATTTTCGGCTGGCTGAGCGCCATCAGCTCGCTTTTGCAGTACACCCTGATCCAGACCCAGACGCCGGAAGGGATGCTCGGGCGCATCAACGGCCTGTGGACGGCGCAGAACGTGACGGGTGATGCGATTGGCGCGGCGATCCTCGGCGGTCTGGGGGCGATAATGACCCCGGCGGCGGCGGCGAGCAGCAGCGGGTTTGCGTTAGCGATGGTTGGTGGGATTTTGTTCGTGGCGTTGGTGGAATTGCGGCGGTTCAGGCAGGAGAGTGCCCCGGTGTGATTTGCCGGGTGGCGGCTGCGCCTTACCCGGCCTACATTTTGCACCCGTAGGCCCGGTAAGCGAAGCGCCACCGGGCGCAGGCATTACCCGAAAATTGCCTCTAAACGCTGCAACACCAACATCGCGCTGTAATAATCCAGGCGGAACGTCTCCGTTCCCAATGCCCAAACCCGTTTGTTCTTCACCGACGGCAGATGCGCCAGCAGCGGGTTGGCGTAAATCGCGTCGACGTCTTTCTGGTCGCCCGCAAACACGAACAGCCCTTCGCCGTTCAGCCCCGCCGCCAGGTTTTCTCCACCTAACTGAATGATGTCGTGGCGTTTGCCCTGGCTTTTGGAGGTCTGCAATCCGGCAGGCAGCTCCGCCAGCGCAAAGCCCAGCTGGTACAGCAGCTTGCCCTGCGCGGATTCCGCGGTCCACAGGTTGGCGCTGTGCGCGGCGGCGGTGTAGACGACGGCATTCACCGGCTGCGGCGGCAGCCTCATCTGCTGTTTCACCTGCGCGAGCTGTTTATCAAACGCGGCAATGCGCTCTGCGGCCTGCTTTTCCTGTCCGGTGAGGGTGCCCAGCTGGGTTAGCAGCGCCTGCCAGCTCTTGTCGTCATAGTTGATGATAAGCGTCGGGGCGATGGCGGAGAGCTGATCGTACAGCGCCAGTGCGGAATCCCCGCCGGTGGCGCTGATCAAAATCAGATCCGGCATTTGCGCGGCGACCGCTTCAGCGCTGGGCTCGCCGATGTACAGCCGGGCCAGCTTGCGCTGCTTCGCGATATCACCCCACTGGCGCAGGAAGCCCTGTCCATCCGCCACGCGGTTGTTCGGCGTGGTCGCACCACTGGCGACGACCGGCGCGTCTATCGCCAGCAGGGAGCCGGTTAAGGTCACGCTGGTGGAGACAATGCGCGTCGGTTTGCTCTCAAGGGTATGCACGCCGCGGCTGTCGGTCACCTGGCGCGGCCAGTCGGCGGCGGTCGCTGAGGTTAGTCCTAAAACAAAAAGGCCTGTTACAAGAAAGGCATTACGGCAAAGGGCAGGGAATTTCACTGAGCGGCATCCTGTTATCGTTGAAGTTAATGCTTCTCATTTTCATGATTGCCGGGAAGGGATGCAAGCGTTTGTCGCACAAGTTATTTGACCGACGGTTGACAGCGGGGCGCTGTGGGATTAGGTTAGCCGACGAAAATATAAATGATAATCATTATTGCTTCTTTTATCATTTTGAGGAGGATGATATGGATACGTCCCTGGCTGAGGAAGTTCAGCACACCGCGACCACGCTGCAATCAGACAGCTTTTTCTTTATGTCGCCTTACCGCAGTTTTACCACGTCCGGCTGCTTTGCCCGCTTTTCTGAATCCGCCGTTGGCGGCGACGATCCGGCAGGCCGCTTCCAGCAGCAATTAGCCCAGTCTTTCCAGAACGCGAAGGCCAGCGGCATTGCCCATCCGGTCATGGTAGGGGCAATCCCGTTCGATACCCGCAAGCCGTCGTCGCTGTTTATTCCCGAACGCTGGCAGACGTTTTCTCGCCCGGCGCGTCAGCAGTCTTCACGCTATTTATCCGGTGCGCAGTCACTGAATATTGAAAAGCGTACCGAGATCCCTCCGCAGCCCGTGTTTGAAGAGATGGTCGCCCGCGCCGCGGCGCTCACCGCCACGCCGCAGGTGAACAAGGTCGTGCTGTCGCGTCTGATTGATATCGCGACCGATAACAACATTGATAGCGGTGCGCTGATGGAGCGTCTTATCGCTCAGAATCCGGCGAGCTTTAACTTCCACGTGCCGCTGGAAGACGGCGGCGTGCTGCTCGGTGCGAGTCCGGAGCTGCTGCTGCGCAAAGAGGGCGCGCACTTTAGCTCGCTGCCGCTGGCGGGCTCGGCGCGTCGTCAGCCGGACGACGTATTAGATCGCGAAGCGGGCAATAAGCTGCTGGCCTCCGAAAAGGACCGTCACGAGCACGACCTGGTGACCCAGGCAATGAAGGCCATTCTGGCACCGCGCAGCCACCATCTCAGCATGCCGGATTCGCCTCAGCTGATTACCACGCCGACGCTGTGGCATCTGGCTACGCCGGTAGAAGGCGAGGCGCGTGAAAATGAAAACGCCCTGACGCTGGCCTGTCTGCTGCACCCGACGCCTGCCCTGAGCGGTTTCCCGCATCAGGCGGCGAAAGAACTGATCGCCGAGCTGGAGCCGTTCGACCGCGAGCTGTTCGGCGGCATCGTCGGCTGGTGCGACAGCGAAGGCAACGGCGAGTGGGTGGTGACTATCCGCTGCGCGCGTCTGCATAAAAATAGCGTTCGCCTGTTTGCCGGTGCGGGCATTGTGCCTGCCTCCTCCCCGGTGGGCGAGTGGCGCGAGACGGGTGTAAAGCTTTCCACCATGCTCAACGTTTTTGGTTTGCACTAAGGAATACTCATGACCATCCCTTTTACCCGCTGGCCTGAGGAATTTGCCCGCCGCTACCGCGAAAAAGGCTACTGGCAGGATCTGCCGCTGACCCACATCCTGACGGATCGTGCGGACAGCGATGCGGTAGCGATTATCGACGGCGAACGGCATATCACCTACCGCGCGTTTAATCAGGCGGTGAACAACCTGGCGTCTGCCCTTCAGGCGCAGGGGCTGCACCGCGGCGAGACCGCGCTGGTGCAGCTCGGCAACGTGGCCGAGTTCTACATTACCTTCTTTGCGCTGCTGCAAATCGGCGTCGCGCCGGTCAACGCGCTCTTTAGCCACCAGCGCAGCGAGCTGAACGCCTACGCTGAGCAGATCAAACCCGCCGTGCTGATTGCCGATCGCGACCACGCGCTGTTCGCGGGCGATGATTTTCTCAACGCCTTTGTGGATGCGCACCGTTCGGTACGCGTCGTACTCCTGCGCGGTGATAGGGGCGAACACGCCCTGGAAGCGGCGATTGCGCGTCCGGCCGATAATTTCATCCCGAACCCGACGCCCGCCGACGAGGTGGCGTTTTTCCAGCTCTCCGGCGGCAGCACCGGCACGCCGAAGCTGATCCCGCGCACGCATAACGATTACGACTACAGCATCCGCCGCAGCAACGAGATCTGCGGCATTACCGCCGAGACGCGCTATCTGAACGCGCTCCCCGCGGCGCATAACTACGCCATGAGTTCGCCTGGCTCGCTGGGCGTCTTCACCGCGGGCGGCTGCGTGGTGCTGGCGAACGATCCGAGCGCCACGCTCTGCTTCCCGCTGATTGAACGGCATCAGATCAACGTCACCTCGCTGGTGCCCCCGGCGGTGAGCCTCTGGCTGCAGGCGATTGCCGACGGCGCGGGAAATGCGCAGCTCACATCCCTCAAGCTGCTGCAGGTGGGCGGCGCGCGCCTCTCCGCCACGCTCGCGGCGCGCATTCCGGCGGAAATCGGCTGCCAGCTTCAGCAGGTGTTCGGCATGGCGGAAGGGCTGGTGAACTACACCGCGCTCGACGACGCGCCGGAGCGCATCATCAACACCCAGGGCCGCCCGATGTGCCCGGACGACGAAGTGTGGGTGGCGGACGAGCACGGCAACCCGCTGCCGCGCGGGGAAGTCGGGCGTCTGATGACGCGCGGGCCGTACACCTTCCGCGGCTATTTCAACAGCCCGGAACACAACGCCAGCGCCTTCGACGCCGACGGCTTTTACTGCTCCGGGGATCTGATCGCCATTGACGAGCAGGGCTACATTACCGTACAGGGGCGCGAGAAGGATCAGATCAACCGCGGCGGCGAGAAGATCGCCGCCGAAGAGATCGAAAACCTGCTGCTGCGCCACGAGGCGGTGATCCACGCCGCGCTGGTGAGCATGGAGGACAGCCTGCTGGGCGAAAAAAGCTGCGCGTATCTGGTGGTGAAACAGCCGCTGCGCGCGGTCGAGGTGCGCCGCTTCCTGCGCGAGCAGGGCGTTGCCGAATTCAAGCTGCCGGACCGCGTGGAGAGCGTGGATGCGCTCCCGCTAACGCCGGTCGGCAAAGTCGATAAGAAACAGTTGCGCCTGTGGCTTGCTGAACGCGCCCGGGGCTGAGGAACAGAGTATGGCCATTCCAAAATTAACCGCTTACGCGCTGCCGACCGCCGCAGAGCTGCCGACGAATAAAGTAAACTGGGCTTTTGAGCCCGAGCGTGCCGCGCTGCTGATCCACGATATGCAGGAGTATTTCCTGAACTTCTGGGGCGAAAATAGCGCGATGATGCAGCAGGTGGTGGCGAATATCGCCAGACTGCGCGACTTCTGCAAAGCGCACAATATTCCGGTGTACTACACCGCCCAGCCGAAAGAGCAGAGCGATGAAGACCGCGCCCTGCTGAACGACATGTGGGGACCGGGCCTGACCCGCTCGCCGGAGCAGCAGCGCATCGTCAGTGAACTGACGCCGGACGAAGCGGACACGGTGCTGGTGAAGTGGCGCTACAGCGCGTTTCACCGCTCGCCGCTGGAGCAGATGCTGAAAGAGACGGGCCGCAACCAGCTGCTGATTACCGGCGTTTATGCCCACATCGGCTGCATGACCACCGCCACCGATGCCTTTATGCGCGACATCAAGCCGTTCTTTATTGCCGACGCGCTGGCGGATTTCACCCGCGACGAACACCTGATGTCGCTGAACTATGTGGCCGGACGCTCGGGCCGCGTGGTGATGACCGACGAGCTGCTGCCGTCCATTCCGGCATCGAAGGCCGCGCTGCGCGAGCTGATCCTGCCGCTGCTGGACGAGTCCGACGAGCCGATGGATGACGAAAACCTGATCGACTACGGCCTGGACTCGGTACGCATGATGGCGCTGGCCGCCCGCTGGCGCAAAGTACACGGCGATATCGACTTCGTGATGCTGGCAAAAAATCCAACAATCGACGCCTGGTGGGCGCTGCTTTCCCGCGAGGTGAAGTGATGGGACTGGATTTCACCGGTAAAACCGTCTGGGTGACGGGCGCGGGGAAGGGGATTGGCTACGCGACGGCGCTGGCGTTCGCCGAAGCCGGCGCGCAGGTGACCGGGTTCGATCTGGCCTTCCCGCAGGAAGATTATCCGTTTGCCATCGAAAGGCTGGACGTGGCGGATTTTGCTCAGGTCAGCGATGTGTGTGGCCGTTTGCTTAATACCCTTGAGCGTCTGGACGTGCTGGTCAACGCGGCGGGTATTCTGCGCATGGGGGCAACGGACCAGCTCTCGCAGGAGGACTGGCAGCAGACCTTCGCGGTCAACGTCGGCGGCGCGTTCAATCTGTTCCAGCAGACGATGTGCCAGTTCCGCCGTCAGCAGGGCGGGGCGATTGTCACCGTAGCGTCCGACGCGGCGCACACGCCGCGCATCGGCATGAGCGCCTATGGCGCATCGAAAGCGGCGCTGAAAAGCCTGGCCCTGACCGTCGGGCTGGAGCTGGCGGTCAGCGGCGTGCGCTGTAACCTGGTGTCGCCGGGCTCAACGGACACCGACATGCAGCGCACCCTGTGGAAAAGCGACGATGCGGAGCAGCAGCGCATCCGCGGCTTCGGCGAGCAGTTCAAGCTCGGCATTCCGCTCGGCAAAATCGCCCGCCCGCAGGAGATTGCCAGCACGGTGCTGTTCCTTGCCTCCGATGCCGCCAGCCATATCACCCTGCAGGATATCGTGGTGGACGGCGGCTCCACGCTGGGGGCGTAAGATGATCTGGAAACGTCATTTATCGCTCGAGGAGCTGAACGCCACCAGCCTGAACACCCTGGTGGCGCATCTCGGCATCGTCTATACCCGTATCGGTGACGACACGCTGGAAGCGGAGATGCCGGTGGATGCGCGCACCCACCAGCCGTTTGGCCTGCTGCACGGCGGCGCGTCGGCGGCGCTGGCGGAAACGCTGGGCTCAATGGCCGGTTTTCTGATGACCCGCGACGGGCAGAACGTGGTAGGCACGGAGCTGAACGCCACGCACCATCGGGCGGTGTCGCAGGGGAAAGTGCGCGGCGTGTGCCAGCCGCTGCATCTGGGTCGTTCGAGCCAGTGCTGGGAGATCGTGGTGTTCGACGAGCAGGGGCGGCGGTGCTGTACCTGCCGGTTGAGTACAATGGTGTTGGGGTAAGTCATTCAGCTGAAAGTGATCGGCTTAACACTGTGGTGTAAATCTCTGGTTTGACCACGCATTATTGCGTTTCAAAGTTGTTAAATTTTTCCGGTTGTTCTAGAAACAAAATGTAACATCTCACTGTTTCACAACAACGGATAACAACTATGAACAACTCAGGGAAATACCTTACGTGGGCAGGGCTCTCCGTTGTGGGAGCCTTTGCCCTGGGCTATATCGCCCTCAACCGGGGGGAACAGATCAACGCGCTCTGGATCGTTGTCGCCTCCGTCTGCATTTATCTGATCGCGTACCGTTTTTATGGCCGCTATATCGCGAAGAACGTATTAGGGGTAGATGCCACGCGCATGACCCCTGCCGTCCGCCATAACGACGGTCTGGACTACGTGCCGACCGATAAAAAAGTGCTGTTCGGTCACCACTTTGCGGCAATTGCCGGCGCGGGCCCGCTGGTGGGGCCGGTGCTGGCGGCGCAGATGGGCTACCTGCCGGGGATGATCTGGATCCTCGCGGGCGTGGTGCTGGCGGGCGCGGTGCAGGACTTTATGGTGCTGTTCGTCTCCACCCGCCGCGACGGGCGTTCGCTGGGCGAGCTGGTGAAAGAGGAAATGGGGGCCACCGCCGGGGTGATTGCGCTGGTGGCGACCTTTATGATCATGGTGATCATCCTCGCGGTGCTGGCGATGATCGTGGTGAAAGCGCTGACCCACAGCCCGTGGGGAACCTATACCGTTGCCTTTACCATCCCGCTGGCGCTGTTTATGGGGATCTACATCCGCTATCTGCGCCCGGGGCGCATTGGTGAAGTGTCGGTGATTGGTCTGGTGTTCCTGGTGTTCGCTATTATCTCCGGCGGCTGGGTGGCGGAAAGCCCGACCTGGGCACCGTTCTTCGACTTTACCGGCGTGCAGCTGACCTGGATGCTGGTGGGCTACGGCTTTGTGGCGGCGGTGCTGCCGGTGTGGCTGCTGCTGGCCCCGCGTGACTACCTTTCTACCTTCCTGAAAATCGGCACCATCGTCGGGCTGGCGATCGGCATTTTGATTATGCGTCCGACCCTGACCATGCCTGCGCTGACCAAATTTATCGACGGTACCGGCCCGGTCTGGACCGGTAACCTGTTCCCGTTCCTGTTTATCACCATCGCCTGCGGTGCGGTGTCCGGCTTCCACGCGCTGATCGCCTCCGGGACGACGCCGAAGATGCTGGCGAATGAAAATCAGGCCTGCCTGATCGGCTACGGCGGCATGCTGATGGAGTCCTTCGTCGCCATCATGGCGCTGGTCTCGGCCTGTATCATCGACCCGGGCGTGTACTTCGCGATGAACAGCCCGATGGCGGTGCTGGCGCCTGCCGGAACCGTTGACGTGGTGGCATCCGCCGCGCAGGTGGTGAGCGGCTGGGGCTTTGCCATTACCCCTGAAACGCTAACGCACATTGCTAATGAGGTGGGCGAGCAGTCGATTATCTCCCGTGCGGGCGGTGCGCCAACGCTGGCGGTCGGCATGGCCTACATCCTGCACGGCGCGCTGGGCGGGCTGATGGACGTCTCGTTCTGGTATCACTTCGCCATCCTGTTCGAGGCGCTGTTTATCCTGACCGCGGTGGACGCAGGAACCCGTGCGGCGCGCTTTATGCTCCAGGACCTGCTGGGCGTCATCTCCCCGAACCTGAAGCGTACCGATTCGCTCCCGGCTAACCTGCTGGCGACGGCGCTGTGCGTGCTGGCGTGGGGCTACTTCCTGCATCAGGGCGTGGTCGATCCGCTGGGCGGGATTAACACCCTGTGGCCGCTGTTTGGTATCGCCAACCAGATGCTGGCAGGCATGGCGCTGATGCTCTGCGCGGTGGTGCTGTTCAAGATGAAGCGCCAGCGTTACGCCTGGGTGGCGTTAGTGCCAACCGCATGGCTGCTGATTTG
Organism: Enterobacter quasimori; assembly: GCF_018597345.1. Taxonomy (NCBI): domain Bacteria; kingdom Pseudomonadati; phylum Pseudomonadota; class Gammaproteobacteria; order Enterobacterales; family Enterobacteriaceae; genus Enterobacter; species Enterobacter quasimori. The sequence goes on along the minus strand of NZ_JAHEVU010000001.1, from coordinate 1,404,578 downwards.
TACCCTGACGGCGGGCTGGCAGAAAGCCTTCAGCCCGGACAACAAGGTGGGCTTCCTGGCGATCGCCAACAAGTTCCAGGCGATGATCGACAGCGGTAAGATCCCGGCGCAGTACACCGAGTCGCAGCTGTCGCAGCTGGTGTTTAACAACCGTCTGGACGCCGGGCTGACTATCTTCTTTATGGTGGTGGTCGTGGTGCTGGCGTTGTATTCTCTCAAGACCGCGCTGGCGGCGTTGAAAAACGATAAGCCAACGGCGAAAGAGACGCCTTACGAGCCGATGCCTGAAAACCTGGAAGAGATTGTGACCCAGGCGAAAGGGGCGCACTAACCTTTGTGCCGGGTGGCGGCTTCGCCTTACCCGGCCTACATTCCCTGTGAGATCAGAATCATGTTCGACACCCTTTCCAAAGCAGGTAAGTACCTGGGCCAGGCCGCCAAAATGATGATTGGCGTGCCGGACTACGACAACTACGTCGAGCATATGCGCGTCAACCATCCGGACCAGACGCCAATGACCTATGAAGAATTTTTCCGCGACCGCCAGGACGCCCGCTACGGCGGCAAGGGCGGGGCGAAGTGCTGTTAACCCTCTTTCGGCAGATAAAGGCTGATCTGCTCCTGCTTGCAGCCGTAGATCGCCGCCAGCTTTTCACGGGTGCGCTTTTGCGGACGGGAGTCCAGTGCTTCCAGCTGTGACACGGCGGACTGGCTGATGCCAAGTTTATCCGCCACCTCCTGCTGGGATAACCCGCGCAGGATACGCCATGCGGCCTGCAGGCTGACGTTCTGCCAGGTCATGATGCTGCACACTTCTCCGGGCAATTCCACGTCATCCAGACTATCGTGTTCGACCTCAATATCCTCCAGATCGTCATCGGTTTCGTCGTCAATTTCTGACATCTGTAAGAGCATACGAAAATATTCGTGATAGGGAATAACGGCGTACTGCGTTTTCCCGTTATCGTCCTTGATTAGCTGTACAGCCATAGGTGGCACTCTCCTCATGCAGGTAAGTCGTTGAAGTTCTGCGCTTGACGGCCAAAACATAACAATGGTCATCGGGATCGTCCCGAAGCGTATAGATGATGCGGTAATCGCCAACGCGTAGCCGGAAATGATCTTCTGTCGCTGATATTTTTTGATATCGGGCCGGGGAGCCGAGCGGTCATCCAGCTCAGTAAGCTTTACCTCAATGCGTCGCTGATACCGCTCGTCAATCTTTGAAAACGCCTTCTTTGCACCATTGGACCAGACAATCTTCATCCGTACCTCCACTGTACGCCCACACAAAATATAAGGAAATAATAAGACTATTAGATAAATTCCGAATTTCTAATGGGGTACTGTAGAGCGGAGAAAAACCGGGAGAAAGCGGCAAAACGGGAACCGTCGAGGGCGCTCGGGAAGGCCTCTGCCGGACGACAGAGGCTTGCAGGAAATGTGCGATCAGGCGTTCAAACCACCGTCCACATCGAGACCGGTACCGGAGATCTGCCCGGCAGCCGGGCTGGCAAGGAAGGTGACCGCCGCCGCGATGTCTTCCGGCTGGCCATAGTGACCGACCGCAATCATCTGGCGCTGGGCTTCCGCCTGTTCGCCGTCTTCCGGGTTCATATCGCTGTTGGTGGGGCCGGGGTGCACCAGGTTGACGGTAATGCCGCGCGGTCCTAAATCACGGGCCAGACCGCGGGTGAGGGAGTTAAGAGCGGACTTCGTCATCGAGTAAACGGCAATGCCCGGCATCGCCACGCGGTTTGCCAGACAGCTGCCGATGTTGATAATGCGCCCGCCGTCGGACATGTGCACCAGCGCTTCCTGAATGGCGATCACCACGCCGCGGATGTTGACGTTGATAAGGGCGTCGATGTCCGCCAGCGTCATGGACTCCAGCGGGCCGCCGCGCGCGATCCCGGCGTTGTTGACCAGAATGTCCAGCCCGCCAAGGGAACGTGCCGCATGGGTGACGGCATCCTGGATCGCCTGCGCGCTGGCGCTGTCCGCCTGCACGGCTTCGCCGTGTCGTCCCAGCGCCTTAATCTCATCGGCGACCGCCTGGGCTTTATCGGCAGATTTTTCATACGTAATAATCACATCGGCACCGGCGCGCGCCAGCGACAGGGCAATCGCACGACCCAACCCGCGGCTGGCACCGGTAACCAGCGCCTTTTTACCTGTTAAATCGATTTGCATGATGACCTCGTTGCAAGAGTAGAAAGAATCATCATTAGGTATAGCCTGTCGGCGCGATTAACGGCTGAAGGATTCCACTTTCTCAAACGCGGCGCGCAGAACGTCAGGCGTTAACGCAACCGGTAGATAGTGAATCGACTCCACCGGGCGCAGGGTGTGGGCAATGACCTTATCCAGCGCTTCCCGGTTATTGATGTCGACGTCCAGCTCGCGAAGCGTGGTCGGCAGGTTAAAGCGCCGGTACGCCGTCACCAGCTGCGCCAGCACGTCGTCCTGGCCGAGCAAGGCGCTCTGCACCAGAATGCCGTAGGCCACCTTGGTACCGTGGAGGTATTTTTCCGTCTGCGGCAGCACGGTTAAGCCGTTGTGCACCGCATGCGCCGCCGCCACGCGCGTATAGCGTTCGCCCAGACCGCCGACCATCCCGCCGCCGGCGATAATCGCATCCACCACGTCCCGGAACGCCTGCGTCTGTTCGCCGCGCTGCTGGTCGGCCAGCGCTTCCTCACTGTGCTCCAGCAGCACGTCGCGGATCGCCAGTGCGCCGTTGATGCCCAGCCGCACGGTCAGCGGCAGGTTCTCCGGCTCAGGTGCCAACACCACCGCTTCGTACCATTTCGCCAGCGTATCGCCGATACCCGCCAGCAGGTATTCCGCCGGGGCGTTAAGGACGATCTGCGGCTCCACCAGCACCAGGAAGTTGGCGTCGTCGAAGATCTCAAAATGCAGCGCCTGACCGGCATCGTTGTACCAGACGGAGAGCGGGGTCCACGCCGCGCAGGTGGCGGCAACGGTGGGGATGCCCACGAACGGCACGCCCAGACGACGCGCTACGGCCTTGACGGTATCTATCACCGCACCGCCGCCCACGCCAATCACCACGCTGGCGTCACTGCCGGATTCGTTCACCAGATGGGTGACGTCGCGCTCGCTGCAGTGGCCTTTAAACAGCAGGCGTTTCGCCCCCGGCGCGTGAAAGCTCTCCGGCAGGAAAGGGCGCGCGCCGTCGATAGCGCGCTCGCCGTAGATCCACACCGCGCGTGAAAGCTGTTCCGGGGTAAAGAAGTCGTTCAGACGCGCAAGGCTTCCGGGATGGGAGAAGTAGTTCGCCGGGCCAGGCACGACGCGGATATCGGTGTTGCTCATGGTGTTGTCCTTTTTTAGCAAGCGCTAACCCGATGTTATGTCTGGACATCCGGATGGCTAATAATATTTCGCTTTATCTTATGCCTTTTCCGTCGTTGTCAGTCAACCGGAGCTGTGAAAAATTCGATAAATCAGAAGAGTAATGAAGGATTTACGCGGATGGTTTCCAGTCGCCTTGAAATGCGCGGTATCAGCCTGGCCTTTTCCGGCTTTCAGGCGCTGTCGCGCGTGAATTTCACCTTAACCGGCGGATCCGTACATGCGCTAACCGGTGCCAACGGTGCGGGGAAATCGACCCTGATGGCGGTGCTGTGCGGCACGCACAACCACTATGAGGGTGAGATCAGCATTAACAACCAGCCGGTGACGATCCGCGAACCGCTTGATGCCAAACGGCTGGGGATCCACCTCGTGCAGCAGGAGGTGGACGTAGCGCTGATCCCGGGGTTGAGCATTGCCGAAAACATCATGCTCGACCAGCTGGCGCAGCCGGGGCATTGCTTCAACTGGCGCGCGGTCCGCCAGCAGGCGAGACAGGCGCTGGCGCAGCTCGACGTTTCTCTGGACGTACGCCGCTCCATCGACAGCTGTTCGCTTGCCGAAAAGCAGCAGATTTTGCTGGCGCGCGCCCTGTCACACCACTGCCGTTTTTTGATTCTTGATGAGCCCACCGCGCCGCTGGACGCGCACGAGAGCGAGCGCCTGTTTGCGGTGGTGAGACGGTTAAAGCAGCAGGGCATCGGCGTGGTGTTTATCTCCCACCGCATTCACGAGCTGAAGGCCATCTGCGACACCCTGACGGTGCTGCGCGACGGCAAGCTGATCGAGTCCGGCCCGATGGCCGATCTTAGCGGTGAAGCGATCGTCGAGAAGATGCTCGGCCACGTGCTGAGCGATATCTACCCGCCCGCGCGGCCGCCGCACGGCGACGAAACGCTGCTGCGGGTGGAAGGTCTGCATGACGACGCGCTGCTGAAAGATATCTCCCTGCACCTGCGCAAGGGCGAAATTCTCGGGATTGCCGGGCTGGCGGGGGCGGGCAAAACCGAACTCTGCAAGGCGCTGTTTGGCGCCAGCAAAAGCCGCGTGGCGCGCGGTGAGCTGAATCACCAATCCTGGCAACCGCGCGACCCGGCCGACTCGGTGCTGCGCGGCCTGGCGCTGGTGCCGGAGGAGCGGCGGAAAGAGGGCATTTTTATCGACGAGCCGGTGAGCATGAACCTTGCCGTGTGCGCCGATAACAGCTTCTCGCGCTGGAGCCTGTTCGGCCATCGTCAGGCGTGGCGCTGGGCGGAGGAGGTGATTACCCGCGTCGGCGTGCGCGCCCGCGGTCCCGGGCAGGTTTTGCGACGTCTCTCCGGCGGCAACCAGCAGAAGGTCGCCATCGGCAAGTGGCTGCGCAATGACGCGAGCGTGCTGATCTTCGACGAGCCAACCAAAGGCGTGGACGTGAAGGCCAAAACCGATCTGTTCCAGCTGATTGACGGCCTGGCGCGCGAGGGCAAAGGGGTCATTTACGCCTCCGGCGAGTTTGCCGAACTGGTCGGGCTGTGCGACCGCATTTGCGTGCTGTGGGACGGGCGCATCGTGGCGGAAATCGCCGGAGCCGAGGCCCGTGAAGAGACACTACTTTATTATTCAACCGGAGGAACGGCGTCGTGAGCAAGGCCCTTTCAGTGACAGCGGCGGCGTCTGGCCGTCAGCAGATTTTCGATTTTCTCTACAAGTGGGGCATGCTGTTAACCGTCGTCGCGCTGGTGGCCGTTTTTGGCCTGGCGTCGGACAGCTTCCTCGATCCAAACAACATCATCAATATTCTGCGCTCAATTGCCATCGTGACGGTGATTGCCGTTGGCGTGTCGATCTCGCTGACCATTGGCGGGTTCGATCTCTCCGTGGGGTCTACCGCGTCGCTGGCGAACGCGCTGGTGATTTCCCTGTTCGTCTGGCACGGCTTCGGCACCACCGAGTCGATTCTGATCACCCTCGCGCTCTGCACGCTGGTGGGGCTGTTTAACGCCTTTCTGATCGTCATCCTGCGCATTCCGGACATGCTCGCGACGCTGGCCAGCCTGTTTGTGATCCAGGGCGTGGCGATGACCTACAGCTACGGCGGGTCGATTACCGAGAACATGGTGCTGCCGAGCGGTGACATGGCGGAAGGCACCATTCCGGCGGCGTTCAGCCTGCTGGGGCAGGTGCCGACGATTGTGATCGTCATGCTGGTGGTGACGGTTCTGGCGCAGCTGGGGCTGTCGCTCACCACTCACGGACGCCGGATGTACGCCATCGGCGGCAACCCCGAAGCCGCGCGTCTCTCTGGCATTCGCACTACGCGCTACAAGGTGGCGGCCTACGTGATCGCCTCCCTGCTGGCGGGCCTGGGCGGGATTTTGCTGGCTTCGCGCATCGGTTCGTCGCAGGTGAATGCGGGCGGCGGATACCTGATGGATGCGGTGGCGGCGGCGTGGATTGGCTTCTCGCTGGCCGGGTCCGGCAAGCCTAACGCGCTGGGCACGCTGGTCGGGGCGGTGATCCTCGGCGTGCTGTCAAACGGACTGGTGATGCTCTCCGTGCCGTACTACGCCATGGACATTATAAAAGGGCTGGTGCTCGCGGTAGCGCTGGCGATTACCTACATACAAAAACGCTGACAACACAACGGGATAAAAAATGAAAAAGATTGCACTCTCTTTGGTGGCACTTGGGTTGCTCACGGCTCTGCCAGGCTTCGCGGCTACGCCCGCGCCGCTTCCGGCGGCCATTGCCAACCATGACGGCCCGATCCGCATCGCGGTGATCCGTAACCTTGGCTCAGACGACAACACCACGCAGTTTATTGCCGGGGCCATTCAGGAAGGGAAGAAGCTTGGCTTTAAGGTCAGCACCTTTTTAAGCAACGGGGACGATGCCAAATTCCAGGACTTCGTGAACCAGGCGATCAGCCAGAAATATGACGGGATTATTCTCTCCCAGGGGCGCGACCCTTACTCCACCGCGCTGGTGAAGAAAGCGGTGGATGCCGGGATCAAAGTCTCGGTATTTGATACCGCCGTTAACGGTGAGATCCCGGGCGTGACCGTGACCCAGCAGGACGATGCCTCCCTGACCAACCTCTCCTTCGGCCAGCTGGCGAAAGATTTCAACGGCAAGGCCAATATCGTCAAGCTGTGGGTGGCGGGCTTCCCGCCGATGGAGCGTCGTCAGGCGGCGTATAAAGAACTGCAAAAGCAGTATCCGGACATCAAAGAGCTGGAGTCCATCGGCGCGGTCTCCTCTGACGTGCAGGGCGACACCGCTAACAAAGTGGGCGCGATCCTGGCGAAATACCCGAAAGGCAAGATCGACGCCATCTGGGGCACCTGGGACGCCTTCAGCCAGGGCGCGTATAAGGCGCTGAAAGAGAACGGCCGTACCGAGATCAAGCTCTACAGCATCGACATCTCCAACCAGGATCTGCAGCTGATGCGCGAGCCGGGCAGTTCGTGGAAGGTGAGCGTGGCGGTGGATCCGAAGCTGATTGGCGCGACCAACGTGCGTCTGGTGGCGAACAAGATTGCCGGGGAAGCCACGCCTGCGACCTACGATTTTAAAGCCGCGGCCATTCCGCAGGCGCTGCTGACCGCCCAGCCGGGCGCGGTGAACGTGGCGTCGCTGGGGAAAATCATTCCGGGCTGGGGCCAGACGGAAGATTTTATCGCGCCGTGGTTTGCGACGCTGGAAGCCAGGTCAAAATAATGCCCGGTGGCGCTTCGCTTACCGGGCCTACGGTGTTGTAGGCCGGATAAGGCGAAGCCGCCATCCGGCGAAAGGACTCAACTATGTCTGCATTACCTCAACCCGAATACAGCCGCAATATGCGGCTGATTGGCCATAGCGATCAGGGCGGTCGCCCGGACGGCGTGCAGCTGATGGTGTACCGCGGTTTCGCCTGGATCGGCCATATGGTGTCGCAGGGCTTTTCGATGGTCGACGTGCGTGACCCGAAGAACCCGAAAGCGGCGGGCTACGTGCCCGCGCCGCCCGGCACCTGGAACGTGCATCTGCAGGCGCATGATGACCTGCTGCTGGTCATCAACGCCCGGGATCTGTTTGCCGATGCCCGCTTTGCTGACGAGAAGGTCTACTACACCCGCCAGGTGGGGGAGACCGTCCGCGACGTGCAGGACAAAGGCTGGAGCGCCGGGCTGCGCGTGTATGATATCTCCACGCCGGACAGGCCGCGCGAAATCGGCTTTCTGCCGCTGAACGGGATTGGCATTCACCGTATCTGGTACGTCGGCGGCCGCTGGGCCTACGTGTCGGCGCTGATCGACGGCTTTACCGATTATATCTTTCTGACCATCGATCTGGCGGACCCGCGTAGGCCCGAAGTGGCAGGGCGCTGGTGGCTGCCGGGAATGAACCAGGCCGAAGGCGAACAGCCGAACTGGCCGGAAGGGAAACGCTACGCCCTGCACCACGCGATTATCGCCGGCGATACCGCCTACGGCAGCTGGCGCGACGGCGGCCTGACGCTGCTGGACGTGAAGGATCGTACCCAGCCTAAGCTGATTAGCCACCGCAACTGGAGCCCGCCGTTTGGCGGCGGCACGCACACCGCGCTGCCGCTGCCGGACCGCGATCTGCTGGTGGTGCTGGACGAAGCGGTGCTCGACAATCAGGAGGACGGCGAGAAGCTCATCTGGCTGTTTGATATCCGCGAGCCGTCGAACCCGGTCAGCATCTCTACCTTCCCACAGCCGGATGAAATCGACTACGTGGCGAAGGGCGCGCATTTCGGCCCGCACAACCTGCACGAGAACCGGCCGGGGAGCTTCGTCAGCTCCACGCTGATTTTTGCCACGTATCAGAACGCGGGCGTGCGCGCGTATGACATCTCCAATCCGTATCGTCCGGTTGAAACCGGCGCGCTGGTGCCTGCGGCACCGGAGAAAATGATGGATACCCGTCCGAATCGCCCGCAGGTGATCCAGTCGTGCGACGTGTTTGTGGATGCGCAGGGGATTATTTACAGCACGGATTATAACGGTGGGCTGTCGGTGATTGAGTATTTGGGGTAAGTGCGGTTTGATGCCCTCACCCCGGCCCTCTCCCACGGGGAGAGGGAGAAAATCAGCTGTACTGCCGCACCCGCGCCACCAGCTCTTCCGCGCTGTCGATACGGTCAGCAATCACAATCAGCGCCTTGCCGAGCGTTATCGCGTGGCGAAGGCATTCGTGGCGCATCGCCTCGTCCTGAATGGTGTCGATATCCGCGACGTGGGAAAGCCCGACGCTGCGGCGAATGAGTTCGGTGCCGCAGAAGCCGATGGCATCATGCCAGACCTTTTTCAGGAATGCGGAGGCATAGCCCGGCGCGCCGAGCGCGGCGTCGCGTGTTTTCTCGTGTGCCAGCGCCTGGAAGCGCTCCGCGAAGGTGTTCCACAGTTCCTGAATATCGGTCAGACGCTGCTCGCGGGCGGCGGCGGCATCGCGAATGCCAAGATGCCCCGGCAGGCCGCAGAAGTTGAGCAGCAGGTTGCCGATAGCGGTGCCGACGTCAAAGCCAATCGGCCCGAAATAGCCGAACTCGGCGTCGATGGCCTTCAGGCTGCCGTCGGCCACAAAAATCGAGCCGCTGTGAATGTCTCCGTGCAGCAGGGCTTCCGCCTGAGAAAAGAAACGGTGCTTCAGGGAGGCCACGGCAATTTTCAGCTGGGCGTCGTCGCGCAGCGCGGCGACGTCATTTTCCAGCTCGGCCGGGTAGCTGTTGCGCGCGTGGATCTGGTACGGATCGTTGAAGAACAGATCTTCGGTGATCTCGCACATCTCCGGGTTGATGAATTTTGCCACCTGCGCTTTTTTCTCGTGCGGGTGCAGGTAGAAATCACTGGTGTGGAACAGCGCGTGCGCGAGGTATTCACCCAGCTGACGCGCTGCCTGCGGGTAGTAAATGTTGCCGATCAGCTCGCCGCGCCAGATGCGATGGCTGGAGAGATCTTCCATCACCATCACCGCCAGCTCCGGATCATAGTGGTGGATTTTCACCGTGTGCTGCGGGCTGTGCCGGTAGTGCTCGACCAGGGTTTGCGCCTCCAGACGGGCGCGGTCCAGCGTCAGCGGCCAGGACTCGCCGACGCAGCGCACGTACGGCAGCGCCTGCTTAACGATGATACGGCTCACGCCCGCGCTGTCGAAAATTTTAAAGACCAGATTGAGGTTGCCGTCGCCTACCTCCTGCGCCTCCACCAGCGATGAAGGATCGTCAAGGCCGCCAAACTGCCTGGCATATTCCACGGCGTCCTGAGCGGTAAAGGTACGGTATTGCGACATGGCCTGTTCCTCACGGTTTGCTAATAAAGACATGTAGACGTCTATACATCTGGATTTCATCCTGACACAATGTGCTACAACAACGCAACAGGGAATTAACGACATGCAGACATTACAGACGACCAGCCTGCGGGTGGCGAATAATCAGCTCTTTATTCTCGACCAGCAGGCCCTCCCGCAGGAGAAACGCTGGCTGGATGCCTCAACGGTCGAGGCGCTGGTCGGGCATATTCACGCCCTGCGGGTGCGCGGCGCGCCGCTGATTGGTCTCTCTGCAAGCCTGCTGCTGGCGCTGCTGGCGGAAAACGGCAAAAGCCGCGACCAACTGGCGGTGGCGCTGGAAACCCTGCGCGCATCCCGCCCGACGGCGGTGAACCTGATGAACAACCTTGACCGCATGAAGATTGCGTTGTGGCAGGAAGAGTATGTTCCGGCGCTGGTAGCCGAAGCGCTGCGCCTGATCGACGAAGACAAACGGCTCTGTGACGCCATTGCGCAAGCCGGCAGCGCGCTGGTGAAGCCCGGCAGCTGCCTGCTGACCCACTGCAACACCGGCGGGCTGGCAACGGCGGGCGTCGGTACGGCGCTGGGCGTGATTGCCCGCGCGCATCAGGAGGGCAAGGTCAGCAACGTCTGGGTGGATGAAACCCGTCCTCTGCTGCAGGGCGGTAGACTGACCGCGTGGGAGCTGGGCGAGCTGGGCGTACCGTATCGGCTGATTACCGATTCCATGGCCGCCAGCCTGATGGCGAAAGGGCTGGTGGACGCCGTGTGGGTGGGCGCAGACCGCATTGCGGCTAACGGCGACGTGGCGAATAAGATCGGCACCTATTTTCTGGCGGTGCTGGCGAAATTCCACGGCATTCCGTTCTACGTGGCCGCGCCGCAAACGACCCTCGATCCGGACTGCCCGAACGGTGATGCGATCCCGATTGAGCAGCGCACCGCCAGCGAGGTGACGGGCGTCGCCGGAAGCTTTGGCGCGGTGCAGTGGGCGCCGGAAAACGCGCAGGTCTACAACCCGGCGTTTGACGTTACGCCAGCCTCGCTGATTAGCGGCTGGGTGCTGGATACGGGTGTGGTCATGCCGCAAGAGGTGGCAAACGGGAAATTCGCCTGAGTCCGGCTATCCTTTAAGGGGTTTCCCTGAGAGGACAATATCGTGACGCTCGATCCTGAAACAGACTTAAAACTGGAGCGCGTGGTGGATGCCCCGCGCGACCTGCTGTGGCTCTGTTGGACCACGCCGGAGCACATCAAAAACTTCTTCATTCCAGCTCCCCATAAGGTGACCGAATGCGATCTCGACCTGCGCGTGGGCGGACGGTTCAACACCGTGTTTGAGGTGGACGGTCAGCGGATGGATAACCGGGGCGTATTTCTTGAAATCGACCCGGGGAAAAAGCTGGTCTTTACCGACGGCTATACCGAAGGCTGGAAGCCGGCCGAGAAGCCGTTTATGACGGCGATCCTGCTGCTGGAAGAGGTGGGCGTGGGCAAAACCCGCTATACGGCGATTGCGCGTCACCCCACGAAGGAAATCCGCGAGCAGCACGAGCAGATGGGCTTCCACGAAGGGTGGGGGATTGTGCTGGATCAACTGGTGGGGTATGTGAAGGGACTGGAGCGTTGAAGCCCGAGCGGCCTGATGCCCTCACCCCGACCCTCTCCCACAGGGAGAGGGAGAAAAGATCATGCGAGGCGAGGATACGCATCCGCTATCGCATCGCCCGTAAACTGGGCCACCCAGCCTTCCGGATTATCGAAAATACGAATCGCCGTAAAGTTCGGCTCTGAACCCATATCGAACCAGTGCGGCGTACCCGCGGGCACGGAAATCAGGTCGTTTTTCTCGCAGAGCACCTGATACACCTCATCGCCAATGTGCAGGCAGAACAGCCCCGCGCCTTCTACGAAGAAGCGCACTTCGTCTTCGCCGTGGGTGTGTTCGTTCAGGAACTTCGCGCGCAGCGCCTCTTTCTGCGGGTTGTCGGCGCGCAGGCTGATCACGTCCCAGCTCTGGTAACCCTTCTCTGCGACCAGCTTGTCGATGGCATGTTGATACGCCGCGATCACGGCTTCGGGCGCGGGATCGTCTCCTAAATCGCGATCCGCAGCCCAGCGTTCAAACCTCACGCCTTTCGCGTTGAGCTGCTGGGCGATCTCGGCGGCGTCGGTGCTGTGCCACTGGTGTTTGCTGGCGTCTTTATCGGAATAAATGGTCAATGCGCTCATGAAGGGATCTGCTCCGGATTAATCTCGTCAAACTGGTGGACCTGATGGTGGTGGCTCGCGCCGTCATCATCGCCGCGAATCAGCTGCAGGGTGCGAAAACCTGCCCGTTCAGCCGCGTCCAGCTCCTGATGAATATCGGAGAGGAACAGGATCTGCGACGGGGCGATGCCCGTTTGCGCCGCGATGTTCTGATAAGACTGCACCTCGCGCTTGGCGCCGATGTGGGTATCAAAATAGCCGCTGAACAGATGAGTAATATCACCTTCGTCGCTGTAGCCAAATAACAGTTTCTGCGCGGCGACGGAGCCAGAGGAATAAACATAGAGATCAATCCCTTGCGCTTTCCATTTTTCCAGCGCGGGCAGCACGTCCGGGTAGAGATGGCCGGTAAAGTCGCCGTTCACGTAGCCGTCGTGCCAGATGATCCCCTGCAGCGCTTTGAGCGCCGTGGATTTGCGGTCTTCATCCATAAAGGCAAACAGAGCATCGATAAGCTCGCTGACGCTGGCGTGCGGGTGACCGATTTCATCACGCAGGTTGTCCAGAATGGATGTGACCGGCTCGGCGTACTGCTGCGCGGTGACGAAGGCCGCCAGCCGCTCACGCGCATAGGGGAACAAAACATCATGGACAAAACGGATATCGCTGGTGGTGCCTTCAATATCCGTCACAATTGCGCGAATCATACTCTCTCCAGTTGTCGTAAACGCATTTCACATTCAAACAGGAATTCCAGTCCTTCCAGATGACGGCGGGCTTCGGCCACATCGCGTCCCCAGCAGGTTAAGCCATGACCGCGCAGAAGAAAACCATAATTAAGCGGGCGTTCCTGCGCGTAATGGGCGATTCGCGAGGCGAGGGCGTCAATGTCCTGGTCGTTATCAAATACCGGGATGGAAACCGTATCCAGATGCGTGGTCTGTCCGGTGAGGGATTTTTGCATCTCAAAGCCGCTAATATTCAGTTCAGCCTCTTTCACCAGGCGCGACAGCACCGTGGCGTTGACCGTGTGCACGTGCAGGACGGCGTTGGCCTCCGGGAACAGACGATAGATGAGGGTGTGTAGCCCCGTTTCGGCTGATGGCTTACGACCCGACGGCGCGCGGTTGGTGGCGATCTCCACCTGGAGAAAATCCTCCGTCGTCAGGCTGCCTTTGTCTTTGCCGGATTCGCTGAGCCAGCACAGGCGTTCGTCATGCCGCACCGACATGTTGCCGCCGGTGGCGGGTGCCCAGCCTTTGGCGCCAATCCAGCGGCAGGCGTCGACCAGATGCGTGAGTTGCAGGTTGTCTGTCATTTTCCTTTTACCCTCTCGGCCAGGAATATTCATATTGTTTAGACGTCTAAGCGTCTTGATTGCCAAAGACTAACATCGTGTTATAGTGGCAGCAACATAAGTATTACAAGCAGGCACAACACAATGAGCATTAACCCATTGATTCCGAAAAGTAAACTTCCCAATCTCGGTACCACCATCTTTACGCAGATGAGCGCCCTGGCGCAGCAGCACAACGCCATTAACCTTTCTCAGGGATTTCCGGATTTCGACGGGCCGACCTATCTGCAGGAGCGTCTGGCGTACCACGTGGCGCAGGGGGCGAATCAGTATGCGCCGATGACGGGCGTGCAGGCGCTGCGGGATGCCATTGCAGACAAAACGGCTGAGCTGTATGGCTATAAGCCTGATGCGAACACCGACATCACGGTGACAGCAGGGGCGACCGAAGCGCTGTATGCGGCGATTACCGCGCTGGTGCGTGAGGGCGATGAAGTCATTTGTTTTGATCCGAGCTACGACAGCTACGCGCCAGCCATCGAGCTTTCCGGTGGCGTGGTGAAACGCGTGGCGCTCCAGCCACCGCATTTCCGCCCTGACTGGCAGGCGTTTGCCGCGCTGCTGAGCGATAAAACCCGCCTGGTGATCCTGAATACGCCGCACAACCCGTCGGCGACGGTGTGGCAAAAGGCCGATTTCGCCGCGCTGTGGCAGGCCATTGCCGAACGTGAGATTTATGTTCTGAGCGACGAAGTGTACGAGCACATCTGCTTTGCAGAGGAAGGGCACGCCAGCGTGCTGGCGCATCCGCAGCTTCGCGAGCGCGCTATCGCCGTTTCTTCGTTCGGTAAGACCTACCATATGACCGGCTGGAAAGTGGGCTATAGCGTGGCACCGGCAGCCATTAGCGCCGAGCTGCGCAAAGTGCATCAGTATCTGACCTTTGCGGTGAACACGCCCGCCCAGCTGGCGCTGGCGGATATGCTCCGCGCCGAGCCGGAGCACTACCGCGATCTGCCGGACTTCTATCGAAAACGCCGGGATCTGTTTGTGAACGCGCTGAGCAAAAGCCGTCTGGAGATTTTACCCTGCGAAGGGACCTACTTCCTGCTGGCCGACTACAGCGCAATTTCCGATCTGGACGACGTGAGCTTTTGCCAGTGGCTCACGAAAGAGGTGGGTGTGGCCGCTATTCCGCTGTCGGTGTTCTGCGCCGATCCCTTCCCGCACAGGCTGATTCGCCTTTGCTTTGCGAAGCAGGGATCGACGCTCCTCGCGGCGGCTGAGCGTCTGAATTCGCTCTGATTATTTCACCGTCCAGGCTTCCGAGTAACGACGGTCTGCAAACAGCTCCAGCAGACCGTTAATTTGCTTGAGGCGCAGCACCTCGTCGCTGTCCATCCCAAGCTCCTTGCCTATTTTCTCGTTGTCCCAGCCAAGCTGCACCAGTTCGCGAACGATCTCAGACATGGCGTTGATCTGATGCCGCCCGCGCGCCCGGTTGTGGCGGATGGTAGCGGCCATACGGTCATGTTTATTCTGCCGCTCCCGGCGCAGACAGGTGACGGGCAGGTATCCCTTGAGCTGGCGCTTTAACACCGCCCGGTTCGTGCTGATTTCATGGCGGTGAAAACCATCTACGATCTCATAATGCTGAGGCTCGCTTTCGGTAACAACAATAGGCTGGGTGAAGCCATCAAGCTCCAGCGATCTGCTCAGCAGCCGCTTTTCCGGCGGTGCTACCGTATTGGGGTTGTAATCGTTGGCCGTAATATCGTCTTGTTTGATCCACATTACGCAGTCGACGGGCTGATCGCGAAAAGGACTGTTTTTATGTATCGCCTCACGAAACGCATTGATGGCGTCAATTCGTTCCTCTTCTGTAAGTGATTGAAGGTATGTTTCCATTTCTGTGATTAGTCGTTGTCGCATAAAATTCCCCACTCCTTGCGTCTTGCCTTCACTCTGTCGCTGTAGCGCTGATAGTGTTTGGGTTTATTTGGGCTGAACGAGAGCGCCCGGCACCAGTAGTCGTTATTGAGTAGAACCTTACAAATACGTCGCCACGAGGGAATATCTTTTGCCCCGATGTCACCTTCCTGCGTGTCGGGAATATCGTCCATACCTCTCTTTTGATACCAGTGCAGATACACCGCGATTTTATTGCGGTAATGCTCCGCCGTATTTTGCGGCATGCTGTCGAGCAGCAGCATGGCGTATTCGCGCCAGCAAAGATGTTCGGGTTTGAGTATTTTGCGGTGACCATAAAAATGGTTGTCGTGACCTGCGTAAATTCCCCCGCTGCGTACCCCGCTGACGCGCTCGCACATGGCGGCCCAGCGTTCAGGCTCCACAACATGATAGAGCCACAGCCCCTGACGCTGTTCCGGACCAAAGGGCTCGCAAATACGCATATAGCGCGGCGGCACACCCGCCTGGTACATTAGATCGTAGAGCGTGTTATAGCGACAGCCCGTTTTTGCAAACCAGGTCCAGATATCGGCGGTTTTCCAGTCGTAGAGGGGATAAACATACCAGGCATGTCCACCCGGCGCGATGGTCGTCCAGGGTTTATCATCAGCAAACCGCTGCTTACGTGCCGACGCGATGGCCAGAAAGCGGTTGTAAGACTCGTCGGCACGAATGCCAATCAGCACGGCTGCCGGGCGATTGCAGGAAAACCAGTCAGAAAAACTGCGAACAAATGTCTCGAACGTCATTCCTGGCTGATAGAAAGGAAAAAAGGCAGGATCGGTGATGGCATCGTCTGGAGGTTGCCGCACCCACTGGGCTTTCGGCTCCCAGCACTGCCATTCTGGCTGGAATTGTGACAGGGAATTTTGCGTCGTGAGGGGAAGCGCCACCCACCAGAAACGATCGATTACATCGCTGTATAAGGCACGCATATGTTCGACATGGTTGATGGTACAGGTAAATTGCGCTTCCCAGTCGATAAATAAAACATCTATTTTTCGTTTTATCGTGCGTGCGTGTAATGCCGTCAAATGTAACAAGACGGTGGAATCTTTTCCGCCTGAAAAAGAGACACAGACTCTGGATAAATTTACCAGCGTCCATTCTATTCGCTCTTGTGTTGCATTGAGGACGTTATTATCCAATGGAAATTTGTAAACTGACATATCATTCCCTTGTTGAGTAATAATTATCAAATGGCAGTGTTAATAATTGGGAATGATACTCTCTGTGCGTAAATAATTACAGATAAAACAGTCGATAAAGTTAATACATTAATCAAGTGAATGCATTTAAATATGAACGACTGCCTGAAGAGCAGTCGCCCATTATTAATGTGGTAAGGATAGTTCCTCAATGAAACTGGAAAATGCCGAGCTATTCAGTGCCGAGCGATTATACATCATATAAATTTTTATCGTAGGGAAGGTGAAGTCCGTCTCGATTTTACGCAGGTTTAATGCCGGGCCGTAATGCTCCAGGGCTGGCGTGGGGGTTAATCCAATAATGTCAGAAAAGCTAATCATCGACAGCAGTGATATAAACGAATCGCTGCGAAAAACGATATTTCGCTCGGGAAGCAGTTGTTCAGCATTCTCCTGATAATTCTTCACGCTCAGCTCATCACTCAGGTAGGCCGTGAATTTTTCCTGAAGAATCTCGTCACGCGTCGCATGTAAACCGATACGGGGATGGTCCTGGCGGCAAACCAGCGTAAAAGGCATCTCGTAAAACAAACTGCATGCCGTCGAACGGCTATTCAGTGAAGCAAAGGAGAATACAAGGTCTGCTTTCCGGTACGCCAACAGATCTTCTGCAGAATCGGGAGCAAGGAAAACATCATGCAACTCAATTTGATAGTTATGCTTTTCGATCAAGATTTTCATCGGGTCAAGCATGACTCTAGGCGTCATAAACTGCGGGCAGTAAATCACAAAATTCTTTTTAAGCCCGCTGCTGTGCATGATGTTGATGGTTTGCTCAAGCTGGTTAAGGTTCTCTTCAAGGTGCTGATGCAGATTAACCCCCACCGTAGTGGGAGTGATCCCTTTTCCCGACCGAATAAACAATGGGTCATTGAGCTGGCCGCGCAGGCGTTGCAAGGACTGACTCACAGCGGATGGCGTGATATAAAGCGTTTCGGCTGCCTTACTGATACTGAGATGCTGATAAATGCATTCAAATATTACCAGTAGATTAAGGTCAAACTTTTTAAGATCGTAGAGATTTGCCATGTTTCGTCCTGAGGATGCCGTGTTTGCTGTGATTATCACATCACTGATAACTATAGTTTGAAGTTAACCATTTACAATCCCTGTGGTTAACTCACTTAATTTTGGATTTAAGTCATCTTAATATATCACGCTATCAAATTAATGAAACAAAACTTCAAGGGTGGTTAAGGTAATTTTATCTTTAAAGGTCGAACGCATGAATTGAATGATGATTGATATTTATATATTGTGTGGAATTCATCACGGAATTATATTTATAACATTTTGAGAACATGTTCGATCATACCTATCACAGCCATAGGCAGGACTATCTCTCTTATGGATTGCTCATTGCCTGCGTGAATGGTGTAATCAAACCGCTGTTACCGCCTTGATATAAAGGGTTGTAGAGCGCAACGCAACGCCAGCTTCGGCTGGCACTGAATGTACCTGCGGGGAATTCAGGTATCAGGGCCGCCCGTTGAGGCGGCCTTTTTACTTTCAGGCTCCCTTTAATAAGGTTCACCTTGCTGTCTTGTTGATGTTGTAAGGTTTGGCTGATTGATTTGATAAAGCATACGCATTAGCCCCGATGAAAAAAGTTGGTTACCTTACATCTCAACGAAAACACGGAGGAAGTACAGATGTCTTTGATTAACACTAAAATTAAACCTTTCAAAAACCAGGCGTTCAAAAACGGTGAGTTCATTGAAGTAACCGAGAAAGATACCGAAGGTCGCTGGAGCGTCTTCTTCTTCTATCCGGCTGACTTCACCTTCGTTTGCCCGACCGAACTGGGCGACGTGGCAGACCATTACGACGAACTGCAGAAGCTGGGCGTAGACGTTTACTCTGTCTCTACCGACACCCACTTCACCCACAAAGCATGGCACGGCAGCTCTGAAACCATCGCGAAAATCAAATACGCGATGATCGGTGACCCGACTGGCGCCCTGACCCGTAACTTCGACAATATGCGTGAAGATGAAGGCCTGGCCGACCGTGCGACCTTCGTTGTCGATCCGCAGGGCATTATCCAGGCTATCGAAGTTACCGCTGAAGGTATCGGCCGTGACGCATCTGACCTGCTGCGTAAAGTGAAAGCCGCTCAGTACGTAGCTTCTCACCCAGGCGAAGTGTGCCCGGCGAAATGGAAAGAAGGCGAAGCGACTCTCGCTCCATCCTTAGACCTGGTCGGCAAGATCTAAGTCTGTAAAGTCTGGCGGTGCTGCGCTTGCACAGGCCTACAGTATTGTAGGCCGGGTAAACGAAGTGCCACCTGGCAATCAATGGGCGCACCCGCGCCCATTTCATTCCAGCACCATGATGCAAGTTGCATTCAGGCCGCCCGTGTAAGGCAGCTTGCATGATGACGTTTTAAGAGAGGGAAGAACAATGCTCGACACAAACATGAAAACCCAGCTTAAGGCCTACCTTGAGAAACTGACCAAACCCGTTGAGCTGATTGCCACGCTGGACGACAGCGCGAAATCGGCAGAGATCAAGGAACTGCTGGCGGAGATCGCCGAACTGTCGCCAAAAGTGACCTTCAAAGAAGATAACTCGCTTAACGTCCGTAAGCCCTCTTTCCTGATTACCAACCCGGGCTCTGACCAGGGACCGCGCTTTGCCGGCTCGCCGCTGGGGCATGAATTTACCTCGCTGGTGCTGGCGCTGCTGTGGACCGGCGGTCATCCGTCGAAAGAGGCCCAGGCGCTGCTGGAGCAGATCCGCGATATCGACGGCGATTTCGAGTTTGAAACCTATTATTCGCTCTCCTGCCACAACTGCCCGGACGTGGTGCAGGCGCTGAACCTGATGTCGGTCCTGAACCCGCGCATTAAGCACACGGCGATTGACGGCGGTACCTTCCAGAATGAAATCACCGATCGCAACGTGATGGGCGTTCCGGCGGTGTATCTGAACGGTCAGGAATTCGGTCAGGGTCGTATGACGCTGACGGAAATCGTCGCCAAAGTGGATACCGGTGCCGAAAAACGTGCGGCGGAAGAGCTGAACAAACGCGATGCCTACGACGTGCTGATCGTCGGTTCCGGCCCTGCGGGTGCGGCGGCCGCGGTGTACTCCGCGCGTAAAGGTATCCGTACCGGCCTGATGGGCGAACGCTTTGGTGGTCAGGTGCTGGATACCGTGGATATCGAAAACTACATTTCTGTGCCAAAAACGGAAGGCCAGAAGCTGGCTGGCGCGCTGAAGGCGCACGTCAGCGACTACGACGTGGATGTTATCGACAGCCAGAGCGCCAGCAGGCTGGTTCCTGCCGCGGTTGAAGGTGGTTTACATCAGATTGAAACCGCGTCCGGCGCGGTGCTGAAAGCACGCAGTATCATCATTGCCACCGGTGCGAAATGGCGCAACATGAACGTGCCGGGTGAAGACCAGTATCGTACCAAGGGCGTGACCTACTGCCCGCACTGCGACGGCCCGCTGTTTAAAGGCAAACGCGTGGCGGTGATCGGCGGCGGTAACTCCGGCGTGGAAGCGGCAATCGACCTGGCGGGTATTGTTGAACACGTGACGCTGCTGGAATTTGCGCCAGAGATGAAGGCGGATCAGGTTCTGCAGGATAAGGTCCGCAGCCTGAAAAACGTCGATATCGTGCTGAACGCACAGACCACGGAAGTGAAGGGCGACGGCAGCAAAGTGACGGGGCTGGAATACCGCGACCGCGTGAGCGGCGACGTGCACAGCGTTCAGCTTTCAGGCATCTTCGTACAGATTGGTCTGCTGCCTAACACTACCTGGCTGGAAGGCGCAATTGAGCGCAACCGTATGGGCGAAATCATCATTGATGCGAAGTGTGAAACCAACGTGAAAGGCGTATTTGCCGCAGGCGACTGCACCACCGTGCCGTATAAGCAGATTATCATCGCCACCGGCGAAGGTGCGAAAGCGTCACTGAGTTCGTTTGACTACCTGATTCGCACCAAAACAGCATAAGAAAAGAAAGTAAGGCTACACCTGCAATAGCGAGAGGCCACCGAAAGGTGGCCTCTTTTTTTATCTGACGACCATCACCGGTATATGCGTGTGGCGGATCACGCTGGAGGCGTTAGAGCCCAGCAGATGCGTAGTAATGGAAGGGTTGCGCGAACCGATGACCACCACGTCTGCTTTCAGCTCGTTCGCCAGTTCATTTACCGCATCACGTACGCTGCCGAATCTGACGTGCGTTTTGATCCGTGAAGGGTCGATGGTGAAGTGCTCAACCATGGTTTGCAGCCGCGTTTCCGCTTCATGCTGCAGGTGCTCTTCGAAGCGCCGCACGTCGGCGGCAAAGCGGTGCAGGCTCAGGCTGGCCGAACCCGGTAATACATGAAGAAGATGAATAATGCCGTCCTGCTGCGCCAGGAACTCGGCATGACGAACGGCCTTGTCGCTCAGCTCCATCTCAAAAACATCAACCGGCATAATGATTGTCTGATACATACCCGTTTCTCCTTGTTTATAAACGCTGAATTCATTCAAACATAAAATATTATCGCTTTCTGTAATCTGAACAGCACTTTTCTATTCCGCCAGGATAAATCTCAAAACGCCCGGATTTCAGGGCTGGCCCTCAGAGGACGCTACCCTTTTAGAAGCTTACTCACATCCTTTCGGAGGTCGCATGAAAGCACTCACGTACCACGGTCCACACCATGTTCGCGTTGATAATGTCCCCGATCCCGTCATTGAACAAGCTGACGATATCATCCTGCGCGTCACGGCAACGGCGATTTGTGGATCCGATCTGCATCTTTACCGCGGTAAGATCCCGAAGGTCGAGCACGGCGACATTTTTGGTCATGAATTTATGGGGGAAGTGGTCGAAACCGGCAGGGATGTGAAAAGTGTGCAGAAGGGCGATCGCGTGGTGATCCCTTTTGTCATCGCCTGTGGCGACTGCTTTTTTTGCCGTCTTCAACAGTATGCGGCCTGCGAGAAAACCAACGCCGGGCAGGGCGCGGCGCTGAACAAAAAGCAAATTCCTGCCCCTGCGGCGCTGTTTGGCTATAGCCACCTCTACGGCGGCGTGCCGGGAGGACAGGCGGAATACGTTCGTGTGCCGAAAGGCAACGTCGGGCCGTTCAAGGTGCCGCAGCTGTTGTCAGATGACAAAGCGCTGTTCCTTTCAGATATTTTGCCCACGGCCTGGCAGGCGGCAAAAAACGCGCAGATAGCAAAAGGCTCGAGCGTAGCCGTTTTCGGCGCGGGGCCAGTCGGTTTACTGACCATCGCCTGTGCGCGGCTTTTAGGGGCTGAACAGATTTTTGTCATTGACCATCATCCGTACCGGCTGCAGTTTGCGCAGGAACGTTACGGTGCCATTCCCATCAACTTTGATGATGATAACGACGCGGCGGAAAAAATCATTGAGCAGACGGCGGGGCAGCGAGGCGTGGATGCGGTCATTGACGCGGTTGGGTTTGAAGCCAAGGGCAGCACCACGGAGACCCTCCTCAGTAATCTCAAGATTGAAGGAAGCAGCGGCAAAGCGCTACGCCAGTGCATTGCGGCCGTACGACGCGGTGGGGTGGTGAGCGTGCCGGGCGTCTATGCCGGTTTTATTCATGGGTTCTTATTTGGCGACGCCTTTGATAAAGGCATCAGCTTTAAGATGGGGCAGACGCACGTTCATGCC
Source organism: Enterobacter quasimori (assembly GCF_018597345.1). NCBI lineage: Bacteria > Pseudomonadati > Pseudomonadota > Gammaproteobacteria > Enterobacterales > Enterobacteriaceae > Enterobacter > Enterobacter quasimori. Next base: position 1,382,581 of record NZ_JAHEVU010000001.1, on the reverse strand, counting down.
TGGCTGGGCGAGTTGCTGCCGCTGATTGAAAAAGGGCTGCTGACGCCGGAGGAGATCGTCACGCACTATCTGCCTCTGGCCGACGCTGAACGTGCGTACAAGATTTTTGAGAAACGGGAAGAGGCATGTCGCAAAGTCATTCTGGTTCCCGGCGCGGAAAGCCCCGAGGCGGCAGAGCAGCAGGTCAAGGGGCTGGTCAACGCTTTCCCCGGCGGGGTAGTGTGAGTCCGGTCGTTTACCAGTGGCGCTCAAGATAAAGCACCGCCATGACGATAATCGCCAAAAAAATGAGAAAAATAAGTGTGATAGCCAGTATCTCACTCATAACCGTCCCCGCGGCAGCAAAACAGATTAAGCGTGGATTAAGGTGATTTTGAGCGATATAGGACAATCGGGTGAAATGACGAAAAGAGGATGCAAGCGCATCCTCTTTGCAGGGCAGGAAGCGCGGGATTAACGAAGGTAATCGCCTGCGGCTTCTGGCTGGTAGAGCAGCTCAAGCACTTCCAGATGCGTCGACGCGCCACCCGGTAGTTCCCAGTGAATGGTATCACCTGTGCGCAACCCAAGCAGGGCCGCACCCACAGGCGCCAGTACGGAAAGCTGTGTGCTGCTGTCGGTCATTTGTGTTGGATAGACCAGCGTGCGGGTCAACTCTTCGCCCGTTGTCAGGTTACGAAATTTCACCTGGCTGTTCATGGTAACCACATCCTGAGGCATGGTCTCAGGCGTACACATCTGCGCCCGGTCAAGCTCCTCGTTCAGCGCATCGGCCACCGGGAGAGAAGCGAATTCGGGTTTTTCCAGAAGACGGTCAATACGTTCTGCGTCGAGCTCGTTAATGATAATTGTGGGTCTGGACATTTTTTACTCCATGTCGTTAATACTGCGTGTAACGCAGAAACCAATCCAAAAGAAAACCCTCGCCGTCTGGCAGCGAGGGTTTAACTCTCCCGATGATACTGGCTGAGCGTGCAAGTTTGAAGTGATGATGGTCACATTCATGGCCCATATGAATTTTCGCTGAAATTTTTTCAGTCTTCATTCCGGGCGGAATACGTTACGCTGAGTATCCTGAACCTGGGCGTTGCGCCCCACCAACGAGAGAGAACGATGTATTTCTACCAACCGTCTCAGGGTCACGGCCTGCCGCACGATCCGCTGAACGCCATTATTGGTCCACGCCCGATTGGCTGGATCTCGTCCTGCGACGCAAACGGCCTGCTTAACCTCGCGCCGTACAGCTTCTTTAACTGTTTCAACTATCGACCACCGATCATTGGTTTTTCCAGCAACGGCTGGAAAGACAGCGTGCGCAATATTCACGAAACGGGCGAGTTTGTCTGGAACCTGGCCACGCGCGATCTGGCTGAAGCGATGAACGAAACCTCGGCCATGCTCCCCCATGATGAAGATGAGTTTTCTTTTGCCGGACTCACGCCCGTCGCCAGCCAGCTGGTGAAAGCGCCGCGCGTGGCGGAAAGCCCGGTGAATTTTGAGTGCCGCCTGTCGCAGTGCATCCAGTTAACCGGCGCAGACGGTACGCCAGTGGACACCTGGCTGGTATTGGGAGAAGTGATCGGTATTCATATTGCCGACACGCTGCTGGAAGAGGGGATTTATCAGACTGCAAAGGCGCAGCCGATCCTGCGTGCGGGCGGGCCGACGGCCTACTATTCCATCAGTGACAGCCATCGCTTTGACCTGGTTCGCCCGGATGCGCGCAGGGGGTAACATGCCCGACAACCGGCTTCCCGCCGAGCAACAGTTTTTTGCCGATCTGCTGAGCGGGCTGGTGCTCAACCCGCAGCAGCTGGGGCGCGTCTGGTTTGCTCACTCGCCCGCTTCAGTACCTGCCGGGAGCTTTCGCCTTGAATGGCCGCGGCTCGACGTGGTGTTGCGCGGCGTTTATGGCAACCAGCTGATCCCGGAGCAAAAGGCGATCCGCCAGGGAGAGATGTTGTTTTTACCTGCCCAGGCGGCAAATGTGCCGGTGTTTGACTTACCGGTCATGCTGCTGAGCATTGTTTTTGCCCCTTCCTGGCTAGGGTTGGCATTCCAGGCTGCCGGCAACGGTCAGCCGCAGCGGAAAGTGGAACTCCCGCATTCTGAAAGAGGCGAATGCGCAGCCATACTGATGGCGCTTACACATTTGAGCACATCACCGCAGGATCAGGCCATTATTCAACCTCTGGCGTTGAGTCTGCTTCACTGGTGTCGAAAGGTGGCCTCGTTACGCCCGGAGCCGGGGCTGTCACGCGGGGATTTTCTGTATCAAAGCATCTGCAACTGGTTGCAGAATAATTATGCGGAACCCATCTCGCGGGAGAGCGTTGCCGCGCTGTTTACCATTTCCCCTAACCACCTGTCGCGCCTGTTTTCGCAGCAGGGGACGATGAGCTTTGTGGATTACGTTCGCTGGGTGCGAATGGGGAAAGCGCGCACTATCCTGCAAAAATACCATCTGCCGGTGGGCGAGGTGGCGAAACGCTGCGGTTATCCCGACAGCGACTATTTTTCCAGGCTGTTCCGACGCCAGTTCGGGCTGACGCCGGGGGAGTACCGCGCACGTTTTCAGTAGCAATCAGAAGCGGATTTCGGCATTCAGCAGGTCAAGGATGCTTTGCGGCGATTCTGTTGCGAACAGCGTTTCCCGAAACGCTTTGTTTACCAGCTTGCGCGCCAGCTGGGAGAAGACTTTCACATGGCTGTTTCCCTCCTGTGCGCCGAGCGTCAGCATGATCACCAGCTCAACGTCGCCCATGTCGGATTCCCAGTCTATGGGTTTTTCCAGACGCGCAATGCTGATACTGGAATGGCGGATCCACTGTGATTTGGTGTGCGGGATCGCCACGCCAAACCCGACCGCCGTGGTAACAATCTCTTCGCGTTGCCAGATGTCCTCTTCCAGCTCCAGCGGATTCTCTGTGCGCCCCTGAATCGCCAGGTTGCCACACAGGAACTGGAGCACCTGCTCTTTTGAGGTGAGCGGTTCGTTAAAGACGATGGTTTCCAGCGACAGCAACGGGCGAGGCGGCTCTTCTGGTGTGAAATCGGTCAGCAGCGTTTCTATCTCTTCCGCGCTGCGACAGTCGCAAGCTTTCTCCGCCAGTGCCCGACAGGCCTCGCTTTCCAGTTGGCGAAGCTGTGCTTTCACCGCCGGGATCCGTGAACCGCTCATGCTGAATTCAGCAATTCCCAGGCCTAAAAGCAAAGGAAGGTAACGACGTTCGCCGCCCAGTTCACCGCAAATTCCGACCCATTTACCGTGGCGTTGGGCGGTTGTGACAATCTGGCGCACCATACGTAAAAATGACGGCGCGATCGGGTTATACAGCGGTGATACCCGCGGGTTATTGCGATCGACCGCGTAGAGGTACTGGGTCATATCGTTCGAGCCGATGCTGAAGAAATCGACCTCTTCGCAGAAGTGATCGATGATGAAGCAGACTGAAGGCACCTCGACCATAATCCCCAGCGGCAGGTGCGGCGTATGGCGTAACCCCTGCGCCGTCAGCTCCTCGCGAACGTTTTGCAGCTCCTGCTTAACCCATAAAATCTGATCGAGATTGTGCACCATCGGGATCATCAGCAGCGCATTGCCGCTGGCGCCCGCGCGTAAAATAGCGCGCAGTTGGGTTCGAAACAGGTGGGCAAATTCCGGATAAATGCGCACCGCGCGATAGCCGAGGAACGGGTTCTCCTCCTGCGGAATATTGAGATACGGGATTTGCTTATCGCCGCCAATGTCCATGGTGCGGAAAATGACGGGCTTACCTTCTGCAGAGAGTAACACCTGCTGATAGGCTTCATATTGCTCTTGTTCGTCCGGCGCACTGTCGCGGTCCATATAGAGCATTTCGGTGCGGAACAGGCCCACGCCCTGCGCGCCACAGGCGAAGGCGCCGGGGGCTTCCAGCGCGCTTCCGATATTGGCAGCGATATCCACCGGTACGTTATCCCGGGTGAGTGCCGGTAGCCCGGCGTCTTTGATCTGCTGCTGGTGGCGCTTGTCCGCCAGGCGTTGCGCTACGCTGTAGTAGTGATTGACGGCCTCATCAGGCTCTGTGACGAGCACGCTACACACACCGTCCAGGATCACCTCACTCCCCATATACGGCTCCAGTGAGGCGACCGACAGACCGCTCAGCACTGGAATTGACGCGGCACGCGCCAGAATCAGGGTGTGCGAGGTGCGCCCGGTTTTCTCCAGCACCATGCCCTTCAGGTAGCGGGGATCAAGGCTTAGAAACTGGCTGGGCGTTAAATCTTCGGCCACCAGAATAGTGGGCGCGTTGAGGATAAATCCGGACGTTTGCCGGAGTTCAGGCCAGGTGATATTCAGCAGCTGTTCGCTGATGTCGCGGATATCGCTGACGCGCTCGCGGAGATAGTCGCTGGCGGAGAGCGACAGCTTGTCGCAAATCTGCTCCATGTTGCGAATAATGGCCCCGGCAAGGCTCAGCCGCTCTTCATTGATGAGACGGCGGATATTGCCCCCGAATTCGTCATCCTGGATCAGCGAAAGGTGGGCGCTGATAATGGTTTTGCTTTCACCTTCCAGACCGCGCAGGCGCTGGTTGAGTTGCTCTGCCAGCGTCGCCAGGCTGTGTTCCAGCCGGGTGATATCTTCCGGCGTGGCCGGATGTTGGCGGTAACGCTGGAGGTTATCGCTCTGCCAGCCCCGTAATGTACCTGTACCAATACCGCTGGCAAGCGTAACGGCGTGCTGCAGCTGCGGATTGAGCCGCAGAAGCGAGCGGGGAAGGGGATGCGCGATATGCGGTGCGTCGCCAGAGGGAATGCTGTCGCTGTCGATGAAAACCGTATTGATATACTGCTCAAGCGCGCGTCTGGCCTGCTCTTCATCGCTGCCGACGATCTCCAGCACGCAGCTGTCGTTGAACAGCGTGCCGGTGCTTATCAGTGCCAGCGAGCTTTTAGCATCCGCGTGGGTGTTCAGCCGCTTATTGATAAAGCGAATGTCGCTGCGCCATGCGCTGCACTGCTCCTTTAACGCCCAGGCCGGTCGCGCGTGCAGGCCGTTGGGCAGCGGGCAGAAAAACTCAATCGAAAGCATATTTTCTCCTTACCGCGTGAGATCAGCACCTGAAGTCCGTCAGGTGAGCCACGGTCTCACGGTTCATGCATGCCGCCAGGGCGACAAGCAGTTGATGGGTGTGATGAATGTCTCTTTCATCGGCAATGGATGCCGAGCAGTGGCCGTGCCGGGTCGGCGGCCCGAGTACCACGGTAGGGACACCCGTGCCGGAAAGATGCACCGCGCCGCCGTCGGTGCCGCCATTGCTGAACATATCTTTTTGCAGCGGTATGCCTAACGGGTATGCCACTTTTTCAATGAAGGCGGTTAATTTAGGCGGGGCGATAAGCGTTTTGTCATACAGCACCAGCATCGGACCGGCACCTATTTGTCGATGATTTGCGCTGCCGTAATCAAAGTTTTTTGACCAGCAGGCGGTATCCAGCACCAGGGCAATGTCGGGGTGAATGACGCGTGTGGCGGTCTGTCCGCCACGAAGGCCAACCTCTTCACTTGAGCTTGCCACCAGCCACAGCTCACAGTCGAGCGGAGCCTGATGCAGTTCGCGCAGCAGTGCGATCAGCAGGTAGCAGCCCAGGCGGTCGTCGAAAGCTTTACCCATCACCCGGCTGTGGGGAAGGGGCTGGAACGGCGTATCGAAGGTCACGCGGTCGCCTGCGTCAATGCCGCTGTCTAACACCTCTTGCGCAGACGTTGCGCCGATGTCGACGCGCAGATTGTCGACGATATCGCCTTTAACGTCTCCGTCGAGCAGGCCAGGAATTTTGACGCCAGCGCGCGTGGTGATGCGAACGGGCTGAAGCGTGCGGGCCATCATGCGTACGTTGCCAATCGGCAGTACGTCAATGGCGCCTTCACGGGAGATGCTGCGCACCATAAAACCGACTTCATCCATATGGGCGCAGACCATCACTTTCGGTCCGGAACTCTGATTCACGCGGATGAGCACGGAGCCGAGGCCGTCAAACTGCACCTCTTTATGGTACTTATGTGCCTCAGCGATCAGAATATCGCGCACTTCCTGTTCTGAGGCGGCAATCGCATCGGCTTCGCTCAGCGCGCGCAGTAATTCATAGTCCATCACTCTTCTCCCGTCAGCAGCAGCGTTTTATTCATGGTGTAAAGCACCTCGGCTCCCGTCTCTGTCACCAGAACGACGTCTTCAATTCGCACACCGCCCGCGCCCTCAAGGTAGATACCCGGTTCTACGGTCAAGAGCATGCCGGGCTGCAGCAGCGTGGTATCGGTTGGGGAAAAACGCGGGTTTTCATGAACATCAATGCCGATGGCGTGACCGGTATTGTGGCCAAACTGCGGGCCGTAGCCAGCGCGTTCAATGACTGAACGTGCGGCGTTATCTACCTGCTGGCACGGAATGCCTGGACTAATGGCCTGAATCGCCGCCAGCTGCGCCTTCAGCACGATCTGGTAGATTGCATAGAGCGGATGTTCCTCGGGAGCCCGGTGTTGCCCGCCGACAAGGAACGTCCTCGTCATGTCCGAGCAGTATCCCTGGTATTGGGCGCCAAAATCTAAGGTGATCAGTTCGCCAGCATTAATCACTTTGTCAGACGCTTTGCCATGCGGAAGTGCGCCGCGCGGCCCGCTGGCGACGATGGTGTCGAAGGAGGGCTTTTCCGCCCCCTGCTGCTTCATAAACCACTCCAGCTCGGCGGCGACGTCGCGCTCGCGCATACCCGGCTGAATAAAGCGCCGGATATGCTGTGCGGCGCTGTCGGCAATACGACAGGCCTCACGAATGCGGGCAATTTCGTCCGCCGTTTTTATCTGCCGCAGGGCGTCAAGGGAGATACCGCAAAGCGTTGTATTTAGCGCGTCGCGCCACAGACAGCCGGTTTGCCAGCTGACGTGTTCACCTTCGAACCCTAGCGTGGCGAGGTTTTCCTCGGCAATAAGGCGGTTCACTACCGTGGCAAACGGGTTCGCTGCATCGAGCAGATGCATCTGGTAGCCCGCCGCACGCGCGGTGATATCGTTGTAATAGCGAAAATCCACCAGAATATGCGCGCGCGTTTGCGTCACCAGCACGTAGCCCGATCCGGTAGAAATACCCAGGTGCGGCTGTTTGTTCTGGCGCGACGCGATCAGCACGCCATCCAGTTTTTCTGTTGCCAACCGGTGGCGAAGCGCTGTCAGTACATCCATTATTCACCCCATTACAGCGTATCGATGGCGAGTTTTCCGCGCTTGTACATGCTGTTGCGGAGGGTGACCACCAGCAGAGCAGTGATAACCGCGCCGACAAGGATGCTCAGCATATAAGCGCCGAGATTGGTCACCAGCGGCCACGCCCAGATGGCAGATTCCGGGAACCACTGTACTGCACCAAGCGCGGTCGCGGTCATCGCCCCGGCGATAGCCCCGATCATGTAGGCAGGCAGCGTTGCGAGCGGGTTTTCCAGCAGGAACGGGATGGCCCCTTCGCTGATCCCCATAAAGGCGAGGAACATCGCGGTTTTACCCTGCGGATAAAGCTGTGGACTGAACAGGCGTTTACCGGTCAGGCGGTGGTCGATGAGCGTTGCCAGCCCCAGACCAATCGGCGGGATTACAATTGCCACGGCGCGCGAGGTGATCGGCAATACGTGGTCGGTGGTTAACCCCAGGCCGACAAAACCGGCGGCTTTGTTGATGGGCCCGCCCAGATCAATGGCCGTCGCAGCAGCCATGCCTATGGCGTACATCATCGAACCTGCCTGACCTGCCGCAAGCAGCAGGGTGCGCATGCCCGCGTTTAACCAGCCGCCAATAGGGGTGATGACGTAGTACATCGCCAGCATCACGAACAGGGCGGAGATGATCGGGATCAGGAATGTGCTTTTGAAGGCCAGCAGATACTGCGGCACGCTGATTTTAGTGTTCAGCCACTTCACCAGGTAGCCTGCGGCGATCGCGATAATCAGCGCACCAATAAAGGTGGACGGAACCGGTTTGGTGGCAAGCCAGGTCAGTTTTTCCGGGTCAAAATTCAGCACCAGCGTAGGTTGCGTGGCAACAAGGCCGCCAATAAACCCTGCCGGGAAGGCCAGTTTGCCGCCGATGGAGTTGGCAACGAATGCGGAAAACATAGGAATGGCGAAGCTGAACAGCAGTCCGCCGAACGACTCTGTCAGATAGCCAAACTTCAGCACCGAGAGGTTAAACCCGTTAAATTTACCTGAGTTCAGGGCATCAAGAATGCTGGTATCCGGGGGGATCTCCAGCCAGACGTAAGCGATAAGTTGCGAAATAGCGAGGATCACCCCGCCCATAATGAGCGTTGGCACCATACGGGAAATGCCCGACATAATGTGCTGAGGAAGCTCTTTCCAGAAGGTATTGCCCGCAGCGACCGGCGCGGATTTGATGGCGAGCGTATTGCCCTCGTGACTTTCCGGGCGAACCGCACTGCGTTTTTTAATTGCCATGACGAAAACCCCTGAGGTAGACGATTATTATTGTTCTGCTGCAATCAACTCTTCGATCTCCTTCAGGGTGCCCGCCGCGTTTTTAATGGCGTCCTGAAGTGAGATCTCGTAGACATCGCGTGTTTCAAAGCGCTCGTTGTCTTCCGGGGTAATGGCGATGGCGTGGATGATAATGTTGGCTTCGGCAATATCCTGAGCCGTCAGGCGATTCTGAATTCCGTCTGCACCCTGCGTTTCAATTTTGACCTCGTAACCGGCTTCCGTGGCGGCATCTTCCAGCGCCTGAGCGGCCATAAAGGTATGTGCCAGACCCATCGGGCAGGCGCACAGTGCAATCAATTTTTTAGCCATGTGAAATTCCTCCTGTAGATGACGCCACGATTATGGCGGGGAGGTTTCGTCTGTGTTTACCGGATAAATAATGCAATAGCTGGAGGAATGATGCAGGTGTGCGAAAGTGTGACGGCTGGCGTCTTATAACGGAAATGAATGAAAGACCGGGCATGAGGATGCCCGGAGCGCGATCAGTAACCGACGCTGTCGATCACAAACTTTTTGCCGCAGTTACCCGGATGCGGCTGCGGTGCGAAGGAGGCGGCAGAGAGCGGGTTATTGATGGTGTCGGCTGTAAGGGAAATCTGCATTTCCGTGAGGTAAGCCGGGTTGCCATTACAGGTGAGCTTGAACGCCTTAACGTTCTCCTTGCCCCAGTTTTTGGCCACGGCACTATCAAAGTCGCGACGACTTACGGTTTTACCGTAGTTATCTGCCAGGAATTGGCCCACCGCGCTGTGTTTGACCTCCTGATTCAGACGCACCATGGTGCCGAAATAGGCATCCGGATCAAAGCCGAAACAGACCCCGTGTTTAGCGTATTCGTAACGTTCCAGGCATGATGTTCCGCCGGCGGCGGGCATCACGCTGTTCAGTTTTGCCGCACCGGTTAACGACAGCCCGGTTTCCGCAGCGGAACATTTGCGGCTGGCTTTGGCTTCAGGCATGTTCGGGACGGGGCGGGTGGCGCAGCCAAAGCGCATCCAGCGGCGTTCATCTACCCCGCGTGACGCAATGGACTTAGGCAGCCCAGGCCACAGGCCGTGTACGGTGAGGAAATCGGTCTTGTTGGCGCTCTCTTTTTGCAGGCGACATTCATCGGGTTCATTGCGATTGCGTTCGACCATGCTTTGACAGAATCCGGTTTGCCAGGAAAGCGCCAGAACGTAGCGATCGAAATCACCGTATTGTGTGGCCTTGAGCGGTTCTGCGTGCGCGGAGAGTACGCAAAGTGCAAGCGCCAGCGCGCCAGACGGGAAAGCGACATCCTTCCTGAACATTTGATTTCCTGATCGATGGTGTGCAATTAATTTCTGGAAATTATTAAAGCACAAAAAGCGCCCGCAGGCGCTTTTTGGTTATCAGGAATTTGGCTTAGGCGGCGCCGGGAACCAGCACTTCAGTGGCGATGATCACGATGATCAGGCCAACCAGCACGGGTACTGACGTCCGTTTCACTACCTCAAACGGCGAGATTTTTGCCATACCGGCGACGGCAACCACTACACCCGATACCGGAGAGATGGTACGGCCCAGGTTTGAGGCCTGAAGCATCGGTATAGAAAGGTAAGCCGGGTTAATGCCAGAGGAGTGAGCCAGTTTCGGGATCATCTCAACGAAGGCGTAAAACGGTGCGTTACCGGAACCCGTGGTCATTGCCGCCAGCATGGTGAGGATCACCAGGACCAGCATCAGGATAATGCTGGCAGAGCCGAACGAGGTGGCGATGGAGATCAGGCTCTGAATAAAGCCGATGGTGCTGAGACCCTGGGCAAACACGCCCGCGGCAACCAGCAGCATCACGACGCCAGCAAACGCATCCGCCATCCCGCGATAGGCCACTTCCAGTCCTGAGAACACCTTCTGAGTGTTGAAGCCGCGCACAAATTCCAGCAAGGCAGCCAGCAGCATACAGATCACCAGAATGGTGATGATGTGCAGTTGTGGACCCCATTTGCCGTCAAAAATCAGTACCCCGATAATCGGAGTGAACGGCAGAATGGCGTAAAACGCGGGCGCAGTGGTGGTGATTTCACTCACGTCCAGCATTTCATGGCTGATGTTCTCTTTCTTATCGAGATAGCGCTGCCAGAAGAAGTGGGCGATGCCCATACCCACGATGGCAACAATGGAGATGGGCAGCGTGGTCTTAAAGGCGAAATCGATGAGTGACATCTCCGCCGCCTTTGCCGCCAGCACAACGTCGCCGGAGGTTGGGGAGAGAATAATGGCTGCCGGAGAGGCACAAATTGCCGCGGCCGCGCCACGGCTGATACCGACGTTGACCATAACCGGGAACAGCGTTGCCATTAACAGTACGCCAAGGCCGGTTGCTGAGGACACCGCAAGGGACATCAGGCAGGCGAGGAAATAGGCCGCGACCATGAGCAAATAGGGGGAGTTGATGTACTGCAGTGGTTTCGACGCCAGTTTGACCACCATATCGTTTGCGCCGATATGAGTCATATAGGCGGCAAAACCGCACAGCATCATAATCATCATGCCCAGGTCACCACCGCGGCTCATGAGCAGAATTTTTATATATTCAACAATGTCGGTGGCCGTGTAGCCGGTGCTGGCTGCGCTGGCAGGTAACACCTGATGACCCATTAGCGCGCTAACAATCAGCAGGGTTAAGCCGCCGACAAATAACACGCCTGTGGCCGAGTACCCTTTAATGATGTAGCGGGCTACACCGACAATGACGACGACTCCGATAAGGAGTTCGATAAACGTAAGCATGATTTCCCCTGTCTCCTTGCTACCCGAGAGCACAAATAATCAATAAAAAAGAAGGATGAGAATGTGCCGAACTATTGCGCAGTCCTTGCTGATTAAAATCAATAAAAAGACTACTAAAGAAGGCATTGACGCTATTTTTGCCATCACTCCGGCATTTATGTCATATGGGTATTGACCGCCGGATACACCATTATATGTCATTTAGGGCACGGCAGGTCGGGAACGTGCGGGGCGCTGAAGCCTGTCTCTTCTGTGCAGCTGGCAGCCTTTATGCCATAAGCAACTTGCTGCGAGTGGCTCAAAATCCTTTTTTTCTTCACCGGATATTATTATTTGGGTGCAACGGATAAATATCTTTTACATGCTATATAAAATTAAAAACACGTTATGAGTTGTATTGAAGGTTATATTCTATTGTCCGAATTAACTGTCTTCACTATAGCGTTATAAGCATTCAGATTTAGTGGGTCAATATATCGGCGATGAAGTAGATGTGCTACGAATACGTATAAAAGTGAGAACGGCTAGCGGGCTTACTGACGAGTGCTGAGGGCGGCGGCAGTGCCCGGCGGGGCTGAAGTGTATCTTCTCACTCTCTTTCTAAGAATATTCTCGGATTTAGGGTCATTAATTAGGAATAACGCTGATGTTGTTAAGGATTCATTCAACTATTCTATGGTAAACTTTGCCTCGAATACTAAGAATGGTAATTGCATTGTGATGGTACGTAATAAATTCCCCCTGATTTTATTGTTTATTTTTTGGCAGTTAACGTTCTCTTCTGTCGCCAGGGCAGAGGATAACGCGACGGATAAAGGTTGGTTCTCAACGTTTACGGATAACGTCGCGCAAACCTGGAAGGAGCCAGAACATTACGATCTCTATATTCCGGCGATAACGTGGCATGCGCGTTTTGCCTATGACAAAGAAAAAACGGACCGCTACAACGAACGTCCCTGGGGGGCGGGTTTTGGCCAGTCCCGTTGGGACGACAAAGGAAACTGGCACGGACTGTACCTGATGGCGTTTAAGGACTCCTACAACAAGTGGGAGCCGATTGGCGGTTATGGCTGGGAGAAAACGTGGCGTCCATTAGCGGATGACAACTTCCGTCTTGGTCTGGGCTACACGGCAGGCTTTACGGCGCGTGATAACTGGAACTACATTCCGGTCCCGGTCCTGCTGCCGTTGGCATCCATTGGCTATGGCCCCGCGACGTTCCAGATGACCTACATCCCGGGAACCTATAACAACGGAAACGTTTACTTTGCCTGGATGCGTTTTCAGTTTTAACTGATAAAACGCCATAAGATGGCGAAAAAGTGTACTGTTATTGAATCGTATAGGATAAAAATCCGTCAACGAAAATTAACGCGACTTTTGTCACTTTTTATCAAAGATCCGCTGGACAAACGGTTCCACAATTGATGTACTGATACCCGACACAGCATTTGTGTCGTTTTTTAATGCAAAGGTAATTTTGATGTCTAAGATTAAAGGTAACGTTAAGTGGTTTAATGAGTCCAAAGGATTCGGTTTCATTACTCCTGAAGATGGCAGCAAAGATGTGTTCGTACACTTCTCTGCAATCCAGTCTAATGGTTTCAAAACCCTGGCTGAAGGTCAGCGTGTTGAGTTTGAAATCACTAACGGTGCCAAAGGCCCTTCTGCTGCTAACGTAATCGCTCTGTAATTCAGACGCGTCAGCAAGAATTTCAAAACCCGCTCTTTGAGCGGGTTTTTTTCGTTCTGAATCAACCAATCAGATACATTTTCAGGAAGCTGGCGACGATTGCCACGCTCAGCAAAACCATTCCTGCGCTCATCAACTGTTCTTTCATACTGTCACCCTCGTTTCGTATTACGGTCAGAGTGGCAGAGAAAAATTAAGCCAACATTAACGTCGGGCGATTAATGCGCGCTGGCGGAAGAAAAGAGCCAAAATGCGATCCCGGTCATCGCAAATGAACCGAGCATATTGATGGCGATGTTCGTTAATGCCCAGCCGATGCGCCCTTCCTGAAACAGGAACACCACTTCAGCAGAGAAGGTGGAGAACGTCGTTAAACCACCGCAGAAGCCGGTGGTAATCAATACTTTCCACACCGGGTCGATATGTGTCATGCGGTTAAACCAGGCGAGTCCCATACCGATAATAAAGGCTCCAATCAGGTTTGCTGCCAGGGTTCCCATGGGAATGGCCTGATGAAGAGGGTTAAACCGCATACTCAAAAACCACCGCGCAACGCTACCCGTGCCTCCACCAATAAAAACGGCTATAAGTAGTTGTAACACTGTTAATACCTGCTATTGGATGTGTAAGTACGTCGAGTGTAACGCTGTTTTTGACCGGGGGACAAATATGTATGTTGCGGTAGGGCAGTTTGCGGTAACGCCGGACTGGAATGAGAATGCGGGAACATGCGTCTCCCTGATGGCCCAGGCGCGACAGAAGGGGGCATCCTTGCTGGTGCTTCCCGAAGCGCTACTGGCACGGGATGATAACGATCCTGATATGTCGGTTAAGTCGGCGCAGTCGCTGGACGGGGCGTTTTTACAGCAGCTGCTGGCAGAGAGCGCTGGCAATCTCATGACGACCATTTTAACGGTACATGTTCCTTCTGCACCGGGTCGGGCTGTGAATACGCTTGTGGCTATTCGTGGCGGAGAGATCGTTGCGCGCTATGCTAAGCTGCATCTCTATGATGCGTTCAACATTCAGGAGTCGCGACTCGTCGATCCCGGCGACAGCGTTTCACCGCTGCTGGATGTCGATGGATTTAACGTGGGATTGATGACCTGCTATGACCTGCGCTTTCCTGAAATGGCACTGAATCTGGCTTTACAGGGAGCCGACATACTGGTGTTGCCAGCTGCCTGGGTCAAAGGGCCATTAAAAGAGCATCACTGGGCGACGCTGCTGGCCGCAAGGGCGCTTGATACCACCTGCTACGTCGTCGCCTCAGGAGAGTGCGGGAATAAGAATATTGGACAGAGCAGGGTTATCGATCCGTTGGGCGTGACCATCGCCTCAGCAGCCGAAGCGCCAGCGCTTTTGCTGACGGAGATAATATCAGAGCGAATAGCGCTTGCACGTCGGCAGTTACCCGTTCTTCGCAATCGACGGTTTGCGCCACCGCAATTATTGTGATGTTTTTTTCAACAATGCTTGATTCACCTTGTTACAGATTGCTATTGTGTGCGCGCGTCAAATGTCCGTTAATACGAATGGGTTTTTGGCGCTTAATGCAGCCTGTTTTATGTAAAGAAGGTATCTATGGGTGAGATTAGTATTACCAAACTGCTGGTGGTTGCCGCACTGGTCGTCCTGCTGTTTGGTACCAAGAAGTTACGCACGTTGGGTGGAGACCTGGGTGCTGCCATTAAAGGCTTTAAGAAAGCGATGAATGACGATGACGCGGCCGCGAAGAAAAGCGCCGAAGATAGTGTTCCTGCAGAGAAGCTTTCGCACAAAGAGTAATGGCAATCCTGCAAGGCTTGCATAAAAAAACCGGCTCACGAGGCCGGTTTTTTTGTGTTTCTGTAAAAAGATATTACAGGTTTATTTTACTTCTTCGCCTTTCGCCTGCATATCGGCGTGGTAGGACGAGCGAACAAACGGGCCACAGGCAGCATGGGTAAAGCCCATCGCCATGGCTTCGGCTTTCATCTCATCGAACTCATCAGGGCTAACATAGCGCTGTACCGGCAGATGGTGACGGCTTGGCTGCAAATACTGCCCCAGCGTCAGCATAGTGACACCGTGGCGGCGCAGATCGCGCATCACTTCGATGATTTCTGCATTGGTTTCACCGAGACCTACCATCAGACCGGACTTGGTCGGAATATGCGGATGCGCTTCTTTAAAACGCTCCAGCAGTTTCAGAGACCAGTTGTAGTCTGCGCCTGGACGCACCTGACGATAAATGCGCGGCACGTTTTCCAGGTTGTGGTTGAATACGTCCGGTGGAGTGGCGGTCAGGATATCCAGCGCGCGGTCCATACGTCCACGGAAATCGGGAACCAGCGTCTCAATCTTGATGCTTGGGCTTTTCTCCCGGATGGCAGTGATGCAGTCTGCAAAATGCTGTGCACCACCATCACGCAGGTCATCACGGTCAACCGAGGTGATAACGACATAACGCAACGCCATGTCGGCGATGGTTTGCGCCAGTTTCTGCGGCTCGTTCACATCTGGCGCAACCGGGCGGCCATGAGCAACGTCGCAGAACGGGCAGCGGCGGGTGCAGATAGCACCCAAAATCATAAATGTCGCGGTACCGTGATTGAAACATTCAGCAAGGTTAGGGCAGGAGGCTTCTTCACATACGGAGTGAAGGCCATTTTTGCGCATCGCCGCTTTGATCCCCTGGATACGCGAAGAGTCCGCCGGCAGTTTGATTTTCATCCACTCCGGTTTTCTTAACAGCGCTTCGCGCTCTGTAGCCACGTTTTTAACCGGGATAAGGGCCATTTTATCGGCATCGCGGTATTTAACACCGCGTTCCATCACAATGGGTTTACTCATAGCGTGCGTGTTCCAGTTGCGAATATCGAAGGAAAGCGTTTCAATTCAAGGGAATGTTGTATTTATCAACTATTTTTGAACGAACGACAGGCAGTATATCATTGAAACGGTCGGTAAAGCAGCCTGCCAGGTCGCCAATTTGTAAAATAGTTGTTGTTTTGTGCGTTTTGCCCCGCATGCAGCAGGGGCTTGTGCTGCCAGGCGGGTTCAGAAGGCCTGGCGGATAACGTTGATGACGTTTTCAAGTACCGGATCGCGCAGGCTTAGCTTGTTGTAATGCAGCGAAATTTCAAGCGTTTCGTCATTCAACTGATCGAGCGGAATGCTCTCCAGCGGCCAGCATTTGCGCAGCAGGTTAAAGAGGCGCAGAGGCATTACGCACAGCATGTCGCTACTGCCAATCAGGGATGCAACGGTAAACATATTGTAACTGCTGAAGCTCACCTGGCGCTCCGGGAAGAGTTCATCAATGCGCTGCCGTAGCGGGTTGGATCCCTGGCCTTCTGCCATAAAAGAGGAATGCTCGTAGGCACGCAGGTTTTCTAGCGTCAATGGCGCATTGAACGCGGGATGATGCTGACGGCATACCAGGATCAGGCTGTCGGCGTACAGGACATGCTGGCCTAAAGCCCTTGCACTGAAATGATTGCTGTCAATGATCAGGTCGGTCTGGAACTGCGCCAGCTGGGTTTCAGGATCATTCACGGTGACGTTGCGGATCAACAGCTGCGGCGCATGCTGCTTTATTGTCTTGTAGATAGCAGGCATCACCAGCACGCCCAATGATGGGGAGGTGCCAATAGTGATGGTTCTGTGTTTATCGTAGCTGCCCGTGAGGTCCAGCGCGCCGAGAATCGATTCCAGTCCCTGGCTGATGTATTCATGCAGATGTGTGGCATAAGCCGTAGGGGTTACGCCCTGACCCTTACGTATAAATAACGGATCCGGGAAAATAGCGCGCAGCTTTTGAATTGACTGGCTAATTGCTGAGGGGGTCAGATTAAGAATTTTCGCAGCGTTAACGATACCCTTATGGACATAAACTGCCTCAAAAATAGTCAACAAGTTGAGATCAATATTACGTAAAGTCCGAAAAATTTGTGGCTTATCTTCACCGCCGGGTTCATTCAGGCGTTTGGCTGGTAAATGAGTAGACTCCACGCTTTCACTCCGTATACATTCACAATATGAATGATAGTTGAATTTATTTATTATGCTTGCAGAGATTCGTAAAGTGTTTCACTTGTTTAACGAAAACAGACAGTTGGGTGATTGTCACGCAAGTAATATGAGTTCCGCAGGCGGCACTATCAAATTGATGAATAATATGTATCGCTAATATGCGGGCGCTTCGAAAATATAGAATCTGCTGATTGTTGTAAAGCGTAAATGCGGGAAATAGCCGTGGCCCGTCAAATAATCGAGCCACTAGCAGGCATATATTAAGCAGTGATATATTCGTGAGGAGGATTGTTAAGCAGTGCTAAAAAGTTCTTCAAAAGTACAGGACGAATAATATCCGGGGTTGCGGTAGCTACCCACTGGCACATCTGCGTCATCTCCATACCCGCGTAGCCGCACGGATTGATGCGCAGGAAGGGGGTGAGATCCATATTGATATTGAGCGCCAGCCCATGGAAGGAACAGCCTTTACGAATGCGCAGACCCAACGAGCAGATCTTCATCTCTCCTACATAGACACCCGGCGCATCCGCACGCGGATGGGCATCAATGCCGTATTCTGCAAGGGTATTTACGACCGTTTGTTCCAACAGGGTGACAAGTTCACGGACACCCAATTTTCTGCGCTTCAGATTGAGCAACACGTACATCACCTGCTGACCCGGCCCATGATAGGTTACCTGCCCACCACGATCGCTCTGGATCACCGGGATATCGCCCGTCATCAACAGATGTTCGGCTTTTCCAGCCTGCCCCTGGGTAAACACAGGAAGGTGTTCAACCAGCCAGATTTCATCGGGTGTAGTTTCATCGCGTGAATCGGTGAAGTCATGCATAGCCTGGGAGACAGGCTCGTAAGGTTGAAGCCCGAGATGGCGGACAAGAATGTTATCCTGGTACAAAACGACGTCTCCGAAGAGGGGAGAAAAGGTTGCGGAAAGTATATCAC
The DNA here is from genome assembly GCF_018597345.1 of Enterobacter quasimori. Taxonomy (NCBI): domain Bacteria; kingdom Pseudomonadati; phylum Pseudomonadota; class Gammaproteobacteria; order Enterobacterales; family Enterobacteriaceae; genus Enterobacter; species Enterobacter quasimori. The sequence continues at coordinate 1,364,636 of NZ_JAHEVU010000001.1, read as the reverse complement.
AGCAGGGATAGCGGTTACCCGGCAAACAGGGTAACCGCAAAGGGACTACAGCACCATACGAACGATTTCGATATTGCCGAGCTCTTCGTACAGCGTCTCAACCTGCTCAATGTGTGTCGCAGTGATGGTAATAGAAACCGAGTGGTAGTTGCCCTTGCTGCTTGGTTTTACTGACGGAGAGTAGTCACCCGGCGCATGGCGCTGTACCACTTCAACCACCTGATCAACCAGCTCAGGCTTCGCCAGACCCATTACTTTGTAAGTAAATGAGGTAGGGAATTCAAGCAGTTCGTTAAGTTTGGTTTTCATGTCAGCTCCGGCGTAACGTCAAAAAATAATAACTCCCACGTCGGGTGGGAGTTATCAGGATACTTAGTATATGGGGATCAAAATCACACTTTCAAGTGTTCAATTTTTAGCCAAACCAGTGGTGGAACATCAATTTAATGTAATCAATGATTTTGCCGAAGAAATTGCCTTCAGGAATTTCATCCAGCACCACGAGCGGACGCTGATCGATGGTTTTGCCGTCCAACTGGAAGTTGATGGTACCCACCACCTGGTTCTTCTGCAGCGGGGCGTGCAGTTCGGTGGTGTTGAGCACGTAGCTCGCTTTCAGATCTTTCATGCGGCCACGAGGAATGGTCAGATAAAGATCTTTATCCACGCCCAGGGAAGCACGGTCATTATCACCGAACCAGACTGGCTCTGAGGCGAACTCTTTACCCGCTTTCAGCGGATTGACGGTTTCGAAGAAACGGAAGCCCCAGGTCAGCAGTTTTTTACTTTCTGTTTCACGGCCTTTGAAGGTGCGGCCGCCCATCACGGCAGAGATCAGACGCATCTGGCCTTCAGTCGCGGAGGCGACAAGGTTGTAGCCCGCTTTGTCGGTGTGACCGGTTTTGATGCCGTCAACGTTCAGGCTGTTATCCCACAGCAGGCCGTTACGGTTGGTCTGACGGATACCGTTGAAGGTGAACTCTTTCTCTTTATAGATAGAGTACTCATTAGGTACATCGCGGATCAGTGCCTGACCAATCAGCGCCATGTCACGTGCGGAGCTGTACTGACCGTCTGCGTCCAGGCCGTGTACGGTCTGGAAATGGCTGTTTTTCAGACCCAGCGCGTTCACGTAGCTGTTCATTAGCCCGACGAAGGCATCCTGGCTACCGGCGGCGAAATCAGCCATCGCGACGCAGGCATCGTTACCCGATTGCAGGTTGATACCGCGGATCAGCTGGGAAACAGGAACCTGCATACCCGGTTTCAGGAACATCAGAGAAGAACCCTTAAAGACCGGGTTCCCGGTTGCCCACGCATCGTTACCGATGGTGACCAGGTCGGTTTCTTTGAATTTACCTGCCTTCATGGCCTGGCCGATAACGTAGCTGGTCATCATTTTGGTCAGGCTGGCCGGATCGCGACGGGCATCGGCATTCTGTTCTGCCAGAACTTTGCCAGAGTTGTAATCGATCAGGATGTAGGATTCCGCGTCGATTTGCGGAACGCCAGGGATCATGGTCTTGATGTTCAGGTCATCCGCGTGAGCTGCAGAAAGAGCAGCTGCGCAAAGGGCCGCGGTCAGCGCCATGCGCTGCACAAAACGAGCAGAAAAAGTGGTCTTCATGGTCAGAACTACGACATCCGTGATGGAATTAAAAAAAGTGCCTTACTATAGCAAATGCTATACAGGCAGGCATCCGACTTTCATCATGAGATTGTGAATGTGTTTTACACAAATTGACATTTCGGATACCGCCGATTCATTACTTCGCAACAGTGATAAACGACTGGAGCTGCGCTTCGCTTTGCAAACGCTGTTGCAGGGAAGCCGCCTGTGATTTGCTGGCAAACGGCCCCATCTGAATACGCCATACCGCACCGTTCTGCTCAACGCGACCCGGCACGCTGAACTGCTGGCTCAGGCGCTGTTGGTACTGCTGCGCACGCGCTTGATCGCTGACGGCGCCGACCTGAACCACGTAACTACCGCTCGCGGCCACGGGCGCAGCCGCAGCTGGCGTGGTCGCTGGTGCGGTCACGGGAGCAGGCTGAGTCACCGGTGCAGCCACAACCGGAGCGGGAGTGGGTTCACTGCCTTCAAGAACGCCTGCCGATAAGGTTGTCGGCGCTCCAAGAAAACCGCTGCTTTTCACCGGGGCACCGGTACTGTCATCGCTGTGTAACGTATCGTTACTGATGGCGCGGACTTCGCCCTGTGGTTGAGCAGGCTCTGCAGGGGTAGACGCGCCCCCCATTCCGCCACTCAGGTCTGGACGAGCAGGCAGGGCATAGGTTTGTTTCGCGACAGTCGTACAGGCGGTGCCTGGACCTGAAAGGGTGCCATCCTGCGCGACGATGATCGGATCGATACGCACTTTGGTGTTGTTCGAGGTGTTCAGACGGTCAGCCGCAGCGCGGGACAGCGAGATGACGCGGTCATTCCCGTACGGGCCACGGTCGTTGATACGCACGACGATCATACGGCCGTTCGCCAGGTTGGTGACGCGCGCATAGCTTGGGATCGGCAGCGTAGGATGCGCCGCCGTGATTTGCATCGGATCGAAGGTTTCGCCCGATGCGGTCAGGTTACTACCCGGCTCGGCATCATAAATGGCCGCAAAGCCAGCCTGGCTGAAACGGGAAGGATCCTGAACAATTTTGAAGCTTTTGCCGTCGCGCTGATAATCCTGATTCGCCGTTGCGTTCAGCGGTTCATAGATCGGATCGGCACCGCTAATTTCAACAATCGGGCCGTTACAGACCGCAGGCTGCGGCGGCGCGACGGTTGCCTGTTGCTGACCATCATCACTTGTGCAGGCTGCAAGTAAACTTGCTGCGATGCAGATCCCCAGCCACTGCTTACGCATTGCGATCCCCTTATTTTTATACGCTTTTGGACAACATTTTTCTGTGGGTATGGATCGACATGACGATACCAAACCCGGCCATCAACACGATCAGTGCCGAGCCTCCGTAACTCACCAGCGGCAGCGGTACGCCTACAACCGGCAGAATACCACTCACCATACCAATATTTACGAAGACATAAACGAATAAAATCAGCATCAATCCGCCTGCCATCACGCGACCAAAAGTGGTTTGCGCTCGTGCGGCAATCCACAGACCTCGCATGATCAGCAGCACGTAGAGCGCCAGCAGAATTAGGATGCCAACCAGCCCTAACTCTTCCGCCAGCACGGCAAAGATAAAGTCGGTGTGGCGTTCCGGTAAGAACTCCAGCTGCGACTGTGTACCGTGCAGCCAGCCTTTCCCGCGCAGGCCACCGGAGCCAATCGCAATTTTCGACTGAATAATATGATAGCCCGCACCCAGCGGATCGGTTTCCGGATCGAGGAGCATCATCACGCGCTGGCGCTGGTAATCATGCATCAGGAAGAACCAGAGAATGGGGATAAAGGCGGCGACCAGCACCACCGCGATACCGATCAGACGCCAGCTCAGGCCTGACAGGAACAGGACAAACAGGCCGGACAGGGCGATAAGGATCGAGGTGCCGAGGTCAGGCTGCGCTGCAACCAGCAAGGTCGGCAGGAAAATCAGCACCAGCGCGATCGCGGTATTTTTTAGCGAAGGAGGGCAGACGTCGCGGTTAATAAAGCGCGCGACCATCAGCGGGACGGCAATTTTAGCGATTTCCGACGGCTGGAAGCGGACGATCCCCAGATCCAGCCAGCGCTGTGCGCCCTTGGATATCGCACCAAAAGCATCAACCGCAACAAGCAGGATGATACAGAAAATATAGAGGTAAGGTGCCCAGCCTTCGTACACGCGCGGTGGGATCTGCGCCATCACCACCATGATGACAAGGCCCATCGCGATTTGACCGATTTTGCGCTCCATCATTCCGATGTCCTGACCGCTGGCACTCCAGATAACCAGGGCGCTGTATACCAGCAAAGCCAGCAGAATCAATAGCATGGCAGGGTCAATGTGGATCTTGTCCCACAGCGATTTTTTATTCGGATTATCCGTCATGATTATTGGTCCTCCGCCGCAGCGGCTGCCGGGTTTTCTGCCGGCAGTTCGGTGTTGTTATCACCCAGCATAATATGGTCGAGAATTTGACGCATGATGGTACCCACAGCCGGACCTGCACCGCCGTTTTCGAGAATCATCGCCACTGCAACCTGCGGGTTATCATAAGGGGCAAATGCCGTCATGAGCTTGTGGTCACGCAGACGTTCAGCAATTTTGTGCGCGTTATAGGTTTCGTTTGCCTTCAGACCGAAGACCTGCGCGGTGCCCGATTTAGCGGCCACTTTGTAGGGTGCGCCAGCGAAGTACTTATGCGCCGTCCCGTTCGGACGGTTTGCTACGCCGTACATACCGTCTTTGGCAATTTCCCAGAAGCCGGAATGGATGTCGCCCACCGGTGCCTCATGCGGCTGGATCCACGGGACTTTCTTGCCATTCTCAACCGTACTTTGCAGCAGATGCGGAACCTTCACCACGCCGTCGTTGATGAGGATCATCATCGCTTTATTCATCTGCAGCGGGGTGGCTGTCCAGTAACCCTGGCCGATCCCGACCGGAATGGTATCGCCCTGATACCACGGCTTTTTAAAGCGCTTCAGCTTCCATTCGCGGGTTGGCATATTGCCTGAGCGTTCTTCCGCAAGATCGATGCCGGTGTAGTGTCCGTAGCCGAACTTACTCATCCACGTCGACAGACGATCAATGCCCATGTCATAGGCGACCTGATAGAAGAAGGTATCCGCCGACTCTTCAAGTGATTTGGTCACGTTCAGATGACCGTGACCCCATTTCTTCCAGTCGCGGTAACGTTTTTCAGAGCCTGGCAGCTGCCACCAGCCGGGGTCAAACAGGCTGGTATTGCGGTTGATCACGCCCGCGCTCAGTGCCGAAACAGCAACGTAAGGTTTTACCGTTGATGCCGGCGGGTAAACACCCTGTGTCGCACGGTTCACCAGCGGAGTGTTCGGATCGTTAAGCAGGCCGGAATAATCTTTGCTGGAGATACCGTCCACAAAGAGGTTAGGGTCGTAGCTCGGCATGGAGACCATGGCCAGAATTCCACCGGTGCGCGGGTCGGTGACGATAACGGCGGCGCGGCTGCCTGCCAGCAGGGTTTCGATATACTGCTGTAGCTTAAGGTCGAGTGTCAGATACACATCATGACCCGCCTGCGGCGGCACCTCTTTCAGCTGGCGGATTACGCGGCCGCGGTTGTTAACTTCAACCTCTTCATAACCGGTTTCGCCGTGCAGCACATCTTCATAATAACGCTCAATCCCCAGCTTACCGATATCATGCGTTGCGGCGTAGTTGGCCAGCTTGCCGTCTTTATCAAGGCGGTCAACGTCTTTATCGTTAATCTTGGAAACGTAGCCAATCACGTGCGTCAGCGCAGAGCCGTAAGGATAGAAGCGGCGCTTATAGCCTTTCACTTCCACGCCGGGGAATCGATACTGGTTCACGGCAAAACGGGCCACCTGCACTTCTGTCAGGTTGGTTTTAACCGGAATAGACGTGAAGCGGTGAGAGCGGGAACGCTCTTTTTTAAAGGCGGCGATATCATCATCGTTGAGATCGACCACGCTTCTCAGCGCGTTCAGCGTATCCTGCACGTTGTCGACCTTTTCCGGCATCATCTCGATTTGATAGATGGTGCGGTTTAAGGCCAGCGGCGTGCCGTTACGGTCGTAGATAATGCCGCGGCTTGGCGCGATCGGCACCAGCTTGATGCGGTTCTCGTTTGAACGCGTCTGGTAGTCGGTAAAGCGGACAATTTGCAGATTATAGAGGTTGGCGATCAGCACGCCGGTCAGCAGCAAAATCCCCGTAAAGGCGACCAGCGCCCGGCGCACAAACAGCGCGGACTCAGCCGTATAGTCGCGAAAAGAATTCTGTAGTTTCATCCGCTGCTTAATCTACCCTGGTCAGTCATTACTCGCGGTGGTAGGGGTGGTTGGTAGTAATGCTCCACGCGCGGTACAGGCTTTCTGCCACCAGCACCCTGACAAGCGGGTGGGGGAGCGTCAGCGCGGAGAGAGACCAACTTTGTTCTGCGGCCGCTTTGCAGGCGGGGGATAACCCTTCAGGTCCGCCAATCAACAGACTGACATCACGACCATCCTGCTTCCAGCGCTCCAGTTCGTGCGCCAGCTGCGGCGTATCCCAGGGTTTACCTGGAATATCAAGGGTAACGATGCGGTTTTTGCCTGCGGCAGCCAGCATCAGCTCGCCCTCTTTATCGAGAATACGTTTGATATCCGCGTTCTTGCCGCGCTTACCGGCAGGAATTTCCACCAGTTCGAACGGCATATCTTTTGGAAAACGACGCAGATACTCAGTAAAACCGGTTTGTACCCAGTCCGGCATTTTGGTGCCGACAGCGACCAGCTGCAACTTCACGCATTAACCCCAGAGTTTTTCCAGCTCATACAGGCGACGACTCTCTTCCTGCATGACGTGGACAATCACATCGCCGAGGTCAACAACCACCCAGTCGGCGGTCGCTTCACCTTCAACGCCAAGCGGTAACAGCCCTGCAGCACGTGATTCCTGAACGACGTGATCGGCAATCGAAACCACATGGCGAGTAGATGTACCGGTGCAGATAATCATGCAGTCGGTGATGCTGGATTTACCTTTAACGTCGATAGCGATGATGTCCTGACCTTTCAGGTCATCAATTTTGTCGATAACAAAATCCTGGAGTGCTTTACCCTGCAAGTTTTCCCCCTGGGTGAATGAGATTGTGTAACTATAAATTCGTGGCCAGACAGTATACCTGAACCGACGCCAGTGTCGGGATAAATGTCGCCGACCGGGCTTTTGAAGGCGGGTATCATCCCACCCTCCGCCGGAGATTGCATCGCCATTTTTGTAAAACAATTTCTGTAAAGCAATGATCGGCGGGAAAGTCTGGCAGCGGAGGATAACAGTATGGCTTACCCTGTCAAGGCAGGATAATCAATCAGCCGTTTTTTCTTGCCTCAGGCTATGCGTCTGCGCTTTTCTGATACAACCCGTGCTGATTGATATACGCCAGAACTGACGAAGGCAGCATATCGTCGCAGGCTAAACCCTGCTGCAGACGCTCGCGAATGAGCGTCGCAGAAATATCAAACCACGGCGTTTCTGCCAGATAAATCTTCCCGGCAGGCTGGTTATGCAGATCTTCAACGTTGTCGGTGAGGTGAGCCTCAAGCCATTGCTGGTACTGTTGTTCGCGCATGGTCAGCGGATACCCGGGGCGACGGCACACGAGAAGGTGGCTGTTCTCCAGTATGGTTTCATACTGATGCCAGGTAGGAAAGTTGAGCAGGGAATCCTGACCGATAATAAAGGCCAGCGGTTTCTCCGGCCCTTGTTCAGCTCGCCACTCCTGGAGCGTCTGAGACGTCCAGGACGGGGTGTTGCGACGTAACTCCCGTTCGTCAAGACGGAAAAGGGGTTTATCCGCAATCGCCAGTGCGAGCATCTCTTTTCGCTGCTCGCTGGTGGCCTCTGGCTGAGGACGGTGCGGCGGAACGTTATTGGGCATAATGATAACGCGCTGCAGGCCAATCAGGTTCGCCAGAATTTCTACCGGCTTAAGATGCCCGTAATGCACCGGGTCAAAGGTTCCGCCGTACAGCGCTTGTAGAGAATGCATGCTATCCATCGATAAATACGTCTGCCAGCGCCTTGTGGCAGAGCAGCAGAGAAAGGCTTTCCAGCTCCGACCAGACCGACTGACCGTAATCTTGTTTTAACGTGAGCTCGGCGCGCATCAGTAGCTGAACGGCCTGGCGCAGCTGTTCATGACTTAGACGGTTGATGGCCTCGGTGGTCATCGCCCTGCGGTTTTGCCATACACGGTGTTTATCAAACAGTGAACGCAATGGCGTATGGGCAGACTGACGCTTGAGCGTATTCAGTAACAACAGCTCTCGCTGGAGCGTGCGCAGCAAAATGACAGGTTCACTGCCTTCAAGACGCAGCTGTTGTAAAATGTGCAGAGCGCGCTTGCTCTTTGCTGACAGCAGCGCGTCAACCCAGTGAAACGGCGTAAAGTGGGCTGCATCGTTTACCGCCTGCTCAACACGCGGTAACGTCAGTTTGCCGTCAGGCCAAAGCAGAGAAAGCCTGTCCAGAGCCTGCGCCAGCGCCAGCAGGTTTCCTTCATAGCAGTAGCAAAGCAGCTGGTTCGCCGCCTCATCGAGCTGAAGATTGTGCTGTTTTGCTCGCGCGGCAACCCATTTTGGCAGATGCGTCTGTTCAGGTGTCTGGCATGTGACCTGTACGGCGTTGGTCGCAAGTTGAGTAAACCACGCTGCGTTTTCCTGCGCCCTGGTAAGCTTGTTACCGCGCACAATCAGCAGCAGATCGCTGTGTAACAGGCTGACCAGGGTGGCGAGTTGTTCATTCATGGCCGCATTAGGGCCATTTTCCGGCAGCAGGATCTGGATTGTCTGGCGCGATGCAAACAGGCTCATTGCCTGGCAAAGTGAAAAGACGGCGTTCCAGTCGGTGTTGTTGTCCAACTGGACGGTGTGGTGTTCATCAAAGCCCTGAGCGACCGCAGCGTGACGAACGGCATCCAGACTTTCCTGAAGTAATAACGGATCGTTTCCGAGCAGCAGATACGCCGCGCGCAGCCCTTCATTGAGCTGCGCGCGGAGTTGTTCAGGATACAACCTGATCATCAGTTACCCATCGACGTTGACATGGTCGGCGCGTTAGCGTCCGGTGTGTCGATAATGTCAGAGCCTTGTTTCGTCGACGCAGCAATGCTCGGCAGTTTACGGATCAGCTGTTCCGCTGCCTTATCATACATTTCATTGATGATAATCTGCTGCTCGGCATCTTTTGCCAGCGCCGTTTGCGGGTTATCGAAGAACGAACGGTAGACTTTGGTACTGATTGGATAAATATCTTTACCCGGGATCAATACGGCCGCTTTCACGTTCAGCACCATCTGATATTCCGCAGTACGGCCATCCTGGAAGATGGACGCGGTATCTTTAGACAACGTCGAGGTCAGGATGCGGAATGATGGAACATCCTGGCGCAGAGTACCTTTCTCGATCAACTCAACGTCGTTCAAACGGAGCTGGTTACGAACAGCCCGGCTGAGTGGGCCATTCGGATCCGGTGAGTCGAAGATCAACGTTTTCATCTGAGGCGGCACTGCCGTGGTATTGCGCAGATGCCACCCGCAACCTGCGGTGACAAGCACCGCCAGGGATAAGAGTATTGTTGCCAGTTGTCGCACGTTTCCTCCCGCGCTTAGCCAACGACCAGATTAAGCAGTTTACCAGGTACGTAGATCACTTTACGTACGGTAACGCCCTCAAGATATTTCGCAACCAGCGGTTCCTGACCTGCGCGTTCGCGAACCTGCTCTTCGGTTGCATCAACAGCCACGGTGATTTTACCACGCACTTTGCCGTTGACCTGCACCACAACCAGGGTAGTGTTTTCCACCATCGCTGATTCGTCTGCCACTGGCCACGGCGCGTTGTCGATATCGCCTTCGCCTTTCAGCTCCTGCCACAGGGTGAAGCTGGCGTGCGGCGTGAACGGGTTCAACATGCGAACAACGGCCAGCAGCGCTTCACGCATGATGGCACGATCCTGCTCGCCATCCTGCGGGGCTTTCGCCAGCTTGTTCATCAGTTCCATAATAGCCGCAATTGCGGTATTGAAGGTCTGACGACGACCAATATCATCGGTTACTTTCGCAATTGTTTTATGAACATCGCGACGCAGCGCCTGCTGATCTTCAGTCAGTGCCGCAGCGTTCAGTGCTGGCGCATCGCCCTGTGAGGTGTGCTCGTAAACCAGTTTCCAGACGCGTTTCAGGAAGCGGTTAGCGCCTTCAACGCCGGATTCCTGCCATTCGAGGGTCATGTCAGCCGGAGAGGCAAACATCATGAACAGACGCACGGTGTCAGCGCCATAACGTTCAACCATGACCTGCGGGTCGATACCGTTGTTTTTAGACTTGGACATCTTGCTCATGCCGGTGTAAACCAGTTCATGACCTTCAGCGTCTTTCGCCTTCACGATACGGCCTTTTTCGTCGCGCTCAACGATCGCATCAACTGGAGACACCCAGTTACGTTCGCCGTTCGCGCCCACGTAATAGAAGGCATCTGCCAGTACCATGCCCTGACACAGCAGCTGTTTTGCGGGTTCGTCAGAGTTGACCATGCCTGCATCGCGCATCAGCTTGTGGAAGAAGCGGAAGTAGAGCAGGTGCATGATGGCGTGTTCGATACCACCGATGTAGATATCTACCGGCAGCCAGTAGTTTGCCGCTTTGGAATCCAGCATACCTTCCTGATACTGCGGGCAGGTGTAGCGCGCATAGTACCAGGATGACTCCATAAAGGTGTCAAAGGTATCGGTTTCGCGCAGCGCGGGCTGACCGTTGACGGTGGTTTTTGCCCACTCAGGATCGGCTTTGATCGGGCTGGTGATGCCGTCCATGACGACGTCTTCCGGCAGGATCACCGGGAGCTGATCTTCTGGCGTTGGCATCACGGTGCCGTCTTCCAGCGTCACCATTGGAATTGGCGCGCCCCAGTAGCGCTGACGTGAAACGCCCCAGTCGCGCAGACGGAAGTTCACTTTACGCTCGCCCACGCCCAGCGAAGCCAGCTTGTCGGCAATGGCGTTGAAGCCGTCTTCAAAGCTCAGGCCGCTGAATTCGCCGGAGTTGAACAGGGTGCCTTTTTCGGTCAGCGCCTGTTCGGACAGGTCGGGTTCAGAACCGTCAGCCGCCAGGATAACAGGCTTGATGGTCAGGCCATATTTGGTGGCAAATTCGTAGTCGCGCTGGTCGTGGCCCGGAACGGCCATCACGGCGCCCGTGCCGTATTCCATCAGTACGAAGTTGGCTGCCCAGACAGGGATCGCTTCACCCGTCAGCGGGTGAATGGCTTTAAAGCCGGTATCAACGCCTTTTTTCTCCATCGTTGCCATATCGGCTTCGGCCACTTTGGTGTTGCGGCACTCGTCGATGAAGGTAGCCAGTTCCGGATTGTTTTCTGCCGCTTTCTGCGCCAGCGGGTGACCTGCGGCCACGGCCAGGTAGGTCGCGCCCATGAAGGTATCCGGACGGGTGGTGTAGACGGTCAGAGTCTGGTCGTAGTTCTCAACGTTGAAGGTGATTTCCACGCCTTCAGAACGGCCGATCCAGTTGCGCTGCATGGTCTTAACGGTATCTGGCCAGTGGTCCAGTTTATCCAGATCGTTCAGCAGTTCGTCGGCGTAAGCGGTGATTTTGATAAACCACTGTGGGATCTCTTTACGCTCTACTTTGGTGTCACAGCGCCAGCAGCAGCCGTCAATAACCTGTTCGTTCGCCAGAACGGTCTGGTCATTCGGGCACCAGTTAACGGCAGAGGTCTTCTTGTACACCAGGCCTTTTTTGTACAGCTCGGTGAAGAATTTCTGCTCCCAGCGGTAATATTCCGGGGTGCAGGTTGCCAGCTCGCGGCTCCAGTCATAGCCAAAGCCCAGCATTTTGAGCTGGTTTTTCATGTACGCGATGTTGTCGTACGTCCACGGCGCCGGTGCGGTGTTGTTTTTGACCGCCGCGCCTTCAGCAGGCAGACCGAATGCATCCCAGCCGATTGGCTGCAGAACGTTTTTGCCCAGCATGCGCTGGTAGCGTGCAATCACATCACCGATGGTGTAGTTACGCACGTGGCCCATGTGTAGTCGACCAGAAGGATAGGGAAGCATCGACAGGCAGTAATACTTCTCTTTGCTCTCGTCTTCGGTTACTTCAAAGGTGCGCTTCTCGTCCCAGTGTTGCTGGACTTTTGATTCTATCTCTTCCGGGTGGTATTGCTCTTGCATGGCAGCCAGTGGTCCTGTTTTCAATACAGCTACTAAATGTAGCCAATGGATGTGGTAATTCAGATCCGCATAGCATAGCCCAAACGCCCGCGTCAAAACAGCCTTTCGCACAAATGCGCTTTGCAGGAATTTACCGGGTCTGTGCTTCACCTGACAAAGCGGCGATGAAATAAGGTCTATTATTAGAAATAGTTACTTACCCGGGAGGCAAAATGATGAACAAGGTTGCTCAATTTTACCGCGAACTGGTGGCGACACTGACGGAACGACTGCGTAACGGCGAGCGCGATATCGATGCGCTGGTGGAGCAGGCGCGTGCCCGCGTGTCGCAAACGGGTGAGTTAACGCGAACCGAAGTGGAAGAGGTGACGCGCGCCGTACGTCGCGATCTGGAAGAGTTCGCGCGCAGCTACCAGGAGAGCCAGGAGGAGGTCACGGACAGCGTTTTCATGCGGGTGATCAAAGAGAGCCTGTGGCAGGAATTGGCCGATATCACGGATAAAACGCAGCTGGAGTGGCGCGAGGTCTTCCAGGATTTGAATCATCACGGTGTGTACCACAGCGGTGAGGTGGTCGGGCTCGGAAATCTGGTGTGCGAGAATTGCCACCACCATATTGCAGTGTATACGCCGGAGGTTCTGTCGCTGTGTCCGAAATGCGGCCACGATCAGTTCCAGCGTCGGCCGTTTGAGCCATAGATAAAAGCGCAGGTTTGCTCCCTCTCCCCGTGGGAGAGGGTTGGGGTAAGGGCATCAGGCCGCACAAGGTAAAAGCAAAACGGCAACCCTGTTGCCGTTTTTAGTGTGTGCTCCCTCTCCCTGTGGGAGAGGGCCGGGGTGAGGGCATCAGGCCGCACTATAATAAGCCAGCCTCTCCGCCAGCAAATCCACAAACGCCTCCCGGTCGATGTCCACCATCACGGTAGTATTCGGCGTATTCCCCGTCAGCGAGTAATAATCCACCACCGTCATTCCCTGGGTGTATTTTCCCTGCGTCTCCACGCCAACCCAGCGGTCAACCGTGGTAAACATCTCCGGCTTTAATAGCCAGGCAATGGTGCACGGGTCGTGCAGCGGCGCGCCGTGGAATCCCCACTTCTCGGCTTTGTGATACTCCATAAAGAAGTCGAGCAGCTCGGCCACGGTTGTCGCGACCGGATTACCAACGGAGCGGAAGCGCTCAATGTCGTCCGCCATAATCTGCGCGCGATGGGTCACGTCCAGCCCCGCCATTACAATCGGTAAGCCGGACTGGAAGACGATCTCCGCCGCTTCCGGGTCGACAAAAATGTTGAATTCTGCGGACGGCGTCCAGTTACCCAGCCCCATTGCCCCGCCCATGATGACGATACGGGCTATTTTACCGTGCAGTTCAGGATGGCTGTTCAGCAGCAGCGCAACGTTGGTTTGCGGCCCGGTAGCCACCAGCGTCACGGGTTCCGCGCTCTCGCGCAGCACCTTCGCCATCAGCTCCACGGCGGTACAGTTTTGCGGCGTGAAGCCCGGCTCAGGAAGTGCCGGACCGTCCAGCCCGCTTTCACCATGCACGTTATCCGCGATAATTAATTCACGCATCAGGGGCTTAAGGGCGCCACCGGCGACGGGAATATCGGTGCGCTTGAGCAGCGTTAGCATGCGCAAAACGTTACGCAGGGTTTTATCCGGCGTCTGGTTTCCGGCGGAAGAGGTGACGGCTTTGACGTCGAGTTCAGGGGAGGCAAGTGCCAGAACGAGCGCAATCGCGTCATCATGACCCGGATCGCAATCGAAAATGATGGGTTGTGCCATAGCGTTCTCCATACGTAGCGTTATTTTGTGACAAGGTTAACGCTGCAATGTGACGCCGAATAGATAAAGAGATCTAAAGCGTGAAGCAGTGCGCAATCCGCAGATTGCGCACCGGGAAGATTAGTGCAGGATTTTGGCGAGGAAGTCTTTCGCGCGGTCGGATTTCGGGTTGGCGAAGAACTCTTCTTTCGGGGAATCTTCGACAATTTTCCCTTCGTCCATAAAGATCACGCGGTTGGCCACCTTACGGGCGAACCCCATTTCGTGGGTCACCACCATCATGGTCATCCCTTCGTGCGCCAGTTCGACCATCACGTCCAGCACTTCGTTGATCATCTCCGGATCGAGCGCCGACGTTGGCTCATCAAACAGCATCGCCACCGGATCCATGCACAGCGCGCGGGCGATCGCCACACGCTGCTGTTGGCCGCCGGAAAGCTGCGCCGGGAACTTATCGGCATGCGCAGAGAGGCCAACGCGTTCCAGGAGCTTCAGGCCTTTCTCGCGCGACGCTTTTTTATCACGCTTGAGCACTTTCACCTGGGCCAGGGTCAGGTTCTCAATAATAGAGAGGTGAGGGAACAGCTCAAAATGCTGGAACACCATGCCAACGTGAGAGCGAAGCTGGGCAAGATTGGTTTTCTTGTCGTTGACTTTGGTACCGTTGACGACGATCTCGCCCTGCTGGACCGGCTCCAGTCCGTTGACGGTTTTGATCAGCGTCGATTTACCGGAACCGGACGGTCCGCACACCACTACCACGTCGCCTTTTTTCACTTCGGTGGAGCAGTCGGTCAGCACCTGAAAGTGCCCATACCATTTAGAAACATTTTTCAGGGAAATCATTGTACCGTCCTTTTCTTCAGCCAGCTGACCAACAGCGACGCGCTTAAACTAATCACAAAATAGACCGCACCCGCAAAGAGCACCATCTCAACCTGCGTACCATCACGCTCACCGATGGTTGACGCGGTACGGAAGAAGTCTGCCAGGCTCAGCACGTAGACCAGAGAGGTATCCTGGAACAGCACGATACCCTGGGTCAGCAGGAGCGGAACCATGGCGCGAAACGCCTGCGGCAGAATAATGAGCTGCATGGACTGCCAGTGCGTCATCCCCAGCGCCAGTGCGGCGCTGGATTGCCCGCGGGAGATACTCTGAATGCCCGCACGGATAATCTCCGAGTAGTAAGCGGCCTCAAACATCGAGAACGCCACCATCGCCGAGATCAGACGGATATCGGTTTTCGGCGACAGTCCCAGTACGTTCTGCAGGAAGCCGGGAACAATCAGGTAAAACCACAGCAGCACCATTACCAGCGGGATGGAGCGGAACACGTTAACGTAGGCGGTCGCGAACCAGGCGAGCGGCTTAAAGCTCGACAGACGCATGACGGCCAGCAGAGTGCCCCAGACGATACCGACGATGATGGCAATAACGGTGATTTTTAAGGTAATCATCAGTCCATCAAGCAGGTAAGGCATGGATGGAACGACAGAACTCCAGTCAAATTCGTACATTATTTGCCCCCCATGTTGCCCGGCAGGCGAATTTTGCGTTCAACCAGGTTCATCACCAGCATGATGAAAGCGTTAATCAGAACGTAGGCGAGCGTGATCGCGGTGAAGGATTCCCACGCGTGAGCGGAGTAATCCAGCAGCTTGCCCGCCTGCGCAGCCATATCGACCAGGCCGATGGTCGAGGCGATGGCAGAGTTTTTCACCAGGTTCATCATCTCAGAGGTCATCGGTGGAACAATAACGCGGTAGGCGTTAGGCAGCAGCACGTAGCGGTAGGTTTGTGGCAGGGTTAATCCCATCGCCAGACCCGCATTTTTTTGTCCACGGGGTAATGACTGAATGGCGGCACGCACCTGCTCGCAAACGCGCGCAGCGGTAAACAGCCCCAGACACATCATGGAGGAGACAAAGAACTGCACGTTCGGATCCAGTTCCGACTTGAACCACATGCCAATATTTTCCGGCAGCAGTTCCGGGATAACCAGATACCAGGTAAAGAACTGCACGATCAGCGGAACGTTACGGAACAGTTCCACATACAGGGTGCCGAGTGTTGAAAGAAAACGGTTAGGGACGGTGCGCAGAATACCGAACAAAGAACCGACAAGAAACGCGATGATCCACGCCGTTATCGATAATGCCACGGTGACCTGAAAGCCGCTCCACAGCCAGCCAAGATAGGTGGTGTTGCCGAACGGGGCTTGTTGCAGAAAGATGCCCCAGTTCCAGTCGATTGACATAATAAACTCCAGAAAAAAAAGGGTAGCAGCGCTACCCTCGAAGATTGGTGAGAAGCTCATTTTTCGCGCTGAGTGGGGAACGACCACTCAACGTATAGTCTGTCCATGCTTCCCGACAATCGAGAGGGCAGGAGATCCCGCCCCTGTTGTTCTAATTAGTTAAGAGCCTTGTCATTTGGAGATTTGAACAGCGCCTTCATGTCGTCAGACAGTTCAAAATTCATGTTCAGGTTTTTTGGTGGAATCGGGTTCTTGAACCATTTGTCGAACCATTTTTCCGCTTCGCCGGAGGTCTGCACCTGAGCGATGGTGTCATCGATCAGCTTTTTGAACTGCGGGTCGTCTTTACGCAGCATACAGCCGTAGGCTTCTTTCGACTGCGCGGTGCCGACGATATCCCAGTTGTCAGGTTTCTTCGCTTTCGCACGCTCGCCCGCCAGCAGGGCGTCATCCATCATAAACGCGACGGCGCGACCGCTTTCCAGGGTACGGAAGGAGTCGCCATGGTCTTTCGCGCTGATGATGCGCATATCCATTTTCTTCTCGTCGTTCAGCTTGTGCAGCAGCACTTCGGAAGTCGTACCGGAGGTGACAACGACCGCTTTGCCTTTCAGGTCAGCAAAATCTTTGATTGCGCCGCCTTTCTTGGTCAGCAGACGGGTGCCCACGACAAAGATAGTGTCGGAGAAGGCTGCCTGCTTCTGACGCTCGAGGTTGTTGGTGGTGGAGCCACACTCGAAGTCAAAGGTGCCGTTTTGCAGCAGCGGAATACGGTTCTGTGAAGTGATGGGGATCAGCTTCACCTGCAGGTCAGGTTTGTTCAGCTTTTTCTTCACGGCTTCAACGATGGCGTTGGAGTAATCCTGTGAATAGCCCACGACTTTTTGCGTGTTGTCGTAGTAAGAGAACGGGACAGAAGATTCACGGTGGCCGACCACGATGACGCCGTTTTTGGCAATCTTGTCGAGAGTGCTGCCTGCTGCCGGCGCATCTTCAGCGTGAACGACGCCAGCAGACATTCCCATAACCAGCATTGCTGTGGCCAGTTTACGTAATTGCATACCCAACTCCTTTCTTATCAGCGCCAGTGACGCATTGATACCCATTGTGATGTTGTTATATCTCGCGCTATGCGAGTGCAGTGTTATGCAAGCTTGTTAACATTTAGTCTGGCTTAATGTAAAGATTTTGCTGCGTTATTGTTTATTTTTGCGAAGCGCGCCGCACCATTCAGAGGCAAATATCTCCCGTTGCACCGTTTCGGTGCTACCGACGATCTACGCTGGTGCGACAAAGTTGCACATTAAGCCAAACTGCGTTTACCTGAATAAACAAAGCAATAGGCGTGCCAGAATTGGAGTCTGGAGGGAATTGTCGGGTGGCGGCTGCGCCTTACCCGACCTACGGGAGCAAAAATGTAGGCCGGGCAAGCGTCAGCGCCACCCGGCAACAGAAGGGAAGGTTATTTACGACGCTGGCGCAGGCTCATCAGCACCGCGCCAAAGCCGAACAGCACGGTCAAAATCCACAGCGGCCAGTTGCCGGTGCGTGCGTACGGCGTCAGCCCCGTGGTTGGGGTGACGTTCGTGGTCAGTACCTCACGGGTAAACTGCGGGATCATCGCCTGAATTTCACCCTGAGGACCAATCACGGCGGTGATGCCGTTGTTGGTGCTGCGCAGCAGCGGACGCGCCAGCTCCAGGGAGCGCATGCGAGCCATCTGGAAGTGTTGCCACGGGCCGATTGACTTACCAAACCAGGCATCGTTGGAGATAGTCAGCAGATAGTCCGTATCCGGGCGGAAGTTATCGCGCACCTGTTCCCCGAGAATAATCTCATAACAGATGGCCGCCGTCAGGGCGAGACCGTGCGCGTGCAGCTGAGGCTGAACGTACGGGCCGCGGCTGAAGGAGGACATCGGCAGGTCAAAGAACGGTGCCAGCGGGCGCAGAATTGACTCCAGCGGCACAAATTCACCAAACGGTACCAGGTGGTTCTTATTGTACCGGTCGGTGGAGTGGTAGCTGTATTCGCTGTCTTTGCCGAGCGTAATGATGGTGTTGAAGGTGTCGTAGCGGTTTTGCTGATTCAGGCGCGCATCGACAATCCCGGTGATCAGCGTGCTGCCGCGCGCCACCAGCAGATCGTTCATCATATTGAGGAACGGTTGCTGGTTAATTTCCAGATCGGGGATTGCAGACTCCGGCCAGATAATCAGCTGGGATTTACCCATCACCTCTTCGGTGGCGTTGGCGTAGATCTTCAGCGTATTCAGCAGCTCTTTTTCGTCCCACTTCATGGACTGCGGGATATTCCCCTGCACCATGGAAACCTGCATGGCGCGCTCGGGCTCAGGCGTGAACCACTGGATATAGCGCAGCGGGAAGGGCAGGGCAAAAAGCACCAGCGCCACAGCCAGGGGCTTCCAGCAGCGTATGACCAGCGCCAGCACCAGCAGGCCGCTCACCACCATCAGCAGGAAGTTAATCGCTTCAACTCCCATTACCGGCGCCAGACCTTTGAGCGGGCCGTCAATCTGGCTGTAGCCGAACTGCAGCCACGGGAAGCCGGTGAGTACCCATCCGCGCAGGAATTCCGTGATTTGCCAGACAACCGGCGCGGCAATGGCAACGCGCAGCCAGCTGGTTTTAGGCCACAGACGCGAGAGGATCCCTGCGAAGAGCCCGGTATAGAGCGAGAGATAGGCGGCGAGCAGCACAACGAGGAAGACGTTAACCGGCCCCGGCATGCCGCCAAACTGCGCGATGCTGACGTAGACCCAGTTAATACCAGAGCCAAACAGCCCCAGTCCCCAGAAGTAGCCGATAGCGGCAGCCTGTACCGGACGACGGTTCAGGGTCAGACCCTGAAGCCCCATCAGGGAGAGAATGGCCGCGGGCCAGATGTCGTAAGGAGAAAAAGCCAGCGTACCGCTGGCTCCGAGTAACAGCGCCAGCAGCAAACGGACGCGCTGGCGTTCAAGCAGTGGGGCAAATGCCATTTACATTAATCTTCCAGTTTTGGCACCGGTGAGTCGTCCGGCGTTCTGACATGAACCTGTATAATACGTCGGCTGTCGGCCATGGCTACTTTGAACTGGTAACCGTCGATGTCAACGGTCTCACCGCGCGCCGGGAGATGGCCAAAGGCCTGCATCACCAGCCCGCCAATGGTATCGACCTCTTCATCGCTGAAGTGGGTTCCGAAGGCGTCGTTGAAGTCTTCGATGGAGGCCAGCGCGCGTACGGTCCAGGTGTGGCGGCTGAGCTGACGGAAGTCGATATCCTCTTCTTCGTCGTACTCGTCTTCGATTTCGCCCACGATCAGCTCAAGGATATCCTCGATCGTGACCAGACCGGAAACGCCGCCGAATTCATCAATAACAATCGCCATGTGGTAACGCTGTGAGCGAAACTCTTTCAGCATCCGATCCACACGTTTACTTTCCGGCACAACCACGGCCTGGCGTAACACTTTTTCCATGCTGAAGGCTTCGGCATCGCTGCGCATAAACGGCAGCAGATCTTTCGCCATCAAAATCCCTTCGATGTGATCTTTGTCTTCGCTGATGACCGGGAAACGCGAGTGGGCGGATTCGATGATCACATCGAGGCACTCGTCCAGCGTCTGGTTACGTTTCAGGGTGATCATCTGCGAGCGGGGGATCATGATGTCGCGGACGCGCTGGTCGGCGATGTCCATAACCCCTTCGAGCATTTCGCGCGTATCTTCGTCGATAAGGTCGTTCTGCCCGGAATCACGAATCAGCTCCAGCAGTTCATCACGGTTTTTCGGTTCGCCGTGGAAAAGCTGGTTCAGAATGAGGGAGAAAAATCCCTTTTTACTGTTTGTCGTGTCGCTACTGTGTGAATTGTCGTCGCTCATGGCGTTTGTTAAGGGTTCTCTTGTGAGTTCAATGTTTACCGCCGCGCTATGTCCTTACGCGGCGGCATGTTAGTCAGGCGCTAGACCGACTATTCTTTCTCGGCAATGTACGGATCCTCATAGCCCAGAGCAAGCATTATCTCTGTCTCGAGGGACTCCATCTCTTCCGCTTCGTCATCTTCAATGTGGTCGTAGCCCAGCAGGTGCAGGCTGCCGTGTACCACCATATGCGCCCAGTGGGCGTCGAGCGGCTTTTGCTGCTCTTTGGCTTCCTGTTCAACCACCTGACGGCAGATGATCAGATCGCCAAGCAGCGGCATCTCGATGCCCGGTGGCGCTTCGAACGGGAAAGAGAGCACGTTGGTCGGCTTATCTTTCCCGCGATAGGTCAGGTTAAGCTCATGGCTTTCTGCTTCATCCACCAGCCGAATCGTGACTTCTGATTCTTCCTGAAACTGGGGGATAACCGCATCCAGCCATTTCTGAAACTGTGCCTCATCTGGCATGCCGGAATTGTCTTCACAGGCCAGCTGTAAATCGAGGATCACCTGACTCATTTCTGTTCTTGCTCCTGCGCTTCGCGCTTACGTTCCGCGGCCTGTTCGGCCCTGCGTTTTTGATCTGCCTCTTCCCAGGCTTCATAGGCGTTAACGATGCGCGCGACCACCGGGTGGCGAACGACGTCTTCACTGTGGAAGAAGTTAAAGCTGATTTCATCGACCTCAGCCAGAACCTCAATGGCGTGGCGCAGGCCAGATTTGGTGCTGCGCGGCAGGTCGATCTGGGTGACGTCGCCGGTAATCACCGCTTTCGAGTTAAAGCCGATACGCGTCAGGAACATCTTCATCTGTTCGATGGTGGTGTTCTGGCTCTCATCGAGAATGATGAACGCATCGTTAAGCGTGCGGCCACGCATGTAGGCCAGCGGGGCAACTTCAATCACGTTACGCTCAATCAGCTTTTCAACTTTCTCAAAGCCCAGCATTTCGAACAGCGCATCGTATAAAGGGCGCAGATACGGATCGACCTTCTGGCTCAGATCGCCTGGCAGGAAGCCCAGTTTTTCACCGGCCTCAACGGCAGGGCGGGTCAGCAGGATACGTCGGATCTCCTGACGCTCCAGCGCATCGACCGCCGCGGCAACGGCAAGATAGGTTTTACCCGTACCCGCCGGCCCCACGCCGAAGGTGATGTCGTGGTCGAGAATATTGGCGATGTACTGCGCCTGGTTTGGCGTGCGCGGCTTGATGACGCCGCGTTTAGTCTTGATGTTGATCGCCTTGCCGTAGTCCGGCACGCTCTCCGCGCTCTGCTCAAGCACGCGAGCCTCTTTAATGGCGAGGTGAATTTGTTCCGGTTCGATGTCCTGAATCTCGCCGCGCATTGGGGCGGTATCGACATACAGGCTGCGCAGAATATCCGCAGCCGCGTTGACGCAGATGGGGCGTCCGGTGAGTTTGAAATGGTTATCGCGACGATTGATTTCGATACCCAGACGTCGTTCCAGTTGTTTGATGTTGTCATCAAACGGCCCGCACAGGCTCAGCAGGCGAGCGTTGTCGGCGGGCTCAAGGCTAATTTCACGCGTGTCTATATTCAAACCGTTCCTCTTTGAGTGTTTTGTAGGCCTGGCGACATAAAAGTGTCATTACCGAAAGTATTCACGCCTTAGAATAAAGGCGCAAGCATTGCTATGCATATTGGGACGACAAGAGGAATTACAAGGCCTGCCGGAAAGGCAGGCCAGAAGGATTACGGCTGGTAAATGCCCACGCCAGAATCGTTGACTTTGCGGGTGCGAGAGATAACGGATTCCGGAGATTCAGCAATTCGCAGGCCCATTTCGTCTTCGGTGCGGACCACTTTCGCGCGCAGCGAGTTGGTCAGCACGTCGACAATTTCGACGTCCACAAATTTACCGATCATATCCGGGGTGCCTTCAAAGTTCACCACGCGGTTGTTCTCGGTACGACCGGACAGTTCCATGATGCTCTTGCGTGAGGTACCTTCCACCAGAATGCGCTGAACGGTGCCGAGCATACGGCGGCTCCAGGCGTTGGCCTGCTGATTGATACGCTCCTGCAGAATATACAGACGCTGCTTTTTCTCTTCTTCCGGCACATCGTCAACCATGTCTGCTGCTGGTGTTCCTGGACGCGCGGAGAAGATGAAGCTGTAGCTGACGTCAAAATTCACTTCACCGATGAGCTTCATGGTGCGCTCGAAGTCATCGGTGGTTTCGCCAGGGAAGCCAACGATAAAGTCGGAGCTGATCTGGATATCCGGACGCGCGGCAAGCAGCTTACGAATGGTGGATTTATACTCCAGCACCGTATGCGGGCGGCCCATCAGGTTCAGCACGCGGTCAGAGCCGCACTGAATCGGCAGGTGCAGGAAGCTCACCAGCTCAGGTGTGTCGCGATAAACATCGATGATATCGTCGGTGAATTCCATCGGATGGCTGGTGGTAAAGCGAATACGGTCGATACCGTCAATCGCGGCCACCAGGCGCAGCAGTTCGGCAAAGCTGCCGGTGGTGCCGTCGTAGTTTTCCCCGCGCCAGGCGTTAACGTTCTGGCCCAGCAGGTTCACTTCGCGAACGCCCTGTGCGGCAAGCTGCGCGATTTCAAACAGAATATCGTCTGCCGGACGGCTGACCTCTTCACCGCGGGTGTAAGGCACCACGCAGTAAGTACAGTATTTGTTGCATCCTTCCATGATGGAGACGAAGGCCGTCGGGCCATCCGCGCGCGGCTCTGGCAGACGGTCAAACTTTTCGATCTCCGGGAAGCTGACGTCAACGACCGGGCTGCGGTTGCCGCGTACCTTATTGATCATCTCTGGCAGGCGGTGCAGGGTCTGTGGGCCAAAGACAATATCCACATACGGCGCTCTCTGGCGGATCAGCTTACCTTCCTGCGATGCGACGCAGCCGCCCACGCCGATGATCAGGTCCGGATTTTTACGCTTGAGAAGCTTCCAGCGGCCTAATACGTGAAAGACTTTCTCCTGCGCTTTTTCACGAATCGAACAGGTATTCAGCAGCAGCACGTCCGCTTCTTTCGCATTTTCAGTCAGCTGGTATCCGTGGGTGGTATCCAGCAGATCGGCCATCTTCGATGAATCGTATTCGTTCATCTGACAGCCCCAGGTTTTTATATGGAGTTTTTTAGTCATCGACTTGCTCAGCTCAGGATTGCAAGCCGCGTATTGTAATGCTTTGGTGGGGTTGTGACCAGTATGAAGGTTAGGAGCCTCAAGACCGCAAAAATCCGGTAAACTTAAGGGATTCTCCAATAAGGAAAATTGACCATGACACTCCTACACACCGAAGTTGCCGTTGTCGGCGGCGGTATGGTCGGCGGCGCGCTGGCGCTGGGGCTGGCGCAGCAGGGATTTGAGGTAACGGTAATCGAACAGGCGGCTCCGCCAGCCTTCGATCCCGGCAGCAAACCGGATGTGCGCATTTCCGCGATCAGCGCGGCTTCCGTCGATCTGCTGCGCGGGCTGGGCGTCTGGGAGGCGGTGCAGGCGATGCGCGCGCATCCGTACAGCCGTCTCGAAACCTGGGAGTGGGAAAATGCCCACGTCGCGTTTGATGCTGCCGAGCTGAAGCTGCCGCGCCTGGGTTATATGGTGGAAAACAACGTGCTCCAGCTGGCGCTCTGGCAGGCGCTGAAGGCGCACCCGAAGGTGACGCTGCGCGTCCCTGCGTCGCTTAAGGCGCTGCATCCTCATGAGCGCGGCTATCTACTGACGCTCGACAGCGGCGATGAGCTGGCCGTGAAGCTGGTCATCGGGGCGGATGGCGCTCACTCGCAGGTCAGGCAGATGGCTGGAATTGGCGTCCATGCCTGGCAGTACCAGCAGTCCTGCATGCTGATTACCGTTCAGTGTGAAAATGCGCCCGGCGAAAGCACCTGGCAGCACTTCACCCCGAACGGACCGCACGCCTTTTTACCGCTGTTCGATCACTGGGCGTCGCTGGTGTGGTACGACAAACCGGCGCGTATTCGCCAGCTGCAGGGGATGAATATGGAACAGCTGCAGCGCGAAATCCTGCTGCACTTCCCGAGCCGTCTGGGACACGTCACGCCGGTCGCCGCCGGGGCGTTCCCGCTCACGCGCCGTCATGCGTTGCAGTATGCCCGTGAAGGGCTGGCGCTGGTGGGGGATGCGGCACACACCATTCATCCGCTGGCCGGGCAGGGCGTGAACCTGGGGTATCGAGATGTCGATGCGTTACTGGATGTGCTGGGCAGCGCCCGCGGGCACGCGGAGAACTGGGCAAGCCATCAGGTGCTAAAGCGTTATCAGACGCGGCGCATGGCGGATAACTTCATCATGCAGTCGGGAATGGATCTGTTCTATGCCGGGTTCAGCAATGACGTAGCCCCGGTGCGCATTCTGCGTAATATTGGCCTGATGGCAGCGGAACGCGCCGGTGGTCTTAAGCGTCAGGCCCTGAAGTACGCCCTCGGACTCTAAACTTTTTTCCCTCTCCCCGTGGGAGAGGGCCAGGGTGAGGGCATCAGGCCGCACAATTCTGTACAAAAACAAAAAAGCCCGCAGAGCGGGCTTTTTTGTTACTTAAGTGGCTGGGGTGCAGGGATTCGAACCCCGGAATGCTGGTATCAGAAACCAGAGCCTTACCGCTTGGCGACACCCCAAATGCGTTAAACAAACTGCTTAACGACTTTTTTAAATTGGCTGGGGTACGAGGATTCGAACCTCGGAATGCCGGAATCAGAATCCGGTGCCTTACCGCTTGGCGATACCCCAACAATTTTTTTCATTACCGAGCAACATCGATAATCTAAATTTGGTGGCTACGACGGGATTCGAACCTGTGACCCCATCATTATGAGTGATGTGCTCTAACCAACTGAGCTACGTAGCCAGTACTGCAATCTTCGATGGCTGGGGTACCTGGATTCGAACCAGGGAATGCCGGTATCAAAAACCGGTGCCTTACCGCTTGGCGATACCCCAATACCGCGGAGAACCGCAAAATCGAAGAAATATGGCTGGGGTACCTGGATTCGAACCAGGGAATGCCGGTATCAAAAACCGGTGCCTTACCGCTTGGCGATACCCCATCCGTGCAACGCTTACCCGGGAATGGTGCGGGAGGCGAGACTTGAACTCGCACACCTTGCGGCGCCAGAACCTAAATCTGGTGCGTCTACCAATTTCGCCACTCCCGCAAAAAAGATGGTGGCTACGACGGGATTCGAACCTGTGACCCCATCATTATGAGTGATGTGCTCTAACCAACTGAGCTACGTAGCCATCTTTTTTCGCGTTACCTTATCGGCGTTGCGGGGCGCATTATGCGTATAGACCCTTGCAGCGTCAACACCTTTTTCAACGAAAATAGCCGGAATGTGACTGTTTGGTTAGGTTGCGAACAGCGTGACCGAATATTCGGCAATTATTGGTTATTAATCGTTTTTAGCTGTGCAAAAGCGGGGCAAAAAAAATCAGGCCCCGCAGGGCCTGATGATGAAATGCACGATTATTTGTAGGCTGACTGGTGAACGCCTACCGCACGTCCTGACGGATCGTTCATGGATTTGAACGATTCATCCCATTCGATCGCTTTGGCAGACGAGCAGGCGACGGACGGGCCACCCGGCACGCACTCCGCAGCGCTCGGTACCGGGAACAATTCTTCAAAAATTTCACGGTAGAGATACGCTTCTTTCGAGCCCGGCGTGTTGTACGGGAAGCGGAAGCTTGCGGTTTCCAGCTGTTGGTCAGAAACCTGTTTCGCCGCGACCTCTTTCAGGGTGTCGATCCAGCTGTAGCCTACGCCATCAGAGAACTGCTCTTTCTGACGCCACGCCACGCTTGCCGGCAGGTAGGATTCAAAACATTCGCGCAGGATATGTTTTTCCATTTTGCCGTTGCCGCACATTTTGTCCTGCGGGTTGATGCGCATCGCCACGTCGAGGAATTTCTTATCCAGGAACGGCACGCGCGCTTCCACGCCCCATGCGGACATCGCTTTGTTGGCACGCGCACAGTCGAACATGTGCAGCGCCTGCAGCTTACGCACGGTCTCTTCGTGCAGCTCTTTGGCATTCGGCGCTTTGTGGAAGTACAGGTAGCCGCCAAACACTTCGTCAGAACCTTCACCGGAGAGCACCATCTTGATGCCCATCGCTTTAATCTTACGCGACATCAGGTACATCGGCGTAGACGCGCGAATGGTCGTTACGTCATAGGTTTCAATGTGATAGATCACATCGCGGATCGCATCCAGGCCTTCCTGCACGGTGAAGTGAATTTCATGGTGCACGGTGCCGAGGTGGTTTGCCACTTCCTGCGCGGCTTTCAGGTCAGGTGCGCCTTCCAGGCCCACGGCAAAGGAGTGCAGCTGTGGCCACCAGGCTTCTGAGCGCTCCTGATCTTCCACGCGACGGGCCGCGAATTTCTTGGTGATCGCGGAGATCACGGAGGAGTCCAGACCGCCAGAGAGCAGTACGCCGTAAGGCACGTCTGACATCAGGTGGCTTTTCACGGAGTCTTCCAGCGCCTGACGCAGCTCGGCTTTGTCGGTGACGTTGTCTTTTACCGCGTCGTAGTCGAACCAGTCACGCTGATAGTACGGACGGATCTCGCCGTCTTTGCTCCACAGGTAGCTGCCCGCCGGGAACTCTTTGATGGTGCGGCAGACCGGCACCAGGGCTTTCATTTCAGAGGCAACGTAGAAGTTGCCGTGTTCATCGTGGCCCATGTACAGCGGGATAATACCGATGTGGTCGCGGCCAATCAGGTAAGCGTCTTTTTCGCTGTCGTACAGCGCGAAGGCGAACATGCCCTGCAGGTCGTCCAGGAACTCCGGGCCTTTCTCCTGATAAAGCGCCAGGATCACTTCACAGTCAGAACCGGTCTGGAACGCGTAGCGGTCGCCGTACTCGGCGCGCAGCGCCTGGTGGTTGTAGATCTCACCGTTGACAGCCAGCGCGTGCGTTTTTTTCTCGTTATACAGCGGCTGTGCACCGGCGTTGACGTCAACAATAGACAGACGTTCGTGAGCCAGAATCGCTTTGTCACTGGCGTAAACGCCTGACCAGTCCGGTCCGCGATGGCGCATCAGGCGGGACAGTTCGAGTGCCTTTTTACGCAGTTCGCCTGCGTCAGTTTTAATATCCAGTACGCCAAAAATTGAACACATAACCTTCTCCGTTAACCCTGTTGCTTTGTAATGTTGCTTGCTTATGAAAATGCCGCAAAGGGGCAGGGCGCGCAAGCGTTTTACGGGTGAAAACGGAAATAGTGCAATGGCGGTTGCCGATCTGTGAAAAATGCGTATGTCGTGAGCACTTTTATTGATGATTATGCAATGAAAGTACTTTTCCGTTAGATGCAGTTGTGTTTTACAGGCGAGAAAATAAAAAAACCACGCCCTGAGGCGTGGTTCGGAATCAGATGATGTCGATTTCGTCGACGGAGGGGTATATCCAGCTTGGCCGGAACGGCATCGCGTCTATGTCATCAAGCTGAGAGACGCCAGAGAGGACCAAAATCGTCTCCAGGCCCGCCTGGAAACCGGCCAGAATATCGGTGCGCAGGTTGTCGCCGACAATCACGGTTTCTTCAGAGTGGGCCTGCATTTTGTTCAGCGCGGCACGAACGATCCACGGGCTCGGTTTCCCGACAACGAACGGCTGACGACCGGAGATTTTTTCGATACCGGCGCACAGCGCGCCGCAGGCCGGATAAAAACCGCGGCCGTGCGTATCCGGGTTAGTGGCGATAAAGCGCGCGCCGCTGGCGACAAAATACGCAGCTTTATGCATCATCTCCCAGTTAAAGGAGCGCGTTTCGCCGACAATCACAAAGTCCGGGTTCACATCGGTAATGGTAAAGCCTGCTTTATACAGCTCGTGGATCAGCGCGCCTTCACCAACGACATAGGCCTTTTTTCCTTCCTGACGCTTCAGAAAATCAGCGGTTGCCATTGCGGAGGTATAAAACACGCTGTCCGGCACGTTGACGCCCGCCGTGGCAAAGCGGTTTGCCAGATCCTGACCGGTTTGGGAAGGGTAGTTCGTGAGAAGAACCAGTGGCATTCCTTTGTCGATGATGCGGTGAAGAAACTCCGCAGCACCCGGCACGGCAACGTTGTCGTGCATCAGCACGCCGTCGATATCACAAATTACATTCTTAATGGTCATGGACAATCCGACATCAAAAAAAGAAGGCGTTACTATAAGTCCCGATCAACTTTCCAGCAAATGCTGGAGCAGGATCCCGTTGAGCATGGCGCGTTTTACCAGAGCAAAAGCACCAATTGCGGAGCGGTGATCCAGCGTAGATCTCACTACCGGTAAATTCTGACGAAACGCTTTCAGCGCCTGGGTATTGATGCAACCTTCAATGGCGGGCAGTAAGACTTTTTCAGCTTCGACGATTTCCCCGGCAATCACGACTTTTTGCGGGTTAAACAGGTTGATGGCAATGGCGATGGTTTTACCAAGATGGCGTCCAACCTGCTCGATCACTTCGCAGGCCAGCGCGTCACCTTTATTCGCGGCTTTGCAGATGGTGCCGATCTTACAGTCGTTCAGCGTTACGCGGCTTTGATAGCCCTGTTCCAGCAGATGGCGAACGCGGTGCTCGATGGCGGCGTTGGCGGCAACCGTTTCAAGGCAGCCAAAGTTGCCGCAGTGGCAGCGCTCGCCGAGGGGCTCAACCTGAATGTGACCAATCTCGCCGACGTTGCCGTTGCGGCCTATAAAAATGCGGCCATTCGAGATAATGCCCGCACCCGTTCCCCGGTGTACGCGCACCAGAATAGAGTCTTCGCAGTCCTGGCTCGCACCAAAGTAGTGCTCAGCCAGCGCCAGCGAGCGAATATCGTGACCCACAAAGCAGGTCACTTTAAAGCGCTTTTCCAGCGCGTCGACCAGCCCCCAGTTTTCAACCTGAATGTGCGGCATATAGCGAATCACGCCGCTTTCCGGGTCGACAAGACCGGGCAGGATCACTGAGATAGCAATAAGTTCGCGGATCTTACGCTGACAGCTCTCAATAAAGTGCGCGATGGTGTTCAGCAGCGCGTGCTCCAGCGTCTCCTGGGTGCGCTCCGGAAGCGGATAGTGCTCTTCAGCGATGGCTTTGCTGCTCAGATCGTAAAGCGTAAGGGTGGTGTCATGACGACCAAGACGCACGCCAATCGCCTGGAAATTGCGGGTTTCGGTAATGATGGAGATGGCGCGGCGGCCCCCGGTGGAGGCCTGCTGATCGACTTCTTTGATCAGACCGCGCTCAATAAGCTGACGCGTAATTTTTGTTACGCTGGCGGGGGCAAGCTGGCTTTGTTCGGCTATCTGAATTCGAGAGATTGGCCCGTGTGAGTCAATCAGGCGATAAACTGCCGCGCTGTTAAGTTGTTTAACGAGATCGACATTACCGATTTGAGCTTGTCCGCCTGGTGTCATACTTTTACTTACTCAGTGACGACCTCGTTACCATTAACGATGGTCTTAATAATTTTATAATCGTGTGTGAACGCCGTCAGGTTTGCAACCATACCCGGTGCAATTCCGCCGAGCTGTTTATCCACGCCGATTGCTCGGGCCGGATAAAGGGTTGCCATGCGCAGGGCTTCCTCAAGCGCAATCCCGCAGTGCTCAACCAGGTTACGCACCCCTTCAATCATGGTCAAAGAGGAACCGCTCAGCGTACCGTTTTCATCCACACAGAGTCCATTGCGGTAGTATATTGTTTTACCGGCAAAAATGAACTGCTCAATATTTGCACCTGCCGGTGCGGTAGCGTCCGTTACCAGGCAAAGCTTGTCACCTTTCAGGCGTTTGGCGTTGCGAATGTTGGTGTAATCGACGTGCAAGCCGTCTGCGATAATGCCGCAGTAGACGTCTGGCTCATCCAGAATCGCCCCGACCAGACCCGGTTCACGCCCCGTGATATACGGCATGGCGTTATACAGGTGCGTCGCAAAGGTAATGCCCGCGCGGAAACCGGCTTTCGCTTCTTTCTGCGTGGCGTTTGAGTGGCCTGCTGAAACCACGATCCCGGCGCCAGCCAGCTTGCTAATGACGTCCGTGCCGGTCATTTCAGGTGCCAGCGTCACTTTGGTGATCACATCGGCGTTGGCACACATGTAGTCAACCAGCTCCACATCAGGCTTACGCACGTAATCCGGGTTATGCGTTCCTTTCTTGACCATGTTTAGCCATGGCCCTTCAAGGTGCAGACCCAGCGCCTGGTTAGGGTGTTTGGCCAGATATTCGCGCATCACGCGGATACCCTGCTTCATCAGCTCATCACTGCTGGTAATGAGCGTTGGCAAATAGCTGGTGCAGCCCGATTTCTCGTTGGCTTTCTGCATGATCTCCAGCGTTTCTACCGTTACCGCATCGGCGGTATCATTGAATTGCACACCGCCGCAGCCGTTGAGCTGTACGTCGATGAAACCGGGGGAGATTACTGCTCCATTGAGTGAGCGCTGTTCAATCTCCGGTGGCAGCTCTGCCAGCGGGCAAACACGTTCAATCAGGCCATTCGCGATAACAATCGCGTGGTCATCCAGAATTTCATGGCCGGTATAAATCCGACCGTGGGTTAAAGCGTACATAACGACCCCCGGTTAAAAAAAGCGGCCGCCTCTTGATAAAGAGGCGGTTATTCAATTACAGACCTTTGATGTTCTCGGCTTCTAACTCGTTGAAGTATTTCAGCGTTTTCACTTTCAGCTCCATCGTGGACGGTTCGTCACACACGACGACGGCTTTAGGATGCAGCTGCAGGCAGCTGATGGTCCACATATGGTTAACGTTGCCTTCAACGGCAGCCTGGAGTGCCTGCGCTTTCACGGCGCCCAGTACCAGGATCATCACTTCTTCGGCATCCAGCAGGGTACCTACGCCAACGGTCAGGGCGTATTTTGGAACCTGGTTCACGTCGCCGTCAAAGAAACGGGAGTTTGCCACGCGGGTGTCATGGGTCAGCGTTTTAATACGGGTACGGGAAGCCAGAGAAGACGCTGGTTCGTTGAACGCGATATGACCGTCGTTGCCCACGCCACCCATGAACAGGTGGATTTTACCGTAAGAACGGATTTTTTCTTCATACTGACGGCATTCTGCGTCAATATCCGGCGCGTTTCCATTCAGCAGGTTAATATTTTCAGCAGGGATATCAACGTGATCAAAGAAATTACGGTGCATGAAGCTATGGTAGCTTTCCGGGTGGTCTTTCGGTAAGCCAACGTATTCATCCATGTTGAAGGTCACAACATGTTTGAAGCTAACCTGGCCTGCTTTATGCATCTCAACCAGCGCCTTGTAGGCGGTCAGCGGCGTGCCGCCGGTTGGCAGGCCAAGAACGAAAGGACGATCGGCGGTCGGCTTAAACGCGTTAATGCGGTTTACGATATGGCGAGCGGCCCATTTACCAACTTGTTCAGCAGTTGCCAGGGGAATCAGTCTCATTGTTCACCTCAAAGTTTAAGTAGAAGAGTGGGCGGATGGCTTCGGAACCTGATACTAAAGCGTAACCTGGAAACTTTCAGGCCGGATCAAACCGCCTTGATTTTTTGAATGATAAAATAAGTTTTCGCTGTTAGCCAGTGTAAGGGAGGGTTGAATACGATATTTGGTGACAAAAATCACAAAAAATAGGTGTTTAATTTGCGATACGAATTAATTTTTCACACACTCAGACTGCCAGTGAATTATCAACGGTATCTATCGTTCGTGACACAATAAAAACATAGTTTATGCACGAGCCTGAAAAAAGGGTCTCGTAGGGGGAATAGGATGAATATTTTAGGTTTTTTCCAGCGCCTAGGTAGGGCTTTGCAGCTCCCTATCGCCGTGCTACCGGTTGCAGCGCTGCTGCTGCGATTCGGGCAACCCGATCTTCTTAACGTACCGTTTATTGCCCAGGCTGGCGGTGCTATTTTTGACAACCTGGCGCTGATTTTCGCCATCGGTGTGGCATCAAGCTGGTCAAAAGACAGCGCGGGTGCCGCAGCGCTGGCAGGGGCAGTCGGTTATTTCATCCTGACGAAAGCGATGGTAACGATTAACCCAGAAATCAACATGGGCGTGCTGGCAGGTATCATTACCGGTCTGGTCGGCGGTGCTGTGTACAACCGTTGGGCAAACATTAAGCTGCCAGACTTCCTGAGTTTCTTTGGCGGCAAACGTTTCGTGCCGATCGCGACGGGCTTCTTCTGTCTGGTTCTGGCCGCTATCTTTGGCTACGTCTGGCCACCGGTACAGCATGCGATCCATGCGGGCGGTGAGTGGATTGTTTCAGCGGGTGCAGTGGGCTCAGGTATCTTTGGGTTTATCAACCGTCTGCTGATCCCAACCGGTCTGCATCAGGTGCTGAACACTATCGCATGGTTCCAGATTGGTGAGTTCACCAATGCTGCGGGCACCGTATTCCACGGCGATATTAACCGCTTCTACGCGGGTGACGGCACCGCAGGCATGTTCATGTCTGGCTTCTTCCCAATCATGATGTTTGGTCTGCCGGGCGCTGCGCTGGCGATGTACCTGGCTGCGCCAAAAGCGCGTCGCCCAATGGTTGGCGGCATGCTGCTGTCCGTTGCGATTACCGCGTTCCTGACCGGTGTAACCGAGCCGCTGGAATTCCTGTTCATGTTCCTGGCGCCGGTGCTGTACCTCATGCATGCGGTGCTTACCGGTATCAGCCTCTTTGTGGCGACCCTGCTGGGCATTCATGCTGGCTTCTCCTTCTCTGCAGGCGCGATCGACTACGTGTTGATGTACAACCTGCCGGCGGCAAGCAAGAACGTCTGGATGCTGGTGGTAATGGGTCTGGTCTTCTTCGTCATCTACTTCGTGCTGTTCACTGCGGTTATTCGTATGTTTAACCTCAAAACGCCGGGCCGTGAAGATACCAATGACGACGTTGTAACCAGCGAAGCCAACAGCAATACCGAAGAGGGTCTGACTCAACTGGCGACCAGCTATATCGCTGCCGTCGGGGGGACTGATAACCTGAAAGCCATTGATGCCTGCATCACCCGTCTGCGTCTGACGGTGGGTGACTCTGCACGCGTCAGCGACGCAATGTGTAAACGCCTTGGTGCATCGGGCGTGGTTAAACTGAACAAACAAACTATTCAGGTTATCGTGGGTGCCAAAGCGGAATCCATCGGTGACGAAATGAAGAAAGTGGTTGCCCGTGGCCCGGTCGCGGCGGCATCAGCCGACAGCGCGCCGGCGTCGACCGCTGCCCCGGTAGCGAAGCCGCAGGCCGTGCCTAACGCCGTGACGGTGGCCGCGCTGGTCTCTCCGGTAACGGGTGACGTGGTTGACCTTGAGCAGGTACCTGATGAAGCCTTCGCCAGCAAAGCGGTCGGTGACGGCGTCGCCGTGAAGCCAACGGATAAAACCGTTGTGTCTCCAGCTGCCGGTACCATCGTGAAAATCTTCAACACCAACCACGCGTTCTGCCTCGAAACGGAAAAAGGCGCGGAGATCGTTGTCCACATGGGTATCGATACCGTTGCGCTGAACGGCCAGGGCTTTACTCGCCTGGTGGAAGAGGGTGCAGAAGTAGTGGCTGGCCAGCCGATTCTGGAAATGGATCTGGACTTCCTGAACGCTAACGCGCGCTCGATGATAAGCCCGGTGGTGTGCAGCAATATCGACGACTTCAGCGGTCTGGTTATCCAGGCGAAAGGTCAGGTGGTTGCGGGTCAAACCCCGCTGTACGAGATTAAAGGCAAGTAATCGCTCCTGAGTAGAGTCATGCCTTAAGCGGCGGGGGATATCCTCCGCCGCTTTTTTTTGCAGCAAATGCCCCCATTATTTTCTTCAGAGACGTTTTAAGGGTTGTCACTACGTCCGGCTTATAAGATCATACGCCGTTATACGTTGTTTACGCTTTGAGGAATCCACGATGAGTGAGGCAGAAGCCCGCCCGAGTAACTTTATTCGTCAGATCATCGATGAAGATCTGGCCAGTGGTAAGCACACCACAATCCATACCCGTTTCCCGCCGGAGCCGAACGGCTACCTGCACATCGGGCATGCAAAATCTATCTGCCTGAACTTTGGCATTGCCCAGGACTACCAGGGCCAGTGCAACCTGCGTTTCGATGACACCAACCCAGTAAAAGAAGACATCGAATACGTTGAGTCCATTAAGAACGACGTACAGTGGCTGGGCTTCAACTGGTCTGGCGATATCTGCTACTCCTCTGACTATTTCGATCAGCTGTACGCCTATGCGGTAGAACTGATCAATAAAGGTCTGGCGTATGTCGACGAGCTGTCTGCTGACGAAATCCGCGAATACCGCGGTACGCTGACCGCGCCGGGCAAAAACAGCCCGTTCCGCGATCGCAGCGTGGAAGAGAACCTGGCGCTGTTTGAAAAAATGCGTGCCGGCGGCTTCGAGGAAGGCAAAGCGTGCCTGCGTGCCAAAATCGATATGGCGTCTCCGTTCATCGTGATGCGCGATCCGGTGCTGTATCGCATTAAGTTTGCGGAACACCACCAGACCGGTAACAAGTGGTGCATCTACCCGATGTACGACTTCACTCACTGCATCAGCGATGCGCTGGAAGGCATTACGCACTCTCTGTGTACGCTGGAGTTCCAGGACAACCGCCGTCTGTACGACTGGGTGCTGGATAACATCACCATTCCTGTGCATCCGCGTCAGTACGAGTTCTCTCGTCTGAATCTGGAATACACCGTGATGTCCAAGCGTAAGCTGAACCTGCTGGTGACCGACAAGCACGTTGAAGGCTGGGATGACCCGCGTATGCCGACCATCTCCGGCCTGCGCCGTCGTGGCTACACCTCCGCGTCTATCCGCGAGTTCTGCAAACGTATCGGTGTCACCAAGCAGGACAACACCATTGAGATCGCTTCTCTGGAATCCTGCATTCGTGAAGACCTGAACGAAAACGCCCCGCGCGCGATGGCGGTTATCGATCCGGTGAAACTGGTCATCGAAAACTATCCGCAGGGTGAAAGCGAGCTGGTCTCCATGCCTAACCATCCGAACAAACCGGAAATGGGAAGCCGTGATGTGCCGTTCAGCGGCGAGATCTGGATTGACCGCGCTGACTTCCGCGAAGAAGCCAACAAGCAGTACAAGCGTCTGGTGCTGGGCAAAGAGGTCCGTCTGCGTAATGCTTATGTGATCAAAGCCGAGCGCGTTGAGAAAGATGCGGAAGGTAACATCACCACCATCTTCTGTTCTTATGACGCTGAAACGCTGAGCAAAGATCCTGCTGACGGCCGTAAAGTGAAGGGCGTTATCCACTGGGTGAGCGCATCCCACGCGCTGCCGGTAGAAATTCGTCTGTACGATCGTCTTTTCAGCGTGCCTAACCCAGGTGCGGCGGAAGACTTCCTGGCGACCATCAACCCTGAGTCACTCGTTATCAGACAGGGTTACGCTGAGCCGTCCCTGAAAGCGGCTGAAGTGGGTAAAGCATTCCAGTTCGAGCGTGAAGGTTACTTCTGCCTGGACAGCCGTTACAGCACCGCAGAAAAACCGGTATTTAACCGCACCGTCGGCCTGCGTGACACCTGGGCTAAGATCGGCGAATAATATTGCTGCTCTGGTCAATGAGAGACAAACGCCGCTTATTGCGGCGTTTTTTTTATTTAATGATCATGGTATTAAGCCAGGGCCTAAAGATAAACCGCTAAAATATCTGGTCAATGAGGTGCTACTTATTTTTCTAAAAAAAGTTTGTATTTTTACGAAATACAAAAAGGCTGAAAAACATACGGCAAACACCTGCGCTATCCCCTGATATTTCTGATATTTCCCCGCCAATCCTCGCTCTCCTCTAAATGTTACAAAGCACTACTAATTATGTGCACTTCGTCATAATCCTGACTTTTGCCCACGGAAAAGCATTGATAATTCGCGTCGCGAAAAATAACCTAAAGGCGGTAGTTAATTCGAGGGTATTTCTAACTACCCCTGACCTTTTGGTCTTTTATATTTTCGCCGTTGAGGCGTTTTAATTCGTCAAAGAGGAATAATCTATGCGTACGTTCAGTGGCAAACGTAGTGCGCTGGCGCTGGCTATCGCCGGTGTGACAGCAATGTCGGGCCTGGTGGTGGCACCAGAGGCAAAAGCCGCAGGTTTCATCGAAGATTCTACACTCACGGGCGGTATTTATTACTGGCAGCGTGAGCGTGACCGTAAAGACGTCACTGAAGACAAATATAAAACCAACCTTTCGCACTCCACCTGGAACGCTAACCTGGACTTCCAGTCTGGCTATGCCGCAGATATGTTTGGTCTGGATATTGCTGCCTTCACCGCCATTGAAATGGCTGAAAACGGCGACAGCGGACACCCGAACGAAATCGCCTTCTCCTCCAGTAACAAAGCGTATAAAGAAGACTGGTCTGGCGATAAAAGCGGTGTCAGCCTGTACAAGGCAGCAGCGAAATTCAAATACGGCCCGGTCTGGGCGCGCGGGGGCTATATTCAGCCAACCGGTCAAACGCTGTTAGCGCCGCACTGGAGCTTTATGCCGGGTACCTATCAGGGCGCGGAAGCCGGGGCTAACTTTGACTACGGCGATGCGGGCGCGTTGAGCTTCTCCTATATGTGGACCAACGAGTACAAAGCGCCGTGGCACATTGAGATGGACAAGTTCTACCAGAACGATAAGAAAACCAAAGTTGATTACCTCCACTCGCTGGGCGCGAAATACGATTTCAAAAATGACCTGGTGCTGGAAGCCGCCTTTGGTCAGGCGGAAGGATATATTGACCAGTACTTTGCAAAAGCCAGCTACAAATTTGATGTTGTGGGCAGCCCGCTGAGCACCAGTTACCAGTTCTACGGTACCCGCGATAAAGCCAGCAATGGCACCGTTAACGATATCTATGACGGCACTGCATGGCTGCAGGCGCTGACCTTCGGCTACAAAGTGGGCCAGGTTGATTTACGTCTGGAAGGGACATGGGTGAAGGCAGAAGGGCAGCAGGGCTATTTCCTGCAGCGTATGACGCCAACCTACGCGTCCTCAAATGGTCGTCTCGATATCTGGTG
Source organism: Enterobacter quasimori (assembly GCF_018597345.1). Classification (NCBI taxonomy): domain Bacteria; kingdom Pseudomonadati; phylum Pseudomonadota; class Gammaproteobacteria; order Enterobacterales; family Enterobacteriaceae; genus Enterobacter; species Enterobacter quasimori. The sequence goes on along the minus strand of NZ_JAHEVU010000001.1, from coordinate 1,327,810 downwards.
GGATAACCGCTCCGACTTCAACGCCGATGGCGAAAAAGCCGTGTTCTTCGGTGCAATGTATGACCTGAAAAACTGGAACCTGCCGGGCTGGGCGGTGGGGGCATCTTACGCTTACGCCTGGGATGCAAAACCCGCGGATATGGCGACCCCGGACGCGTACTACGATCCAAACTACCGTCTGAAAGAGTCTTCGTACAGCCTGGATGCGATCTACACCCTGCAGGATGGACGTGCAAAAGGGACGATGTTCAAACTGCACTTCACGCAGTATGACAACCACTCCGATATCCCGAGCTACGCGGGCGGTTACGGCAACATCTTCCAGGATGAACGTGACGTGAAATTCATGGTTATCGCGCCATTCACTATCTTCTGATGAACACACCGGCGGGCGATGTCCCGCCGGTATGGAGACTGCACATGATGAAAAAAATCGTAATCGTCGCGCTGTTGGCATCAGGGCTGGTGGCGTGTGCTCAGACTGAGGCACCAAAAGAAGATTCCCGCCTGAAGGAGGCCTATAGCGCCTGTATCAATACGGCGGAAGGATCGCCGGAGAAAATCGAAGCCTGTCAGAGCGTGCTGAATGTGCTGAAGAAAGAGAAAGCGCATGAGCAGTTTGCAACGCAGGAAAACGTTCGCGTGATGGATTACCAGGCCTGCATTCAGGCGCGTAAAACCGGTAACGATCAGGAAGTGGCGAAGCGTTGCGACAAGATCTGGAACGAGATACGCAATAACAATAAATAAGTTGCTTTACGCCCGGTGGCGCTGCGCTTACCGAACCTACAAAGGTATGATAGCCCGTAGGTCCGGTAAGCGCAGCGCCACCGGGCTTTTTAACGCAAAAAAAAGCCAACCTTACGGCTGGCTCAGAGTATAAACACGATATTATTTCGCGTCGTGCGCGTGGTCGTCTTCGCGGCAATCGCCTTCAGCACAGTGGCCATACAGGTACAGGCTGTGGTTGGTCAGGCGAATGCCGTGACGTGCGGCGATTTCACGCTGGCGTGATTCGATGGAATCATCGCTGAATTCAATAACCTTGCCACAATCGAGGCAGATCAGGTGATCGTGATGGTGCTGCTGGGTCAGCTCGAAAACGGATTTGCCGCCTTCGAAGTTATGACGGGTAACAATGCCCGCGTCATCAAACTGGTTCAGCACGCGATACACGGTTGCCAGCCCAATCTCTTCACCCATGTCGATAAGACGTTTGTAGAGGTCTTCCGCACTGACATGGTGATTGTCTGGCCCCTGAAGCACTTCAAGGATTTTTAACCGAGGAAGCGTTACTTTCAGGCCAGCCTTCTTTAATGCGGTATTGTTGTCAGTCATGCGGAATCTGTCCTGTTGCTAAACGATTCACTTCTAAAGAAGAAGTGACAGAAAATGCACTTGGGATAATGCGTCTCATTATAGAACTGCCATGGCTAAATGAAAACTGCAAGTCTCAAGCAAAGTATGCTTATAAAAATGGGGTATCACCAACAAACTTGTTCGATGGCATCCACTTTTTACCAGGGGGATATTGTACAGGTCTGAGCGAGAAAGTTAAAAGTTTGTAGCAATTAATTTAATCGGTTTTACCTGGTAAACGGGCGCAACCGGAGTTGCGCCACCGGGAAATCAGGCGTTAAGAATGTCGTCGAGGTTCAGTTCTTCGCGAACCTGCTTAACCCATTTCTCAACGCGTTCAGCGGTCAGTTCCGGCTGACGGTCTTCGTCAATGGCCAGGCCGACAAAGTGGTCGTCGTCTGCCAGGCCTTTAGAGGCTTCAAAGTGGTAACCTGCCGTTGGCCAGTGGCCCACGATAGCAGCACCGCGCGGCTCAATAATGTCGCGGATGGTGCCCAGCGCGTCACAGAAGTATTCTGCGTAGTCTTCCTGGTCACCGCAACCGAACAGCGCGACCAGCTTACCGTTGAAATCAACTTCTTCCAGCGTTGGGAAGAAATCGTCCCAGTCACACTGCGCTTCACCGTAGTACCAGGTCGGGATACCCAGCAGCAGGATGTCATAGCCTTCGAGATCTTCTTTGCTGCTCTTGGCGATGTCGTGCACATCGGCAACGTCTTTACCGAGCTGTTTTTGAATGTTTTTTGCGATATTTTCGGTATTGCCGGTATCACTGCCGAAGAAAATGCCGATGATTGCCATGAGTAAAATAACCTCTTGAAACTTAATGGTATGGTGGCGCAATTTGTCCACGGATAAGGGCAATAATAGCAGAACTGGCAACCCTGCGGAAACAGCTATCGCGCAGGACTGCACTCTGTGCTACATGAAAAGGGTCATAAAGGGGATTTTCAGACTTATGCCTTGCTGCGCAATGTCTCAAGCTGGGTGATTAACATCTCTTCAATCAGCTCGCTGCGGCTGATGTTACGCGCCTCGGCCAGCTCATTGAGTGCATCGACAGCATCGGCGTTCAGCTTCAGTTCGACACGCTTAAGCCCACGATTTTTATCGCGTTTAAGCTGGTTGCGTTTATTAATACGCAGCTGTTCATCGCGCGAGAGCGGATTCGTTTTCGGTCGTCCCGGTCGACGCTCATTCGCGAACAGATCTAGTGTCGTACGGTCCGTTTGTTCTTTGGCCATGATTCTGAGACTTCGGGGGAAATACGCCGCCCTGCTAATGCCCGGGCGATAAGCGCGCCATCATACATCACCGAAAACGGCACGCCAACGACTGGAAGCCCACAACCTTCCAGTCGCTCTCTTTTTAATCAATTTGCAGTATCAGAGAGATAGCGACGAATGGCGCGCAGTACGGCGTCCGGTTTTTCGGCATGAACCCAGTGCCCGGCACCGGCAATCACATGGGCGCGAGCCTGCGGGAATTGGGCCAACAGCGTGTCGCGGTAGGCATCGGTAACGTACGGAGAGTTTCCGCCGCGAATAAAGAGGGTAGGGAGTGGCCACGCGGGCACGGTTTCCCAGCCCACGATGTTATTGTACTGCTCCCAGAGCACCGGCACGTTAAAACGCCATTGTCCGTCAACGAAGGACTTCAGCAGGAACTGCACGACGCCTTCCTCATCCAGATGCTCACGCATGACTGCTGCCGCCTGCTGGCGCGTCGCGACACCCGCTTCTGTGACCGCATTAATAGCGGCGAAAATCTCATCGTGACGGCGGACGTTGTAATCCACAGGCGCGACGTCAATGACAACCAGCCCGTTGATACGCTCTGGCGCAAGCGCCGTCAGGGCCATTACCGCTTTGCCACCCATGGAATGCCCGATCAGCGTTACCTTCTGCAGGCTATGTGCATCCAGCGTATCCAGCAGATCCTGCGCCATCGCCGCGTAGGTCATCTCGTCGGAACGCCCGGAAAGACCGTGATTGCGCATATCAACCTGTAAAATTTCGTGGTCGGAAACCAGATCGCGCGCCAGCACGCCCAGGTTATCGAGGCTACCAAACAGCCCGTGAACCAGTACGATGGGAGAATTATTGTTCGGCGATTGTGCAGATTGCGCTCGGGTATTCAATTTCATGGCAAAGTTCTTTTTTTACGTATGTCAGGTTAGGGTATCATGTTGACCATTCTGCCGCCCGGCTGCAAGGATCCAGTTTAATCTGACTTTTGCCGCCTGCCGGGTTTGACGCTATCCGCTGTTGGGATTTGACCTTATAATCCCAACGACTTGTATTCAGATAAGATATCGCACTGGATTAAGATGAAAACAATCGAAGTTGATGACGAACTCTATCAGTTTATTGCCAGCCAGACGCGGCATATCGGGGAGAGCGCGTCCGACATTTTACGGCGTATGCTTAAAATTTCCGCCGCCTCACAGCCTGCTACCCCTGTCACAAAAGATGTCGTGTCTCAGCCGAGCGTTGTTGCACAAGCAAAACCTGCCGTGATACCGGCAAAAGATAAAGTGCGCGCAGTACGTGAACTGCTGCTGTCTGATGAATACGCAGAGCAGAAAAAGGCGGTTAACCGCTTTATGCTGGTGCTGTCTACACTTCATTCACTGGATAACAAAGCGTTTGCTGAAGCGACCGAGTCGCTCCACGGTCGCACCCGCGTCTATTTCGCGGGCGACGAACAGACGCTGTTACAAAATGGCAATCAAACCAAACCTAAACATGTCCCTGGCACACCGTACTGGGTCATCACCAATACCAATACGGGCCGCAAGTGCAGCATGGTTGAACATATCATGCAGTCCATGCAGTTCCCGGCGGAATTGATTGAAAAGGTTTGCGGTACAATTTAACCCTTGCATCAAAAGGACCAGGCAATGGCAAATCACAGCCGTGCAGGCCAACCTGCACAACAAAGCGATTTGATTAACGTCGCTCAACTGACCGCGCAGTATTACGTGCTGAAGCCGGTCGTGGGCAACGCAGAACACGCAGTGAAGTTCGGCACATCTGGTCACCGCGGTAGCGCGGCGCGCCATAGCTTTAACGAACCGCACATTCTGGCCATTGCCCAGGCCATAGCGGAAGAGCGCGCCAAAAATGGCGTCACCGGTCCATGCTACGTGGGGAAAGATACTCACGCCCTGTCTGAACCCGCGTTTATTTCCGTACTGGAAGTGCTGGCAGCGAACGGTGTGGATGTGATTGTTCAGGAGAACAACGGTTTCACGCCAACGCCTGCGGTCTCTAACGCCATCCTCGTACACAACAAAAAAGGTGGCGCTCAGGCTGACGGTATCGTCATTACGCCATCTCATAATCCGCCAGACGACGGTGGCATTAAATACAACCCGCCTAACGGTGGCCCGGCAGACACCAACGTCACCAAAGTGGTGGAAGACCGTGCGAACGCCCTGTTAGCGGACGATCTGAAAGGCGTTAAACGTATCTCTCTGGATGCCGCCATGGCGTCCGGTCACGTGAAAGAGCAGGATCTGGTTCAGCCGTTCGTGGAAGGGCTGGCGGATATCGTCGATATGGCGGCTATCCAGAAAGCCGGTCTGAAGCTGGGCGTGGATCCGCTGGGCGGCTCCGGTATTGAATACTGGAAGCGCATTGCAGAGCATTACAGGCTGGATCTGACCATCGTGAACGATCACGTCGATCAGACCTTCCGCTTTATGCACCTCGATAAAGACGGCGCGATCCGCATGGACTGCTCCTCGGAGTGCGCAATGGCGGGCCTGCTGGCGCTGCGCGACAAATTCGATCTGGCGTTTGCTAACGACCCGGATTATGACCGTCACGGTATCGTCAACCCTGCAGGGCTGATGAACCCGAACCACTACCTGGCCGTCGCGATTAACTACCTGTTCCAGCACCGTCCGCAGTGGGGCAAAGAGGTGGCCGTCGGTAAGACGCTGGTTTCCTCCGCGATGATCGACCGCGTGGTCGAGGCGCTGGGCCGCAAGCTGGTAGAAGTGCCGGTGGGCTTCAAGTGGTTTGTTGACGGTCTTCACGACGGCAGCTTCGGCTTCGGCGGTGAAGAGAGCGCGGGCGCGTCCTTCCTGCGCTTCGACGGCACGCCGTGGTCAACCGATAAAGACGGCATCATCATGTGCCTGCTGGCGGCGGAAATCACCGCCGTCACCGGTAAAAACCCGCAGGAACATTACAACGATCTGGCGGCACGCTTTGGTGCACCAAGCTATAACCGCATTCAGGCTGGCGCGACCTCTGCACAGAAAGCAGCCCTGTCCAAACTCTCTCCGGAGATGGTCAGCGCAAGCACCCTGGCGGGCGACCCGATCACCGCACGTCTGACGGCGGCACCGGGCAACGGCGCGTCTATCGGTGGTCTGAAAGTGATGACCGAAAACGGCTGGTTCGCCGCGCGTCCATCCGGTACGGAAGATGCGTACAAAATCTATTGCGAAAGCTTCCTCGGCGCTGAGCACCGTCAGCAGATTGAGAAAGAGGCGGTAGAGATTGTCAGCGAAGTGTTGAAAAACGCGTAAGCGCGGTTCTGGTGCGGGCTGATGCCCTCACCCCAGCCCTCTCCCACAGGGAGAGGGAGAAAACACTAAAAACGGCAACCCTTGGGTTGCCGTTTTGCTTTTACCTAACTGTGCTTATTCTTCAATTCAAACCGTGGTGACACCAGACCGTACAGCGTCCAACCCATAAAGGTCACCATAGCGCCATACAGCATCGCTTCCTGGCCGGACGAGTAGAGCGCATAGAAGCTGTAGATTGCCCCAATCAGCGCCACGATATTCGCCGCGCGCGCCTTGCGTGGATCCACCTTCGCCACCTTCTGAATAATCACCAGCGCCGCCATCGACAGAATATACGGAATGATATTTGTCACGACCGCCAGGTTGACCAGCACGTTGAACTGGCTGTTCAGCGACGGGCTAATGGTCATCAGCGACAATCCGCTCTGGAAGATAACAATCGCCAGCATGCCCTGCACCGGCGCATCCGCTTTGGTCACGCGAGAGAAGATTTTTGGGAAGTAACCTTCATCAGCGGAGGATTTAAACACCTGCGCGATGGTGAACTGCCAGCCAAGGAGTGAACCGCAGCACGACATGACCATCAGACCCATAATCACTTTCCCGACTTCCGGCGTGAACATCTGCGCGAAGGCCAGCCCGAACGGCGCCGTAGAGTTGGCCAGATCCATATTCGGAACGATGCCCGCAATCACGTTCGTCGAAACGATATAGATCACCGCCGCGCCCAGCGTGCCGCCGAGGACCGCAATCGGCACGTTCTTCTCCGGATCCTCTACCACTTCCGCGTTCGCGCAGGCGGATTCCAGACCGAGGAAGGCCCACAGCGTCATGGCGATGGAGGAGCCAACTGCGGTAAAGAACGGTACGTGGTGCGGGTTCCAGGAGTTGGCGTACAGGGTCGGGCTGAACCAGAACCAGCCGATGATGCACAGGCCGACAACGGGAATAATCACGCCCCAGACGGTAATGCTGCTGAGCTGTCCGGTGATACGCGCGCCGCCAAAGTTGGCCACGGTGCAGATCCACAGCACGCCGATGGTGGCTAAACCAATCTGTACCGGGCTGAGCGTCGCGCCAAACAGCTCCGTGCCGTAGCCCACGGCGGAGATGGCAATCGCCACGTTGGCGATCAGCAGCGACACCCCGTAGGTGTAGTTGGCCATAAAGTTTCCGGACTTACCGAATGCGTATTCGGCATAGCCGCCCATTCCGCCTGACTTACGGCTGAACATCCCGCACTTGGCAAACGCCCACGCCAGCGCCATTGAGCCGACTGCCGTTACCAGCCAGGACATAATCGAAATGGTACCCACTTCTGCAAGCTTGGTGGGCAGCATGATAATTCCGGAGCCCATCATGTTCACCATGGTGAGGATGGTGAGCTGTACCACGCCCATCTTATTGGACTTGCTCATAATTTTTCTCCTTTCAGCAGAGATGGCTGAGCGGCGGGTTGTTTAATGACGTAGCAGCGAACCTGTTTTCGACCGTCACACTCCTCGACGTACACCCCCTGCAGCTCCGGCGCGAAGCCCGGCAGCAGGTTGATGCCTTCTTCCAGCGCGGTGAAGTAGCGCAGCACGGAGCCGCCCCAGACTTCACCTGGCACAACGCAAAGCACCCCCGGCGGATAAGGCAGGGCGCCTTCCGCTGCGATGCGGCCTTCCGCGTCGCGCAGTGAAACCAGCTCGACCTCACCACGCAGATAGGCATAGTTCGCCTCTTGCGGGTTCATCATGACGCGCGGGAAATGGGACTTGCGGAACATCTCTTTCTGCAGCTGCTTCACGTTGTGGCGGGCGTACAGGTCGTGCATCTCCTGGCAGATCTGGCGCAGGGTGTAACCGGCGTAACGCTCCGGATGCTGTTTGTAGAGAGAAGGCAGGACCTCCTTCAGCGGAACATCGCTCTCGAGCAGTTTTTCGAAGCGCACAAGCTGCGCCACCAGCTGCTGCAGTTTGCCCATATCCTCCGCAGGCGTGAGCAGGAAGAGGATCGAGTTGAGATCGCATTTCTCCGGCACGATGCCGTTTTCACGCAGGAAGTTGGCGAGGATAGTGGCGGGCACGCCGAAGTCCTCATATTCCCCGGTGCGGGCGTTGATGCCCGGCGTGGTCAGCAGCAGCTTGCACGGGTCGATAAAATACTGGTGCTCAGCGTAGCCTTCAAAGGCGTGCCAGCGTTCACCCGGCACGAAGTGGAAGAAACGCAGATCGGTCGCAATGTCCGCCGTGTCCCAGCTCTCCCACGGACGGCCATCCACCGTCTCCGGCACGAAGGGGCGCAGATACCGGCAGTTCTCCAGAATCAGCTTGCGCGCTTCGATACCGTTCACCACGCAGTCCATCCACATGTTGCGGCCGCTCTGGCCTTCGTGCATACGGGCGTTGATGTCCAGCGCGGCAAACAGCGGATAAAACGGGCTGGTGGAGGCGTGCATCATAAAGGCATTATTCAGCCGCTTATGCGGGACATAGCGCTGTTGCCCTTTGATATGGCTGTCTTTCTTGTGGATTTGCGAGGTTTGCGAGAAGCCGGCCTGCTGTTTATGCACGGACTGGGTGACCAGGATCCCCGGATCGTTTTCGTTCAGCTCCAGCAGCAGCGGAGAGCAGTCGGCCATCATCGGAATAAACTGCTCGTAGCCCACCCAGGCCGAGTCAAAGAGGATGTAATCACACAGGTGCCCAATCTTATCCACCACCTGACGGGCGTTATAGACGGTGCCATCATAGGTACCCAACTGGATCACCGCCAGACGGAACGGACGCGCATCGCGCGCGCGGCCCGGCGCCACCTCTGCCACCAGCTCGCGTAGATAACTCTCTTCAAAGCAGTGGGCGTCAATGCCACCAATGAAGCCGTACGGGTTACGCGCGGTTTCGAGATAGACCGGCGTTGCGCCTGCCTGGAGGAGGGCACCGTGATGGTTAGATTTGTGGTTGTTACGGTCGAACAGCACCAGGTCGCCCGGGGTGAGCAGGGCGTTAAGCACTACTTTGTTGGATGACGAGGTGCCATTCAGCACGAAGTAGGTCTTATCGGCATTAAAGACTTTTGCCGCATGCTGTTGGGCGATGCACGGCGCACCTTCATGAATGAGCAGATCGCCCATTGCGACGTCAGCGTTACACAGATCGGAGCGGAAAAGCGTCTCACCAAAGAAATCAACGAACTGATTGCCGGCTGGATGGCGGCGGAAGAACTGTCCTCCCTGATGCCCCGGGCAGTCGAACGCGCTGTTGCCCTGTTTGACGTAATCGACCAGGGCGCGGAAGAACGGTGGACGAAGCTGGGTTTCGTACTTCAGTGCAGCCGCTTCCAGCTGGCGTCCATAAAAATCGTTGCTGGTGTCTGAATACTCAAATACGCCATGAATGCGCGATAAATAGTCTGCCGGAATGAATTCTTCTTTGTGCGTCGCGACAAAAACAGGAATGCCAAAACCGGTGGCTTCTATTTCGTCCAGAATACCGCTGGCAATATCCGTGACCGCCAGAACAATGGCGGCAACATCAATATAATCAGAAGCGCGGACATCCACCAGTTCACGCTGGGTAGTAAAGCAATCCGGACATGCACGGCTGGCTGCGATTTTTAAACTTTTCATCTTTCTCTCTTTATTTTAGGTAATAATCGTCCCTCGATTTCTTGCAAGAAAGAAATCGATAATTTTCCGGAAAAAAAGCAAAGGGTGACCGCTGATTAAAATCAGTAAATTGCTTTTTTGATGATTGAAATTCAGTCCGCCCGGTGCGGATGAGTCTGAATCAAGATGAATGAGCGCACGAGGTCACAGGCAATAGTCTGTAAAATAAGGTGTTTCAGGATAGCCTGTAAGCGAGTGCGCCAGAAGTCGAAGGACTACCGGGCGTTAAAGAGATGAAAGTCAAAGCAGTTTCGGTGGGCAAACATCATGATATGTGTTGTCCGCCTTATATGGGGCATTAAACGATTGTTGTTTTCCATGTTTCATTTTCCTTTCAGTAATTGAAAGCATGGTCATTTTATCCAGGAAATGGCGATTAACTGTGAAGGAGATCACCGTTAACCGATCATTTCACAAATAATTAGTCGTTTTTGATGAATAACGCAGATCAAAATGCTGTTTTGTTGATGATGTGTTAATGTTGTGTTTGTTTGGTGTTTTTATTGGGCGGAAATAATCCGTAAAATAACGGTTGGATTATTTTTAAGGCTATTTTGGAAGGTGGTTTTCTTTATTTGAAATTAATTTGAATAGTTATTCACATCATAAACCGATAACCGATACCGGTTTCAGTTAATAAATGGCGAGGGCGCGCGGGGTCAACTTCAAGTTTTTGACGAAGGTGTCCCATATAAATGCGTAAATAGTGACTATGCTCGACGGCATTGGGTCCCCAGACCTGACTTAACAGCTGGCGCTTAGTCAGCACCTTGCCATGATTGTTGAGCAAAACGGCAAGCAGACGAAACTCGATAGGCGTGAGGTGGATCTCTTCCTCTGCCCGGGTGATGCGCCGGGCGGCAAGATCGACCAGAACGTCACCGAAGGTATACACCGGGTCGGAAGGCGTCGTTGCATTATGACGACGCAATGCGACGCGAAGCCGGGCCTGCAACTCACCAATGCCAAAGGGCTTGATAAGATAGTCGTCTGCGCCGGCATCCAGCGCGGCAATTTTATCCGCTTCTTCCGTTCGTGCAGAGAGCACCAGAATCGGCATTTGGCTCCACTGACGAACCTCACGGATAAAATCGATGCCATCCCCATCAGGTAGCCCCAAATCGAGGATCGTCAGATCCGGCTTGCGCGTCGCGGCCTCAATTAAGCCCCGTTGAAGCGTACCGGCTTCATGAACGCGCAGGCCGTCGGCTTCCAGCGCGGTACGCAGAAAACGGCTTATGGCGAGCTCATCTTCAACAATCAGGACGTTAATCACAAATCCTCTGGTAATTCATCAAGTTCTGGTGGGGTATCCAGTGGAAGTGTAACACAAAAATGTGCGCCGCCTTCCGGACGGTGCTCTGCCGAAATGGTGCCGCCATGCACGTCAATAATCGCTTCGCAAATAGCGAGACCCAGCCCAACGCCGGGGATCGCAGATTCCTTGTTACCGCGCGAAAATTTTTCGAAAATGGCCTTTTCCTGCCCGACCGGAATACCCGGCCCGGTATCCCAGACTTCCAGCTGCAGCGTTTGTGCCTTCACCGTGGCATTAATGCCAATCTGTGCTTTCGCTCCCGCATATTTAGCGGCGTTTTCTAACAGGTTAATCAGCGCGCGCTCGAACAGGGGGCCATCAACGTGAATTAGCGTCAGCGGTTCCGGCATGTTCAATGCGATATGGCGACCGCCCAGGCCGGGCTCCAGCATTTTCAGCGAGCTCCCGACGACCTCTTCCAGCGTAAGCCACTCTTTTTTGAGGTTAAACCCGCCAGACTGGATGCGCGCCATATCCAGCAGGTTATTCACCAGCCGTGTGGTATTCAGCACATGCTGGCGGATTTCGCTGGCCTGCATCGCATGTTTTGAACCTTCTGCAGCCAGGTCCAGCGTCAGGATCTCAGACTGACCGAACAGCACGGTAAGGGGGGTGCGTAGATCGTGAGAGAGCGCCGCCAGTAATGAATTTCGGATGCTTTCGCGCTCGCTTGCCAGCCGCGCCTGCTCTTCGCTGGCGGTGAGTGCCAGTCGTTCCAGCGCGCTGGCGACCAGCAGGGTGAAGGTTTCCAGTAAACGTTGCTGTTCGGGGATCATCAGCTGGCGCAGGTTGGTTGGCTCAACGATAACCAGCCCCTGATTTTTATCCGCACTGCGTAGCGGCAGGATCTGATAAGGCACGCCTGGCAGAGTGTCCGTTCCTGCGCCTGCGGGCAGCCCTTTATCAAAACTCCAGCGCGCGATGGCTTCATCCCAGGGCGTCATGCCGGAGGCGGAGGTGAGCGGACGAAGGTTGCCATGCTCGTCCGGGAGCAGGATAAGATTACTGGCGTTAAACGTAGAGCGAATAAATTGCTCGCTGGTCTGGACAATATCCAGCGGCGTGCGGCCGACTGCCAGCGATTTGGACATCTCATAGAGATGGCGCGTACGCTGCTCGCGATAGCGTGCAATACGCGCCTGATAGCGAACGCCCGCCGTAAGATTACCAATCACCAGCCCGACGGTGAGCATCACGCCAAAGGTGAGAATGTACTGCACGTCGGACACGGCAAGCGTTCCGCGCGGGGCAATGAAGAAAAGATCGAAGCTGACAACGTTGATGACCGTCGCCAGCACGGACGGCCAGCGTCCGAAGAAGAGCGCCACCACCACCACGCCGAGCAGGTAAATCATCACCAGGTTGGCGGCGTCGAAGGCGATCAGCCACTGGCTGGCAATCACGGTAATCAGGGCGCAGAGCACGACGGCGACAAGGCAGCCGCGGATCTGGATCCGCCATTTATCACCAAAGGCGCGGGCATCCGGCGCACGGTTGGGCAGGGGCGTGGGCTTGTCATCCAGCGCCACGATCACCAGATCCAGATCCGGCGCGCGGCGGGCCAGCTTGTCGGCGAAGGATTCGCGGCTAAACCAGCGGCGATGCTGGCGACGGCCAATGACGATTTTCCCCAGGTTGTGCTCGCGCGCGTAGCGCAGAATAGCTTTATCTTCCTGAGGATCGGAAAGGGTCGCGGTTTCGGCACCCAGCTCCTGCGCCAGGCGCAGCGAGCTGAGGATGGCGCGCCGCTGATGTTCGGGCAGAGCATGCAGCTGCGGCGTTTCGACATAGACCGCATGCCAGACGCTGCCAAATTTCGCCGCCAGGCGCGCGGCGGTGCGGATCAATTTCTCATTGCCGCTACCGTGCCCGATGCACAGCAGAATGGCATCCCGGGTGTGCCAGACGCGTTCCTGACCCTGCAGGTCGCGCCAGGCGCGCATCTGGTCATCCACGCGATCGGCGGTACGGCGCAGGGCGAGTTCGCGCAGGGCAATCAGGTTGCCTTTACGAAAGAAATGTTCGATGGCGCGCTCAGCCTGGCCTGCGATATACACTTTACCTTCGTGCAGGCGCTGGCGAAGGTCGTCCGGCGGCAGGTCGACCAGCACCACTTCATCTGCTGAATCAAAGAAGGGATCGGGCACCGTCTCGCGCACCTGAATGCCGGTCACGCCGCTCACCACGTCGTTCAGGCTCTCCAGATGCTGAACGTTCACGGTAGTGAAAACATCAATGCCCGCTTCCAGCAGCTCCTCGACATCCTGCCAGCGCTTTGGATGACGCGAGCCTGGTGCATTGCTGTGCGCCAGTTCGTCCATCAGGATAAGTGCAGGACGGCGGGCGAGGGCGGCATCGAGATCGAACTCCGTGACCAGCCGTCCACGATGGCTAATACGGCGTGGCGGCTGCGTGGCAAGTCCTTTCAACAGCGCCGCTGTCTCTTTACGTCCGTGGGTTTCCACCACGCCGATGAGAATATCGAGCCCCTGCGCCCGAAGCCGCTGGGCTTCCGTCAGCATGGCGAAGGTTTTCCCGACGCCCGCGCAGGCGCCGAAGAAAATTTTCAGTTTGCCACGATGGGCTTCAGCCGTCTGTTCGAGCAGCCTGTCCGGATCCGGGCGCATGGGCTCGTCGGTCATTTAGTTTTTCCTTAGCGCGTCCAGCGCCAGATTCAGCTCAACAATATTCACTACCGGCATGCCGATGAAGCTGACCAGCGGCTTTTGCGTATGCTCTGCGACCAGCTGGCTTACCTGTTCGACGGTCAGTTGACGGGCCGCGGCGACGCGCGGGATTTGCCATGCCACCGCCTGTGGCGTCAGGCTGTAGTCCAGCCCGCTGGCTGAGGTAGTGACCAGCTCTACGGGAACGTCACGGCTGGCCTGCGGGTTGGCGGCGCGCAGGGCGGCAACGCGTTCGGCAACGGCTTTATCCAGCTCCGGGTTGCTGCCCGCCAGGTTACTGCCGCCTGATGCCATCGGATTATACGGGCTTTCAGCGGTGGCGGAAGGGCGTCCCTGGAAGTAGCGGGCATCCGTAAAGTTCTGACCAATCAGGCGAGAACCGCGGTTTTCACCGTTTTGCAGTATCAGCGAGCCGTTAGCCTGATCCTTAAACCACCACTGGCCCAGCGCGGTGGTCACCAGCGGGTAAAGCCCGCCGGTAATAAGAGACAGCAGAATAAATAACAGTATAGCGGGACGTAACATCGTCATTTGATTCACCTTTTAGACCAGCCCGAACAGCGTCAGGAGCACGTCGATAACCTTAATACCAATAAAGGGCACAACCAGCCCGCCCAGACCGTAAATCCACAGGTTGCGGCGCAGCATGGCCGCCGCCGTCAGCGGCTTATAGCTCACCCCTTTCAGCGCCAGCGGGATCAGGAAGATAATGATCAGGGCGTTAAAGATAACTGCACTGAGAATGGCCGATGCCGGGGAGTGCAGGTGCATCACGTTCAGCGCGTTCAGCTGTGGATAGGTTGCCGCAAACGCCGCCGGAATGATGGCGAAATACTTTGCCACGTCGTTGGCGATACTGAACGTGGTCAGCGAACCGCGCGTCATCAGCATCTGCTTGCCGATGTGTACTACCTCAATCAGCTTGGTCGGGTTAGAGTCGAGGTCGACCATGTTGCCCGCCTCTTTTGCCGCCTGCGTGCCGGAGTTCATCGCCACCGCCACGTCTGCCTGCGCCAGGGCAGGGGCATCGTTGGTGCCGTCCCCGGTCATCGCCACCAGACGGCCCTCTGCCTGATACTGGCGGATCAGCGCCAGCTTCGCTTCCGGGGTCGCTTCGGAAAGGAAATCATCCACGCCCGCTTCGGCGGCAATGGCGGCAGCGGTCAGGCGGTTATCCCCGGTAATCATCACCGTTTTGATCCCCATTTTGCGCAGCTGAGCAAAACGCTCCTTGATGCCGCCCTTAACGATATCCTTCAGGGCAATCACGCCCAGCACGTTCGCGCCTTCCGCCACCACCAGCGGCGTGGCTCCCTGTCGGGCGACGCTTTCGACCAGTTTGTCTACTTCAGGCGGGAAGTGACCGTTGTTGGCCTCGATATGTCGACGGATGGCGTCAACGGAGCCTTTACGGATCATTCGGTCCTGAATGTTAATCCCGCTCATGCGGGTCTGCGCGGTGAAGGGGACGAAGGTGGCATGCAGGCTTTGCACGTCACGCTGGCGCAGGTTGAAACGCTGCTTAGCCAGAATCACGATGCTGCGGCCTTCCGGGGTTTCATCGGCCAGAGAGGAGAGCTGTGCGGCATCCGCGAGCGTTTTTTCATCCACGCCCGGCGCTGGCAAGAAATCAGAGGCCTGGCGGTTGCCGAGGGTGATGGTCCCGGTTTTATCCAGCAGCAGTACGTCGACGTCGCCGGCGGCTTCAACGGCGCGTCCGCTGGTGGCGATGACGTTCGCGCCCAGCATACGGCTCATCCCGGCGACACCGATAGCGGACAGCAGGCCGCCAATGGTGGTTGGGATCAGGCAGACCAGCAGCGCCACCAGTACGGTGATGCTGACCGCCGTGCCGCCATAGGCGGAGAACGGCCACAGCGTCGCGGTTGCCAGCAGGAAAACGATAGTCAGGGCGACCAGCAGAATGGTCAGGGCAATCTCGTTCGGCGTTTTGCGACGCTGCGCGCCCTCCACCATGGCGATCATCCGGTCAAGGAAGGTTTCACCCGGGTTAACGCTGCACTGGATCACCAGCCAGTCGGAGAGAATGCGCGTCCCGCCCGTGACGGAGGCGAAGTCACCGCCCGACTCTCGAATAACTGGCGCGGATTCCCCGGTAATGGCGCTTTCATCCACCGATGCACCCCCTTCGATAACTTCCCCGTCACAGGGAATAATGTCACCGGCCTCGACCAGCACCACGTCGCCTTTACGCAGTTCATCTGCCGGAACGTGGTCCATCTGCGCGCCGTATTTAGGTTCACGTAATTTGCGCGCGAAGGCGGTTTTTTTGACCCCTTTCAGGCTGTTAGCCTGTGCTTTACTGCGCCCTTCCGCCAGCGCCTCTGCGAAGTTGGCAAACAGCACGGTAAACCACAGCCACAGGCTGATGGCACCGGTAAAGAGTGCATTACCCGGCAGATGCCCCGTTCCCATCGCAACGGCCAGCGCGGTGGTGAGTAAACTCCCTATCCAGACGATAAACATCACCGGGTTGTGCCACTGCACGCGTGGGCTCAGTTTTTTCACCGCATCCATGAGGGCCTGACGAACTAACGTCGGTTCGAGCAGGGCCAGTTGTTTACGACTCATGACAAATTCTCCGCAAAATCAGCGTAAAGAGAGGGTTTCCGCGACCGGGCCTAACGCGAGGGCGGGGATAAAGGTCAGGGCACCGACCAGCAGCACGGTGCCAATCAGCAGGCCGATAAACAGCGCGCCGTGTGTCGGTAGCGTACCGGTGGTGGTCGGTTGGATTTTTTTACTCACCAGCGCTCCCGCGATCGCCATTACTGGCACAATCACGCCGAAACGCCCCACGAACATGCAAAACGCCAGCAGACAGTTCCAGAACGGTGAATTAGCGCTTAAGCCTGCAAAGGCGCTGCCGTTGTTGTTGGCGGCAGACGAGACGGCGTAAAGCACTTCGCTGAAACCGTGAATGCCTGGGTTAAAGATGCCGCTGCGTCCGGCGTCGGTCATCAGCGCCAGCGC
Organism: Enterobacter quasimori; assembly: GCF_018597345.1. Taxonomy (NCBI): domain Bacteria; kingdom Pseudomonadati; phylum Pseudomonadota; class Gammaproteobacteria; order Enterobacterales; family Enterobacteriaceae; genus Enterobacter; species Enterobacter quasimori. The sequence goes on along the minus strand of NZ_JAHEVU010000001.1, from coordinate 1,311,257 downwards.
GGTGCCGAGCAGCACGAGAGCCGGGGTGACCAGAATGGCCAGGGCGGTTAATTTCATCTCGCGGACGTCGATTTTTTTCCCCAGGTATTCTGGAGTACGGCCAATCATTAAACCGGCGATGAATACGGCGAGCAGAACGAACAGCAGCATGCCGTACAGCCCGGAGCCGACGCCGCCAAAGACCACTTCGCCAATTTGCATTAGCCACATTGGGATCATGCCGCCGAGCGCGGTAAAGGAGTCGTGCATGGCGTTAACCGCCCCGCACGACGCCGCCGTGGTGACCACCGCATACAGGCTGCTGGCGAGAATGCCAAAGCGGCTCTCTTTGCCTTCCATATTGATATTGCTGTTGGCACCTAACTGCATAAAGTGGCTGTTACCGTTCCATTCGGCCCACATCACCAGCGCCACGCAAATCACGAAGATGAGCGACATTGCCCACAGCAGGGTGCGCCCCTGACGGCGATCGTTAACCACATCGCCAAAGGCAAAACACAGCGCGGCGGGGATCAGGAAGATCGCCAGCATTTGCACCATGTTGGTCAGCGCCGTTGGGTTTTCAAAGGGATGCGATGAGTTGGCGTTGAAGAACCCGCCGCCGTTAGTGCCAAGCATTTTAATCGCTTCCTGCGAGGCCACTGGCCCCATCGGCAGGAGTTCTTTTGCCCCTTCCAGTGAGGTGTATGGGGCATAAGGCAGCACGTTTTGCAGGGAACCTTGCTGGATGAAGAACAGCGCAATCAACAGTGACACAGGCACCAGAACCCACAGGGTTATGCGCGTCAGATCGACCCAGGCGTTGCCCAACGTGCCAATATTCTGACGGGCAAATGCACGCGCCAGGGCGAAGATCACCGCTATCCCGCTTGCCGCAGAAAGAAAGTTTTGTACGGTTAAGCCAGCCATCTGACTGAAATAGCTGAGTGTGGTTTCACCGGCATAAGATTGCCAGTTCGTATTGGTCACAAAGCTTACCGCTGTGTTCAGCGCCAGATGCCAGGACAGGCCCGGCAACTGCTGCGGGTTAAGCGGCAGGCTACCCTGCAGCATCAGCATGGCGAAGAGAACAACCAGCCCGACGATGTTTAGCAGCAAAATGGCCATCAGATACTGACGCCAGTTCATCTCCCGATCGTCTATTCCCAGTACGCGCCAAATCCCTTTTTCAACGCCTCCCGTGCCGGGCAAGGGGACGTTGTTGATCAGCCGCGCCAGTCCTGTCCCCAATGGCCTTGCCAGTACGAACAACACCAGTAAAAAGCTCGCAATAAGCAAAAACGCCTGAGCAGCCATCAGAAGGCCTCCGCATTAATCAGGGCATAGACCAGATAACCCAATAACAGGAACACCAGCACGATGCCGGCAATCAAACCTGCACTCACAATCCACCTCCGGGTGACTTTTGTTGTTGTGCTAACGGTAGGATTTCTGGCGCAAAGATTTCGCAAAAATGGGGAGGGTGGGTGTAAAAAAAGTATAAAAATGGCAAAGCCCACAATTTAACTATTGATAAGTAAATCGTTAACTTTTTTGTAACTTAATTACGGTCTGAATGTAAATAATCACTAAATGGATAAAAATAAGTGGTCGGATGAGTAGTAAAATTACAAACAAAGCGATATTATTTTAGCCAGGTCACAGATATTGAATTTTCCGGATGACGTTTCCGGCCAACTATAGGGGAGAAAAATATGGATCTTTATAAAGAGTTTCCGGCTCATATCATTTTCATGCGTCGCACTTTCGCCGTAGTGGCTGGCGTGCTGGCACTGCCGGTGATGCTGTTCTGGAAAGATCGTGCACGTTTTTACAGCTATCTGCACCGCGTCTGGGCGAAAACCAGCGAGAAGCCGGTGTGGATGGATCAGGCCGAGAAAGCGACCTGCGATTTCTACTGATACTAAGACTACACACAGCAATAAAAAAACCGCCTACAGCAACGTGGCGGTTTTTTTGTCCCTTGGGATTCGCGGTCCGTTGGGTGGTTTCAAGCTCTCGTCAGAGGCTTACAAGAATATCTCGGGTCCTTAAGTAATCAAACTGCAACTCCCTAAATATATTCTTAAAAACCTTTTCGGTGGATTACGTTTTACGCCAGGGCCAACTACTATGCAGCGTCCCTTTCCGCCATCTCGCACATGGGCGCCGGTCCCGGGAAAGGCGTGACCACAACCGTAAGTCAGGCTCTCGTCAGAGCTTGTGTCCACCGACTTATCACCGGTGGTGAACGGTGGAGCGGTTAGCAACAGGGACCGCATAATGAAACGCTATTTTTGCATCGCGTTCATTGTCGCCAGCGTGCTCGTTGTAAAGAGCGATGAACCGAATGTGTTTATCGCTTTATCCACGATAGCGCAGGACAAGTAGCGTTAAGGCCGCCTCGGGCGGCCTTTTTTATTTCATCCCGTCTACACTTCATGGCAAAGTAGTTCAATGCATGCTTTTTCCTTTTATGGCATGCCCTTACGGACATAATGGACAATTGCCTGGAGTTTTATGCCCACCCATCTGGTTTGGTTTCGCGCGGACCTGCGCGTACATGACAACATCGCCCTTGCGGCGGCCTGCCGCGCCAAAGACGCTAACGTACTGGCTCTGTTTATGGCTACGCCCGAGCAGTGGCGGCAGCACGATATGGCTCCCCGACAGGCGGCCTTGCTCCGGGCGTATCTGAACGATCTCCAGCACTCGCTTGCCGGAAAAGGCATACCGCTTCTCTATAAAGAGGTACGTGATTTTGCCGCCCAGCTCCAGACGCTGCAGGAGACCTGTAAGCAGCACGCCGTCACGCATCTTTTTTATAACTACCAGTATGAATTCAACGAGCAGCAGCGGGATCGTCAGCTTGAGAACGTGCTGGAAGGGGTCGTCTGCGAAGGGTTTGACGACAGCGTGATGCTGGCACCGGGCAGCGTGATGACCGGCAGCCACGAGATGTATAAAGTTTTTACGCCGTTTAAAAACGCCTTTATCAAGCGTCTGAAAGAGGCGCTGCCGGAGTGCGTTGCTGCGCCTGCCGTGAGGGGCGAAGCCATAAAGGACCTGCCTGAACTGACGTTCGATTATCCTCAGGAACCGTTTGATAAAACGCTGTTCCCCGCCGATGAGAAAGCGGTCATCGCTCAACTCCGCCAGTTCTGCAAACAGGACGCAGCCTGTTACGACGCGCGGCGGGATTTTCCCGCCATTGAGGGTACCAGCCGCCTGTCGGCCTCTTTAGCGTTGGGCGCGATCTCTCCTCGTCAGTGTTTACACCGTCTGCTGGCGGAGCAGCCGCAGGCGCTGGAAGGGGGAGCCGGTTCTGTCTGGCTTAACGAACTTATCTGGCGTGAGTTCTACCGCCATCTGATGACGTATCATCCCGAACTCTGTAAGCATCGCCCGTTCATTCCCTGGACCGACAACGTAAAATGGCAGCACGATGAGGCACTTTTACAGGCCTGGCAAACAGGGCAGACGGGCTATCCGATAGTCGATGCCGCGATGCGTCAGCTCAATGAGACGGGGTGGATGCACAACCGCCTGCGAATGATTACCGCCAGCTTTCTGGTAAAGGATCTGCTTATCGACTGGCGTATCGGAGAGCGCTATTTTATCTCTCAGCTGATCGATGGCGATCTCGCCGCGAATAACGGCGGCTGGCAGTGGGCGGCCTCTACGGGCACCGATGCAGCTCCCTATTTCCGGATTTTTAATCCAACCACTCAGGGACAAAAATTTGATGCGGACGGCGAGTTTATCTGCCGCTGGGTCCCTGAACTTAAAGAGATACCGGCTAAAGCGATCCACGAACCGTGGGCATGGGCGGATAAACAGCGTGTAAAACTGAATTATCCCCGTCCGATTGTCGACCATAAACAGGCGCGCGTCGCCACGCTGGCAGCGTACGAAGCGGCCCGCAAAGCATAAGAGAGTAATGATGAAAAATAGCGAACTGGAAAGCCTGATTAACGAAAAACTGAACAGCGCCTCCTTCAGCGACTACGGCCCGAACGGCCTGCAGGTGGAAGGCCGCGAAACGGTGCAGAAAATTATCACCGGCGTGACGGCAAGCCAGGCGCTGCTGGATGAAGCCGTGCGTCAGCAAGCCGATGCGGTCATTGTCCACCACGGTTATTTCTGGAAGAACGAATCCCCCATTATTCGCGGCATGAAGCGCAACCGCCTGAAAACGCTGCTGTCGAATGACATCAACCTGTACGGTTATCACCTGCCGCTGGATGCGCACCCGGAACTGGGGAACAACGTGCAGTTAGCGCAATTGCTGGGTATTACGGTGATGGGGGAAATCGAACCGCTGGTGCCATGGGGAGAACTGGCGATGCCGGTGCCGGGTCTGGAGTTGGCGTCGTGGATCGAAGCGCGCCTCGGACGTCGCCCGCTGTGGTGTGGCGACACGGGGCCAGCTACCGTGAAGCGTGTGGCCTGGTGCACCGGGGGCGGGCAGGGCTTTATCGATAGCGCCGCGCGCTTCGGCGTCGATGCCTTTATCACGGGGGAAGTGTCTGAGCAGACGGTTCACTCCGCCCGCGAGCAGGGGCTTCATTTTTACGCGGCAGGTCACCATGCAACCGAACGCGGCGGCATTCGCGCCCTCAGCGAGTGGCTGACGGAAAATACCGATCTGGATGTGACCTTTATTGATATCCCCAATCCGGCCTGATGAGAGGTGCCCGAGTGCAGAGAGCGCGTTGTTATCTTTTGGGTGAAACCGCCGTCGTACTGGAGCTTGAACCTCCGGTCACGCTTGCCACGCAAAAGCGTATCTGGCGGCTGACGCAGCGTCTGGCCGAGATACCTGAAGTGGTTGAAACCATTCCCGGCATGAACAATATCACCGTCGTGCTGCGCAACCCGCACACGAAAGCACTGGACGCCATCGAACGCCTGCAGCGCTGGTGGGAAGAGAGCGAAGCGCTGGAGCCAGAATCGCGTGCCATTGAGATCCCGGTCGTTTATGGCGGCACGGGGGGGCCAGATCTTGGCGTTGTGGCCGCGCACTGCGGGTTAACGGAAAAGCAGGTGGTTGAGCTGCACAGTTCGGTTGACTACGTGGTCTGGTTCCTGGGGTTTCAGCCCGGCTTCCCGTATCTGGGCGGATTGTCTCCTCAGCTGCATACGCCGCGTCGTGCCGAGCCGCGTTTGAGCGTACCGGCGGGGACGGTGGCTATCGGCGGAGAGCAAACTGGCGTCTATCCACTGGCATCGCCCGGCGGCTGGCAGCTTATTGGGCACACGGCTACGCCGTTATTTGAACCCGGGCTGGAGACGCCAATACTCCTGCGTCCCGGCGATACCCTTCGCTTTATCCCGCAGAAGGAGGGGGTATGTTAACGCTTATTCGCGCAGGGCTTTACACCTCTGTGCAGGATGCGGGCCGCTTTGGCATGCGTCAGTCCGGCGTGAGCTATTGTGGCGCGCTGGACAGGCCTGCGCTTGAGATTGCTAACGTGCTGGTGGGCAACCCCGGCAGTACGGCCGCGCTCGAAATTACGCTCGGCCAGTGTGTGGTTGAGTTTGGTCAGGAGACCTGGTTTGCCTTAACCGGCGCAGGCTGTGAGGCCACGCTGGATGGTAAAGCAGTGTGGACCGGCTGGCGGCTGCGGGCGAAAGCCGGACAGCGTCTGACGCTCAAGCGTCCGCTACACGGTGTGCGTAGCTATCTCGCGGTGGCTGGCGGCATTGACGTGCCGGAGGTGCTGGGCTCATCCAGTACCGATCAGAAGGCGGGCATCGGCGGGCATGAAGGGCGTCTGCTGCGCGACGGCGATCGTCTGGCAATCAAGCCCTCCGCGCACCGTTTCTCCACCACGCAGGGCGTCAAACAGCTGCTGTGGGGAAACCAGATCCGCGCCTTACCGGGGCCGGAATATCACGAGTTTGACGAGGCTTCCAAAGAGTCCTTCTGGCGCTCGCCTTGGAAGCTCAGCCCGCAGAGTAACCGTATGGGCTACCGCCTGCAGGGGCAGCCGCTGACCCGCACGACGGACCGAGAACTGCTCTCCCACGGGTTATTGCCGGGGGTCATTCAGGTGCCGGGCAACGGTCAGCCCATCGTGTTAATGAACGATGCGCAAACCACGGGAGGATACCCGCGGATTGCCTGCATTATCGAAGCGGATCGCTACCATCTGGCGCAAATTCCTCTCGGCCAGCCGATTCACTTCGTGCAGTGTTCGCTGGAAGAGGCGCTTAAGGCGCGGCAGGATCAGCAGCGTTATCTCGAACAGCTGGCGTGGAGGCTTGATGGTAAAGATTGATTTGAATGCCGATCTGGGCGAGGGCGGAAGCGCAGATGCTCAACTCATGATGCTGGTCTCCTCGGTCAATATCGCCTGTGGCTTTCACGCGGGCGATGCGCAAACCATGCTGGAGAGCGTGCGTAATGCCATCAAAAACGGCGTCGCGATTGGCGCTCATCCGAGCTTCCCTGACCGGGAAAACTTTGGCCGCACGGCGATGGATCTGCCGCCGGAGACGGTCTACGCTCAGGTGCTCTACCAGATCGGCGCGCTGGAGGCGATGGTGCGCGCTGAGAACGGTATCATGCGCCACGTGAAGCCGCACGGCATGCTCTACAACCAGGCGGCGAAAGATCCGGCGCTGGCGGACGCTATTGCCCGCGCGGTGCGGGACAGTAATCCGCAGCTTATCCTTGTAGGTCTGGCCGGTAGCGAGCTGATTCGGGCCGGAAAGCGGCTGGGGCTGACGACGCGTCAGGAAGTCTTTGCCGACCGCGGCTATCAGCCCGATGGCAGCCTGGTCCCGCGTACGCAGGCCGGTGCGTTGATTACCGACGAAGCTAAAGCGCTGGCGCAGACGCTGGAGATGGTGCGCGCCGGGCGGGTGACCACCGTGGACGGAACACCGGCAAACGTTCAGGCCGATACGGTGTGTTTACACGGCGACGGCGAGCATGCGCTCCAGTTCGCGCGCCGCTTGCGGGCGGCGTTCTCTGAAGAGGGCATTCTGGTCAGCGCAGACTAATCATGAAAGGACAATAATATGCCAGAAGGTCCGGAGATCCGCCGCGCGGCGGATAGCCTGGAGGCGGCGATAAAGGGCAAACCGTTGACGCACGTGTGGTTTGCTTTTCCTCAGCTCAAGCCGTATGAATCACAGCTGGTGGGGCAGACGGTGACCCAAATTGAAACCCGCGGCAAGGCCTTGCTTACGCACTTTTCCCATAACCTGACGTTATATAGCCATAACCAGCTGTACGGCGTCTGGCGAGTGGTGGAGGCGGACGAGCAGCCGCAAACCACCCGCGTACTGCGCGTCAGGCTGCAAACGGCCGATAAGGCGATCCTGCTTTACAGCGCGTCGGAGATCGAAATGTTAACGCCGGAGCAGCTGCTGACGCACCCGTTTCTGCAGCGGGTCGGACCGGACGTGCTGGACATGCGCCTGACGGCGAGCGATGTTAAAACCCGCTTGTTATCCCCCAAATTCCGCAACCGGCAATTTTCTGGGTTATTGCTCGATCAGGCGTTCCTGGCAGGGTTAGGTAACTATCTGCGGGTGGAAATTCTGTGGGAAGTGGGGCTGGCACCGCAGCATAAAGCGTCTCAGCTGAATGATGAACAGCTGGAGGCGTTATCCCACGCGCTGCTGGATATTCCGCGGCTGTCGTACAACACGCGCGGCGTGGTGGATGAGAACAAGCATCACGGGGCGCTGTTCCGGTTCAAGGTGTTTCACCGGGCGGGAAAGAAATGCGAAAGGTGCGGCGGGATTATCGACAGGATTATGCTCTCTTCGAGACCCTTTTACTGGTGCCCGCACTGCCAGAAATAAAAAAGCCGGGTGGCGGCTACGCCTTACCCGGCCTACGTTTCGCACTTGTAGGCCCGGTAAGCGTTAGCGCCACCGGGCTTAACTTTTAGCGCTTCAGGTCAGACTTAAAATCACGCTGCTCGTAGCCGGTATACAGCTGACGAGGACGGGCGATTTTCATGCCTTCGCTGTGCATTTCGTTCCAGTGCGCAATCCAGCCTACGGTACGGGCCATGGCGAAGATCACGGTGAACATGGAAGACGGAATGCCCATCGCTTTCAGAATAATGCCAGAGTAGAAATCGACGTTCGGGTAGAGTTTCTTCTCAATGAAGTACGGGTCGTTCAGCGCGATGTGTTCCAGCTCCATCGCCACTTCCAGCAGGTCATCTTTGGTACCCAGCTCTTTCAGCACTTCGTGGCAGGTCTCACGCATGACGGTCGCGCGCGGGTCGTAGTTTTTGTAAACACGGTGACCGAAGCCCATCAGGCGGAAGGAGTCATTCTTGTCTTTCGCGCGACGCACGAACTCAGGAATGTGCTCAACGGTGCTGATCTCTTCCAGCATCTTCAGCGCCGCTTCGTTCGCGCCGCCGTGCGCCGGTCCCCACAGGGAGGCGATACCCGCAGCGATACAGGCGAACGGGTTCGCGCCTGAAGAGCCCGCGGTACGGACGGTAGAGGTAGAGGCGTTCTGTTCGTGGTCAGCGTGCAGGATCAGAATACGGTCCATCGCGCGCTCCAGCACCGGGTTCACTTCGTACTCTTCGCACGGCGTGGAGAACATCATGCGCAGGAAGTTACCCGCGTAGGAGAGGTCGTTGCGTGGATACACAAACGGCTGGCCGATAGAGTATTTGTAACACATCGCCGCCATGGTAGGCATTTTGGACAGCAGGCGGAACGCCGCGATATCGCGGTGACGCGGGTTATTCACGTCCAGAGAATCGTGGTAGAACGCCGCCAGCGCACCGGTAATCCCGCACATCACCGCCATCGGGTGAGAGTCACGACGGAAAGCATGGAACAGACGGGTAATCTGCTCATGGATCATGGTATGACGGGTCACGGTGGTTTTGAATTCATCGTACTGCGCCTGCGTCGGTTTTTCGCCGTTCAGCAGGATGTAGCACACTTCCAGATAGTTGGATTCGGTGGCTAACTGATCGATGGGGAAGCCGCGATGGAGCAGGATACCTTCGTCACCGTCAATGTAGGTGATTTTGGATTCGCAAGATGCGGTAGAGGTAAATCCAGGGTCAAAGGTGAAAACTCCTTTGGAACCCAGCGTACGGATATCAATAACATCCTGACCGAGCGTGCCTTTTAGCACATCCAGTTCAATAGCAGTGTCACCACCCAGGGTGAGCTTTGCCTTTGTATCAGCCATTTACGGTCTCCTTAGCGCCTTATGCTTAAGACTGCGCTTTACCGGATTTGCTTTCAGCTGTTAATCACCGTTACCAGATTGTTATTTGGCTTACCGCTCAGCTCACGAGGACAAACCAGGGTACAGAGCTATGGCGCCTTGCAGGTAAACGAATGAAATATCAGTGAAACAACAGCAAATCAGCGTTTTTGCAGTCCGAATTATTCAAACCTGTATATCACTAATAACTGTCCTGATAACTTCGGTCAATACCATCACACTGTTACATAACTATTTGTCAGGTGAAAGAGAGACCTCATAACTTTTGCGCATTATATGCCTTTTCTGATGACGTTTGTAACAATATTGTTTAACATTTGTCAAATCAGATGATTAAAAATTAAAAAGATGTTGTTATCGTGACCCTGATCACTGTTCCAGAGAAAACCCGACAAACTGTATGTAGGTTAATTGTAATGATTTTGTGAACGGCCTATACTGCCGCCAGGTCTCCGGAACACCCTGCAATCCCGAGCCACCCAGCGTTGTAACGTGTCGTTTTAGCATTTGGAAGCAATGTTTTGCATGACGCGCAGTTATAGAAAAGGAACGCTGCTTGACCCGCATCGCAGTCCGGAGGAAGGAAACAATAAGAACAGCATGTGGGCGTTATTCATGATAAGAAATGTGAAAAAACAAAGACCTGTCAATCTGGATCTCAAAACGATCCGATTCCCTGTAACAGCAATAGCGTCCATTTTGCACCGCGTCTCCGGTGTGATTACGTTTGTGGCGGTCGGTATTTTGCTGTGGTTACTGGGAACCAGTCTCTCCTCTCCTGAAGGGTTCCTCCAGGCCTCTGCCATTATGAACAGCTTCTTCGTGAAATTTATCATGTGGGGCATTCTGACCGCGCTGGCGTACCACGTGGTGGTGGGCGTTCGCCATATGCTGATGGACTTTGGCTACCTGGAAGAGACTTTCGAAGCCGGGAAACGCTCCGCTAACATTTCATTTGTGATCACTGTCGTGCTTTCACTTCTCGCAGGAGTTCTCGTATGGTAAGCAACGCCTCCGCATTAGGACGCAACGGCGTACATGACTTCATCCTGGTCCGTGCTACCGCCATCGTTCTCACCCTTTACATCATCTATATGATCGGTTTCTTCGCGACCAGCGGCACGCTGACGTGGGAAATCTGGAGCGGGTTCTTCGGATCTGCCTTCACCAAAGTCTTCACCCTGCTGGCGCTGTTCTCGATTCTTATTCATGCCTGGATCGGCATGTGGCAGGTGTTGACCGATTACGTTAAACCGCTGGCGATTCGCCTTCCTCTGCAGCTGGCTATCGTTGTTGCCCTGGTGGTTTACGTTATTTATGGATTCGTTGTGGTGTGGGGTGTGTAATGAAACTGCCAGTCAGAGAATTTGATGCTGTAGTGATTGGTGCGGGTGGCGCAGGTATGCGTGCCGCACTGCAAATTTCCCAGAGCGGCCAGACCTGTGCGCTGCTCTCTAAAGTGTTCCCAACCCGTTCGCACACCGTGTCTGCCCAGGGCGGTATCACCGTTGCGCTGGGTAACTCCCATGAAGACAACTGGGAATGGCACATGTACGACACGGTAAAAGGTTCCGATTACATCGGCGACCAGGATGCCATCGAATATATGTGTAAAACCGGCCCGGAAGCGATTCTGGAGCTGGACCATATGGGTCTGCCGTTCTCCCGTCTGGAAAATGGCACCATCTATCAGCGTCCGTTTGGCGGCCAGTCGAAAGATTTCGGCGGCGAGCAGGCGGCACGTACTGCGGCAGCGGCCGACCGTACCGGTCACGCGCTGCTGCACACCCTGTATCAGCAGAACCTGAAAAACCACACCACCATCTTCTCCGAGTGGTATGCGCTGGATCTGGTGAAAAACGCCGATGGCGCAATTGTTGGCTGTACCGCGCTGTGCATCGAAACCGGTGAAGTGGTTTACTTCAAAGCCCGCGCTACCGTGCTGGCGACCGGCGGCGCAGGCCGTATCTATCAGTCAACCACCAACGCCCACATTAACACCGGTGACGGTGTCGGTATGGCTATCCGCGCGGGCGTGCCGGTGCAGGATATGGAAATGTGGCAGTTCCACCCAACCGGTATCGCCGGCGCGGGCGTTCTGGTAACGGAAGGCTGCCGCGGTGAAGGTGGTTACCTGCTGAACAAACACGGCGAGCGCTTCATGGAGCGTTATGCCCCGAATGCGAAAGACCTGGCGGGTCGTGACGTGGTGGCGCGTTCCATTATGATCGAAATCCGTGAAGGCCGCGGCTGTGACGGCCCATGGGGTCCACACGCGAAGCTGAAGCTCGACCATCTGGGTAAAGAGGTTCTGGAATCCCGTCTGCCGGGTATCCTGGAACTGTCCCGCACCTTCGCTCACGTCGACCCGGTGAAAGAGCCGATTCCGGTTATCCCAACCTGCCACTACATGATGGGCGGTATTCCGACCAAAGTGACCGGTCAGGCGCTGACCGTGAACGAGCAGGGCGAAGACGTGGTTATTCCTGGCCTGTTCGCGGTGGGCGAAATTGCCTGCGTATCCGTACACGGCGCAAACCGTCTGGGCGGCAACTCGCTGCTGGACCTGGTCGTGTTTGGTCGCGCGGTGGGCCTGCATCTGCAGGAGTCCATTGCCGAGCAGGGCGCGCTGCGTGACGCGACCGACGACGAAATTGATGCCTCTCTTGCGCGCCTCAACCGCTGGAACGGCAACCGTAACGGCGAAGATCCGGTGGAAATCCGCAAAGCGCTGCAGGAATGCATGCAGCATAACTTCTCGGTATTCCGCGAAGGTGATGCGATGGCCAAAGGGCTTGAACAGCTGAAAGCGATCCGCGAGCGTCTGAAAAATGCCCGTCTGGACGATACCTCAAGCGAGTTCAACACCCAGCGCGTAGAGTGCCTGGAGCTGGATAACCTGATGGAAACCGCTTACGCCACTGCGGTGTCGGCAAACTTCCGTACCGAAAGCCGTGGCGCGCATAGCCGCTTCGACTTCCCGGATCGTGATGACGAAAACTGGCTGTGCCATTCCCTGTATCTGCCAGAGTCGGAATCCATGACGCGTCGTAGCGTCAATATGGAACCGAAACTGCGTCCGGCGTTCCCGCCGAAGATTCGTACTTATTAATGCGGAGACAGGATAATGAAGCTCGAATTCTCAGTTTATCGTTATAACCCGGATGTAGACGACGCGCCGCGTATGCAGGATTACACCCTGGAAGCGGAAGAAGGTCGCGACATGATGCTGCTGGATGCCTTAATGCAGCTGAAAGAAAAAGATCCAACCCTGTCGTTCCGCCGCTCCTGCCGTGAAGGGGTCTGTGGCTCTGACGGTGTGAACATGAACGGCAAAAATGGTCTGGCCTGCATCACGCCAATTTCAGCGCTGCAGCGTCCTGGTCAGAAAATTGTTATCCGTCCTCTGCCAGGCCTGCCGGTCGTGCGTGATTTGGTGGTAGACATGGGGCAATTCTATGCACAATATGAGAAGATTAAGCCTTACTTATTGAATAATGGGCAAAATCCACCCGCTCGCGAGCACTTACAGTCTCCTGAGCAGCGTGAAAAACTCGACGGCTTGTACGAGTGTATTCTCTGCGCATGTTGCTCAACGTCCTGCCCGTCGTTCTGGTGGAACCCGGACAAGTTTATCGGCCCGGCCGGTCTGCTGGCTGCCTATCGCTTCCTGATCGATAGCCGCGACACCGAAACCGATAGCCGTCTGGAAGGACTGAGTGATGCTTTCAGCGTATTCCGCTGCCATAGCATCATGAACTGCGTCAGTGTATGTCCGAAGGGGCTGAACCCGACGCGCGCCATCGGCCATATTAAGTCGATGTTGTTGCAGCGCAGTGCGTAAGTAGTGAGAGGGGAGCGCTGTTCCCCTCACCCTAACCCTCTCCCAAAGGGAGAGGGAACAGATTGCAGAAACCTTTAAAAACTGCCCTGAAGTTTAGACAGTTTCTAAAGGTTCCTTCGCGGGCCAAATGAAAAGAGCTCGCAGGTGAACCCCGGCACGTACACCTGGTGTGCGTGGTAGTTTCTACGGCGAAAGTAAGCATAAAAATGCTTAAGGGATCACGATGCAGAACGGCGCAATGAAAGCCTGGCTGGACTCTTCTTTCCTTTCTGGTGCGAACCAGAGCTGGATTGAACAGCTCTATGAAGACTTCTTAACCGATCCTGACTCAGTGGACGCAAACTGGCGTTCCATGTTCCAGGAGTTGCCTGGCACGGGAGTCAAACCGGATCAATTCCACTCCAAAACACGTGATTATTTCCGCCGTCTGGCGAAGGATGCCTCACGTTACTCTTCTGCGATTTCCGACCCTGACACCAATGCGAAGCAGGTTAAAGTCCTGCAGCTCATCAACGCTTATCGCTTCCGCGGTCACCAGCATGCGAATCTCGATCCGCTGGGACTGTGGCAGCAGGAACGTGTGGCCGATCTCGATCCGGCGTATCACGATCTGACCGAGGCCGATTTCCAGGAAAGCTTTAACGTAGGTTCCTTTGCCATCGGCAAAGACACGATGAAGCTGGGCGAACTGATTAACGCGCTCAAGCAAACCTACTGCGGCTCCATCGGCGCGGAATACATGCACATCACCTCTACCGAAGAGAAACGCTGGATCCAGCAGCGTATCGAATCCGTGGCGGGCCACGCGACCTTCTCGGCTGACGAGAAAAAACGTTTCCTCAGCGAGCTGACTGCAGCAGAAGGCCTTGAGCGCTATCTGGGCGCGAAATTCCCGGGTGCAAAACGCTTCTCGCTGGAAGGTGGCGATGCGTTAGTACCCATGCTGAAAGAGCTGATTCGCCACGCAGGCAACAGCGGTACCCGTGAAGTGGTGCTGGGCATGGCGCACCGCGGTCGTCTGAACGTGCTGGTCAACGTGCTGGGTAAAAAACCACAGGACCTGTTCGATGAATTCGCGGGCAAACACAAAGAACACCTCGGCACCGGCGACGTGAAGTACCACATGGGCTTCTCGTCTGATATCGAAACCGAAGGCGGTCTGGTTCACCTGGCGCTGGCGTTTAACCCGTCACACCTGGAAATCGTTAGCCCGGTGGTTATCGGTTCCGTGCGTGCGCGTCTGGATCGTCTGGACGAGCCGAGCAGCAACAAAGTGCTGCCAATCACCATCCACGGTGATGCGGCGGTTACAGGGCAGGGCGTGGTGCAGGAAACCCTGAACATGTCGAAAGCGCGTGGTTACGAAGTGGGCGGTACCGTTCGCATCGTGATCAACAACCAGGTGGGCTTCACCACCTCTAACCCGCTGGATGCGCGTTCTACCCCGTACTGCACCGACATCGGTAAGATGGTTCAGGCGCCGATCTTCCACGTTAACGCGGATGACCCGGAAGCGGTTGCTTTCGTTACCCGTCTGGCGCTGGACTTCCGTAACACCTTCAAACGCGATGTGTTCATTGACCTCTTCTGCTACCGCCGTCACGGCCACAACGAAGCGGATGAGCCAAGTGCAACCCAGCCGCTGATGTACCAGAAAATCAAAAAACACCCAACTCCGCGCAAAATCTATGCTGACAAGCTGGAAGCGGACAAAGTGGCGACACTGGAAGATGCGACCGAGATGGTCAACCTCTACCGCGACGCGCTGGATGCGGGTGAATGCGTAGTGAAAGAGCTGCGCCCAATGAACATGCACTCCTTTACCTGGTCGCCGTACCTCAACCACGAATGGGATGAGAGCTACCCGAACAAGGTGGAGATGAAGCGCCTGCAGGAGCTGGCTAAACGCATTAGCACCGTACCGGACGCTATCGAGATGCAGTCTCGCGTAGCGAAAATCTACGGTGACCGTCAGGCCATGGCGGCAGGCGAGAAGCTGTTCGACTGGGGCGGCGCCGAAACCCTGGCCTATGCGACCCTGGTTGACGAAGGCATTCCTGTTCGTCTGTCCGGTGAAGATGCGGGCCGTGGGACCTTCTTCCACCGTCACGCGGTGGTTCACAACCAGTCCAACGGTTCAACCTACACCCCGCTGCAGCACGTGCACAACGGTCAGGGCCAGTTCAAGGTCTGGGACTCCGTGCTGTCTGAAGAAGCGGTACTGGCCTTCGAATACGGCTACGCCACCGCGGAACCACGCACCCTGACCATCTGGGAAGCGCAGTTTGGTGACTTCGCCAACGGCGCGCAGGTGGTTATCGACCAGTTCATCTCCTCCGGCGAGCAGAAATGGGGCCGTATGTGTGGCCTGGTGATGCTGCTGCCGCACGGTTATGAAGGCCAGGGGCCGGAGCACTCCTCCGCGCGTCTGGAACGTTATCTGCAGCTCTGCGCCGAGCAGAACATGCAGGTCTGCGTGCCGTCCACTCCGGCTCAGGTGTACCACATGCTGCGTCGTCAGGCGCTGCGCGGTATGCGCCGTCCGCTGGTGGTGATGTCGCCGAAATCTCTGCTGCGTCATCCGCTGGCGGTGTCCAGCCTGGAAGAGCTGGCTAACGGTACCTTCCTGCCGGCCATCGGCGAGATTGACGAGCTGGATCCGCAGGGCGTGAAGCGCGTGGTGATGTGTTCTGGTAAGGTTTATTACGACCTGCTGGAACAGCGCCGTAAGAACGATCAGAAAGATGTCGCCATCGTGCGTATCGAACAGCTTTATCCGTTCCCGCATCAGGCGATGCAGGAAGTGCTGAAACAATATGCTCACGTACATGATTTTGTCTGGTGCCAGGAAGAGCCGCTCAACCAGGGCGCATGGTACTGCAGCCAGCATCATTTCCGTGAAGTGATTCCATTTGGGTCTGCTCTGCGTTATGCAGGTCGCCCGGCCTCCGCCTCTCCGGCGGTAGGGTATATGTCCGTTCACCAGAAGCAGCAACAAGATCTGGTCAATGACGCGCTGAACGTCGATTAATTAAAGGATACATAATGAGTAGCGTAGATATTCTTGTTCCCGACCTGCCTGAATCCGTAGCAGATGCGACCGTCGCCACCTGGCACAAAAAACCGGGCGATGCCGTTAAGCGCGATGAAGTGCTGGTAGAAATCGAAACTGACAAAGTGGTACTGGAAGTACCGGCTTCGGCGGATGGCGTTCTGGACGCGGTGCTGGAAGATGAAGGTACCACCGTCACCTCTCGTCAGATCCTGGGTCGCCTGCGTGAAGGCAACAGCGCGGGCAAAGAGTCCAGCGCGAAATCTGAAGAGAAAGCCTCTACGCCAGCGCAGCGCCAGCAGGCGTCTCTGGAAGAACAGTCTAACGACGCCCTCAGCCCGGCGATCCGTCGCCTGCTGGCTGAACACAGCCTTGACCCGGCAGCCATCAAAGGCACCGGTGTAGGCGGACGTCTGACCCGCGAAGACATCGACAAGCATCTGGCGAAAGCGCCTGCACAGGCAGAAGCGAAAGCCCCTGCGGCGGCACCAGCAGCGCAGCCTGCGCTGGGCGCCCGCAGCGAAAAACGCGTGCCGATGACTCGCCTGCGTAAGCGCGTGGCCGAGCGTCTGCTGGAAGCGAAAAACTCCACCGCGATGCTGACCACCTTCAACGAAGTAAACATGAAGCCAATCATGGACCTGCGTAAGCAGTACGGTGACGCGTTTGAAAAACGTCACGGTATCCGTCTGGGCTTTATGTCCTTCTACGTGAAGGCGGTGGTTGAAGCGCTGAAACGCTACCCGGAAGTGAATGCGTCCATCGATGGCGATGACGTGGTTTACCACAACTATTTCGACGTCAGCATGGCGGTTTCGACTCCGCGCGGCCTGGTAACGCCGGTTCTGCGTGATGTGGATACCCTGGGTATGGCTGACATCGAGAAAAACATTAAAGAGCTGGCTGTTAAAGGCCGCGACGGCAAGCTGACCGTAGACGATCTGACCGGCGGTAACTTCACCATTACCAACGGCGGCGTATTCGGCTCGCTGATGTCTACCCCGATCATTAACCCGCCGCAGAGCGCAATCCTGGGTATGCATGCCATTAAAGATCGCCCTATGGCGGTAGACGGTAAAGTTGAGATCCTGCCGATGATGTACCTGGCGCTCTCTTACGATCACCGCCTGATCGACGGCCGCGAGTCCGTGGGCTTCCTGGTTGCCATTAAAGAGCTGCTGGAAGATCCAACGCGTCTGCTGCTGGACGTCTAGTCACGATTTAGCATCACCTGCCCCGTGGACCGGCACACGCTGCGCCGGTCTACAGGTTTGAAGATAACGATTACCCTGAAGGATGGATAGAACACATGAACTTACATGAATATCAGGCCAAACAGCTGTTTGCCCGGTATGGCTTACCGGCTCCGGTGGGTTATGCCTGTACTACCCCGCGTGAAGCAGAAGAAGCCGCATCTAAAATCGGTTCCGGCCCGTGGGTAGTTAAATGTCAGGTTCACGCTGGTGGCCGTGGTAAAGCGGGCGGTGTGAAGGTTGTTAAGAGCAAAGAAGAGATTCGTGCGTTTGCTGAACATTGGCTCGGCAAACGTCTGGTTACGTACCAGACAGACGCGAACGGCCAGCCGGTTAACCAGATCCTGGTTGAAGCGGCGACCGACATCGCGAAAGAGCTGTACCTGGGCGCGGTGGTTGACCGTAGCTCCCGTCGCGTGGTGTTCATGGCGTCTACCGAAGGCGGCGTGGAAATCGAAAAAGTGGCGGAAGAGACCCCGCACCTGATCCACAAAGTGGCTATCGATCCGCTGGCGGGCCCAATGCCTTACCAGGGTCGCGAGCTGGCGTTCAAGCTGGGCCTGGAAGGCAAGCTGGTTCAGCAGTTCACCAAGATCTTCATGGGTCTGGCGACCATCTTCCTGGAGCGCGATCTGGCGCTGATCGAGATCAACCCGCTGGTGATCACGACCCAGGGCGACCTGATCTGCCTCGACGGCAAGCTGGGCGCTGACGGCAACGCGCTGTTCCGCCAGCCGGATCTGCGCGAAATGCGCGACCAGTCTCAGGAAGACCCGCGTGAAGCGCAGGCGGCACAGTGGGAACTGAACTACGTGGCGCTGGACGGCAATATCGGCTGCATGGTTAACGGTGCGGGCCTGGCAATGGGCACCATGGACA
This sequence comes from Enterobacter quasimori, assembly GCF_018597345.1. Classification (NCBI taxonomy): domain Bacteria; kingdom Pseudomonadati; phylum Pseudomonadota; class Gammaproteobacteria; order Enterobacterales; family Enterobacteriaceae; genus Enterobacter; species Enterobacter quasimori. The sequence goes on along the minus strand of NZ_JAHEVU010000001.1, from coordinate 1,293,021 downwards.
TCGTTAAGCTGCACGGCGGTGAGCCAGCAAACTTCCTCGACGTGGGCGGTGGCGCAACCAAAGAGCGCGTAACCGAAGCGTTCAAAATCATTCTCTCCGACGACAACGTGAAGGCCGTTCTGGTTAACATCTTCGGCGGTATCGTCCGTTGCGACCTGATCGCCGACGGTATCATCGGCGCGGTAGAAGAAGTGGGTGTTAACGTTCCGGTGGTTGTGCGTCTGGAAGGTAACAACGCTGAACTCGGCGCGAAAAAACTGGCTGACAGCGGCCTGAATATTATTGCAGCGAAAAGTCTGACGGATGCAGCTCAGCAGGTTGTTGCCGCAGTGGAGGGGAAATAATGTCAGTTTTAATTAATAAAGATACCAAGGTTATCTGCCAGGGCTTCACCGGTAGCCAGGGGACTTTCCACTCCGAACAGGCGATTGCCTACGGCACGCAGATGGTTGGCGGCGTAACGCCAGGTAAAGGCGGCACCACCCACCTGGGCCTGCCGGTGTTCAACACCGTGCGTGAAGCCGTAGAAGCGACGGGCGCAACCGCGACCGTGATCTACGTTCCGGCGCCGTTCTGCAAAGACTCTATTCTGGAAGCGATCGACGCAGGCATCAAACTGATCATCACCATCACTGAAGGCATCCCGACGCTGGATATGCTGACCGTGAAGGTGAAGCTGGATGAAGCCGGCGTGCGCATGATCGGCCCGAACTGCCCAGGCGTTATCACCCCGGGCGAATGCAAAATCGGCATCATGCCGGGCCACATTCACAAGCCGGGTAAAGTGGGCATCGTGTCCCGTTCCGGTACCCTGACCTATGAAGCGGTTAAGCAGACCACCGACTACGGTTTCGGCCAGTCCACCTGTGTGGGCATCGGCGGTGACCCGATCCCGGGCTCTAACTTCATAGACATCCTGAAGCTGTTCCAGGAAGATCCACAGACCGAAGCGATCGTGATGATCGGTGAGATCGGCGGTAGCGCGGAAGAAGAAGCGGCTGCTTATATCAAAGAACACGTGACCAAGCCAGTTGTGGGTTACATCGCGGGTGTGACCGCGCCGAAAGGCAAGCGTATGGGTCACGCAGGCGCGATCATCGCCGGGGGTAAGGGTACGGCTGATGAGAAATTCGCAGCGCTGGAAGCCGCAGGCGTGAAGACCGTTCGCAGCCTGGCGGATATCGGCGAAGCACTGAAATCCATCATTAAGTAAGTCCTCTCTGCGCCCTGGATGGGGCGCGTTGAAATAAAAAAATGTCCGTTTCGACATGGTTGGCCGCTGTAAAGCGGCCTTTTTTATTGCCTGCGTTTGGCAACGAGAGTGAACTTGTAATCGTCGGTATTGAACACGTTGCGGCTGTATTCAAATACCCGTCCGTCCTTCAGAAACCCGCGGGAGACTTTTTCCAGGATCGGCTTTGCCGGATCGAGAGACAGCGCGGCGATCGCCTCCTCTGATGGCATGATCGGCACCAGCTCCTGCTCGCTGCGATCGATAACCAGCTTTTTGAGCTGCTCAACGTAGTGGTATTTCGAATTCTCCATCACTTCCCAGGTGAGGTCGGGGAACATTGCCAGCGGCATCCACGTTTCTTCCAGATTCACCGGTTTTTGTTTGATAAAGCGGACGCGTTTGACGTGCCAGACTTTATCGTCATGAGAGAGATTCAGCTTTTCGGCTAGTTTTGCATCGGCTTTCAGCACTTCGAAAATGCTCACCTCGCTGTGAGTATCCACATTTCGGTCCGCCAGCTTTTCGTAAAAACCGGTTAGCTGGTAAATGTCGTAATTGACGCGCTCTTCTTTTACGTAGGTGCCGCTGCCCTGAATGCTCTCGACGATCTGCTCTTCCGTAAGCAGCTTTAGCGCCTGTCTCACCGTTACGCGGCTAACGTTGAACGCCTCCTGAAGGCTGGATTCCGTCGGTAACGCATCGCCAGGTTTTAACTCACCCGCATTAATTTTCTCGCGAAGCGCATCGGCTATCTGCCGGTACATCGGTTTGTTACCCATAGAATCCGCCTTTCTAATACCTTTTCACGGAATTATGCCTTCAGCTTATAATTTGTAAATAATACAATTTAAATACAAATTTTCGTTGTTAGTGAAAATGATCACATAAATGTATTGTTTGGCCTGCCACAATTGCCGCCAGACAATAACAACTTACGTGTGAGGATCTTATGAACCTGACGACTCTGACCCACCCCAGCGCTGTCTGCGTGCAGGCGCACTATGCCAGCCGTGATGAGGCCATTCGCCAGCTTACGATGCGGCTGGTGGCGCTGGGCAAAATTACCGATGGCGATGCATTTCTGGCGGAGGTCTACCGTCGTGAATCTCAGGGGCCAACCGCACTGGGGGAGGGACTGGCTGTCCCGCACGGTAAATCGGGCGCGGTGAACGAAGCGGCTTTTGCGGTTGCTACGTTAAGCGAACCGCTGGCGTGGGACGGGGTGGACGGCCCGGAAAACGTTGAGCTGATCGTCCTGCTTGCTATCCCGCCTGCCGAAGCGGGATCCACGCATATCCAGGTGCTGACGGCGCTGACGTCTCGCCTGGCCGATGATGCCCTCCGGGAACGCGTTATGGCTGCAGAGACGGCAGAGGATCTGCTTGATGCGCTGAACGGTGCCTCGCAGGAAGACGAGGTTGCCACACTGGTGAATGCACCAACCGTCATCTGCGTCACCGCCTGTCCGGCCGGGATTGCCCATACCTATATGGCCGCAGAGTACCTGGAAAAAGCGGGACGTAAGCTCGGCGTCAACGTGGTGGTCGAAAAGCAGGGGGCGAACGGCATTGAAGGGCGCATTACTGCCCAGCAGCTGCAGGAGGCGAAAGCGTGCATTTTTGCCGCAGAAGTGGCGATCAAAGAGAGCGAGCGCTTTCAGGGGATCCCCGCCATTTCCGTGCCCGTCGTGGAACCCCTGCGCCATGCTGAAGCGCTGATTGCGCGCGCGCTGGCGCTAAAGCCCTCCACCGATGCGCGCCGTGCGCAGGGCGATCACGAAACAAAAAAGAGCGTTAAAACTGAACTCAAGCAGGCGCTTCTCAGCGGCATCTCTTTTGCGGTGCCGCTGATCGTCGCCGGCGGTACGGTGCTGGCCGTGTCGGTACTGCTGGCGCAAATCCTGGGCCTGCAGCACCTCTTTGACCAGGAAAACTCGTGGCTGTGGATGTACCGAAAGCTTGGCGGCGGCATGCTCGGCATTTTGATGGTCCCTGTTCTGGCAGCCTATACCGCTTACTCGCTGGCGGATAAACCCGCGCTGACCCCGGGCTTTGCGGCCGGTCTGGCGGCCAATATGATCGGCTCCGGTTTTCTCGGCGCTATCGTCGGCGGGCTGATCGCAGGTTACCTGATGCGCTGGGTGAAAAACCACATCCGGCTCAGTAGCCGCTACAACGGCTTTTTGACGTTTTATCTCTATCCGGTGATTGGCGTGCTGGGCGCGGGCAGCCTGATGCTGTTTGTTATCGGCGAACCGGTGGCCTGGCTCAATAACACGCTCACCGTCTGGCTTAACGGTCTGTCCGGCGCGAATGCGCTGCTTCTCGGGGCGATCCTCGGGTTTATGTGCTCATTCGATTTGGGTGGCCCGGTCAACAAAGCCTCCTACGCGTTCTGCCTGGGGGCGATGGCGAACGGGGTATACGGTCCCTATGCCATCTTTGCCTCCGTCAAAATGGTATCGGCCTTCACCGTCACGGCGTCAACGTTGCTGGCACCGAAACTGTTTAAACCCTTTGAAATTGAAACCGGTAAATCCACCTGGCTGCTCGGCCTCGCGGGCATTACCGAAGGGGCGATTCCGATGGCGATTGAAGATCCGCTTCGCGTGATTGGCTCATTTGTGCTCGGCTCCATGGTAACAGGCGCGATTGTCGGCGCGATGGGGATCGGGTTGTCCACGCCGGGGGCCGGTATTTTCTCTCTCTTTTTACTTCACGATGCCGGGTTGGGCGGTGTGGCTGCGGCGGCGGGCTGGTTTGGCGCGGCGCTGGTGGGTACCGCCATCTCCACCTTTGTTCTGCTGCTCTGGCGGCGCCAGGCGGTGAAAAAGGGTAACTACGTCACTGAAGACGCCATACCGTAACAACGCACAAACAGGAAACGAAGATGAAAGCTGTATCTCGCGTTCATATCACGCCGCATATGCACTGGGACCGTGAGTGGTACTTTACCACCGAAGAGTCGCGTATTCTTCTGGTCAATAATATGGAAGAGATCCTGACCCGCCTGGAGCAGGATGACGAGTATAAATATTATGTCCTCGATGGACAGACGGCGGTGCTGGAGGATTATTTTGCCGTCGTGCCTGAAAACCGCTCGCGGGTGAAGGCGCTTGTGGCGCGCGGAAAGCTGATTATCGGCCCCTGGTATACCCAGACCGATACCACAATTGTCAGCGGCGAGTCGATTGTCCGCAACCTGATGTACGGCATGCGCGACTGTATGGCGTTCGGCGAGCCGATGAAGATCGGCTATCTGCCGGATTCATTTGGTATGTCCTGCCAGCTTCCGCATATCTATAACGGGTTTGGCATTACCCGCACGATGTTCTGGCGCGGCTGTTCTGAACGCCACGGGACCGACAAAACCGAGTTTCTCTGGCAGAGCCAGGACGGCAGCGAAGTGACGGCGCAGGTACTGCCGCTGGGCTACGCGATTGGTAAGTACTTACCGGAGGACGCAGACGGGCTGCGAAAACGGCTCGACGGCTATTTCGAGGTCCTGGAAAACGCCTCCGTCACCAAAGAGATTTTGCTGCCCAACGGTCATGACCAGATGCCGCTGCAGCAGAATATTTTCGCGGTGATGGATAAGCTTCGTGAAATCTATCCCCAGCGTCAATTTGTGATGAGCCGGTTCGAAGAGGTGTTTGATTATATCGACGCGCACCGCGACGAGCTGGCGACGCTGAAAGGGGAGTTTATCGACGGGAAATACATGCGTGTGCACCGCACTATTGGTTCTACACGGATGGACATCAAAATTGCGCACGCCCGGATTGAGAACAAAATCGTCAATATTCTCGAGCCGCTGGCGGCGCTTGCCTGGACGCTGGGCTTCGACTACCACCACGGCCTGCTGGAGAAGATGTGGAAAGAGATCCTCAAAAACCACGCTCACGACAGCATCGGCTGCTGCTGCAGCGATAAGGTGCACCGCGAGATTGTCTCCCGCTTTGAGCTGGCTGAGGACATGGCAGACAACCTGGCGCGCTTCTATATGCGCAAGATCGTCGACAACATGCCGCAAAGCGACGCCGATAAGCTGGTGATGTTCAACCTGATGCCATGGCCGCGTGAAGAGGTGATGAACACCACGATTCGACTGCGCGCCAGCCGGTTCCGTCTGCGGGATGACAAAGGCAACGAGATCCCCTATTTCATCCGCAGCGCGCGCGAGCTCGACCCGGGCCTCATTGACCGGCAGATTGTTCACTACGGCAATTACGAGCCGTTTATGGAGTTTGATATTCAGCTCAGCCAGATACTGCCGTCAATGGGCTACCGTACGCTGTATATCGAGCCGAACGTGGCCGGGAAGGTGCTCCCGGCGGTGAAAAACACCGAATCCTTGCTTGAAAATGCCTTCTGGCAGATTGACTTAAATGACGACGGCACGCTGTGCCTGCGTGATAAAGAAACCGGGCTTATTTATGACCGCGTACTGGAAATCGAAGAGAGCTCGGACGATGGCGACGAGTACGACTACTCGCCTTCCCGGGAAGAGTGGAGGCTCACTTCGGCGCAGGGTGAGCATGAGGTTGAGCTCACGCACGAAGGCTTGCAGAGCAGGGCGACTATCCGCCATCGAATCGCCGTTCCGGCGAACCTGGCCGAACGCGCGGCGCGTCAGCGAAACGGCTCTCTCAGCGTGGAGTTTGACGTCACGCTTAGCCATAACAGCAGGCGTATTGATGTCGCCGTGCGTCTGGATAACCAGGCCAACGACCACCGCGTTCGCGTACTGATCCCAACGCCGTTTATGACAGAGGACGTGTTAGCGGATACGCAGTTTGGCTCGCTCACTCGCCCGGTGCAGGACGCGGCGATGGCGACCTGGGAGGAGGAGGGCTGGAAAGAAGCGCCGGTTCCCGTCTGGAATTTACTCAACTATGCCGTCCTGCAGGAAAAGCGAAACGGGCTGGCGCTCTTCACCGAGGGACTGCGCGAGTTTGAAGTGGTGGGCAATGACAAAAAAGCATTCGCCTTAACCTTGTTGCGCGGCGTGGGACTGCTCGGGAAAGAGGATTTGCTGTTGCGTCCAGGCAGGCCTTCGGGGATCAAAATGCCTGTTCCTGACTCTCAGGTGCGCGGACCGTTAACCTGTCGCTTTAGCCTCTTCAGCTTCAGCGGTACGCCGGAAAACGCGGGCGTCGCACAGCAGGCTAAATCGTGGTTAACGCCGGTGCAGTGCTATAACAAAATTCCCTGGGATGCGATGAAACTGAATCGCGCGTCGTTTATCACGCCGGAAAGTTACAGCCTGCTAGCGCTTTCGCCAACGGGATGCGTGCTCAGTGCGATCAAAAAGGCGGAAGATCGTGATGAGCTCATTCTCCGCCTGTTCAATCCTTCGGCGTCCAGCGCATGTGACACGACGTTAACCATGAGTCCGACGGTTAAACGGTGGCGCGAAACGGACATGAACGAACGGATAATGGAGCGGTGTGGAGAAGAGGGCATTGTCGGGGCATTCAGGCCGGGGCAGTCGCGAACCTTTAGTATTCTTTTCGCCTGAACCCGTGATACACAAAAGGCTGCAGAGAAGGCGGCCTTTTTTCATTAAATAGTCACACAGTGGTGTTAACTTACGGGGTGTCTAAAGTAAATTAAATGTAATTTCGGAGGGTTGCATAACTGCAATGGAAAAATAACCTGGCCCGACTACTCTTTATTGTTTGCCCCTCGTTGAAATGTCGCTTTCTTTCGCGTTAATTAAAATCACTTATGTTTATATTTTGTCCCGTCTTCGATAACCAATCTCATCTTTGCATGCACATATCATTAACATGGTTTTTACCATTCTCACCATGTTTAAACATGGTTAACATCAATGGTTGTTTTTGATTTAAATCAAAGTTTAATCCTTGGAAAAACCCATCAAAAGGCGCTAAATTGTCCCCGATCAAAATGGCTGAAAAGTGGTAATTTTGCTATAAATTGATCGTCGTCGAAAAACGTAAATGTGATTCAATAAAAACCTGTTTATTGTAAGGGTTTTGCAGCGTATTATATTTGCGGGACCAATTTGAGTTTTTTATTAACCTATTTGTAACCTGACGTCATCGTTTTTATCCTTCTCCAGGGTAATAACGACGACAAGGATGCGAATAATTTGTATTGGGGCATGCGTGTGGATCTCTCTCTGACGGGGTTCACTCTCGGAGTCTTCATGCGATGAGCAAGGAGTCATAATGTTAGACGTAGTCGAACTGTCGCGCTTACAGTTTGCCTTGACCGCGATGTACCACTTCCTGTTTGTGCCGCTGACGCTCGGTATGGCGTTCCTGCTGGCGATCATGGAAACGGTTTACGTCCTCTCCGGCAAACAGATTTATAAAGATATGACCAAGTTCTGGGGCAAGTTGTTCGGTATCAACTTTGCACTGGGCGTGGCAACCGGTCTGACCATGGAGTTCCAGTTCGGGACTAACTGGTCTTACTATTCCCACTATGTTGGGGATATCTTCGGTGCGCCGCTGGCCATTGAAGGTCTGATGGCCTTCTTCCTCGAATCCACCTTTGTAGGTCTGTTCTTCTTCGGTTGGGACCGTCTGGGTAAAGTCCAGCATATGGCGGTAACCTGGCTGGTGGCATTAGGCTCTAACCTGTCCGCGCTGTGGATCCTGGTGGCAAACGGCTGGATGCAGAACCCAATCGCGTCTGATTTCAACTTCGAAACCATGCGCATGGAGATGGTCAGCTTTGCTGAGCTGGTCCTGAACCCGGTTGCTCAGGTTAAATTCGTTCACACCGTGGCTTCTGGCTATGTGTGTGGTGCGATGTTCGTACTGGGTATCAGCTCTTACTACATGCTGCGCGGTCGTGACTTCGCTTTCGCAAAACGCTCCTTTGCTATCGCAGCAAGCTTCGGTATGGCAGCAATCCTCTCTGTTATCGTTCTCGGTGATGAATCCGGTTACGAAATGGGCGACGTGCAGAAAACCAAGCTGGCCGCTATTGAAGCCGAATGGGAAACCCAGCCGGCGCCTGCTGCCTTTACCCTGTTCGGTATTCCCGATCAGGAAGCGCAGGAAAACCGCTTCGCTATTCAAATTCCTTACGCTCTGGGTATTATCGCCACGCGCTCCGTCGACAAACAGGTGACTGGCCTGAAAGATCTGATGGTGCAGCATGAAGAGCGTATCCGCAACGGGATGAAAGCCTACTCGCTGCTGGAACAGCTGCGTGCCGGCTCTACCGACCAGGCCGTTCGCGATCAGTTTAACGACGTGAAGAAAGACCTGGGTTACGGTCTGCTGCTGAAGCGTTATACCCCGAACGTCTCTGACGCGACGGAAGCGCAGATTCAGATGGCAACCAAAGATTCTATTCCACGCGTTGCGCCTCTGTACTTCGCGTTCCGTATTATGGTGGGCTGCGGCATCATCATGCTGCTGATTATCGCGGCATCCTTCTGGTCCGTGATTCGCAACCGTATCGGTGAGAAAAAATGGCTGCTGCGCACCGCGCTGTACGGTATTCCTCTGCCGTGGATTGCCATCGAATCCGGCTGGTTTGTGGCGGAATATGGTCGTCAGCCATGGGCAATCGGTGAGGTGCTGCCGACGGCGGTAGCGAACTCGTCCCTGACAGCGGGTGACCTGATCTTCTCCATGCTGCTGATTTGCGGTCTGTACACCCTGTTCCTGGTGGCTGAACTGTTCCTGATGTTCAAGTTCGCGCGCCTTGGCCCAAGCAGCCTGAAAACCGGTCGCTATCACTACGAGCAGTCCACCGCGACTACTCAGCCGGCACGCTAAGACAGGAGTCATCAAATGATCGATTATGAAGTATTGCGTTTTATCTGGTGGCTGTTGATTGGCGTCCTGCTGATCGGTTTCGCGGTCACCGATGGTTTCGACATGGGTGTAGGGATGCTCACCCGTTTCCTCGGTCGTAATGACACCGAGCGTCGAATCATGATCAACTCCATCGCCCCTCACTGGGACGGTAACCAGGTGTGGCTGATCACCGCAGGTGGCGCGCTGTTCGCTGCCTGGCCGATGGTCTACGCGGCTGCGTTCTCCGGCTTCTACGTGGCGATGATTCTGGTGCTGGCGTCTTTATTCTTCCGTCCGGTAGGCTTCGACTACCGTTCCAAGATTGAAGATACCCGCTGGCGCAACATGTGGGACTGGGGCATCTTCATCGGTAGCTTCGTTCCGCCGCTGGTGATCGGCGTGGCGTTCGGTAACCTGCTGCAGGGCGTACCGTTCCACATCGATGAATACATGCGTCTTTACTACACCGGTAACTTCTTCCAGCTGCTGAATCCGTTTGGTCTGCTGGCAGGCGTTGTTAGCGTGGCGATGATCATTACTCAGGGCGCGACCTATCTGCAGATGCGTACCGTGGGTGAACTGCACCTGCGTTCCCGTGCAACGGCTCAGGTTGCGGCGCTGATCACGCTGGTTTGCTTCGCTCTGGCCGGTGTGTGGGTGGTGTACGGTATCGATGGTTACGTGGTGACGTCTGCGATCAACCATGTTGCGCCGTCTAACCCGCTGACGAAAGAAGTTGCGCGTCAGGCGGGCGCATGGCTGGTGAACTTCAACAATACTCCTGCTCTGTGGGCTATCCCGGCGCTGGGCGTACTGCTGCCGCTGCTGACCGTGTTGACGTCTCGTCTGGAGAAAGGCGCGCTGGCGTTCGTGTTCTCATCACTGACCCTGGCGTGCATCATCCTGACGGCAGGTATTGCGATGTTCCCATTCGTCATGCCATCCAGCACCATGATGAATGCTAGCCTGACCATGTGGGATGCAACGTCCAGCCATATGACGCTGAACCTGATGACCTATGTTGCCTGCGTGTTCGTTCCGATCGTTCTGGCCTACACCATCTGGTGTTACTGGAAAATGTTCGGTCGTATCACCAAAGAACATATCGAAAGCAACACCCACTCTATGTACTAAGTAAGGAGCTGAATATGTGGTATTTCGCATGGATTTTAGGGACGCTTCTTGCCTGTGCATTTGGTGTCATCACTGCCCTGGCGCTTGAGCACGTCGAAGCGACCAAAGCGGGTGAAGAAAAACACTGATGAATATTATCGCAACGTTATATGCGGTAATGGACAAGCGCCCGTTACGGGCGCTTTCTTTAGTGATGGCATTACTGCTGGCGGGCTGCATCTTCTGGGACCCGTCGCGCTTCGCGGCAAAGACTAGCGAACTTGAGATCTGGCACGGCTTCCTCATCATGTGGGCGGTGTGCGCAGGGGTCATTCACGGCGTGGGCTTTCGTCCGAAAGCCGTTCACTGGCAGGGAATTTTCTGCCCGCTGATTGCCGATTTGGTTCTCCTCGCTGGTTTGATTTTCTTCTTCTTCTGAATAAGAAATGTCCTATAACGATATGGGCTTACCCGAGCCCATAAAAATTTACTCTCCGTTTACTTTCTCCCATTCCAAACCATCATTCCCGCGCGTATAGTAGCGAAGTTTAAAAGCTCTAACTTTTGTTGCATTACTGGGATGTAAAGTGAATACAACGCTGTTTCGATGGCCGGTTCGTGTCTATTACGAAGATACCGATGCCGGTGGTGTGGTCTACCACGCCAGCTACGTTGCTTTTTATGAACGGGCACGCACAGAGATGCTGCGCCATCATCACTTTAGTCAACAGGTGCTGTTGGCTGAGCGAGTTGCCTTTGTGGTACGCAAGATGACGCTTGAGTATTTTGCGCCTGCCAGACTCGACGATATGCTCGAAGTCCAAACTGAAATTACATCAATGCGCGGGACCTCACTGGTTTTCACGCAGCGGATAGTCAATGCAGAGAACACCGTACTGAACTCAGCTGAAGTACTGATTGTCTGTGTTGATCCAACCATAATGAAGCCTCGTGCGCTTCCTAAGTCTATTGTCGCGGAGTTTAAGCAGTGACTGACATGAATATCCTTGATTTGTTCCTGAAGGCTAGCCTTCTGGTTAAACTTATCATGTTGATTTTGATTGGTTTTTCAATCGCATCCTGGGCCATCATCATCCAGAGAACGCGTATTCTTAATGCCGCTGGCCGTGAAGCCGAAGCGTTTGAAGACAAGTTCTGGTCGGGTATCGAACTTTCTCGTCTGTACCAGGAAAGCCAGGGGCGCCGTGATAATCTTTCAGGCTCCGAGCAAATTTTCTATAGCGGATTCAAAGAGTTTGCCCGCTTACATCGCGCGAATAACCACGCGCCGGAAGCGGTAGTAGAAGGTGCGTCGCGTGCGATGCGCATTTCCATGAACCGCGAACTGGAAACCCTTGAGACGCACATTCCGTTCCTCGGCACTGTGGGTTCCATCAGCCCGTATATCGGTCTGTTTGGTACCGTGTGGGGGATCATGCATGCCTTTATCGCGTTAGGCGCGGTGAAGCAGGCGACGTTGCAGATGGTTGCGCCGGGTATCGCTGAAGCACTGATTGCGACCGCTATCGGTCTGTTTGCGGCAATCCCGGCGGTTATGGCTTACAACCGTCTGAACCAGCGCGTGAACAAACTGGAACTGAACTACGACAACTTTATGGAAGAGTTCACCGCGATTCTGCACCGTCAGGCGTTTACCAGTACCGAGAGCAACAAGGGGTAAACCATGGCCAGATCGCGTGGACGAGGTCGTCGCGAGCTCAAGTCCGAAATTAACATCGTTCCACTGCTGGACGTACTGCTGGTACTGCTGCTGATCTTCATGGCGACAGCGCCCATCATTACCCAGAGCGTGGAAGTTGATCTGCCGGATGCGACAGAATCACAGGCGGTAAGCACCAATGACGATCCTCCGGTCATCATTGAGGTTTCCGGTGTAGGGCAGTACAGCGTCGTGGTCGAGAAAGATCGTATGGATCAACTGCCGCCCGAGCAGGTTATTGCTGAAGCGCAGCGACGCCTGGAGTCAAATCCGAAAACGGTCTTCTTAATCGGTGGCGCGAAAGACGTGCCTTACGATGAAATTATTAAAGCGCTGAACTTGCTACATAGCGCGGGCGTTAAGTCTGTTGGCTTAATGACTCAGCCTATTTGATCATCTGCGTAGTTTTTGGGAACCGATAGTGTCAAAGGCAACCGAACAGAACGACAAGCTTAAGCGAGCGATAATCGTCTCCGCAGTGCTGCACGTTATTCTTTTTGCAGCGCTGATCTGGAGTTCGTTCGACGAGCACATTGATACATCAGCTGGCGGCGGTGGGGGATCTTCCATCGATGCCGTCATGGTGGATCCCGGTGCGGTAGTGCAGAACTATAATCGTCAGCAACAGCAGCAGGCGAGCGCAAAACGTGCTGAAGAGCAGCGTGAAAAACAGGCGCAACAGCAAGCGGAAGAACTGCGTGAAAAGCAGGCCGCGGAGCAGGAGCGTCTGAAGCAGCTTGAGAAAGAGCGTTTGCAGGCGCAGGAAGCGGCGAAAGAGCAGGCTGAGCAGCAGAAACAGGCTGAAGCCGCAGCGAAGAAAGCGCAAGAACAGCAGAAGCAGGCGGAGGAGGCTGCGGCCAAAGCCGCTGCGGATGCGAAAGCACAGGCTGATGCGCAGGCTAAATTAGCCGCAGACGCTGCGAAGAAAGCGGCTGCTGACGCACAGAAGAAAGCTGAAGCGGAAGCCGCGAAAAAAGCCGCTGCCGATGCTCAGAAGAAAGCAGAAGCGGAAGCCGCGAAGAAAGCCGCTGCTGATGCTCAGAAGAAAGCAGAAGCGGAAGCCGCGAAGAAAGCCGCTCAGGAAGCAGAGAAGAAAGCTGCAGCCGAGGCGGCGAAGAAAGCGGCTGCTGCCGAGAAAGCCGCAGCAGAAAAAGCGGCCGCCGCTGAAAAAGCCGCAGCCGATAAAAAAGCTGCAGCCGCGAAGGCCGCTGCCGATAAGAAAGCAGCCGCCGAAAAAGCCGCTGCGAAAAAGGCTGCTGCTGCTGAAAAAGCTGCCGCTGCTGCAGGCGTTGACGATCTGCTGGGCGATCTCAGTTCAGGTAAGAATGCACCGAAAACGGGTGGCGGAGCGAAAGGAAACAACGCAGCGCCGTCTGGAAGTGGTAACACTAAGAGTAACGGAGCATCAGGCGCTGAAATCAACGGTTATGCCGCGCAGATTAAATCCGCTATCGAAAGCCGGTTTTATGATGCGTCTTCCTACACCGGTAAAACGTGTACGCTGCGTATAAAACTGGCGCCGGATGGGATGCTGCTCGATATTCAGTCTGAAGGTGGCGATCCAGCCTTATGTACTGCAGCACTGGCTGCAGCGCGTCAGGCGAAGATGCCAAAACCGCCTTCTCAGGCCGTGTATGAAGTCTTTAAAAATGCGCCACTGGACTTCAAACCTTAAGTTACATTTTCCCCGTGCAAACGGGGGAAAATAGACCAGGTTTAGTCACAGGGTTCAGGTAGTTTTGTCTATTTGAGTTTGTTAACATTCTGCTAAATTATCGTGGGTAAGGTTACCCAGATAAGGGAGATATGATGAAGCAGGCATTACGTGTAGCATTTAGTTTTTTAATGCTGTGGGCAGCTGTGCTGCATGCAGAAGTACGTATCGAGATCACCCAGGGGGTGGACTCGGCGCGCCCAATCGGCGTTGTTCCGTTCCAGTGGGCTGGCCCGGGTGCGGCGCCTGAAGACATCGGCGGCATTGTAGCCGCTGACCTGCGTAACAGCGGCAAATTCAACCCATTAGATCGTTCTCGCCTGCCACAGCAGCCGGGTACCGCGCAGGAAGTACAGCCTGCGGCGTGGTCTGCGCTGGGTATTGATGCGGTTGTGGTCGGTCAGGTAACGCCTGCCCCAGACGGCGGCTATAACGTGGCTTATCAGCTGGTCGATACCGGCGGTGCGCCTGGTACCGTTCTGGCTCAGAACACTTATAAAGTGAACAAGCAGTGGCTGCGCTATGCGGGTCACACCGCAAGTGACGAAGTGTTTGAGAAGCTGACCGGTATTAAAGGTGCATTCCGTACCCGTATCGCTTACGTGGTTCAGACCAACGGCGGCCAGTTCCCTTATGAGCTGCGCGTCTCTGACTACGATGGCTACAACCAGTTCACCGTTCACCGTTCTCCACAGCCGCTGATGTCTCCGGCGTGGTCTCCTGACGGTTCCAAACTGGCCTACGTAACCTTCGAAAGCGGTCGTTCTGCGCTGGTTATCCAGACGCTGTCTAACGGTGCCGTGCGTCAGGTTGCGTCGTTCCCACGTCACAACGGTGCGCCTGCGTTCTCTCCGGATGGCTCAAAACTGGCCTTTGCCCTGTCTAAAACCGGTAGCCTGAACCTGTACGTGATGGATATCGGCTCTGGTCAAATCCGTCAGGTGACGGACGGTCGTAGCAACAACACCGAACCAACCTGGTTCCCGGACAGCCAGAACCTGGCCTTCACGTCCGACCAGGCAGGTCGTCCACAAGTTTATAAAGTGAATATCAACGGCGGAGCGCCGCAGCGTATTACCTGGGAAGGTTCTCAGAACCAGGATGCTGACGTCAGTGCCGATGGTAAAACGATGGTAATGGTCAGTTCTGCGGGTGGTCAGCAGCACATTGCCAAACAAGATCTGGTAACGGGTGGCGTGCAAGTTCTCTCGTCAACGTTCCTGGATGAAACGCCAAGTCTGGCACCTAACGGCACGATGGTAATCTACAGCTCTTCTCAGGGGATGGGATCTGTGCTGAATCTGGTTTCTACAGATGGGCGTTTCAAAGCGCGTATTCCGGCAACTGATGGACAGGTAAAATCACCTGCCTGGTCGCCGTATCTGTAAATAATAATTAATTGATTACTAAAGGAATCTTAGAAATGCAACTGAACAAAGTGCTGAAGGGGCTGATGATCGCTCTGCCTGTAATGGCAATCGCAGCGTGTTCTTCTAACAAGAACGCAAGCAATGACCAGAGCGGTGAAGGCATGATGGGTGCCGGCACCGGTATGGACGCTAACGGCAATGGCAACATGTCTTCTGAAGAGCAAGCGCGTCTTCAGATGCAGCAGCTGCAGCAGAACAACATCGTTTACTTCGATCTGGATAAATACGACATCCGTTCTGATTTCGCTGCGATGCTGGATGCTCACGCTAACTTCCTGCGTAGCAACCCGTCTTACAAAGTCACCGTAGAAGGTCACGCGGACGAACGTGGTACTCCAGAGTACAACATCTCCCTGGGTGAACGTCGTGCTAACGCTGTTAAAATGTACCTGCAGGGTAAAGGCGTTTCTGCTGACCAGATCTCCATCGTTTCTTACGGTAAAGAAAAACCTGCAGTACTGGGTCACGACGAAGCGGCTTACTCCAAAAACCGTCGTGCCGTACTGGTTTACTAAGAGAATGGCATGAGCAGTAACTTCAGACATCATCTCATGAGTCTGTCGTTACTGGTTGGAATAGCGGCCCCCTGGGCCGCTTTTGCTCAGGCACCAATCAGTAGTGTCGGCTCAGGCTCGGTAGAAGACCGGGTCACTCAACTCGAGCGTATTTCTAACGCTCACAGTCAGCTTTTAACCCAACTCCAGCAGCAGCTTTCCGATAACCAAAATGATATTGACTCTCTCCGCGGCCAGATCCAGGAAAGCCAGTATCAGTTGAACCAGGTTGTGGAACGCCAGAAGCAGATCTTGCTGCAGATGGACAGCCTGAGTAGCGGTGGTGCAGCAGCACAGCCAGCTGCGGGCGACCAAAGCGGTGCGGCGACAGCGACACCTGCTCCGACAGCAGATGCGCCAGCCTCTTCAGGCGCGCCTGTACAGAGCGGTGACGCGAATACTGACTACAACGCGGCTATCGCCCTGGTACAGGATAAATCTCGCCAGGACGACGCTATCGTTGCGTTTCAGAACTTCGTGAAGAAGTACCCTGATTCCACTTATCAGCCAAATGCGAACTACTGGCTCGGTCAGCTGAATTACAACAAGGGTAAAAAGGACGATGCGGCGTTTTATTTTGCCTCAGTGGTGAAAAATTACCCGAAATCGCCAAAAGCGCCGGATGCGATGTATAAAGTCGGCGTGATCATGCAGGACAAAGGTGACACTGCGAAGGCCAAAGCAGTGTATCAGCAGGTTGTCACAAAATTCCCGGGTACCGAAGGTGCCAAACAGGCGCAAAAACGTCTGAGTTCGATGGGATGATTATCGCATGACCAGAAATCGCGTTATTTCTGGTCGTGCCGCATGATTCGTAAGCAGTTAAGTGATCTTCATCGAAATTTTTGTTGCGCAGAATTCTTAAATCAGTAATATATGCCGCCGTTGCCACGGGATATCAAACAACGTGAAAACAGCGTAAAAGTGGGTCGTTAGCTCAGTTGGTAGAGCAGTTGACTTTTAATCAATTGGTCGCAGGTTCGAATCCTGCACGACCCACCACTTAACGCAAAACCAGTAGTACAGAGTGGGTGATTAGCTCAGTTGGTAGAGCATCTCCTTTACACGGAGGGGGTCGGCGGTTCGAGCCCGTCATCACCCACCACTCGGGTCGTTAGCTCAGTTGGTAGAGCAGTTGACTTTTAATCAATTGGTCGCAGGTTCGAATCCTGCACGACCCACCAATTTTATTGGTGCCGAGTGACAGTTCAGGCAACACCCGAATGGGTCGTTAGCTCAGTTGGTAGAGCAGTTGACTTTTAATCAATTGGTCGCAGGTTCGAATCCTGCACGACCCACCAGCCTGAATAAATTTGCAGTACATCCCGCAAGGGGTCGTTAGCTCAGTTGGTAGAGCAGTTGACTTTTAATCAATTGGTCGCAGGTTCGAATCCTGCACGACCCACCAGTGTAGAAAGGCGCCCTAAAGGCGCCTTTTTGCTATCTGTCTGTTGTGTAGGTCGGGTAAGGCGAAGCCGCCACCCGACAAATGCTATGCGCAGCTATTTCCGGTGACTTTTCACTCCAGATTCGCTATCTTGTTTAGTATACAAAACACAATTGCCACGCGTTTTGCTATGTCAGGCAAAAGAAAGGCAATATTGTTAAGCCAGTAAAACGAGAAGCCATAATGAGTGTGATGTTTGATCCCGAAGCCGCAATCTATCCGTTTCCGCCAAAGCCTGTCCCGCTGAGCCAGGATGAAAAGCAATTCTACCGCGAGAAGATCAAACGTCTTCTCAAAGAACGAGATGCGGTGATGGTGGCTCATTACTACACCGACCCGGAAATCCAGCAGCTGGCGGAAGAGACCGGCGGGTGTATTTCTGACTCACTGGAGATGGCGCGCTTCGGTGCAAAACATCCTGCTTCCACGCTGCTGGTCGCCGGCGTGCGCTTTATGGGGGAAACGGCAAAAATTCTCAGCCCGGAAAAAACAATTTTGATGCCGACGCTCAACGCAGAGTGTTCTCTCGATCTCGGCTGTCCTGTTGAGGAATTCACCGCGTTCTGCGATGCCCATCCTGACCGCACCGTGGTGGTCTATGCCAATACGTCTGCGGCGGTAAAAGCCCGCGCAGACTGGGTGGTGACCTCCAGCATCGCCGTTGAACTGATTGAACATCTGGATAGCCTGGGCGAGAAAATTATCTGGGCGCCTGACCGCCACCTCGGTAATTACGTTCAGAAGCAAACAGGCGCAGATGTTCTCTGCTGGCAGGGCGCGTGTATCGTTCACGACGAATTTAAGACTCAGGCGCTGACGCGTATGAAGGCGCTGTACCCGGAAGCGGCCATTCTGGTGCATCCAGAGTCGCCTCAGTCGATTGTCGATATGGCCGATGCGGTTGGCTCAACCAGCCAGCTTATCAACGCGGCCAGGACGCTGCCTCACAAGCAGCTTATCGTGGCTACCGATCGCGGTATTTTCTACAAAATGCAGCAGGCGGTGCCTGAAAAAGAGCTACTCGAAGCGCCAACCGCAGGCGAGGGGGCAACGTGCCGCAGCTGTGCACACTGCCCGTGGATGGCGATGAACGGCCTGAAAGCGATTGCCGAAGGGCTCGAGACGGGCGGGGCAGCGCATGAAATTCATGTTGATGCGGCGTTGCGGGAAGGTGCGTTAATTCCGCTTAACCGCATGCTGGATTTTGCGGCTACACTACGTACTTAACGTATTCAGAACCGGGGAAAAGATGGATTTTTTTAGCACGCAAAACATTTTGGTTCATATACCGATTGGCGCGGGTGGCTATGACCTGTCATGGATTGAAGCCGTTGGCACGCTGGCGGGGCTACTCTGTATCTGGCTGGCGAGCCTGGAAAAGATCGGCAATTACGCGTTCGGGCTGATTAACGTCACGCTGTTTGCGATTATCTTCTTCCAGATCCAGCTCTACGCCAGCCTGCTTTTGCAGCTGTTTTTCTTTGCCGCCAATATTTACGGCTGGTACGCGTGGTCGCGTCAGAACAGCCAGCAGGAAGCCGAGCTGCAGATCCGCTGGCTGCCGCTGCCGAAAGCCATCGCCTGGCTTGTCGCCTGCGTGGTTGCCATTGGTTTGATGACCGTTTATATCAACCCGGTGTTTGCGTTCCTGACGCGCGTTGCCGTCACGGTCATGTCCGGACTTGGTTTGAGTGTCACGATGCCTGAACTCCAGCCGGATGCCTTCCCGTTCTGGGATTCCTGCATGATGGTGCTGTCGATTGCGGCGATGATCCTGATGACCCGAAAATACGTCGAGAACTGGCTGCTGTGGGTCATCATCAACGTCATTAGCGTGGTGATTTTCGCGCTGCAGGGCGTCTATGCCATGTCGCTGGAATACCTGCTGCTGACCTTCATTGCCCTGAACGGCAGCCGTATGTGGATTAACAGCGCGCATGAGCGAGGCTCTCGCGCGCTTTCCCACTAATGGTGATGATGATGTGAATGGCCGGACTGCGCCTCGTTCAGGTGGCAGTCTGGCCCGCTGCAGGGCTGATACTCCATCTGGATCGTCGAGTGGGCAATCTCATAGTGATGCTCCAGAAAATGCTGGATACGTTCGAGCAGCGCATCGTGATCGTGGGGGGGGATCACCTGAACGTGCAGCGTCATAACCGGCTTTTCTCCGACCAGCCACACGTGAACGTGGTGGACGTTTCGCACCTCCGGGATCGAGCGGCTCAGATTTCGTCTCAGCTCACCAATGTCAATTGAGGTGGGGGCACCTTCCAGCAACTCATTGACGCTCTCTTTCAACAGCCGCCAGGCGCTGCGTAGCACCAGACAGGAGACGAGCACCGAAAGAATCGGGTCGATGGGCGTCCATCCCGTCCCGAGAATAATCAGCGCAGCTACAATCGCCCCAACGGAGCCGAGCAGATCCCCCAGAACATGCAATGCCGCGGCACGCACATTGAGATTCTTTTCCCCGCTGCCGCGATGCAAAATCCAGAACGCCAGAATGTTGGCAATCAGGCCCGCGATTGCGATAACCATCATGGTGGTTCCTGCGACGGGCTGCGGGTGTCTGAAGCGCTGAACGGCTTCCCAGACGATAAGGATGGTTATCACCACGAGCGCAATCGCGTTAACGAAAGCGGCAAGCGTAGTGAGTCTGAGCCAGCCAAACGTGTGGCGAGCGTTGGGTGGACGGCGTGAGAACTGAACGGCGAGCAGGGCAAACAGCAGGGCAGCCGCATCGGTAAGCATATGTCCCGCATCTGCCAGCAGGGCCAGAGAACCTGAGATTATCCCCCCAATGACCTCGATAACCATAAACGTTGCCGTGACGCCAAACGCCAACAGCAGCCGTTTGGCATTCTCATCGCCGGAGGTGGGGGAAGGGGAGTGTGTGTGCGCCATGTCATCTTTCCTGATTTGTTATTATTTTTAGTGTAGCGTTTTTAAGCGCTTAAATAAAAAAGGAGAGCACGCGCTCTCCTTTATTCAGATTACCCAGCGTTACTGCGTGGTACCGTCAGTTTTGGTATCCGCATCACTGCCGACTTTGTCATTTGGATCCGGACAGCGGCCGTCTTTACACATGGAGTTTTTGTGCACTTCATCTTTGGTCATGCCGTCGTGATTCATGGTGCCAGAATCCGTACCATTGGGATGTAGCATGGTGCCGCCGGTTTGGGTATTTCCGGAGTTGATCTGGCTGTTATCGACATTATTTGGTGCGATGTTTTGTTTAGCGTCAGGGGCGACCTGACCCGCAGCGGCGGCTGCATTGGCGTCGCCGTTGCTGTCAGATGAGCCCGTGTCAGCGGCCAGGACGCTACCGCTTGCCAGGGTAAGTGTGGCGGTCAGAAAGAGAGTTGCCAGTTTCGTCATTTTCATCATGCTGCTCCTGTTCTTGTCATTCCGCTGGATAACATTCTCCAACAGTGCATCTTGTTCAAAGGCGAAAGATTCCAGCATACGTACTTACGTCAGTATGGAATCGTGTTTAATCACGCAAAAATGGTTGTTACAGTTAAAAAGCTTAGGTTAGATCTCATTTTTCGCTATTTTGTGGCGATTTTTAGGCGAATTCCAGGAATTATCTGCGTGAAGTGTAAAATCCCGTTTACACTTCCTGGCCGACAAGTTAGATTGAAAGCATTGCTTTCACTACTAAAGATATGGCAGAGCCGGAAAGAAGATGAATTATCAGAACGACGATTTACGCATTAAAGAGATCAATGAGTTATTACCTCCTGTAGCACTCCTTGAAAAATTCCCCGCCACTGAAAATGCTGCAAATACGGTGTCTCATGCGCGCAAAGCGATCCACAAGATCCTGAAAGGCAGCGACGATCGCCTTCTGGTGGTGATTGGCCCGTGCTCTATTCACGACCCTGCTGCCGCGAAAGAGTATGCTGCCCGCCTGCTCACCCTGCGTGAAGAGCTGAAAGGCGAGCTGGAAATCGTGATGCGCGTTTATTTTGAAAAACCGCGCACCACCGTGGGCTGGAAAGGGCTGATTAACGACCCGCACATGGACAACAGCTTCCAGATTAACGACGGTCTGCGCATTGCCCGCAAACTGCTGCTGGAGATCAACGACAGTGGCCTGCCTGCCGCCGGTGAATTCCTGGACATGATTACTCCGCAGTACCTGGCAGACCTGATGAGCTGGGGCGCAATTGGTGCCCGTACCACGGAATCACAGGTTCACCGAGAGCTGGCGTCCGGTCTCTCTTGTCCGGTAGGCTTCAAAAACGGCACTGACGGCACCATCAAGGTCGCCATTGACGCCATCAACGCTGCGGGCGCGCCGCACTGCTTCCTGTCGGTGACCAAATGGGGTCATTCCGCCATCGTTAACACCAGCGGTAACGGCGACTGCCATATCATTTTGCGCGGCGGCAAAGAGCCGAACTACAGCGCAAAACACGTGGCAGAAGTGAAGGTCGGGCTGGAAAAAGCCGGACTGTCGCCGCAGGTGATGATCGACTTCAGCCACGCCAACTCCAGCAAGCAGTTTAAAAAGCAGATGGAAGTGGGTGCAGACGTTTGCCAGCAGATCGCCAGCGGTGAGAAGGCGGTGATCGGGGTGATGATTGAAAGCCATCTGGTTGAAGGTAACCAGAATCTGGAAGGCGGTGAGCCGCTTGTGTATGGCAAGAGCGTGACCGATGCCTGCATCGGCTGGGACGATACCGACGCCATCCTGCGCCAGCTGGCGAATGCGGTAAAAGCGCGTCGCGGTTAATTCTGACGGCACCAATAAAAAAGCGCGGAAGGCTCCGCGCTTTTTTTATGCCCTGCGAAAATTACTTCGCTTTACCCTGGTTCGCAACGGCCGCCGCTTTCGCTGCGATCTCGTCCGCGTTACCCAGATAGTAATGTTTGATTGGCTTGAAGTTTTCGTCTAACTCATACACCAGCGGTACGCCGGTTGGGATGTTCAGCTCGAGGATTTCATCTTCACCCATGTTGTCCAGGTATTTCACCAGCGCACGCAGGGAGTTACCGTGAGCGGCGATGATCACGCGCTCGCCGCTTTTCAGGCGTGGCAGAATGGTTTCGTTCCAGTAAGGCACAACGCGGTCGATGGTCAGCGCCAGGCTTTCAGTCTGTGGCAGTTCTGCGTCGGTCAGTTTAGCGTAACGTGGGTCGTGGCCCGGGTAGCGCTCGTCATCTTTGGTCAGCTCTGGTGGGGTTACCGCGAAGCCGCGACGCCACTGTTTAACCTGCTCGTCGCCGTATTTCTCAGCGGTTTCCGCTTTGTTCAGACCCTGCAGCGCACCGTAGTGACGCTCGTTCAGTTTCCAGGACTTCTCAACCGGCAGCCAGGCCTGATCCAGTTCGTCCAGCACGTTCCACAGGGTGTGGATGGCACGTTTCAGCACAGAGGTGTAAGCAAAATCAAAGGTGAAGCCTTCATCCTTCAGCAGTTTACCTGCCGCTTTGGCTTCGCTTACGCCTTTCTCGGACAGATCAACGTCGTACCAACCGGTGAAGCGGTTTTCGTTGTTCCACTGGCTTTCGCCATGGCGCACCAGAACCAGCTTAGTTACAGCCATATCGTACTCCTCATAAGCTTTATTGAATGATAACAATTCTCATTATATTGCCGCGGACGTGCCAGCAGCAACGCTTAACCCTAACCATAGCGAAAATAGTCTCTGAGTGTAAGATGCTTGTGAATCCAGGGTTATGATTTTGTCTGCGATCGGCGGTATTTTCAGCAAGACGAGCAGAAAAAAGCCCTCGCTGTGAGGGCTGGCGTTTTTTGCCGGATGGCGCTTCGCTTATCCGGCCTACGAACAGGCCCGTGCAAGCGTAGCGCCGCCGGCGCATCAAGCGTGCGGAATGAAATGATACGCTGTGACGCTCACGTACTCTTCACCGGGGCGCAGCACGCAGTCCGGCTGCGGCCATTCCGGATGATTCGGGCTGTCGGGCAGGAACTCGCTTTCCAGCGCCAGGCCTTGCCAGTCGCTGTACTCCTCGTGCTCGCGCGCCGTCGTGCCGCCGAGGTAGTTGCCTGAATAGAACTGCAGGGCAGGGGCGGTGGTGTAGACCGTCATCTGCAGCTTCTCATCCGCAGACCAGACCTGTGCGGCAGGCTGTTTCACATCACCTTTGGCCTGCAGGAGGAACGCGTGATCGTAGCCTTTCACCTTGCGCTGATCGTCATCGCTCAGGAAATCCTGGGCGATAGATTTCGCGCTGCGGAAGTCAAAGCTGGTCCCGCTCACCTCTTTGAGCCCTTGATACGGAATGCCCATTTCGTCAACCGGCAGATACGCATCCGCCAGGATCTGCAGCTTGTGCTCACGCACGTCGCACTGGTTACCGTCCAGATTAAAATACGCGTGATTGGTCAGGTTGACCGGACACGGCTTGTCGACCGTTGCACGGTATTCAATGGCGATACGGTTGTCGTCGGTTAGCGTAAAGCGCGCGGAGGCGATAAGGTTCCCCGGGAAGCCCTGATCGCCATCAGGTGAATCCAGCGAGAACAGCACTTCCCCGTCGTTTTGCCGAACAATTTTCCAGCGGCGTTTATCAAATCCGTCCGGTCCGCCGTGCAGCTGGTTCTCACCCTGGCTTGGCTGCAGGGTGTACTGTACGCCGTCGAGTGCAAAACGGCTCTTCGCGATACGGTTCGCATAGCGCCCAACGGAGGCGCCCAGATAGGCGGACTGATTAATATACTGCTCGGGCGAGGCGCAGCCGAGCAGAGTTTCGCGCACGCTGCCGTCCGGCATCGGTACGCGGGCAGAAAGAAGGGTGGCACCCCAGTCCATAAGCGTAACGACCATCCCTGCGCGGTTGCGCAGGGTTAACAGGCGATACGGCAGACCATCCGGTGCGAGGGTGGGCGTTTCGTTTAGCACTGTCCGGCTCCTTGTGATGCTTTACAAACATAGAAGGTTTCTTTGATACCCGTTTTCGCTTCGTACTGCTTCGCCACGGCGTCCTGTACGGCAGGGACCAGCTCTTCAGGCACCAGCGCAACGATGCAGCCGCCAAAACCGCCGCCCGTCATGCGCACGCCGCCTTTGTCGCCAATGACCGCTTTGACGATCTCCACCAGGGTGTCGATTTGCGGAACGGTGATCTCAAAATCATCGCGCATGGAGGCGTGAGATTCTGCCATCAGCTCACCCATGCGCTTCAGGTCACCTTTCGCCAGCGCGGAGGCGGCTTCAACGGTACGGGCATTTTCAGTCAGTACGTGACGAACGCGTTTGGCGACCACCGGATCCAGCTCGTGCGCCACTTTGTTAAACTCATTGAGCGTGACGTCGCGCAGGGCAGGCTGCTGGAAGAAGCGCGCGCCGGTTTCGCACTGTTCGCGGCGGGTGTTGTACTCGCTGCCCACCAGCGTGCGCTTGAAGTTGCTGTTGATAATTACCACGGCCGCGCCTTTTGGCAGAGGAACGGCTTTGGTGCCCAGCGTTCGGCAGTCGAGCAGCAGCGCGTGCTCTTTTTTGCCCAGCGCGGAGATCAGCTGGTCCATGATGCCGCAGTTGCAGCCCACGAACTGGTTTTCCGCTTCCTGACCGTTCAGGGCGATTTGTGCGCCATCCAGCGGCAGATGATAAAGCTGCTGGAACACGGTGCCCACGGCGACCTCCAGAGACGCAGAGGAGCTTAAGCCCGCCCCCTGCGGCACGTTGCCGCTGATGACCAGGTCCGCACCGCCGAAGTTCTTGTTACGCTTCTGAAGGTGTTTCACCACGCCGCGCACGTAGTTAGACCACTGCTGGCTGTCGTGCGTCACAATCGGGGCATCGAGGGAAAATTCGTCCGTCTCATTACCGTAATCCGCCGCTATTACGCGGACCTTACGGTCGTCGCGCTTCGCGCAGCTGATGACGGTCTGGTAATCGATGGCGCACGGCAGCACGAAACCGTCGTTATAGTCGGTGTGTTCACCGATCAGGTTAACGCGGCCGGGGGCCTGGATGACGTGGGTGGCAGGGTAGCCAAATTTCTCAGCAAACAGGGATTGTGTTTTATCTTTCAGACTCATTTTTTAGACTCCTGATTCGCGATAGTGGACGTCGCTAACGGCACGCAGACGTTCTGCCGCCTGTTCCGCCGTCAGGTCACGCTGGGTTTCCGCCAGCATTTCGTAGCCCACCATAAATTTACGCACCGTCGCAGAGCGCAGCAGCGGCGGATAGAAATGGGCGTGCAGCTGCCAGTGTTGATTCTCTTCCCCGTTAAACGGGGCACCGTGCCAGCCCATGGAGTACGGGAAGGAGCACTGGAACAGGTTGTCGTAACGGCTGGTCAGCTTTTTCAGCGCCAGGGCAAGGTCGTCGCGCTGCGCCTCGCTGAGATCGGTAATGCGCTGCACGTGCGCTTTTGGCAGCAGCAGCGTTTCAAACGGCCAGGCGGCCCAGTAAGGGACGACGGCCAGCCAGTGTTCGGTTCCCACCACGGTGCGGCTACCGTCGGCCAGCTCGCGCTGCGCGTAATCCACCAGCATCGGCGAGCCGTTTTCGGCGTAATAGGCTTTCTGCAGACGATCTTCCCGCTCGGCTTCGTTAGGCAGGAAGCTGTTCGCCCAGACCTGGCCGTGCGGGTGCGGGTTAGAGCAGCCCATCGCCGCGCCTTTATTTTCAAAAATCTGCACCCACGGGTAAGTTTGACCCAGCTCGGCGGTTTGCGCCTGCCAGGTGCTCACGACCTCTTTCAGCGCGTCCACGCTCAGCTCCGGCAGCGTTTTGCTGTGATCGGGCGAGAAGCAGATCACGCGGCTGGTCCCGCGCGCGCTTTCGCAACGCATCAGCGGATCGTGGCTTTCCGGCGCGTCCGGCGTATCGGTCATCAGGGCGGCAAAATCGTTGGTGAACACGAAGGTGCCTTGGTAGTCCGGGTTTTTATCCCCGGTGACGCGCGTGTTGCCCGGACAGAGGAAGCAGTCCGGGTCGTGCTGTGGCAGCGTCTGTTTTGCAGGCGTCTCCTGCGCACCCTGCCAGGGGCGCTTGGCGCGATGCGGAGAAACCAAAATCCACTGCCCGCTTAGCGGGTTAAAGCGACGATGCGGATGATCGACGGGATTAAATTGCGTCATGACGGATCCTTAGTCCGGATAGCCCTGCGGATGGCGAGACTGCCAGTGCCAGGTATCCTGTGCCATTTCATCAAGCGTGCGCGTGACACGCCAGTTAAGCTCTTTGTCGGCTTTGGTTGCATCGGCCCAGTAAGCCGGCAGGTCGCCATCACGACGCGGCGCGAAGTGGTAGCTCACCGGCTTACCGCAGGCTTTACTGAAGGCGTTAACCACGTCCAGCACGCTGCTGCCGACCCCGGCGCCGAGGTTGTAAATATGCACGCCCGGCTTGTCAGCCAGCTGCTGCATCGCTGCCACGTGGCCGTCGGCCAGATCCATCACGTGGATGTAGTCACGCACGCCGGTGCCGTCTTCGGTAGGGTAGTCATTGCCAAAAATCGCCAGCGAGTCGCGACGACCGACGGCAACCTGCGCGATATACGGCATCAGGTTATTCGGGATGCCCTGCGGATCTTCGCCCATATCGCCCGACGGATGCGCGCCGACCGGGTTGAAGTAGCGCAGCAGCGCGATGCTCCACTCCGGCTGTGCTTTTTGCAGGTCGGTCAGGATCTGCTCCACCATCAGCTTGCTTTTGCCGTACGGGCTTTGCGGGGTGCCGGTCGGGAAGCTTTCAACGTAAGGGATTTTGGGCTGATCGCCGTAGACGGTGGCGGAGGAGCTAAAGATAAAGTTTTTGACGTTCGCTGCGCGCATGGCGGAGATGAGACGCAGGGTACCGTTGACGTTGTTATCGTAATACTCAAGCGGTTTCGCAACGGACTCCCCGACGGCTTTCAGACCCGCGAAGTGGATCACCGCTTCGATGGCGTGGTCGTGAAGGATCTCGGTCATCAGCGCTTCGTTACGGATGTCGCATTCCACGAAGGTTGGCTGTTTTCCACCAAGACGTTCAATCACCGGCAGCACGCTGCGCTTACTATTGCACAGGTTATCGAGGACGATCACATCGTGACCATTTTGCAGCAGCTGCACACAGGTATGACTTCCGATGTAACCGCTACCACCTGTTACCAGAACTCGCATAATTCGCTCCATTGGGCTTATGGTATGTAATAACCATAGCATAACAGAGACGCGAAAAGTGTGACATGGGATAAAATAGTGGAATCGTTTACACTCGTTTTCACACTCGCTTTTTCATTGACCGATAACATTCTAGATCAAAGGGATAGCAATGTATTGATGCAAGTTATCTGAAAAAGCGGAGGGCAGTGCCCTCCACGGTTAATCGATTTTACTGAGAAGGTAGCGATAGCGCTCGCCGTCCGGGACAAACTCAAGGCGATGCGTAATGCAGGAGGGCGCATCTTCGGCATGGTGTGAAACGAACAGCAATTGCGTTTCGCCCTCACTAATGAGGATGTCGACAAAGCGACGGACCAGCTGGCGGTTTAGCGGATCCAGCCCCTGAAGCGGTTCATCGAGAATCAACAGCGTCGGGTGTTTTACCAGCGCGCGAACAATGAGTGCCAGACGCTGCTGTCCCCACGACAGGCTATGGAACGGCGCGTCGGCAACACGGCTGTCCATGCCCAGAATATCCAGCCACTGCTGAACCAGCTTATGCTGTCTGTCTGAAACCGCCTGATAAATGCCGATGGAGTCAAAATATCCGGAAAGGATTACGTTGCGAACCGTGGTACTCACCCGGTAATCCAGATGCAGGCTGCTGCTGACGTAGCCAATGTGCTTTTTGATATCCCAGATGGTTTCACCGCTGCCGCGACGTCGGCCAAACAGCGTCAGATCGTTACTGTAGCCCTGAGGGTGATCGCCTGTTATCAGGCTCAGCAGCGTCGATTTCCCCGCGCCGTTAGGGCCGACAATCTGCCAGTGTTCGGCGGGATTAACCGTCCAGCTAAGGTGGTTCAGGATCGGCCGATCGTCATAGGAGACCACGCCGTCGCGCAGAACGATAAGGGGCTGGTGGGGATCGAGGCCGTGGCGTGCCGCCGGGGCGTCGGGCTCCGGAAGCGCGATACCGTCCAGTTTTTCGCTGTGCGCTAGCTGAGCAATCAGCGCCTGCCTGAGCAATGCGGATTTTTCCCCGGTTTCGGCCAGATTGCAGTCTGCCAGTACGCCCGCGTTCTGCACGAAATCCGGAATTTCATCGAAGCGGTTAAGCACCAGTACGATGGTGTAACCGTCCTGATTGAGCGTTCCTAACAGGGCTGCCAACTGGGCACGGGAGTGCACATCCAGCCCGTCGAACGGCTCATCCAGAATCAGCAGTTCCGGCTGGCTCATCAATGCCTGGCACAGCAGCGTTTTTCGCGTCTCGCCGGTGGAAAGGTATTTGAAGCGCCGGTTAAGCAGGGCGGAGATGCCAAACTGCTCCGCCAGTTGCTGGCAGCGGGCTGGGTTTTTGACCTCGTCCTGAATAATTTCTGCTGTAGTGCGGCCGGTATCATCTTCACCCGGGCTGAGCAGGTCGGTGTTGTTGCGCTGCCACTCATCGCTCACCAGCTTCTGGAGCTGTTCAAACGACAGGCGCGTCAGGCGGGTGAAGGTGTTCTGGCGTTCGCCTTTAAGCTGGGTTAGCTCTCCGGCCAGAGCTCGCGCCAGCGCTGATTTGCCGCTGCCGTTGGTTCCCACAAACGCCCAGCTTTCGCCAGCGCGCAGCGTTAAATCAGGAAGGGTCAGCGTTCGGGTATCGCTAAGACGAAACGTGCCTTGCGAAATATGCAATGATGACATGATGTATCCCATTTTTTGCAGCGATAGATGTCAGGGATACTGGCTGTCGGCGCGATTGTCAATGCACTCAGCACAATGTGGCGATAATCACCCGGTCAGCGTTGAAATATGCGGTAACGACAGCCCCTTCTTCTAAACCGTTCGCCTCCGCAGCGGGGAGCGTCGCGCAGAGAGGTTGCCCATCCGGCAGCGTCATCAGCACTTCGCACTGTTCTTCGCCGCGTTCGATATGGCTGATGTTGCCCTGCAGCTGGTTATCCGCTCCACTGGCCTGCTCCGGGTTGCGCGTAATGCTGACCCACGGCGCTTTGAGCAGCACCAGCACCTCTTTGCCTTCGTCCAGACCAAGGCGCTGCCCGCTCTGCGCGGTGATCGCGGCTTTCAGACGAGTAGTCCCATCCGCAAGCAGGATGTCGATATGCTGCTGCACCTGGGCGTCGTCGCGAGCCGTGACCTTCCCAAACCACTGATTGCGGGCGCTGGTCTGCAGTGAAAAACGTGAAATGGCGGCCAGCAGACTGTCCAGCGGGACGTTGTCATCATCGCTCAGTACATCAAAGGCTTTTTGCTGGATCTGCGCCAGCAGATCGTAGAGCTGGATCAGACGCTGACCGTAACGCGTCAGGACGGCACCGCCGCCACCTTTGCCGCCTGTTGCACGCTCGACCAGCGTTTGCTCGCTCAGGGTGTTCATCTCATTAATGGCGTCCCAGGCGCTTTTGTAGCTGATGCCCGCGTTTTTGGCCCCCTGGCTAATCGAGCCTGTTTGTTCTATTTGTTTAAGCAGGGCGATACGTCGCGGGTCGGCAAAAAGCTTCTGCTGAAGTCGTAAGGTGAGGAGAATTTCGGCCTGCATATCAGTGTCCTGACAAAAAGTGTATTGTGACCCAAATGGCGCAGGACGCAAAGTGCACCGCACAAAAGGGGATGTTTTTCTCACTTGAAAGGGTAGAATAAGCCGTTCACAGTATCTGGAGAAAACCATGTTAGAGTTGTTGAAAAGTCTGGTATTCGCGGTAATCATGGTACCAGTAGTGATGGCCATCATCCTCGGTGCCATCTACGGCCTGGGTGAAGTGTTCAACGTCTTTTCGAACATTGGTCACCGAGACCAGGCTAAAAAGCAGCATTGATTCCCTCCAAAACGCCCGGTTAACCCGGGCGTTTTGCTCTCAAGTATTTCTTTCCATCGCCGATATCTTTTTTAGCGACAGGCCGTTTACTCATTAATCGGTACCATTTAACGCTGGGATCTCCCTGACGATACCGTTATATTAATATGTATATAACGATGATGACAGGAGCTACAGATGGCACGTACATGGGTACGCCTTTTTGCAGGGGCAACGCTGACGCTTTCTCTTACCGGGCACGCGCTGGCGGAAGAGGGGAAAATTACGGTGTTTGCGGCAGCCTCGCTGACCAATGCGATGCAGGACATCGCCGCTGAGTATAAAAAAGAGAAGAACGTTGATGTGGTTTCGTCGTTTGCTTCCTCTTCGACGCTGGCGCGCCAGATTGAAGCGGGTGCGCCTGCGGATCTGTTCATCTCTGCCGACCAGAAGTGGATGGACTACGCGGCGGAGAAAAAATCGATTGATACCGCAACCCGCGAAACGCTGCTGGGGAATAGCCTGGTGGTCGTGGCGCCGAAAGCCAGCGCTCAGGGCGATCTCACCATCAACAAGGCGACCGACTGGACCCGCTTGCTGAATGGGGGGCGTCTGGCGGTGGGCGATCCGGAACATGTGCCTGCCGGGATTTACGCCAAAGAAGCGCTGCAAAAGCTGGGCGCGTGGGAAAGCCTGTCTCCGAAACTGGCTCCGTCGGAGGACGTTCGCGGCGCGCTGGCGCTGGTAGAGCGTAACGAGGCCCCGCTGGGGATCGTTTATGGCTCTGATGCCGTTGCCAGCAAAGGGGTGAAAGTGGTTGGTACGTTCCCGGAAGACTCGCACAAGAAAGTGGAATATCCTGTTGCGATTGTTGATGGACACAAAAATGCGACCGTGACGGCCTTCTATGACTATTTGAAGGGGCCAGACGCGTCTGCGATCTTTAAACGTTATGGATTTACGACTCACTGATGATATTGACCGATCCTGAATGGCAGGCTGTGCTGCTGAGCCTTAAAGTCTCTTCCCTCGCGGTTGCGCTGAGTTTGCCCTTTGGGATCTTCTTTGCCTGGTTACTGGTTCGCACCCGGTTTCCGGGCAAAGCCCTGCTTGACAGCGTTCTTCATCTTCCCCTTGTGTTACCGCCCGTGGTGGTCGGTTATCTTCTGCTCGTCTCGATGGGGCGACGCGGTTTTATCGGCGAGAAGCTCTACGACTGGTTTGGGCTGACGTTTGCTTTTAGCTGGCGCGGCGCGGTGCTGGCGGCGGCGGTGATGTCATTCCCGCTGATGGTGAGGGCTATCCGCCTCGCGCTGGAAGGCGTGGACATGAAGCTCGAACAGGCGGCACGCACGCTGGGTGCCGGACGTTTACGCGTCTTCTTTACCATCACGCTTCCGCTCACGCTGCCGGGAATTATTGTCGGAACGGTGCTCGCGTTTGCCCGTTCGCTCGGTGAGTTCGGCGCGACCATCACCTTTGTCTCGAACATTCCCGGCGAAACGCGAACCATCCCGTCCGCAATGTATACCCTGATTCAAACCCCTGGCGGTGAGGGAGCGGCGGCGCGTTTGTGCATCATCTCGATAGTTCTGGCGCTGGCTTCTCTACTGGTATCTGAATGGCTGGCCCGGCTTAGCCGCGAGCGAATGGGGAAATAAGCATGCTTGAACTCAATTTCACCCAGACGCTGGGAAACCATACCCTGACGCTTAACGAGACGCTACCGGCTAGCGGCATTACCGCCATCTTTGGCGTTTCCGGTGCGGGTAAAACGTCGCTGATTAATGCCATCAGCGGCCTGACGCGCCCGCAGTCCGGGCGTATTGTCCTGAATAACCGCGTTTTAAATGATGTAGAAAGTAAGGTCTACCTCTCTCCGGACAAACGCCGCATTGGTTACGTTTTTCAGGATGCGCGGCTATTCCCGCACTACAGCGTGCGCGGCAATTTGCGCTACGGCATGGCGAAAAGCATGGCTACGCAGTTTGATAAGCTGGTGGCTCTGTTAGGCATTGAACCGCTGCTGGACAGGCTACCTTCCTCGCTTTCGGGCGGCGAGAAGCAGCGCGTGGCGATAGGGCGTGCCATTTTGACTGCGCCGGAGCTGCTGCTGCTGGACGAACCGCTGGCCTCGCTGGATATCCCGCGCAAGCGTGAGCTGCTGCCGTATCTGCAACGTCTGGCGCGGGAAATCAATATTCCGATGCTCTACGTGAGCCATTCCCTGGATGAGATTTTGCATTTGGCAGACAAGGTGCTGGTGCTGGAGGAGGGCAGCGTGAAGGCCTTCGGCAGCCTGGAAGAGGTGTGGGGTAGCAGCGTGATGCACCCGTGGCTCCCGAAAGAGCAGCAGAGCAGCATTCTGAAAGTGAGCGTACTGGAACACCATCCGCACTACGCGATGACCGCGCTGGCGCTGGGCGATCAGCATCTTTGGGTCAATAAGATCGACAAACCGTTACAGTCCGCGCTGCGAATTCGCATCCAGGCGTCGGACGTCTCGCTGGTGCTGCAGCCGCCGCTGCAAACCAGTATCCGAAATATTCTGCGCGCCAAAGTGGCCGAGTGTTTTGACGATAACGGGCAGGTGGAAGTGAAGCTTGAGGTTGGCAGCAGGACGCTCTGGGCGCGCATCAGCCCGTGGGCCAGGGATGAGTTAGGCATCAAACCCGGCCTGTGGCTTTACGCGCAAATCAAGAGCGTCTCGATCACCGCCTGATTACAGCAGGTGGGTATAAATGTACTGCGCGATGCTGTCGGTGGTGTTATCGCCGATCACCACGTTAGCGCGCGCTTTGACCGCGTCGTCGGCATTGCCCATCGCCACGCCCGTTCCCGCGGCTTCCAGCATGCTGATGTCGTTGTAGTTGTCGCCAAAGGCGATTACATCCTGCATCGACCAGCCCTGAGACTCCACAAATTGCGTCAGGCGTTTGCCTTTGCTGTTACCTTTGCGGGCAATATCCACCTGATCGTGCCAGGACCATTCGCACTCCAGACCCAGCGTCTCCTCGACGTGCTTCGCAAACGCATTCAGTTTGGTGGTGTCTTCATCCGTCAGGGCGAATTTCCAGATAGCCTCAACGTCCTGTGCCGCCTGACGCAGCGAGGATACCTGCGTAAAGACGGGGCGCTGCGCTTCTGGCAGGGAAAGCGCCCAGTTGCTGGTGCGTACCACATGGCCGGTTGGGCGCTCGTACATCATCGCGTTATCCACGTACATCAGGCCGTGAATGGCGTGCTCATCCAGCTGATCAATCAATTGCAGCGCCTGAGGCACCGGCAGTGGATCGGATGCCAAAACCTTTTTTGCCTGATAATCATACAAATAGGTGCCATTACAACAAATTGCAGGTGTATCTAACGCCAGTGCCTGATAAAAAGGATGAATGGCAACGTGATGTCGACCCGTTACGATAAGGAGTTGATATCCCACTTCCTGCGCGCGTTTAAGCGCTTCAAGAGAAGAGGGGAGCAGGGTTTTCTGAGGGGTAAGTAATGTTCCGTCTAAATCCAGTGCAATCACACGCGAGGTCATTTGTTCTTCCGGGTTAATGTTGAATTTTAGGTCTCAGGGGATGTTACACCGAGAGTAAATCGCTGCAAAATTCCTGGCTAAAATTCAGCATTCACCGTTAAAAATAATCACTTTCACGTGCAGTGAGGAAAGGAGTATTCATGAAACAAACCGTTTATACCGCCAGTCCTGAAAGTCAGCAGATCCATGTCTGGCGTTTGAATGCAGAAGGTTCGCTCACGCTGGTTCAGGTTGTTGATGTTCCGGGGCAAGTACAGCCAATGGTCGTCAGCCCGGATAAACGTTTTCTCTACGTTGGCGTGCGTCCTGAGTTCCGCGTGCTGGCGTACCGTATCTCCCCCGATGATGGCGCACTGACCTACACCGCCGAAGCACCGTTGCCGGGTAGCCCTACCCATATCTCTACCGATCGCAAAGGACGCTTTATCTTCAGCGGTTCCTATAATGCGGGCTGCGTCAGCGTGACCCGTCTTGAGGACGGTATTCCGGTGGACACCGTCGAGGTGGTGGAAGGGCTGGAAGGCTGCCACTCGGCGAATATCTCCCCGGACAACCGTACGCTGTGGGTGCCTGCCCTGAAGCAGGATCGCATCTGCCTGTTTACCCTGAGCGATGACGGGCATCTGGTGGCGCAAAGCCCTGCCGAAGTGACGACCGTAGAAGGCGCGGGTCCGCGCCATATGGTCTTCCACCCGAACCAGCAATATGCATACGTAGTTAACGAACTGAACAGCTCAGTAGACGTGTGGGAACTGAAAGATCCAAACGGTCAGATTGAGTGCGTGCAAACGCTGGATATGATGCCGTCTGACTTCTCCGACACCCGCTGGGCGGCCGATATCCACATTACGCCAGATGGCCGTCATCTGTATGCATGCGATCGTACCTCCAGTCTGATTACCGTCTTTAGCGTCTCTGAAGACGGTAGCGTGCTGGCGGTTGAGGGCTTCCAGCCAACGGAAACCCAGCCGCGCGGCTTTAATATCGATCACAGCGGCAAATACCTGATTGCGGCGGGACAGAAATCCCACCATATCGCGCTCTATGAAATTAAAGGCGAGCAGGGGCTGCTGGAAGAGAAAGGACGCTATGCCGTCGGCCAGGGGCCAATGTGGGTAGTGGTAAACGCGCACTAAGCGGTTAAAAACAAAAAACCTCGCGAATGCGAGGTTTTTTTATGCCCGGTGGCACTGCGTTTACCGGGCCTACATAACCTGTAGGCCGGGTAAGGCGAAGCCGCCACCCGGCAAAAGGACAGCTTACTGCTTCGGCTCAGCAACCACTTTGCTACCCAGACCGCGGTTGTTGTACTCCCACATGCGGTTGAAGCTAGCGTCGTTCAGGTTGCGCTGCACGTTCCCTTTATCGTCCACCGCACCGGTATTGCCGGAGAACGGACGTTTGGAGATCGCGGCATCCGCCCACGGCTTCGCCATATTGAAGCCTTCGTTGATCACGCTGTCGCGGATCACGACCTGGCCGTTAGTGGCAGAGTCCACGTCAAGAGAGCGGCCCAGCTGCGCCACGCCGTCACCGGCAGCATTAAAGCGGCTGTTCACGGCCAGGAAGCCGAAGAAGAGGTTCGACTGGGTTGCCGGGGCAAACACGTAACCTTCCTGCTGAGTGCGCGAGTTCACCACGCGGAAATCGGTGTTATCAAACACCACTGCGCCGCGGCCGGACACCAGATCCACGTCGCCTTCAACGTAGCTGTTGGTCACCAGCGTGCGGGTCAGGCGGTTATTCTGCAGCGTGTTCTGCACGCCGCTGTTGGTCACGAAGAAGGTGTTCTGGCGGCCCAGAATATTCACGTTGTTAATCTGTACCTTGTCGCCATCGCTGCGCAGAGCCACGGCCTGATGATTACCCGCGTCAACGCTGTCACCCAGGGTATTTTGAATGGTCAGGTTCTGCAATTGCAGACCGTTATTCTGCGACCAGACCACCGCTGAGCACATCACGCCAATGGTGGCGGAACGCTTGCTCTGGCAGTTATCAAACATGTACCACGCCGGTTTACCCGGCATGTATTTCCCGGCCGGGTTAACCAGGTGGCGCCAGGTGGTGCTGTCGATTTCGGAATCAATCGCCAGACCAATTTTCACGTCGAGCGCTTTTTCGCCCAGGCCATAAATCGTAATGCTGCCCGGCGCCGCTGGTACGTAAACGGTACCTTCGTATTCACCCGGCAGGATCGCGATATACTGACGCGATGCGCTGTGTTTGGTGATAGCCGCGTCAACTGCCGCCTGGATAGAGGTATGGGTCACGCCCTGCGCCCCAGCCGGACCCACAACGAAGTTTGGCTGTTTTGGCAGGGTAATCGAAGACGGTGTCCACGGTGCAGCATTGGGATCCATCGCCGTGAAGTAACGCGCCTGGGTGAAGTTTTTCGCTTCATCAGCGGACAGGATCGGGCGAGATGAGGTACCCGGCGCAACCTGCTCAGAAGGTCGCTGATCCGGCGGGGTTGAGCTGCAAGCGGATAAAGTCACGCCAAAGGCAAGTGCTAACGCCAGACGGGAAATCCTGGAAATGTTCAAGGTGAAGCTCCTGGGTATGCAAGTCTTAACGGGATAGACGAAATAGCCTGCTTTTTTATACTAAGTTGAGCGAAACGGGAAGATAAAAAGGGTAAAAGTTGCGTTTTTACCCTCAGGGGGCGGGGAAGTCATCACAAATAAATAACATTTTCCATGAATGCGGTTGACACCAGACAGCAGATGAAAATAAATGTCTATACAACCCATGACAAGTGGAATCCCCATGCAGCAGCTTCATCCCGACGATGTGATATGGCGAAATGCGCGGCTGGCAACAATGGTTGCTGGCGAGCCGGAACCTTATGGCCTGAAGGAACAACACGCTCTGGTGGTCAGGGGGCAAACCCTTCTGGCGGTTGTTCCTGAGACTGAACTGCCTTCCGGACACGCTCACAGCGTCGATCTTCAGGGACGTCTGGTCACGCCAGGCCTGATTGACTGCCATACCCACCTGGTGTTTGGCGGCGACCGCGCGGCGGAGTGGGAGCAGCGTCTGAACGGTGTCTCTTACCAGACCATCAGCGCGCAGGGGGGCGGGATTAACGCCACCGTGACGGCGACGCGCAGCAGCTCACCCGACATCCTGCTTAAGCTGGCGCAGCAGCGGCTCCAGCGTTTGATGAATGAAGGCGTGACGACGGTTGAAATCAAATCGGGATACGGTTTAAACGCCGAAGCCGAAGAGAAGATGCTGCAGGTTGCCCGCCAGCTGGGCCTCAATAATCCGATCGATATCAGCCCTACGCTGCTGGCGGCCCATGCGGTTCCGCCGGAATACCGGCAGGATCCGGATGCGTACCTCACGCTGGTCTGCGAGCAGATCCTGCCCACGCTGTGGCAAAAAGAGTTGTTTGAAGCGGTGGACGTGTTTTGTGAAAACGTCGGCTTTACCCCGTCGCAAACCGAGCGCCTCTTCCAGGCTGCCACCGCGCTCGGTATCCCGGTGAAAGGGCACGTCGAGCAGCTGTCGAATCAGGGCGGCGCGGCGCTGGTCAGCCGGTACAAGGGGCTGTCGGCGGATCATATTGAGTACCTCGACGACGCAGGCGTTCAGGCGATGGCGCAAAGCGGTACGGTTGCGGTACTGCTCCCCGGCGCGTTCTATTTTCTGCAGGAGCGCCAGCGCCCGCCGGTTGAACGGCTCAGAAAACAGGGAGTCCCGATGGCGGTCGCCACCGACTATAACCCCGGCACCAGCCCGTTTGCCAGCCTGCACCTGGCGATGAACATGGCCTGCGTCCAGTTTGGCCTGACGCCTGAAGAGGCCTGGGCTGGCGTCACGCGGCATGCCGCGCAGGCGCTGGGCCGTAGCGCAACCCACGGACAGCTGCGGGCCGGGTTTGTCGCCGATTTTATCGTCTGGGATGCTCACCATCCGGTTGAGATGGTCTACGAGCCGGGACGCAATCCGCTATATCAACGTATTTTCCGTGGGGAGGCAGTATGAGGTTATGGCGGCCGGTAGCCGAAACGGTCTGGCAGGGGCGCGACGACAGCGCCGAGGGCAGCAATGCGACGCGCATTTTCCAGACGATAAAGCAGCAGGGGCAGTTCACGCCGCTTTCATCCGGCATCGCGCTGATAGGCTTTGAATGTGATGCAGGGGTAAAACGCAATCAGGGCAGGCCCGGCGCCGTGCAGGCGCCTGATATGCTGCGAAAGGCGCTGGCGAATATGGCAAGCCATCAGGGACACGATCGGCTGGCGGATATGGGCTCGGTTTACGTTGAAGGCGACGAGCTGGAAGCGGCACAGCAGGCGTTAAGCGATGCCGTTACGGCCTGTCAGCAGTCCGGGATGCGTACGCTGGTTTTTGGCGGCGGGCACGAAACCGCGTGGGCGCACGGTCGGGGCGTTCTTGACGCGTTCCCCAACGAGCGCGTGGCGGTGATCAACCTGGATGCCCATCTCGATCTGCGCAAGGCCGACCGGGCCACGTCCGGCACCCCGTTTCGCCAGCTGGCGCATTACTGCGATGAACGCGGGCGGGCATTTCAGTACGCCTGCTTTGGCGTGAGCCGGGCGGCGAACACGCAGGCGCTGTGGGATGAAGCCGAACGCCTGAACGTCACGCTGGTGGAGGATCTCCATTTCAGGCGCGATGCGCTATCCGCGCTGGAAAAGGTGCTGGCGCAGGCCGATCGCGTCTATCTGACGATCGATCTGGACGTCCTGCCCGCCAGCGAAATGCCTGCCGTTTCCGCTCCGGCTGCGTTAGGCATACCGGCACTGGATCTCCTTCCCGTCATCGAACAAATCTGCCGTAGCGGCAAGCTCCAGGCCGCCGATCTGGTAGAGTTTAACCCGCAGTACGATCGGGACGGGCAGGGCGCAAAGCTTGCCGCCCGTCTGGCCTGGCAAATTGCTCACTGGTGGGCATAACACTATTCAAGGAGTCACGATGTTTTCACGCTCACCCCTGCCGCCGTCGAGCCCTCCCGCGCCTTTCTACGAAAAGGTGAAGCAGGCGATCAGCGAAAAAATCGCCACCGGCGTCTGGCGGCCGCACGACCGCATTCCCTCAGAGGCCGATCTGGTGGCGCAGTTTGGCTTTAGCCGGATGACCGTCAACCGGGCGCTGCGCGAGTTGACCGACGAAGGGCTTCTGGTGCGCCTGCAGGGCGTCGGGACGTTTGTGGCGGAACCGAAAGGGCAATCCGCCCTGTTTGAAATCCGCAGTATTGCCGATGAGATAACCTCGCGAAATCACCAGCACCGCTGTGAGGTGCTGGTGCTCGAAGAGACTCAGGCCAGCGCCGAGCAGGCCGTAGAGCTGAATGTGAAAGAGGGAAGCCGCATTTTCCATTCGGTGATGGTGCATTTTGAGAACGACATTCCGGTGCAGATTGAAGATCGCTGCGTTAACGCCGAACGGATACCGGACTATCTGAACCAGGATTACACCCAAACCACGCCTCATGCCTATCTCTCGCTTGTCGCCCCGCTGACGGAAGGGGAGCACATTGTGGAAGCCGTGCGCGCCACGCCGCAGGAGTGCGAGTTGTTGCGCATCAAAGAGCAGGATCCGTGCCTGCTGATCCGCCGCCGCACCTGGTCATCCTCCCAGATTGTGTCGCATGCCCGACTGCTTTTCCCGGGGAACCGTTACCGGCTGCAGGGCCACTTTATGTCATAAGTTTTATAAGCGTGATCGCTAACGCAATATAACAAAATTGTATCTTTTTTGTTAAATCCTATCTTGTGTGTGCTTGTATATACAAGTATATCTTAATGCATCATCTGTCCCGTATGAGGAGCACACAATGTCGTCAGGTAAATACCGCCAGCAGGACGTCCGCGCCGCGCGCGGCACCACCCTTACTGCCAAAAGCTGGTTCACCGAAGCCCCGCTGCGCATGTTGATGAACAACCTTGATCCTGAGGTGGCGGAGAACCCCCACGAGCTGGTGGTCTACGGCGGCATTGGCCGCGCCGCGCGCAACTGGGAATGCTATGACGCCATTGTTAAGGCACTGACCGAACTCGAACACGACGAAACCCTGCTGGTGCAGTCCGGCAAGCCGGTTGGCGTATTTAAAACCCACAAGAACGCGCCGCGCGTGCTGATTGCCAACTC
Source organism: Enterobacter quasimori (assembly GCF_018597345.1). Lineage (NCBI taxonomy): Bacteria > Pseudomonadati > Pseudomonadota > Gammaproteobacteria > Enterobacterales > Enterobacteriaceae > Enterobacter > Enterobacter quasimori. Next base: position 1,253,483 of record NZ_JAHEVU010000001.1, on the reverse strand, counting down.
TAACCTGGTGCCGCACTGGGCCACCTGGGAACACTTCAACGAACTGGACGCGAAAGGGCTGGCGATGTACGGCCAGATGACCGCGGGCAGCTGGATCTATATCGGCAGCCAGGGGATCGTGCAGGGCACCTACGAAACCTTCGTGGAAGCCGGTCGCCAGCACTATAACGGCTCGCTGAAAGGCCGCTGGGTGCTAACCGCCGGTCTTGGCGGCATGGGCGGCGCGCAGCCGCTGGCTGCCACGCTTGCCGGCGCGTGTTCGCTGAACATTGAGTGCCAGCAGAGCCGCATTGATTTCCGTCTGCGTACCCGTTACGTCGACGAACAGGCAACCGATCTGGACGATGCGCTGACGCGCATCAAAAAATACACGTCCGAAGGCAAAGCGGTGTCGATTGCCCTGTGCGGCAACGCGGCGGACATTCTTCCTGAACTCGTCGCCCGCGGCGTACGCCCGGATTTGGTCACCGACCAGACCAGCGCCCATGACCCGCTGCACGGTTACCTGCCAAAAGGCTGGACGTGGGAAGCCTATCAGCAAAAAGCGGAAACCGATCCGGAAGGCACGGTGCTTGCCGCGAAACGCTCCATGGCGGAACACGTCTCCTCGATGCTGGCCTTCAGCCAGATGGGCATTCCGACCTTTGATTACGGCAACAACATTCGCCAGATGGCGAAAGAGATGGGCGTGAATAACGCCTTCGACTTCCCGGGCTTCGTGCCTGCTTATATCCGCCCGCTGTTCTGCCGCGGTATCGGTCCGTTCCGCTGGGTTGCCCTGTCCGGTGACCCGGAGGATATCTACAAAACCGACGCCAAAGTGAAGGAGATCGTCGCCGATGACGAACACCTGCACCGCTGGCTGGACATGGCCCGCGAGCGCATTAACTTCCAGGGCCTGCCGGCGCGTATCTGCTGGGTAGGGCTGGAGTGGCGGCAAAAACTCGGTCTGGCCTTCAACGAAATGGTGCGCAGCGGTGAAGTCTCCGCGCCGATCGTCATTGGCCGCGACCACCTGGACTCCGGCTCCGTCGCCAGCCCGAACCGCGAAACCGAAGCCATGCGCGACGGCTCGGATGCGGTCTCCGACTGGCCGCTGCTGAACGCCCTGCTGAATACCGCCAGCGGCGCGACCTGGGTATCGCTGCACCACGGCGGCGGCGTGGGGATGGGCTTCTCCCAGCATTCCGGGATGGTCATCGTCTGCGACGGAACCGATGAAGCCGCCGCGCGTATCGCTCGCGTGCTCCACAACGACCCGGCCACCGGCGTGATGCGTCACGCGGATGCGGGTTACGAGATTGCCATTGACTGTGCCAAAGAGCAGGGCCTTAACCTGCCGATGATCCCTGCCACACAAGGAAAGCATGAATGAACGCATTAACACTCACTCCCGGCTCGCTGACGCTCAAACAGCTGCGTAATGTCTGGCGTAAACCGGTCACCCTTTCGCTGGATGACAGCGCGCACGCGGCCATTAATGACAGCGTTGCCTGTGTGGAAGCCATTGTGGCCGAAGGGCGCACCGCCTACGGGATTAACACCGGCTTTGGGCTGCTGGCGCAGACCCGCATCGCGACGCACGATCTGGAAAACCTGCAGCGTTCGCTGGTGCTGTCGCACGCGGCGGGCGTCGGCCAGCCGCTGGATGATGAGATTGTCCGTCTGATGATGGTCCTCAAAATCAACAGCCTGGCGCGCGGCTTTTCCGGCATTCGCCTGAGCGTGATTCAGGCGCTGATGGCGCTGGTCAATGCGGAAGTCTATCCGTGGATCCCGGCAAAAGGCTCTGTTGGGGCATCCGGCGATCTTGCCCCGCTGGCGCACATGTCGCTGCTGCTGCTGGGCGAAGGCAAAGCGCGCTGGCAGGGCGAGTGGCTGCCTGCGAAAGAGGCGCTGAAAAAAGCCGGCTTAACGCCCATTACGCTGGCGGCGAAAGAGGGGCTGGCACTGCTGAACGGCACGCAGGCATCGACCGCCTTCGCGCTGCGCGGCCTGTTTGAAGCGGAAGATCTGTTTGCCTCGGCGGTGGTGTGCGGCGCGCTGACCACCGAAGCCGTGCTGGGCTCGCGTCGCCCGTTCGATGCCCGCATCCACCAGGTGCGCGGTCAGCGCGGGCAGATTGATGCCGCCGCGATGTACCGTCACGTGCTTACCGACACCAGCGAAATTGCTGATTCACACCATAACTGCGAGAAGGTTCAGGATCCGTATTCCCTGCGCTGCCAGCCGCAGGTGATGGGCGCGTGCCTGACGCAGCTGCGTCAGGCGGCGGAGGTGCTGCTGGTGGAGGCCAACGCGGTGTCCGATAACCCGCTGGTGTTCGCTCAGGAAAACGAGGTGGTCTCCGGCGGTAACTTCCACGCCGAGCCGGTAGCGATGGCGGCGGATAATATCGCCCTGGCGATTGCCGAAGTCGGCGCGTTGTCCGAGCGCCGTATCGCGCTGATGATGGATAAACATATGTCCCAGCTGCCACCGTTCCTGGTGCGTAACGGCGGGGTCAACTCGGGCTTTATGATTGCTCAGGTGACGGCAGCCGCGCTGGCAAGCGAGAACAAAGCCCTGTCGCACCCGCACAGCGTGGACAGCCTGCCGACGTCTGCAAACCAGGAAGATCACGTTTCGATGGCGCCAGCTGCCGGGCGTCGTCTCTGGGAAATGGCCTCCAACACCCGCGGCGTGCTGGCGGTGGAGTGGCTGGCGGCGTGTCAGGGTATCGATCTGCGTGATGGGCTTAAATCCAGCCCGCTGCTGGAGCAGGCGCGTCAGGAACTGCGCGAGCACGTTACGCACTACGATGATGACCGCTTCTTTGCGCCGGATATTGATAAGGCGATGCAGCTTCTGGAAGAGGGGCGGCTGGTGGGGCTGTTGCCGCCGGTGCTGTGATTTTTTGCCCGGTGGCGCTGCGCTTACCGGGCCTACGCGTGCGAAATGTAGGCCGGGTAAGGCGTAGCCGCCACCCGGCTTCTTTTATGAATACATCGCCGTAATCGACGCGCTCCCCAGCGAATGGAAATGCACGTTAAACCCGACCATCGCGCCGCTCGCCCCTTCATCGACCTCAATTTTCTCCACATCCAGCGCGTGCACCGTGAAGATATAGCGGTGGGTTTCCCCTTTTGGCGGCGCCGCGCCGCCGTAGCCCGCTTTACCGAAGTCAGTGCGCGTCTGAATGGCGCCTTCAGGCAGGGCTACCAAGTCTGAACCGGAACCCTGCGGCAGGACGCGCGTGTCGGCAGGCAGGTTCGCCACAATCCAGTGCCACCAGCCGGAGCCGGTCGGCGTATCCGGGTCGTAGCAGGTCACGACAAAGCTTTTGGTGCCTGCCGGAACCTCGTCCCACGCCAGGTGCGGAGAGATGTTGTCTCCCTGATACCCCATCCCGTTGAATACGTGGCGTTCCGGGAGCTTTTCGCCGTCGCGCAGATCTTTACTGATGATTTTCATACGGTTTACCCTCGTTGATCGCTCGTTCAGCAAGTGTAATGCATAGGGTTACATCGTGAAATGCGCGGGAATGTTAACGGCTGTTACAACCGCGTCGGTTAATTTACGCAGCTGCTCCGGCGTAATGCTGTACGGCGGCATCAGGTAGATAAGCTTGCCGAAAGGCCGTACCCACACGCCCTGGTCCACGAAGAAACGCTGCAGCGCCGCCATATTCACCGGATGGGTGGTTTCAATCACCCCGATGGCGCCCAGCACCCGCACGTCCGCCACGAAATTCGCCCCCGAGGCGGCGCTCAGCTCCGCTTTCAGCTGCGCTTCGATCGCCGCCACCTGCGTCTGCCATTCGCCGCTCTCCAGAATGGCGAGGCTTTCGCTTGCGACGGCGCAGGCAAGAGGATTACCCATAAACGTCGGGCCGTGCATAAAGCAGCCCGCTTCGCCGTCGCTGATGGTGTCGGCAACCTGGCGGGTCGCGAGCGTGGCGGAGAGCGTCATGGTGCCCCCGGTCAGCGCTTTGCCGAGGCACAGAATATCCGGGGCGATACCCGCATGCTCGCAGGCAAACAGCTTGCCGGTGCGGCCAAAGCCGGTGGCGATCTCATCGGCAATCAGCAGAATGCCCTCGCGGTCGCACATCCTGCGAATGCGCCTCAGCCATTCCGGGTGGTACATCCGCATTCCGCCCGCGCCCTGCACGATCGGTTCAAGAATGACGGCAGCAATCTCGTGACGATGCGCCGCCATCAGCCGCGCGAAGCCGACCATGTCCATCTCGTTCCACTCGCCGTCGAAGCGGCTTTGCGGGGCAGGGGCAAACAGGTTTTCCGGCAAATAGCCTTTCCACAGGCTGTGCATGGAGTTGTCCGGATCGCATACCGACATCGCCCCGAAGGTATCCCCGTGATAGCCGTTGCGGAAGGTGAGGAACCGCTGGCGCGTTTCGCCTTTGGCATGCCAGTACTGCAGCGCCATTTTCATCGCCACTTCCACCGCCACGGAGCCGGAATCGGCCAGGAACACGCACTCCAGCGAGTCAGGCGTCATCGCCACCAGGCGACGGCATAAATCCACCGCGGGCTGATGGGTGATCCCGCCAAACATCACGTGCGACATCTGGTCAATCTGCCCCTTCATCGCCGCATTCAGGCGCGGGTGGTTGTACCCGTGAATGGCCGCCCACCAGGAGGACATCCCGTCAACGAGCTGTTCGCCGCTGGCGAGGTGCAGCTCGCAGCCGTGGGCGGAGGCCACCGGATAGACGGGAAGGGGGCGGGTGGTGGAGGTGTAAGGGTGCCAGATATGCTGCTTGTCGAAGGCGAGATCGTCCTGGGTCATAATCGACTTGTAAACCATTTTGAAAAGTTTTAGGTTTACGAGTATAAACCGAACCGAAAATTAACAAAACCCTTTGGAGAAGCCCCATGGCTCACCACGCACGCTGGACGATGTCGCAAGTTACTGAATTATTCAACAAACCTTTCCTTGAGCTGATGTTTGAAGCGCAGCAGGTGCATCGTCAGCACTTCGATCCGCGCCATGTTCAGGTCAGCACGCTGCTGTCGATCAAGACCGGTGCCTGCCCGGAAGACTGCAAATATTGCCCGCAGAGCGCGCGCTACAAAACCGGCCTGGAATCCGAACGGCTGATGGAAGTGGAGCAGGTGCTCGACTCGGCGCGCAAGGCGAAAAACGCCGGTTCGACCCGCTTCTGCATGGGCGCGGCGTGGAAGAACCCGCACGATCGCGACATGCCGTACCTGGAGCAGATGGTGAAGGGCGTGAAGGAAATGGGCCTCGAAGCCTGTATGACGCTCGGCACGCTGAACGAAGAGCAGGCGCAGCGCCTCTCCGCCGCGGGGCTGGACTACTACAACCACAACCTCGACACATCGCCGGAGTTTTACGGCAACATCATCACCACGCGTACCTACCAGGAGCGTCTGGATACGCTGGATAAAGTGCGTGATGCCGGAATCAAAGTGTGCTCCGGCGGTATCGTGGGCTTAGGCGAAACGGTGAAAGACCGCGCGGGCCTGCTGCTGCAGCTGGCTAACCTGCCGACCCCGCCGGAAAGCGTGCCGATCAACATGCTGGTGAAGGTCAAGGGCACGCCGCTGGCGGACAACGACGACGTGGATGCGTTTGATTTTATTCGCACCATCGCGGTGGCGCGCATCATGATGCCGACCTCTTTCGTGCGCCTCTCTGCCGGTCGCGAGCAGATGAACGAGCAGACCCAGGCCATGTGCTTTATGGCCGGAGCCAACTCCATCTTCTACGGCTGCAAGCTGCTGACCACGCCGAACCCGGAAGAGGACAAAGACGTTCAGCTGTTCCGCAAGCTGGGGCTTAACCCGCATCAGACCGAGGTGATGACGGGCGATAACGAGCAACAGCAGCAGCTGGAGCAGCAGATTTTCAACGCCGACACCGACCAGTTCTACAACGCGGCAGCCGTATGACCTGGCAGGCACGCATTAATACCGCGCTGGACGAACGCCGTGCGGTAGAGGCGTTTCGCGTTCGCAGGGTGGTGGAAAACGGCGCGGGCCGTTTTCTTACCCGTGAAGGCCAGCGGTTCTGCAATTTCTCCAGCAACGACTATCTGGGGCTGAGCCAGCATCCGGCCATTATCCGCGCCTGGCAGCAGGGCGCTGAGCGGTTTGGCGTGGGCAGCGGCGGCTCGGGACACGTCAGCGGATACACCACAGCGCATCATGCGCTGGAAGAGGAACTGGCTGACTGGCTCGGCTACCCGCGCGCGCTGCTGTTTATCTCCGGCTTTGCCGCCAACCAGGCGGTGATTACTGCCCTGATGGAAAAAGAGGACCGCATTGTCGCCGACCGCTTAAGTCACGCCTCCCTGCTGGAGGCGGCACATTTAAGCCCGGCGCAGCTGCGCCGCTTTGCTCATAACGACGCGGGACAGCTTGCTGCGCTGTTGGATAAACCCTGCGACGGACAACAGCTGGCGGTCACGGAAGGGGTGTTCAGCATGGACGGCGACAGCGCGCCGCTTGCCGCGCTGCACGATACCGCCAAACGGCAAAACGCCTGGCTGCTGGTGGACGATGCCCACGGCATTGGCGTAATGGGCGACGAAGGGCGCGGGAGCGCGCACCAGCAAAACGTGAAGCCCGAGCTGCTGATTGTCACCTTCGGCAAAGGCTTTGGCGTCAGCGGCGCCGCCGTGCTGTGCAGCGAGTCCGTCGCTGACTATCTGCTGCAGTTTGCCCGGCATCTGATCTACAGTACCAGCATGCCCCCGGCACAGGCCGTGGCGCTGTCTGCGTCGCTGGCGGCGATCCGCAGCGCAGAAGGGGATGAACGTCGCCAGCGGCTGGCAGAGCATATCTCCCGCTTCCGCCAGGGGTTAGCGGCGCTGCCCTTCCACAGTCCCGATTCGCAGAGCGCTATCCAGCCGGTGATTGTCGGCGAAAACGGCCGCGCGCTGGCGCTGGCACAGGCGCTGCGCGAGCGCGGCATGTGGGTGACCGCCATCCGCCCGCCAACAGTACCACCGGGCACGGCGCGGCTGCGCTTAACCCTGACGGCGGCGCATGAGGCGCAGGATATTGAGACGCTGCTGGAGGCGCTCCATGATGCCGGTGAATAAGCAGGCCATCGCGGCGGCATTCGGCCGCGCCGCGCAGAGTTATTCGCAGCACGATGAGCTGCAGCGTCTGAGCGCGCAGGGGCTTCTGGCCGCGCTTGGCGAGAACCGTTTTCCGCAGGTGCTCGACGCCGGCTGCGGTCCGGGCAGCAACAGCCGCTACTGGCGCGGGGCGGGAAGCCTGGTCACGGCTATCGACCTCTCAGAGCAGATGCTCGACGAGGCGCGTCAGAGGCAGGCTGCGGATCGCTATCTGCTGGCCGATATCGAGGCGATCCCGCTGGCGGATGCGCAGTTCGATCTGGTCTGGAGCCATCTGGCGGTCCAGTGGTGCAGCAGCCTGCCGCAGGCCTTACGGGAGCTTTATCGCGTGGCGCGACCGGGCGGCAAGGTGGCCTTTACCACCCTGCTGGAAAGTTCGCTGCCTGAGCTGAATCAGGCGTGGAAAGCGGTGGATGAGCAGCCGCACGCTAACCGTTTTTTATCGCATGAGCAGGTGACGCAGGCGCTGGCAGGCTGGCGCTATCGCAGCACGGTGCAGACCATCACCCTCAATTTTAGCGATGCGTTCAGCGCGATGCGCTCGCTGAAGGGCATCGGGGCCACGCACCTGCACGCCGGGCGGGAAAGAAAACCGCTGACCCGGGGACAGCTGCAGCGTCTGGAGCTGGCCTGGCCGCAGCAGCGGGGGCATTTCCCGCTCTCTTATCAACTTTTTCATGGGGTTATCGAACGTGACTGAACGTTATTTTGTTACCGGCACGGACACGGAAGTGGGCAAAACGGTGGCCAGCTCGGCGCTGCTGCAGGCGGCACGACTGCTCGGAAAAAACACCGCCGGATATAAGCCCGTTGCTTCCGGCAGCGAGATGACGGCGGAAGGGTTACGCAACACCGACGCGCTGGCGCTCCAGCGCAATAGCACGGTTGAACTTGCCTATTCAGCGGTGAATCCGTACACCTTTGCCGAGCCGACCTCGCCGCACATCATCAGCGCCGATGAAGGCCGTCCGATTGATTTCGCCGTGCTGTCTGCCGGATTACGGACGCTGGAAAGCCAGGCCGACTGGGTGCTGGTGGAGGGGGCTGGCGGCTGGTTTACGCCGCTTTCGGACGCGCAGACGTTTGCTGACTGGGTGCAGGCCGAGCAACTTCCGGTCATTCTGGTCGTCGGCGTTAAGCTGGGCTGCATCAATCACGCCATGTTGACCGCGCTGGCCGTACAGCAGGCCGGGCTGCGTCTGGCGGGCTGGATAGCCAACGACGTGGTAGCGCCGGGTAAACGACACCTGGAGTATCTGGCGACGCTCAGGCGCGTGCTCCCCGCGCCGTGCCTCGGGGAGATCCCCTGGCTTGCTGACGGCGCGGAAAATGCCGAAACCGGACGTTATCTCGATCTCAGCGTCTTGCTTCCCGCGACATCCAGTGGGCGATAAGTTCGTCATCCAGTTCGCTAACGTGGCCCTGCGCCACGTTACGCCCGCGATAGAGCATGCAGAAACGCTCCGCCACCCGACGGATAAACGACAGCTGCTGCTCCGCTAACAGCACCGTCATACCCAGTTCCCGATTTAAGCGCGCCAGCAGCTGCCCCAGCTTCTGGGCGAAGCTGTGTCCTGCGCCGTGCAGGGGCTCATCGAGGATCAGCAGGCGCGGGCGATTCACCAGCGCATTGGCCAGCGCCAGCTGATACTGGTCATCCGGAGAGAGCGTGTTGGCGCGGGTCTGACGCAGCGCATAGAGCGCCGGAAACAGGTCGTAAACGTCTCTTTTCGCCTCAGGGTCGGGTTTCCCCATTGCCTGCATCGCAATATGCAAATTCTCATCAATCGTCAGTTGGGAAAAGATCCGCCTGTCCTGCGGCACATAGCCTACGCCCGGCACGGAACGGTGCTCTGACGCCTGGCTGAGCAAATCGCGCGGCGGCGCACCGGCTTCATGCCAGATTATGGTGCCGCTTTCGATGGGCACTTTTCCGGTGATGCAGTTCATCAGGGTCGTTTTGCCCATTCCCGGCAGGCCCACGACGCCTGTACACATGCCTTGCGGAAAATCTAAATCCAGGTTCCATAGCGTATGTTGGCTTCCGTAAAACTGATTCACAGCACGCAGACTCAACATCTTTCTCTCCTTAAAAATGTTTATTGATGACGCTCGTAGTCGACTGTGCAAAACGCCTGCCAGAAACCATAAAGTGATTAAAAAAGGGGCTTTTTTAGGAATAAGTCTCTGCGGATCGTCGCGCGGCTCCTTGAATTGCACATCAACGGTGCCGGAAGCGGTGAATTGTGGTGCAGGGTGTGAAATGGCGGATTTGTGAGCGAGATCGCATGAGTTGGTTATGAATGACTCAACTGTTTATCATCAAAAAATAGCTATAAAAATTTTTTGTTGCCGCCTCGTGGGAAAAACCGGGAATTTGCCGAGTGGCGGTCTGTACGGGCTGGACGCAGTTATCCACTATTCCTGTGGATAACCATGTGCATTAGAGTTAGAAAACACGCGATAAGCGAGAGAATACGCGGGTTACGCCCGAATTGATGCGAAACACGGCTTTAGAAAATATCGCTTAGTAATTAACGGGTTAGATAAAATCAATTGCCGTCATGAAACTGTCACCCGTTGCCACAAAACTATCATTACCTGGCTTGACAAATGTTAAAAAAGGAAAAGTTCTGGGGATAACCGAGTCAGGCTGGTGTTTTATTTTGTCGCAGTCTACATTTCAACCGGGATCGCGCTCATTCCCCAGGCGCTACTCTAAATATCCTGCCACGCTACTGGTTTTTCATCCAGTGTTTTTTGCTGGCATTCCTGGCAACAAGGAGTAAAATTACTCACCTGCCGCTTATAACGTCATCAGGTTGTCGCCCATGAGTAAACCGTTCAAATTGAATTCTGCTTTCCGTCCTTCGGGGGATCAGCCCGAGGCCATCCGCCGTCTGGAAGAGGGGCTGGAAGATGGGCTGGCGCATCAGACGCTATTAGGTGTGACGGGGTCGGGTAAAACCTTCACCATCGCCAACGTGATTGCGGATCTCCAGCGCCCAACGATGGTGCTGGCACCCAATAAAACCCTGGCGGCGCAGCTTTACGGCGAGATGAAAGAGTTCTTCCCGGAAAACGCCGTGGAGTATTTCGTCTCCTACTACGATTACTACCAGCCAGAAGCCTATGTGCCGAGCTCTGACACCTTCATCGAGAAGGATGCCTCAGTGAACGAGCACATTGAGCAGATGCGCCTGTCGGCCACGAAGGCGCTTCTGGAGCGTCGCGATGTTGTGGTTGTCGCATCGGTTTCCGCGATCTACGGTCTGGGCGATCCGGATCTCTATCTCAAGATGATGCTGCACCTGACGCAGGGGATGATCATCGACCAGCGCGCCATCGTCCGTCGTCTGGCGGAGCTGCAGTATGCCCGTAACGATCAGGCCTTCCAGCGCGGGACGTTCCGCGTGCGCGGTGAAGTGATCGACATCTTCCCGGCGGAATCGGACGATATGGCGCTGCGCGTCGAGCTGTTCGACGAAGAGGTTGAACGCCTGTCGCTCTTCGACCCGCTGACCGGACACGTTGAATCGGTGATCCAGCGCTTCACCATCTACCCAAAAACGCACTACGTGACGCCGCGCGAGCGTATCCTGCAGGCGATGGAAGAGATCAAAGAGGAGCTGGCCGAGCGCCGTAAGGTGCTGCTGGCGAACAATAAGCTGCTGGAAGAGCAGCGCCTCAGCCAGCGTACCCAGTTTGACCTTGAGATGATGAACGAGCTGGGCTACTGCTCCGGCATTGAAAACTACTCGCGCTTCCTCTCCGGGCGCGGGCCGGGCGAACCGCCGCCGACGCTGTTTGACTACCTTCCGGCAGACGGTTTGCTGGTGATCGACGAATCCCACGTTACGATCCCGCAGATCGGCGGGATGTACCGCGGTGACCGGGCGCGTAAAGAGACGCTGGTGGAATACGGCTTCCGCCTGCCTTCGGCGCTGGATAACCGTCCGATGAAGTTTGAAGAGTTTGAGGCGCTCGCGCCGCAAACCATCTACGTCTCGGCCACGCCGGGCAACTATGAGCTTGAAAAATCGGGCGATGAGGTGGTTGACCAGGTGGTGCGTCCGACCGGGCTGTTGGATCCGGTTATCGAGGTGCGTCCGGTGGCCACCCAGGTGGACGATCTGCTCTCTGAGATCCGCGCCCGTTCCGCCATCAACGAGCGCGTGCTGGTGACCACGCTGACCAAACGCATGGCGGAAGACCTGACCGAGTACCTGGAAGAGCACGGCGAGAAGGTGCGTTATCTGCACTCGGATATCGACACCGTCGAGCGCATGGAGATTATTCGCGATTTGCGTCTGGGCGAGTTTGACGTGCTGGTCGGGATCAACCTGCTGCGAGAAGGTCTGGATATGCCGGAGGTCTCGCTGGTGGCGATTCTGGATGCGGATAAAGAGGGCTTCCTGCGTTCCGAGCGTTCCTTGATCCAGACCATCGGCCGTGCCGCGCGTAACGTCAACGGGAAAGCGATTCTGTACGGTGACAAAATCACGCCGTCGATGGCGAAAGCGATTGGTGAGACGGAGCGCCGCCGCGAGAAACAGCAGCGCTACAACGAAGAGCACGGCATTACGCCGCAGGGTCTGAACAAGAAGGTGGTGGATATTCTGGCGCTGGGTCAGAACATCGCCAAAACCAAAGCGAAAGGTCGCGGCAAGGCGCGCTCAGTGGTGGAAGAAGATACCGTCGTGCTGACGCCGAAAGCGCTGCAGCAGAAAATCCACGAGCTGGAAGGGCAGATGATGCAGCACGCGCAGAACCTGGAATTCGAAGAGGCGGCGCAGATCCGCGACCAGCTTCATCAGCTGCGGGATCTGTTTATCGCGGCATCGTGAGTGGGTTTTGCCCGGTGGCGCTGCGCTTACCGGGCCTACGGGGTTAGCGTCTTTTGTAGCCCCGGTAAGCGCAGCGCCACCGGGGGGTTTTTGCTAACCCAGCGCCTGAATCGCCTTCTCCAGCGCCTCGCGCAGGAGGTGGCGGTCGTGGCGATACTTGATGTCTGATGCCTCCAGCGGCTCCTGCACCACCACGCGGTTGCCAATACCCGATACGTCCACTTTTGGCCCCACCACAACACCGTCGATAATTTTTTTACCGACGTACTGCTCCATTAAATCAAGCTTGTCCGCCAGCGACAGGCTCGCTGCCGCCGGACTCAGTTCACGTCCCAGGTTACCGATGTAAACCATCGGGGCGGGGGTGCGGCGAAGCGCCTGTGCCAGCTCTTTCACCAGCAGAATCGGCATCAGGCTGGTGTAAAAACTGCCCGGGCCAATCAGGATCAGATCCGCTTCACCGATGGCTTCTACCGCTTCGCGCGTGGCGGGGACGCTTGGATAGGTCATTAGCTCCGCTGGCGGCAGGAGCAGCTGGTCAATATTCACCTCGCCGTAAACTTCATGCCCTTCGGCGTCGATAGCCATTAAATCGACCGGTTGTTCAGACATGGGGATCAGAAATGCGTCCACTTTAAGCAGATTACGGATCAGGTTGATGGCTTCCAGAGGCCGCACGCTCAGGTGATCTAAAGCCTTTAACATCAGATTTCCGAGGTTATGCCCGGAAAGTTCGCCATTGCCGCCAAAACGGTACTCAAACATCGCCGACGCGACGCTCGGTTCGGTAATTAACTGGTTCAGACAGTTGCGCATATCTCCCCAGGCAATCCCGCCTTCGGCACGCCGGATCCGCCCCGTTGAGCCGCCGTTATCGGTGGTGGTCACTATCCCCGTCAGCCTTGACCCGAGTGACGACAACGAGGACATGACGCGGCCCAGGCCGTGGCCTCCGCCAAGAGCGACCACTCGGTCAAGATCCGCAAAAGTGCGATTGCGCATAGGTATTCCTTATCACGTTCGATCGCGTAACAGTAACCTAACTACCCCTAAAAGACGATGCCTCAGCCGATGCAAAATGACGTATATCAATGCGAAAGTGCCGTTTTTGGGTATCCTGTAGCGAAAATGCACGATCAAGTCGTTATATATATAATTATATAGCGAAATGCGAGAATGGCGAAGTGATGATTTCCGCGTTACTATCGACATAACCACGTTTTCGTTTTTGAAAACATACACTCTAGCCCTGGCGCCTGTGTCGAACGATATGGCGCCCTGGCCGTGGCGAATTAGCCACCAGGGTACAGAAAGAAATGACTGTGCCTCCCGTATCTGGAAAGGTGTACATGGCTTCACAACTTACTGATGCTTTCGCGCGTAAGTTTTATTACTTACGTCTGTCGATTACCGATGTGTGCAACTTCCGTTGCACCTACTGCCTGCCCGACGGCTACAAACCGGGCAGCGTCACCAATAACGGCTTTCTCTCCGTGGATGAAGTGCGCCGCGTTACGCGCGCCTTCTCTGATCTCGGCACCGAAAAAGTGCGTCTGACCGGCGGCGAGCCCTCGCTGCGCCGTGATTTCCCCGACATCATTGCCGCCGTGCGTGAAAACGAACGTATCCGCCAGATTGCGGTGACCACCAACGGTTACCGCATGGCGCGCGACGTGGCCACCTGGCGCGATGCGGGCTTAACCGCCATCAACGTCAGCGTGGACAGTCTGGACGCCCGCCAGTTCCACGCCATTACCGGTCAGGATAAATTCCAGCAGGTCATGGACGGTATCGATGCGGCATTTGCGGCCGGCTTCGAAAAAGTCAAAGTTAACACGGTGCTGATGCGTGATGTAAACCATCATCAGCTCGATACCTTCCTGGCGTGGATCAAACCACGCCGCATTCAACTGCGTTTTATTGAACTGATGGAAACCGGCGAGGGCAGCGAGCTGTTCCGTCGTCATCACATCTCCGGCATGGTGCTGCGCGACGCGCTGCTGAGACGCGGCTGGATCCACCAGATCCGCCAGCGCAGCGACGGTCCGGCGCAGGTCTTCTGCCACCCGGATTACGAAGGCGAGATCGGGCTTATCATGCCTTACGAGAAAGACTTCTGCGCCAGCTGCAACCGCCTGCGCGTCTCTTCCGTGGGGAAACTCCATCTCTGCCTGTTCGGCGACGGCGGCGTAGATCTTCGCGATCTGCTGGCAGACGATGCCCAACAAGAGGCGCTTGAAGCACGCATTTCTGAAGCGCTGACGCATAAAAAACAGACCCACTTCCTGCATCAGGGCAATACCGGCATTACTCAGAACCTGTCCTACATTGGCGGGTAATCAGTCTTAAGAAGGAATCAGAAGATGAGTCAGGTAAGCGCAGAATTTATCCCGACACGCATTGCTATCCTTACCGTTTCCGACCGTCGTGGCGAAGAGGATGATACCTCCGGCCACTGGCTGCGCGAGGCGGCCCATGACGCGGGGCATCACATCGTCGATAAAGCGATCGTCAAAGAGAACCGCTACGCCATTCGCGCGCAGGTTTCGCAGTGGATCGCCAGCGATGAGGTGCAGGTGGTGCTGATCACCGGCGGCACCGGCTTTACCCCAGGCGACCAGGCGCCTGAAGCGCTGATCCCGCTGTTCGACCGCGAGGTGGAAGGATTCGGCGAGGTGTTCCGCATGCTCTCCTTTGAAGAGATTGGTACCTCCACGCTGCAGTCGCGCGCCGTGGCGGGTGTGGCGAACAACACGCTGATTTTCGCCATGCCGGGCTCGACCAAAGCCTGCCGCACCGCGTGGGAAAACATCATCGCCCCGCAGCTGGACGCCCGTACCCGTCCGTGTAATTTCCATCCCCATTTAAAGAAATAAGCTATGTCACAACTGACCCACATTAACGCCGCCGGTGAAGCGCATATGGTGGACGTCTCTGCCAAAGCCGAAACGGTGCGCGAGGCGCGCGCGGAAGCGTTCGTCACCATGCTGCCGGAAACGCTGGCGATGATTATCGACGGAAGCCATCACAAGGGCGACGTTTTTGCCACCGCGCGTATCGCGGGTATTCAGGCCGCCAAGCGCACCTGGGATCTCATCCCGCTGTGCCATCCGCTGATGCTGAGCAAGGTGGAGGTGAACCTGCAGGCGCAGCCGGAGCACAGCCGCGTGCGCATTGAGTCACTCTGCCGCTTAACCGGCAAAACCGGCGTGGAGATGGAGGCGCTGACGGCGGCCTCCGTGGCCGCGCTGACCATCTACGATATGTGCAAAGCGGTGCAGAAAGATATGGTGATTGGCCCGGTTCGCCTGCTGGCAAAAAGCGGCGGCAAATCCGGTGATTTTAAGGTGGACAGCCATGATTAAGGTGCTCTTTTTTGCGCAGGTGCGCGAGCTGGTGAATACCGACAGCCTGACGCTGGATGCTTCTTTTGAAAACGTTGCGGCCCTGCGCGCGCATCTGGCGGCACAGAGCGACCGCTGGGCGCTGGCGCTCGACGAAGGCAAGCTGCTGGCCGCCGTTAACCAGACGCTGGTGGAGCTTACCCATCCGCTGAAGGCCGGGGATGAAGTGGCCTTCTTCCCGCCGGTAACAGGGGGGTAAGATGGCTGAAACCCGAATTCTGGTGAGCCCCGAGCGTTTTAACGTGGGGACCGAATACAGCTGGCTGGCGGAACGCGATGAAGACGGCGCGGTCGTGACCTTCACCGGCAAGGTGCGTAACCATAACCTCGGTGACAGCGTGAAGGCGCTGACGCTGGAGCACTATCCCGGCATGACGGAAAAATCGCTGGCGGCGATTGTCGACGAGGCGCGAGGCCGCTGGCCGCTCGGGCGCGTCACCGTGATTCACCGCATCGGTGAGATGTGGCCCGGCGAGGAGATTGTCTTTGTCGGGGTGACCAGCGTGCACCGCGGCAGCGCGTTTGCGGCAGGGGAGTTCATTATGGATTTCCTCAAAACCAAAGCCCCGTTCTGGAAGCGCGAAGCCACGCCGGAAGGCGACCGCTGGGTAGAATCTCGCGACAGCGATAAGCAGGCCGCCAGCCGTTGGTAGTCGGTTTACGTGGATGTGTTACTCTTAACGTGTGTGTCTACTTAATCTTAATCAGGAGTGAATCATGGACCGATTTCCGCGTTCCGATTCAATAGTACAGCAGACCCGTAGCGGCCTGCAGACGTATATGGCTCAGGTGTACGGCTGGATGACGGTCGGCCTGCTGCTTACCGCGTTTATTGCCTGGTATGCGGCGAATACGCCGGAGCTGATGATGTTTATCTTCTCCAGCAAGATCACCTTCTTTGGGCTGATTATCGCGCAGCTGGCGCTGGTGTTTGTGCTTTCCGGCCTGGTGCAAAAGCTGAGTGCAGGAATGGCGACCACGCTGTTTATGCTCTATTCAGCGCTAACCGGACTGACGCTTTCCAGTATTTTCATCGTTTACACCTACTCCTCCATCGCCAGCACCTTTGTGGTGACCGGCGGGATGTTCGGCGTGATGAGCCTGTACGGCTACACCACCAAACGCGATCTGAGCGGCTTAGGCAGCATGCTGTTTATGGGGCTGATTGGGATCGTGCTGGCGTCGCTGGTGAACCTGTGGCTGAAGAGTGACGCGCTGATGTGGGCCGTGACCTACATCGGGGTGGTGATTTTCGTTGGATTGACGGCCTACGACACCCAGAAGCTGAAAAACATCGGCGAGCAGATTGACGTGCGCGACAGTTCTAACCTGCGCAAATACGCGATTCTGGGGGCGCTGACGCTGTACCTGGACTTTATCAACCTGTTCCTGATGCTGCTGCGTATTTTCGGCAACCGTCGCTAGTTATTTCCCCTCACCCTAACCCTCTCCCTCAGGGAGAGGGGATTGCACGGAGCGGGCTTTTCTCCCTCTCCCAGTGGGAGAGGGCCGGGGTGAGGGCATCAGACCGCAGCGCTACCCGACACAACTCACTTCGCTAACATCCTCTCATTCTTCGCCCGCAGCTTCTTCGCCCGACTCTCCAGCACCAGATAACAGACCGTTGCCAGCGCCAGCGGCAGGAAGTAATACAGCATGCGGTAGGCCAGCAGGGCGGCGATAATCGTGCCCTGAGAGACATGCTCCCCGGCCAGCAGGGCAATAAACACCGCCTCCAGCACGCCGATCCCCGCCGGAATATGCACAATCACCCCGGCAATACTGCTCACCAGCAGCACGCCCAGCACGAAGAAGTAGTTTACGTCCTCGCCGATCAGCAGCCAGATGATGGCTCCCATCGCCATCCAGTTGGCGCTGGAGACCACCATTTGCAGCACCGCGAACTTCCATGAAGGCAACACCAGCTTTTGCCCCTTGATGGTCATATGGCGGCGTTTAGCAAAGGCGCAGGCCCACAGATATACGGCGATGATCAGCAGCAGCACGATGCCCAGAATGCGCAGCGTGGCCTCGTCGATATACCAGTGCGCGGGGAGCTGCACCACGCCGATGGTGAAGATCACCCCGCCGAGCAGAATATAGCCCAGCCAGTTGGTGGTGATGCTTAACGAGAAAATGCGCGTAATGGTTCCGCCCGGCAGGCCGAGCCGCGAGTAGAGGCGATAGCGCATGCCAATCCCACCGACCCAGGTGCTCAGCGTCAGGTTAAAGGCGTAGCAGATAAACGACACCAGCATCACCTGACGCTTTGCCAGCTTGTGGCCGCAGTAGGCGCGGCCCAGCAGGTCGTAGCAGCCGTATATCAGGTAGCTGACGATGACCAGCCCAACGGCACCCAGCAGCACCATCCGGTTATAGTTGCGGATGACCTTCCACACCTCTTCCCAGTCCACTTTTTGCGCATACACCACCAGCAGTACCGCGACGGCGATGAAGAACAGCCAGGTGAGGATTTTCTTTGCCAGCTTCCAGCGAGGATGCGATTTCGACATCAGGTTTTCCCTCCGTCTTCCGCTTCAATGCGGTCCTGAGTTTCCATTTCGGGTTGAACCGGCGGGTCCACCTGCGCAAGCTTTGGCGTATGCGCGGGCAGCCAGCCGACCATCGCCGGGAAGTGGCGCAGGAAGTGGAACACCACCACGCCAATGCCAAGGTTCCACCAGGTGCGTTTCGGCACCATGGACTCATCCACGCGCACGCAGTCATTGACGATCA
Organism: Enterobacter quasimori; assembly: GCF_018597345.1. Taxonomy (NCBI): domain Bacteria; kingdom Pseudomonadati; phylum Pseudomonadota; class Gammaproteobacteria; order Enterobacterales; family Enterobacteriaceae; genus Enterobacter; species Enterobacter quasimori. Next base: position 1,235,385 of record NZ_JAHEVU010000001.1, on the reverse strand, counting down.
GTCCCTGAAGGTTATCCCGCAGGGTTTGATTAAACTGCCGATCGTGAATGATCAGGTTGGCTTCCAGATTCAGCGACAGGCTCAGCGGATCGAGGTTGCTGGAGCCCACGGTGGCCCAGTGATCGTCCATCAGCGCCACTTTGCCGTGCAGCGGCCGGCGGCGGTATTCGTAGATCTGCACGCCGCCCTTCACCAGATAGTTATAGAGCAGGCGCGCGCCCACTTTGACAATCGGCATATCCGGCTCGCCCTGCACAATCAGCTTCACGCGCACGCCGCGTCGGGCCGCGTTGCGCATGGCATGCAGAATACGGTAGCCGGGGAAGAAGTAAGCGTTGGCGATAATCACCTCGCGTTTCGCGTTCGCCAGCATCTTCAGGTAATGACGTTCAATATCATCCCGGTGCTCGCCGTTGTCGCGCCAGACGAAAAGCGCCTGCGCTTCGCCGGGCTGTCGGTTCTCCTCCGGGCGATGGCGACGTCGCCACCAGCGGCGAACGGCCTCTTTCCCCGGCAGGTTCTCCAGCTCAAACAGCAAGATGTCCTGCACCACCGGGCCTTCAATGCGAATGGCGTAATCCTGCTTCGCTTCTGGGCCGTAGTCGGACATATGCTCAGCGGAGTAGTTAATGCCGCCGACAAACGCCACCGTCTCATCCACCACCACAATTTTGCGATGCATCCGACGGAAAAGGTTAGTACGCATGCCGAACAGGCGAGGGCCGGGATCATAGTAGCGGAAGACCACGCCTGCAGCGGTCAGTTCGTTGACGAACGCATCGCTCAGATCCGGTGAGCCATAGCCGTCGAGCAGCGCTTCAATTTTGACCCCGCGCCGGGCGGCACGCAGCAGCACGCTGTGCAGCTGCTTGCCGACGTTGTCTTCAAACCAGATAAAGGTTTCGAGGATCACTTTCTGCTGTGCGTTATCAATTGCTTTAAACACGGCCGGATAATATTGATCGCCATTTTCCAGCAGCGTAATGCGGTTACCTTCCTGCCATGAACATTTCATAAATGGATCTCCGCGCTGAGTGGGGCATGGTCGGAGAGATGTCGCCAGTTGAGTAACGCCAGCGCGGTTGGGCTGCTGGCGTGGGCGTTTTTCACATAGATGCGGTCAAGGCGCAGCAGGGGAAAGCGTACCGGGAACGTGCGCGCGGGGCGTCCGTTGGCGCGGGTGAAAATTTCCTCCAGCCCGGCGTTCACCTTCAGCGGATGGTTGGCGCGCTGCCGCCAGTCGTTGAAATCACCGGCGATGACCACGGGCTCGCCTTCCGGCAGCGCATTGCTCCATTCGGCGAGCATCTGCAGCTGTGCCTGACGGTGGGCTTCTCGCAGGCCAAGATGCACGCAGCCTACGTGAACGGGAAATTCCAGATCGGGTGGCGTGATCCGACAGTAAAGCAGGCCGCGCTTTTCACTTTCGCCCACCGACACGTCGCGGTTCTCATAGTGTTCAATCGGAAAACGTGACAGCACCGCATTGCCGTGATGCCCCTCGGGGTAAACCGCATTGCGGCCGTAGGCGTAATCGCTCCACATGGTATCGGCCAGAAACTCGTAGTGAGGGGCATCCGGCCAGTTTTCGACATGCATTGGATGCACTTCGTGCGCGCCCATCACCTCCTGCAGGCAAACAATGTCCGCGCTGACGGTGCGAACGGCGTCGCGCAGCTCCGGTAACATGAAGCGGCGGTTAAATGCTGTGAAGCCCTTATGAATGTTTATCGTCAGCACCTTAAGCGAGAAATGCTGCGTTTTAATGGTCATAAACACCTTCCTGGGTGACTATCCCGATGAAAATAAAGTGTAGTCGGCGTCACAAAAAGATGCGGCGTTACGGAATTTTCCGTAAAGTGCGGTAGTCTGAACTAGCAGAGAAAAATCCTTCAGGAGAGATGCCATGAAGTGGCAACAACGTGTTCGTGTCGCAACGGGTTTAAGTTGCTGGCAGATAATGTTGCATTTACTGGTCGTGGCCGTACTGGTGATGGGCTGGATGAGCGGCACCCTGGTGCATGTTGGTCTGGGGCTATGCGTGCTTTACGGCGTCACCGTGCTGTCGATGCTGTTTTTACAGCGTCACCACGAGGCGCGCTGGCGTGAAGTGGGTGATGTGCTCGAAGAGCTCACCACCACCTGGTATTTTGGTGCCGCGATGATTGTTCTTTGGCTGCTGTCGCGCGTGCTGCAAAACAACCTGCTGCTGGCCCTGGCGGGTCTGGCAATCCTCGCAGGGCCTGCGGTTGTCTCTTTACTCACCAAAGAGAAAAAGCTACGCAATGTTGCGTCTAAACATCGCGTACGCCACTGATCCCGTCGTGGCCGCGATAACCAGTAGCGGCCACAAACTTCCCCAGACAATGTCCAGACTCGCATCCTTCAGATAGATTTGCTTGGTGATATCCGTAAAGTGTCGAATCGGGTTTACCCACGTCAGATCCTGTAGCCACACCGGCATATTCTCGACGGGGGAAACATAACCCGAGAGCAAAATCGCCGGCATCATAAAGACGAATACCCCGATAAACGCCTGCTGCTGCGTCGAGCATAGCGCCGAAATCAGCAGTCCAAACCCCACCAGCGACAGCCCGTAAATCACCATCGTGAAGTAAAACAGCGCCAGCGAACCGGCGAACGGGATCTGGTAAGCAAATATCCCCACGCCCAGCACGATGGTGGCCTGGAAGGTCGCGACGATCAGCGCGGGCACCGCTTTGCCGACGAAAATCTGCCAGGTGGCGAGCGGGGAGACCAGCAGCTGATCCAGCGTGCCCTGTTCGCGCTCGCGGGCGACGGACAGGGAGGTGACGATCATCACCCCGATGGTGGTGATCATGGCGATCAGCGACGGCACCACAAACCACTTGTAGTCCAGATTCGGGTTGTACCAGTTGCGCACCACCAGCTCGCTGTTGTTGGGCTTCGGTTTGCCCTCCATCAGCTCCTGCTGGTAATCCTTCACCACCTGCTGCAGATAGTTCGCTGCGATCTGGGCGCTGTTGGAGTTACGCCCGTCGAGGATCAGCTGCATCGGCGCGGTCTGGAAGGTATCCAGATTGCGCGAGAAATCCGCCGGGAACCGCACCAGCAGCAGCGCTTTTTGCGTGTCGATAGTGGGCTGGATCGCCTGCGGGCTTTTCAGCAGCAGAATGTGGGTAAAGGCCTTCGCGCGGGCAAAGCGCTGCGTTAGCTCGACGGAATGTTTGCCGTTGTCTTCGTTGTAAATGGCAATGGTGGCGTTGGTCACCTCAAGGGTGGCGGCAAACGGGAACAGTAAAACCTGGATCAGCACCGGCAAAACCAGAATGGCGCGGGTTTGCGGCTCGCGCAGCAGGGATTGCAGCTCTTTGCGTATTAACGTCCATAATCGGTGAAACATCGCGTCGTCCTCCTGTCGGGTGGCGCTTGCGCTTACCCGACCTACAAAATCCGATGGCTAATCCAATCTTCTTTTCGTTTTCATCCACGTCAACCCGATAAACATCACAGCCGACGCCATCAAAAACAGGGTGTTGATAATCAGCACCACCGGAATATTTCCCGCCAGAAACAGGCTTTGCAGGGTGCTCACGAAGTAGCGCGCCGGGATGATGTAGGTCACGGCGCGGATCACCGCAGGCATACTGTCGATCTGGAAGATAAACCCGGAAAGCATAATCGACGGCAAGAAGGCGGCATTGAGGGCCACCTGCGCGGCGTTAAACTGGTTGCGGGTGATGGTGGAGATGAGCAGCCCCATGCCCAGCGTGCTGAGTAAAAACAGGCTGGTGATAAAGAACAGCACCACCAGCGAGCCGCGATACGGCACGCCGAGGATAAAGACGGCGACAAGCATACAGAGCAGCATCGCCAGCATGCCGAGGAAGTAGTAGGGGATGAGCTTACACAGCAGTAGCTCGACGCGCGTGACTTCGGTAGAGAGCAGCGCCTCCATGGTGCCGCGCTCCCACTCGCGGGCGATGACCAGCGAGGTCAGTATCGCGCCGATTACCGTCATGATAATCGTCACCGCGCCCGGAATAATAAAGTGCTGGCTGATGGCGGCGGGGTTAAACCAGTAGCGCGTCTGCACATCGATCAGCGGTTCAAACGTCTCGCCCCGATCTTCCGCCCGCTGCATCTGCCAGAGCTGCCAGATCCCCTCCGCGTAGCCCTGCACGAAGTTCGCGGTATTCGGCTCGCTGCCGTCGGTGATCACCTGGATCGGCGCATCGGTATTCGCCCGTGCCATATTGGCGGCGAAATCCACCGGAATGACGATCAGACCGCGAATTTTCCCGGCCTGCATTTTCTGGATCAATTCCTGCCGGTTGTCGCTGATGGTGGCGTCAATATAGGGCGAGCCGGTCATGGCGTGAGTGAAGTCCAGCGCCTCTTCGCTCTGCTGCTCCAGCAAAATCCCGATCCGCAGCTTGCTGGAGTCCAGGTTAATGCCGTAGCCAAAAATAAACAGCAGCAGCAGGGGGATCACCACCGCAATCAGCCAGCTGCTGGGGTCACGCACGATCTGACGCGTCTCTTTAATGCACAGGGCGCGCACCCGGCGCCAGGAAAGGGCATTACTGCGCATGGGCATTCTCCTTATCCCAGTCGTGGATGAGGGTGATAAACGCCTGCTCCATGGTCGGGTCCGGGACCTTATCATCGGCAGCCTGGTTTTTCAGGTCGTCCGGCGTGCCGTGGGCAATCAGCTTGCCGCGATACACCAGCCCGATGCGGTCGCAGTACTCCGCCTCGTCCATGAAGTGGGTGGTCACCATCACGGTCACCCCTTTTTCCACCATGCTGTTGATGTGCAGCCAGAACTCGCGGCGGGTAATGGGATCCACGCCGGAAGTGGGTTCATCCAGAAACAGAATATCCGGCTCGTGCATCAGCGAGCAGGCCAGCGCCAGCCGCTGCTTAAAGCCGAGCGGCAGCTCGTCGGTGGCGTGGGACGCAATGTTGGTTAACGCGAAGGCGTCGCTCATGCGGCGGATTTTTTCGTTCTGCGCGCGCCCGCGCAGGCCGTACACGCCGGAGAAAAAGCGCAGATTCTGCTCGACCGTCAGGTTGCCATACAGCGAAAACTTCTGCGCCATATACCCGAGATGCTGGCGCGCCTTGCCGGAGCTGACTTTCAGATCCATATCCAGCACCAGCGCCTTGCCGGAGGTCGGCACCAGCAGGCCACACATCATCTTAAAGGTTGTCGATTTTCCCGCGCCGTTTGGTCCAAGCAGGCCAAAAATCTCGCCGCGTTTAACCGCGAAATTGACGTTATCGGTGGCGGCGAAATCCCCGAACTTTTTGGTGAGGGATTTCGCTTCGATCACCGTTTCGCCCGGCGTGCCTTCCACCGTATGCAGAATGGCGGCAAGCGGCGACTCTGACGTACCCGCGCCGCCCAGCAGGTCGATAAACGCGTCCTCAAAGCGCGGCGCGGTCTCTTCTATCTCGATCTCAGGCATGCCTTGCGCCTGGCGAATGTCGTCGGTTGTGGCCTCTTTTTTGAGAATAATGCGCACCGAGCGGCCCTGGATCATACCGTCGCTCACCTGTGGCAGCCTGAGCACCCGCTGCAGCAGTTTCCGGTTGGACTCCTGCGGGCTATGCAGCAGGAAGCTGCGCCCGGCCATGCTCTGCGTGAGCGTCGTCGGCTCGCCCTGATAGAGCAGTTCGCCTTCGTTCATCAGCAGCACATCCCGGCACTGTTCCGCTTCGTCGAGGTAGGAGGTGCTCCAGAGGATCAGCATCCCGTCGCCCGCCAGCTCGTGCACCATCTGCCACAATTCACGGCGAGAAATCGGGTCAACGCCCACGCCGGGCTCGTCCAGCAGCAGCACCTTTGGCTCGCCGACCAGCGTACAGGCCAGCCCCAGCTTTTGCTTCATCCCGCCGGAAAGCTTGCCCGCCAGCCGGTCGGTGAACGGGCCGAGGGAGGTAAACTCCAGCAGGCGGGCGAAGGTTTTCTGCCGCGTTTCGCCGGTGACGCTGCGCAGATCGGCGTACAGGTTCAGGTTTTCCATCACCGTCAGGTCTTCGTACAGGCCAAACTTCTGCGGCATATAGCCGAGCATGGCGTGGAGCGCACCGTCGTCTTTTATCGGGTCAAGACCGAGCACGCTGGCCGTACCTTCATCCGGCTTGAGCAACCCCGCCAGCATCCGCATCAGCGTCGTTTTCCCCGCGCCGTCCGGGCCGACCAGCCCGGTCACGTAGCCTTTCTGGATGGTGCAGTTCAGCGGCGCGACGGCCGGTTTGTCCATTCCCTTAAAGCGTTTGACCAGATTATTGAGCTGGATAACCGCGTCATTCATGTCGTTCCCCGTCGCTGACTGTTACGGTTACGGGCATACCCTGACGCAGCGCGTCGTCCGCATCGGTGACAATGATGCGCAGGCGATACACCAGGTCGGTTCGCAGGTCCGGTGTTTCAACGGTTTTCGGCGTGAATTCGGCGGTAGGGGAGACAAAGCCCACTTTACCGTGATACGGCTTGTCCGGGCGACCATCGGTATAGAGCAGCAATTCGCGGCCCGGCTGCATCTGCCCAAGGTTCGGCTCGTCAATGTAAGCGCGTACCCACACCGGGCGGGTCAGGGAGAGCGTTAAGACGGTGCTGCCCGCGCTGAGCATGCTGCCCGGCTCTACGGCGCGGGTCATCAGCGTGCCGTCGGACGGTGCGATGAGCGTGGTGTCGCGCAGGTCCAGCTCCGCCTGGGCCAGCTGCGCCTGTGCCTGTTCAAGGCTGGCTTTCGCCTGGGCAATATCCTGCGCGCGGTTACCGGTGCGGTACTGGCTTAATTTATCCTGTGCGGATTTCAGCGTCGCCTGCGCCTGGTCGCGGGACGAGCGCGCATTTTCCAGATCGTTAGCGGAAATGGTGCGGCTTTTCCATAGCCCCTGCTGACGCGCGTAGAAGTTCTGCGCGTAGTCGTAGGCGGCCTGCGCCTGTTTAACGGCGGCGGCGGCCTGGGCGATCTCTTCGTCGCGATAGCCTGCCAGCATCAGTTCATACTGCGCCTGAGCCACGGAGACGCCCGCTTTGGCCTGCATCAGCGCGTTCTCGTAGGGCGCTTTATCCAGCATCCCCAGCGTCTGCCCGCTTTTGATGGCATCGCCTTCGTCAACGCTCAGCGAGGCGAGACGTCCGCCCACGCGGAAGCTCATGTTTACCGTGCGGATATCCACGTTACCGTACAGCGTCAGGCCTTTATCCTGCTGGCTCTGATACCAAAGCCAGCCACCGATTCCTGCGGCAAGCAACACAACAACCACCAGAACGATGGCGACAGGTTTTTTCATGACTTCAGGCTCCTTTGCGTTAAGCCTTGCAGGATCAGATCGACGTGACAGGCGATCACCTTGCTAATCTGCTCGGCTTTATCCTCATCAAATTGTGTCCAGCCCGTGCGTAACAGGATCGTTTCTCTGCCCAGACGGAAGGCAAGGATTTCACCCAGCAGGGCGTGGGTATGCAAAATTGTCTCGGTATCACTGGCATCGCGCCCGGTATAGGCGGCGATCAGCCGGGTCAGGTGGGTATGCATCGGGGCAATGACCCGATCGTGTACCCGCTGATAGGCGGCAGTGGGGGAGAGCTGCTCGCGGGAGATAAACTTGCTCAGGTTGAGCGTATCGTCGTGCGTCAGCAGGCGGATCATGTTGTGGCAGGCAGTGAGGATCAGCTGGCGAACGGCGGCGCGATCGGGCGACGGCTGGCCGAGCAGCGCGGTGGCCTCTTCCACGTGCGGGTGAAACTGCGTGCCGATAAACTCGGCGATCCACTCGGCGCAGGCGAGATATAAATCCTCTTTTGAGCCAAAATAGTAGGTAATGGCCGCAATATTCTGCCCGGCCAGCGCGGCGATATCGCGCGTGGTCGCGTGCAGCCCGTACTCACCAAACTGCGCCAGCGCGGCGGCAATAAGCTGGCTTTTGGCCTGTTCACCTTTGGTTGTGGTGGGTGTCGTATTCATGGCGGCATTAAAAATTAATCAATCGATTGATTAAGATTATGCCTGATTCACGCTAACGTCGAGGGAATGCGGAGGGATATTTTATGCGCCACGTCACAAAAGCTGCTACACTCCGCCCCTTCGCGACATTGTGGTTTTTGTCGTCCCCTATTCGTTATATCTCCCTGAAAACTACACCTGTGACGGTCGGGGCGGTTCGGAGTTTTTATGTCTTTTGATTCCCTTGGCCTGAACCCGGAAATTCTGCGCGCGATCGCAGAGCAGGGCTACGTTGAGCCAACCCCAATCCAGCAGCAGGCTATTCCCGCCGTGCTTCAGGGGCGTGACCTGATGGCCAGCGCCCAGACCGGCACCGGTAAAACCGCGGGCTTTACGCTGCCGCTGTTAGAGCTGCTGGTAAAAAATCAGCCGCATGCCAAAGGCCGCCGTCCGGTTCGTGCCCTGATCCTCACCCCAACCCGCGAGCTGGCCGCGCAGATTGGCGAGAACGTGCGTGACTATAGCCGCTATCTCAACATTCGCTCGCTGGTGGTGTTCGGTGGCGTCAGCATCAACCCGCAGATGATGAAGCTGCGCGGCGGCGTGGACGTGCTGGTGGCAACGCCGGGCCGTCTGCTGGATCTGGAACACCAGAACGCGGTGAAGCTCGATAGCATTGAAATTCTGGTGCTGGACGAAGCCGACCGCATGCTCGACATGGGCTTCATCCACGATATTCGTCGCGTGCTGGCCAAGCTGCCGCCGCGTCGTCAGAACCTGCTCTTCTCCGCGACCTTCTCCGACGAGATCAAGGCGCTGGCGGAAAAGCTGCTGCATAACCCGCTGGAAGTGGAAGTGGCGCGCCGCAACACCGCCTCCGAGCAGGTGACGCAGCACGTGCACTTTGTTGATAAAAAGCGCAAGCGGGAACTGCTCTCCCAGATGATCGGCCAGGGCAACTGGCAGCAGGTGCTGGTCTTTACCCGCACCAAGCACGGCGCCAACCACCTGGCGGAGCAGCTGAATAAAGACGGCATCCGCAGCGCGGCGATCCACGGCAACAAGAGCCAGGGGGCACGTACCCGCGCGCTGGCGGACTTCAAGTCCGGCGACATCCGCGTGCTGGTGGCAACCGACATCGCCGCCCGTGGCCTCGACATTGAAGAGCTGCCGCACGTGGTGAACTACGAGCTGCCAAACGTGCCGGAAGACTACGTTCACCGTATCGGTCGTACCGGCCGCGCGGCGGCAACCGGTGAAGCGCTTTCTCTGGTCTGCGTGGATGAACACAAGCTGCTGCGCGACATCGAACGCCTGCTGAAGAAAGAGATCCCGCGCATCGAAACCCCGGGCTACGAAGTGGATCCGTCGATCAAAGCCGAGCCGATTCAGAACGGTCGTCAGGGCGGCGGTGGACGTGGCCAGGGCGGCGGCGGTCGCGGCCAGCAGCCGCGTCGTGCAGAAGGTGGCGCACCGAAATCATCCGGCAAACCGCCGCGTCGTAACAACGACAGCAAACCGGCGGGTGAAAACCCGTGGCGCAGCGGCGAAGGGAAACCTGCAGGGGAAGGGCAGCGTCGACGCCGCCCGCGCAAGCCTGCTAACCCGCAGTAATCTGGAAGCCCGGTCGTAAAGCCGGGCTTTTCTTTTTGCGGCAGCGAAGAGAAAGTGCCACAATAGTGGCTGTTTATACAGTATTTCAGGTTTTCCAATGGCTTTAACCGCTGCGCTCAAGGCGCAAATTGGCGCATGGTATAAGGCGCTACAACAGCAGATCCCCGACTTTATCCCCCGAGCGCCGCAGCGGCAGATGATTGCTGACGTGGCCAAAACGCTCGCCGGGGACGACGGGCGACATCTGGCGATTGAAGCCCCAACCGGCGTCGGGAAAACCTTGTCGTATCTCATTCCCGGCATCGCGATTGCGCGGGAAGAGGACAAAACGCTGGTGGTCAGCACCGCCAACGTGGCGCTGCAGGATCAGATCTTCAGCAAAGATTTACCGCTGCTGCGCAAAATCATCCCCGACCTGCGCTTTACCGCCGCCTTTGGACGCGGGCGCTACGTGTGTCCGCGAAACCTGGCGGGGCTGGCCAGCAGCGAAGCGACGCAGCAGGATCTGCTGGCCTTCCTCGACGACGATCTCACGCCGAACAACAAGGCCGAGCAGGAGCTCTGCGCCACGCTCAAGGTCGATCTTGACGGCTATAAGTGGGACGGCCTGCGCGATCATACCGATAAGGCCATCAGCGACGATCTATGGCGCAGGCTCAGCACGGACAAAGCCAGCTGCCTGAACCGCAACTGCCACTACTACCGCGAGTGCCCGTTCTTCGTCGCCCGACGCGAAATTCAGGAGGCGGAAGTGGTGGTGGCTAACCACGCGCTGGTGATGGCCGCGCTGGAGAGCGAAGCGGTGCTGCCGGAACCCAAAAACCTGCTGCTGGTGCTCGACGAAGGCCACCATCTGCCGGACGTGGCGCGGGACGCGCTGGAGATGAGCGCGGAAATTACCGCGCCCTGGTTCCGCCTGCAGCTCGATCTCTTCTGCAAGCTTGTCGCCACCTGTATGGAGCAGTTTCGCCCGAAAACCACGCCGCCGCTGGCGGTGCCGGAGCGGCTGAGCGACCACTGCGAAGAGGTCTACAGCCTGATTGCCTCGCTCAACAACATTTTGAATCTTTATCTTCCGCAAACGCAGGAAGCCGAACACCGCTTTGCGATGGGCGAGCTGCCGGACGAGGTGATGGAGATCTGCCAGCAGCTGGCGAAGCATCTCGAAAAGCTGCGCGGGCTGGCGGAGATGTTCTTAAACGATCTGAGCGAGAAAACCGGCTCACATGACGTGGTGCGTCTGCACCGCATCCTGCTGCAGATGAACCGTGCGCTCGGCATGTTCGAAGCGCAGAGCAAGCTCTGGCGGCTGGCCTCGATGGCGCAGGCGTCCGGCGCGCCGGTCACCAAATGGGCCACCCGCGAAGAGCGGGACGGGCAGGTGCACCTCTTTTTCCACTGCGTGGGCATCCGCGTGGCCGATCAGCTGGAAAAGCTCATCTGGCGCAGCGTGCCGCACGTGGTGGTGACCTCCGCCACGCTGCGCTCCCTGAACAGTTTCTCAAGGCTGCAGGAAATGAGCGGGCTAAAAGAGAAAGCGGGCGATCGTTTTGTCGCGCTGGACTCGCCGTTTAACCACTGCGAGCAGGGCAAGCTGGTGATCCCGCGCATGAAATTCGAGCCGCTCATCGACAACGAGGAGCAGCACATCGCTGAGATGGCGGCCTACTTCCGCGAGCAGGTCGAGAGTAAAAAGTATCCCGGCATGCTGGTGCTGTTTGCCAGCGGGCGCGCGATGCAGCGCTTCCTGGAGCACGTCACCGATCTGCGTTTACTCCTGCTGGTACAGGGCGATCAGCCGCGCTACCGGCTGGTGGAAACGCACCGCAAGCGCATTGATAGCGGCGAGCGCAGCGTGCTGGTGGGGCTGCAGTCGTTTGCCGAAGGTCTGGATCTGAAGGGCGACTACCTGACGCAGGTGCATATTCATAAAATCGCCTTTCCGCCCATCGACAGCCCGGTGGTGATCACCGAAGGCGAATGGCTGAAAAGCCTGAACCGCTATCCGTTTGAGGTACAAAGCCTGCCCGCGGCGTCGTTTAACCTGATTCAGCAGGTGGGGCGTCTTATTCGTAGCCACGGCTGCTGGGGCGAGGTGGTGATTTATGACAAACGGCTGCTTACCAAAAACTACGGCCAGCGGCTGCTCAACGCGCTGCCGATCTTCCCGATCGAACAGCCGGAGGTGCCGGAGGTAAAAAAACGCCCGGCAACACTGACCGCCGGGCGTAAAAAAAGCATCCGTGCTAAGGGGCGCGGTCCTACTGGTAAGTGAAGGTCACCTGCACTACGCTGCTGAACGTCCCGGCGCTGACGGGCATGGAGGTGGCGTAGTAGCGCGCGGCGAGTGGGAAATCGACGGTATGATCGCTTTGATTAACCAGGGCGCTGAAGCTCGCCTGCGGGGCAATCGTAATGCGATCCAGGCGGTCTGCCAGCTCCAGCGCCAGCCCGCCGGCGGTGCCCGTGCTGGCAAATTTCGTCGGGTGTGCGCTGTCTGCCTGGCCGTTAAAGGTCGCGGTGGCGAGCGTGGTGGTGGACGGGCATTTTGACAGCGTAAGGTCAAAATTCTTCCACTCCCCGGTATCCCCCACATCCTTAAAATCGCTGGAGGCGGCTTGTCCCAGATCGACGGTCAAATTCTGACTGGCGCTGTCTACCGAGCAGGTATTGGCGATGATATTGCCTCTCATCTGGATCGCGATCTCATCGGCATGCGCCTGCGTGAGAAGGCCTGCCAGTAGCAGTAAGGTGATTTTTTTCATTTATATCCCAACGTAATCGTGGCAATGCTGTTTGCTGTGCCGGGGGTAACGCTGGCTGCCGTTTGTTGATATGCAACCTCAAACGGGATCGTCAGTGGAATATTCGCTTGGGCAATAGCCGCCGTATTTTTGTAAATATCAAAGTTGGCAATTTCCCCATCGAACATCATGCGCACCCCAACACCGGTTGCTACGCCGCTCTCCTGAGTGAGTTTGATGACGCCGGGAAAATCTGTTTCATAACCGTTTGCGCTGGAAACCATGACTTCGGGTTGCACGGTGTCGTTACAGTTGACGGTAACGTCGAACGCCTGAGGCGACGTAAGGGTTCCTGCCCCGGTGAAGTCGCTGACCGGGAAATCGCCCAGCGTTACGGTAAGGCTTTTCGGCGAAACGGAGCAGGTGACTTCGTTGAACGTGACGTTACCCGAATAGGAAATGGTGTTCGGACTGCCTATGCCCTCCTGATTGTAAACGCCAAGCCCAAACTCCGTCTGAGCCTGAGAAAGGGAGCCAGAGGACACCGTGGAGCTGGTTTTCACCAGCTCCAGAGTCACGTCAAAATTGAACGAGAGCTGTCCGTCTGAAGAGAGATACCCCACTGGCGTATTCCGGGAATCACAGTGGACGCCACCGGCCCCCTGGATGCGTTGCCCCTGATCGTTCATCAGGGCGATACCAATCCCGGCGACACCAGAGTCGTATACGCCCGGCAGGCCCGGTATTTCTGAACCGGAACCATAATAGCAAGCCACTATTTCCATCCCCGGGCTGTAGGTGCTGGAGCAATTCCCGGCAACGTGTACTGTCTGCTCTGAACCCGGAATGGTCGCGCCAACGGCCAGCGAGGTGGGAACAGAGATGGAGGCCACATCAATCATCTTCGGCATATCCGGTGACGTGCATGACGCTTTCGCGTGCGGCATGAAAAATGCGGATATTCCCAGCACTAACAATAAAAAACTCTGTTTAACGATTTGCATCATCTTTCGTCTCAGCCAGTGCATTACTGACATGGTGCGGCAGCGGTAATAATGCCGGATTTATCTCTCTCTTCAGCCAGCGCGTACTGCGCGATGCATTGTTCGCTGGCATTGTCACCCCACGCAACGGAGAGTTTTCCGCGTGCGGGAAGACCGGAGAGGTACGTTTGGCCATCGGAGCCAACGATAAATTCGCTGTCCTTATCCTCAGTGGTCACCGTTGCGCCGAAGGGCAGCGGTTTACCGTTGTGCGTGAGCGTCATCAGCACGCGATTGCCCACGCGGGTGTTAAAGCTGGCGCGCACCACGGCGCCGCGTGTTGGGGTCACCACCTGCGCCGCGTGCGTCACGTCGGCGTTATCCGGCAGCGTTTCGGTATCCAGCGCGATGGTGTTGTGACGATACGCGGTAACAAATGGTACGACGGTATAGCCGCGGAAATCGGTCTCAACGCCCGTCTGGTTAGCGATATGCGTCCCGTGCGTTCCCGGCGCCTTCACCAGCGCGATAGTCTCACCGAGCGGCTGGCTCAGGGTAATGCCGTTGGCATGGGCAATGACGCCGCCCTGCAAACCGACGTTAACGGTCTGCTGATACTTATCCTGGCTGACGCCTGCGCTCACCTCGCCATAGGTCGCTTTATAATCGGCGTTCATGCTGGTCGAGTTCCCGCTGCCGGTGCTGCTCAGCCCCTGCTGGATATTCCAGTTCAGGTTGTCTTCCTTCAGCGCCGTGCCGTTCAGGCCGATATTCTGCGTGGTACCGTCTTTGGTATTGTTCAGGTTGTAGGTGGCCCAGGTGTTATGCATCCAGCGGTCCAGCGGCACGGAGACGCTCAGCGAGAACTGGTTGTCGTTCGTCACTTCGTCGCCGTTTTCATCGCTGTCCTGGGTGTTCTTGTTCATGCTGTAGCTCAGGCTGTAGCTCACCCCGTGCCAGCTGTTGTTGTAGCTGACGCTCATGGAGCTCATGTCCTGGTTCTGGCTCCAGTAAGTCTCTTTCACCATGCTCAGGGTGACGGACCCCCAGCCTTCTGGCAGCGTCTGGTCGATGGTGGCCTCGGTTCGGGCGCGGCGCTGCTGGGGAGCAGACCAGTCGTCAGAGCGGGTATAAGACTCCATGGTGTCTTCCAGGGTGTAGAACCCTTTGCTGTTGTAGCGATAGCCCGCGAGCGAGAAGTTGGTGCCCGAACCGGCAAAATCTTTGCTGTAGCGCACGCGCCAGGACTGGCCTTTGCTCGACTGCTGCTTCTTTAGCAGGGCTTTCGCACGGGTGACGTCGATGGAGAACGCGCCTAAATCGCCCATGTTTTTCCCGGCACCGAACGCCTGGGATTGATAATGGCTGCTTTGCTGAACGCCACCATAAACGGTGACACCATAAGGTAAGCCATAGATCGCGCTGCCCTGGGCAAACGGGGTCTTTTCAACATCGTTGTCGTAAGAGCGATAACGTCCGGCGGTGACGCTGTAGCGCAGGTTTTTTTCGCGCTGCAATACCGGTACGGAGGCATACGGCACCACGAAATGACTTTCGCTGCCGTCGGTCTCTTTCACGGTGACCTGCAGGTCGCCGCTGCTGCCGGTAGGGTAGAGATCGTTAATTTCAAACGCGCCGGGCGCGACCGTGTTCTGGTAAATGACATAGCCGTTCTGGCGGACCATCACCAGCGCGTTGCTGTGGGCAGTGCCGCGTATAATCGGCGCAAAGCCTTTTTCGCTGTCCGGCAGCATGTCGCTGTCGGATTTAAGCTCCACGCCGGTATAAGGCACGCTGTCAAAAACATCGGAAGGCGATGAGCTTTGCCCGACGGTGAGGTCGCTTTTCATCGCCACGATATCGCGCTGGGCATAGGTATAAACGGAGGAGAATTTTTGCTGCTCTTCCTTGCCCTGGGTGCTGCGGTTCCATGTGGAATAGTTACGCACGCGCCAGGCACCGATGTTAAAGCCAGGGCGCAGGTTGACGTACTGGCTGCTGTTATCCTGTTCACCCTTCTGGCGTGCGTGGCTCTGGCTGGCGGTCGCGCTGTAATTGAGCAGCCCTGCGGTGATCCCTTCGTCGAACTCTTTTGGGTCGATATAGCCGCGTGGAACCTTGCTCAGGGCCAGCTGTGGAATACTGAGCAGCAGCTGCTGATTGCGAACGTGAAACGTAGCGGATGCCGCAGGGATGGCGTTTAAATCGGCGCACTGGCCTTTTGCCATCAGCTGCGGGTATTTTTGGGTTTTAATGCCGAGGCTTTTTAAATCCTCTGACGAGAAGCAGGGCTGGAGTGAATTATCCCCGTGGGCGTCTTTTTCTAATTTAAATGTGACATCGCGGGTATCAATTTTATTATTATTGATAAAAATAGCGACCTGATATTTACCCGGCGCTTGCCCGGGCCCTTTTTCGTATACGGAGAGGTCAGTCTTACCCTGCTGCGGATTATCAATATCCAGCAACGCCGGGTTGAAATAATCGTCAGCCATAGCCTGCTGCGCAAAGATCGTCATTGCCAGGCCACATAAAATGACCAGCAACGAAGAAAATCGACAGGTGAACGGCTTTTTATGGCTGTACATGATGATTTCTTTTATCTGAACAGGTGATTAATTAACTGCTTTTGACAATGTCTGGCTGATGCTGCCGTAATCCGTAATAATGGAATACGTGACGGTTGAGCCACTCACATTGCCGGGCAATGCAAAGTGCGTTTCAGTTTTAGGAGTGGCCCAGGTGGCTTTTTCTACTTTATGGCCGTTCAGCGTCACCTTCTGGAAGTTCATATAAAAAGGCGTTGGGTTATTGACAACCAGATCGTTGCCTTCACGATGCCATTCAAGCTTATCGGCGACCTCTTCAGGTCTGCCTTTAACCGCAGAGGGGCGATACAGCAATTTAATGCGCGTATTAATCGCAATTTGTAGCGTGTTGATTCCTTCAACGTGCTTTGAGGAAGGAATGGCTTTGATATTCAGCCAGTACAAGGATTCACGATCTTCCGGTAAATTACCGCCGGTGCGCACCACGCGCAGCACGTTATCTTCTTTTGCGTCAAGGCGGAAAAGCGGTGGGGTAATCAGGAACGGGGCTTTTGTCAGGTTTTTACCGCCGGAATCAACCCAGGACTGCACCAGATAATCCGTCGCATCTGGATTTGAAAGACCAAGAGAGGATTCCTTTTTATCTCCCTGGTAAACCAGTCGTGTGCCATTAATAATGACACCGGCATGTGCAGTGGCGGCTACCAGTAAAAGTGTGCTCAGTAAATAACCATGACGCATAAAGATTTCTCAATAAATAGAAGAGATATTAATGCTCGCAAAAGCATTAATATCTCAGGATTGATAAGATCAGTTATAAATAACGGTGAAGGTCGATACAGAGTTAGCCGGGCCTGCGGTGATTGCGGATCCCGTTTGAATATAGCGTGCGCCAAACTCCAGATCGTTAACCGCCGTGCCGGAGGTTAATGGATATTGCTGAGAAGGGGTATACAAGCTGACCGGTTGTTCTGAGGAATCAACCAGCTGAATAGCGACACCCGTTGCCGCATCAACATCAGGGGTTAACGCCAGCGCAGCATTGTTATTTGAATCCGGGGTACCGCCGAAGTTAATCGCTGCGGAGGTGACCGTTTCCGGGCAATTAGTTAACTGAATATCAAACTTGGTTAATGTGCTGGTAGATCCTGTACCGGTAAATACCGTTTTAGAGACTTTACCTAACTGCACGTTTAACGGGTTGCTTAACCCATTAACAACCTGACAAGCCGAATCGATAATTTCACCGGTGAAGTTAATCTGCCCTTCACCATTTCTTGCCGCAAATGCGGATGCGGAACATCCCACCGCTGCGGCGATCAATAAACCTAAAGCAACCTTGTTCATAATAAATCCTGCTATGTTTCTGGCGCGAACGTTGCCTGGACGTTTTCACCGTTGACCTTTAATGACTTTCCGGTGGTTATTTAATCAAAAAATATATGTTCAAGATTCTTCTATAGAAATCACAAATAATTGAAAAAATGCTTGAGTTTATTTTTTGTCATAAAAACAGCAGATTGATGTCGTTGATAAAAGACTAACGGCAAGGCGTTCTTCAGGGCTATATTGTTAATAAGATGATGCTGTCAGGAGAGAAGTCGTGGATTATCGCAAAATTATCAAAGAGGTAGGGCGAGGAAAAAATCACGCCCGTGATCTGGACCAGGAAACGGCCCATGCGCTGTACACCCATATGCTGAACGGCGATGTGCCAGAACTTGAGCTGGGCGGCATCCTGATCGCGCTGCGTATTAAAGGTGAAGGTGAAGCCGAGATGCGCGGTTTTTATGACGCGGTGCAGGCGAAAACGATGCGCTTAACGCCGCCCGTTACGAAGCCGATGCCGATTGTAATTCCCAGCTATAACGGGGCACGTAAGCAGGCGAACCTGACGCCGCTGCTGGCCATTTTGCTTAACAAGCTTGGGTTCCCGGTTGTCGTACACGGCGTCAGCGACGATCCAACGCGCGTGCTGACGGAAACGATCTTTGCGCTGCTGGGTATCGAACCGACCCTGCATGCGGGTCAGGCGCAGGCGAAGCTGGACGGGCATCAGCCAGTCTATATACCGGTACGCGCGCTCTGCCCGCCGCTGGAAAAACAGCTTGAAATGCGCTGGCGTATGGGGGTGCGCAACAGTGCCCACACGCTGGCGAAACTGGCCACGCCGTTTGATGAAGACGCCGCCCTGCGTCTTTCCAGCGTATCGCACCCGGAGTACGTGACGCGTGTTGGCAAGTTCTTTGAGGACATTGGCGGACGGGCGTTATTGATGCACGGAACGGAAGGGGAGGTGTATGCCAACCCACTGCGCTGCCCGCAAATCATGTTGATTGATTCCGCCGGCTCGCGTGCAGTGCTTGAACGAGGGGAAGAGAGCAGGGATGTGGCCCTGCCGCAGGCAAAAGATCCGCACACCACCGCGCACTGGATCGTTGAGTGTCTGGCGGGCAATGTCCCCGTTCCGCACGCCATCAGGCTGCAAATGGCCTGCTGTTTGCTGGCGACTGGTGAGGTGGACTCAGTGGATGCCGGACTGCAGCGCGTCGCGCAGTCGTTTTAGGCAAAAAAAAGCCCGTCCAGTGGCGGACGGGCAAACAAAGGGTAACAACAGGGTCAATGAGGGTGGAGCATCTCACCAGAGGGTACGGTGAGGGTGGAGCATAATTCGTTCGATTATTTGTAGATAACCGCAGTACCGCTCAGTTTGTTATTGCCGTTAGCGGAGGTGATGGTGTATCCGCTTGCGCCTGCAGCAGCTGCTTTCTCAGCCAGTTTGGCTTCAAGACCGTCAAGGGTAGTCGCGCCTTCAGCACTTACCACACCCACTTTATTCATGTTCTGTGCCTGAGCAGAAGAGACTGGCTCTACAGCGAAAGCGCCGAAAGACAGAGCAGACAGGGCAACAGCGGCTACAGCATATTTGATGGTTTTCATAATTAATCTCTCGCAGGTTATTCTGATAAAGGGACGATGTTCCGTCGATGTGATAAGTATCACGGTTTTTCTTAAGAGATAAAATCGAAGAGAATTGACGTGGTCAATCAAAAAAATTGAATGACAAATAAGTTATTGAATATTAATAAATTCAGAAGGGCGCTTTACAGTTCTTATCGATGCGCTTTACAGAGAGAAGATGAAGGGCACATTTTGCTACGCGACGTACGAAAATTCGTGAGCGTAAACGTATTCGCTTGCTCCGTTGACTTAGGTAAAGGAAAGTCAACGTAACTGGCTATCTTTCGATCCTCTGCGATTATATCCCGAATGTGAAGTGTTTTTTGAATCTTTCTCCTGCTGGCAGGTGATGCATAACCTTACCCCAGGGATGGCTTTTTGCCGCGCCTCGGGAATGGGGTCGCCACACTCCTCACATTCCTGCAGGCTTTCACCGCGCGGCAATTCACCGCGAGCGCGGGCTACAGCATCTTCAATCGTACTGTTGATCTGTTCGTTTACGGCGTCGTCATTTGCCCAACCGGAAGCCATGGCGTTCTCCTGTTTGGTTTTATAAAACACATAACGCTAATGTGGGGTTAAAAATCGTACGGTCAAGACGGGAATAAAGAAAACTGCATCTGTTGGGGCAGATGCAGTCGGGAGGAAGGTCGAACGGTTATTTGTAGATGGTGGCTGTGCCATACATGTGGTTATCGCCGCCAGCGGAATTCACCACGAAACCTTTGGCACCTTCCTGACGTGCTTTTTCAGCCAGCTTATCCTGGAGATCGTCAAGGTTACTCGCGCGACTGACGGAGACGGTACCGGCAGCACGCAGCTGGCTGGTGTCTGTGCTTTCATTCAGTGACTGAACGGACCAGGCAGAGAAAGATGCGGCTGCCAGTGCACCCGCGACAACAAGGGTCATATATCTTTTCATAATCACATCCTCAGGGGGAAACAACAGGTGATTCCCTTTAAGTTTAGAAGCCTGACGAGTGTGATTTAGCGCAAAAATTTGATGATGATCTGCTTATTTTTTGAACGATGTAAATTGACAATTTGCTGACAGATCATAGACATAAAGGTGCCTGATTTCCGGTGTGTTTTTGCGTTGGGCAGACAGTTATTTACCGTTGGGTCCGCAAAGGGTATCTTACGCCGCTGTTGAAAGGAGAATGCCATGACTGCCCAAAAGCCGGGATTGCACCCGCGTAACCGCCATAACAGCCGCTATGACATGAAAGCGCTGTGCCTGAGCTGCCCTCAGTTGCAGGACTTTATTGTACAGACGCCAGCGGGTGAACCCTCGGTCAACTTTGCCGATCCTCAGGCGGTCAAGACGCTGAACAAAGCGCTGCTGGCCCATTTTTATGGCGTGACGAACTGGGATATTCCCGAAGGCTTTCTCTGCCCACCCGTGCCTGGCCGCGCAGATTACGTCCATCACCTCGCCGATCTTCTTGCGGAAGGAAATGATGGCGTCGTTCCACAGCAGGCGACAATCCTGGATATTGGCACCGGGGCAAACCTGATTTACCCGCTCATTGGCGCGCATGAATACCAATGGCGTTTTACCGGCAGTGAAATTGGCACTGAGGCATTCGCCAGCGCGCAGGCGATTATTAACGCGAACCCAGGTCTAACCCGGGCGATCCGTTTACGTCGTCAGAAAGATGACAAATCCATCTTCAACGGCATCATTCATAAGAACGAACAGTACGATGCCACGATGTGTAACCCGCCGTTCCATGATTCTGCTGCCACAGCACGCGCAGGCAGCGAGCGTAAGCGCCGTAACCTTGGGCAGGCGGAAGACGCCGCACTGAACTTTGGCGGCCAGCAGCAGGAGCTCTGGTGTGAAGGGGGCGAAGTCGCGTTTATCCTGCGCATGATTGCAGAAAGTAAACAGTTTGGCCGTCAGGTGAAGTGGTTCACGTCGCTGGTGTCGCGCGGCGATAACCTGCCGCCGCTTTACCGCGCCTTGACCGAAGCCGGTGCGGTAAAAGTGGTGAAGAAAGAGATGTCGCAGGGCCAGAAACAGAGCCGCTTTATTGCCTGGACGTTTTTGGACAATAGCAAACGTCGCAAATAGCACTCCGCCGTAGGCCGGGTAAGGCGAAGCCGCCCCCGGCAACCAGGCTACAGCGTCGGCTCCTGCGGTGGGAGCGGCGATGCGGGCGGCGGCAATACCTGATACGTCTGCACCGGCATCCGCACGTTCGCCAGATCAAAGTGCTTTTTCACCATGCTGTCGAGCGCAAAACGCACCGTCCACTGCTTCAGCGGCTGGGTGGTGAACGAGACGCGCAGGGTGAATGCGGTATTCGTCAGTCCGACAATCCCGGCAAACGACGGTTCGCCGATCACCAGTCCGCGAATATCGTCCATCTGCATCAACTCTTCTACCGCATCCCGCAGCGCCTGCTTCGCTTTGTCCGCATCCTCGTGGCGATCCACATCGTAGTTCGCCACAACGGAACCAATCCCGCGCACGAAGTTGGCGAAGGTGGTAATCGATGACCACGGAATAATGTGATATGCACCGGTGTCCTGACGCACGCCGACGGAGCGGATGGACATTCGCTCAACGGTGCCGGTCAGCGGCCCGATGGTCACCAGATCCCCCGTGTTCATCCCGTTTTCAAACTGAATAAAGATACCGGTAATAATATCCTTCACCAGCGTTTGTGAGCCGAAGGAGATCGCCAGCCCCAGCGCCCCGGCACCCGCCAGCAGAGGGGCGATATTCACGCCGATCTCCGAGAGCACAATCATGATGGTGATGGTGCTGATGATCACCGCCAGCGCGTTGCGGAACAACGTTAACAGCGTTCTTGCCCGCGCGCTGGGTAGCGGCCTGCCGTGAATATCGGACACCAGACGGTTTTCGATAAGGCTCGCCAGCAGCGTCCAGCCGACGGCGGAGAAGAACAGGATCAACGCGATACGGATCAGAATATCGACCGTTTTTTCACCCGCGCCGTTGTGGAGCCAGTTCCAGAAATCAAACAGTCCCCAGGCGTTCAGCAGCAGCATAATCGCCACGCAGACGGTCAAAATCCGCGCAACCTTCAGTGATACCGACATCCAGCCGTTCACGCGCTTTTGCAGTTCAGGGTAGTTCCGCTGCACCTGAGGTGAGAGCGTGATGGTTTTCGAGATCCAGCGGGACAGCAGGCCAGACACAAAAGCCGCAACGCCGATAATCGCCAGGCTTTTGAACGTCGCCCCCATCATAAATTTCAGGCTATTGCCCGGGTCAAACAGCGAGAAGAAGCACAGCACAATAAAGTAGGCGCTCGCCAGCCAGTGCCACACCAGCGCGAAGGCGCGGATAAACAGGCTGAAGAAGGAGAGTGAACGGTCGGCCAGATGCAGCAGGCTTTCGGTGATCGCCTTTTTATTGTGAAAGATAAGGTACAGCGACCAGACGGTGATACAGAGCATAATCAGCACGTTCGCCAGCGCGCCGAACTGCACGTTAACCTGGTTGGAGATGATTGGCACGGCCACCAGCAGGCCGTAGCCAATCAGGCCGCTCAGCACGCTTAGCCGCACGGCCCAGTATTTCGCGCTCTCATCCTTAATATTAAAAGGGCGAAGTTCAGGCACACGCGGGCAAAAGATGACGCGCAGCACCGCTTTAAAAAATTCGATGAGCGCAAATGCATTGAGGAAGAGCGCCTGCTGGAAGGCAATGGTTTTGTTGCCCGTATTGAGGCGATCGGCCAGCACCTGACCGACAAACAGCGTCAGTGCCAGCAGCAGGAGATCGATGATAAAGGCTCCGGCGACCATCGCCGGGAGGTGCAGCCAGCTGCTTTTTTGCTGGTTTTTTTTTCGCCCCCAGACACCCATCTTGCGGTACAGCGGCCAGGCGCACAGGCGCACCAGCCAGTAAAAAATAAACACACCGGCGGCCAGCATTAAAAACTGCGTTACGGCAGTGGAGAAGGTCTGGGGATTAAAGGCCTTATGCGGAGAGCCAATCAGGTTACGGTAAAGCTGGGCAAAACGAGAGGAGAGGGCCTCCCCGTAGTGGCGGCTCACGTCGGTGACGTTTTCCAGCACAGTTTTTTGCTCCTCCACCTGGGGCGGCGTGATGGCCGGAACGGCCTCCTGGGATGGCGTGGCGGCGACTTTACGAAGCTCACCGATTAACTCTTGCCGGGCGGCGTCGTTTTCCAGCACATCGGCAAGGGCTCCGTAGGCGGCTTTTTTCTTTTCGACATCGGGCTCCGGTGGCGGCGTACTCTCCTTTGCCGTGGAGGTTCCGGTGGTGACGCCGGGGATCGCGACGGCAAACGATGGCGCACTAAACAGGCTAATCAACAGCAACAGGATCCACGGCACGGCGCCCTCCGGTGAAAATGTCGAACAAAATGATAAGTATAGAAGTCGAGGCGCAGAGGGGGATTTTTGGGAACATTCTGGCGTAAAAAAGCCGGGCAGGGCCCGGCTCTGTGTAACGCGAGGGATCAGGAGACGTGCTGCAGGAATTCCTGCAAACGCTGCCCTGGCGGGTTAGCAATCAGCTCTTGCGGGTTACCGTCCTGAGCAATACGGCCTTTATCAATAAAGATCAGGCGGGAGGCGACTTTCTCAGCAAAGCCGATTTCGTGGGTCACGATCACCATCGTCATCCCTTCTTCGGCCAGGTCCTGCATCACTTTCAGCACCTCGTGGCGCAGCTCCGGGTCGAGCGCGGAAGTCGGCTCATCAAACAGCATCATCTTCGGCTTCACCGCCAGCGCGCGGGCAATCGCCACGCGCTGCTGCTGGCCGCCGGACAGCTCGGAAGGGTAGTGGTGCGCACGCTCGGCCAGGCCGACCTTGGCCAGCAGATCTTTTGCCTGCGCTTCCGCCGCCGCTTTGCTCGCCCCGCGCACGCGCAGCGGGCCAAACATCACGTTTTCCAGCGCCGTGAGGTGCGGGAACAGGTAGAACTGCTGGAACACCATACCCGCTTCCTGACGGATAAGACGCTCATCCACTTTCGGGTCATTGACCTTCAGACCGTCGACGATCAGATCGCCGCTGGTGATCTCTTCCAGCTTGTTGATGCAGCGCAGCAGGGTGGATTTACCGGAGCCGGACGGCCCGATAATCACCACTACTTCGCCCTGTTTGATGCTCAAATCGATATTGTGCAGCACCTGGGTTGGGCCAAAGTGCTTGGAAACGTTTTTAAATTCAATCACAGGATTTTCATCCTTCTTTCAAGACGACGCAGAACGAAGCTCAGAACCAGAGTGATGATCAGGTAGACAACGGCCACCGCACTCCAGATTTCCAGCGCGCGGAAGTTGCCCGCAATGATCTCCTGCCCCTGACGGGTCAGTTCGGCCACGCCGATAACAATGAACAGCGACGTGTCTTTAATGCTGATAATCCACTGGTTACCCAGCGGTGGCAGCATGCGACGCAGCGCCAGCGGCAGAATAACGTGGCGGATCGTTTCGCGACGGGAAAGGCCTAATGCCAGACCGGCTTCACTGAAACCTTTATGAATCGACAGCACCGCACCGCGGGTAATTTCCGCAATGTAGGCACCTGAGTTGATCATAATGGTGACGACGGCTGCGCTGAACGGGTCAATGCGCAGGTCGGTGAACGCCATTGGCAGGGCGAAGTAGATGAACATGACCTGTACGACAATCGGGGTGCCGCGGATCACTTCGATGAAAACCAGTGCGATGTGGTTTGCAATCCAGCCGCCGTAGGTGCGGGCGAAACCGGCGACAAGACCGATAATCAACCCGCCAACCAAACCCAGGACCGAAATCCACAGGGTCATTTTAGCGCCTTCAAGCAAGAGTGGAATGGCAGGCCAGATGGCGCTCCAGTCAAACTGCATGATGTATTCCTGTATACCGTGGTAAAAAACGAAAAACGTAGGCCCGGTAAGCGTGAGCGCCACCGGGCGTTACAAACCTGAATTCAGGTAAATTATTTAGGCTCGGTACCGAACCATTTTTTGTAGATTTCGTTATAGGTGCCGTTCTCTTTCAGGGTTTTCAGCGCGCCGTTAACTTTCGTGCGCAGGTCGTCGCTGCCTTTCGGGAACGCGATACCGTACTGCTGTGCTTCCAGAGAATCGCCAACCGCTTTGAACTTGCCGTTGCCCGCGGTTTTGATGAAGTACAGGATGTTAGGCGTGTCGTGCAGAACGGCGTCAGCACGGTTGGTACCCAGTTCCATGTAGGCATTGTCGATGTTCGGGAACTGGCGCAGATCTTTGGTTTTGATATTCGCTTTCGCGTAATCAACGGAACCCGTACCGCTCTTCACTGCCACCACTTTACCGTCGAGATCTTTTACGCTTTTTACGTCGTTATTGTCGGCTTTCACCATCACCAGCAGGCCGCTTTTGTAGTAGCCGTCGGAGAAGTCGATCGCTTTTTTACGCTCTTCGGTAATCGTGATACCCGCCAGTGCCAGGTCAACGTTTTTGGTCTGCAGCGCAGGGATGATACCGCTGAAGTCCATCGGCTTCAGGGTGTAGTCCAGTTTGAGTTCTTTTGCGACCGCGGCCCACAGATCCACGTCAAAACCAACGTATTTGTCACCCTGTTTGAATTCAAACGGAACGAACGCCGTGTCGGTCGCCACAACGAGTTTGTCGGCAGCCTGAGAGGACACTGCAAAAGCCAGGGTAAGTGCAGCCAGTGAAACTTTTAATACAGACTTCATAGCATTTCCTTTTATAACCACGGGGCGATCCCCTGCGAGAACGACAGGCACCATGAAAAAATCGTGCCAACTTTACAAGCTGTTGTTTTACAAAGGGGATGATGTCACGCATTGCACAAAAAATAGAGCAATGATGTCGCGTTGCACCAGCGTGAGGCACCATTTTGGTGCGCATCTTTTGGCGTATCTGACGAGGTGATATTTAGCGCAGATTCTGACGGAAAAACAATCTTCCGTTAACGGTTGTGTGAGGTGATTATTACATTTCATTCACTTTTGCAGGTGTGCAGTGCAAAAGTGTGCACCATAAATGTGCAAAACCCCCGCCAGAGGCGAGGGTGTCATTGGTAATTCATATGGCTTATTCGATGTTAGATTCGATGAACCACAGGAATTGATCCAGGTCGCGAGAGGCGGCGGTGAAGATATCAGCCGTGTCTTCGTCTTTCGCTTCGCCGATGGCTTTACGCACGTCGTTCGCGACGATGGCATAACGGTCCGCCAGCTCTTTCAGGTGATCCTGAACGGTATGGATATCCAGCGGATAGCTTTTCAGTGGCGTTTTGCTGTTAATCACCTGCGTGGTCCCCAGCGCTACACCGCCTAACTGAACGGCACGTTCGGCCATCGTATCGAGGTGGGTAACCAGTGCTGTGCGGAAGCCATCCAGCATTTCATGAACGGCAATAAAGTTTGCACCGCGCATATTCCAGTGGGCCTGTTTGGTGATCAGCGAAAGATCGATGAACTGGATCACCTGGCGATTCAGCAACTCAATAGTCGCCTTTTTGTCGCTATCCGATACATCGTTACGGGTATAAAGCAGATTAGACGCTTTCGTTTTCACCAGTTTAGCGGTACTCATAATCTCATATCCTCTTGATGTTTGTGTCCCAGGTAATTACGGAACTAAGTATAGCACCGGATTTTTTTCCTGCGGTTTGGCTCTGCCTATCGGTTTAATAGCAAGAAGGATGTTGAGTTTGTATCATGATGAAAATAATAGGTTTTTATGAAATTGATACAGATCAATCTTAATTCTGAACGTACGGTTCGTAGCCCTGTGGATTATTTCGTGACGATGACAGTTTATGTAACGAAATATGATAAACGTGGAAAGCGCCTATATTCTGCATGGCGAGAAAGCCATGCAGAATATAGAGCATTAATTGATGTCAACTTTCTTCACTTTGGGTTCAGGGCGCATTGTCAGCGTTGATCCCATAGAGGCCGCGATAATGGAGCACAGTGCCAGCGTCTGGGTAAACGTCAGCGTTTCTCCGAGGAAGACCATCCCCGAGATAGCCGCCAGCGCAGGCTCCATGCTCATTAGCGTACCGAAAATGCGCGTCGGCAAACGCGTCAGGGCTATCATCTCCAGAGAATAGGGGAGTGCCGTAGAAAGAATAGCGACCGCCAGCCCCACGGGCAGAATGGACCATTGCCATATGGATTCGGCGGCCTGCGCCATACCGAGGGGGACAAAGATGATGGCGGCAATTAGCGAGCCCAGCGCAACCGTGGCCGGGCCGTGCTCCTCCCCGGCGCGTTGGCCGGTGAGGATATAGACAGCCCAGCAGGCACCCGCGCCGAGGGCGAGCGCGGCACCCGTCAGATCAATCTGCGCGACGCTTTGACCCAGCGGCAGCAGGAACCAGAGCCCCAGAACCGCTAACACGACCCAGATGAAATCTACCGGACGACGTGAAGAGAAGAGGGCAACCGCCAGCGGCCCCGTAAATTCAAGCGCGACGGCAATTCCCAGTGGGATGGTCTGGATTGAGAGGTAAAACATGTAGTTCATCGCGCCCAGCGCCAGCCCGTATAAAAGAAGCGGCAGCCGCTGCTCTTTTTTGAAACGCAGACGCCAGGGTTTAAAGATGACCACGAGGATCACAGTCCCTAATGCAATACGCAGGGCCGTAACGCCCGGCGCGCCCACCAGCGGGAAGAGTGATTTTGCAAGCGACGCGCCGCTCTGAATCGACAACATGGCGATCAGTATTACAGCGACCGGCATCCAGACCGATGACGTGCGGGATAACCCTGGCATCCTTTCTCCTGTCAATTTATGTCAAATAGGGTAAAAGCCGCAGTGTAATGGAAATATGCGCTCACGGTTGAGCTACTGTTGAAAAAAAACCAGGGAAAATCCGTAAAATAGATAAGCATTGCTGGTTTTATCGCCTGTCAGATTAGGAATAATCTGGATGAATGTAACGGCGATGACGCGCACTATGACCATTTTGCGGCGAAAATTTAACGTAATTTGAATGAGATAGCTGATTCTGGAAACGTTCTGTTACAGGAAAGGCCTCGTTAGACATTACGAATCACAAAGAGTTTCGCAAAATTTTTTGATATATTTAAAACTTACGGACTTACTTGAACACATTTGAGGTGGTTATGAAAAAAATTGCATGTCTTTCAGCACTGGCCGCAGTTCTGGCTGTTTCCGCAGGTACTGCTGTAGCTGCTACTTCTACCGTTACCGGTGGTTACGCTCAGAGCGATATGCAGGGCGTGATGAACAAAACTAACGGTTTCAACCTGAAGTATCGTTACGAGCAAGACAACAACCCGCTGGGCGTGATCGGTTCTTTCACTTACACCGAGAAAGATCGCACTGAAAACGGCACCTATAACAAAGGTCAGTACTACGGCATCACCGCTGGTCCTGCTTACCGCCTGAACGACTGGGCTAGCATCTACGGTGTTGTAGGTGTTGGTTACGGTAAATTCCAGCAGACCGAAAACGAAGGTCTGAACCGCACTGCAAGCAACAGCGACTACGGTTTCTCCTATGGCGCGGGTCTGCAGTTCAACCCAATCGAAAACGTTGCTCTGGACTTCTCCTATGAGCAGAGCCGTATCCGCAACGTTGACGTTGGCACCTGGATCGCGGGCGTAGGTTACCGCTTCTAATCACTTCGGTGATTAAATAAAAAATCCGCCCACTGTGGCGGATTTTTTTTGTCTTTATCCCTCTCCCGTGTGCTGAGAAATCCCAGTAATTTTTTACCTGAAGCGATGAAGGTTTCTTCAGCAAAATTAATGTATTACAGCGACACCCTGGCACGTTCACAAGCCATGTCGTTAAAGAGTAGCAAGGAACATAAAGTGAACGGAATGACCACCAGAGCCGTATGTTCCCCCTCACCCCAGCCCTCTCCCTCAAGGGAGAGGGAGTCGTCCGTGCAGGCCTCAGCTCTGTAGGAGAGAGCCAGGGGGAGGGCGTCAGTCCGCTATTTACTCTTAATATCAAAAATGTCCGTACCCAGGTGGTTATAGTCAACTTTCTGTAACTTGAAGTTGGTAACGTAAACTGGGGGGCCCTTCTTGTTAGAGATAAAGGGGTAAGCATTTTTTATCTGCTCGGCCTTAATCCCCGTCCACTGTGAGAAGAACTGCAGGAAATCATTCGCCGAACGACGTGCTTTGATGATGCGATGCTTTTTGTCGTCACTCGACAGCACCATAAAGGGCACCTGGAAGTTCTGCTGGAACTTGTCATCGTGCGCCAGGTACTGCACCTCTTTACCGCGCTCTTTAAACGCCAGCCCGTGATCGGAGAAATAAACCATCGAGAAACTGTCGCCCGTATTGCGCAGCTGGGCATAGAGCTTGCTGAGCAGGTCGTCGGTTTGCGTCATGGTGTAGAGATAACATGAGGTCTCTTTGGACTGCACAAACTCTGTGTACTTTCCGTTTGTACGATCGCACGCCTGAGGATGTGATCCCATCAGGTGCAGAACAATCAGCTGCGGCTGGGCGCGCTGAGTAGCAAAGACCTGTGCGGTCATTTTCAGCAGTGCTTCATCTTTCGTGTTTTTGTCGGCTTCAAAATCACCGCTTTTCAGGAACTGAACCTCATCGGCACGCTTCGCAATACTGGCGATGGCGGTATCGTATTCGCCAATTTGCCCCTGGTTGGAGAACCACCACGTCTGGAAGCCCGCGCGGTTTGCCAGCGTGACAACGTTATCCTGATACTGCGGTTTGCCGTCGACCACACGGTTCAGGGTCAGGCCGAGTGATTTCTGCGTCGAGCCGCTGGCAGCGACGTAATCGGTAAACAGGACACCGTTAACCGAACTGGCAAACGGGGTGTTATCCCAGTGACCGCCAAAAGCACCGAGCGCATCGCGGCGCGCACTTTCGCCAATCACCACCACGTAGGTATGGTACTTAGGCTTCACGGCCAGCACGTTCCAGGTGTCTTTCATGGTGGAGAGTTCAGCCATACGCGCCTGCTCGTCGAGAACCTCTTTATTATTAACCACGACGTCTTTCACGAAGCGGAAAACCGGATAGCCGATATTGATAAGCCTTAGCTTACCGTCCCAGGGAATATTCTGGATGGGGGCGACAAACGCCACGGCAATGCTGAACACCAGACAGAATATTTCGATCTTGCCCCAGGATTTTTTCTCGCCTGACTGACGGCGGATGGCGATAACGCCCAAAGCGAAGATAAAGAGCCCGACCACGTAGCTGTACCACGGGAAGATCGTCAGGATCTCCGTCGACTCTTCCATATTGGTCGAGTGCAGCGCCAGCAGGGTATTGAAGTTTGGCGCGCCATAGGCCTGGCCAAACGGGAAATACATCGCAGCAACCAGCGAACAGACCCCGATCAACGCTTTCTGCACGCGCGGCGCACTCCGCCACAGCACGTGGAGCACGCAGGTAAACGCCACGGCGTAGAGCAGGCTAAACGGGTAGCCAAGCGCAAAGTTAATCAGCAGCGATTGCAGAAAGTAGAATCCCGTCCACGGGCTTAAGGCCCGGCTGCGGGTAACAAGTGTTTCTTTCAGGGTTAAGTTCATAGATCACTATCATGAAAACGCCATGTGCTCACCCTGGCGCCAAGGGTCAAAGCCTGCCTGACAGTGCGTGGAGAGGGAATGAGGGTCCGCTTCAGCGAGCCGCAAATGGTGCAGGGCTGCAAGAAGATAGTGCGGGCGTGAAATAAGGTCAACAGTTGCTAAACAGATGTTTTGCGAGGGAGACTGCAAATCCGTAAAAAAGATCGGGATTAAGGCGGCCAGAGGCCAGTTTACAGGGGGGTTGTGACGGAAAAATGAAGCGGCGTACCGCGACGCCGCTTAGTGAGAAGATTTGTCATCCTGCTGCGGTTTGTTGTTAAACATATCGCACAGCATGTTCAACAGCATTAAGCGCACTTTAAAAGGAGAGTGGGTAAACACGTTCATACACCTCTTGAATTCATTCATGTGACCTCCTGATTTCTGATCCCTTCGATCCGTGAAGGGTGACTGCATTACATACAGATATAGCACAGGCTATATTGTATAGCTATGGCTAATTCGTTAAATTTTTGTGCTTGTAGAGCTATGGTTTACAATGTGCGCTCCGTTACAGGACGCTGGAAGCGTCACCCCCATTGAGGAAGCACAATGAACCGTCGTGCAGGTAAGCCAACTACAAAAAAAACGACGCAACTGGTGAATGTTGAAGAGCACGTAGAAGGGTTCCGTCAGGTGCGTGAAGCGCATCGCCGGGAGCTGATTGATGACTATGTGGAACTGATCTCCGATTTGATTCGTGAGGTTGGCGAAGCACGTCAGGTCGATATGGCCGCGCGGCTGGGCGTTTCCCAGCCAACGGTAGCCAAAATGTTAAAACGTCTGGCGTCAGTGGGCTTGATCGAGATGATCCCGTGGCGCGGCGTGTTCCTGACGGCAGAAGGCGAAAAGCTGGCGCAGGAGAGCCGCGAGCGTCATCAGATCGTGGAGAACTTTTTACTGGTGCTGGGCGTCAGCCCGGATATTGCCCGCCGGGATGCGGAAGGGATGGAGCACCACGTCAGTGAAGAAACGCTGGTGAAGTTCCGTGAATTTACACTCAAATATGGTCCTTCTGCTGAATGAACATCCCCGGCCTGCAAGCCCTGACGCGTGACCGTTTCTTTCATCTCTTACTGATTATTGGGGCAGGCTTAAGCCTCTTTGTCCCCTTTACCCCTCACGCCTGGCCTGCGGCCATTGACTGGCGCACGATTATTACCCTGAGCGGCTTAATGATGCTCACCAAAGGGGTCGAGCTGAGCGGTTACTTTGACGTGCTGGGACGCAAAATGGTGCGCCGTTTTGCCACAGAGCGCCGGCTGTCCCTGTTCATGGTCTTTTCCGCAGCGGTGCTGTCGACGTTTCTGACCAACGATGTCGCACTGTTTATCATCGTGCCGCTCACGCTCACGCTGCGTAAGCTCTGTGAAATCCCGGTCAGCCGTCTGATTATCTTTGAAGCGTTAGCCGTGAACGCTGGCTCGCTGTTGACGCCTATCGGGAACCCACAAAATATTCTGCTCTGGGGCCGTTCGGGCCTGTCGTTTGCCGCCTTTACCTGGCAGATGGCCCCGCTGGCGGTGGTGATGATGCTTTCCCTGCTGGCGGTCTGCTGGTTTGCCTTCCCGGATAAAAAACTGCAGTACCACAGCGGCACGACGGGCCCGCAGTGGCAGCCCCGTCTGGTCTGGAGCTGTCTGGCGTTGTATATCGTCTTTTTGGTCGCGCTGGAGATGAAGGCGGAGCTGGCGGGCGTGCTGATCGTTGCCGCCGGGTTTTTAGTGCTGGCGCGGCGGGTGCTGGTGAGCGTCGACTGGACGCTGCTGCTGGTCTTCATGGCGATGTTTATCGATGTCTATCTGCTCATCCAGCTTCCTGCACTGCAAAACGTGCTTCACGGCGTCAGCGGCCTGTCGCAGCCGGGACTGTGGCTGACGGCGATTGGCCTGTCGCAGTTTATCAGCAACGTACCGTCGACCATTCTGCTGCTCAACTATGTTCCGCCTGACACCCTTCTGGCCTGGGCGGTAAACATCGGCGGGTTTGGGCTACTCCCCGGCTCCCTTGCCAACCTGATTGCCCTGCGCATGGCCAACGACCGCCGCATCTGGTGGCGCTTCCATTTATGGTCGGTCCCGATGCTGATGTGGGCCGCCGCGATCGGTTTCGGACTATTCCTTCTCATATAGTGCGCTATTTGTCAGTTTATCCTGGCAAATGTATAGCAACGTCCTAGCTTTAGTGAACGGCATAGTGTGATGCCGCTCACTGACAGGACCGTTGCTGACCTATGGCTGAAGATCAAAACCCGCCTGCTGACGAGCAGGAAAACAACAATAATGCGCGTAAGCGCCCGGGCAAAAAACCGTTAATTATCCTCGGCGTTGTCGTGGTGGTGATGGTGGTCGTGGCGCTGGTCTGGTGGTTTTTAACCCGTAACGAAGAGACGACCGACGACGCCTTTACCGACGGCGACGTGGTGACCATTGCCCCCAAAACCGCGGGATACGTCACCGAGCTTCGCGTGCGCGACAACCAGCGCGTGAAGAAAGGGGATCTGCTGGTGGTTATCGATCCTCGCGATACCACGGCCCAGCGCGATCAGGCCCGGGCGCAGCTTGGGCTGGCGCTTGCTCAGCTCCACCAGGCGCAGGCACAGCTGGCGCTCTCGAAGGTGCAATATCCCGCCCAGCGTGACGAAGCCAAAGCGCAGGTGCTAAAAGCGCAGGCCGATATGGCGAACGCCCAGGCGGAGTACCGCCGTCAGCGCGGCGTTGACCCGCGTGCGACCACCCAGCAAAGTATCGATTCCGCGAACGCTCAGCTGCGCAGCGCACAGGCCGGACTGGCCAGCGCCCAGGCGCAGCTGGAAGTGGCGGAGCAGGTACAGCTGCAGATTCGCCAGCAGGAAACCAACGTTGAAGCCCGCGAGCGTCAGGTCGATCAGGCCAAAGCGCAGCTGGAAACCGCGAACCTGAACCTCTCTTACACCGAAGTCCGCGCCCCGTTCGACGGCTTCGTCACCAAACGCAACGTACAGCCCGGCACGCTGGTGCAGGCGGGAACGGCGCTGTTCTCGCTGGTCTCCCCAAACGTGTGGGTGGTGGCGAACTTCAAAGAGTCGCAGCTTGAACGCATGAAGCCGGGCAACAAGGTAACGGTTTCGGTCGATGCCTGGCCGGATATGGAACTCGAAGGCCATATCGACAGCATTCAGCAGGGCAGCGGCTCCCGCTTCTCCGCATTCCCGTCAGAGAACGCCACCGGCAACTTTGTGAAGATCGTCCAGCGCGTGCCGGTGAAAATCGTGATTGATAAGGGGCTGGATCCGAACAGGCCGCTGCCGCTGGGGCTGTCGGTTGAACCGAAGGTGACGGTGGAATGACGGACCACAGCCACGATAGCTGGAAGCCCGCCAGCAACCCGTGGGCGGTGGCAATCGTCGTCACCCTCGCGGTGTTTATGGAAATTCTGGACACCACCATCGTCAACGTGGCGCTGCCGCACGTGGCCGGGTCGCTCTCGGCCAGCTATGACGAATCCACCTGGGTACTGACCAGCTACCTGGTGGCGAACGGCATCGTGCTGCCCATCTCTGCCTTCCTCAGTCGCCTGTTTGGCCGCAAGCAGTTCTTCTTAATCTGTATTGTGATGTTCACCATCTGCTCGTTTCTGTGCGGCATCGCCACCGAGCTGTGGCAGATCATCCTCTTCCGCGTGATGCAGGGCTTCTTTGGCGGCGGTTTGCAGCCGACGCAGCAGTCGGTGCTGCTCGATTACTTCAAGCCGGAGGACAGGGGCAAAGCCTTTGGCCTCTCGTCCATCGCCATTATCGTTGCGCCGGTCCTCGGGCCAACCCTGGGCGGCTGGATCACCGATAACTACTCCTGGCGCTGGGTGTTCTTTATCAACATCCCGGTGGGGATTGTCACGGTGCTGGCGATCTACCAGCTGCTGGAAGATCCGCCGTGGGAGAGCAAGTCTAAAGAGAAGCTCTCCGTTGACTGGACGGGGATCGGCCTGATCGCTCTCGGCCTCGGCTGCCTGCAGGTGATGCTTGACCGGGGCGAGGATGACGACTGGTTCTACTCGAACTTTATCCGCACCTTCGCGGTGCTGACGCTTATCGGCATTATCGGCGCGATTTACTGGCTGCTGTATGCCAAAAAGCCGGTGGTGGATCTGCACTGCATGAAGGACCGCAACTTTGCCATCTCCAGCCTGCTGATGGCGGGGATGGCGATGATCCTCTACGGCAGCTCGGTAGTGATCCCGCAGCTGGCGCAGCAGGATCTGGGCTATACCGCCACCTGGTCCGGGCTGGTGCTGTCGCCCGGCGCGGTGCTGATCGTGTTAACCATCCCGCTGGTGCTGAAGTTGATGCCCGTGGTGCAGACGCGCTGGATCATCGCCTTTGGCTTTACCTGTCTGGCGGTGTCGTTCTTCTGGTCGCGCACGCTGACGCCGGATATCGACTTTGAAACGCTGGTGCTGTTCCGCAGCGCGCAGTCGATTGGGCTGGGATTCCTGTTTGTGCCGCTGACCACCATCGCCTTTATCTCAATACCGAGGCGGCTCAACGCCGACGCGGCGGCGCTGTTCACCATGTTCCGCAACGTCGCGGGATCGATTGGGATTTCGCTCTCGACGGCGGCGATTACCGAACGCGCGCAGGCGCACAGCGCCCATCTGGCGTACCACGCTTCGCCGTTCAACGAACAGTTCCAGCTGGCGATTCGCGAAAGCGCCCAGGCGATTCAAAACTTCACCACCCAGGTGGGCGACCCGACGGGCATTGCCACCGGACGCATGTACCAGACCATGATCGAGCAGTCGCGCTTTTTGGCCTACATCGACGTCTTCACCCTCCTGAGCGCGGTGGCCTTTTTACTGATCCCATTTTGTTTGTTGCTCTCGCCGGTTAAGAGCGAGGGGAGTGCAGGAGCACATTGATGATACACAGACGTTTACACCCCGTGATGATAATGATGCTGCTGGTGGGCTGCGCCGTCGGGCCGGACTACCAGCAGCCCGCACCGCCCGCCGTCACGCACTGGAACGATAAGGGCGACAGCGGGGTGAAATCGCAGACGACCTCCGCCGCGACCAACCCGCGCTGGTGGAAGACCTTTGGCTCGGCGCAGCTCGACAGTCTGGTTGAACGCGCCATCGCCGGAAACCTGACGCTGCAGCAAACGGTGCTGCGTATCGCGGGAGCGCGTGAGCAGATTAACCAGGCGGGCGGAGCGTTTTACCCGTCGGTGAACGGCAATCTGCAGGCGACGCGCCAGCAGCTCGGGCTGGAAGGGGAGCTAAAATCCCACGGCGTGTACGACCAGCTGGATAACGTCGATCCTGAACTCAGAGGCGCGCTGGGGCCGCTGACGCAGCCGATCAATCTCTACCAGGGCAGCTTCGACGCCCAGTGGGAAATCGACCTGTGGGGCAAGGTGCGCCGTCAGGTGGAGGCGGCGGAGGCGCAGCAGAAAGCCGCTATCGAGCAGCGTAACGACGCGCTGGTGTCGCTGGAGGCGGAAGTGGCCCGGGCGTGGCTCCAGCTGCGCGGGGCGCAGAGCGTTATCGCCACGCTGAACACCCAGATTGCGAGCGCGCAGCAGACGCTGGATCTGACCGAAAGCCGCCAGCGGGGCGGGCTGTCGCCGCAGATGGATGTGGAAAACGCCCGGGCGCAGCTGGGGAATCTTGAAGCGCAGCTGCCGCAGTACCAGGCGCAGGCGCGGCAGGCGATGAACGGCCTGGCGATCCTGCTCGGCAAGCCGCCGGGGGCGCTGGATGCGGAACTGCAGAGCGTGCAGCCGATGCCCGCGCTGCCGGATATTGTGCAAACGGGCATTCCGTCGACGCTGGCGCGCCGCCGTCCTGACGTGCGCGAAGCGGAGGCAAACCTTCACGCCGCCACGGCGCAAATCGGCGTCTCGGTGGCGGAGCTGTTCCCGAGCTTTACCCTCTCCGGGCAGTTTGGCCTGCGCAACAGCGAAACCAACTGGCTGACCGACTGGAGCAGCCACTTCTACAGCTTTGGCCCGCAGGTCTCCATTCCCATCTTCCAGGGCGGTCGGCTGGTCTCCAGCGTGAAGGTGGCGCGCGCGCAGCAGGGTGCGGCGGTGCTGGACTATCGCCAGACGGTGCTCACCGCGCTCGGTGATGTGGAAAACGCGCTGGTGAGCTATCGCACCGACCAGCAGCGTGAAGCGGGTCTCGCAAAAACGATTGACGCCCTGCAAAACGCCTTTGATTTAGCGAGCGACAGCTACCGCCAGGGGATCGCCAGCTTTATCGACGTGCTGGACGCCCAGCGACAGCTGGCGCAGGCCCAGCAGCAGCGCGCACAGGCGCAGGTGCAGAGCGCGCTCGATCTGGTGGCGCTCTACAAGGCGCTCGGCGGCGGCTGGGAGCCGTATCAGCAGGTGCAATTACCGGACTACAATGTCTTTGGCGACGCCCCGCGCGGATAAATATTCAGAGGATTGGGCAAGAAACGGACAGGAACGCCACATTCGCGATCGCTGAGGGGCGGGTATAACTATCGGGTACCCCTTAAACGACATGCGAGGATTATCTTATGCGTTATCAAAAACTGGGCAACACCGGACTGTTTGTTTCTGAACTGTGCCTCGGCACCATGACCTTCGGCGGTGAAGACGGCATGTGGGGCAAGATTGGTCAGCTTAAGCAAAACGAAGCCGAGCAGCTGGTGGGCCGCGCGCTGGACGCGGGCATCAACTTCATCGATACCGCCGACGTCTATTCGGAAGGGCGTTCGGAGACGATACTCGGGCAGGCGCTGAAAAACCTGAACGTTCCGCGCGAAAATGTAGTGGTGGCCACCAAGGTGTTTGGCGAAACGGGCACCGCCGGGGTGAACTCGCGCGGCAGCTCGCGCTATCACATCATCAGCAGCGTGAAGGAGAGCCTGCGCCGCTTGCAGCTCGATCATATCGATCTCTACCAGCTTCACGGCTTTGACCCCGCAACACCGATCGAAGAGACGCTCTACGCGCTGGATAACCTGGTGCAGCATGGCCACGTGCGCTACATCGGCGTTTCCAACTGGGCGGCGTGGCAGATTGCTAAAGCGCTGGGCATTTCGGAGCGTCTTGGGCTGGCGCGTTTTGCGTCATTGCAGGCGTACTACACCATCGCCGGGCGCGATCTGGAGCGTGAGCTGGTGCCGATGATGCAGAGCGAAGGCGTTGGGCTGATGGTCTGGAGCCCGCTGGCGGGCGGTCTGCTGAGCGGAAAATATGGTCGCGACGGGACGAGCGAAACCGGCGGTCGCCGTCTGGAGTTCGACTTCCCGCCGGTGGATAAAGATCGCGCCTTCGACTGCGTGGACGTGATGCGCACTATCGCCGAAAGCAAGGGCGTCTCCGTCGCGCAAATCGCGCTGGCGTGGCTGCTGCACCAGAAAGCGGTAACCAGCGTGATTATTGGGGCGAAACGCGTTGAACAGCTGGACGACAATATTGCCGCGACCGGGATCCGCTTAAGCGAAGACGAGCTTAAGCAGCTGGATGCGGTGAGCGCGCTGCCGCGCGAATATCCCGGCTGGATGCTGGTGCGGCAGGGAGAATATCGTCGCAATCAATTAACACAGCAGAGTATTTAATTCGTTTTGATAGCCGGAACTGCTTTGTTGTTCCGGTTTATCATCTTTACGTTTAGTTTTACCATTGTTTTTTTCTTATTTTGTAATAGATAAAAATTGTTTGCTTTGTCGCATACCTGAATAACACTGGCATCATTTCCCTGAGTCACACTCTTTATCTGTACCATCCGCATTAAGAATTGCAGGATATTTTTTTATATATTGAATATAAAGTTTCTTAGCTTTTTCAATTTCCCAATATTTTAATCTATCCATGATTATTCCCCGTGAAATATCAGCCTCTTTAAAGCCATTGTGAAATGCCACTGAGAACCAAACATAATCTTTGGAGAGTCCATTCGTTTCATCAGAATATAATATTCCTGGATTATTTTGTGCTACCGCATATCCCTGGTAAGCGGAAATATTCAATAACTTAAAAGACTTTTCTTTATCAATAAGGAGATTATTCAATCATTTTGCATAAAATAGAGTAAATGGGTTTCTGAATTTATCTGTGCGTTTGTAAAGCCTCCTTTTTCTGCTTTAAAATAATAACTTCTTGCCAGTTTGATGTCTTTAATTCCGGCCAAACCACTTTCATAGAAGAGTCCCATATTAAATTGTGCTGGTGCATAGTTTTGTTGTGCTGCCTTATTATACCTGCTAGCTTTGTTAGATTTGCAATGTCATCATTCTTATTCGTTATTTTTAAAATGGTTATTTGCATAATAAGATGTAAATCCAATTACTACAGTTACTATAAGAATTATTGTAGGTATATTCTTTCTCATTTTACACACACTCTCTTGGTTGTTAATAATTAGTGGTTACTGCTTTTATTTATAGAAGGAAAGAACATCGACAAGATAGTCTTTTACCTTATTTTGAAAACTAAAACTTCCTTCATTTATAAAGGATTCCCCACGGGTTAACACTAAATTTTAGGGGCTATTTCACCATCTTTTATTAAAGGTTCAGCCTGGTATACAGTTTCCATTCCAAAAGTTGTGCCAGCTATACCGGTTACAGCTGAACCGACAGATATGCCAAGTACTTATTCAGACAGAGGATTATATACGTTATGCATAGTTTCTATGTAATGTATCACTTCTATAGCTTCTTCAAACGGTAGATAAGTTACTGTCGAACCAGCATGTTGACATACTTACTTAAGCCCCCATTGCCTAAAGAATCCCAACCTGATAACCCTAACGGATCTATTTCTGACACAGGATAGAGTGGGTATGTATAGGAATTCTATCCCCCCTTCAGCCCTATCGGATCCTGCGTAATATACCGTCCCTGCTGCGGGTCGTAATACCGGTGACGGTTATAATACAGCCCCGTTTCTTCATCGTACTGCTGCCCCGGCAGGCGTATCACCTGCTTCAGGTACTCAGGGTTTTCCTCGCCCGACAGGTTTCCCCATTCATCATACTCCCCGCGCCACACCACCGTGTTGTCCGGGGTAATAACAGTCCCCGGTGATCGCAGTGGTACAGGTGGATTCTACGCAGCGGCGTGTATTCCGGCTCCATCTGGTTCTTCATCTGCTCCGGCGTTAACCTGCACTGCGCCAGCCACACCACTTTAGGCATCATATAGCCTACTTATCTTTATTTTTATCCTCATCAATTTTTTTTACTTTTCGCATTGCCAAATCACCGACACCATAAATTATGCCAAAAAAAATACCTTTTTTGAAAGAGTAGATAAGATCACCAAGTAAATCAAAGTGAAATATCCCATGCTTCAGTCCGTAAAAAAATGAAATTCCTTGCAATGCTAAATAGACCGCGACTATGAAAGCAGTACAACATCTGAGTATTGACATCAGGAACAGTTTCATGTTTTTTATTATTCACTTTGTTATTCATTAAGTTTCTCATTAGCTCTACTTGTAGTCGCTTCGGTTACAACGGCTCCAACTCCTGTTGCAATGTTATTACCAACAGTTGTACCCAACCCTTTTGTCGTACCAAATCCAGTCATTGTCCCCAAGATTGTTGAGACAACGCCTTCAACTGTCTGAGCTGTTCCTTTAATCAAATTACTGATTGAATACCCGGCAATATTTATACCTGTCGTCGCTACCAAACCACGGCCTTCGGTCAGAATCCCCACATTAGTTGCGACATATGTGTCACTGAAGCTAAAATCTCCGCCATTCCATATTTGATTTAAGGCATTAGCTCCACCAGTTAAAGCACCAGACACAGCTAAGGGGGTGGAGAGGCATGCAACAGCAATCACGGATGCATAGGAAGCGGAACCATATATCCAGCCTTCTATAAATTGTCTTGCCTGCTTCGGTAAATCACCTTCCGCCATATGTTTAAATGCAGCAGAAAGACCTTCGGGGGATGCCCCCTGCTCCGTCATTGAGATACCTAATGAGCCTGCTGCCTGCACATAATTATTAAATCCTGAACCAAATCCCATGTATGCAGATAGCCCCAAAGGGTCTATCTCTGTAGCCGGATTTAACGGGTATATATACGGGTTTAATCCACCTTCCAGCCCTATCGGATCCTGCGTAATATACCGACCCTGCTGCGGGTCGTAATACCGGTGACGGTTATAATACAGCCCCGTTTCTTCATCGTACTGCTGCCCCGGCAGGCGGATGAGCTGCGCAAGATTATGCGGGTTTGTCTCACGGAGCATATTAGCCCACGCATCATATTCCGCTTCCCATTCATGTTTTCATCATGACTGACAAACGCCAGCCATAGTTATAGCCGGGGGCAGACTCATCTAATTTAAATCTATCCTTTTAATCATGGATAGAGACATTCTGTTTGAGATTTGTAGGTGTCATTATCAATTGGTGAAGACCGATATTTTTGACTATACTCTGCTGCCAATTTTTTTGCATCAATGAGCTCTGTACTATTCATTTTCTGGGTAAGCAAGTTAAGTTCACTTTTAGCATTTTCCGAGCCATTAATAAAAGCAACATAATTCCATGCATAGGCTTTTTTATAATCTACTGGCGCTTCACCATCATTTTCAGTATAAAATGAACCAAGATTAATCTGCGCAGGAACATATCCCTGACATGCTGATGCTTCAACTAGTTGTAAAGCTTTATCCTGATCGTCAGGATGTCGTCCCAAACCTCTTCCATAAAAAACCCCCAGCGAATTTCTTGCACTCATAGAGCCGAGTTTAACGGCTTTCAGATACCAATCTTCGGCTCGTTTATTATCAATCGGGATGCCAATCCCATCGCTATATATATTCCCTAAGTTATTCATTGCTGCAGTATCTTTATATTCAGCTGCCTTTGCATACCACTCGATAGCTTTATTGGTGTCCATTGTTACACCTTGCCCATTTATATACATGTTGCCCAAGACAACCTGTGCCCTTGTAACGTTTTGTTCGGCTGCTTTGTGATACCACTCGACTGCTTTTTGATAATCTAAGGTTACTCCTCTGCCATGTCTGTATGCATTGCCAATATTAAACTGTGCGATGCCATATCCTTTTTTTGCTGACTCACTGTAAAGGGCAAATGATTTCTCATAACTTATGCTTACACCTTGCCCCGTTTCATAGCAAAAGCCTAGTTCAGAAAGTGCGGATGCTTTACCTTGGTTAGCTTGCTTTTCGATTTCTTTAATATTTTGGCAGTTAAGTAAATTCTCTGCTTTTTTATTTTCGTGAGTAGACTTGTAATTAGCATTAATGGAGTGATACATTATCACTATAATTGCTGTGATGCCGAAGACCACTAGATACAACGGAGTATGTTTTTTCATGGTATGATTCTTATATATGGTTCACTGTTTTTGGTTGTAGGAAAACAAGCTGTCGATAAGAAAATCTGATGCTTTTCCTTGAAAAAAATCAGAGTCTTTATTTAAAAAAGCTTTCGTGCATGACAAAGTTAGATTTTTTATATTGGTTTCTTTTTCAACAATCAGAGCATTCGCTACATCATTGACACAGGCTGCACCTCTTTCCACAACTTCGATTGATGTGGCGGCTCCAAGCTCTAAAGCACTCATACTAATAAGAGGGGCTCCTACGCTTACCCCAAATACAAACTCAGATAATGGATTATAAACGTTATGCATTGTCTCCATATTATGTCTGACATTTTCTGCATCTCCTGGAGATAGGTGAGTCACAGCTGAATTTATAGCGCCACAGTAATCAGCGTATCCTTTACCAAAAGATCCAATCCCCTGTAAGCCTAATGGGTCTATGTTTGTAACCGGATTTAACGGGTATTTATATAAATTCCATCCCCCCATCAACCCTATCGGATCCTGCGTAATATACCGTCCCTGCTGCGGGTCGTAATACCGGTGACGGTTATAATACAGCCCCGTTTCTTCATCGTACTGCTGCCCCGGCAGGCGGATGAGCTGCGCCAGATTATGCGGGTTTGTCTCACGGAGCACATTGCCCCACGCATCATATTCCGCTTCCCATTCAGTGGCCCCCTCATGGCTGACCATCGCCAGCGGCAGTCCCCGGTGGTCGCAGTGGTACAGATGGATTTTCCTCCGCGGCGTGTATTCCGGCTCCATCTGGTTTTGTATCTGCTCCGGCGTCAGCCCGCACTGTGCCAGCCATGCCCGGTTTGCATCGCTGAGTTTCCCGCGCTGAAGCTCCGCTTCCAGGTTATCCACCATCGCCACCAGTTCGGGCGGGAAGGTCACGTTCGCCTCCTGCTGGAACTTTTCTGCCAGCGTGCGGCGTGCGGCTTTCGCCAGTTCAGCACACGGTGTTTCCATCCGGACAAGCGGCGTGAAGCTACCCGGCATATATATCGTCTGAATGCGCTGCGTATCCGTCTGCGTGGTGGTCAGCCTGTTGCCATCCCAGCCGTACCACGTGGCTTCCGGCGAAGGACCTTTCTCTCCGGTCCACACCCGTTTACCGACGCGGCGCCCCAGAGGGTCGTACAGGTAGCGGCTTTCCTGCAGTACTATTCCCGGTTGTTCGCAGCGGTAATGCACCAGCCGGTGCTGATTATCGTAGTGATAGTGGTGACTGTGGCTGCCGCCGTCGCGGATGCTGCGTTCATCCTTTTCCGTCAGCCTGCCGTGTTCGTCATAATGATAAAAGAACTGGCCGTCTTCACTGATACGGTTATCCCGCCACAGCGCGGGAAGCGCCGGGTACAGTTCCCGGTCTGCCAGCCGGTTACCTGCCGGGTCGGTGATATATCGCCGGCGCTGGTCGTGATGCCGGGCGCTGATGAGACGACCTGCATCGTCATAATCGTACGCTTCCTGATATGCGCCAGTGATGCGGATAAGCTGCCCGCTGTCGTTCCAGGTATACGCCCGGTTCAGCTGCGGATTGCTGAAGGTATGGCCCGCCAGCTGTCCGGACTGGCTGTAAACCGTGTGTTGTTCATATACACCTGCGGTTCGCAGTATCTCCCGGTGCAGCCGGTCGCGGGTGAACTCCATCAGGGGCGTGTCACCCAGCTTCAGCCCGGCAATATAACCGGAGCCCCAGATGAGCCATTCCACTGGCGGGAGACCGTCAGGGGTGGTCCGGGTTGCCCGCCCCTGCGGATAATCGTGTCCGGTGACGTGCTGCCACAGTGGTTCGCCCGTTTCGGGATGCCGCACCGTCTGGCGCTCAAAGCTTATCCGGCCCTGCCTGTCATACCCATACTGCACGGCGACGCGGTGCCCGTCGCTGAGATGGCTGATTTCCGTCAGCCATCCGTGTTCGTTGTACTGCCATTGCTCTGCCGGTTCATCGTTTATGGTGCGATGCGTCAGGCGGTCCGATTCATCGTAGTGCCACAGGATGACGAGGCTTTCATCCTCGCTGCGGACAAGCTGCCCGGTGATGCTGTAGTGGTAACATTGTGTTCTGCCGTCAAAGCCCGTCTCCTGCGTCAGTCTGTCCAGCAGGTCGTAAGTAAAGGTGGTGCTGACACCGTTCTCATTAACCAGCCGGGTGACGCGCCCGGCGGCATCGTATTCTATCTTCCGGGTCAGGCCGCCGTCGGTGGTACTGACCGGATGACCGGCCACATCGTACTCTGTTGTCTGCCTGCTGCCGTCCGGATGAATGACGGCGATGAGGTCACCCGCCAGGCTGTATTCATAGCGGGTTTCATGACCCGGCGCATTGCGCAGGCGGATAAGCCTGCCCCGTTCATCGTAGGTGCGGTACTGGCTGAGGCCTTCTTCCCGGTGAAGGGCGGTTACCTGCCCGAACCGGTTGTATTCATAGCGGGTCTGGTAGCCGGAGCAGTCGGTCAGGGTCAGCAGCTGCCCGTAGCGGCTCCAGGTCATGTGTTTTTTGCTGCCGGTGGCATCTTCAGTGGCAGAAGGCAGTTCGCTGAGCGGGCTGTCATAAAACCAGCGGGTCATATTGCCGCGACGGGACGTTTCCTGCGTCAGTCTGCCCTGACTGTCAAACGCCTGCCGACTGCGCAGGCCATCAGTACCGGTGGTGGAGACGAGCTGGCGCTGGTCGTTGTAGCTGAACCGCACCGACCTGCCGTCAGGCGTGACAATTTCCGTCACATTCCCGGAACCGATATTCAGCCGGTATTCGGTTTTACGCCCGGCCGCATCCGTCATCGCCACCAGGCGACCTGCGGGGTCAAATTCCCGCGTCACCGCACTGCCGTCGGCTTTTTCTTCCCGAACAACCCGCTTTAATCCACCTTCGCCTACGGTATGGAGCACCTCGCGGCGGTTCAGGCTGTCGGTGATAATGACGGCGTTTTTCTCATACTCGTAGCGATAGCTCAGCCCCTCCGGGTTATGCTGCGCCACCACCCGGCCGGAGGCGTCATAGCTGTAGGTGGTCTGCGGGCGTCCTGCGTGCCGGTGCGCCGTCATCCGCCCCGGGTGCTTATCGTCATAAGTAAAACTGCGCACCCGGGTATCACCGCGGTCGTATACCGCTGACAGCTCGCCTCGCGGGGTGTAGGTATAGCGCGCCAGCGGCAGCGCGGGAAGGTCATCCGGGTATTCCGGGTCGTGCGTCAGCCACACCGCCTCCAGGCGAATGCCGCTGTCTGCGCCGTAGCCGGCGACCGGCATCGTCTGTG
This sequence comes from Enterobacter quasimori, assembly GCF_018597345.1. Taxonomy (NCBI): domain Bacteria; kingdom Pseudomonadati; phylum Pseudomonadota; class Gammaproteobacteria; order Enterobacterales; family Enterobacteriaceae; genus Enterobacter; species Enterobacter quasimori. The sequence goes on along the minus strand of NZ_JAHEVU010000001.1, from coordinate 1,190,442 downwards.
GATATTCCGGCACCCTGACGCCGGAAGCAATCGCCTGCTGACGCGCTGCCTCTGCCCGCTGCGCCTGCGTGGTCAGCACCAGCCGGAAACGCCTGCCTGCGCCGTCGGTCACGGCGGTAATAGTGCCGGCGAGTTCCCCGACCACATCGCGGTGAAACGCAAGCGTGCGCCCGAAGCGGTCGGCCAGCCCGGTCAGTATCCGGTATGGCGGTAGTGGCGCGGGAAGGACTTCCCCTGCGTCAGGGACACGTTCAGACCAGCCGAGTATCCACCACGGCCCCTGCGCGCTGTTCGTCGCCAGGTAAAGGTGCTGACTTAACCGCAGGTCTTCCGGCAGGGTCTGCCAAAGCACGTGCAGCGGATTACTCTCGTGCAGCCTGACCACGCCGCCCCGGGCCAGCCAGAGGGACTCGCTGCGGCTGAAGGCCGTCTCGCCGGGAAACAGCGGCTCAAAGTGAATGCTGCGTCCGCCGCTTTCATTAATAACCAGTTCATCATCGCGAAGCTGTAAACGGATGTCGAAGGGGGCTTTCCAGCCGGGGCCGAACAGGCCCACCGGTGCGGGCGTTCTGGTCCGGTAACTGCTGTATGAGCGGGAAAGGATAAACGGCAGCGGCCCCGGCAGGGCGATATCGGTCTCGCCGGGCAGGACCTTGGCCCCCAGCAGCGGGTTAACCGGGTTGCCTGAGGTTCTGCCGCCGGGACACACCGAGCAGGCCACGCCGGTGGGGGCACCTATCATCACCCCCATGGAGCCCTGCACAATCGGGCCACCGAACTTTGTCATATCCCCCATCCGGGCCGCCGGTTTTCCGCTCATGTTCAGTTCCTTCTGTTAATGAATTTTTATGCTCTGGTTCGGTAATAATTTCACTGCTCCGGCGTATCCGGTGGATTTTTTGCCGCCGCGCGTCAGTACCAGTCTGGCCTGACCACAAACCAGCTCAGGATGTTCCCCGGCGCTGTAAACCGCCACTTTACCTGCGCTTTCCCTGTGGGTTTTGCCCACCGAGAAGGTGACGTTCTCACCCATGCTGACGTCTTACCCTTTACCGACCAGCAGGGATTTCTGCATGCCAACCTGTGAGGATTGCACCAGCGCCACGGAGGTATTCATTACCCCGCCCACGGTGGTCTGACAGGCCACATCAACCGACAGCGCACGTACAATGCCTACGGTTTCTGTCTGATTCAGCCCGACGGTGACCGACTGATTCTGCATCAACTTCATCGCACAGGGTCAGGGTCTGCTCCGGTCCGTCCGGGGCGTGTTTGTCAAAAAAGAAGATACCTTCCTCAGCCCAGAGCCGCGTCAGAAAGGCGGGGTCTGATTCGCCGTACTGGACGCAGAATTCACGGGGTGAATGATTGTCATAAAACCAGGGCGTCCAGTCGGTGATGCCGTTTTCCGTAAGCAGGGTGGAGGAAATGGCCTGAATATCCTGCTGCTGGAAGATACGGAAATTCTGACGCCGTCCGCAGCGCCAGAGTAGTCGGGCGAGGGTCAGGTGATAATGCATCTGCCAGCCGTCGTTGCTGCCCGGGGCCACGGTAGTGACGATGCCGCTGATATAGCGCTGTGGAGTGTTGCCCTGCCAGAGGGTCAGAACGGTATTTTTTTCCAGGAAATCAGGAGCAGTGAGTCCGAAGAGGGTGCTGGCAACATGGACTTCCATCACGAACGGACGGGAGTATTGCTGGTAAAGGGTGAAATCCACCACGGCCAGCGCAGTCTCTTCCTGACCGTCGATACTGAGTGTAAAGCGTAGCCCCTTCAGTGACATAGTGGCATCTCCGTCATTTAAACGGGTCTCACCTTAGCGCTGATTGCATACAGGAAACAGGGTTTATCCGTATAAAGCCGAAAACCAGGAATTTATAAAGGTATGAATAACCAATAAATATTAATCACATCAACTCATAGAGGTTATGTATGTCTATCAGCACTTTCTTAGCAGGCCTCCACATGCTAATGAGTTGACAATGACATAAATATTTTCCGTCTGTCTCACAAAAAACGATCCTCCTCTTTGATCCAAATTTAATCTTCGCCTATATGACTAGTCATGAAATTTTAAATGACTAGTCATATAGGGGGAGACCATGAACAATTCACTGCCAGCCAACTTTTTATGGGGTAACTCCGTATCAAGCATGCAGACGGAAGGGGCCTGGAACGAGGGCGGGAAGGGGATGTCGGTGTATGACATTCGCGAAGCCGGGGAGAACATCTCCGACTGGAAAGTGGCGACCGACTCCTACCACCGCTACAGGGAAGATTTCGATCTGATGCAGGATCTGGGCATGAACTGCTACCGCTTCCAGATCTCGTGGAGCCGCGTCTGCCCGCAGGGTGACGGCCCGTTCAACGACGAAGGCATCGCGTTTTACGACCGATTTATTGACGATCTGATCGCCCGCGGCATCGAGCCGATGGTTTGCCTGTACCACTTCGATATGCCGCTGGCGCTGGCGCAGGAGTACAACGGCTTCAACGACCGCCGCGTAATGGACGCCTTTATTCGCTACGGCAAAAAGATGATCGACTGCTTTGGCGACCGCGTGAAGTACTGGCTGACCTTCAACGAGCAGAACATCTTCCATATGCCGGAAGCGTTCCGTATTTCCGGCTATATGAAAGGTGAGAAAACCCTGCGCGAGCTGTACGAGCTGCAGCACCATACGATGGTGGCGCACATGGCGCTGACCGAATACCTGCACCAGACCAAACCGAATCAGCTGATGGGCGGCATGCTGGCGCACCAGCTGATCTACCCGGCTACCTGCAAACCGCGCGATATCTTCTGCGCCCAACAGTACGACGAATTCCTCAACCAGAACCTGCTGCGCGTCTTCGCCGGGCAGGGCTACAGCCCGGCGGTGATGGCGGTGGTAGAGCAGGAGGGCTTTGGTGATATCTACCGCGCCGAGGATTTAGCGCTGCTGGCGCGCACCAGAAACGACTATATGGCCTTCAGCTACTACGCCAGCAAAACGCTGGACAGCGATGCGATCCCAGAAGGCACGCCGGTGAACTATTACCTGCTGCACGGCGAGAAAAACAACCCGTACCTGAAGGCCACCGAGTGGAACTGGCAGATCGATCCGCTGGGCTTCCGCACCATCATCACCCGCTACGCCAACGACTGGCGGATGCCGGTGTTCCCGATCGAGAACGGTATTGGGGTGATTGAGTCCTGGGACGGCGTGAACCCGATTGATGACGCCTACCGCATCGACTACCACCGGGCGCACATCGAGGCGATGAAAGCGGCGATGTTCGAGGACGGGGCAGAGGTCATTGGCTACCTCGGCTGGGGATTGATCGACATTCTCAGCTCCCAGGGCGACATGCGTAAGCGCTACGGCGTGGTCTATGTCAACCGGGAAAACCACGACCTGAAAGACCTGAAGCGCGTGCCGAAGAAGAGCTACGCGTGGTTAAAACAGGTTATCCATACCAACGGACGCGAGATGTAAGCCGTACGCTGCCGGGCCGTTTTTGTGACTGATTGATGGGAACACGCCGCTATGTCTGAAACAAAAATCACTCCGCACATGCAGTCCTTTGTCGATAAATTCGTCGAGTTTTCGGCGCGCCTGGCAAACCAGGTGCACCTGCGCTCCCTGCGCGACGCCTTCGCCACGGTGATGCCGATTTTCATCCTCGCCGGTCTGGCGGTGCTGGTGAACAACGTGGTGTTTCCGTGGATTTTTCACGGCGATACGCTGGCACACTTCAAAGTGTGGGGCGAGGCGATTATCAACGGCACGCTGAATATCGCCGCGCTGCTGCTGGCGCCGATGATTGCCTGGTCGCTGGCGCGCAACAAAGATTTCGACAATCCGGTCTCGGCAGTGGTTATCGCCGTCAGCAGCTTCATCATCATGATGCCGATGCGATTGCAGATTATGCCCGTCGGCAGCGATACCACGGTGAATGTCACCCAGGTGCTGACGTTCGCCAATATCGGCTCCACCGGGATTTTCGCCGGGGTGCTGATCGGGCTGCTCTCAACGGAACTGTTTATCGCTATTTCGCGCCTGAAGGCGCTGCACATTTCGCTGGGGGAAAACGTGCCTCCGGCCGTGAGCAAATCTTTTACCGCGCTGATCCCGACCATCCTCACGCTCTCCCTGTTCGCGGTGCTGGCGGCGGTGCTGGCAAACGTGCTGCATACGGATCTGATCCATCTCATTACGACCTTTATCCAGCAGCCGCTGCGGCTGATCAACACCAGCCTGCCGGGGACGATTTTCATCTACAGCTTCGGCAACTTCCTGTTCACGCTCGGCATTCACCAGTCGGTGGTCAACAGCGTGGTGCTGGAGCCGTTCCTGCTGATCAATACCAACGAAAACATGCTGGCCTTCGCCAACGGACAGCCCATCCCGCACATCATCAATAACATCTTCGTGCCGACGTTCGGCATGGTGGGCGGCACGGGCAGCACGATATCGCTGCTGATCGCCATTTTTATCTTCTCCCGACAAAAATCGGCGAAGCAGGTGGCGCGTCTGTCGCTGGCGCCCGGCTTATTCAATATCAACGAGCCGGTGATCTTCGGCCTGCCGATCGTGTTTAACCTGCCGCTGATGATCCCGTTTGTGCTGCTACCCGCCATCGGCATCTATTTCGCCTGGCTCTGTACCACGCTGGGGCTAATGTCGCGCTGCGTGGTGATGATCCCGTGGACCACGCCGCCAATTCTGAGTGCCTGGCTGGCGACGGCGGGGGACTGGCGGGCGGTGGTGGTGCAGTTGGCAATCATCGTGTTTGGTGTATTCTTCTACCTGCCTTTCCTCAAGATTGCCGAGCGAGTGGCGTTGAAAAACAGCGGGATAGAAACTAACTGAAAGGAAGGACGATGGCGGCGAAGTACATCACCATAGCGCGGGAAATTAAGAAACGCATTATCAGCCAGCAGTACGCCGCCAATGAACCGCTGCCGGACCAGTTTGCGCTGGCGGCGGAGTTCAGCACCAGCCGGATGACCATTCAGCAGGCCATGCGCCAGCTGATTGTCGAAGGGCTGGTCTATACCCGTCAGGGGCAGGGAACATTCATCCGCAAGAACTTTCTCCAGCTCTCGCAGTGGGATCTCTCCGGCAGCGACTACTTTGGCGCCACCAAAACCTGGGAACATCTGGGGACGGTGACCAGCCAGGTAGTGCATTTTGAACTGCGCTTTCCGAACGAGAAAGAGCAGGCGTCGCTGTTGATTAACGCCGATGGGCCGATCTACGACTTCATTCGACTCCGTTTGCTTAACGGTGAGCCGATGTCGCTGGATTCCACCGTGATGCCGCTGAACCTGGTGCCCGGCCTGAACAAAAGCCATCTTGAAAGCTCGGTGTTCCGTTACGTGCAGGAGACGCTGGGGCTGAAAATAATGGGCTCGTATCGCGTCGTGCGCGCGTTAAAGCCAAATGCGCTGGATATGCAGCACTTAATCTGTGAACAGACGGACCCGGTGCTGGAGGTGGAGCAGGTGATCTATCTTGAAGACGGCACGCCGCTGGAGTACGCCCACTGTCACTATCGCTACGATCACGGCGGGATTGTCATCGTGAACAACGGATAAAAAAAAGCGGGCAACGAGGCCCGCTTTTTTATTCGCTTTGCTATCAGTTCAGACGCACTGGCATACCAGAACGGTTCTGGATCGCCTGGTCAACCACGGTCGTTTCCACGTCAGCCTGAGAGGTCACGGACTGCACCGCGCTGGTCAGGTTGATTGGCACGATTTCGTTGTTGTTGATCTGATCTTCGCTGGTGGACAGCGGGTTGTGCACTTCGATGTAGCGGCTGCCGTCTGGCTCAGAGGTCGCTTTCACCGGTTCGTTAATGAACTGGACGCGGGTACCGACCGGCACGTTTTCGAACAGGAACTTAATGTCGTCGTTACGCAGACGCACGCAGCCGTGGCTAACGCGCAGGCCGATGCCGAAGTTGGCGTTGGTACCGTGGATAGCGTACAGGCGGCCAATGTACAGCGCGTACAGACCCATCGGGTTATCCGGGCCTGCTGGCACAACGGCTGGCAGCGGTTCGCCCGCAGCAATGTACTCCGCGTGCATTTTGGCGGTTGGGGTCCAGGTTGGGCCGGCTTTCTTACGCTCAACTTTGGTGGTCCAGTTCAGCGGGGTATCTTTACCCAGCTGGCCGATACCGATTGGCAGCACGATAACGGTGTTAGTGCCTTTCGGGTAGTAATACAGACGCATTTCGGCGCTGTTGATTACGATACCTTCATGAACGGTATCCGGCAGGATCAACTGCTGAGGGATGTTCAGCACGGTACCTGCTTTTGGCAGATACGGGTCAACGCCCGGGTTTGCTTCGAGCATGTTAGACAGACCGAGCTGGTATTCAGCGGCAAAATATTCCAGCGGCTGAGCGTTGCCTTCCGGCACAATCACCACCTGGTTTTGCCCAACCAGACGGCTACCGTCTGTCGGCAGGGGATACGTCACCGCAGAAGCGGTCTTGCAAAAACCTACTACGGCTAACGCTGCCGCAAAAAGCGTTGTCAATTTCATGTTCATGTTGTGCGAGGTATCTAAGCCATTCAGGCGATGAGTTGATAAGTCTGAATCTGTGATGGGAGCGCATTATATGTGCATTCCCGCTAACAGGGAATTCAGATGTGTACGAAATCACATTTTTTTCGATTTTGTTAAAGTTTAGTGGATTGCCGCAACACGGGATCTCAATTCGGAATTGTGGCATAATGCCGTGTTTATCACACTTTTCGCAGGAATCTCCCCGTGTTAGTTACCAGCAACGTCACTATGCAGTTTGGCAGTAAGCCGCTGTTCGAAAACATTTCCGTCAAATTTGGCGGCGGCAACCGTTACGGCCTGATTGGTGCCAACGGTAGCGGAAAATCCACCTTTATGAAGATCCTCGGCGGCGATCTGGAGCCGACCCTCGGCAACGTGTCGCTCGATCCTAACGAGCGCATCGGTAAGCTGCGTCAGGATCAGTTCGCCTTCGAAGAGTTCACCGTGCTCGACACCGTGATCATGGGGCACGCGGAGCTGTGGGAAGTGAAGCAGGAGCGCGATCGCATCTACGCGCTGGCCGAAATGAGCGAAGAAGATGGCTATAAGGTGGCCGATCTGGAAACGCAGTACGGCGAGATGGACGGTTACTCTGCGGAAGCGCGTGCGGGCGAGCTGCTGCTGGGCGTCGGCATTCCGGTTGAACAGCATTACGGCCCGATGAGCGAAGTTGCGCCAGGCTGGAAGCTGCGCGTGCTGCTGGCTCAGGCGCTGTTCTCTAACCCGGACATCCTGCTGCTCGACGAACCAACGAACAACCTGGACATCGACACCATCCGCTGGCTGGAGCAGACGCTCAACGACCGCGACAGCACCATGATCATCATCTCGCACGACCGTCACTTCCTGAACATGGTCTGTACGCACATGGCGGATCTGGACTACGGCGAGCTGCGCGTCTATCCGGGCAACTACGACGAGTACATGACGGCGGCCACCCAGGCGCGCGAGCGTCTGCTGGCGGATAACGCCAAGAAGAAAGCGCAGATTGCTGACCTGCAGTCCTTCGTCAGCCGCTTCAGCGCCAACGCCTCTAAATCGCGTCAGGCAACCTCGCGCGCGCGCCAGATTGATAAAATCAAGCTGGAAGAGGTTAAAGCCTCCAGCCGTCAGAACCCGTTCATCCGCTTCGAGCAGGACAAGAAGCTGTTCCGTAACGCGCTGGAAGTGGAAGCCCTTACCAAAGGCTTCGATGAAGGCCCGCTGTTTAAAAACTTCAACCTGCTGCTGGAAGTAGGCGAGAAGATTGCCATTCTGGGCGCCAACGGCGTGGGTAAATCCACCATGCTGAAAACCCTGGTCGGCGAACTGCAGCCGGACAACGGCACCGTGAAATGGTCCGAGAACGCGCAGATTGGCTACTACGCGCAGGACCATGAGTACGAGTTCGAAAATGACCTGACCGTCTTCGACTGGATGAGCCAGTGGAAGCAGGAAGGCGACGACGAGCAGGCGGTGCGCAGCATTCTGGGTCGTCTGCTGTTCAGCCAGGACGACATCAAAAAGCCGGCTAAAGTGCTCTCCGGTGGTGAGAAAGGCCGCATGCTGTTCGGCAAGCTGATGATGGAAAAACCAAACATCCTGGTGATGGACGAACCGACTAACCACCTGGATATGGAATCTATCGAATCCCTGAACATGGCGCTGGAGATGTACCAGGGCACGCTGATCTTCGTCTCTCACGACCGTGAGTTTGTCAGCTCGCTGGCGACTCGCGTGATCGAAATTACGCCAGAGCGCGTGGTGGACTTCACCGGTAACTACGAAGATTACCTGCGCAGCAAAGGTATCGAGAACTAAAAAAAAGCCGGGTGGCGGCTTCGCCTTACCCGGCCTACGTTCTATTCCCTCTCCCAGTGGGAGAGGGTTAGGGTGAGGGCATCAGGCCGCACTACAGCACCCATTCACTCCCTTCAACCCCGTTCACCCGCAGCGTACGTTTTTCCCCCGCCGGTAACGACACCTTCAGCGCTTTCCACGCCGGACGATAATCCCCGCGCGCGTTCACCTTCAGGTTGATGGTTGCGCCATCGCACACCATTTCCCATTCCACCCACAGCGCATTGCCGTTCTGGTATCCCCAGCTTTCACCGTCGTCTTCAAACAGCATGCCCGAGGTTGTGCCGACGCCCTTCACCGGGAACAGCTTCAGTTCGCGGGCCGTATCTTTTTCGGCACTCACATGCGTGATACGCTCGCTGAGCGGCAGGCCGGCACCGGCGCGCACCAGCAGCGGCAGTTTTTCCAGCGGCGCGTCGAGAACGATGGATTGCCCGCCTGCATACCACGCGTGGGTGTAAAAATCGTACCAGCCCGTTTCGTTCTCCGGCAGCCAGACGCGGCGCTCGCGCTGCCCGGCTTCGACGACGCTGGCCACCAGCAGGTCGCGGCCCAGCAGGAAGTCATCGCACTCCTCAAACGTCTGTGCATCGTGCTCGTGGTCGAGGAAGGTCGGGCGCAGCATCGGCTCGTCGTCGGCGTGCGCCTGCCAGAGCAGAGTATAGAGATACGGCAGCAGGCGGTAGCGCAGCTCAATCGCGCCGCGAATGGCTGGGGTGACGCCCGGGTACATCCACGGCTCGTTCACCGTGTGGTCATCGTTCCACGAGTGAATGGTAAAGCGCGGGTGCATCACGCCGTTCTGCACCCAGCGCACGAACAGCTCGGCGTCCGGCTTGTCGCCGGAGAAACCGCCCACGTCATGGCCGACGTTGAACAGCCCGGACAGGCTCATGCCCAGCCCCATGCGGATGTTATAGCGCAGCGTGTCCCAGCTGGTGCGGTTGTCGCCGCTCCAGGTCTGAACGTAGCGCTGCATCCCGGCGCAGCCGGAGCGGGAGATGAGATACGGGCGTTTTTCCGGCGCAAAGCGCTGCTGCGCTTCCAGCGAGGCGCGCATCATCAGTAGCGGCATCACCGGGCGAATGTGCTTGATGGCGATCTCCTGGCCGAAGCCGTGACAGCGGGCTTCCCCGTCCCACACTTCATACTCGTTGTTGTCGTTCCAGGTGGAGTCGATGCCCATCTCCAGCAGCTGCGTGGTGACGCCGTTCTGCCACCACTGCACCGTCTGCGGGTTGGTAAAGTCGAGGTGCGAGCCTTCGTCATCCCAGAAGCTGGAACGTTCGGGGGCATCGGTTTCTGAATCGCGAATGAACAGGCCGCTCTCCGCCACTTCGCTGTAGCGCGGATGATCCTGCAGCAGGCACGGCTTGATGTTGGCGGCCAGCTTCAATCCCGCGTCGTGGAACGCCTGGCTCATTACCTTCGGCTGCGGCACTTTGTCATAGTTCCAGTTGAAGACGTAGCGCTTGCCGTTGATGGAGGTATAGCCAGACGAAAGCTGGAACGAGTCGCACGGAATGGCGTGTTCTTCACACAGTCGGATGAAGTTCATCAGCTGGTTTTGCGCGTCCGGCGCGTCGGTGTAGTGCATGGTCGAGCCGCTGTAGCCCAGGCTCCATTTCGGTCCGAACAGCGTTTTCCCGGTGAGGCGCACAAAGGCCTTGGTGACGTCCAGCACGCGCTTGCCGGTAAAGATGTAGTAGTCGATATCGCCCGCTTCCGCCTGCCAGCGGCGATAGGCGGTGTGGTAGTTGTCGATCTCGTTGCCCAGATCCAGCCAGCAGCTGCTCAGGTTGTCGTAGAACAGGCCGTAGCTGACGTCGTCGCGGCGGGCGATAGTGAACGGGATGTGCTTGTAGAGCGGGTCGGTGCTGGCCGCGTTGTACCCCATTGCGTCGAGGTTGCGCATCTCATAGCGTTTGCCGTTGCGCTGCAGATCGCCCGCTTTTTCGCCCAGGCCGTAGAAACGCTCGTCCTTGCGGCGGCTCAGGTAGTGCGCCACGCCGTCGCCGTGGGCGTTCAGCAGGTAGGCGCTGGTGGGGCGGTCATTGACCAGCGGCAGCCATTCGCCCGCCTCATTGCGGTAGTGCCACTCCAGCCACAGCGGCTGGTGGACGGTCACGCGCAGCTGTTCGGTTGCCACGGTCAGCGTCTCACCCTGCTGCGTCAGGTTCCAGGCCGGGCAGGAGAAACCGCTTATGTCGTCACGACGGCGGCCTTCCCAGGGCACGTCTTTTTCCGGCGCGATACTCCAGGTGCGGTCCAGCGCCAGCTCGCCTTTGCGCTTAATCAGCACGCGGAAAAGGTTCTCTTCCAGCACATACAGGCACAGGCGGTGCTGGTTATCGACCAGCAGTTCCAGATGGTTTGCCGACTGCGTATCAAGGGTCCAGTTTTTCAGGGTTTTCATATGCAATACATCCACTATCAGGCGCGCTTGGCGCGACGTTCAGCAATAAATGCTACCAGGAAGACAGCGCCAATCAGGTCAAAGAAGCCCATGGCGATAAAGAGCGGGTTAAAGCCGATTTTGTCGGCGGTCACACCGATTAACAGCGAGAACAGGAAGCTGGCGATCCACGCCGCCGAGCCGCGCATGCCGTTGACGGTCGCCATCTGTCCTTTGTCGAAGGACTCCACGACCAGGGCGCTCAGCATGCAGGAGATGATCTGGTGCCCGAAGCCGCCGATGGAGATCAGCACGATGGTGATATACGGGTCGCGGGTGATGGCCACGATGGCCAGCGAGATCATCAGGAACGCGCCGGTCACGGAGCTGGCGACGACCGAGTTAACGCGGGAGCAGCCGAACAGGCGGGTGTACAGACGCGTCAGGTAGCCGCTCGCCACGCTGCCGAGGTCGGCGGCGAGGAACGGCAGCCAGGCAAACATCGCAATCTGCTTCAGGTCCATGCCGTGCTCTTTGGCGAGGTACAGCGGTACCCAGAAGCTCAGCACCGCCCAGGCGGGTTCCGCCATAAAGGCCGGGATGGCGATACCGTAGAAGCGTTTGTTTTTCGAGACGGTTTTCAGCGCGGTCAGGAAGGGCAGTTTGACGGCAGGCGGTTCGTTATCCTGTTTGATAAACGCCAGCTCGTCCTTGCTCAGGTTCGGGTGCTGCTCCGGGTTATGGTAGAACGCCCACCACAGGATCACCCACAGCAGCGCCAGCACGCCGGTAAACATAAACGCCCCCTGCCAGCCAAACGAGGCGTGAGCAAAGTAGATGATTGGCGGAGCCAGCATCGCGCCGATGGAGAAGCCCACGCCCGCCCAGCCGGCGGCAACGGGTCGTTCTGATTTCGGGAACCATTCACCGATGGTTTTGGCGTTCGCCGGGGTAGCGGCGGCCTCTGAGGCACCCATAAAGAAGCGCAAAATAGCCAGGTGCAGCCAGCTTCCGGCGCCCGCGTGGAAAATACACATCAGCGCCCAGATCCCGGCGCAGACCATAAAGCCAATCTTCAGGCCGATCACGTCAATCAGCCAGCCGCAGAGGGGCTGGAAAATGGTGTAGGCGATCTGGAACGCGCCAACGATCCAGGAGTACTGCTCGGTGGTGATCCCGAGGCTCTCTTTCAGCTCGGGGGCAAGAATGCCTAACGAATTTCGGGTGATGTAGTTAACGGTGACGCCAAGTAAGAACAGCACCAGCACGTACCAGCGCAGGTTCTTGATGACGCGACGGGTTTTGCTTGTCGCAACGGTGTTATTGATGTCCTGACTCATTTTACTCTCCACAAGACGGACGGTAAGGGGACGGAGGTTCAGGTGTCACACAGATTTTTATGCCTTTGATTTCTATCCGTTTAAATTGCTTAAGTTGGTATACAACTAGTATGGAAGTTGTGTGACAAGTTCACCTTAAGGGAGAAAATGAGTGGGCAATAGTGGATTTTGTGCAAAATTTCTCATAACTAACTCAACCACTCTGGCATGATGGCATTTATGTCAGTTATTGCCTGACGGATACGCTATGAAAATTTTTTCATTTCGCAAATGGAGCCAGATCACAAAATGGACAAAAGGCTAAAAATCACCGAAATCGCCGCCCGTACGCAGCTCTCGATCAGCACCGTGTCTCGGGTGCTGGCGGGGAAAGCGAATACCAGCGAAAAAGCGCGCGCAAAGGTGCTGGCGTGCGCGCGGGAGCTGGGGGTGATGGAGGGCATGGCGGCGGGACGGCTGCTGCTCAATAGCCTGGTGGTTTTTGCCCCCCAGCGCGCCTTCGACGAGCGGTCCGACATCTTTTACTACCGCGTGATCCAGAGCGTGAGTAAAGGCCTCGCGTCCCATGATGTGCGCCTGCGCTACTGCGCGCTGGAAGAGAACGACAGCGACGCCCAGCTTTTTCTGGCGCGCATGAATGAGCCGGATACTCAGGCGGCAATCCTTCTCGGCATCGACGATCCGCACATTCACGATCTGGCGGTGGATGTGGGTAAACCCTGCATGCTGATTAACTGCCGCGACCGGCACATGCGTCTGCCTGCCGTTGCGCCGGACCACCGCGCCATTGGCGAGCGGGCGGCGGAATACCTGTTCGAGATGGGACACCGTGAGGTGATGAACGTTTTGTGCCTGCGTCGCTACACCATGGAGCTGCGCCTGTCGGGGATCCGCGACGCGTGGCAGTCCCATAACCTGACGTTCAGCGATAAACGCGATCTGCTGGTGGTGCCCAGCTTCAGCGCGCGAGAAACGGAACAGGCGGTCAGCAGCTGGCTCAGCGAAGTGCAGGGGAAAGATTTACCTACCGCGTTTCTGGTCGGCGGCGACTTTATGGCGGCGGGCACCATCAGCGCATTACAAAACCACGGTCTGCGCGTGCCGCAGGACGTGTCGGTGATGAGCATCGACGGGTTTAACCTGGCGGCGATCCAGGATGTTCCCTTAACGGCCGTGCACGTTCCCCGCGACGAGCTCGGAACCGAAGCGGTACATATGCTCCAGCAGAGGCTCATGCGCCCGGACGCGCCGGTGGGGACGTTACTGCTTAACGGTACGTTGACCGTTCGGGATTCGGTACGGCGGATACGTCAGGGAAAACGACGCACCGCCGTAGAGCGGGAAGGGCTGTACGACAGTTAAGCCATGCCCAGCGCGCGCTTGCCGTGGATGTTGAGATCGTTCACGGTAAAGCGGTCCTGCCAGCTCTTTTCATAATCCTCGCGCGGGAAGTCTCCTGGCGACGCGCCGGTCTCCAGCGCTTCCTTCACCTTCTTCGCATAGGCGAGGTTTTTCTCGCACATCGGTGCGGCGGGAATGTACATTACGTTGCCCCAGCCCTGCTGATTGTCCACCGGCGCGACGGAGTGGATCACATCGCAGTGCCACCACACCGAATCACCCGCCTCGAGTGCCGGAATGCTGGTCAGCGCCTCGATGAGAAGCGGGTGCCACTTCTCGGAAACCGGCAGCACGCGCCCCGGCGCCACGCCGCACAGCTCGTCTTCCGGCACGTCGTCCAGCAGCGGACGCAGCAAAATATACGCCATCGCTTCCGGGATGGGCACCACGTGCAGCAGCCCCTGGCCGGGGATCATGTCCGACAGCGCCGTCCAGCCCTGGAAGGTGCGGAACACCGAGCATTTGGTGGTGTTATCGACGGTATACTCTTCCACTTCGGTACGGTGCGCGGCGTTCCACGGATCGTATTTCTCAACGTTGCCGTCAAACACGCGGGCGAACACCTGCTGGTAAGCCGGCAGCAGCCAGCGCTCCAGCGCGCCGGAGTCGGTATGCGCGCCCAGCCCTTTCGAGGTGGTTCCCGGCGGACGGCGGCGGATACGGTCCGGATAAATCACGCTCACGTCCGGGTCAAACCACTGTTTGCCGTTGCTCTCGAATGTCCATAAACGGTTCAGGAACGACTGCACCTGCGCCATCTCTTCGCTCTGGCGCGCCTGCATCTGCGCCTGCGACCAGTAAATCGGGTAAATCTCCGGACGAGAGGCCGTTAAGGTGCCGAAGAAGTTATCGCCCGGCCCTTTATACACCTCGTCAAACTTGTTCAGATCGAGGTAGTCGAGCATCGACTGATCCCACGCCAGCGCCTGCTCGCGCGGGAAGTGACCTTTAATCACCGCGCAGCCGCGGCGCTTAACGGCTTCGCGCTGCGCGTCGGTAATGGTGCCGTTTTTTACATCGGCAAACGGGATCGTTGGCCAGACGGATTCACCTTTATTTTTAAGCGCGTTAATTTCCGCCACGCGGGTGGCAATGCTGTCGCTGAGCTTGTTGAACACCGCCTGCACGTCGCCGATCTGCGCGCGCAGCTCACGTTTCAACTGACGGATTGCCGCTTTGTGATCCGCCGGCAAAGTTTCACTGGTAAAGGTCATAACTGCCTCGCATCTTTCATTCGAAAGTAAAAATATCTACAAGTGATACTTTAAGTTAAAATTAAGTTAATGCAAGTTTAAAAACTTGACGCAAGCCACAGGACGGAAAAAGAGTGATAAGCCGGAGCCAGGCTCCGGCGAGGAGAGGATCAGGCGTCGAACGGGGAATGGTTGTCGAGCACGGCCTGAATGACGTTCAGCGCGCCCTGATGGTTGTTGTCGTCGGTGCTGTAATGGCTGATTTCTTTGATGCTTTCCGCCGCGTTGCCCATCGCAAAGGAATATTTCACCAGCTTCAGCATTTCGGCATCGTTGCCGCTGTCGCCAATGGCCACGCACTCCTGCGGGGAGATTTTCCAGCGCTTCAGCAGGCGGCTGATGCCGTTAGCCTTGTGCAGGCCGGGGATAATCAAATCCACAAAGCCAAAGCCGCTGGTAACGGGCTTCATGATACCGTCCAGCGAGACGTGCAGCTTATCCACCAGATTAGGGATATCGCTGTCCGGCAGGTTCAGGGAGAACTTAAACAGCACGTCGTCAATTTCACGGTAATCGCTGATGCGCTTTAAGCGGTGGTAGTGCTTTGACATCAGCGCCACGAACGCTTCAGGAGCTTTGTCGCTCACGTAGGCACTCTCCAGCCCGCAGGCCACGAAGTTCAGCCCTTTATCTTTCAGCAGCTCGCCAATGACGATCTGCGATTCATGGCGGGTTAGCTCGCCGTGAAAAATCTGTTCCCCGCGATCGAACACCAGCGCGCCGTTTTCCGCCACGAAGGAGATCCGATCTTTGAGCTCCGGAAAGAAGGAGATGAGCTGGTAATACTGGTTGCCGCTGGCGACAACGAATTCAATGTCGCGGGCTTTAAGCTGCGCAAACTGTGCCTGGAAGCGGTCGCGATCGTACTGCTTGGCATCATCAAGGAAAGTTCCGTCCATATCGGTGACGATAACTTTAACGGTCATACTGTGCTCCTGGGTCACTGCGTTTTGAAACATTCTAATAACAAGGTGACGGGGAGCACAAATTTAATTTCATTCGAAAGTAAAAGCAAAACGGCAACCGAGGTTGCCGTTTTTAGTGTTTTCTCCCTCTCCCCGTGGGAGAGGGCCGGGGTGAGGGCATCAGCGTGCGCATTTCCCCTTAGGGGATACACCGTTACAGCGTATGTTCAGTACGGGCGATAATATCGTCCTGCGCATCCGACGACAGGGCGGTGAAGAACGCCGAGTAGCCCGCGACGCGCACCACGAGGTCACGATACTGGTCAGGGTGTTTCTTCGCCTCCAGCAGCGTGTCGCGCGAGACGATGTTGTACTGAATATGCCAGCCCTTATGTACCTCGAAGAAGGTGCGCAGCAGCACCATCAGCTTCTGGCGATCGCTGTCGTTTTCCAGCGTTGACGGGTTCAGCTTCTGGTTCAGCAGCACGCCGCCGAGAATCGCCTCGGTAGGCAGTTTACCCACCGACCCGATCACCGCCGTCGGGCCGAGGTGATCGGTACCGGAAGCCGGGCTTGCCCCTTCCGCCAGCGGGGTGTGCGCCTTACGTCCGTCTGGCGTCGCCATCGTCGCCGCGCCAAACGGCACGTTCGCGGAAATGGAAGAGGTGCCCGCGTAATAGTTACCGCCAATCGGGCCGCGGCCGTAGCGTGGGTTGTGGTACTGCTTCAGCTCTTCAATATAGGTCTGATAGGCACGGGTCAGCAGCATATCCACGCTGTCGTCGTCGTTGCCGTACTTCGGCGCGCCGTTGATCAGGCGCTGACGCAGCTGCTCGTGAGTCAGCCCCTCGAAGTCATCCGCCAGGGCGGCCGCCAGCTGCTGCTGGCCAATGACGCCCTGTTCGAACACCAGCTTCTTCACCGCCGCCAGGCTGTTGCCGAGGTTGGCGATGCCCACCTGCAGGCCGGAGACCCAGTCATACTTCGCGCCGCCCTGCTTGATGCTTTTCGC
Organism: Enterobacter quasimori; assembly: GCF_018597345.1. Taxonomy (NCBI): domain Bacteria; kingdom Pseudomonadati; phylum Pseudomonadota; class Gammaproteobacteria; order Enterobacterales; family Enterobacteriaceae; genus Enterobacter; species Enterobacter quasimori. The sequence goes on along the minus strand of NZ_JAHEVU010000001.1, from coordinate 1,173,730 downwards.
GCGTTCGATGCAGTCGTCCACCAGCGCCGAGCAGAGAATATCGTGGACATTTTCCTCCAGCATGGTGTCCACCACGTACTCAATCTCGATGGATTTACGGGTGTAGTAGCGGATCTGGCTGTCCCACGCCGCCATCACCTCGTCGAAATTGTCGAAGTTACCGGCAGAAAGCGCTTTCTCCTGCGGCAGGAATACCTTGCCGCTGGTGGCATCGCGGCCGCCTTCCAGCGCGGCCAGCATCACGCGGGCGAAGTTGATAAAGCTCATGCCGGTGCAGCGATAGCCCCACTTGCCGCCCACCGCGGTTTCGATGCAGCCGATGGCCGCGTAGTCGTAGGCGTCGCCGCGCTCAACGCCGAGCTTGATGAATTCCGGGATCACGATTTCATCGTTGTTGAACGCCGGCATCCCGAAGCCGCAGCGGATCACCTGCACGCAGGCGTCGAGGAAGTCGTTGCTCATGCCCGCGTGATAGCGCACGCTCAGGTTCGGCTGGGTGGAGCGCAGACGGCCGCAGGATTCCAGAATCGCGTACGAGAGCGGGTTCACCGCGTCCATCGGCTCACCGTTGACCAGCTTCTGGCCGCCGATGGTGACGTTCTGGTACAGCGGGCTGCCGGCGGAAGCCTTGGAGTGCGAGCCGGAGCGGATCTTGTTCACTTCCAGCAGCTTCAGCCAACAGCTGTGCAGCAGTTCAATGGCGTGTTCGCGGTCGAGGCTCTGGTTCAGCTCCACGTCGCGGCGGTAGTACGGATAGAGATACTGATCCATACGCGCGAAGGAGACGGAGTGGCCGTTGGACTCAATCTGCAGGATCAGCTGAATGAAGTAGCACAGCTGCAGCGCCTGCCAGAAGGTTTTTGGCGGCTCGTGAGCAATCACGTCGCAGTTTTCTGCCATCGCCAGCAGCTCGTCGCGGCGGCTTGCGCGGGTTTCGGTTGAGGCCATCTCGCGCGCCAGATCGGCGAAGCGTTTGATGTGCAGGCTCACCGCTTCCAGCACGATATCAATCGCCTTCAGGAACTGGTCGCCGTGCAGGTCTTCCAGTACCGTCAGGTTGATGCGCGAGCGGCGCTCGGCCACTTTGGCGCGCAGGCCGTCGAGACCTTTCTCCAGCACCAGCGGGAAGTTCACCGCCAGGTGCGCGTCGCCGGAGGTCATGTTGCCTTCGGCTTTGATGATGCCGCTTTCCAGCAGGCCTTTCTGCTCGTCGGTGAACATGCCGTAGCAGCGGTCCTGCACCGTCTGGCCGCGCCACCACGGGCAGATTTCATGCAGTACGCGCTTGTTCTCTTCGCTCACCGCAAAGCCCGCGCCCGGGCGGTCCGCCAGGCCGTCGATCTCTTTCTCAATCCAGGAGACGGTGTATTCCGGGAAAATCGGTGCGGCGCGCACTTCGCTGGCCTGGTTACCGATAATCAGCTCGTCGTGTTTGATCCAGATGGTACGTTCCGCCAGGTGATGCGCCAGCGCCAGGGCGCGACGGACCGGGATCGGCTTGTCCATGTGCTGCTGGTACATTTCGGTGTAATGCTGCGCGCGCTCGGTACAGACCGGCGGCTTGACGATATGCACCAGGGCCGTTTTGTGCGCCTTAATGCGCTCGCTGAGGGTATTGAGATTCAGGGTTGTCATAGGTTTATCCTCGTAAGGTCGCGGTTAACCCTTTCTGGCAGGCGTACTGCTGCGCGAAGTCCAGCAGGGCAGGGTTATCCAGCGGTTTGTCAGGGGCAGAGTAGGGTTGGCCGAGCAGGGTGTATTTGTTCATGCCCAGCGTGTGATACGGCAGAAAATGAATATCGTCGACGCCGAGTTCGTCGGCGGCGAAGTTGGTAATGGCGGTGATGGAGGCTTCATCGGCGTTGAAGCCCTGGATCAGCGGCACGCGGATGGTGATCTTTTTCCCGGCGGCGGCAAGGCGCTTCAGGTTGTCCAGGATGCGCTTAGCCGAACCGTCCGTCCACAGCTTGAAAACGTCGCCGTCGACGTGCTTCAGGTCGGCGAGGAACAGATCGACGTACGGTAATGACGGCTCGATATAGTGCCACGGCACGTGAAGGCAGGTTTCGACGGCGGTGTGGATCCCGTGTTCGTGGCTGGCTTTAAACAGGGCCTGCGCCAGTTCAGGGTTCATAAACGGCTCGCCGCCGGAGAGGGTGATCCCGCCGCCGCTGCGATCGTAGAAGGGTTTGTCGCGCAGTACGGTCGCCATGATCTCCTCGACCTGCTGCTCTTCACCGCAGACGGTCAGCGACTGCGTCGGGCAGCAGTCGGTAAGGGCATTAAGCGTCTCTTCATTCAGCTTTTCGCGGTGGATGACCAGACCATTCAGCGCGCGTTCGATACAGCCCGGTGCCGCCTGCTGGCACAGGTCGCAGCCGTCCAGACACAGGCGCGCATCAAACAGCACGTCCCGGCTGCGGGAGCGGCTTTCCGGGTTCTGGCACCAGCGACAGCCCAGCGAGCAGCCTTTCAGGAACACCACGGTTCGAATGCCGGGGCCATCGTGGGTAGAGTAACGCTGAATATTGAAGATCATGATTTCGCCTCTTATCTTGCATATGAAGATTAAATGACTTTCGAATGAAAGCTATCTTGATACAGGTCAACTACTGAGCAGGTTTTGTCGTGATAGGGTAAGTGCAGGCTAATTTTGAGGGTGACATCATGGAACTTTATCTCGACACATCTGACGTTGCGGCAGTTAAAAAGCTGGCGCGTATCTTCCCGCTGGCGGGCGTGACCACCAACCCAAGCATTGTGGCGGCAGGTAAAACGCCGCTGGACGTATTATTGCCAGAGCTGCACGACGCGCTGGGCGGTAAAGGCCGCCTGTTCGCCCAGGTGATGGCGACCACCGCCGAAGGGATGGTGGAGGACGCGCGCAAGCTGCGCGCCATCATTAACGATCTGGTGGTGAAAGTGCCGGTGACCGCAGAGGGGCTGGCGGCGATTAAGATGCTGAAGGCTGAAGGGATCCCGACGTTGGGTACGGCGGTATACGGTGCCGCGCAGGGGATGCTCTCCGCGCTGGCAGGTGCTGAGTATGTGGCGCCTTACGTTAACCGCGTGGACGCGCAGGGCGGGGACGGGATCCAGACCGTGGTTGAATTACAGCAGCTGCTGACGCTGCACGCCCCGCAGTCAAAGGTGCTGGCCGCGAGCTTTAAAACCCCGCGTCAGGCGCTGGACTGCCTGCTGGCAGGGTGCGAGTCCATCACGCTGCCGCTGGACGTGGCGCAGCAGTTTATTACCTCTCCGGCCGTGGATGCGGCGATCGTGAAGTTCGAGCAGGACTGGCAGGGGGCGTTTGGAAGGACGTCGATCTGATACTGTTGCCGGGTGGCGCTGACGCTTACCCGGCCTACGTTCGAGCCGTTGTAGGTCGGGTAAGGCGAAGCCGCCACCCGACTTTTTAGTGACTACACACCTCACACCCCAGGCTACGCATCAGCTTCATCTCGCGGAACTGGCAGGTCATCGCGTCATACATCACGATTTTCCCCGCTGCGGGCGTGCCGTAGTTCGCCAGGACTTTGATCGCTTCCATTGCCTGCAGTGAGCCAATCACGCCGACGAGCGGCGCCATCACGCCCGCCTCAACGCAGGTCAGCGCATTCTCGCCAAACAGTCGGCTCAGGCAGCGGTAGCAGGGTTCACCCTCGGCGTACGTGAAGACGCTGATTTGCCCCTCCATGCGGATTGCCGCGCCGGAGACCAGCGGGGTTTTGTGGGCAAAACAGCCCGCGTTGAGCTGGTTGCGGACGGCGACGTTATCGGTGCAGTCCAGCACCAGGTCATGCTGCGCAATCTGCGCGGAGAGCGCGTCGTCATCCAGCATTGCGTCAATGAGGGTGAACTGAACGTGGGGGTTGATGCGCGCCAGCGCAGCCCCGGCGGATTCCACTTTCGGCTGGCCCACCGTCGCGTCGCTGTGCAGCGTCTGGCGCTGCAGGTTGGAGACCGATACGGTATCGAAATCCAGCAGCGTCATCCTGCCCACGCCCGCCGCCGCAAGATACTGCGCGGCGGCGCAGCCCAGCCCGCCCAGCCCGACGACCAGCACGCTGGCCGCCTTAAGCGCTTCCTGGCCCTCGAAGTCAAACCCGCGCAGGATAATCTGGCGGTTGTAGCGCATCATCTCCTGGTCGCTCAGCTCCACCGTCATGTCAGCCTCCGAACAGGTGGTTAAAGCGCTCGACCTCAACCCATTCGCCGGCTTCCACGTTGCCGCGTTCGCGCTCCAGCACGATGAAGCAGTTGCCCTGGCTGAAGGAGCTGAAAATGTGTGAGCCCTGGTGCCCGGTGGTACTCACTTCGAGCTCGCCGTCCGCGTTGCGCGCCAAAATGCCGCGCTGGAAATCGAGACGGCCCGGTGATTTTTTCAGGCGCGTGGCGGCACGCACGCGCAGGCGTTCCGGCAGCGGGCTGGCCCTGTTGCCGGAAAGCTTCGCCAGCAGCGGGATCGCCAGCTGGTAGAAGGTGAGTGCCGCCGAGACCGGGTTACCAGGCAGGCCGCAGAACCAGCTGCGTGAAAGCTTGCCAAACGCGAACGGTTTGCCCGGCTTGATCGCCAGCTTCCAGAAGGCGATTTCGCCCAGCTCTTCAAGAAGGGTTTTGGTGTAATCCGCTTCGCCCACGGAGACGCCGCCGGAGCTGATGACCACGTCGGCTGCGTTATCCGCCTCGATAAACGCGGCGCGCAGTTTTTCCGGAACGTCAGGAATGATGCCGAGGTTAATCACTTCGCAGCCCAGCTGCTCCAGCATCAGGTGTACCGCCAGGCGGTTGGTGTCGTAAATCTGGCCGTCCTGCAGCGGCTGGCCCGGAAGCTGTAGCTCGTCGCCGGTGGAGAAAACGGCAACGCGCACTTTACGGATAACGTCGATGTCCGCGATACCGAGCGAGGCCAGGACCGGCAGCTCCGCCACCGTCAGCTTCTGTCCGGCGGCAAAGACCGTCGCGCCGAGGGTAATGTCCTCGCCCGTGCGACGGATGTTCTGGCCCGCTTTGACGCTCGCGGTAAAACGCACGCCGTCGTCGGTCCGTTCGGTCTCTTCCTGCATCACCACGGCGTCGCAGCCTGCCGGAACCGGTGCGCCGGTCATAATGCGCACGCAGGTACCCGCAGGCCATTCACCGCTAAACGGCTGACCCGCAAAGGCTTTACCCGCCACCGGCAGGGCGTTACCCGTCTGGAGATCCGCCAGGCGCACCGCGTAACCGTCCATCGCGGAGTTATCAAACCCCGGCACGTTAAGCGGAGAGACGATATCGCGCGCGGCAATACGGCCAAAACAGCGCACGAGGGGCAGCGTCTCAACGTCATGCAGCGGGGAAACTCGGTCAAGCATCTGCGTGAGTGCCGTCTCAAGCGGCATCAGTCCGGCGGTAAAATCCATGGTGGGCTCCTGCGGAGTAACAACGAAAGCGCCCATTATGGCAGAAAAGTGCGGCTAACTGTATGACCCGATGGGTGTACGCTTTACATCACAGTTGCGTCTTTCTATATTCAAAAATCATCTGAAGTTTCGTCGACGATAATGATATTTATAGAAAAAGCCGCAAATCAGGCTAACGGGTGATGCGAAATGGTTAATGCGGTAATCGCAATTCATGGCGGCGCCGGGGCAATCACCCGTGCACAGCTCAGTCCCGAGCAGGAAAAGCGCTACATTGACGCGCTGTACGCCATTGTGGAAACAGGTCAGCGGATGCTGGAAGCGGGCGAGAGCGCGCTGAACGTGGTCACCGAGGCGGTGCGCCTGCTGGAAGAGTGCCCGTTGTTTAACGCGGGGATCGGCTCGGTCTTTACCCGGGATGAAACGCACGAGCTGGATGCCTGCGTGATGGACGGCGTCACCCTGAAAGCGGGGGCCGTGGCGGGCGTCAGCCGTCTGCGCAACCCGGTGCTGGCCGCGCGTCTGGTGATGGAAGCGAGCCCGCACGTGCTGCTGGCGGGCGAAGGGGCGGAGACGTTTGCCTTTGAACACGGGATGGAGCCGGTATCGCCGGATCTGTTTTCCACGGAGGAGCGCTATCAGCAGCTGCTGGAAGCCCGTACGGCAGGCAAGACGCAGCTTGACCACGCCGCGCCGCTGGATGAAACCACCAAAATGGGCACGGTCGGCGCGGTGGCGCTCGATAAAGCCGGGAACCTCGCGGCGGCAACGTCAACGGGCGGGATGACCAACAAGCTGCCGGGACGCGTCGGCGACAGCCCGCTGCCCGGCGCAGGCTGCTACGCCAACAACGCGACGGCCGCGGTGTCCTGTACCGGAACCGGGGAGGTGTTTATCCGCGCGCTCGCGGCCTATGACATCACCGCGCTGATGGATTACGGCGGATTAAGCCTGAGCGAGGCCTGCGAGCGAGTGGTAATGGAAAAACTTCCCGCGCTTGGCGGCGTCGGCGGGTTGATTGCGGTGGATCGTGAGGGCAACGTGGCCCTGCCGTTTAACAGCGAAGGGATGTACCGCGCCTGGGGCTATGCCGGTGATGAGCCCAGTACGGGGATCTATCGTGAATAAGGGGGCAAAACGTGCCGCACAGTGAAGAGCTGGACAACCGCCAGGTATTGGCTGTCCATCAGCTGAATATTGCGTTTCAGGAGGAGCGGCAGTTCATCCCCGCAGTACAGAATTTATCGTTTTCGCTGCATCGTGGCGAAACGCTGGCCATTGTCGGTGAGTCTGGTTCCGGTAAGTCGGTGACCGCACTGGCATTGATGCGCCTGCTGGAGCAAACGGGCGGGCAGATCGGCAGCGAGAAAATGCTCCTGCGCCGCCGTAACCGTCAGGTCATTGATTTAAATGAACTGAGTGGCTCGCAGATGCAGGGCGTGCGCGGGGCGGATATCGCCATGATTTTCCAGGAGCCGATGACCTCGCTGAACCCGGTTTTTCCGGTGGGCGAGCAGATTGCCGAGTCCATCCGCCTGCATCAGGGGTTAAGCGGCGATGAAGCGCTCCTCGAAGCGAAGCGGATGCTGGAAAGGGTGCGCATTCCTGAAGCCCAGGCCATTCTGGGGCGCTACCCGCATCAGCTTTCCGGGGGAATGCGCCAGCGCGTCATGATTGCGATGGCGCTCTCGTGCCGTCCGGCGGTGCTGATCGCCGACGAGCCGACAACGGCGCTGGACGTGACGATTCAGGCGCAGATCCTGCAGCTGATCAAAGTGCTGCAGCAGGAAATGGAGATGGGGGTGATTTTTATCACCCACGACATGGGCGTGGTGGCGGATATCGCCGACCGGGTGCTGGTGATGCACCGGGGGCACGCCGTGGAGACGGGCACGGTTGAGCAGATTTTTCATGCGCCTGTTCATCCTTACACCAAAGCGCTGCTGGCGGCGGTGCCGCGTCTTGGGGCGATGAACGGCAGCGATTTACCGCGCCGTTTTCCGTTGATGGCTCAGGGCGAGGCGGGCGTGCAGACGGCCGAAACCGAGCAGGATACGGTGGTGCCGGGCAGGCCCATTCTGGAAGTTCGCGATCTGGTCACGCGCTTTCCGCTGCGCAGCGGGGTGTTCAATCGCGTGAAGCGCGAAGTCCATGCGGTGGAAAACGTCAGTTTTGATCTCTGGCCGGGTGAAACGCTGGCGCTGGTGGGGGAGTCGGGCTGCGGTAAATCCACGACCGGACGCGCGCTGCTCCGGCTGGTGGAGACCCAGGCCGGGACCATTACCTTTAACGGCGAACGTATCGACACCCTGCCAGACAGCCAGCTGCAGGCCGTGCGCCGGGATATCCAGTTTATTTTCCAGGATCCGTATGCTTCTCTCGATCCGCGTCATACGGTGGGGTATTCGATCATGGAGCCGCTGCGGGTGCATAACCTGCTCGACGGTGAGGCGGCGCAGCGTCGCGTGGCCTGGCTGCTGGAGCGCGTCGGGCTGAAGCCTGAACATGCCTGGCGTTATCCCCACGAGTTTTCCGGCGGGCAGCGGCAGCGCATTTGCATTGCGCGGGCGCTGGCGCTGAATCCAAAAGTGGTGATTGCGGATGAGTCCGTTTCGGCACTGGATGTCTCTATCCGCGCGCAAATCATCAATTTATTGCTCGATTTACAGCGGGATATGGGCATTGCCTTCCTGTTTATCTCGCATGATATGGCGGTGGTGGAGCGTATCAGCCACCGTGTTGCGGTAATGTACATGGGGCAAATCGTTGAGATTGGCCCGCGGCGGGCGGTATTTGAAAACCCGCAGCATCCCTACACCCGCAAGCTGATGGCTGCTGTGCCGGTTGCCGATCCTGCGCATCACCACGCACAGCGCGTGCTGCTGCAGGATGAAATGCCGAGCAATATTCGTAAACGGGGCGAAACCCTGGAGCGCGTTACGCTTCGGGAAGTCGGCCCCGGTCATTTTGTCGCACCACCGCGTCAGGACAATGCATTCTCGCGGTTATAACGTACACCAGGCAGGAGAACACAATGGTTAAATTTGTTGCTCGGACATGGCTGTTAGCCGCGAGCGTGACGGCGGCGCTGGCCGCCGCCCCCGCGTTCGCTGCCAAAGACGTGGTCGTGGCGGTCGGCTCTAATTTTACGACGCTCGATCCGTATGATGCTAACGACACGCTGTCGCAGGCGGTGGCGAAATCGTTCTACCAGGGGCTGTTTGGCCTGGATAAAGAGATGAAGCTCAAAAACGTGCTGGCGGAGAGCTATACCGTTTCGGACGACGGGCTGGTGTATACCATCAAGCTGCGTTCCGGCGTGAAGTTCCAGGACGGCACGGATTTCAATGCTGAAGCGGTGAAGGTCAACCTCGACCGCGCCAGCAACCCGGAAAATAGCCTTAAGCGCTACAACCTGTATAAAAATATCGCCAGCACCGAGGCGGTCGACCCGGAAACCGTGAAGATCACCCTGAAAGAGCCGTTCTCCGCGTTTATTAATATTCTTGCGCATCCGGCAACGGCAATGATTTCGCCAGCGGCGCTGAAGAAATACGGCAAGGAGATCGGCTTCCACCCGGTAGGCACCGGCCCGTACGAACTGCTTACCTGGAATCAAACCGATTTTGTGAAGGTGAAGAAATTCGCCGGATACTGGCAGCAGGGCTTGCCGAAGCTCGACACCATTACCTGGCGCCCGGTGGTGGATAACAACACCCGCGCGGCGATGCTGCAAACCGGTGAAGCGCAGTTTGCCTTCCCGATCCCGTACGAGCAGGCGGCGCTGCTGGCTAAAAACAGCAAGCTGGAGCTGGTTGCCAGCCCGTCGATCATGCAGCGCTACATCAGCATGAACGTCACGCAAAAGCCGTTCGATAACCCGAAGGTGCGTGAAGCCATCAACTATGCCATTAACCGCCAGGCGCTGGTGAAAGTGGCTTTCGCGGGCTATGCCACTCCGGCGACCGGCGTGCTGCCGCCGGCTATCGCCTATGCGCAAAGCTACCAGCCGTGGCCTTACGATCCGGCCAAAGCGCGCGAGCTGCTGAAAGAGGCGGGCTTCCCGAACGGCTTCAGCACCACGCTGTGGTCCTCGCATAACCACAGTACCGCTCAAAAGGTGCTGCAGTTCACCCAGCAGCAGCTGGCGCAGGTCGGCATCAAGGCGCAGGTGACCGCGATGGATGCCGGGCAGCGTGCGGCAGAGGTGGAGGGCAAAGGGCAGAAAGAGAGCGGCGTGCGGATGTTCTACACCGGCTGGTCGGCTTCCACCGGTGAAGCCGACTGGGCGCTGTCGCCGCTGTTTGCCTCACAGAACTGGCCGCCAACCCTGTTCAACACCGCGTTCTACAGCAACCCGCAGGTGGACAAAGACCTGGCCGATGCCCTGAAAACCACCAAACCGGAGGAGAAAGCGCGGCTGTATAAAGACGCGCAGGATATCATCTGGAAAGAGTCGCCGTGGGTGCCGCTGGTGGTGGAAAAGCTGGTCTCCGCCCATAACAAAGCGCTGACCGGGTTCTATATCATGCCGGATACGGGCTTTAGCTTTGACGATGCGGATTTAAAATAACACTCATGCTGAATTATGTTTGTAAACGCCTGCTGGGGCTTATCCCGACTCTGCTGATTGTGGCGGTGCTGGTGTTTCTGTTTGTCCATATGCTGCCGGGGGATCCGGCGCGGCTGATTGCCGGACCCGAGGCGGATGCGACCGTTATTGAACTGGTGCGCAAGCAGCTGGGTCTCGACAGGCCGTTGTATATGCAGTTCCTGCACTATATAGGCAACGTGCTGCAGGGCGATTTTGGCACCTCGATGGTGTCGCGTCGCCCGGTGTCGGAAGAGATTGCCAGCCGCTTTATGCCGACCTTTTGGTTAACCCTTGCGAGCATGGGCTGGGCGGTGGTGTTTGGTCTCGGTGCGGGAATTGTCGCCGCCGTCTGGCGCAACCGCTGGCCGGATAAACTGGGTATGGCGCTGGCGGTGACCGGCATCTCCTTCCCTGCATTCGCCCTCGGGATGCTGCTGATGCAGATCTTCTCCGTGGAGCTGGGCTGGTTGCCGACCGTGGGCGCGGATACCTGGAAGCACTACATTCTCCCCTCGATGACCCTTGGCGCAGCCGTGGCGGCTGTGATGGCGCGCTTTACCCGCGCCTCGTTTGTCGACGTGCTGAGCGAAGACTACATCCGCACCGCGCGGGCGAAAGGGGTCAGCGAGAAGTGGGTCATCCTCAAGCACGGTTTTCGCAACGCGATGATCCCGGTAGTCACGATGATGGGGCTGCAGTTTGGCTTCCTGCTGGGCGGCTCCATTGTGGTGGAGAAAGTCTTCAACTGGCCGGGGCTGGGGCGTCTGCTGGTCGATTCAGTCGACATGCGCGATTATCCGGTGATTCAGGCGGAAGTCCTGCTGTTCTCGCTGGAGTTTATTCTTATCAACTTAGTGGTGGACGTGCTTTACGCCGCCATTAACCCGGCCATCAGGTACAAGTAAGATGCGATTGTTGAACTGGCGTCGTCAGGCCGTATTAAACGCTATGCCGGGGCTAAAGCCGGAGCACATCCGCACTCCGTGGTCTGAATTCTGGCGGCGTTTTCGCCGTCAGCCTGTCGCGATGACGGCAGGGCTGTTTGTTTTGCTGCTGATTGTGGTGGCGATCGTTGCGCCGTGGATCGCGCCGTTTGATGCGGAAAACTATTTTGACTATGACCGTCTGAACGACGGGCCGTCGATGATGCACTGGTTCGGCGTGGATTCGCTCGGGCGGGATATCTTCAGCCGCGTGCTGGTGGGGGCGCAGATCTCGCTGGCTGCCGGGGTCTTTGCGGTATTAATCGGTGCGGCAATCGGCACGGTGCTGGGGCTGGTGGCGGGATATTATGAAGGCTGGTGGGACCGCATCATCATGCGCATCTGCGACGTGCTGTTTGCCTTCCCCGGCATTCTGCTGGCGATTGCCGTGGTGGCGATCATGGGCAGCGGCATGGCGAACGTCATCATTGCGGTCGCGGTCTTTTCGATACCGGCCTTCGCCCGCCTGGTGCGCGGCAACACGCTGGTGCTGAAACAACAGACCTTTATCGAATCCGCCCGCAGTATGGGGGCCAGCGACGCCACGATCCTGTTCAGCCATATCCTGCCGGGTACGGTGTCGTCCATCGTGGTCTATTTCACCATGCGTATCGGCGTGTCGATTATCTCGGCGGCCAGCCTGTCGTTTCTGGGGTTAGGGGCGCAGCCTCCCACGCCGGAGTGGGGCGCGATGCTGAACGAGGCGAGAGCAGATATGGTGATTGCGCCGCACGTGGCGATCTTCCCGAGCCTGGCGATTTTCCTGACCGTGCTGGCGTTTAACCTGCTGGGGGACGGGCTGCGCGACGCGCTGGATCCGCGAATTAAGGGGTAGGTTTTTGCAGGATCTTACCCCTCACCCTAACCCTCTCCTCTGAGGGGAGAGGGGACTGCTCGGTGCGGTCTGTTCCCCCTCGCCCCTTTGGGGAGAGGGCCGGGGTGAGGGGTTAATGTTTAAACCCGGCTACCCCACAGGTCATACTCATCCGCGTTTTCAACCTTCACGCGAATAATATCACCCGGCTTAACGCTGGTTTCGCCGTTCAGGTACACCGCACCGTCGATTTCAGGGGCGTCCGCCATGCTGCGGCCAATCGCGCCTTCTTCATCCACTTCGTCGATGATAACCATGATCTCGCGGCCCACTTTTTCCTTCAGACGTTCAGCAGAGATCTGCTGCTGCAGCTGCATAAAGCGGTTCCAGCGCTCCTCTTTCACCTCTTCCGGCACCTGGTCCGCCAGCTCGTTGGCGGTTGCGCCCTCTACCGGGCTGTACTTGAAGCAGCCAACGCGGTCCAGACGGGCTTCTTTCAGGAAGTCGAGCAGCATCTGGAAATCTTCTTCGGTTTCACCCGGGAAGCCGACGATGAAGGTGGAACGCAGGGTCAGATCCGGACAGATTTCACGCCACTGCTTGATGCGCGCCAGCTGGCGGTCAACGGAGCCAGGACGCTTCATCAGCTTCAGAATACGCGGACTGGCGTGCTGCAGCGGGATATCCAGGTACGGCAGAATTTTGCCTTCCGCCATCAGCGGGATCACATCGTCAACGTGCGGGTACGGATAGACGTAGTGCAGACGTGTCCAGATACCGAGCTTCGCAAGCTGCTCGCACAAGCCGACCATGCTGGTTTTCACCGGCTCGCCGTTGTGGAAACCGGAGCGGTGTTTCACGTCCACGCCGTAGGCCGAGGTGTCCTGGGAGATGACCAGCAGCTCCTTCACGCCCGCGTCGGCCAGACGTTTGGCTTCCGCCAGCACTTCACCGATTGGACGGCTCACCAGATCGCCACGCATGGACGGGATGATGCAGAAGGTGCAGCGATGGTTGCAGCCCTCGGAAATTTTCAGGTACGCGTAGTGGCGCGGCGTCAGCTTCACGCCCTGTTCCGGCACCAGGCTCAGGAACGGGTTGTGCTTGGGTTTTGGCACGTAGTGATGAACATGTTCCAGCACCTGCTCGTAGCTGTGCGGACCGGTGATCTCCAGCACCTTCGGGTGCACTTCGCGGATCTGATCCACTTTCGCGCCCAGGCAGCCGGTGACAATGACTTTGCCGTTTTCGGTCAGGGCTTCACCGATGGCTTCCAGAGACTCCTGAACCGCACTGTCGATAAAGCCGCAGGTGTTGACGATCACCATATCGGCATTGTCGTAGCTTGGCACCACGTCATAGCCTTCGGTACGAAGTTCGGTCAGGATGCGTTCGGAATCCACCAGGTTTTTCGGGCAGCCCAGGGAGACGAAGCCGATTTTCGGCTGGTGCGTAACATTGCTCATAGGTTAAAAATTCATCAATTATGGAGTTATCAGGGCGGGATTTTACAGCGTATCGCGGGGGATTTATACACTCTTTGCGCGGCGGATGCGTCGGTCAGAGGTTGTAACATTGTAAATAATGTTAATCAGTTAATAAAAATTGATCTCAGGCATTAAACTGTACAAAAAATGAACTTATCCTGACTGTGCACCATGGCTGACAGAGGAGGAAAGAGCATGACCGTTGACAGACTGAAACGCGATCTGCTTAACAAGCTGATCAACGCCCGAATCGACCTGGCCGCCTATCTGCAGCTCAGGAAGGCAAAAGGCTATATGTCAGTCAGCGAAAGCGAACATCTGCGTGATAACCTGTTTGAACTGTGCAATTTCATGCGTGAAAAAGCACCGACCCTGAAAGCGGAATACGAGGAAAGCGAGCTAATGGCGCTGCGCCGCGCCGCTGAGGTGCTCTCCATTGCAGGGGTATGTTTAATGAACGGACGCCACGACTGCCCGAATTTTATCGCTGTTAACGCGGAGAAGCTTGAAAACTGCCTGACAACGCTCTCTCTTTGCATCATGTGTCTGAACGAGCACGCGAAGCTTGCCCAGCACTGAGCCCGGGGGAGGCGACTCCCCCTTCTGATTAAGCTTTTGTAAAAGTGGTAACGCGCCCGAACGTTGTGGCTAATCTTTATGCCATATGCCGATAAAGGAGCGCGTTATGCATCGATCCTCGCTGATTTTACTGCCTGCGTTATTTTTCCCTTTTTCTCTCCTCGCTGCCCCTGACGCGGTAAAGGTCGAGGTGTTGCAAAACCGACTCGATCACCCCTGGTCACTGGCCTTTTTGCCGGACAATAAAGGCCTGCTCATCACGCTCAGAGGCGGCCAGCTGAAACACTGGCAGGCCGGGAAAGGGTTGTCTGACCCGATTGTCGGCGTGCCCAAGGTGTGGGCAAACGGCCAGGGCGGTTTGCTGGACGTGGTGCTGGCACCTGATTTTGAACAATCGCGACGCATCTGGCTGAGCTATGCCGAAGTGGGCAATGACGGGAAAGCGGGCACGGCGGTGGGCTACGGTCGCCTGAGCGAGGATCTGTCGCGCATTGAAGCCTTCCAGGTGGTGTTCCGCCAGATGCCGAAACTCTCCACCGGGAACCATTTTGGCGGTCGGCTGGCGTTCGACGGTAAAGGCTATCTGTTTATTGCCCTTGGCGAGAATAACCAGCGTCCAACGGCACAGGATTTGGACAAGCTTCAGGGCAAAGTGGTGCGCCTGACGGAAGACGGGAAGGTGCCGCCGGATAACCCGTTTGTGAACACCTCCGGCGCGCGGCCTGAAATCTGGTCCTACGGCATTCGTAACCCGCAGGGGATGGCGATAAACCCCTGGAGCGACACGCTGTGGCTGAACGAGCACGGGCCGCGCGGCGGGGATGAGATCAACATCCCGGAAAAAGGGAAGAACTACGGCTGGCCGCTGGCGACGCACGGCATTAACTACAGCGGCCTGAAAATACCGGAAGCCAAAGGCGAGCACGCGGAGGGAACGGAAAAACCGCTGTTTGTCTGGAAGGTCTCCCCTGCGGTGAGCGGCATGGCGTTTTACAATAGCGACGTCTTCCCGCAGTGGAAAAACAAGCTGTTTATCGGCGCGCTGAAGGAGAAGGACGCGATCGTGCTGAGCGTGGATGGAAGCAAGGTGACGGAGGATGGGCGCATTCTGGGCGACCGGGACCAGCGTATTCGCGATGTTCGGGTGGGGCCGGATGGGTATCTGTATGTCCTGACCGACGAGACGGACGGGCAGCTATTGAAAGTCAGCCCGTCCGAAGCGTAATCAGGTAACCGGGATCATCACCGCGTTACGGTATGCCGGGCGCTCGCTGAGCTGCTGAAGCCAGCGCTCAAGGTGAGGGCGCGGCGTCCACTTCAGGCCCATGTTGGTCAGGTTCCAGACGAACGGCGCAACCGCAATATCGCCGACGCCGAACGCCTCGCCGGAGAACCATTTGTGCTTCGCCAGCTCGTCGTCCATCATCGCAAACAGGGTTTCACAGGTGTCCTGGGCTGCATGAATGGCGGGATAGTCACGTTCGGCTTCCGGCGTGCGGATGAGCCCCATCAGGATCACGCGGTGGGTCGGGGATAGCGTCTGGTTCGCCCAGTCCATCCACTTTTCACCCTGAGCACGCCGGGCCGGGCTCTCTACCCACAGACGCCCCTGACCGTACTGCGCGGCAAGGTAGCGAACAATGGTGTTGGATTCCCACAGCGTCGCGTCTGTTTCATCATCGCGCAGCAGCGGCACCAGGCCGTTCGGGTTCATGGCCAGATAGTCGGCCTCTTTGTTAACGCCGAACGACATGCCGGCCATGATTTGATTGAACGGTAAATCCAGCTCCTCGAGCGTCCAGAGCACTTTCTTAACGTTGGTCGAGTTGTTCCTGCCCCAAAGCGTAATCATATTTACTCCTGATGAGATGTGAATCCGGGTCAGCTTCGCCATGGTGAGATAAACCTAACAATTACGCAACAGAAGACAAAAAAATCGCCTGAATCAAAGCGTAAATGAATGTTATTGCATAAACTTTAATAACTTTACCCTCGTTGGGTTTCTTTAACGGTTTTAGTGCGCTATTACTCATCGCTTCTTGCGACACGGTGATGTGACGTAATTTTTGAATGGACACTCGGGTGGCATTTATGACGCGAAAAATGACTTCTCTGCGCAGCCTGGCGGCAGGCTCCGCGCTCCTCTTCCTTTTTGCCCCAACGCTCTACGCAGCTGAACAGGCTGCGCCCGAAGCGCCACCGGTGGATGCGCGCGCCTGGATCCTGATGGACTACGCCAGCGGTAAAGTGCTGGCGGAAGGGAACGCAGACGAAAAACTCGATCCGGCAAGCCTGACCAAAATCATGACCAGCTATGTGGTGGGCCAGGCGCTGAAAGCGGGCAAGATCAAGCTGGACGATATGGTGACCATCGGGAAGGACGCGTGGGCGACCGGTAACCCGGCGCTGCGGGGTTCTTCCGTGATGTTCCTGAAGCCTGGCGATCAGGTTTCCGTTTCCGATCTGAATAAAGGGGTGATTATTCAGTCGGGAAATGATGCGTGTATCGCGCTGGCCGATTACGTTGCCGGCAGTCAGGATTCATTTATCGGCCTGATGAATGGCTACGCGCAAAAGCTGGGCCTGACCAATACGACCTTTAAAACGGTTCACGGTCTGGATGCGCCGGGCCAGTTCAGCACCGCGCGCGACATGGCGCTGCTGGGCAAAGCGCTGATCCACGACGTACCGGATGAATACGCCATCCATAAAGAGAAAGAGTTTACCTTCAACAAAATTCGCCAGCCGAACCGCAACCGCCTGCTGTGGAGCAGCAACGTCAATGTAGACGGGATGAAAACCGGCACCACGGCAGGTGCAGGCTACAACCTGGTGGCCTCCGCGACGCAGGGCGATATGCGTCTGATTTCGGTGGTGCTGGGCACCAAAACCGACCGCATTCGCTTTAACGAATCAGAAAAACTGCTGACCTGGGGCTTCCGCTTCTTTGAAACCGTGACGCCGATCAAGCCGGATGCCACGTTCGTCAGCCAGCGCGTCTGGTTTGGCGATAAGAGCGAGGTGAATCTGGGCGCGGGTGAGGCCGGTTCAGTGACCATTCCGCGCGGTCAGCTGAAAAACCTGAAAGCCAGCTTCACCCTGACCGACCCGCAGCTTACGGCTCCGCTGAAAAAAGGCCAGGTCGTCGGGACGATTGATTTCCAGCTTAACGGCAAGTCGATTGAACAACGTCCGCTGATTGTGATGGAAGCGGTGGAAGAGGGCGGATTCTTCAGCCGGATGTGGGATTTCGTACTGATGAAATTCCACGGGTGGTTTGGCAGCTGGTTTAGCTAAGTTTTTTTGCCGGGTGGCGGCTTTGCCTTACCCGGCCTACAACGGCTCGAACGTAGGCCGGGTAAGGCAAAGCCGCCACCCGGCATAACCTCAATACATCAACTTCACCTGCTGCGCCTTCGCGTGGGCCACAATCTCGTCATCCGGGCGGCAGTCGCTTACGATGGTGTCAAACTGCGCCAGCTCGCCCATTCTTGCCGGACGCACCTTGCCAAACTTGCTGTGGTCCACCACCAGCACATGATACTGCGCGGCATTTAACGCCCAGTGCTTCACGGGTAACTCTTCCAGGTTAAAGCAGGTCGCGCCCTGACGCACGTTCACGCCCGCCGCAGAATAAAACGCGATATCCGGGCATAAGTTACTCAACGTGTCCTGCAGGTTCAGCGGCTTAAAGATGGCATTACTGGCGTGGAACTCACCGCCGCAGAGGATCACCCGGCATTCGGGTTTCTCCTGCAGCGCCAGAAAGGTGTTCAATGAGTAACAGACGGCGGTAAACGGGAGGCTGCTGTCAATGGCTTCGATGATCCACGGCGTAGTGGTCCCGCAGTCAAAAAACAGGGTTTGATGCGGCTGCACCAGGGAGGCCGCGAGCCGTGCCGCCTTGCGCTTCTCTTCCACCAGACGCGTTTTTTGAACGCTGATCAGATAGTGGCTGGCGCTACGCGGCTCGAGGACGATGTATCCGCCCAGCAGCACAACGGGGGCGCTGTCGCTGTTAAGATCCCGACGAATGGTCATCTCAGAGACGCCGAGCAGCGTGGCGGCTTCCTTGAGGTGCAGTTTATCACTGCGCTTCAGCGCCTGGAGCAGCTGAGCAATGCGGTCATCGCGTCGTGTTTCCATAGATCCTCAGGATGAAAAAGTGAACCCCCGCAGGGCGGGGGTTCAAGTGTAACCTGTCGGAACGGGATTAGTCACGTATCCAGCCTTTGCGGATCGGGAGGGCAAACAGCACGCGATACAGCTGAGACAGCCCGCGGTAAAGCGCCGGGCCAAAGAGGCTCCACAGGATCGCCGCGCTCACGCAGCCGATCAGCCCCACCAGGAACCCACCCACCATATCCAGCGGCCAGTGAACGCCAAGATAAACGCGGGACCAGGCGATGGCCAGCGCGATACCCATCAGCACTGCGCCAGACCACAGGCGATGCCAGAACAGGAACGCCAGAGCGAAGGTGAAAATCACGGTGCCATGATCGCTTGGGAAGGAGTCGTCAGGCGCGTGGTGCAGGAAATTATAGCCAACGCGATCGACGAACGGACGGTCGTGGGGGAAGGCATGTCCCAGCAGATAGCTGGTCACTACGCTGACGCCGATGGCCATCGCCACTTTGATCACCAGCTGGCGCTGTGCAGTGACCTCTTTGCGGGGACCCCACAGCCAGAGAACAACGGCCAATACGGGAACAATCGAGATCAGATCTCTGGCAACAAAGGTGGCAAAATCAATCATCCATTCCGGCGAGGCTGGCGTGGCGTTGATGAAATAAAACAGTCCGTAGTTCAGATTCTCTAACATAATGTCGTCACTCTTTCGCAAACCAGGCGGAAACAAGGCCATAGACCACCACCTGGGAAAACCAGACCCACCACCCAGCCCACAGGTTGTGAGAGAAAAAATGCGCCCCGCGCATGACCTGACCGTAGCCCATGGCCAGACCCAATACCGCACCCAGCACGACGAAACTCCAGGCCAGACGTGGACGTTCGCGCCAGAAGGCAAAAAACAGCCCCATCACCATAAAGCCGCTTGACGAGTGGCCGCCCGGGAAGCAACGGCCCGGTCCGCTGTCTGCTGGTACCGCGCTAAACAGGGGGTAAGAAACCGCCTTCCCGCCATACTCCACCAGATCCCACGGACAGCTATGGTGGCTAATGCTTTTCAGCACGCCGACAACCAGTGCACCCAGCCCCATCAGAAGCGCGGCGGTGACCAGCCGGGTATTGCGCTTAAAGGCACCGTAAATCAGCGCAGCCGCAGCGAGGGCGATAGAGACGTACTTCGCCAGCCGATGGTTGAGCAGGTCCAGCATCGGGTTTTGCTGCAACGGAAAATGGCGCGTCGCTGCGTCATACCAGAAACCGGTGATCCACCTGTCGAGCGTTTCGTCGCGTGAAAGCCAGGTAAACAGGACGGCGAGGACAATCAGCACGAAAAGCTGATAACCATAAAAGCGTGCGGGTAAACGGTAAAGTTGTTTTGTCTTATTTGCCGGTAACTTAGACAATTCTGAAGCGCTGAAGGTGTATGGCATAATTGGGGGTCAGTGACGTGAAATAGGGCTATCATAAATCTGTCAACTTAAGGAAACCTTAAACAACGACGATAAGTGCTTTATTTCTGTTTATTATCGATTATTTGCTATCTCAGGCTGCGGCAATTCATTACACTCATCGCGATTTTTTCATCATAAAGAGATTGCATGTTAAACCGTTCTTCTTCCGGTAATCGTCTGGGACGTCAGGCGTTACTTTTCCCTCTGTGTCTGGTGCTCTACGAATTCTCTACCTATATCGGCAACGATATGATCCAGCCCGGTATGCTGGCCGTGGTAGAGCAGTACAACGCGGGTATCGAGTGGGTGCCGACCTCCATGACCGCCTATCTGGCGGGCGGCATGTTTTTACAGTGGCTGCTAGGGCCGCTGTCGGACCGTATTGGCCGTCGTCCGGTGATGCTGACCGGCGTGGTGTGGTTTATCGTCACCTGTCTTGCCACGCTGCTGGCGCAAAACATTGAACAATTCACCCTGCTGCGTTTCCTGCAGGGGGTGAGCCTGTGCTTCATCGGTGCCGTGGGGTATGCCGCTATTCAGGAGTCGTTTGAAGAGGCGGTGTGTATCAAAATCACCGCGCTGATGGCGAACGTGGCGCTGATCGCTCCCTTGCTCGGGCCGCTGGTGGGCGCAGCCTGGGTGCACGTTGCGCCGTGGGAGGGGATGTTCATACTCTTCGCCGCCCTTGCTGCCATCTCCTTCTTTGGTCTGCACCGCGCGATGCCGGAAACGGCTACGCGTCTGGGTGAAAAGCTCTCCCTGAAAGAGCTGGGACGGGACTACAAAGAGGTGTTGAAAAATGGCCGCTTTGTCGCGGGTGCGCTGGCGACGGGCTTTGTCAGCCTGCCGTTGCTGGCGTGGATTGCACAGTCGCCCGTCATTATCATCAGCGGTGAAAAGCTCAGCAGCTACGAGTACGGTCTGCTGCAGGTGCCAATCTTTGGCGCGCTGATTATCGGCAACCTGGTGCTGGCACGTCTGACGTCGCGCCGCACCGTTCGCTCGCTGATTATTATGGGCGGCTGGCCGATTGCGGCAGGGCTGGTCATGGCCGCGGTCGCTACGGTGGCCTCGTCCCATGCCTACCTGTGGATGACCGCGGGACTGAGCGTCTATGCCTTTGGTATTGGCGTGGCGAATGCGGGACTGGTGCGCCTGACGCTGTTTGCCAGCGAAATGAGTAAAGGCACGGTGTCCGCCGCGATGGGCATGCTGCAGATGCTGATTTTTACCGTCGGAATTGAGGTGAGCAAGCACGCTTACGCGTTTGGCGGCAACGGGCTGTTCAGCCTGTTCAACCTTGCCAACGGCGTGCTGTGGGTGGGATTAATGGTCGTGTTCCTGAAAGACAAGCGCATCGGTAGCGCCCTGCAACCGTGATCTTTATGCCCTCTCCCCTTTGGGGAGAGGGCCAGGGTGAGGGGTGAGGGCACCAGACCGCACGCGGTTAATTAAACGGTGCCTCCCCGTTCAACACCTTCTCAATCACGTTTAAAACGCCTTCATCGTTATTATGCTGCGCTTCAAATCGGGCGACCGCCTTAATATGCGGTTTGGCATTGGCCATCGCAAAGCTAAACCCTGACTGGCGCAGCATTTCTACGTCATTGCCGCTGTCGCCAAAGGCCACCACTTCGCTGTTCTCAATGCCCCATCGCGACTGCAAAATGCGCAAGCCGTTAGCTTTGTGCACGCCGGGGATAATCAGATCGATACTGCCGTGACCGGTGGTGACGGGCACCATAATATCGCCCAGCCTTTCATGCAGCAGCGCCTGAATACGCGGAATTTCATCATCGGAAACGTTGAGCCCAAACTTGAAGAAAATATCGTTCAGGTTATCGAAATCACTGACCCTTTCGAGGCGGTGATAATATTTTGAGGCCATATCGATGAAGGCATCGTCATAGGCTTTGAGGGTGTAGGCGCTGCCTTTGCCGCAGGCAATTATTTCAATGCCCGGAACGTCATTTAACACGTTCGCGACGGTCTCGAAATGGGCTTTCGACAGTTCGCCGTTAAAGACATCTTCACCTTCGCTCACGACCCAGCCGCCGTTTTCGGCAACAAACGCAATCTCATGGGCGATCTCCGGGAAAAAGGAGATCAGCTGGTAGTATTGGTTGCCGCTGGCGACCACGAAGCGAATGCCTTGCGCCTTCATGCGCGCGTACTGCGCCAGAAAACGCGCGCGGTTGTACGTCTTCGCATCGCTCAGGAAGGTGCCATCCATGTCGACTGCAATCAGTTTAACGCTCATATCCCTTCTCCAGTGTCGTTTGTTCTGCTTCCGGCTTTGCCACCGCACGCGCCACCAGCGCCGCGATAATGACTAACCCTAATACCACCAGCATGGCGCTGCGCAGGCCGTAATGCTCCCCGAGGAAACCGAGCAGCGGCGGTCCCACCAGGAAGGCGAGGTAACCGGTGGTCGCCACTACGCTGACGCGCGTTGGCGCATCCGGGCCGGTGTCGCTGGCGGCGGAAATGGTCAGCGGGAAGCCAAGTGATGCTCCCAGTCCCCACAGGATCACGGAAACGCCGGCAATCCAGTCCACGTCCACAAAGACGATCATCGCAATACCCAGGCCGCCGAGCAGGGCGCTGGCGCGCACCACCGCCACGCGGCTGTAGCGGTCGATAAACCAGCCGCCGGTGAAGCGCCCGACGGTCATCCCCAGCGTAAACCCGGCGTAAATCAGCGAGCCGGAGGTCGGGCTGAAGCCGTGACCGTCCACCATCAGCAGCGGCAGCCAGTCGTTGGCGGAACCTTCCGCGAACGCCATTGCCAGCACCACCACGCCGATCAGCATCAGCTGGAAGTCGCGGTAGAAGGGCAGCCCTTTTTCTGCTGAGTACTGTTCGTCAGACGAATTCTTACCGTTGCCGTCCGGGATCGCCCGGATGCCCGTCAGGATCGGAATAATGCACACCAGCGCCGCCAGTAAAATATGCAGATTGGCCGCCATGCCAAATGCCGTCAGCGCCATCCCCACGCCCGCACCGGCCAGCGTGCCGAGGCTGTAAAAGCCATGCATCATCGGCAGCACGGTTTTGTTCATCTCACGCTCGACCGACGCCCCTTCAACGTTAATCGCCACTTCCGCCGCGCCGAAGCTGCCGCCAAAGACCGTCAGCCCCAGAGCAAACAGGACCGGCGAGGCAAACCACAGCGCCACGCTCAGCACCATCATCCCGAACACCGCGCAGCACATGGTGGTGCGGATCACCGCCCGCGTGCCAAAGCGTTTAACCAGCCACGCGGAGCAGAGAATGCCGCTCATGGAGCCTATCGACAGGCCGAACAGCACGATGCCCATCTCGGCGGTAGAGACGGACAAAATATCGCGGATCGCCGGGGTGCGCGTGGCCCAGGAGGCCATCAGCAGCCCGGGAATAAAGAAGAACATAAACAGCGCCCACATGCGTAATTGCAGGGCCTTACGGGGAGAGGTCAACGTCATTGGGGTAGCACCAGAAGTACAACAATAGCGACAACACTAGCAAGTTTGTGTACATTTGTACACAAACCGGATGAGGAATTTATGAGCAGACCACCCAACGATCCGCACCGCCGGGAAAAAATACTCCAGGCGACGCTGGACACCATCGCTGAGCACGGTATTCATGCCGTCACGCACCGTAAAATCGCCTCCTGCGCGGGCGTACCGCTGGGGTCGATGACCTACTATTTTGACGGTATGGAATCGCTGCTTGAAGAGGCCTTCACGTGGTTTACCCGGCAGATGTCACAGCAGTACCGGGATTTCTTCGCGGGCGTCACCGGGCCGGAAATGGCGTGCGAATCCATCACTACGCTGATCCACAGCTCGCAGGTGACCACGCCGCACAACATGGCGCTGATGTATCAGTTCTACGCCTTTATGCACCGCAGCGCGGCGCTTAAAACGGTGATGCAGGACTGGATGAAGATGAGCCAGGACACGCTGGAGCAGTGGTTCGACCCGGTCACCACCCGCGCGCTGGACGCGTTTATTGAAGGAATGACGCTGCATTTTGTCACCGACCGCAAGCCGTTGAGCCGGGACGAGATCCGCGAGATGGTGGGCAGGATTGCGGGCGAGGGCGGCTGCTAGGCACCGCTCGCCCCAGTGACACCTACTTGTAGTCGATTTTTTTCCCGCTGGCGTCCACCACCGCTTCGCCATCCTCTTTCGTAAATGCCCCTCTCTGCGCATCCGGCAGAATGTCGAGGACAACTTCAGACGGGCGGCACAGGCGGGTGCCCAGCGGTGTGACCACGATCGGACGGTTAATCAGGATCGGGTGTTGCAGCATAAAATCGATAAGCTGGTCGTCGGTGAAACTCTCTTCGGCAAGGCCGAGCTGTTCATAGGGATCCACGTTTTTACGCAGCAGATCCCGCACCGAAATGCCCATCTCGGCAATCAGGGTGGTCAGCGTATCGCGCGACGGCGGGGTTTCCAGATAGAGGATAATCTCTGGCTCCGTGCCGCTGTTGCGGATCATCTCCAGCGTGTTGCGCGAGGTGCCGCAGGCGGGGTTGTGATAGATAGTGATGTGGCTCATATCAGTGGCTCATTACAGTGTGAAGGAGAGACGTAGCGCCAGCGCGGCGAGCGTCACAAACAGGACCGGCAGCGTCATGATGATGCCCGTCCGGAAATAGTAGCCCCAGGTAATCGTCATGTTTTTCTGCGCCAGCACGTGGAGCCAGAGCAGGGTGGCGAGGCTGCCGATAGGCGTGATTTTCGGGCCCAGATCGCAGCCAATCACGTTGGCGTAAATCATCGCGTCCTTAATCAACCCGGTTGCCGTACTGCCCTCAATGGAGAGCGCGCCAATCAGCACCGTGGGCATATTGTTCATTATGGATGACAGGAACGCGGTGATGAACCCGGTACCCAGCGTGGTGGCCCACAATCCGTGCCCGGCCAGGCTATTCAGTACGCCTGTGATAGAGTCCGTCAGCCCGGCATTGCGCAGGCCATACACCACCAGATACATCCCCAGCGAGAAGATGACGATCTGCCACGGTGCGCCGCGCAGCACTTTTCCGGTGTTTATCGCATGTCCGCGTTTTGCGACGGCGAATAAAATCAGCGCGCCGACGGTTGCAATGGCGCTGACCGGAATACCGAGAGGCTCAAGCACGAAGAAACCGACGAGAAGCAGCAGCAGGACGATCCAGCCCGTTCTGAACGTCGGGAGGTCGTGAATGGCGCGTGCGGGCTCGCGGAGTTTTGCCAGGTCATATTCCGGGGGAATGTCCTTGCGGAAGAAGAGGTGCAGCATCACCAGCGTTGCGGCAATCGCGGCGATATCCACCGGGATCATCACTGAGGCGTATTCGCTGAACCCCAGCTTAAAGAAGTCAGCCGACACGATGTTGACCAGGTTGGACACAATCAGCGGCAGGCTGGCGGTATCGGCGATAAAACCTGCTGCCATCACAAACGCCAGCGTCGCCTGCTTGCTGAACCCCAGCGCCAGCAGCATGGCGATAACGATAGGGGTCAGGATCAGCGCTGCACCGTCATTGGCAAACAGCGCCGCCACGGCTGCACCCAGCAGCACGATATACGTAAACAGCAATCGCCCGCGACCGTTTCCCCAGCGGGCAACATGGAGCGCCGCCCACTCGAAAAAGCCGGACTCATCCAGCAGCAGGCTGATGATGATGACGGCGATAAACGTTGCCGTGGCGTTCCAGACGATATTCCAGACGACCGGTATATCGTTAACGTGGATCACGCCGCTGGCCAGCGCCAGCGCGGCACCGATGGTCGCGCTCCAGCCGATACTCAGCCCTTTGGGCTGCCAGATGACCAGTACCAGCGTAAACAGAAAAATTGCCCCTGCCAGAAACATCTTTTACTCCATTATATCTGTTTTTGTGAATGTGTTGTAATCAGCACGCGCTAGGGAGTCGGTTTTTTAGCTTCAGGCGCGTCTCTTCCCGCAGGCAGTTCCAGCTGGTGTCGATAACGGCTGCCGCCCATGCGGGCATGTTGGGAGAGAGACGGTAGTGGACCCATTTCCCCTCGCGACGATCGATAACCAGCCCGGACTCGCGCAGCAGCGCCATATGGCGGGAGACCTTCGGCTGCGGCTCGGCGGTCGCGGCGCAGAGATCGCAGACGCACAGCTCGCCCGCTTCACGGAGCAGCATGACGATGGCGAGCCGCGTTTCGTCGGAGAGGGTTTTGAAGAGGTGGAGTGGGTGGAGCATGGGAGTTCCTGCAGGTGTGATTTTTTATATGCGTTTAATCATATATGTTTTTATTGCAGGATAGAAGCGGAGATGAGAGGTAAGGGAATTTCAGGCAACAAAAAAACCATTTATGTAAATGGGTTAGTGAAAATAATAATTTCTATATAATCAAAAAGTTATATTGGTTATTAGGAGCGGTGATTACAGGGCACTGCCAACCGCTGCCGCCACTTTGTCGCCATTTGGCAATGTAGCTACAGCTCGATGCGGAGTTGCTGTCCAGAGGCTTTGACGCCAGTGAAACGGAAGTGGATCTGCTTCTGCGTGGCGGCAGCCTGCCATCTGGAGCCGGGCTGCGCCTGTTCTACCGGAACAAGCGTCTACAGGAGGATGACAAATGGCGTCAATGGTACTGACAGCTCAGAGAAATGGCATATCTATTAATCAAAGAGTTAGCTGAGTAAAAAACTATTTCAGCTTTAAAATCATATGATGTACTGTATATATAAACAGTAATATTGGGAGGGAGTTGTGAACGATTTGTTCATGGAGTCACTTGCACTGCAGCGGATAGAACTTATGGCCCGGCTGGTTGCCAGTTCAGATTGTAGCGATGACGATAAGGAGGTTGCGATTTCGTGGCTGTCGGAGCTGACAAGCGATCTGGTTACCAGGATGAATGATTATGGAGTAGGGCAGGATGAGAATACGCATTAGTGATTCCGCACGATGGGAAACTCCCTCTCATATGGCATCCTGCGGTTTGAGAACGCAGTGCATGTCTATGGTGCATGGATTCGCATGATCCAAAAAGGATCGCAATGGGTCGGGGCCGCCAGAACTGGCGCGCTTTCTGGCCTGTCATGCACCTGCATGGAAACCACTACACAAATCGGGCAGGCATGGCGGGGATACGAGCGCGCGCTAGCTCACTATTTTGATTTAAGTATTTGAACTTTAAACATTGATAGTGGTTATAATCTGAGAAGGATAACAATAGAATAAAAGGTAACGTACTGTGAATATTAATTTTGATATTGTAATTAACAGCGATGATCATCAGGTCGATATGGACTACGGATTGAAGACTTTAGCTGGGACGTCAAGAGTTGTATCAACACTTGCTGAAGCAATTCTCAAACAAGAAGTTTCTGAAAGAAGAACAAGTGTAAATGATATTAGAACTCAGCTGAAACAAAGCTTTAAAAGCTCTTACGGGCAAAATTTTTGTATCGAAATTAATGATCCAGTACTTAAAAGAAAGTTAAAAAAGATGGGGAATGATGTTTTTTGTGAGGTGATGTCATACTTCATCTCAGAATCATTATTCCTTGAACCTAATAAGTTAAGTGCAAGTGCATTAGGAGTTGTTGCTGAGTTAGAAAATGTTGAGGATAAACTTCTTGAAGTTCTTCGGCGTGCTCTAGTCGATATGCACAAAATAACCACTATGAGCAGTTTCAATGTAGAATTGAACCACAAACCTAGGGGAGATAAAACTCGAATCGCTATGCTAACCCCTAAAACAGCACAGCATATTACTGAAACTGAAGAGGGAAAGCGTGAATATCAAATTACTGTTATCTTTACCCGATTTAACTCAATGACAGGTAATGGCCGGTTAATAGTTCAAGGCGATGATCAAACGACAGCTTTTGGTTTAGCAAAAGGATTGAGATATGTTCCTTTAGACTTTAAGAAGAAAATTACTGAAAATCTTCATCGAAATAATGGGTTAGCCAAAGATAAATGGGATTTTATCACCTTAACAGTACATGACTTGAAGTTAGGAAGCGGCGAAGTTGTTAAGTATTTTATTCATGAGATATCTTAGAATGAAAAAGATTATTTATTTTAGCCTGTTTTTTATAGTTGTCGTCATACTTGCGTATGTCTATAACTTCAACACTGGCAAAGGATTGTCTAAAAGCACTGAGGTTTGGGCGCAATTTGGTGACTACTTGGGAGGGGTTGTAAACCCAATACTAACCTTTTTATCCATAGTGCTCTTGATAAGGTCTGTTAATCTGCAAAGAGAGGCTAATTTAAGTCTCATTGTAGAAAATAAACGTCAAGAACATCTTGATTATTTGAAGAATTTCGAAGCTAGGTTTTACAACCTTATCGATGCTCAACGCACTGCCTTCGATAAATTTAGATTAAGTAAAGAGGACGGGAGTGAAGTTAAGGGCGGTGAGGCTGTAAATTATCTTGAGGAACTTATTTTTTCAAAGAAAAATGAAGGTTTTTCTCGAAGTGACATCGCTAATGATATTAGCGAATGTGACGTTTCAGAATCAATTCACTCTTCAGCGAGACGCTTTTATCTTTTGCTTAAGTTGATCGATGAAAAGTTATCGGGGCAAGAAAAAAAAGAATATTACGAAGTGTTGATTAATTTGACTGATTTTCCATTGGTAAGATTAATGGTTTTGACGTTGTGCGTTTATGATTGGAGTATTATTAACTACATAGATTCTAGTGGAGTTCTTGCAAAGGATGAATTGATTGAATATAAATCCCATTTTGAAGTTTAAAATCATTTTTGAATGGTTGTTGTGGCAAAGATAAGAGATGTTATCTCTTATCTTTTTAAAGAGGTTCTATTGTTCTAAAGAGTAATGCCTAAAAGTAATTACTGTATCACCCAACCATATATTAAGTTCTTCAAGTCTTTTTTGCAGAGGAATTAACTCATTCCGCACAAAAACATTTGCCGCCTTCTCCACGTCCCCAAACCCCAACATTACTCGGCATAATCCCCATCATCTGCGGCGGAACGCGGTGCGCTGCCATCATGTCATCCCGGCTCACATTCTTGATGTTCAGAAACTCATCCTTTGCCGCGACTTCTGACAACGGGATGATCTGAATCCCGTCCTTTTTGCCGTTGGGCGAGTACATAAACAGGTTGCGGAAGTTGCCCGGTCCTTTAGCGCTTTTCATGGCCTGTCGGATGTTGTTCACGTCCTCCTGGTTCTGCGCGGCGTCAGTCATGTACATGATGAAACCCGCATGGCTGCCGTTGATGTAATACTTCCGGCGGAACAGCGTGGCGGACTCATTCAGCAGAGCGGAGGGGATGGCAGACAGGTATTCCGGCAGTCCGTAAATCTCCTGGTTCAGGTCCGGTTCCATTAGGTGGAAGATGCTGCCTTTGGTGAACTCGTAAGGCTGCGTGGTCATGCCGTATTGCACAAACCAGTAGGTGTCGAGGTCGATCCCGCGACGGGTGTATTTCGCCAGCGATGGCTCCAGTGACAGAATGCCGCCGAGCCGGTTCGTGCGCTGTTCCAGATAGGCGTTACCGAATACCAGATAATCCTGCACGAAGCGGCTGAATGCCTGCTGGCTCAGTAGCGGGTGCGGGATAAACGTGCTGGTCAGGATGTTGCGCTTAACGGCAATCGGTGAGCTGTGATGCACGGCGGCGCGGTAAGTGCGGGCCAGCCTGTCAAAGCTCACGGGCGGCTCATACCATTTATCCATTTGCACGCATTCCACGTAGTCCAGCAGTTCGCGGCGGTCCAGCACCGGGATCGGATCGCCGAAGCTGAATGCTTCTGCTGATGCGCCACTGGTGCGCTGAACCGCAGCACGGTTTTTCTCGTTCTTGCCCATCAAAAAATCTCCACAATATTGCTGGTATTGGCGGATTCGCCCTGCAGCGGTTCGTTAAACAATGCGTGCATCGTCGCCCAGGCCAGATCGGCATGGCTGGCTTCTTCACTGCGGCTGGCTTCGTAGGTCGGGCGGTTGCCGCTGGCGGTGGTGGCGCGGCGGATTGCCATGAAGGACTGCGCGATATCGGTATGCCCGGCGTCAAACTCCAGACGGCGGTGGCTGATAATGTCGTACGCCTTGAGCACCAGGGCGTTCTTGACGTTGGGGTTGTAAACAAACTCACGGACGGCAGGAAAGAACGCTTTCACGTTCTCATACACGCCGTGGCCGACGCCGGTGGAGTGGATGCCGATATAGGTCACGTTGTACTGCTGCGTCAGTTTCTTGATAGCGTCCGCCTGGGCGCGGAAGTCCATTCCGCGCCACTGGTGACGCTCCAGAATTACGGCTTACGTGATCGTGTAAGCCGTCGGGGGCCGGATGTACGTTATGCTGAGAGGCGACTATTGGGTACGAATGATAAGATGGAAATCGTAATTAGGGATACCTTCTTACACTGGCTAATCAATTAAAGTTAACGGGCGTAATTGTTAGCACTATACGGCTAGTAGATTTTTGCATGTAATTACAAAGTCATTGTAATTGCGGAAAACTGTTTCGCTTTCTTGGTTAGCTTTTTGAACCTTAGCTTCAGTTTCATCTGCCCACTGCATATCAGAATCTCCGTGCCTTAACATGGTTAAATATGGAGTGTTGCTGATATAGTTGGAGTTGCATGCTAAAAATTCATCAAAAGCTAACATTTGATTACGGAGATTGGCGGCTTTTGTTTCAATTTCTTGGTTATGAAAGTGCTGATCAGCATTACCCCAACAATAACGTAATTTATCAAAATCTTTGATGCTATTTTCGTGGAATGTAGCACCGAAATCATGATTTTTCAGGAGCTCAATGGTTAATGATGTTGGTGGGAGTAATGACATAAAACTTTTATATAACTCTATGTCAGCAATTCTTTTTCTTTCCTGCACTTCTTTTTTATTATTTTCAATTATCACTTCAGGGTAAAGTTGCAGAGCCTTTATAACTACATGATAGAGTAATCCGGAAATGATTAGTGTCAGAGCAATAGTGTTGCTTGGTGTTATATTTTCAATGTCAACGAGGTTTACGGTAGAATCAGTTGTTTTGTTAAAAAAATCAATAATCAAATTCAGGAATAAAATGTAAGTTGGTGCTGGTAATGCCAATATGCCTAAACCCACAGTTATTAATGACCATGTAACTTTATTACTAAACTCCGGAAATATTTTACCGATTAATTTCTTTGCTAAAATTTCTAGAATTTCTTTCATTTTCAGTCCCTATAGTTAAGACCTCTATTGTGCCATGAGTTATACATCACTATCCAGTAGCTGAAGATTTTCATGGTCAGTAGCCTGATTCCATGAACGCACAACTTACAGAAATCATGCGCCTTATTACCAACCTGATCCGTACCGGCATTGTGACCGAGGTGGACCGGGATAACTGGCTATGCCGGGTAAAGGTGGGCGAACTCGAAACCAACTGGATTAACTGGCTGACGCTGCGCGCCGGTGGTGCCCGCACATGGTGGTGCCCGTCGCCGGATGAGCAGGTGGTGGTCCTGAGCATGGGCGGTAATCTCGAAACGGCGTTTGCGCTGCCTGCGATCTACTCCAGCCAGTTTGCGCCGCCATCGGATTCCGTGGACGGTTGCGTGACGCAGTACCCAGACGGCGGCTGGTTTGAGTATGAACCCGCCACCGGGCGCTGGCACGTCCGAGGCATCAAATCCATGGTGATCGAGGCGGCAGATAATATCATCCTCCAAACCTCTGATTTTGTTGTGGAGGCCAACACCACGCGCATCAACAGCGAAGTGGTGATCAACGGCGCTGTCACCCAGGGTGAGTGGCTTTAAGCAGCCCATTGATGATGTTGAGTGGACCATCACCACATTGACGCATACCGTCAGCCCGGATAACGGGTTTACGACCAGTCTGGATCTCGAAGTGAAAATAGATGAGTTCGACGTTGAATGATTAGTTCCAAATTGAGAACAATGATGCATCATTATTGCGAACTGGTTAAGAGTGAGGGCTGAACGAAATGATGAATTGTCCGATGTGCGGTCAGGCAGCGCATACACGCAGTAGCTTTCAGGTTTCCAGTGAGACCAAAGAACGATACAACCAGTGCACCAATATTGAGTGCGGTCATACGTTCGTGACGCATGAGACGTTTGTGCGGTCCGTGTGCCGTCCGCAAAAAATCAGCGCCGCGCCACCACATCCGAAAGGCATGCAGGAACAATTAGCTTACTGATATTGACCCGCTGCTGGCGGGTTTTTTATTGATTGCTGTCGCCACTTTGTCGCCATGCATGGGAAAGGATGGTTATAAGTAATTGATTTAATGGGTAGTTAATTTCAGGCAACAAAAAACCCATCAACCTTGAACCAAAACGGCGGGGTTGATGGGCTCCACAAATTGGGGACATCAAAGAAAAGCAGTGGCACTAGTTATGACTGCCCCCTGATAAAAAAGTTCTGCGCGTAACAAAAATATTTTCCGCCACGCGCATTCTTAGGAGTTATCCGAGTCCTGGCCAGATGATGATAATCAGCGTACCCGCCAGCGTGAGCAGCACGTTAGCGATAGCATAGGTGCCCGCATACCCCAGCGCCGGGATGTTGCTGCGCGCGGTATCGCTGATGATTTCCATGGCAGGCGCACAGGTACGCGCGCCCATCATCGCCCCGAAGAGCAGGGCGCGGTTCATGCGCAACACATAGGCGCCGAACAGGAAGCAGATCACCACCGGCACCAGGCTGACGATAAGTCCGGAAACCAACATTTGCCAGCCGACGGCCCCCAGGCTGTGGCCGATGCCGCTACCGGCGCTCAAGCCGACGCCCGCCATAAACACCATCAGACCGAACTCTTTCACCATGTTCAGCGCGCCCTGCGGAATGTAGCCGAAGGTTGGGTGGTTGGCTCGCAGGAAGCCCAGCATGATCCCGGCGAACAGCAGCCCGGCGGCGTTACCGATGCCGAAGCTAAAGTTGCTGAACTGGAAGGTGATCATCCCAATCATCAGGCCGACGATAAAGAACGCGCAGAAGGCCAGCAGGTCGGTGACCTGGCTGTGAATGGAGATAAAGCCGATGCGGTCAGCAACGGTTTTCACGCGTCGCGCGTCTCCGCTCACCTGCAGAACGTCACCTTTGTTGAGCACCACGTTGTCGTCGATAGGCATCTCAATCTGGCTGCGGATCACGCGGTTGAGGAAGCAGCCGTGGTCAGTCAGCTTCAGCTGCGCCAGACGGCGGCCCACGGCGTTATGGTTTTTCACCACGATCTCTTCGGTGACGATACGCATGTCGAGCAGGTCGCGGTCGAACACCTCTTTGCCGTTACGGAAGCTCGGATCGAGGCGCGCGTGGGCGTCCGGGTAACCCACCAGCGCGATGTCGTCGCCCATCTGCAGCACCGCGTCGCCGTCCGGGTTTGCCAGAATGCCGTTGCGTCGAATACGTTCGATGTAACAGCCCGTCTGGCGGTAAATCCCCAGCTCGCGCAGGTTTTTGCCGTCGGTCCAGGCCACCAGCTCCGGCCCGACGCGATAGGCGCGGATCACAGGCAGATAGACTTTACGCTTGGTGTCCGTGTCCAGACCGCGCTCGCGAGCAATTGTCTGTGCGCAGGTCTGCAGATCCTGGTGCTGCAATTTTGGCAGGTAGCGCGCGCCCACGATCAGGCTCACCAGACCAATAAGGTAAGTCAATGCATAGCCCAGACTCAGGTGGTCGAGCGCGGTGGAAAGCTGTGCGCCCTGCATGCCGGAATGACGCAGGGTATCACCCGCACCCACTAGCACTGGGGTGGATGTCATGGAGCCTGCCAGCATACCGGCCGTTAACCCGATATCCCAGCCAAACAGTTTGCCCAGTCCTAACGCAATCAGCAGCGCGCTGCCGACCATCACCAGCGCCAGCATCAGGTAATTTTTGCCGTCGCGGAAGAAAATTGAAAAAAAGTTCGGCCCCGCTTCCACGCCAACACAAAAAATAAACAGCATGAACCCTAAATTGAGCGCATCCGTGTTAATACTGAAATGCTGCTGACCTAATAATAAAGAGACGACTAAAACGCCAATGGAATTACCCAGTTGAACCGAACCCAGGCGCAATTTACCCAGGCAAAGGCCCAACGCCAGTACCACAAATAATAACAGGATGTAATTCCCATTTAACAAGTCTGCGACGTTTATATTCACGGAGGCTAACTTCTTGTTTACCAGTAAGTTGTTGAATGAAAGGACTTTTTGGGCTACTGTTTTTTGGGTCAGGGAAAAGCGTTAACGCTCTCTGTTTCCTGCTTTATTCCCTAAAACATTAGCTGGCGTGTAGTTTAATCGCATTAGCTACTGACAGCTACTGATTATCGCATCACCCTGTGCGTACTTTGGCAAGGATTGCCGCACTGCTTTATCTGACTGGGCGTCTACCCGACGAAAGTGTATTTGATAGAGATAAGTCAGGAGGATAGGTTGAATATGAAACGAAACTGGGCGGGGGTGATCAGCTGCTTTTTGCTGTTCACGGTCGTATGCATGTCGCTTGCTTTTAACGTGAAAGGGGCATTCAGGGCGTCGGGTCATCCGGAGCTCGGGTTGCTCTTTTTTACCCTGCCGGGGGCGGCTGCCAGTTTTCTGTCCCGTAAAGGGGAGGTGGTGAAGCCACTGCTGGGCGCCATGCTGGCCGCGCCGCTCTGTTTGCTGATGATGCGCTTGCTGTATATCTCTACGCGGAGTTTCTGGCAGGAGCTGGCGTGGTTGATGAGCGCTGTTTTCTGGTGCGCCCTTGGCGCGCTCTGCTACTTATTTGTGCGCAGTCTGCTTCATAACCGACGGCACCACAAATAAAAACGCCCTCTCGGTGAGGGCGTCCTTTCATTTCATTACTGGGCAGCAAACAGGCCCAGGTGCTCTTTGGCGTAAGCTTCAAAGTCGGTGCAGCCGCCAATGTGTTTCTGATCGAGGAAGATCTGCGGTACGGTTTCAACCGGCTTGCCGACGGTTTTTTCGAGATCCGCTTTGGTGATGCCTTCCGCGTGGATATCCACGTAGCGGAAGTTGAAGTCATCGCGCTCTTCGGTCAGTTTCTCAGCCAGCTCTTTCGCGCGAACACAGTAAGGGCACCCTGGACGACCAAAAATTACTGCAAACATTTCTCTCTCCTCAAAAAACAAGCCTGACGGCGAATGACACGTATAGTGCCCCATAACCCGCCGTCATTAAAGAAGGTTTCGCCTGTCGTTATAATATCTATGAGCTATGTTTCGCCAATTACACCGCGCACATCATTGCCTATACTGGCTGCCATAAGGTTTTAGCAAGATAAAGAGAGAGAAGATGACGCCAACCATAGACCTGCTCCAGTCCCACCGTTCCATTCGCCACTTCACCGATGAGCCAATTACCGAGGCGCAGCGTGCCGCGATTATTGACAGCGCCAGGGCGACCTCCAGCTCCAGCTTCCTGCAGTGCAGTTCGATTATCCGCATTACCGACCCGGCCATGCGCGAGCAGCTGGTCACGCTGACCGGCGGGCAGAAGCATGTGGCGCAGGCGGCAGAGTTCTGGGTGTTCTGCGCCGACTTTAACCGCCATCTGCAAATCTGCCCTGAAGCCGAACTGGGGCTGGCCGAACAGCTGCTGCTGGGCGTGGTGGATACCGCGCTGATGGCGCAAAACGCCTTCACGGCGGCGGAGTCGCTGGGGTTAGGCGGCGTCTACATCGGCGGCCTGCGTAATAACATCGAAAGCGTGACCGAGCTGCTGAAGCTGCCAAAACACGTGCTGCCGCTGTTCGGCCTGTGCCTCGGCTGGCCTGCGGATAACCCGGACCTGAAGCCGCGTATTCCTGCGGCGATGCTGGTGCATGAGAACCACTACCAGCCGGTCGATCAGGATGTCCTGAATCAATACGATGAAGAGCTGGCGAACTACTATATGACGCGCGGCAGCAATAACCGTCGCGATACCTGGACTGACCATATTCGTCGCACGATCATTAAAGAAAACCGCCCGTTTATTCTCGATTATCTTCATAAACAGGGCTGGGCGACGCGGTAGTCCATTCCTCCTGCGCCTCGTGTATGATATGCAGGCTTTATCCATGTCTTCAGAGAGGTGCAGGGTGAAAATTGCCATATTGTCCCGGGATGGAACGCTCTATTCATGTAAGCGCCTGCGTGAGGCGGCGGCAAAACGCGGGCATCAGGTTGAGATCCTCGACCCGATGTCCTGCTATATGAACATCGACCCGGCAGCGTCGTCGATTCACTACAAAGGCCGCAAGCTGCCGCATTTCGATGCGGTGATCCCCCGCATCGGCTCTCAGATCACCTATTACGGCACCGCCGCGCTGCGCCAGTTCGAGATGCTGGGCAGCTATCCGCTCAACGAATCTGTCGCCATTTCCCGCGCCCGCGACAAGCTGCGTTCGCTGCAGCTCCTTGCCCGTCAGGGGATCGATCTTCCCGTTACCGGGATTGCCCATTCACCGGACGACACCAGCGACCTGATCGACATGGTCGGCGGTGCGCCGCTGGTCATCAAGCTGGTGGAAGGCACCCAGGGCATTGGCGTGGTGCTGGCAGAGACGCGTCAGGCGGCGGAAAGCGTGATTGACGCCTTTCGCGGTCTGAATGCACATATTCTGGTGCAGGAGTACATCGAAGAGGCCAAAGGGCGCGACATCCGCTGCTTCGTCGTGGGAAACGAGGTGGTGGCCGCAATCGAGCGTCAGGCGAAAGAGGGTGATTTCCGCTCTAACCTTCACCGCGGCGGCGTCGCGCGTATAGCCGATATCAGCGACCGGGAGCGGGAAATTGCGGTGAAAGCGGCGCAAACCCTGGGGCTGGACGTGGCCGGGGTGGATCTTCTGCGGGCGACACGCGGGCCGCTGGTCATGGAGGTCAATGCCTCACCGGGGCTGGAAGGCGTGGAAAAAACCACAGGTGTCGATATTGCGGGTAAAATGATCGCATGGATCGAGCGTCATGCCACGCCGGGGTACTGTCTGAAAACGGGCGGTTAAATGGTATTGAGCACGCTTTTTGCGTAATCTATGCAAAGTTTTTATTTAAGAGGCTGCACAGCGATGGATTTACAGGTCGTACCTACACTGGATACGTTACGTCAATGGCTTGATGATGCCGGAATTACGTTCTTCGAATGCGATTCCTGCCAGGCGCTGCATCTGCCTCATATGCAGAATTTCGACGGCATTTTCGATGCCAAAATCGATCTCATTAACGACGTGATCCTTTTCTCCGCGCTGGCCGAAGTGAAGCCGTCCGCGCTGCTGGCGCTGGCCTCCGACCTGTCGGCGATCAATGCCAGTTCTTTGACGGTGAAGGCATTTCTCGACATACAGGATGATAATCTGCCAAAACTGGTCGTTTGCCAGTCTTT
This sequence comes from Enterobacter quasimori, assembly GCF_018597345.1. Lineage (NCBI taxonomy): Bacteria > Pseudomonadati > Pseudomonadota > Gammaproteobacteria > Enterobacterales > Enterobacteriaceae > Enterobacter > Enterobacter quasimori. Next base: position 1,136,965 of record NZ_JAHEVU010000001.1, on the reverse strand, counting down.
ATTCTCCGGGGCAGGGCTGTCGTTCAAGCAGTTCGCCTGGTTTATGCGCCTGAGCGAAGAGCAAATTTCGATGGTGATGATGGAAGCCAATGCACATCATCTGCTGTATAGCGCGGAAGATGACGCAGAGAATAATGATGCATCTCCCAATTTTCTTCACTAAGCCTGTCTGACTTTTGCGCAGTCGCTGCCATGGCGGCTGCAGAAGGCCATTTTTTCTGCTGCTTTTAACCTTTCTTTAAAGAATTATTCACCTCCCTGAAGGCCGTTTCGGCTTATCACGTAGACTTAACCTGCATAAAAAATTGATAAAAGGCGTTTTTTCGTCTGGGCTATAGCCGGGGACACGGGCTACAGTTATTCTTGCGATGCTTCAAAAAGCGAGCGGAAGCTGCCGGGTAAAGAGGTTTCTTTTTATTTTGAGCAGAGCGACAAACTATGCATGATTTTTGCATATATCCAGATTGCACAGTTTTGGTTCGTTTGTTAACGAGCTTTCAGAAGGAATAACACTATGATCGCCTTGAATAAAAAATGGTTATCGGGTCTGGTTGCGGGTGCTCTGATGGCCGTCTCTGCCGGCACGCTCGCTGCGGAACAAAAAACGCTGCACGTTTATAACTGGTCTGACTATATTGCGCCGGACACGGTCGCAAACTTTGAAAAAGAGACCGGCATTAAAGTGGTCTATGACGTGTTTGATTCCAACGAAGTGCTGGAAGGAAAGCTGATGGCGGGCAGCACCGGTTTTGACCTGGTCGTGCCCTCTGCGAGCTTCCTCGAGCGTCAGCTGACCGCAGGCGTTTTCCAGCCGCTGGATAAGAGCAAATTATCGAACTGGAAAAACCTCGACCCGGAAGTGCTGAAGCTGGTGGCGAAGCACGACCCGGACAATAAATACGCGATGCCTTATCTGTGGGCGACCACCGGTATCGGCTACAACGTCGATAAAGTGAAAGCGGCGCTCGGCCCGGACGTCAAGCTGGACAGCTGGGATGTGGTGCTGAAGCCGGAAAACCTTGAGAAACTGAAAAGCTGCGGCGTCTCCTTCCTCGATGCGCCGGAAGAGATTTTCGCGACCGTGCTGAACTACCTGGGCAAAGACCCGAACAGCAATAAAGCCGATGATTACACCGGTCCGGCGACCGATCTGCTGCTGAAGCTGCGTCCAAACATTCGCTACTTCCACTCTTCCCAGTACATTAACGACCTGGCGAACGGCGACATCTGCGTCGCGATCGGCTGGGCAGGGGACGTGTGGCAGGCGGCTAACCGCGCGAAAGAGGCGAAAAACGGCGTGAACGTCTCCTACTTCATTCCGAAGGAGGGGGCGCTGGCCTTCTTTGACGTCTTCGCGATGCCGACTGACGCTAAAAACAAAGACGAAGCCTATCAGTTCCTCAACTATCTGATGCGTCCTGACGTGATCGCCCACATCAGCGACCACGTTTACTACGCGAACGGTAACAAGGCCTCCGTGCCGCTGGTGAGCGAAGAGATCCGCAATAACCCGGCGATTTATCCGCCTGCGGATGTGTTCGCCAAGCTCTTCACCCTGAAAGTTCAGGATCCAAAAATTGACCGCGTGCGTACCCGCGCGTGGACCAAGGTGAAAAGCGGTAAATAACCCTTTGTCACAGGCCGGGCAAGCGAAGCGCCCCCGGCAACAGGCGCACCGTTCTGGTGCGCCTGCACCATGATTTGATCTCTACCGGAGAACACCCCGTGAATGACGCGATCCCCCGCCCGCAGGCGAAAGTCCGTAAAGCGCTGACCCCGCTGCTTGAAATACGTAACCTCACCAAATCTTTCGACGGCCAGCATGCCGTGGACGACGTCAGCCTGACGATCTACAAAGGCGAAATCTTCGCCCTGCTGGGCGCATCCGGCTGTGGGAAATCCACCCTGCTGCGTATGCTGGCCGGTTTTGAACAGCCTACCGCCGGGCAAATCGTGCTGGACGGCGTAGACCTGTCCAGCGTGCCGCCGTATCAGCGCCCGATTAACATGATGTTCCAGTCCTACGCGCTGTTTCCGCACATGACGGTGGAGCAGAACATCGCTTTCGGCCTGAAGCAGGACAAGCTGCCGAAGGCTGAAATTACCGCGCGCGTGGCTGAGATGCTGAGCCTGGTGCACATGCAGGAGTTCGCGAAGCGTAAACCGCATCAGCTCTCCGGCGGCCAGCGTCAGCGCGTGGCGCTGGCCCGCAGTCTGGCAAAACGTCCGAAATTATTGCTGCTCGACGAACCGATGGGCGCGCTGGATAAAAAGCTGCGCGACCGCATGCAGCTCGAAGTGGTCGATATCCTCGAGCGCGTGGGGGTGACCTGCGTGATGGTGACCCACGATCAGGAAGAAGCCATGACCATGGCCGGACGTATCGCGATCATGAACCGCGGCAAGTTCGTGCAGATCGGCGAGCCGGAAGAGATTTATGAGCATCCGACCACCCGCTACAGCGCGGAGTTCATCGGCTCGGTTAACGTCTTCGAAGGGCTGCTGAAAGATCGTCAGGAGGATGGACTGGTCATCGAATCGCCGGGGCTGCAGCATCCGCTTAAGGTCGACTCTGATAACTCGGTGTTAGATAACGTGCCGGTCTACGTTGCCCTGCGTCCGGAGAAGATCATGCTCTGTGAGGATCCGCCTGCCGATGGCTATAACTTTGCCGTCGGGGAAGTGGTGCACATAGCCTATCTGGGCGACCTGTCTATTTACCATGTGCGCCTGAAAAGCGGACAAATGCTCAGCGCCCAGCTGCAGAACGAACACCGCTATCGCAAGGGACAGCCGACCTGGGGCGACGAAGTGCGCCTGTGCTGGGACGCGGACAGCTGCGTCGTACTGACGGTATAAGGAGCGATCATGAGTACACTTGAACCTCCAGCCCGCGTCAAAAAACCGGGCGGCTTTGCCCACTGGCTGGCGCGCATGCAGATGAACCATGGCCGCAAGCTGGTCATCGCCATGCCGTATATCTGGCTGATCCTGCTGTTTCTGCTGCCGTTCCTGATCGTCTTCAAGATCAGCCTGGCGGAAATGGCGCGGGCGATCCCGCCGTATACCAACCTGCTGGACTGGGCCGACGGGCAGCTGACGCTGACCTTAAACCTGGGCAATTTCCTGCAGCTCACCGACGATCCGCTCTATTTTGAAGCCTATCTGCAGTCGCTGCAGGTGGCGGCGATCTCGACGATCTGCTGCCTTCTTATGGGCTATCCGCTGGCCTGGGCGGTGGCGCACAGCAAGCCGTCGACGCGTAACATCCTGCTGCTGCTGGTAATTTTGCCGTCGTGGACCTCGTTCCTGATCCGCGTTTACGCGTGGATGGGGATCCTGAAAAACAACGGCATACTGAATAATTTTCTGATGTGGCTCGGGGTGATCGACCAGCCGTTGACCATTCTGCATACCAACCTTGCGGTCTATATCGGGATTGTTTACGCCTATCTGCCGTTTATGGTGCTGCCGATTTACACGGCCCTGACCCGCATTGATTACTCGCTGGTGGAAGCGTCGCTCGATCTCGGCGCGCGTCCGTTAAAAACCTTCTTCAGCGTCATCGTCCCGCTGACCAAAGGCGGCATTATCGCCGGGTCAATGCTGGTCTTTATCCCGGCGGTGGGGGAGTTTGTGATCCCGGAACTGCTCGGCGGTCCGGACAGCATCATGATTGGCCGCGTGCTGTGGCAGGAGTTCTTCAATAACCGCGACTGGCCGGTAGCCTCGGCGGTAGCGATCGTGATGCTGTTGCTGCTGATCGTGCCGATCATGTGGTTCCACAAGCATCAGCAAAAACAGATGGGAGACCACGGATGAACAACTTACCGGTAGTGCGCTCCCCGTGGCGAATTTTGATTCTGGTGATTGGCTTTACCTTCCTGTATGCGCCGATGCTGATGCTGGTGATCTACTCCTTCAACAGCTCTAAGCTGGTAACGGTCTGGGCGGGCTGGTCAACGCGCTGGTACAGCGAGCTGTTCCATGACGATGCGATGATGAGCGCGGTGGGGCTGAGCCTGACCATAGCCGCACTGGCGGCGACGATGGCCTGCGTGCTGGGCACCATCGCCGCACTGGTGATGGTGCGTTTCGGGCGTTTTCGCGGTTCGAACGGCTTTGCCTTTATGATCACCGCCCCGCTGGTGATGCCGGACGTGATCACCGGCCTGTCGCTGCTGCTGCTGTTCGTTGCCCTGGCGCACGCCATCGGCTGGCCTGCGGATCGCGGGATGCTCACCATCTGGCTGGCCCACGTCACCTTCTGTACCGCCTACGTGGCGGTGGTGATCTCGTCGCGCCTGCGCGAGCTGGATCGCTCCATTGAGGAGGCGGCGATGGATCTTGGCGCCACGCCGCTGAAGGTCTTCTTCATCATCACGCTGCCGATGATTATGCCGGCGGTGATCTCCGGCTGGCTGCTGGCGTTTACGCTCTCGCTCGACGATTTGGTTATCGCCAGCTTCGTTTCCGGGCCGGGCGCGACGACGCTGCCGATGCTGGTCTTCTCCAGCGTGCGCATGGGGGTGAATCCGGAGATCAATGCCCTGGCGTCAATTATCCTCGGCGTAGTCGGAATTGTCGGATTTATCGCCTGGTATTTGATGGCGCGCGCGGAAAAACAGCGGGTGCGTGATATCCAGCGTGCAAGACGCGGCTGAAGCATTTAAAATTTCCAGTGAAGTGCCGCGCATGACGCGGCACTGTTTTTCAGGGAAGTAAAACATTGGGATTCTTTCAAAAAACACGTCATACGCATGCTCGTCCAAACGTTCCTGCGCTGGTGCAGGTGGCGGCGCTCGCCATTATTATGATCCGCTGTCTGGACGTGCTGATGATTCTGAACACCTTAGGCGCCCGCGGCATCGGTGAATTCATTCATCGCAGCGTACAGACGTGGAATCTGACGCTGGTTTTTTTAAGCAGCCTGGTGCTGGTGTTTATTGAAATCTACTGTGCTTTCTCGCTGGTCAAAGGGCGCAACTGGGCGCGCTGGGTCTATTTGCTGACGCAAATCATTGCTGCGGGTTACTTGTGGGCGGCTTCGCTGGGCTACGGCTATCCTGAACTGTTTAGCATTCCCGGCGGCTCCCGGCGGGAGATTTTCCAGTCGCTGGTGATGCAAAAGCTTCCGGATATGCTGGTGCTCTGCCTGCTCTTCGTTCCGGCGTCCAGCCGGCGGTTCTTCCGCCTGCAATAATGTGTATAATCGCAGCCCTCGTGATTCTTAAGGTTTTCATATGCAGTGCGCACTCTTTGACGCCGGACGCTGCCGCTCCTGCCAGTGGATAGAACAGCCGGTCTCTCAACAACTCATCGCCAAAATGGCCGACCTGCAACAGCTGCTGGCAGCACACGCGGTGGGCGAGTGGTGCGCACCCGTCAGCGGCCCGGAGCAGGGCTTTCGCAACAAAGCCAAAATGGTGGTCAGCGGCAGCGTGGAAAAACCGCTGCTGGGGATGCTGCACCGCGACGGCACGCCGGAAGACTTAACCGACTGCCCGCTGTATCCCGCCTCCTTTGCGCCGGTCTTTGCGGCGCTTAAGCCGTTTATCGCGCGGGCGGGGTTAACGCCCTACAGCGTGGCCCGCAAGCGCGGCGAGCTGAAGTACCTTCTGTTGACCGAAAGCCAGATCGACGGCGGCATGATGCTGCGCTTCGTGCTGCGCTCGGAAGCCAAGCTGGCGCAGCTTCGCGCGGCGCTGCCGTGGCTGCAGGAACAGCTTGTGCAGCTTAAGGTCATTACCGCAAATATTCAGCCGGTGCATATGGCGATCATGGAAGGGGAGAAAGAGATTTTCTTCACCGACCAGCACGCGCTGGCCGAAAATTTCAACGGCGTGCCGCTGTGGATCCGCCCGCAAAGCTTCTTCCAGACGAACCCGACCGTGGCAAGCAGCCTGTACGCCACCGCCCGCGACTGGGTTCGCGCGTTAAACATCCAGCATATGTGGGATCTCTTCTGCGGCGTGGGCGGCTTTGGGCTGCACTGCGCGACGCCGGAGATGCAGCTCACCGGGATTGAGATTTCTGCCGAAGCGATTGCCTGCGCGAAACAGTCCGCCGCCGAGCTCGGGTTAACGAATCTGCGCTTCCAGGCGCTGGACTCCACGCAGTTCGCCACCGGCCAGGGCAACGTGCCTGAGCTGGTGCTGGTCAACCCGCCGCGCCGCGGCATCGGCAATGCGCTGTGCGACTACCTGAGCCAGATGGCGCCGGAATACATCATCTATTCCAGCTGCAACGCGCAGACTATGGCGAAAGACATCGCTAACCTGCCGGGCTACCGCATTGAACGCGTGCAGCTTTTCGATATGTTCCCGCATACCGCACATTATGAAGTGTTGACGTTGTTGACCCGTAGGCCGGGTAAGGCGTAGCCGCCACCCGGCATGAACCCCGCACAATCTTCAACAAAATGTGAACTCTTCCCCCGCTCGAAATCAGGTAAGCTTACGTCATAAGAAATGAATGAAGGCTTACCCATGAAGCAGATCCTGCTGGTGGAAGACGACCACGATATCGCGGCGCTTCTGCGGCTCAATTTAGAAGACGAAGGCTACGCCATCACCCACGAGCCCGACGGGGGCAGCGCCCTGCAGCGTCTTGAAGCACAGCCGTGGGATGCGGTGATCCTCGACCTGATGCTGCCCAACGTGGACGGTCTGGAGATTTGCCGACGCATCCGTCAGATGACGCGCTACCTGCCGGTGATCATCATCAGCGCCCGCAGCAGCGAAACCGACCGCATCACCGGGCTGGAAACCGGTGCCGACGACTATCTGGCAAAACCGTTCTCCGTGCAGGAGCTGATTGCGCGCATCAAAGCGCTGTTCCGCCGCCAGCAGGCGATGGGGCAGGCGCAAACCGACGGACACATTCAGGCGCACGGGCTGACTATCGATCCGCTGGCGCGCAGCGTGCTGCTTCACGGTCAGGTGGTGGATCTCACTCCTCGCGAGTTCGAGCTGCTCTACTTCTTTGCCCGTCATCCCGGCGAGGTCTTTTCGCGTCTGGCGCTGCTGGAGCAGGTCTGGGGCTACCAGCACGAAGGCTACGAGCACACCGTCAACACCCATATCAACCGCCTGCGCATCAAGATAGAGAAGGACGCCGCCGAGCCGGAGATCATTCGCACCGTCTGGGGCAAGGGCTACAAATTTGCGGAGCCGCAGCATGATGCGTCGCTTTAGCCTGAGCCAGCGCCTGACGCTACTCTTCATCCTGCTGATGATGCTCTGCGCCGCCGTCGCCTGCGCGGTACAGCTCTACAGCAGCATGCAGTACGGTAACGCGATGGTGCAGCGTTTGTCGGGCGGGCTGGCGCAGCAGATCGTCCAGCGCGAACCGATTCTGGACGCGCAGGGCAGGGTCGACCGAACGGCACTCAAGCCGCTGTTTGGTCGGCTGATGACCTTTAATCCGAGCGTTGAGCTGTACGTTGTCTCCCCGGACGGCGATATCCTCGCCGACGCCGCGCCGCCGGGCCATATTCAGCGGCAAAAAATCGACCTGGCACCGGTGCAGAGCTTCCTGAGCGGCACCGCCATGCCGGTACTGGGCGACGATCCGCGCAGTCAAAATCAAAAAGTCTTTAGCGCCACGCCGCTGCGGCAGGACGGCGAGCTGAAAGGCTATCTGTACATTATCTTGCAGGGCGAGGAGTCAAACGCCCTGGCAGAAATGGCCTGGCACAAGGCGTTGTGGAGCACGGTGCTGTGGTCACTGCTGTGGGTCGCGCTGTTTGGGCTGCTGGCAGGGCTGCTGGTCTGGTACTGGGTTACGCGTCCGGTCAAACAGCTGACGGTGGAAGTGGCCGGGCTGGAGCAGGACAGCATAAGCGCCATCAGGCTGCTGGCGGCACAGGCGCCGGACGCGGCGGCAAAAGATGAAGTGGCGATCCTGCGCAACAGCTTTATCGAGCTGGCGCGCAAAATCACCCGCCAGTGGGACCAGCTGGCCGACAGCGATCGCCAGCGCCGGGAGTTTATCGCCAACATTTCGCACGATCTCCGTACCCCGTTGACCTCGCTGCTGGGCTATCTGGAAACCCTGTCGCTCAAATCCGCCACGCTGACGCCGCAGGAGCACCAGCAGTATCTCGCTACCGCGCTGCGTCAGGGTCAAAAGGTCCGGCATCTTTCGCAGCAGCTGTTTGAGCTGGCGCGCCTTGAGCACGGCGGTATTAAACCCCAGCGCGAACGGTTCGCGATGGCAGAGCTGATTTCCGACGTGGCGCAGAAGTTTGAGCTCACCGCCCGCACGCGAGAGGTCAATCTGCATATTGACGTGCCGGGGCCGCTGCCGCTGATAAACGCCGATGTGTCGATGATCGAACGCGTGGTGACCAACCTGCTCGATAACGCGATGCGCCATACGCCGACCGGTGGGGAAATTCGTCTGGCGGTCTGGCAAGAGAATGAACGGCTGCAGGTCGAAGTGGCCGACAGCGGAACGGGCGTGGATGCCTCGCTGCGCGACGATCTGTTCCAGCGGCCGTCGGCGCTCAATACCCAGGCGTCGAGAGAGAATCGCGGCGGGTTGGGGCTGTTAATCGTGAAACGGATGCTGGAGCTGCACGGGGGCGGGATCAGGCTGATGGAGTCGGTGAGCGGGGCGCGGTTCAGGTTCTTCGTGCCGTTGTGAGAGAGTGCCGGGTGGCGCTGCGCTTACCCGGCCTACAACTCCCCCCGTAGGCCGGGTAAGGCGCAGCCGTCACCCGGCAAAAACTATTACTGCGGGAACCACTGCTCGCTAATTTTCTGATACGTCCCGTCCGCTTTAATCGCCTTCAGCGCGCCGTTCAGTTTTTCCAGCAGGGCTTTGTTATCCGGACGTACCGCGATGCCGAGGCCCGTACCGAAGTACTGTGGATCGGTCACTTTCTCCGTTGCGGTGCCAAGCTGCGGGTTGGTTTTCAGCCATTCGTTCACCACGGCGGTATCGCCGAACACGCCGTCGATACGGCCATTTTTCAGGTCGATAATCGCGTTCTGGTAGCTGTCATAGGCCACGGTTTTCACTTCCGGATGCTTGTCCTGCAGGTATTTCTGATGCGTGGTGCCGTTTTCCATTCCGATGCGTTTGCCTTTCAGCTGGTCGAAGGAGGTATACGCCCCTTTCTTCGCAATCACCACCGCCGAGTTGGCGTAGTACGGGTCGGTGAACGCAACCTGCTTGCTGCGCTCAGGGGTGATGTCCATCCCGGAGATCACCGCGTCGTATTTTTTGAACTTCAGCGACGGGATCAGGCTGTCAAAAGCATGGTTAGTAAAGGTGCAGTCGGCCTGCATCTGTTTGCACAGCGCTTTCGCCAGATCGATATCAAAACCGACGATCTGGTTGCTGGCATCCAGCGACTCAAACGGCGGATAGGTGGCGGAAACGCCGAAATTGATTTTATCCGCAGCGGATGCGCCAGCGGCGAAGGTGGCGAGTAATGCGGCCAGAACTAACTTTTTCATTGTAATGCTCCCGTCTGTCTTATTGATGCGCCGTGTCTGCGGCCTGGATGTACAATGCCAGCTAATGAATTTGTATGCAATAAAAATGATTAAATATTGTGTTTGTTGCAAAAAAAAAGCGGATAACCCATCAGGTTACCCGCTTTATGAATACCGTTTTATGCATTCGCGTGGTTAATTTCTGCGCTCAAACGCCAGCGCTTTACGCTCGATCAGGCGCATCATCAGCGTCAGCAGACCGTTGACCACCAGATACACCAGACCCGCCGCGCCGAACACCATTACGTCATAGGTGCGTCCATACAGCAGCTGTCCGTGGCCCATCACCTCCATCAGCGTGATGGTGTAGGCCAGTGAGGTACTCTTGAACACCAGCACCACTTCGTTGGAGTAGGAGGAGAGCGCGCGCTTAAAGGCGTACGGCAGCAGGATCGCCAGCGTGTCTTTCTTGCTCATGCCCAGCGCCCCGCAGGACTGCCACTGGCCCTCCGGGATGGCGCGTATCGCCCCGTAGAACAGCTGGGTGGTATAGGCCGCACTGTTCAATGAGAGCGCAATAAGGGCACACAGCCACGGCTCAGAGAGCAGATGCCAGATAACCGGATACTCCTGCAGCGACGGGAACTGGCCCGGGCCATAGTAAATCAGGAAGATCTGCACCAGCAGCGGCGTGCCGGTAAACAGGGTGATGTAGGCTCGAACGATCCATACCAGCACCGGCGTTTTCAGCGTCAGGATGATGGTGAAGATAAGGGCCAGGATCAGCGCCACGACGATGGACGCGACGGTCAGCGTCAGGCTGGTGTGCAGCCCCTTCATCAGCTCGGGTAAGTAGTCAAGCATCAGCCCGGTCTCCGTTCAAAACGCGTTGCACGCAGGTCGATGCGTTTGAGGATGTACTGACTCAGCAACGTGATCGCCAGGTAGATCGCCGCCGCCACGATGTACCAGGTAAACGGTTCCTGGGTACGGGTGGCGATGCTTTTGGTCTGCAGCATTAAATCGTTCACGCTGATGAGGCTCACCAGCGCGGTATCTTTCAGCAACACCAGCCACTGGTTACCCAGGCCTGGCAGGGCATGACGCCACATCTGCGGCATCACCAGGCGGAAAAAGATCGCCGTTTTCGACATGCCGAGCGCCTGGCCGGATTCCCACTGTCCTTGCGGAACCGCCTTCAGCGCCCCGCGCAGCGTTTGTGACGCGTAGGCAGAGTAAAGCAGGGAGAGGGCAATCACGCCGCACAGGAACGGGCTGACGTCGAAGTTTTCAATCTGCATCTGCACCGGGATCTGCGCAAAGCCAAGATTGATCGTGAAGCCGTCCGACAGCGTCAGCAGCAGCTGTGAGGAGCCGAAATAGATAAACAGGACCACCAGAATTTCCGGCAGTCCGCGCAGCACGGTCACCAGTGCGGAACCCGTCCAGGCGACGGGGAACCATTTTGCTGATTCCCACACCGCAAAGAACATCGCCAGCACGAGGCCGATAATCAGTGCACAAACGGCAAGGCCGACGGTCATCCCGGCGGCGCTTGCTAAGGGTAGAATTTCATTCATCAGGAATTACTTCTGGAACCATTTTTTGTAGATGGTTTCGTAGGTGCCGTCTTTCTTCACTTTTTCCAGCGCAGCGTTGAATTTCTGCTGCAGCTCAGTGTTGCCCTGACGAACGGCAATCCCCAGACCGGTACCGAAGTAATCCTTATCGGTCACTTTGTCGCCCACTGGCGCCAGCTTGTCGTTGGCTTTCAGCCATTCAGTCACCACCGCGGTATCACCAAATACGCCGTCGATACGGCCATTTTGCAGATCCAGCTTCGCGTTCTGATAGCTGTCATACGGAACGGTAGTGATTTCCGGATGCTTATCCATAATGAATTTCTGGTGCGTGGTGCCGTTCTGTACGCCGACTTTCTTGCCTTTCAGCTGATCGACAGAGGTGAATTTACCTTTCTGACCAATGAACAGCGCGGAGTTGTCGTAGTAAGGCGTGGTGAACAGCACCTGCTTTTCACGCTCAGGGGTGATGTCCATCCCGGCCATTACGGCGTCGATACGGCGGAACTTCAGGCTTGGGATCAGGCTGTCGAACGCCTGGTTGCTGAAGGTACAGGTCGCGTCGATCTCTTTACACAGGGCGTTAGCCAGGTCCACGTCGAAGCCAACAATCTTATTGTTCGCATCGATGGATTCAAACGGAGGATAAGACGCTTCGGTGGCGAAACGAATGGTCTGGGCTGCGGTAGCGGAAAGGCTGACGCTAGCAAGCAGCGCGGCAATCAATACTTTTTTCATTATCATTTTCCCTAACACATCAGTGAGATAAGTAATTTTTGAAGGCATCGGTTTGCGGGTTCGTGAAGCAGCTCGCGTCACCTTGCTCAACGATATACCCGTTTTCCATGTAAACCACGCGGCTGGCGGTTTTGCGCGCCACTTCCACTTCATGGGTCACGATGACCTGGGTAATGTTGGTTTCCGCCAGCTCGCGAATAATGCTCACGATCTGGGCGGTGATTTCCGGGTCCAGCGCCGCGGTCGGTTCATCAAACAGCAGCACCGCAGGCTCCATCATCAGCGCGCGGGCAATCGCTACGCGCTGCTGCTGTCCGCCGGAGAGGTGTAAAGGATAGCGATCGCTGTACGGCTTAAGGCGCAGACGTTCCAGCAGCTTTTCGGCGCGCGCCATCGCCTGGTCTTTGCTTAAACCGAGCACGCGGCACGGCGCTTCAATCAGGTTTTGCAGCACGGTCAGGTGCGGCCAGAGATTGTATTGCTGGAAGACCATGCCGACGTTTTGACGCAGTTCACGAATCGCTTTATCAGACGGCGTTTTCGCAAAATCAAAATGGTTACCGGCAATGGCAAGCGTACCCGAGCGGGGCATTTCAAGCAGATTAAGGACACGCAGAAGGGAGCTTTTGCCTGCGCCGCTTGGGCCAAGCAAAACCAGCGTTTCGCCCTCTGGGCAGTTCAGCGTGATGTCGAACAGCGCCTGGTGTGCGCCGTAGAAGCAGTTAATGCCGTTTAGTTTAATACTCATCGGGGCAGTCTTTACTCATCCAGGCAATCTATAGCAATTGAGGCCGCAGATAGTACCGTTGACAGAATAGTTATGCAATATTTCTGCGTTAAAAGTTAAATATAACCCGTGTTTCCTCTTAAACATAGCACAAAATAGCGAAGGGTAAGGGGGGCGAGTATAAATGTCGGCATTCCGCGAGAAATGCCGGACATTTTACGGGGTTAACAATTATTTAACTGATGAGTTAGCGGTTCTCTATCGACTGTCGCAGCGTGCCTGCCGGGGCATGAACGCTGCCGCCAATGTAGCGTACGTCGTCGACTGCCCAGCACTGGCCTTCGCGGATCATCAGCACTTCATCCTGCCAGGACTGGGTGCCCTGCGTCAGCTTCACGCGCAGCGGGATATTCCGCGCATCGGTGTTTGGGATGGTGGAAGCACTCGCGACGTCGGCGCTGTCGGGCAGCGTTGCGCGGCTGGAGAACGGATCCGACTGAAGCAGCGCGTTATGCTGCGGATCGCGGGCCGCATCGTTCAGCAATTTGGCCAGACCGTCGCTCAAATACGGACGAAGGGCAGTAAGATCGTTACCGCGGTGCTGAATACGATAATCATAGAACTGTTGCGCCACGGTATCCGGGCCACCGTCAATGCAGGGGCCGCTGCGGGTACCGATATCCTTAAAGGCTGGCGTGACCGGAGTGGTGCACGCGCTGAGCACCAGCGCGCAAGGCACTAAAAGCGTTAAAGCAGAGTAGCGCATGTTGATTTCCTTATTTATTAACTATCCTTTCAATCATAGCGTAACGAACCGATAATGCTGGTGGTAAGGCATTGAACGCTAAAGAAGGAGAGAAAGTATGCAGTTTTCAACCACCCCAACCCTGGAAGGGCAGCCGATTACCGAGTATTGCGGCGTCGTGACGGGCGAAGCGATTCTGGGCGCCAACATCTTCCGCGACTTTTTTGCCGGTATTCGCGACATCGTCGGCGGACGCTCGGGTGCTTACGAGAAAGAACTGCGTAAGGCCCGAGAAATTGCCTTTAAAGAGCTGGGCGAGCAGGCAAAAGCGCTGGGCGCTGATGCCGTTGTGGGTATTGATATCGACTACGAAACGGTCGGTAAAGATGCCAGCATGCTGATGGTGAGCGTAAGCGGCACGGCGGTGAAAACCCGTCGATGAAGCGTTCGCTTTCAACGCTCCTGCTGGCGCTGCTGCTGGCAGGGTGCGCCACGGAAAAAGGCGTTATTGATAAAGGTGCTTACGAGCTGGATACCCGCCACCAGGCGCAGGCGGCCTATCCGCGTATCAAGGTGCTGGTGATCCACTATACCGCGGATGATTTTGACAGTTCGCTGGCGACCTTAACGGATAAAAACGTCAGTTCCCACTATTTGATCCCCGCTATTCCCCCCGCGCCGGATGGAAAACCGCGCATCTGGCAGCTGGTGCCTGAAAGCGAACTGGCGTGGCATGCCGGGATCAGCTTCTGGCGCGGCACTAACCGTATCAATGATACGTCCGTGGGGATTGAGCTGGAGAACCGTGGCTGGCAAAAAACGGCTGGCGTTAAGCACTTTACCCCTTTTGAGCCTGCGCAAATTGCGGCGCTGGTGCCGCTCGCCAACGACATTATTGCCCGCTACAACATCAGGCCTGAAAATGTGGTGGCTCATTCGGACATCGCCCCGCAGCGTAAAGACGATCCCGGTCCGCTCTTCCCGTGGCGACAGCTTGCTCAGCAGGGTATTGGCGCATGGCCCGATCCGGCGCGCGTCGCGTTCTATATTAACGGGCGTCCGCGCTATCAGCAGGTGGAGACCGGGGCATTACTCGATCTCCTCGCGCGGTATGGCTATGAGGTGCCGGTTGACAGCACCCCGGCGCAGCAAAAGCGCATCATCATGGCGTTTCAGATGCATTTCCGGCCTGACCTGTGGAACGGCGTCGCGGATGTTGAAACGATGGCCATTGCCGAAGCGCTTCTGGAGAAATACGGGCAGGGGTGATCCTTCGGATGCCCCCGAATGCCTTAGCTTATCCCGCCCTCTTAAGATTAATCTTAAGTACAAACTCAATTCATTTTTAGTTAATTGACTTAAAATTATCCGGATTTAAGATAGACACATAGCTTGCTAAGTAATGCAGCAAATAAATATATCGCATTCACTTTTTATTTTTCTCATTGAGAATTTCATTAGGAAAATATTCGAAGGTTAAGGCTTTTTTTTTTGCCTTATGCCTGAAATTGTAAAATTCACATCTTAAATCGGGTATAACAATGTTAAGCATCTATGCAAAAAAATTACGTCCGCAAAATGAAATGAGCGCGATTATTTCTGCTACCTCAGGTTTTGAAGAAAAAACCTTAAAGAAATGGCAGAAAATATCTACGACTGATTCACAATATATTCATATTATCGTCAGCGGTGAGGTTGAATTCCGCCGCGAATCTGACGAACTGTGTATGTTCACGGTGACGGGTCAGTGCATTTTTGGTCTCTCTTCTATGTACTACAATTCAACCCATATGTACGGCCTCGTTCGCGCCAACACCGTGGTGCGCTCGATTAAAAAAGAGACCTTCTCACAGCTGATGACGGATAACAATTTATGGCCTGAACTGACCAAAGTGCTCTCCTGGTACATCTGCATGCTGAGCAAACGTGACGATGTGCTGGTTGCCCGCAGCGCTTACTCCGTTGTGCGTGAATTCTTGTACGAGATTAATGAACTGATTGTTCATCATCAGCGCGATATTAATATTTACGACTATATTCAGGAATACACCAACCTGGCGCGCAGTACCATTATTAAAATCCTCTCCGACCTCAAAAAAGGTCAATATATTGTGGTGGAAAAAGGACGACTCCTTAATCTGACCACGTTGCCTGAAAAATACTAACTATTCCAGCCGATCTCCTTTTTCACTCAAAGGAGATCGGGATCCCACGTTATGTTGCACTCTCGTCTGCGAATTATCCTGCGTTTCGTCTACCGGCGGCGCGGGAATTTTGCCTTGCGAATAATCTTGCTCCTGTTCTTTTAACGCCTGCTTAAACAACTCGGTTAAAGAGGCATCCTCACCGCCTGTACTGGCGGGCGCGACATCATGCGCTTCGGTGCCGGGTAATGTATCCCGCGACGTATCGTGCGGTTCCGCGCCGTCGGGCGCTTGCTGCCAGTCGGCATCGTCGCTGTTAATCGGCAGATCCTGCATGGCAGGGATGTCTGCCTGCACCGGTGCGGGTTTCGGATGCGGATGCGGGAACGGCTTGCTCACGTACACGTAGTGCATATCCGAAAGCTGCGTTTCCGGTTTGGCGACGCTCGCTTTTACCGGTTCTGGCGCAGGGTGTCGCAGGTTCCAGTATATATGCGCGTACAGCCCCGCCATTACCATGGCGCACAGGCCCAACATCCATAAAAGAGTGTAACCGAAGACTTTTCTCAGGTTGGGGACGCGGTACGAAAACCAGACCGCCTCCCCGGTAGCGTGGCTGCGCTGAGCCGCAAGACAGATGGTAGACATCAGGAATGCTTCTCCTGCGTTTTCGCGTCCGGTGTGGAACGCGAGGCCTGTATTAATATGCTCGGCGTGGTATCGGTTTCTCTCATTAACTGCATCAGCGTATCTTCACCAGGGATTCCATCCACGTGCAGATGCATTTTTTGCTGGAACTCTCGGGTGCGTTTCATCAGCTCCGTCGTCCAGGTCCGGGAATGGGTTTCCGGCTGGTTAAGGGCTACGCTCAGCTGCTGGTCAAGCCACCCCAGGTCTTTTGCACCGCTGGCGGCGCTGATGGCGTCTTTGCCATCCGGCGTCAGGCGGTGCAGTTGGGTGTAATTGCCGGTCGCATGCTGGTTAAACCAGCTGCGGCTTACCTGCCAGGTACGGTTGTTCATCAGCAGATCGAGAGAGGTATCCCCAACGCGAGCGACCACGGCATAGTTGAGGTGGTTGCCGGTTTTCAGTTCACTGACCCACGGATAGCCTTCCTGTGCCAGCGCATCCGGCGAGGCGTTCCCCTGTTTACACATCAGGTTCACCTTCGCGGCGTTTTGACACAGGACATCTTCCGCCGAGGCGTCATACCCCCACATCTGATAAAGCTGATGCATGGCGTCCGGCTGATTCACAACTTCATTGTCGATAACCGGCACCACGGGCGCCAGTGCTTTTGGCGTCTGGTGTTGCCAGCTGGCGGGAACGGGCAGTTGAACCGGCAGCCTTGCACTAACAGAGGTCGTCAAATACCAGCCGCAGGCGGCAAAAAGCGCGGACGCGAATAAGCCCACGGTTGCCAGGCGCTTACCGTGTTTTGTCGCGGGCAGGGTCTCACCTGCCGCCAGGCGTAAATGACGCGGGCTGACCTGTCTTGCACGTTCGGTCCAGGCCGCCAGCAGCGACAGGTGCGCCAGCTCGTTCAGCTTGCTGATATTCCCTTTAGTCAGGGCATGCATCTTGCGCACGCGCACCGGCGTTAGCGGCGAAGTATCGCACCCGTGCTCTTCACACTGCGCCTGAACATAGCTCAGGCATTCCCGGCAGGTCAGGGGACGCAAGACATGATGCGTGTGCGCGTATTCGCGCAGTTCAGGCTGCTGCTTCAGAACGGCTTCCTGATCCGCCGCGCCCATCAACACCACGGACAGCCGGAAATCCAGCTCCTGAGCGCGGGTGAGCAGCATCGCCAGGATTTTCCGGCAGTTGTCTTTCATCGCTTCGGTATGGGCGATTACCAGCACTTTGGCTTTCGCTTTCCCTTCCTGCCACTGACGCAGCACGGCATCCACCGCCTGAATACTGTTCTTGCTCTCTTTCGTCCCCGGGCTGAGCTTGTACAGCAGGCTACTGGCGCTCAGTTTGGGAAACGCATTGATGGCAAGCACGCCGGGAGTCGCGAATTTCAGCGCATTGCTGAACTGGCTCAACAGCTGGGCGTCGTCTGAAAAGAGGCCGCTAATCCCCGCCTGTTGGGCTTTCTCTTTCAGAAGGTTGAACACGTCCTGATGATAAGGCACCAGAAAATCACCGGATAACCGGACGATATTCCGAAAGGGCGGATTTTTAAAATTAAAGTGGCTCTGATACATAACGACTTACCGTCTCTGATTAGGAATAGCAACAGGACGAGAAAGTAAGGGAACGCCAAGGAAGGGTCAATTTACGTACAGGGTAAAAATATCCTGCCGGTGAGGCCTAACATCTGGATTTTATACGGTCAATATTTTTCTTTATGAAAGTTAGTGGCGAAGCCGGTGGTCGTATTAGCACCAGATAATTACTATTTTCCCACCTATTGGCGCAGTACAACGCTGCTTATTTTCGCTTTGCTAAAGGCCAGATGAAAAATGAGATTCTCATTTCTGTCACGGTGGATAACGCCTTGCATTATGTGTGCGCTGTTAATTTTTTGCGGCCAGCAAGGATATCTGACGTTTAAAGATTATAAAAAGGTTACGAATAAGTTGGCTAATTCTGATGCGCAGCCGCTGAAAACGCGTCGTAACGAACAGACACTCACCCTTTTTACGGCGGCCGTACGTCAGGACAACCTGCCAGCCGCCGCGAAAGTCCCGCTGGCGGCGGAAATCGAAGGGATAGTGCGCAGCGATGACGCCTGGCTTTCGTTCGCCGTCATCAAAACGCCGGGTGGTCAGAAGAGCTACCGTGAAGGCGAGCCGCTGACCGGCTTCGACGATGCCTTTATTCAGGAAATAAACAAAGACAATGTGGTGGTTAATTACGAAGGTGCTACGCAGGTACTGGCGTTAAATAAGCCTGATTATTTTAAGGGCGGCGTCGACAGCGGCCCGGTAAGCAAATCGACGAAAGATGCAGGCGCGGAAAGCGTGCATCTTAATGATTATCTGGTGTTAAAGCCGTTAATCGAAAAGGGCCAGCTGGAAGGCTACAACATTAATCCACGGAATGCCTCCTCCTTCTACAGCCATTCAGGGCTGGAAAAAGGTGATGTGGCGGTAAAAGTGAATTCTGTCGATATGACCGATGAAGCAAAGGCAAAAAGTATTATTGCCAGCTGGTCGAAAATGAAAGAGGCGGAGGTCGTCGTCAGACGTCACGCTCACCTTGAAAATATTCGGGTTAATGTTCTAAACAATTAACAAGTGTAAAGACATGAAGAAATTTCCCTGGGCGTGCGTGGCGCTGACCGCATTGTCGTTATATTCAAGTTCGCTGCTTGCAGCCAACTTTAGCGCGAGCTTTAAAAATACCGATATCCGCGAGTTTATCGATACGGTAGGCCGCAATCTGAATAAAACTATTCTCGTCGACCCGTCCGTGCAGGGCTCGGTGTCGGTGCGAACCTACAACGTGCTGACGGAAGATGAGTATTACCAGTTCTTCCTGAGCGTGCTGGATCTGTACGGCCTGTCGGTGATCCCGATGGACAACGGCATGATTAAAGTGGTGCGCTCCAGCGTAGCCCGCACCGCGGGCGCGCCGCTGGCGGACAGCAAAAACCCTGGCAAGGGCGATGAGATCATCACCCGCGTGGTGCGCATGGAAAACGTGCCGGTACGTGAACTGGCCCCGCTGCTGCGTCAGCTCAACGATGCCACCGGCATCGGCAACGTGGTGCACTTTGAGCCGTCCAACGTGCTGCTGTTGACCGGTAAAGCCTCGGTGGTGAACCGCCTGGTGGATCTGGTGCAGCGCGTCGATAAAGACGGTATTCAGCGACGCGAGATTGTGCCGCTGCGCTTTGCCTCCGCCAAAGAGCTTTCCGACATGTTGAACAACCTCAACAACGAAGAGCAGAAGGGGCAGAACGCGCCGCAGCTGGCGACCAAAGTGGTGGCGGATGACGAAACCAATAGCCTGGTGATCAGCGGCTCGGAAGATGCGCGCATGCGTACCCGCTCCCTGATCCATCAGCTGGATCGCGAGCAGAACAACGAGGGGAATACCCGCGTCTTCTATCTCAAATATGCCAGCGCCACGAAGGTGGTGCCGGTGCTGACCGGGATTGGCGAACAGCTGAAGGACAAGCCGGGTAGCGCAAAAGCGAAAACCACGAGCGCCTCGACGGATCTGAATATTACCGCCGACGAATCAACCAACTCGCTGGTGATCACCGCCCAGCCTAACGTGATGAACTCGCTTGAGAAGGTGATCGACAAGCTCGACATCCGCCGTCCGCAGGTGCTGGTGGAAGCGATCATTGCTGAAGTGCAGGACGGTAACGGCCTGGATCTCGGCGTGCAGTGGACCAGCAAGCACGGCGGCGTGCAGTTCGGCTCCACCGGCCTGCCAATCAGCCAGATTAAAAACGGCACCATGAAGGGGGCGAGCTTCACCGGCCTTGCGACCGGCTTCTTTAACGGCGATTTCGGGGCGCTGATGACCGCGCTCTCCACCGACGGCAAAAACGATATTCTCTCCACGCCAAGCGTCGTGACGCTGGATAACAAAGAGGCGTCGTTCAACGTCGGTCAGGACGTGCCGGTGCTTTCCGGCTCCCAGACCACCAGCGGCGACAACGTCTTTAACTCCGTTGAGCGCAAGACGGTCGGTACCAAGCTGAAAATTGTGCCGCAGATCAACGACGGCGACATGATCCACCTGAAGATTGAGCAGGAAGTCTCCAGCGTCGACAACAGCGCGACGGAGGACGCCAGCCTCGGTCCAACCTTCAACACGCGCACCATCAACAACGAAGTGATGGTGCACAGCGGGCAGACGGTGGTGCTCGGCGGCCTGATGGAGAACGTCACCAAGCAGTCGGTCTCCAAAGTGCCGCTGCTGGGCGATATCCCGCTGGTCGGCCAGCTGTTCCGCTACACCTCGCAGGATACGTCGAAGCGCAATCTGATGGTGTTTATCCATACCACCGTTCTGCGCGACGACGACAACTACAGCGCGGCCTCGAAAGAGAAATATGACCAGATCCGCGCCCGCCAGCAGCAGCGTGTGGAAGAGAAAAAGCTCGGGATTATTGAGCCAGCGGATAACGCGATACTGCCCGCGTTTCCCGTCGACGCCAGCGCCGCGCCGGTGAAAACCAGCGCATCGCGTAACCCGTTTAAACACTAAGGCGGAGGGGGCAACGTGGACGAACTGAGTAAAGCGCTGTGCAGCAGCAGCTACGCGAAAGATAACGGCGTTCTGTTTTATAACAACGACGTCTACATCCGTGAGGACACCCCGGCGTTAGCACTCCTGGAAGTGCGCCGGGTGCTGGGACGCGCGTTCGTCCCGGTGACCCTGACATCTGAAGCCTTTGAAGAACTGCTGGCCAAAATCTGGCAGCAGAGCAGCGGCGTGTCGCAGCAGCTGGTGGACGATATGGACGCGGATATCGACCTGATGGCGTTAACCGAGGAGATCCCGGATAACGAAGATCTGCTTGATAACGACGAAAACTCGCCGGTGATCCGCCTGATCAACGCCATTCTCGGCGAGGCGGTGAAGGACGGCGCGTCGGATATTCATATCGAAACCTTCGAGCGTACGCTGAGCATTCGCTTCCGCGTCGACGGCGTGCTACGCCCGGTGCTGCAGCCGGCGCGCAAGCTGGCACCGCTGCTGGTGTCGCGCATCAAGGTCATGTCGAAGCTCGACATCGCCGAGAAGCGCTTGCCGCAGGATGGCCGCATCTCCCTGCGCATCGGCCGCAAGGCCATCGACGTGCGCGTCTCGACCATTCCGTCCCAGTACGGCGAGCGCGTGGTGATGCGCCTGCTCGATAAAAGCAACCTGAAGCCAGACATCAACAAGCTGGGCCTGATCGATGAAGAGCTGGAGAAGTTAAAAGGGCTGATCGACCGCCCGCACGGCATTATCCTGGTCACCGGGCCAACGGGCTCCGGTAAAAGTACCACCCTGTACGCCATTCTCTCGGCACTGAACGGCCACGAGCGCAACATCCTGACCGTTGAAGATCCGATTGAATACGAGCTGGAAGGGGTGGGGCAGACGCAGGTTAACCCGCGCGTGGACATGACCTTTGCCCGCGGGCTGCGCGCCATTCTGCGTCAGGACCCGGACGTGGTGATGATCGGTGAAATTCGTGACGGCGAGACCGCGCAAATTGCGGTGCAGGCCTCGCTCACCGGTCACCTGGTCATGTCTACGCTGCACACCAACAGCGCCGCCGGGGCGATTACCCGCCTGCGGGATATGGGGCTGGAGTCGTTTTTAATCGGTTCATCGTTGCTCGGTGTCATTGCCCAGCGTCTGGTGCGTCGGCTGTGTACGCACTGCCGCACCACCAGTCCGCTGGACGCCAATGAAAAAGCGCTGTTCAGCTTCATGGAGACGCCGCCGAAAGCGATTTATCGCGCGGTGGGCTGCGAGCACTGCCGCCAGAGCGGCTATCAGGGCCGCGCCGGTATTCATGAGTTCCTGGTGGTGGACAGCACCATGCGCCGCGCGATCCATGAAGATAAGGACGAAATGTCCATCGAAACGCAGCTCTTTAAGCAGGCCTACAGCCTGCGCGAAAACGGGCTGCTGAAGGTGATTAGCGGCGTTACCTCTCTGGAAGAGGTGATGCGCGTCACCGCCGAGCGCGGGGGGGATGAATAATGGCCTTCTACGCCTGGACGGCGACGGATGCGGCGGGCAAAACCCTGCGCGGCACGCTGCAGGCCGAGGGGCAAAAGCAGGTTCGCCAGTGGCTTCGCGAGCAAAAGCTGATGCCCGTCAGCATCACCGAAACCCGCGAAGCGGCGGTGTCCGGGAAAGCAAAGACCGGGGCTAAGCTCTCCACGCCGGTGCTGTCGATGTTTACCCGCCAGCTTTCCACGCTGGTCAATGCCGCGCTGCCGCTGGAGAGCGCGCTGAAGGCGATCTCGAAGCAGACGGAGGACAAAAAGCTGGCGGCGATAGTGGTGGAAATTCGTGAAAAGGTGGTGGAAGGGCATACGCTGTTCGACGCCTTCAGCCAGTTTCCGCGCACCTTCGACAAGCTTTACTGCACCCTGGTGATGGCCGGTGAAAAAACCGGCCACCTGGGCGACGTGCTGGAGAAGCTGGCGGAGTACAACGAGCAGCGCCAGAAGATGAAAAGCAAGCTGACGCAGGCGATGGTCTACCCGATTACCCTGACGGTGGTGGCCATCGCGGTGATCAGCATCCTGCTGGTGGCGGTGGTCCCGCAGGTGATCGAGCAGTTCACCCACATGAAGCAACAGCTGCCGATCACCACCCGCACGCTGATCGCGGTGAGCGATTTCCTGCAGGCGTACGGCATCTATATTGTCGGGATCCTCGGCGGTGGGTTTATCGGCTTTAAGACCTGGCTCAGAAATACCAAAAACCGTTTTCGCTGGCACAGCTGGCTGGTGAACGGCTCGCCGATTAAAAAGCTGGTGTGCGCCATCAACAGCGCCCGCTATATCCGAACCCTGAGTATTCTGCAGGCCAGCAGCGTGCCGCTGCTCGAAGGGATGTATATCGCGATGGACGGTATCGAAAACCTCTACGCCCGGCAGGTGCTGGAGCAGGCCGCCGATACCGTGCGCCAGGGGGCGTCGTTATATGCCGCGCTCGAACAGGCGAAATTATTCCCGCCGACCATGCTGTACATGATCGCCTCCGGCGAAGAGAGCGGGGAGCTCGGCAATTTAATGGACCGCGCGGCGGAAAACCAGGAGTCGGCATTACAGCATCGAATTACGTTAACGCTGTCGGTATTTGAACCGGCGCTGGTGGTCTCCATGGCGACGATTGTTTTATTTATCGTGCTGTCAATATTACAACCGCTTCTGCAACTTAATAATATGGTAGGTTAAATCATGGCTATAAAACGTAAAAACCTGGCTCGCCAGGCGGGCTTCACCTTGCTCGAATTAATGGTGGTGATCGTTATTCTCGGCGTTTTAGCGAGTATGGTGGTGCCAAACTTAATGGGCAATAAAGAAAAAGCGGATACGCAAAAAGCGACCAGCGATATTGTCGCGCTCGAAGGTTCGCTGGATATGTATAAGCTCGATAACCACCGCTACCCGACAACAGAGCAGGGCCTGCAGGCGCTGGTGACCAAACCTGAAATCGCGCCCATCCCGAACGGCTACCGTGCCGACGGCTATATTCGCCGCCTGCCGCAGGACCCGTGGGGCAACGATTATCTGCTCGTCAGCCCGGGCGAACACGGCGCGGGTGACGTCTTCTCTGCCGGTCCGGACGGTGAAGCCAATACCGCCGATGATATTACGAACTGGTCTCTGGATAAGAAAGAGAAATAATGAAAAATCAACGCGGCTTTACGTTGCTGGAAATTATTCTGGCGCTGGTGATATTTGCAAGCTGCGCCATGATGGTGGTGTCAACAATACCCTCGCGCAGCGGTGCGGATATATTTGGCCAGCAGTTAAAAGCCCTCGTTGATTATGGTTCAGACCGTGCGGTGATGGACGGAAATATCGTCGGGATGGTAATCACCACCGATAAATATCAGCTGGTCACGCTCGACGATAAAAATGGCGTGCGTCACTGGGTGCCTTTATCTGCCGGACGAATTACCACCAAAGGCGATTTTCCGCAGGAGATGCATGTTTCGCTGTCGCCCCAGCGCCTGGCGGCCACCGTCGAGGCCGACCCCCAGATCCTCTTTCTGCCGGACGGCGAGATTGGCCGATTTACGCTGACGCTGCAAAGCTACGACAAACAGCACCATTTCCGCGTGGTGTCGCAGGGCGCGGCCCCGGTATCGGTAGAAAACGATGGCTAACGGAAAGATAAAGCAAACGGGCATGACGCTGCTGGAGGTGATGGTCGCGCTGGTCATCTTCTCCACCGCCGCGCTGGCGCTGATGAACTCGGTCTCCCTGAACGTGCGTTTTACCCACGGGCTGGCCGACACGCTGCAGGCCAGTTGGGTGGCCGAGAACCAGCTGGCGGAAGCGCAGCTCGCGAAAACCGACTTCCCGGATGCTGAGGAGCAGGGAACGGAAATCATGGGCGGGCGCGGCTGGAACTGGCGCAAGCAGCGGGTCAAAACCGCTGAGAGCGGCTGGGCTAACGCGATCCGCGTGTACGCCGAAGGCGATGACAGCCAGCCGGTCATTTCGCTGCAGATCGTTGGGCCAGGAGAGAGCCAGTGAAGAGAACCCGACGCCAGCGCGGTTTTACCCTGTTGGAGATCATGATTGCCCTGACCATCTTTGCGGTGATAAGCACCCTGGCCTGGCAAATTCTGGACGGGGCGATGCGCACCAGTTCGGCGACGGATGCCAGCGCGGCGAAGCTCAATCAGCTGCAGCGCGCCTGGAGCCTGATGGAACGTGATTTCTACCAGCTGCAGGCGCGCGCGCCGCGCAACGAGCCGGATCTGTTCCGTCAGGTGGACGATGCGCTTGAGCTGACCACGCTGAACGGCGTGAGCGGCACGGTCCAGCTGGAGCGCGTGCGCTGGCGGCTGGAACAAGGGCATCTGTATCGCGACGTCTGGCCGGTGATTGACGGCCCGGCGGACGCGAAACCCGACGAGGTGCCGATTGTCAGCAACGTGAAATCCCTGCAGTGGCGCTTTTACCGTCAGGGCTGGCTGAAAAGCTGGAGCGACCCGGCGCATCTGCCGGACGGCGTGGAGCTGACGTTGACCATGGAAAACGGTGATACCTGGCGCTGGGTCTTTACGACGCCGGGCGATCTGCCTGAAGCGGCTGCACCAGAAAACGCACCCGTACCGCCGCCGGAAGCAAAATCATGAGTGCATTGCGCAAACAGAAAGGCGTAGCCCTGCTGGTGGTGCTGATCCTGCTGGTGATGATGTCGGCGCTGGCCGCCAAAATCAGCCAGCAGTTCTGCCGCAACCTGCAAAAAACGCATTATCAGGTAAGCCAGCAGCAGCTGCGCTGGGCGATGCAGGCCCAGGAAAAGGTGGCGAAGGACCGGCTGCAGGCCGACGCCAGCGGGGAAAGCAAAGCGCTCTCCCCCGACGGCGACTGGCATCAGCCGCTGGAAACCCGGGGCGAAGACTACACGGTGGTCGGCCAGGTGGAAGACGCGCAGGACTGCTTTAACGTCAACAACCTGCTGGCGGTCGAGAAAGTTGCGCAGGGGCAAAACCTCCCGGCGGTGCCGGAAAAGCCCCGCAGAGAGCAGATTGTTGAACAGCTTCTGACGGAGAGCGGCCTGAGCCAGACCAATGCGGAAGAGGTGTATCTGCAGCTGGTGGACTATCTCGATGGCGACACGACGGCGGCCAAAGAGGGCGCAGAGACCGATGCCTGGGCTGGCGTGGTGCCCGCTCGCCAACCGGCGAACCAGATGATGCGCACCATTGCGGAGATCACGCTGCTGCCCGCATTCCCGGCTGCCGCTTACCCGAAGGTGAGCAAGCTGCTGTGCGCGCTGCCGGACGCCGCCAGCAAGGTAGATGTGAATACCCTGAAACCGGAGCAGGCCGCCTTGCTGGCCGCGCTGTTCCCGGGAAAACTCAATGAAGATGATGCCGTTCGCCTGATTGAATCGCGTCCTGAAACCGGCTGGGAAAGTATGGAAACCTTCAGCAAAGCGCTGGAGCAGGCCTTCCCGCAGTTGAAAGACGACCTTCCGCAGGTAGCCGACTATCTCTCCATTAACAGCCGGTATTTCCGCGTCAATTATACCGGCAATACCGATGAATTAACGCTTCGCGTGGTGAGCCAGCTTCAGGTCAATAACGAAGCCGGTGAGATCGTGACGTGGCAGCGCCGTTACCGAATGATTGAATAAGAAAAGTAGAACGTTATGAAACAGGTCCTTTTTGTTCGTCCCGACAGCCGCGAGGGCGGGAAAATAATGTGGTGTGTCTCCGGCAGCCAGCAGGTTGAGACGCTGGAGAGCCTGGATGCGCTGATAAACCATCCCCTGGCGGCACGCGTTTGCCTGCTGCTGCCTGCCAGCAGCATGATCTTCCGCCACTTTACGCTGCCGAAAAAAGTTGCCTCGCAGGCGACGGCATTCTCGTGGATGGCGGAAGAGACGCTGATTGGTGACGTGGATAATCTTCACTGGACGGTGCTCAACAAAAAGGGCGCCGAGGTCGATGCGGTGGCGATTGATGCCGACCTGTTGCGCGGATGGTTAACCCGTTTTCAGGCCGCCGGAATGAAGGTGATCCAGGCGTTGCCGGATGCCTGGCTGCTGCCGGTAGCAGAGGGAGGAAGCACGCTGGTTAAGCAGGATGAAAGCTACTGGCTGCGTTTATCTCCCCACACCGCCGGGGAGATGGAGGCCAGCTTGCTGCCGCTGCTAATGCAGAAAGCGGGCGAGGGCGAGGTGTGCTGCTACGGCGCACAGCCTGAAGGGGTTGAGGTTGACCTCCTGCAGCCCTGGCAGCATCCGCTGGTACTGATCCAGCCGCAGTGGCAAACCTGCCGCGTGAATATTATGCACGGTGAATTCAGCGCGAAAGCGGGCACGGGTAAGGCCCCGAAAGGCATCAAAGCGGCGATGGCCGCAGCGGGCCTGCTGTCTCTCGGCCTGTTGCTCGGCCCGCGCGTCGCCATGGCCTGGATGCTGGTGCAGCAGGAGAATGCTATTCAGCAGGAGATCGCTCAGGTTTATCAGCACCATTTTCCGAGTATGCGCCAGCAGACCAACATCAAATACCACTTTGGTCAAAACATGAAAAAGCAGACCAAAGGGGTATTTTTGCAGCTTGAAGCGCTGGAGAAAGCCAGGCAGGCCGCGCCGGCGATGGAAATCGATCTGCTGGAATACGACGCCCAACAGAACACGCTGACGCTGAGTGTCAGTGCGCAAAATCAAACTGCGTTGCAGACGTTTGTGAATCAGGCGGGGGAAAATTTTGATTTTACCCTGCAACCTGTTTCCACCGCTGCACCTTATACCGCCACGATCGCAGGGAAATATAAATGAAAGAGCGAATCACGCAGCTTAAGTCTCATTATCAGAATTACAGCGTCAGGGAAAAAGTCATTATAAAAATATGTGCCGTTGCCCTGGCGGGGGCGGCCGTTTATTACGCAGGCGTGATCCCGCTGGATAATATTATTCAAAATAGCAAAGCCACGCTGACCCGACAAAAAGAGACGCTGAGCTGGATGCGCAGTGAAATCGATAAAAATCATCTCCAGGTTCAGATTGTCAAAACGGATAATCCGCGCACGGTGGTGGAAAACAGCGCGCAGGAAATTCATCTCCCCCTGATAGATGTGCGGCAGGATGGGCAAACCTTATCGTTTGTTGTGAATCGCGTAAACGTCTACGAATTAAAGAACTGGCTGCGGGAAATTAACCAGACCTCCGGCGTCAGGCTGCAAAAAATTAACCTCACGCCGGTCGATCGCCTCAGCGACGTAAAGGCCGAGGTGCAGCTTACCTGGAGTAAAACCGCATGAACACCTTCGCGCTGATGCGGGAGGTTTACCCGGTGGGGTTCCCGGTGATGAGTGCGATTCTGGGCGGCATTGTGGGGAGCTTTCTTGGCGTCGTCGCCGAGCGCGTACCGGGCATGGTGATGGACGAAGAGGGGGGCGGCAATTTGCTCTTTCCTTCCTCTCATTGCCCTTCATGCCAGCATACGCTGGCCGCCTGGGAGAATATCCCGATCGTTAGCTGGCTTGTTTTACGCGGACGCTGCAGCCGCTGCGGCACCGCCATCCCGCTACGGATATTTTTAATCGAACTTTTTTCTGCGCTGTTTTTTGGCATCACCGCCTGGTGTATGCCGGACGTCCAGGCATTGTTCTCCCTGTGGCTGCTGGCGGCGTTTTTAATACCCCTTACGCTGATCGACTGGCGGCACCAGCTGCTGCCGGACTGCCTGACGCAGCCCCTGCTGTGGGCAGGATTATTGCTGCATGCCTTTGACCATACGCTGCCGCTACGCGATGCGCTGCTCGGCGCCGTGGCGGGCTATCTCTCGCTCTGGCTGCTGTACTGGGCGTTTCGCCTGACCACCGGGCGGGAAGGGTTGGGGTATGGTGATTTTAAGCTGCTGGCGGCTTTAGGTGCCTGGTGCGGCTGGCAGGCGCTACCCTCGCTGGAATTAATCGCCGCGCTGAGCGGTATTATCGGCTATTTCGCGTTAAATAATTTAAATAAAAATAACCTCACTATTTCTTTCGGTCCCTACCTCTCATTTGCTGGAATAGTGGTGTTTATTGGGCAGCAATTTGCTTTCATATTTTAAATATTCAGGTCAAGTTTTTTTATAAGTTTTTTCGACGATGGAAGAGAAGGACGTCTCTTTGCGCTCAGTGTATCGTAAGGGATATAAGCGACACGGAATTTAGGCTTGTATCTTTTTATGGAGGAATACAACGTAGCAAAACGTTTTTTGTCACGATTTTCAGGTTGGTTAAATACGCATTACGCAAATAGATTCCATGCTCTCAAGGAATGCATGGATTATTAACGTTACGAATAAATTTATCAGGAAATAAAAATGAAATTTATGAAGCCTAAATATCTGGCGCTCTTCATTGCGGCGGCATCCGGCTCCGCATTTGCAGTTGCGCCAGGCACACCGACGATTGGCTATGGCAATGACAAATTTGCGCTGGTTGAAGTAGACCAGGCGGCACAGGATTACAACAGCCTCGTCAAAGTGCATAAAGATGGCGTGGATGTGAAAGTGGAGTGGAATGTCTGGAGCGGCGATGCGCCAACATCTGCGAAGGTTCTGCTGGATGGCACCACCGTCTGGACGGGGGCGGGTAGCGCTTCTGGCTCTGCCACCTTCAAGGTGAAAAAAGGTGGCCGCTATCAGGAACAGGTTGAACTCTGTAACGCCAGCGGCTGTACCAAAAGTGCCAGCAAGCTGATTATCGTTGCGGACACCGACGGCAGCCACCTGCTGCCGCTGAATGCGCCGATGCAGGAGAACAACAAAACCTTCGCCCAGCATACCGATAAAGTGGTCGGTGCCTACTTCCCTGAGTGGGGCGTGTATGGTCGTAACTTCCCGGTCGATAAAATCCCTGCGGCTAACCTGAACCACATTCTGTATGGCTTCATTCCAATCTGCGGCGGCGACGGGATCAACGATAGCCTGAAATCCATCGAAGGGGGCAACAGCTTTGAAGCCCTGAAACGCGCCTGTAATGGCCGCCAGGATTATACCGTGGCGATCCACGATCCGTGGGCTGCAGTGCAAAAACCACAGTCCGGCGTCTCTAACTGGGATGACCCGTACAAAGGCAACTTTGGCCAGCTGATGGCGCTGAAAAAAGCGCACCCGGGCCTGAAAGTTCTGCCGTCCATCGGCGGCTGGACCCTGTCTGACCCGTTCTACCAGATGAACGATCCGGCCATTCGCGCACGCTTCGTCTCCTCCGTGAAAGAGTTCCTGCAGACCTGGAAATTCTTCGACGGCGTGGATATCGACTGGGAATTCCCGGGCGGCGGCGGTGAGAACGCGGCGCTGGGTAACCCGCAGCAGGACAAGGCAACTTACACCGCGCTGATGCACGATCTGCGCGCCATGATGGATGAACTGTCTGCACAGACGGGCCGTACCTACGAACTGACCACGGCGATTGGTTCCGGTAAAGATAAGATTGAAGACGTGGATTACACCGCGGCACAGCAGTATCTCGATCATATCTTCCTGATGAGCTATGACTTCTACGGCGCGTGGAGTAATACCGAGCTGGGTCACCAGGCGGCGCTGCATGCTCCAGCATGGCGTCCAGATACCAACTACACCACTGAGAACGGCGTGAACGCGCTGCTGGCTCAGGGCGTACAGCCAGGCAAGATTGTGGTGGGGACGGGCATGTACGGTCGTGGCTGGACTGGCGTACACGGTCAGACGGGCGACAACCCGTTCACCGGTACCGCAACCGGTCCAGTGAAAGGCACCTGGGAACCGGGTGTTGTCGACTATCGCCAGATCGTAAATGAGTATAAAGGCAAGCCGGGTTGGGAGTATGGCTACGACGCGACTGCGGAAGCGCCTTACGTCTTTAACAAATCAACGGGCGATCTGATCTCCTATGAAGATGCGCGCTCCGCGGCGGCGAAAGGTAAATACGTTCTGGCTAATAAACTGGGCGGTCTGTTCTCCTGGTCTATTGACTCTGATAACGGCGACATCCTGAACGCGATGAACGAAAGCCTGCTGGGAAGCTCTACACCGGTTGAGCCCGTGGTGACAAACCATGCGCCAATCGCATCATCGTCTGACCAGAACGTCTCTGGCCCGGCCACCGTTACGCTGGATGGCTCTGCCTCTACCGACCCGGATGGCGATGCTATCACCTACAAGTGGACTCAGATTTCTGGTCCATCGGTGGCCCTCACCAACAGCACCAAAGCGAAAGCGACCTTTAACGTTGCGGCCGCGACCAGCGACCAGACCCTGGCGTTCCGCCTGACGGTAACGGATGCGAAAGGCCTGAGCAACGCAATTGATGTGCAGGTTGTGAACAAAGCGCCGAAAGCGAACCAGGCGCCGGTAGTAAACCAGATGGAAGCGGTAACGCTGCAGGCGGGTGAAACCTATGCTCTGCATGCCCAGGCAGCGGATCCGGACGGCGACGCGCTGACCTACGCCTGGAGCGTTCCAGCGGATATGCACGCGACCGGTACTGACACGGCGAACGTGAACATCACTGCGCCAGAGGTGACTTCAACGTCTACTTACACCCTGAGCGTGATTGTCGGCGACGGTAAAACCAGCGTGCAGTCTAACGTGCAGGTTACCGTGAATCCGAAACCGGCTGACGTTACGCCGCCGGCTGATGACGTGACCCCGCCTGCTGACGAGGTTACCCCTCCGTCTGATGAGGTGACTCCGCCATCTGATGAAGGCTCTGCTACCGGTAGCTGCGACAATCCTGTCGATGCTAACGCCAGCAAATATGCCGCATGGGATGCCAGCAAAATCTACAACAATGGCGATACCGTAAGCTTCGACCATCTGGTGTGGAAAGCGAAGTACTGGACCCAGGGCAACCAGCCTGGCTTCGGTGTGGATGCCTGGGAGCTGGTCAGCAACGTGAAGATGAACTGGCGTTCTGATCTGGTTTACAACGGCGGTGAAACCACAACTTACCAGGGCAACGTTTACCGTGCCAAATGGTGGACCCGCGGTGATAACCCGGCCAACAGCGACGTATGGGTGAAAGAAGGCCCATCAACAGACTGCAAATAATATAGCCCGGAAATCACTCACCACCCTTTTGGGGTGGTGAGTGATTCAAAATTCATTTTACAGGATGTTGCTAAGGAGAAATCACTGACGCTTACAGCAGGTAAATATGAAAAAGGTAATGTTGTTCTTATTGATAATAAGCCAAAGTGCGCTGGCAAACTGTTGGGATAAAGCGGCGCATTATTATCATGTCGATCCGTACTTATTATATGCCATCGCCAACGTTGAATCCGGCATGAACCCGTACGCGGTTGGTCAAAACCATGACGGCACCCGCGATGTCGGGCTGATGCAAATAAACAGCTCCCATTTTACGGCGCTTGCGAGCAGGGGGATTGATGAATATCGGCTGATGACCGAGCCCTGTACCTCCATTATGGTCGGCGCTTCCATCCTGTCCGGGATGATTAAGGTCTATGGCTATAACTGGGAGGCGGTAGGCGCATATAACGCCGGATTAAAAAAAGAGAATTATCCGCAGCGCATGAAATATGCCCATAAGGTCTGGAAAAAATATCAGCAATTGAAATTAGCGGCACGTTATTAAGGTTTTTTATTTTTGAAGAATTCCCGAGGGTGTTCTTCGAAAAGTGAAAACAGCTGTCTGTGGTTTATTTATTAACGGATTAATACATAAGCCGGGATTTTATAATTTAACTTCTATTAACAGGAATACTGAAATGAACAAAAGGACGTTACTGAGTGTACTCGTTGCCGGCGCATGCGTCGCCCCGTTTATGGCGCAGGCTGCCTCGCTGCAAGCGACCCCCAGTGAGCCGTACACCATGAAAGCCAGCGATCTGGCGAAGAAGGAAAAAGAACTGACCAGCTTCCCGCTGATGGCCTCGGTGAAAGAGACCATCCAGACGCTGGACAACGCTCAGGTTGAAATGATTGAGCCAGGCCGTGCGGCAAACCCGGAAAACGTGAAGCGCGTGGAAGGGATCGTGAAGGCCAGCGACTGGGAATATCTCTTCCCGCTGCGCGCGCAGGCGTACACCTACAGCAACTTCCTGAAGGCGGTAGGTAAATTCCCGGCGCTGTGTAAGACCTACAACGACGGTCGCGACAGCGACGCCATCTGCCGCAAAGAGCTGGCAACTATGTTTGCCCACTTTGCCCAGGAAACCGGCGGCCACGAGAGCTGGCGTCCGGAGGCCGAATGGCGTCAGGCGCTGGTTCACGTGCGTGAAATGGGCTGGAGCGAAGGCCAGAAGGGCGGCTATAACGGCGAATGTAACCCGGACGTCTGGCAGGGGCAGACCTGGCCGTGCGGGAAAGATAAAGACGGCGACTTCCTGAGCTACTTCGGTCGTGGTGCGAAGCAGCTGTCCTACAACTACAACTACGGTCCGTTCTCCGAGGCGATGTACGGCGACGTGCGTACCCTGCTCGATAAACCTGAGCTGGTGGCGGACACCTGGCTGAACCTGGCGAGCGCGATCTTCTTCTTCGCCTATCCGCAGCCGCCAAAACCAAGCATGCTGCAGGTTATCGACGGCACCTGGCAGCCGAACGCTCACGATAAAGCCAACGGTCTGGTCCCTGGCTTCGGCGTGACCACCCAGATCATCAACGGTGGCGTAGAGTGCGGCGGCCCGACTGAAATTGCCCAGTCGCAAAACCGTATCAAGTACTACAAAGAGTTCGCGAACTACCTGAAAGTGCCCGTTCCGGCGAACGAAGTGCTGGGCTGCGCCAACATGAAGCAGTTCGATGAAGGCGGTGCCGGTGCGCTGAAGATTTACTGGGAACAGGACTGGGGATGGAGCGCGGATACCCCAACCGGCCAGACCTACTCCTGCCAGCTGGTGGGCTACCAGACGCCGTTCAGCGCCTTTAAAGAGGGTGACTACAGCAAGTGCGTGCAGAAGTTCTTTAACGTCAACATCGTGAACGACGATGGCTCCCCCACCACTCCGGACGAAACCCCGGTAACGCCAGCGCCGACAGAAGATGAAACGCCGGCTCCAGCGCCAGCGCCGACGCCGGATGAAACCCCGGCTGAGCCGGCGGCGGTGAACCACGCCCCGGTCGCGCATATTGCGGGTCCAATTGGCGCCGTTGAAGCCGGTGCGCAGGTCTCTCTGAGCGCGGAAGGGTCTACGGATGCCGACGGTAACAAGCTGACCTACACCTGGCGTTCACAGGATGGTCAGACCGTGACCGGTCAGGACAAAGCGGTTGTGACCTTCAGGGCGCCAGAATCCGCCACGGCACAGCAGATTGAAGTGAGTCTGACCGTTAGCGATGGCGAACTGAGCAGCACTACGTCTTACCTGCTGAACGTGAAGGCGAAAGCGGTCACGCCATCTCAAGACGACGCGTCTTACGCCGCGTGGAGCGCGAACAGCAAGTACAAGGCAGGTGATATCGTGAACAACCACGGTAAACTGTTCCAGTGCAAACCGTTCCCGTACAGCGGCTGGTGTAACAATGCCCCGGCATACTACGAGCCAGGCGCTGGCCTGGCGTGGGCTGACGCCTGGACGGCACTGTAAAAGCAAACGGCAACCGAAAGGTTGCCGTTTTTTTGTTTGCACCCTCTCCCCGTGGGAGAGGGCCGGGGTGAGGGCATCAGGCCGCATCAGATTAACTACCGATGCAACTTCCCATGATCCCGCAGCCACGCCGCGGTGCGCATAATCCCTTCATCCAGCGTCACCACCGGTTTATACCCCAGCTCGTTCTCCGCCCGCGAAATATCCAGCGTGAAGTCAAAGTTGAGTTTAGAGACGCCGTAATGCGTCAGCGCAGGCTCTTTGGCCGATTTACTGCCAAAACGCTCCATGCTGCGGGCAATCATATCCAGCATCGGGTAGGGCACGGAACGGATACGGCAGTCGATCTGCAGCTCGTCGATCAGCCGCTGCACAATGCTGCGCAGCGTGCAGGGTTCGCCGTTGGTGATGTTGTAGGCGCGACCGGAGATCAGCTTGTCGCAGTCCGGCTGGCTCGCCAGCCACATGGCGTGAACGGCGTTTTCGTAATAGGTCATATCCACCAGCGCATCGCCGCCGCGCGGCAGCAGCACGCTGCCGTAGTGGTGCATCATCTGCGCCAGACGGGGAATAAACACCTTGTCGTGCGGCCCGAACAGGCTCTGAGGGCGCAGGACCGTAAAGCGGGTATGCGGGTTTGACTGCGCCAGCAGGTCAATCACCTCTTCGCTGGCCGCCTTGCTGCGGGCAAATTCACAGGCAAAGCGAGCAGGGCGGAAATCTTCCTGCACGTCGCGATGGTGGTGATAGTCGAAATAGAGTGACGGGGACGAGATATGAATAAAGTTACGCACGCCCCAGGCAACGGCCCATTCGCCCAGGCGACGCGTGGCGCGCACGTTGGCGAGATCGAAGGCTTCCTGGGTGCCCCACGGGGAGGTAAAACTGGAGCAGTGCCACAGCGTGTCGATACCGGCGAGCATCACCTTCGCCTGAGAGGAGACCAGCTCCGTCAGGTCGGCATGGACAAATTCTGCGCCCATTTTTTGCAGCAGCTTACCCATCGCCTCGTTGCGACCGGTGGCCCTGACGCTGATGCCTTTGTTGCGCAGAAACTCGACCGCATTTCGGCCTAAGCCGCTGGTCGCCCCGGTAACCAGTACCTTCATATCAATCCACTGTGTTGAAAAAGAATTTCGTGCGCATTCTTTCGTGAATTACGACGTGTTGCAATGGGAAAGGTGAAAGAATAAGAGTTTTATTTACTTCTTTTCCGTCTTTTGTTCTGCCAGCTGCGCAATGCGTTTCGCCATGCCCCGGAAAATAAACAGGTGTGCTGGGATCATCAATAACCAGTAGAACAGACCGGGCATTCCGTGCGGATGCCACCATGCGCGGACGTCCAGTTCCCGGTGGTCGCCTTTGTCCTTCAGCGTAAAGCAGAGTCGGCCCAGCCCTGGCGCCTTCATGCCAAACAGCAGCGCCAGCTGTTTTTCCGGCTCGACGATGATCACCTTCCAGCTGTCGACCGTATCGCCCACCTCCAGATACGGGTGCGTCGGGCGGCCTTTCGCCAGCCGGTGGCCTACCAGCAGATCCATCGCGCCGCGCGTTTGCCAGAGAATATTGCCAAAGAAGTAGCGCTCTTTGCCGCCAATCTGGTTCACCACCTCCCACAGCGCGGCCAGACTGGCGTGGGTTTTCACCGTGCAGCCCGCCTGTTTCGGGTAATAGCCATACTCGGGCCGCCAGCGGGCAAAGGCCTGCGCGTCGTAGCCCCAGTCGCTGGAGTTCACCAGTTGCTCTTCCTCTTTCAGCGTATTGCGCACGGCATCGTCAAAGCGGATCAGGTCCTGGGGTATGAGCGCCCGCAGCGCGCGATCGTCCGCCAGCAGATCGTGCTTCAGCCCCTGGATCAGCGCTTTTGCCGTGGTTGGCGGCACGGAGGTGATCACATTCAAAAACCACACCGAAATCCAGCGGGTCGGGAAGGGGATGGGGATCAGCCAGTGGCGGCGGCCGCTGACGCGCATGAAATGTTCGAACTGCTCCTGATAGCTCAGCACTTCAGGCCCGGCGGCCTCCAGCACGCGGTGTTGCTCCGCCGGGTGATCCAGCAGGGCCACCAGATAATGCAGCAGGTTCTCCAGCGCAATCGGCGTGGTGCGCGAACGAACCCAGCGCGGCGGCGTGAGTACCGGCAGGTTGTAGACCATATCGCGCATCACTTCGAAGGCGGCAGAGCCCGCGCCGACGATAATCCCGGCCCGCAGTTCGGTGACGGGAATGTTCGCGCCGCGCAGGGTGTCCGCCGTCAGCTGGCGGGCGCGCAGGTGGTCGGACTGCCCGCTTTCGGGTGCCTGGAGCGAGCTTAAAAAAATCACCTGTTTTACCGGCGTTTGCAGCAGGGCATCGCGGACGTTCATCGCCACCTGACGCTCATGGGCAATAAAGTCCCCGCCTTCGCCCATGCTGTGCACCAGGTAGTAAAGCGTGTCGACCCCGTCCAGCAGCGCGGGAAGCTCCTTCGGCCAGTTGAGGTCAACGCTGTGGCAGGTGACGCCCGGCAAACTGAGCTTCTGCAGGCGCTCCGTGTTACGTGCCGCAGCCAGCACCCGGTGTCCCTGCTGGCTTAGCGCCGCGGTGAGATGCTGACCGATATACCCGCTGGCGCCGAGCACCAGAATGCGTTGCGGCACGTGATGCTCCTTATTGCTGTAAAAACGCCTTCCAGTGTTTCACCACGTCCGCCAGCTGCTCGCGGCTCACGTCGAGATGCATCACCAGACGCACGACGGGTGAGGCGTTGATCAGCACGCCACGTGATTTCATAAATTCGCCCAGCGCGGCGGCGTGCTCCTCACCCACGCGCACGAACAGCATGTTGGTGTCGTGGCGCATCACGTCGGCACCAATTTCACGCAGCTGCGCAGCCATCCACGCGGCGTTGTCGTGATCGTCCTTCAGACGCGCCACGTTGTTTTTCAGGGCATACAGCCCCGCTGCCGCCAGAATACCCGCCTGACGCATGCCGCCGCCGGTCATTTTACGCCAGCGGTTCGCACGCTTGATGTAGTCCGCATTGCCCACCAGCAGAGAGCCCACCGGCGTGCCCAGCCCTTTAGAGAGGCAAATGGTGAACGAGTCGCAGTATTGCGTAATCTCTTTCAGCTCGCAGCCGTACGCCACCACGGCGTTGAAGATGCGCGCGCCGTCAACGTGCAGGCCGAGCCTGCGCTCGCGTGTAAACTCCCATGCTGATTTGAGGTATTCGCGCGGCAGCACTTTGCCGTTGTGGGTGTTTTCAAGGCTGAGCAGCCGGGTGCGGGCGAAGTGAATATCGTCGGCTTTGATTTTCGCCGCGACCTTATCGAGCGGCAGGGTGCCGTCCGGCGCGGCGTCAATCGGCTGCGGCTGAATGCTGCCGAGCACCGCCGCGCCGCCGGCTTCATACAGGTAGTTATGCGCACCCTGGCCGACAATGTATTCTTCACCGCGCTCGCAGTGGCTGAGCAGCGCGACCAGGTTAGCCTGCGTACCGGTGGGCAGGAACAGGGCCGCCTCCTTGCCGCTCAGTTCAGCCGCATAGCGCTGCAGTTCGTTGACCGTTGGGTCATCGCCGTAGACGTCGTCCCCGACCGGGGCGGCCATCATCTCTTCGAGCATGGCGCGACTCGGGCGGGTAACGGTATCGCTGCGTAAATCAATCATTTCACATCCCTTTAATTTAAGAGGTCATGCGAAATGTTTTACCTGAGCCAGTTGGTTTTTGCCAGTTCGATCACCTCGTCACCGCGCCCGCTAATGATCGCGCGCAGCATATAGAGGCTAAAGCCTTTGGCCTGCTCAAGCTTGATCTGCGGCGGGATCGCCAGCTCCTCTTTGGCGACGACGACGTCAACCAGTACCGGACCGTCGATGGAGAAGGCGCGCTGCAGGGCTTCATCCACCTCTGAGGCTTTCTCCACGCGAATACCGGTGATGCCGCACGCTTCGGCGATACGCGCAAAGTTGGTGTCGTGCAGCTCGGTGCCGTCCGTCAGATAGCCTCCGGCCTTCATCTCCATCGCCACGAAGCCCAGCACGCTGTTGTTAAAGACCACGATTTTCAGCGGCACTTTCATCTGCACCACCGACAGGAAATCCCCCATCAGCATGCTGAACCCGCCGTCGCCGCACATCGCCACCACCTGACGCTCCGGCGCTGTCGCTTTTGCGCCCAGCGCCTGCGGCATGGCGTTGGCCATCGAGCCGTGGTTGAACGAGCCGAGCAGGCGGCGCTTGCCGTTCATCTTCAGATAGCGGGCCGCCCAGACGGTTGGCGTGCCCACGTCGCAGGTAAAGATGGCGTCGTCGTCAGCGAAATGGCTGATCTGCTGCGCCAGATACTGCGGGTGAATGGCTTTGTCGCTCGGTTTGGCGAGGTCGTCGAGCCCCTTACGGGCATCGCGATAGTCGCTCAGGGCTTTATCAAGGAACGTGCGGTCCGTTTTTTCTTCCAGCAGCGGCAGCAGGGCGGCAAGGGTGGATTTGATATCGCCCACCAGCGCCATATCGACCTTGCTGTGCGCGCCGATGCTGGCCGGGTTGATATCAATCTGAATGATTTTCGCATCCGCCGGATAGAACGGACGGTACGGGAACTGGGTACCGAGCAGGATCAGCGTGTCGGCGTTCATCATGGTGTGGAAGCCGCTGGAGAAACCGATCAGCCCGGTCATGCCCACGTCGTAAGGGTTATCGTACTCGACGTGCTCTTTGCCGCGCAGGGCGTGGACAATCGGGGATTTCAGCTTACCGGCAAATTCGAGCAGCTCTTTATGCGCGCCCGCGCAGCCGCTGCCGCACATCAGGGCGATATTGCTGGAGTAACGCAGCAGCTGGGCCAGCTTTTTCAGCTCCTCCTCGGCTGGCGTCACCACCGGCTGCGGCGCGTGATACCAGTGGGTGCTGGCACCTTCCGGTGCGGCCTTGAGGGCCACATCGCCCGGGATAACGACTACCGAAACGCCGCGGTTCAGCACGGCCTTGCGCATGGCGATCGCCAGCACCTGCGGGATCTGCTCCGGGGATGAAACCAGTTCGCAATAGTGGCTGCATTCACGGAACAGCTCCTGCGGATGCGTTTCCTGAAAATAGCCGCTGCCGATTTCGGAAGAGGGGATATGGGCGGCAATCGCCAGCACCGGCACGTGATTGCGGTGGCAGTCGAACAGCCCGTTGATCAGGTGCAGGTTACCCGGCCCGCAGGATCCGGCGCAGACGGCCAGTTCACCGGTAAGCTGCGCTTCAGCGCCTGCGGCGAAGGCGGCAACCTCTTCATGGCGAGTGGGCATCCACTCGATGGTCTTCATCTTGTTGAGGCTGTCGCTGAGTCCGTTCAGGGAATCACCGGTCACGCCCCAGATACGTTTTACGCCAGCCTGTTCGAGCGTTTTCGCTATATATGCAGCCACGGTTTGTTTCATGGTTGTCCGTCTCCTTTTTGTGATATCGCTTACAAGCTTAGAAGAAAGTCACTGTATTGCCTGCTCATTACCCCTTAATTAAAGGTGGTTTTCCTGTGCAATCATTCGGCATAATCTGGTGATGCTTAGGGTGAAAACAGGAATCATTTCAAATGGTTAAATCATTGTTAATTGCTGTTAATGAAAAGCTATCGTGCGACGATCTTGGCAAACTCTTGTTACGACTTGCCGTCGGTGGGCTGATGCTTTTTCACGGTTTGCACAAGCTTTTCGGCGGCGTGGGGTTCATCAGCGGCATGCTGGTGGAAAAAGGGCTGCCGGGGTTTATCGCCTACGGCGTGTTGATTGGCGAAGTGGTGGCACCGATCTTGATTATTGTCGGGCTCTTTACGCGCCCGGCCGCGCTGGTGCTGGCGTTTACGATGATCGTGGCGTGGCTGATGGTGGGCACGGGCAAAACCTTAGCGCTGGATGCGGTAGGCGCATGGGCGATTGAAAGCCTGGTGTACTTTTTTATCGGCTCGCTGGCGGTCGCGTTTTTAGGGGCAGGGCGGTTTGCGTTAGGGAAAGGTCCGGCGTGGCGGTAGGGGTTGTTGTAGGCCGGGTAAACGCAGTGCCACCCGGCAAAAAAGCCCGGTGGCGCTGACGCTTACCGGGCCTACGAACGTTTATTGTTTATGCGAGAACCAGATCACCCTGCGGATGGCACGAGCACGCCAGCACGTAACCCTCGGCAATTTCCGCGTCGGACAGCGTCATGGTGCTGGTGACGCTGTACTCCCCGGAAACTACTTTCGTTTTACAGCAGCCGCAGACCCCGGCACGGCAGGCCGCCGCCACCGGTACGTGGTTGCTTTCCAGCGCCTCCAGCAGCGTGGAACCCACGCGCCCAAAGAAGGTCTGCGCTGGCTGCAGTTTGGTGAACTTAACGCCGCTGGTTGCCGCCTCCGCCACCGGCGTGAAGAACTGCTCTTTGAAGAAGCGGGTCACGCCAAGCGCTTTCACCTCTTTTTCGACGATATCCATGTACGGCGCCGGTCCGCAGGTCATCACGGTGCGGTTCGCCATATCCGGCACGCTTTGCAGCAGCTCGCGGCTCAGGCGACCGGGCACAAAACCGTGGGTCGCGTTGTGCTCCGCCACCAGCGTTACCGGATAATCACGCCACTCCTCGGCAAAAATGACATCTTCCGGTGAACGCACGCTGAAGATCACCTGCACGTCAGCCTGCGGGCGATTTTTCGCCAGCCAGCGGCGCATCGACATAATCGGCGTTACGCCACAGCCCGCCGCCAGCAGCAGGAATTTATCGTCTGCTTTGTCGTCACAGGTGAAATCCCCCTGCGCGTCAGACAGCCAGATATAATCTCCCCGCTTCACGTCACGGGTCAGCCACTGGGAGCCTGCACCGTCGTCGATGCGGCGGACGGTGAGCGTAATGTACTCGCTCACGCCCGGCGTGGAGGAGATCGTGTAGGCGCGCAGGGTGTCCGCCGAGTTGCGAACGCTGACCAGCGCATACTGGCCTGCACGGTACGGATAGTAGTCATGGCACAGCAGCGACAGCGTCCACACATCCGGCGTCTCCTGATGGATGTGATGAACCTGCATCCGCCACGGACATTGTGAGGTTGGCATGGTCATGAGTTCCTCCTTACGCGCTCAGCAGCTGCTTCATATCATCTTCAACGTTGGTCACGGAACGCAGGCCGAACTTCTCGTTCAGCACCGCCAGCAGGTCCGGCGTCAGGAAGCCTGGCGCGGTCGGGCCGGTCACGATGTTGGTGACGCCGAGAGAAAGCAGG
Source organism: Enterobacter quasimori (assembly GCF_018597345.1). NCBI lineage: Bacteria > Pseudomonadati > Pseudomonadota > Gammaproteobacteria > Enterobacterales > Enterobacteriaceae > Enterobacter > Enterobacter quasimori. The sequence goes on along the minus strand of NZ_JAHEVU010000001.1, from coordinate 1,095,673 downwards.
GTCAGCAGGATGACAATCGCTTTCTGCTCAAACCATGACAGCACCAGAGACAGCGGCAGATCGTTCACGCCGCAGCCCAGTTTCTCCGCCAGCGTGACCGCCAGAATGATGGCTGAGTAAGCATCGTTACACTGGCCCGCATCGATCAGGCGCGGCAGACCTTCGATGTCGCCGAAGTCCAGCTTGTTGAAGCGGTATTTGCCGCACGCCAGCGTCAGGATCAGGCAGTCTTCCGGCACGCGGGTGGCGAAGTCGGTGAAGTAGTTACGCTCGCCGCGCGCGCCGTCGCAGCCGCCGACGAGGAAGATGTGGCGCAGCTTTTCACGGCTGACGAGGTCGATCAGCGAATCAGCGGCGCCCAGCAGGGTTTCGCGGCCGAAGCCGACGGTGATCAGGTGCGGGATCTCGCTGTACGGGAAGCCTGCCATCTGCTGCGCCTGCGCTATCACCGGTCCGAAATCGTCACCTTCAAGATGGCTCACGCCCGGCCAGCCGACGATGCTGCGGGTCCAGATGCGGTCGTCATACGCGCCCACGGTAGGGTCGATGATGCAGTTAGAGGTCATCACGATTGGGCCCGGGAAGCGGGCGAACTCCACCTGCTGGTTCTGCCAGCCGCTGCCGTAGTTACCGATCAGGTGCTTAAACTTGCGCAGTTCCGGGTAGCCGTGCGCGGGCAGCATTTCACCGTGGGTATAGACGTTAACGCCGGTTCCTTCGGTCTGTTTCAGCAGGTTGTAGAGATCTTTCAGGTCGTGACCGGAAATCAGGATGCACTTGCCTTCGGTCGCCTTGACGTTGACCTGCGTTGGCGTCGGGTGGCCGTAGGTGCTGGTTTCACCGGCATCCAGAATGCTCATTACCCTGAAGTTCATCTGCCCGATTTCCATCGAGCACGCCAGCAGCGCGTTCATATCGGCAGGCCAGGTGCCCAGCCACGCCATGATTTTGTGGTACTGGGCGTAGATGTCATTGTCGTACTGACCGAGTACGTGCGCATGCTCCATATAGGCCGCCGCGCCCTTCAGGCCGTACAGGCACAGCAGACGCAGGCCGAGAATGTTCTCGCCGATCGCCGCTTTGTCTTTATTCGGGGTGAATTCTGCCGCCTGACGCTGCAGGTCGCCGAGATCGTCGCTCACCAGCTGAAGTTCGGACATCGGGTTTTCCACTCGGGCGGTGGCATCGGCCTTCAGACACTGCGCCTTCAGCGCTTCACGCAGGGCAATGGCTTCGCGGGCGTAGCCGACAATGCGCGGAGAATCGAAGTTAACGTTGGTTAGCGTGGAGAAAAATGCGCGAGGGGCGAAGCTGTCGATATAGTGGTCGACAATGCCGTATTCACGGGCTTTAAAGGCCCAGGCGGAGAGGCCTTGCAGGGCTGCAATCAGCAGATCCTGCAGGTCAGATGTTTCTGCGGTTTTGCCGCACATACCCTGTGCGTAGGAGCAGCCATTGCCTGCCGGGGTACGGATGGTTTGTTCACATTGCACACAAAACATAATCACACCTGTTAAAGTTATATTTGATATACATGTTTAAGGTTATGCCTGTGCCAGAACGGTGAAAAGGGCTTTCTGCTACAAAATAGAGGGAGATTGATTTAGCGCAATTTTGGCGGCAGGTTCGCTACCGCCAAAGAAGTATCAGGCCGAGAAGAAGGCCATCAGAACGGGAACCAGCAGGCTTAAAATAAAGCCGTGAACGATGGCGGCGGGGACCAGCTCCAGCCCCCCTGAGCGTTGTAAAACCGGCAGGGTAAAGTCCATCGAGGTCGCGCCGCACAGGCCCAGCGCGGTAGAGCGGCTGCGGCGTACCAGACCCGGGATCAGCATGATGGCAATCAATTCGCGCGCAAGGTCATTGAAGAAAGCGGCGCTGCCAATGACCGGACCGAACGATTCGGTCAGAAGAATACCGGAGAGGGAGTACCAGCCAAAACCCGACGCCATCGCCAGGCCGGTTTTCAGCGGCAGGTCGAGAATAACGGCATTAATCACGCCTGCGACCATTGAACTGGCGACGACGACAATGGCGACTATCATTCCCCGGCGGTTGAGGACAATCTGTTTCAGCGTCATGCCATTATTTCGCAGCTGAATACCAATCAGGAACAGCAGGAAGATCAGGGTATATTCGCTGGCCTCCGTGGCGTGCTGTAAAAATGACCATCCGGTAAGGCCAAGAAGGAAACCGAGCACCACGACGCCGCAGAGTTTTAATGATTCCAGCGCCATCGCAATACGGGAAGGGAGTTTTTCCTGCTGATGGTTATTTTTCCAGGGAATAGTGCGTTCCAGCCAGAACAGCGCGGCAATATTGCACAGCAAAATAACCACCACGGTGACCACGGAATAATGGAGGATGGAGAGCAAATTTGTCGCCAGATTATCCAGGAAGGCCAGGCTTATCCCCATAAAGAAAAGAATGACGTAAACAATCCAGCTGAGAAAACGGTTGATGAGCCGTAATGCGGATTCTCTGTGCAGCGGAATAAGATAGCCCACAATCAGGGGCAGCAGAATAATGAGGAGTCCTGAAAACATGAACAGCCGGTCCTTTTGAGTATCTGTTGAGCGCCAGAGACACTACCCAATAACGGCTGTCAGGTAAAGGAGCAATAAAAAAGCCGGGTGGCGGCTACGCCTTACCCGGCCTACAAGTGCACACTCACGTAGGTCGGGTAAGCGTTAGCGCCACCCGACACCGGGCGCAATTAATCGCGTTTTTCCAGCAGGGTGCGATACAGCACGCCGCCCAGAATACCGCCGATAATTGGCATCACCCAGAACAGCCACAGCTGCTCAAGCGCCCAACCGCCCTGGAAAATAGCAACCGCGGTGCTGCGCGCCGGGTTAACGGAGGTGTTGGTCACCGGGATTGAGATCAGGTGAATCAGCGTCAGCGCCAGACCAATGGCGATTGGCGCGAAGCCTGCAGGTGCGTATTTGTCCGTTGCGCCGTGAATAACCAGCAGGAAGCCTGCGGTCAGTACGATTTCAATCACGATGGCAGACAGCATGGAGTAGCCGCCCGGGGAGTGTTCACCGAAACCGTTAGAGGCGAAACCGCTGGCTGCGGCGTCAAAGCCTGCTTTGCCGCTGGCAATCACGTACAGGACTGCGGCTGCAATAATACCGCCAATAACCTGGGCAATAATATAGCCTAATACGTCTTTCAGCGGGAAACGACCGCCCGCCCATAAACCCAGCGTCACAGCAGGGTTAAAATGACCGCCGGAAATATGCCCTACCGCGAATGCCATGGTTAAAACCGTTAAGCCGAATGCCAGCGCGACGCCGACAAAACCAATACCTAATTCCGGGAATGCCGCTGCCAGCACGGCACTACCGCAGCCACCAAACACCAGCCAGAATGTACCAAAACATTCTGCCGCTAATTTTCTGAACATAACCACCTCAATAATAAATTTCCGCACGCTATCCTGCGCACGGGTTATATCGCCATAAAGGGATGACGACTCAAAGAGCCTTTATTTTAGAAAGCAACAACATCCCTTCGCCACTTAAATAAATTCGGATAATTTGATTTAAGGCAATGTGATGTCAATCCTTGTTCAAACTGGAGGTAAATAGAGCATAGTCCAATTTTCAAACGGGAGTATCTTGTTCTGTAAGCACCTTTTCAAATGAAACTTGATGGGTAAATTCTGAATTTTTCGTGCTTCATCGGAATAACGGAGGTGTCTGGCAGTGTCCACTCGGCCCTGCTGCCGCTATACTGCTGATAACTTGAAGGAAAAAGTGGTTATTACGCGGGGGATTTATGCTTCTCGAACGTGTGGAAATTGTCGGGTTTCGCGGTATTAACCGCCTGTCGCTCCAGCTGGAGCAGAACAACGTCCTGATCGGTGAAAACGCCTGGGGTAAATCCAGCCTGCTGGATGCGCTGACCCTGCTGCTTTCCCCTGAAGATGACTTGTACCACTTCGTTCACGATGACTTCTGGTTTCCGCCGGGGGATGTCACCGGGCGCGAGAAGCATCTGCATATCATCCTGACGTTCCGCGAGTCCGAGCCGGGGCGGCATCGCGTGCGTCGTTTCCGCCCGATGTCGCCATGCTGGGTGCCATGCGATGATGACTATCACCGTATTTTCTATCGTCTTGAAGGGGAGATGGCGGAAAATGACGGGGTGTTAACCCTGCGTGAGTTTCTTGATGAAAAAGGCAACCCCATCCCGCTGGAGAATATTGACGACCTGGCGCGCCACCTGATTCGCCTCTCGCCGGTGCTGCGCCTGCGCGATGCGCGCTTTATGCGCCGGATCCGCAACGGTACCGTACCCAATATGCCGGAGGTGGAAGTCACCGCCCGCGAGCTGGATTTCCTGGCGCGTGAGCTGGTCTCTCGCCCGCAAAACCTCACCGATGGTCAAATCCGCCAGGGGCTTTCGGCCATGGTGCAGCTGCTGGAGCACTATTTTTCCGAGCAGGGGACGTCACAGTCACGCCATCGCCTGATGCGTCGCCGTTCGCACGATGAACAACGCAGCTGGCGCTATCTTGATATCATTAACCGGATGATAGACCGGCCCGGTGGACGTACCCATCGGGTGATCCTGCTGGGGTTATTCTCGACGCTTTTGCAGGCGAAAGGCACCGTTCGGTTAGACCGGGACGCCCGCCCGCTGCTGCTGGTGGAAGACCCCGAGACGCGTCTGCATCCCATCATGCTCTCCGTTGCGTGGCACCTGTTGAACCTGCTGCCGCTGCAGCGCGTGACCACCACCAACTCCGGCGAGTTGCTCTCGCTAACCCCCGTGGAATACGTCTGCCGCCTGGTGCGCGAATCCTCACGCGTATCCGCATACCGGCTGGGGCCGGGCGGCCTGAATGCGGAAGACGGTCGCCGCATTGCATTTCATATTCGCTTTAATCGTGCGTCATCGCTGTTTGCCCGCTGCTGGCTGTTGGTTGAGGGTGAAACCGAGACCTGGGTTATCAACGAACTGGCGCGTCAGTGCGGTCACCACTTCGATGCGGAAGGTATTAAGGTCATAGAGTTTGCCCAGTCGGGGTTAAAACCGCTGATCAAGTTTGCCCGCAGGATGGGGATTGAATGGCATGTTCTGGTCGATGGCGATGAAGCAGGTAAAAAGTATGCCGCAACCGTGCGCGGTTTGCTGAATAACGATCGCGAAGAAGAGCGTGACCATCTGACTATGCTGCCCGCGATGGACATGGAACACTTTATGTATCGACAGGGATTTGACGATGTTTTTCACCGCGTGGCGATGATCCCGGTGGATGTGCCGATGAACATGCGGCGGGTGATCGCCAAAGCGATTCATCGTTCGTCGAAGCCGGACCTGGCCATCGAAGTGGCGACGGAGGCGGGAAGGCGAGGCGTAGAGTCCGTGCCCACGCTGCTGCGTAAAATGTTCTCCCGCGTGCTTTGGCTGGCACGCGGGAGGGCGGATTAACGTTGGGTCGCCTGCGTCATTTGTTGGATCAGGCTATCCAGCAGTTCGTAGCGGCGGCGGTATTCAGCACGTTTCTTACTCGCGATCTCTTCCATCGGTTTGCGCGGCATGGTTAACGGCAGCGCGAAATGGCCGCTCTCCTGGCGTTCGCCACCCAGGGAGCGCCAGAAACTGTCGTAATCCGCCAGCAGTTTCCCCTCTTTTTTCTTGCGGTAACGCCAGCTACGGTAAATGTGAGTGGCGTTGCTCACGGCGAGGATCTGTTCAACCGGGAACGCGGTGCCCAGCGTCATCACCGCTTCAACCAGCAGACGTTTCGGGAACAGGCCGTGGCACGCTTTGGTTGCGCCCTGAATCAACTCATGCGGAACGTGCGCTTTTGCGCCCTGTAACCCGCCGATGAACAGCGTGGATTTTCCCTCAAACGGGCACAGCGTAAAGGTCATTTCGGCCAGCACGGTGTTCTGATGGTTGCAGAAGGTAAGGGTTGCTTCACCCTCTTTATCCATGAAGGCATCGGCACACAGGCGAATCGTGAATTGCTGCTCGTCCTTTCCGGTTAGCGTCAGCAGCGTCATCCCCTGACCTGAAAGATAGCCCTTGAGCAGCGCGGCGGGGAGGCGTTGGCTCATCGTCTGATAGTGCCCGTTTAGCGCCTCCAGCGCGTTCCGGCGGTTCATACTGACCGTCAGCCACGGACGATGCAGGCGGCACGGCAGCCCCGGCTGGACCTGCAAGATTTGCATCAGACGCGGTTGCTTTGCCAGGCTTGCCAGCAGGCGGGCGGTGCTGAAAGGGGAAGCCAGGGAACGTAACATAAATTTGCGTCGATATGAGGGGTTCTGCCACGCCAGACCGGGCGTGATGGCACCGGTTGCCAGACTTTTAAAAAGCGCCCAGCCGGACGCAGGCTGCGGCAAAGAGGAATAAGGTGTATCGACTATGGAAGACATGTTAGATCCTGCTTCTGGGGGAAGAAGGCTATTTCAGCAGGCGTTTTGTCAACGTCATGTAAACAAATGCGGCCATTTCCAGAAAACAGGGGTTTCGTTGAGGAGTGGTTTAGATAGAATCAACGGTGATGTTAGCCAGAATAATTATTTGGAATATTTATGAACCTTAAGGGAAAACGCAGAAAACTGTTTCTGCTGCTGGCGGTCGTGCTGGTGGTCGGTGGATTCTGGCTTTGGCAGGTCCTCAATGCGCCTGTACCACAGTATCAAACGCTGATCGTTCGCCCCGGCGAGCTGCAGCAAAACGTGCTGGCGACCGGCAAACTGGATGCCCTGCGTAAAGTCGATGTTGGCGCGCAGGTGAGCGGCCAGTTGAAAACGCTGTCCGTCGAGATTGGCGACAAGGTCAAAAAAGGCCAGCTGCTTGGCGTTATCGATCCTGAACAGGCCGAAAACCAGATCCGCGAAGTGGAAGCGACGCTGATGGAGCTGCGCGCGCAGCGTGCGCAGGCTCTGGCGGAGCGTAACCTTGCGCAGGTGACGCTGACGCGCCAGCAGGCGCTGGCGAAAACCCAGGCCATTTCGAAGCAGGATCTCGATACCGCCACCACGGAGCTGGCGGTAAAACAGGCGCAGATCGGCACCATCGACGCGCAGATTAAACGCAATCAGGCCTCGCTGGATACGGCGAAAACCAACCTCGACTACACCAAAATCGTCGCGCCGATGGCCGGAGAAGTGACGCAAATCACCACGCTGCAGGGACAGACGGTGATTGCCGCGCAGCAGGCGCCAAACATCCTGACGCTGGCGGACATGGGCACCATGCTGGTCAAAGCCCAGGTTTCCGAGGCGGATGTGATCCATCTTAAGCCGGGGCAGAACGCCTGGTTTACGGTGCTGGGCGATCCGCAGACCCGCTACGAAGGCGTGCTGAAAGACATTCTGCCGACGCCGGAAAAAGTGAACGACGCCATCTTCTACTATGCCCGCTTTGAGGTACCAAACCCGCAGGGCGTGCTGCGTCTGGACATGACCGCCCAGGTACATATCCAGCTGACCGGCGTGAAAAACGTGCTGACCGTTCCGCTCTCCGCGCTGGGTGAATCCGCCGGGGATAGCCGCTACAAGGTGAAGGTGCTACGCAACGGCGAAACGCGCGAGCGCGAAGTGGTGATTGGCGCGCGCAACGACACCGACGTGGTGGTGGTGAAAGGGCTGGAAGAGGGTGAGGAGGTTGTCACCAGCGAAAGCCTGCCCGGAGCCGCTAAATGACCGCGCTGCTTGAGCTGAAGGATATCCGCCGCAGCTATCCGTCCGGCGACGGCCCGGTGGAGGTGCTGAAAGGGATCTCGCTGCGCGTGGAAGCGGGCGAGATGGTGGCGATTGTCGGGGCGTCCGGTTCCGGTAAATCGACGCTGATGAACATTCTCGGCTGTCTGGATAAACCCACCAGCGGCACGTACCGGGTGGCCGGAACGGATGTCTCCACCCTGGACGGCGACGCGCTGGCCAGGCTACGCCGGGAACACTTCGGCTTTATCTTCCAGCGTTACCACCTGCTTTCTCACCTGAGCGCGGCGCAGAACGTGGAGGTTCCCGCGGTTTATGCGGGCGTCGAGCGGAAGAAGCGGCTTGAGCGCGCGAAGGCGCTGTTAACGCGCCTTGGTCTGGCGGAGCGCGTGGAGTATCAGCCGTCGCAGCTTTCCGGCGGGCAGCAGCAGCGCGTGAGTATTGCCCGCGCCCTGATGAACGGCGGGCAGGTGATCCTCGCGGATGAACCGACGGGCGCGCTCGACAGCCACTCCGGCGAAGAGGTGATGGCGATCCTGCACCAGCTGCGCGATCAGGGCCACACGGTGATTATCGTCACCCACGACCCGCAGGTGGCGGCGCAGGCGGAACGCATCATTGAGATCCACGACGGCGAGCTGGTGAGCAACCCGCCGCCGGGCGAGTCCCGGGCGGCGGCACCGAAAGAGGCGCTGCCGGCCGCAACCGGCTGGGGGCAGTTCTCCAGCGGCTTTCGTGAAGCGCTGACCATGGCCTGGCTGGCGATGGCGGCCAATAAAATGCGCACCCTGCTGACGATGCTCGGCATCATCATCGGTATTGCCTCGGTGGTGTCGATTGTGGTGGTGGGCGACGCGGCGAAACAGCTGGTGCTGGCGGATATCCGCGCCATCGGCACCAATACCATCGACGTCTATCCCGGCAAAGACTTTGGCGACGACGAGCCGCAGTATCAGCAGGCGCTGAAGTATGACGATCTGGCGGCGATCCAGAAGCAGCCGTGGGTGAACTCCGCCACGCCTGCGGTCTCACAAAACCTGCGTTTGCGCTACGGCAACATTGACGTAGCGGCCAGCGCCAACGGCGTCAGCGGCGACTACTTCAACGTCTACGGCATGACCTTCAGCGAAGGGGCGACCTTCAACGCCGAGCAGCTGGCGGGCAGGGCGCAGGTGGTGGTGTTAGACGCCAACTCCCGCAGGCAGCTCTTCCCGAATAAAACCAGCGTGGTGGGCGAGGTGATCCTGGTGGGCAATATGCCAGCCACGGTGATCGGCGTGGCGGAAGAGAAGCAGTCGATGTTCGGCAGCAGCAAAATCCTGCGCGTCTGGCTGCCCTACACGACGATTTCCGGGCGCATTATGGGCCAGTCCTGGCTTAACTCCATCACCGTTCGCGTGAAGGAGGGCTACGACAGCGCGATGGCCGAACAGCAGCTTGAGCGACTGCTCACCCTGCGCCATGGGAAGAAGGATTTCTTCACCTGGAACATGGACGGTCTCTTGAAAACGGCGGAAAAGACCACACGTACTCTTCAGATGTTCCTGACGCTGGTGGCGGTGATTTCGCTGGTTGTCGGCGGTATCGGGGTGATGAATATCATGCTGGTGTCGGTCACGGAGCGCACGCGGGAGATTGGCATCCGCATGGCGGTCGGGGCCAGAGCCAGCGACGTGCTGCAGCAGTTTTTGATTGAAGCGGTGCTGGTGTGTCTGGTCGGCGGGGCGATGGGGATCGCGCTTTCGATGATGATCGCGTTTGCGCTCCAGCTCTTTTTACCGGGTTGGGAGATTGGCTTTTCCCCCGTGGCGATCCTCACGGCGTTCCTGTGCTCGACCTTCACGGGTATTTTGTTTGGCTGGTTACCGGCACGCAATGCGGCAAGACTGGATCCGGTGGATGCGCTGGCTCGCGAATAGGCTGAAAATAAAAATGCCAGCCGATCGGGCTGGCATTTTGCCTGCGGGGTGTACACAATGAATCAGGGAGCTATGCAACCGCTTCTGCTTCAACGGGGACGATCAGACTGGCGTGATTGCCTTTAGGCCCCTGGTGTACATCGAACCGAACGGACTGCCCGGCTTTGAGCGTCCTGTAACCATCCATCTGAATGGTGGAATAGTGAGCGAAGATATCCTCGCCGCCGCCTTCAGGGCAGATGAAGCCAAACCCTTTGGCGTTGTTGAACCACTTAACAGTACCCATTTCCATGCTTCGACATCCTTCGTAAATCTTATAAGTTAAGATGGAATGAACCGGTGGTGGAGTGGGGGCTGTTCAAAACCTCGCCATCTCACGCTTGTACAATTTAGATAAACGGAAGAAGCCGTCAAGCGTTTGGCGCTGGAGTTGGGACAATAATCAACCAAAATTTGAGGCAGTTAACGCTATTGCAACAGTTTGTGACAGACATCGCGGATGACAGTAATAGATGATTGTTATCTAACATCTGAGGTAGATTCAAAGTGGTTATGCATAATGGGTAAGACCAACGATTGGCTGGATTTTGACCAGCTGGCGGAAGACAAAGTGCGCGACGCGCTAAAACCGCCATCTATGTATAAAGTTATGTTAATGAACGATGATTACACGCCGATGGAATTTGTTATTGACGTGCTACAAAAGTTCTTTTCTTATGATGTAGAACGTGCAACGCAACTGATGCTTACCGTTCATTATCGAGGCAAAGCGATCTGCGGCATCTTTACTGCCGAAGTCGCGGAAACCAAAGTGGCGATGGTGAACGACTATGCGAGGGAGAACGAGCATCCGTTGCTGTGTACGCTGGAAAAGGCCTGATAAGGCATAAAATTGGGGGAGGTGCCTATGCTCAATCAAGAACTGGAACTCAGTTTAAACATGGCTTTCGCCAGAGCGCGTGAGCACCGACATGAGTTTATGACCGTCGAGCATTTACTGCTCGCACTGCTTAGCAACCCATCTGCCCGCGAAGCGCTGGAAGCCTGCTCCGTGGATCTGGTGGCGCTACGTCAGGAACTCGAAGCCTTCATCGAACAAACCACACCGGTGCTGCCAGCCAGTGAAGAAGAGCGCGACACGCAGCCGACGCTCAGCTTCCAGCGCGTGCTGCAGCGCGCGGTCTTCCACGTCCAGTCTTCCGGACGTAGCGAAGTGACTGGCGCAAACGTCTTAGTCGCCATCTTCAGCGAGCAGGAGTCACAGGCTGCCTACCTGCTGCGTAAACACGAAGTCAGCCGCCTCGACGTGGTTAACTTTATTTCTCACGGAACGCGCAAAGACGAGCCTAACCAGGCATCGGACTCCAGCAATCAGGTCAATAACAATGAAGAGCAAGCAGGCGGGGAGGATCGTATGGAAAACTTCACCACCAACCTTAACCAGCTTGCTCGCGTTGGCGGTATCGACCCGCTGATTGGTCGCGATAAAGAGCTGGAGCGCGCGATCCAGGTGCTGTGCCGTCGCCGCAAGAACAACCCGCTGCTGGTGGGGGAATCAGGCGTGGGTAAAACCGCGATTGCCGAAGGTCTTGCCTGGCGCATTGTGCAGGGCGACGTGCCGGAAGTGATTGCCGACTGCACCATCTACTCGCTGGATATCGGCTCGCTGCTGGCGGGCACGAAATATCGCGGTGATTTTGAAAAACGCTTCAAGGCGCTGTTAAAACAGCTGGAGCAGGACACCAACAGCATCCTGTTTATCGATGAGATCCACACCATCATCGGCGCGGGTGCGGCCTCCGGTGGCCAGGTGGATGCGGCTAACCTGATCAAACCGCTGCTCTCCAGCGGCAAGATCCGCGTGATGGGCTCCACGACCTACCAGGAGTTCAGCAACATCTTTGAGAAAGACCGCGCGCTGGCGCGTCGCTTCCAGAAAATCGACGTGACCGAGCCGTCCGTTGACGAAACGGTGCAGATCATCAACGGCCTGAAAACCAAGTACGAAGCGCACCACGACGTGCGTTACACCGCGAAAGCGGTACGTGCGGCGGTGGAGCTGGCGGTGAAATACATCAACGATCGTCATCTGCCGGATAAAGCGATTGACGTAATTGATGAGGCAGGAGCGCGTGCGCGCCTGATGCCGGCCAGCAAGCGTAAGAAAACCGTTAACGTGGCGGATATTGAGTCCGTGGTGGCCCGCATCGCGCGTATCCCTGAGAAAAGCGTCTCTCAGAGCGACCGCGACACGCTGCGCACCCTCGGCAATCGCCTGAAAATGCTGGTCTTTGGTCAGGATAAAGCCATTGAGGCCTTAACCGAAGCGATCAAGATGGCCCGTGCCGGACTGGGGCATGAGCACAAGCCTGTCGGTTCCTTCCTGTTTGCCGGCCCGACCGGCGTGGGGAAAACCGAGGTAACGGTTCAGCTCTCCAAAGCGCTGGGCATTGAGCTGCTGCGCTTTGATATGTCCGAGTATATGGAGCGTCACACCGTCAGCCGTTTGATTGGTGCACCTCCGGGATACGTGGGCTTTGACCAGGGCGGCCTGCTCACCGACGCGGTGATCAAGCATCCGCACGCGGTACTGCTGCTCGATGAAATCGAGAAAGCGCACCCGGACGTGTTCAACATCCTGTTGCAGGTGATGGACAACGGGACGCTGACCGACAACAACGGGCGCAAGGCGGACTTCCGCAACGTGGTGCTGGTGATGACCACCAACGCCGGGGTGCGTGAAACCGAGCGTAAATCTATCGGCCTGATCCACCAGGATAACAGCACCGATGCGATGGAGGAGATCAAGAAGATCTTCACGCCGGAGTTCCGTAACCGTCTGGACAACATTATCTGGTTCGATCACCTGTCTACCGAGGTGATCCATCAGGTGGTGGATAAGTTCATCGTCGAGCTGCAGGTTCAGCTGGATCAGAAAGGCGTGTCGCTGGAAGTGAGCCAGGAGGCCCGCAACTGGCTGGCCGAGAAAGGCTACGACCGTGCGATGGGTGCCCGTCCGATGGCGCGCGTGATTCAGGACAACCTGAAGAAACCGCTGGCGAACGAGCTGCTGTTCGGCTCGCTGGTGGACGGCGGCCAGGTGACCGTGGCGCTGGACCAGGCGAAGAACGAACTGACGTACGATTTCCAGAGTGCGGCGAAGCACAAGCCGGAAGCGGCTCACTGAGTTGTAAGATAAAAGCAAAACGGCAACTTCGGTTGCCGTTTTTTTTGTTTTCTCCCTCTCCCTGTGGGAGAGGGCTGGGGTGAGGGCATCAGGCCGCAGAGGAATTTTGCGAGGCGCTTTCCAGTTTCGTACGACGTTGGTTGCTGGATAAATCCACAGTAATAAAATGGCGGCGCACCTGCAAAATCAGGTGCCGGGATTGGCGTCCTGATTACACACGAGAAATGATGTTGATACGTCAACTATCATCAGGTTCGTTCACACTTTTGAAAGCTAGCGATATAATCCGCAGACTCAATTATGGTGGGCTGAACCGGGGCTTCTTTTGAAGCGCCGATTTTCCCGTGTGGGTCGGTACGCCAAACCGGTTCAGTCTGCCACCTGAATTGGCGTTCGGGTGGAGATCTCATCATTTCACACGGAGTCATAACCAAATGGAACATAACAATTTTTCACAGCTCTACACCGAACTCTCCCTCAACCCCGATCTCCCCACCCTCGCCGAGCGCTGCAAACTGCTCACCGAAATCCTCCTCGACTGCAAATCACTCCCCCAAACGCAGCCCGTTTGCCGTTGCCTCGGGGCTTATCTGGAAGAGGTGAAAACCGGCCTCACAGAATCCATGCGTGATTTTCAGGTGGTGGAATTTGGGGATGAAGCGGAACAACCGCTGCAAAAAGAGTGGTTGCTGGAAGATACAGAAACGAAATGTGACTACTGCCGGGCGTTAAACCACGTGCTGCTGGTGTCGCATTTTGACCGCGATATGTTGCCGCATCTTACGGGATTACTTCACGACATGGCACATTCTATGGCAGGGGATTTAATCGCTCCTGTACAACCATGGATGACAATACATCTTCCGACGCAGCAACACTAACGCCATAAATAAAAAAGGCCGGGATTATCCCGACCTTTTAAATATTCATCTGCCATTACAGGCGAAAACAATTAGCGACTACGGAAGACAATGCGGCCTTTGCTCAGGTCGTACGGGGTCAGTTCAACAGTCACTTTGTCGCCCGTCAAAATGCGGATGTAGTTTTTGCGCATTTTACCGGAGATGTGCGCAGTTACCACGTGACCGTTTTCCAGCTCTACGCGAAACATGGTATTAGGCAACGTATCAAGTACGGTACCCTGCATTTCAATATTGTCTTCTTTGGCCATCTAATCCTCTGGGGTATCACTACCAAGTTTTGAACCGGCAAGATAATGCCGAAATTCATCAATTAAGTAAAGAATTGCGCGTTTAAAACGCAGCAAAACAGTTTCAGCGCATTGCCCAAGCGTCACGGTACAACCGAACAGAAAGCGCATTCGTAAAGGGGAAACGACAGGATAAACGTCAGGACGTTATCTGAAGCGAGGGTCCCAAACGGCGGCGGGGCAACAGGCAGAAGCTACTCTGCGGCATAATTATAACACCCTCATAAAAAATATGCGGAAAACATTTAGGCATTGGGCAGAAAGAGTGTACGCGGTACCCAGAAGTCGCGCGGGAGCTTCTCCAGACGACAATTATCAAGGTGTTCAATGTAGTGGCGGCGGGAGATTTCGACGGCGCCGAGCGAGGCGGTATGCTCGTTAAGCACCTGGCAATCCATCAGTCGTCCACCACGTTGGGCAAATTCCTCGCAGAACACCAGCAGTGCCGTTTTTGAGGCATTAACCGCACGCGAGAACATCGACTCCCCACAAAACAGCGTTCCCTGGGCCACGCCGTACATGCCGCCCATCAGCTCACCCCCATCCCATACTTCAATAGAATGCGCGTAACCCAGCTCATGCAGCTGATGATAGGCGGTGATGATATCGCGAGTGATCCATGTACCTTCGTGCCGATCTTCAGCACAGCCTTCAATAACCTGACCAAAAGCGTGATTCAGGGTTACGCGATACGGCGACTTCGCGTGAAAGCGCTTCATGCTGCGGCTAATGTGAAACTGCGCTGGCCACAATACGGCTCGTGGATCGGGCGACCACCATAAAATCGGGTCGCCTGGAGAAAACCACGGAAAAATCCCGCGCTGATAAGCCATCAACAGACGAGCAGGGCTGAGATCGCCGCCCAGTGCCAGCAACCCGTTGGGTTCACGTAGCGCCCCCTCCGGTGAAGGGAACGCAATATTATGACGAGACAGCTGGACCAGGCGCATGACAGCAGAACTCCAATACGCGATTGAGGATCGGTAAAAATATAGTCTACAGACGCTGTTTAAACTGGTAGTAGCGACCCTGTTTTGCCAACAGTTCTGCGTGATTACCTTGCTCAATAATGTGTCCGTTGTCCATCACAATTATCCGATCGAAGCTCGCCAGTCCGCGCAGGCGATGCGTCACCATCAGCACCGTTTTACCGGCCATAACATTCGCCAGTAAATCAAGGATTTGGCTTTCGGTAGTGGCATCCAACCCTTCTGTAGGTTCGTCCAGCAACATCAGCGGTGCATCGTGCAGCAGCGCACGGGCAATCGCCAGACGCCGCAGTTCGCCGCCGGAGAGTTGTCGTCCTCCTTCACCCAGCCAGCTGTTTAGCCCTTCGTCTTCAAGCAGCTTTTGCAGACCAACCTGCTCGAGCGTGGTACGAAGTGCCTCGTCAGATGCGTCCGGCGCTGCCAGCAGCAGGTTGTCGCGCAGCGTGGCGCTAAACAGATGCACGCGCTGTGGGACAACGCTGACGGTCTTGCGTAAGACCTGCTCGCTGAAATCAACCAGCGGCACCGCGTTAAAGAGAATCTGACCGTGCTGCGGGTCCCAGGCGCGCGTCAACAGCTGCAGCAGCGTTGACTTGCCGCAGCCGGTACGACCCAGGATTGCAATGCGCTGGCCTGGGTTAACGGAGAGATTGATATCTTCAAGTGCATTCTGCGTCTGTGTGTTATAGGCGAAGGTGACGTTATCCAGCGTCAGCGCAACCTGCGCAGGAACCGCGCTCTGTTCAGCAGTGAATTTCACCTCTGGTTCCTGCTCGGCAATCTCGGTGATGCGCAGGGCAGAGGCGATAACCTGTCCAAGATGCTGGAAGGCCCCCGTCACGGGTGCCAGCGCTTCGAAGGCTGCCAGTGCGCAGAAAACAAAGAGTGCAATCAGCGGGCCTGGCTGCAGATTTCCACCCACGCCGCCGGAGGCCATCCACAGCATCGCGATAACAGCCACGCCACCGATGAGCATCATCAGCGCCTGGGAGAAGGCCGTGAGTTCAGACTGTCGACGCTGGGCTTCATGCCAGTTCAACTCCGTACTTTCCATACGCGCGCGGTAACGCTTGCTGGCACCGAAAATGGTCAGTTCTGCCTGTCCCTGCAGCCAGGAGGTCAGCTGCTGACGATATTCTCCACGCAGGCGCGTCAGGCTTTCGCCAGTGGATTTACCGGCGCGATAGAACAGCGGCGGCAGGATAATCAGCGTCAGCAGCATAATGCCGCCTAGCGTCAGCGCGATCGGTACATCCAGAACACACAGCCCCAGCGTGACGACAACAATCACCACAAACGCGCCGACTATCGGTGAAATCACGCGCAGATAGAGGTGATCCAGCGTATCGACATCCGCAACCACGCGGTTGAGCAATTCGCCCTGACGAAAACGCGCCAGCCCGGCAGGGGAGAGCGGGAGCAGCTTGCTGAACGTGTAAATGCGCAGATGCTGGAGCACGCGGAACGTGGCGTCATGGCTGACCAGACGCTCGAAGTAACGCCCGGCGGTACGGGTAATAGCGGTGCCACGCACGCCCGCTGCCGGGAGCATGTAGTTAAAGCTGTAGAGTCCGGCGAAACCTGCAACGGCAGAGGCAGACAGGAACCAGCCGGAAAGGGTGAGCAGGCCGATGCTGGCGAGCAGGGTAATAATCGCCAGCACGATCCCCAGCGTCAGCATCCACTTGTGGCGCTTGTACAGGGCAAGATAAGGGAGCAGGGCACGCATCAGATGTCCTCCTGACGATTCGCGAGCAGGGCCGCAAAAGGCCCCTGCGCGGCAACGAGTGAGGCATAAGTGCCTTGCTCAACGAGTTGACCGTTTTCCATCACCCAAATCTGGTCCCAGTCGGCGATGCCTTCAAGCTGGTGGGTAACCATCAGCGTGGTTTGCTGCTGTGATGCGGCATTAAGCGCTTCCATTACGCGCTGTTCGCTGTGCGCGTCCAGGCTGGCGGCAGGCTCATCCAGCAGCATCAGCTGGCAGGGATTCAACAACGCGCGGGCAACCGCCACACGCTGCGCTTGCCCTACGGACAGTCCGGCAGACTGGTCGCCAACGACCGTATCCACCCCCTGCGGGAGCAGCGGCAGAAATTCGCTAACCCAGGCGCGATCGAGGACCGATTGCAGTTCGTCTTGCCGCGCGTCCGGGCGAGCCAGAAGCACGTTTTCACGTAGCGTGGAAGCCGGAAGCTGCGGGTTTTGTCCTACCCAGCTCAGCTGTTTGCGCCAGGCATCAGGCTCCAAATCGCACAACTCCGTTTTATTAATGCACAGCGAACCGGTGTAAGCCATAAAGCCGGAGAGTGCGTTCAACAGCGAGCTTTTTCCTGAGCCACTGGTTCCGACCAGCACCACGCGCTGCCCGGCAGGCAGGGTAAAGTTGAGCGGACCAGCCAGCACTTTGCCTTCGGGTGACAGAACAGAGAAATCCTTTGCTTCAATCGTCACGGGCTCTTTGGCGTTCAGGACGATGTCACCCCGCTCGGGATGCGCCAGCGGCGTTTCCAGGAACGTTTTCAGGCTATCGGCTGCGCCAACCGCCTGGGCTTTGGCGTGATAGAAGGTCCCCAGATCGCGCAGCGGCTGGAAAAACTCCGGGGCCAGGATCAGCGCCAGGAACCCGGCAGAAAGGGTCACCGCCGTGCCGTAATGGCCGAAATCCAGCGCGCCAAGGTAGGAGAAACCGAAGTAGACCGCCACAAGGGCAATCGACAGCGAGGTAAAGAATTCAAGTACGCCAGAGGAGAGGAATGCGAGACGCAGTACCTCCATGGTGCGCTGACGGAAATCCTGAGACGCCAGGCGAATATTTTCCGTTTCCGCTTCACCCCGGCCAAAAATACGCAGGGTTTCCATTCCGCGCAGCCGGTCAAGGAAATGGCCGCTCAGACGCCCCAGCGCGAGAAAGTTACGACGGTTAGCATCCGCCGCACCCATCCCAACCATCGCCATAAACAGCGGGATCAGCGGCGCGGTACCCAGCAGGATCAGCGCCGCTACCCAG
The DNA here is from genome assembly GCF_018597345.1 of Enterobacter quasimori. Taxonomy (NCBI): domain Bacteria; kingdom Pseudomonadati; phylum Pseudomonadota; class Gammaproteobacteria; order Enterobacterales; family Enterobacteriaceae; genus Enterobacter; species Enterobacter quasimori. The sequence continues at coordinate 1,077,667 of NZ_JAHEVU010000001.1, read as the reverse complement.
TTGGTCGGGAAAATCGCAATCAGTATCAGCAGCGGTACGCAAACGGCCAGCGCCATCTGCGGCAGGTAGCGGGCGTAGTAGTCGTGCATATCGTCGATCTGCTCAAGGATCAGCGTCGCCCAGCTTCCCGCAGGTTTACCCTGGATCCAGGCTGGCCCGGCCTCCTGAAGACGATCCAGGACCTTACGGCGGATCTCGTAGCGGATGTGCTGTCCGGCATGAAAACCAACGCGTTCACGCAGCCAGACTACCCACGCACGAAGGATAAAAACCAGAATCAGGACAATAAAGGGCAACAGGAGCGCTTCACGCGGAATGTTCTCCATGATCATATGATTAAGAATGCGGGCCAGCAGCCATGCCTGGGCAACAATCAACAAACCACTGACGAGTCCCAGAAGACGGGAAATCATGAGCCAGCGGCGGGAAAGAACGCTTTGCTGTTTAAGCCAGCGTGTTAACTCTTGTTGACGGGTTTTTTCCATTGCGTACTTTGCAGGTGACGTTATAAGAAATTAGACCACTGCATGTTACACGCGGGGAAAAATAAAGGCGACCTGTGGCCGCCTTTATTTACGTTTGTTACTGACTTGTAAAGATTATTTACCTTGTTCAGCCAGTCCGTCGAGGTAGCGTTCAGCGTCCAGCGCGGCCATACAGCCGGTGCCCGCAGAGGTAATCGCCTGACGGTAAATATGGTCCATCACGTCGCCTGCCGCGAACACGCCGGGGATGCTGGTCTGGGTCGCGTTTCCGTGAATGCCGGACTGCACTTTGATGTAGCCGTTTTCCAGCTCCAGCTGACCCTCGAAGATCGCGGTGTTCGGGCTGTGACCGATCGCCACAAACAGACCCGCCACTTCCAGCGACTCGATGTTATCGGTGTTCTGGGTATCGCGCAGACGCAGACCGGCAACGCCCATCTGGTCGCCCGTCACCTCTTCCAGGGTACGGTGGGTGTGCAGCACGATGTTGCCGCTTGCCACTTTATCCATCAGGCGTTTGATCAGGATCTTCTCCGCGCGGAAGGTATCGCGACGGTGGATCAGATGCACTTCAGAGGCGATGTTCGCCAGGTAGAGCGCTTCTTCCACCGCGGTGTTACCGCCACCGATGACAGCGACTTTCTGATTGCGATAGAAGAAACCGTCGCAGGTGGCGCAGGCAGAGACGCCGCGGCCTTTGAACGCTTCTTCAGACGGCAGACCAAGGTAACGGGCAGAGGCACCGGTGGCGATGATCAGCGCGTCACAGGTGTATTCGCCGCTGTCGCCCGTCAGGCGGAACGGACGGTTCTGCAGATCGACCTTATTGATGTGGTCGAACAGAATTTCAGTTTCGAATTTGGCGGCATGCTCGTGCATACGTTCCATCAGCAGCGGCCCGGTCAGGTCGTTCGGGTCCCCTGGCCAGTTTTCCACTTCGGTGGTGGTGGTCAGCTGACCGCCTTTTTCCATACCGGTGATGAGTACCGGGTGCAGGTTAGCGCGTGCAGCATAGACCGCTGCGGTATATCCCGCAGGTCCAGAACCAAGGATTAGCAGCTTACTGTGTTTGGCCGTGCCCATGAGATCCCCATTGTTGTTGGCAGACATTTGGCTGGATTGTAGGGAATTTGTTGTCGTAAAAAAAGAGCGCAGCAATTTTGATATCAATCTGTGTAATAGCCACGGACGATGAATGAGGCGCTATAACATCACTATTTCGCCTGAAATCCGGTCGTTTATAAGGCAGTAAAATGACGATTAATACCCTGTCGTAATGAATATCCGGCATGTTGTACTAAAAATCGATGTTTTGCTTTGACAATCACCTGCGCTTTTGCGAAAACATTCAAGGAAGAAAAAAAACCGCGTTAACCGTGTGCCGCATAGGCATGCACGTAAATGCCATTTTTACCGTGTCAGTGAAATCTACGCATGGCGTGGACAGACGCCATACGTGATGTCGGTGACGGCCTCCGGGCAACGGTCTTCTTACCAACAGAACCCGAATCCGCATCGCGTCTATTACATAACCAGGCGATGTGATGACTAACGGGTACAGGCTCTGAACAGTGATGTGCACAGGGTCCAGGCAGGAGTAGGGAAGGAATACAGAGAGACAATAATAATGGTAGATAGCAAGAAGCGCCCTGGCAAAGATCTCGACCGTATCGATCGTAACATTCTTAATGAATTGCAAAAGGATGGGCGTATTTCCAACGTCGAGCTTTCAAAACGTGTGGGACTTTCCCCGACGCCGTGCCTCGAGCGTGTGCGCCGACTGGAAAGACAGGGTTTTATTCAGGGCTATACGGCTCTGCTTAACCCGCATTATCTGGATGCCTCACTTCTGGTATTTGTTGAGATTACTCTGAATCGTGGTGCGCCGGATGTGTTTGAACAATTCAACTCCGCTGTACAAAAACTTGAAGAAATTCAAGAGTGTCATCTGGTTTCCGGTGATTTCGACTACCTGTTGAAAACCCGCGTGCCTGATATGTCCGCCTACCGTAAGCTGCTGGGTGAAACCTTGCTGCGTCTGCCGGGCGTGAACGACACCCGTACGTATGTGGTGATGGAAGAGGTTAAACAGAGCAATCGTCTGGTTATTAAGACGCGCTAACACGGAACAGGTGCAAAATCAGCGTAGTTTGATTACACTCCTGTTAATCCATACAGCAACAGTGCCGGGGAGTCCCCGGCGCTGTTGTCCGTTTTAGCAAACAGGCAGGATATGCCTGATACCTGGAGAGCCTTTCTTGAGCCAGGAATACACTGAAGACAAAGAAGTCACACTATCGAAGCTAAGCAGCGGACGTCGTCTCCTCGAGGCTTTGCTGTTGGTTATTGCCCTTTTCGCCGTCTGGCTGATGGCAGCCTTACTCAGTTTCAATCCCTCCGATCCCAGCTGGTCGCAAACCGCATGGCATGAGCCTATCCATAATTTAGGTGGTGTACCGGGTGCCTGGCTTGCGGACACGCTCTTTTTCATTTTCGGTGTGATGGCCTATACCATTCCCGTCATTATCATTGGCGGATGCTGGTTTGCCTGGCGTCATCGTCAGAATGACGACTACATCGATTACTTCGCGGTATCGCTGCGCCTGATTGGCGCGCTGGCATTGATCCTCACATCGTGCGGGCTGGCGGCGATAAACGCCGACGATATCTGGTACTTCGCCTCCGGTGGCGTCATCGGCAGCCTGCTGAGTTCCGCCCTGCAGCCGATGCTTCACAGCAGCGGAGGTACCCTGACGCTGCTTTGCATCTGGGCCGCAGGGTTGACCCTCTTTACTGGCTGGTCGTGGGTGAGCATCGCCGAGAAGATCGGCAGCTTTATTCTCACTATCCTCACTTTCGCCAGTAACCGTACCCGTCGTGATGATACGTGGGTCGATGAAGACGAATATGAAGATGAGTACGAAGAGGAAGACGAGGCGCCGGTACAGCGTCGTGAATCTCGTCGTGCCCGTATTCTTCGCGGTGCGCTTGCGCGTCGTCAGCGCGTCGCTGAAAAATTTGCCAATCCGCTTGGGCGTAAAACCGATGCGGCGCTCTTCTCCGGCAAACGCATGGATGAAGACGAGCAGGTTGAGTACCATGCGGCGGGTGCCGCCGTCGATCCTGATGATGTGCTCTTCTCCGGCAGTCGTGCGATGCCGGGCGATTTTGACGAATACGATCCGCTGCTGAACGGTCATTCAGTGACAGAGCCGGTCGCAGCCGCCGCTGCCGCAACCACGGCAGCGCAGGCTTTTACTGCGCCGGCGGAAGCCGTAATGCCATCCGCGCCCGTTCCTGCACCGGAGTCGGTTATCCAGCAGCCTCAGGTTGACTGGCAGACTGCGCCGGGTGTTCACACCCCGGAACCTGTTATTGCGCCTGAACCAGAAAGCTATGTTCCTGTGCAGCAGGAACAATGGCAGCAGCCTTATCAGCCGGAGCCCGTGCATGAACCACAGGGATACCCGGAATATGAGCAGCCGGTCGCACAGCCGTATGTACCGGAACCGGTTGAACCTGCACAGCCATATATACAACCTGAGCCTGACGTGGCGGAAGAGGCGAAACCGTCTCGTCCACCGCTGTACTACTTTGAAGAAGTGGAAGAGCGCCGCGCCCGTGAGCGCGAGCAGCTGGCAGCCTGGTATCAACCTGTGCCGGAGCCGGTGCAAGAACCTGTCACAAAAGCGCCTTCCGTTTCCGTACCGCCAGTCGATCCAACGCCTGTGTCAGAGAGCGTGAAGCAAGCCTCTGCCGCTGCCGCGGCTGCGGCACCGGTCTTTAGCCTGGCGACCGGCGGCGCGCCTCGTCCTCAGGTGAAAGAGGGTATTGGCCCGCAGTTGCCTCGTCCTAATCGCGTTCGCGTGCCCACGCGCCGCGAGCTGGCTTCCTACGGCATCAAGCTGCCTTCCCAGCGTATGGCTGAGGAAAAAGCGCGTGAATCGGACTATGAAGACGACGCTGATGCACTCCATCAGGATGAGCTGGCGCGTCAGTTCGCCGCGCAGCAAAATCAGCGTTACGGTGAAGAATATCAGCACGACGAGCAAATCCAGGAAGATGAAGACGACGCGGCAGAAGCTGAATTAGCCCGCCAGTTCGCCGCTACGCAGCAGCAGCGTTATTCTGGTGAACAGCCTTCGGGCGCGAACCCGTTCTCGCTGACAGATTTTGAATTCTCACCGATGAAAGATCTGGTGGATGACGGCCCAAGCGAGCCGCTATTTACGCCGAGCGTAATGCCGGACGCTGAGCCTGTGCGCCAGCAGCCAGCGCCTCAGGCCTTCGCGCAGCCGCAGCAACCCGCTCAGCAACCGTATGCGCAACCGCAGCAGCCACAGCAACCGCCGCAGTTCCAGCAGCCTGCGCCTCAGCCGCAGGAAAGCCTTATTCACCCGCTGCTGATGCGTAACGGCGATAGCCGCCCGCTGCAGCGTCCCAGCACGCCGCTGCCGTCGCTGGATCTGTTAACGCCGCCGCCGTCAGAAGTGGAGCCGGTCGATACCTTTGCGCTCGAGCAAATGGCGCGACTTGTCGAAGCCCGTCTGGCTGATTTCCGCATCAAGGCGGACGTGGTGAACTATTCACCGGGTCCGGTGATCACGCGATTCGAACTGAATCTGGCGCCAGGCGTAAAAGCGGCGCGTATTTCCAACCTGTCCCGCGACCTGGCGCGTTCCCTGTCGACCGTGGCGGTACGCGTGGTGGAAGTGATCCCAGGCAAGCCGTACGTTGGGCTTGAGCTGCCGAACAAGAAACGCCAGACCGTTTACCTGCGTGAAGTGCTGGATAACACCAAGTTCCGCGATAACCCGTCTCCGCTGACCGTGGTGCTGGGTAAAGATATCGCAGGCGATCCGGTGGTGGCCGATCTCGCGAAAATGCCTCACCTGCTGGTTGCCGGTACCACCGGTTCCGGTAAGTCAGTCGGTGTGAACGCCATGATCCTCAGCATGCTGTACAAAGCGCAGCCGGAAGATGTGCGTTTCATCATGATTGACCCGAAAATGCTCGAACTGTCGGTCTACGAAGGGATCCCGCATCTGCTCACGGAAGTGGTGACGGACATGAAAGACGCCGCCAACGCCCTGCGCTGGAGCGTCAATGAGATGGAACGCCGCTACAAGCTGATGTCTGCGTTGGGCGTGCGTAACCTGGCCGGTTATAACGAGAAAATCGCCCAGGCTATGCGCATGGGACGTCCTATTCCGGATCCTTACTGGAAGCCCGGTGACAGCATGGATGCCCAGCATCCGGTGCTGGAAAAACTGCCTTATATCGTCGTGCTGGTTGATGAGTTTGCTGACCTGATGATGACCGTCGGTAAGAAAGTGGAAGAGCTGATTGCTCGCCTGGCGCAGAAAGCGCGTGCAGCCGGTATTCACCTTGTGCTGGCGACGCAGCGTCCTTCCGTGGACGTTATTACCGGTCTTATCAAAGCGAACATTCCGACGCGTATTGCGTTTACCGTATCAAGTAAAATTGACTCCCGTACCATTCTTGACCAGGGCGGCGCTGAGTCGCTGCTGGGTATGGGTGATATGCTTTACTCAGGCCCGAACTCCACCTCGCCGGTGCGTGTCCACGGTGCGTTCGTTCGCGATGAGGAAGTTCACGCCGTCGTTCAGGACTGGAAAGCGCGCGGTCGTCCACAATACGTTGACGGGATCACCTCTGACAGCGAGAGCGAAGGCGGCGGCGGTGGCTTTGACGGCGGTGAAGAGCTGGATCCGTTGTTCGACCAGGCGGTTAACTTTGTGACCGAAAAACGTAAGGCGTCCATTTCTGGCGTGCAGCGCCAGTTCCGCATCGGCTACAACCGCGCGGCGCGTATCATCGAGCAGATGGAAGCGCAGGGCATTGTGAGCGAGCAGGGGCATAACGGTAACCGCGAGGTGCTGGCTCCGCCGCCGTTTGATTAACCTTCAGCGATTGCAAAGAAGGGTAAATCAGCCAAAATTAAGCATTTTCTTCTGTCGCCTGCCTTCGGGCAGGTCCAGAATGGAAGACGGAAACCCCATTTTGGGACGACGTATTTTAAGGAATAACAATGAAAAAAATCGCCATCGCCTGTGCATTACTCACCAGTTTTGTTGCCAGCAGCGTCTGGGCTGATGCAGCCAGCGACCTTAAAAGCCGACTGGATAAAGTAAGCAGCTTCCACGCCAGCTTCACGCAAAAGGTGACTGACGGCAGCGGCAACGCGGTGCAGGAAGGCCAGGGAGATTTGTGGGTAAAACGCCCAAATCTCTTCAACTGGCACATGACCCAGCCGGATGAGAGTATCCTGGTGTCTGACGGTAAAACCCTGTGGTTCTTCAACCCGTTTGTTGAACAAGCCACGGCGACCTGGCTGAAAGACGCGACCAGCAATACGCCGTTTATGCTGATTGCCCGCAACCAGACCAGCGACTGGCAGCAGTACAACATCAAACAGAACGGTGATGAATTTGTTCTGACGCCGAAAGGCAGCAACGGCAACCTTAAGCAGTTCACCATTAACGTGAGCAGCAACGGGACGATTAATCAGTTCGGTGCGGTCGAACAAGACGATCAGCGCAGCAGCTATCAGCTGAAGTCTCAGCAAAACGGCGCTGTTGATGCATCGAAATTCACCTTTACCCCGCCGCAGGGCGTAACGGTGGATGACCAACGCAATAAGTAAGAGGCATGAGTGGGCAATCTGTCGCTCGATTTTTCAGATAATGCGTTTCAACCACTGGCCGCTCGCATGCGGCCAGAAAATTTAGCGCAGTACATCGGCCAGCAGCATCTGCTGGCTGCCGGGAAACCGTTGCCACGCGCCATTGAGGCCGGGCATCTGCACTCGATGATCCTCTGGGGGCCACCAGGCACCGGTAAAACGACCCTCGCTGAGGTGATCGCCCGATATGCGAACGCGGACGTTGAGCGGATTTCCGCCGTGACCTCCGGCGTGAAGGAGATCCGCGAAGCGATCGAGCGTGCGCGGCAGAACCGCAATGCAGGACGTCGGACTATCCTCTTCGTGGACGAAGTTCACCGCTTCAACAAGAGCCAGCAGGATGCCTTCCTGCCGCATATTGAAGACGGCACGATTTTCTTCATCGGTGCCACTACCGAAAACCCATCGTTTGAACTCAACTCTGCACTGCTTTCCCGTGCGCGCGTTTACCTGCTCAAATCGCTGACCACCGACGATATCGAAAAGGTGCTCACCCAGGCGATGGACGACAAAGCGCGGGGCTACGGTGGACAAGACATCGTTCTACCGGATGAGACGCGCCTCGCGATTGCTCAGTTGGTTAACGGCGATGCGCGTCGGGCATTGAACACGCTGGAAATGATGGCCGATATGGCCGAAATGGATGATTCCGGCAAGCGGGTGCTGAAGCCTGAATTGCTCACCGAAATAGCCGGTGAACGCAGCGCGCGTTTTGATAATAAAGGCGATCGTTTTTACGACCTGATCTCGGCGCTGCATAAGTCTGTGCGCGGGAGTGCCCCCGATGCGGCGCTTTACTGGTACGCGCGCATTATCACCGCGGGAGGCGATCCGTTATACGTCGCGCGTCGCTGCCTGGCGATTGCGTCAGAAGATGTCGGTAACGCCGACCCGCGCGCCATGCAGGTGGCTATCTCCGCCTGGGATTGTTTCACCCGCGTCGGGCCTGCGGAAGGCGAGCGTGCGATTGCGCAGGCGATTGTCTATCTGGCCTGCGCGCCGAAAAGCAATGCTGTTTATACCGCCTTCAAAGCAGCGATGTCTGATGCACGTGAGCGTCCGGACTACGATGTGCCGGTTCATCTGCGTAACGCACCAACGAAGTTGATGAAAGAGATGGGGTACGGGCAGGAGTATCGTTACGCCCACGACGAACCCAATGCCTACGCCGCCGGAGAAGAGTATTTCCCGCAGGAGATGGCACAAACCCGCTATTATCACCCCACAAACAGAGGTCTTGAGGGTAAGATTGGCGAAAAGCTCGCCTGGCTTGCCGGACAGGATCAAAATAGCCCTATAAAACGCTACCGTTAGCGCTATCGTTGCGGTAATGTTGGCGTTGTATCCCTGTGATCGCAGGCTGTGGTCACTTTTTCCTATTTTAATTCGATAAGCACAGGATAAGCATGCTCGATCCCAATCTGCTGCGTAATGAGCCAGACGCAGTCGCTGAAAAACTGGCACGCCGGGGCTTTAAGCTGGATGTAGATAAGCTGCGCGCTCTTGAAGAGCGTCGTAAAGTTCTGCAGGTACAAACTGAAAATCTGCAGGCAGAGCGTAACTCTCGATCGAAATCCATCGGCCAGGCGAAAGCGCGCGGGGAAGATATTGAGCCATTACGCCTGGAAGTGAACAAGCTGGGTGAAGAGCTGGATCAGGCGAAAGCTGAACTGGACGTTCTTCAGACCGAAATTCGTGATATCGCCCTGGCTATCCCGAACATTCCTGACGACAGCGTGCCGGTCGGTAAAGATGAAAACGACAACGTGGAAGTGAAGCGCTGGGGCACGCCTCGCGAGTTCGACTTCGAGGTTCGCGATCACGTGACCCTGGGCGAAATGCACGCGGGACTGGACTTTGCGGCGGCGGTTAAGCTGACCGGTTCTCGCTTCGTGGTCATGAAAGGCCAGATTGCCCATCTGCACCGCGCGCTGGCGCAGTTCATGCTGGATCTGCACACCGAGCAGCACGGTTACAGCGAAACCTACGTACCATATCTGGTTAACCACGATACGCTGTACGGTACGGGACAGCTGCCGAAATTTGCTGGCGATCTGTTCCACACCCGTCCGCTGGACGAGGAAGCCGACAGTAGCAACTACGCGCTGATCCCAACCGCGGAAGTGCCGCTGACTAACCTCGTGCGTGATGAGATCATCGACGAAGACGACCTGCCGATCAAACTGACTGCACACTCTCCGTGCTTCCGTTCTGAAGCGGGCTCTTACGGTCGTGATACCCGCGGTCTGATTCGTATGCACCAGTTCGACAAGGTTGAGATGGTGCAGATCGTTCGCCCGGAAGAGTCCATGGACGCGCTGGAAGAGATGACCGGCCACGCGGAGAAAGTGCTGGAGCTGCTGGGCCTGCCGTATCGCCGTATGGCGCTGTGTACCGGTGATATGGGTTTTGGTGCCTGCAAAACCTTCGACCTGGAAGTCTGGGTTCCTGCACAGAACACCTATCGTGAAATCTCCTCCTGCTCTAACGTCTGGGATTTCCAGGCGCGCCGCATGCAGGCTCGCTGCCGCAGCAAGTCCGACAAGAAGACCCGTCTGGTGCACACCCTGAACGGTTCTGGTCTGGCTGTGGGTCGTACGCTGGTTGCCGTGCTGGAAAACTATCAGCAGGCAGACGGACGTATTGAGATCCCGGAAGTGCTGCGTCCCTACATGAAGGGCCAGCAGTTCATCGGCTAATAATTTGTCTTAAAACAACAAAGCGCCTCAGGGCGCTTTTTTTATGCCTGCTAATTGATACGACTCAATAATCTCTCCCTCTAAAGTAGTAATACTCCTCCGAATGAAAGTCAGCATAAAAAGCTGATAACGAAGAAATTCGTTATACATAAAACTATATAGCGGTCCGCACCGCCTCTCTTTTCTTTGTGAGCAACCAAAGTGAGTCTTTATGAAAATCAAAGCGCCTGAAGCGTTAATGGCTGCCGAGGTCACTCGCCGTGGGTTGATGAAAACCACGGCAATTGGCGGCCTGGCCGTAGCCAGCAGCGCCTTCACGCTCCCTTTTACCCGACTGGCATCGGCGGCGGATGCATTATCCCCAGCTTCAGCCCCGGAAAAAGTGGTGTGGAGTGCCTGTACCGTTAACTGTGGTAGCCGTTGTCCTCTGCGTATGCATGTTGTGGACGGTGAAATCAAATATGTCGAAACAGACAATACCGGCGATGATAACTACGAAGGGTTACATCAGGTTCGTGCCTGTCTGCGTGGCCGTTCAATGCGCCGTCGCGTCTATAACCCGGATCGTCTGAAATACCCAATGAAGCGCGTCGGTAAGCGTGGGGAAGGGAAGTTCGAGCGTATTAGCTGGGACGAAGCCTACGATATTATCGCGACTAACATGCAGCGCCTGATCAAAGAGTATGGCAACGAATCCATCTACCTCAACTACGGCACCGGGACGCTGGGCGGTACCATGACCCGCTCCTGGCCGCCGGGTAAAACGCTGGTGGCGCGCCTGATGAACTGCTGCGGCGGCTATCTCAATCATTACGGCGATTACTCTTCCGCACAGATTGCTGCGGGTCTGAACTACACCTACGGCGGCTGGGCAGACGGTAACAGCCCGTCGGATATCGAAAACAGTAAACTGGTGGTGTTGTTCGGTAACAACCCAGGCGAAACCCGGATGAGCGGCGGTGGGGTAACCTATTATCTTGAGCAGGCGCGCGCCAAATCCAACGCACGTATGATCATCGTCGATCCGCGCTATACCGATACCGGCGCGGGACGTGAAGACGAGTGGATCCCTATTCGCCCTGGTACCGATGCGGCGCTGGTCAATGCGCTGGCGTATGTGATGATCACTGAAAACCTCGTCGATCAGCCGTTCCTTGATAAATACTGCGTTGGTTATGACGAGAAGACCCTGCCAGCCAGCGCACCGGCTAACGGGCATTACAAAGCGTACATTCTTGGTCAGGGCAGCGACGGGGTAGCGAAAACCCCTGAGTGGGCATCCACCATTACCGGCATTCCAGTCGAGCGTATTGTTCAGCTGGCCCGTGAAATTGGTTCAGCAAAACCGGCTTATATCAGCCAGGGATGGGGACCACAGCGTCACGCGAACGGCGAAATTGCCACCCGCGCTATTTCTATGCTCTCGATTCTGACTGGCAACGTTGGTATTCACGGCGGTAATAGCGGGGCGCGTGAAGGCTCGTATGAAGTCCCGTTTGAACGTATGCCAACGCTGGATAACCCGGTTCAGACCAGCATCTCCATGTTTATGTGGACGGACGCGATCGAGCGCGGCCCGGAAATGACCGCGCTGCGTGACGGTGTTCGAGGCAAAGATAAGCTGGACGTGCCGATCAAAATGATCTGGAACTATGCCGGTAACTGTCTTATCAACCAGCACTCTGAAATCAACCGCACCCATGAAATCCTGCAGGATGACAAGAAGTGCGAAATGATTGTGGTCATTGACTGCCACATGACCTCCTCGGCGAAATATGCCGATATCCTGCTGCCGGACTGTACCGCGTCAGAGCAGATGGATTTCGCGCTGGATGCCTCCTGCGGCAACATGTCCTATGTGATCTTCACTGACCAGGCCATCAAACCGCGCTTTGAGTGCAAAACTATCTATGAGATGACCTCTGAGCTGGCGAAACGTCTTGGCGTTGAGCAGCAGTTTACCGAAGGGCGTACTCAGGAAGGGTGGATGCGCCATCTGCATGAACTCTCCCGCAAGGCGATCCCGGACCTCCCTGACTTCGACACCTTCCGCAAGCAGGGGATGTACAAACAGCGCGATCCGGAAGGGCATCACGTGGCGTACAAAGCTTTCCGCGAAGATCCGCAGGCTAACCCGCTGACCACCCCGTCGGGCAAAATCGAAATTTACTCCGAATCGCTGGCAAAAATTGCCTCCACCTGGGAGCTGCCGGAAGGGGACGTTATCGATCCGCTGCCGATCTACACGCCGGGTTTCGAAAACTACAACGATCCGCTTACCGCGAAATTCCCGCTGCAGCTGACCGGTTTCCATTACAAGGCCCGCGTCCACTCAACCTACGGCAACGTCGACGTGCTGAAAGCCGCGTGTCGCCAGGAGATGTGGATCAACCCGATGGATGCCAAAGCTCGTGGAATTAACAATGGTGACCGTGTGCGCATCTTCAATGGTCGTGGTGAGGTACATATCGAAGCCAAAGTCACTCCGCGCATGATGCCTGGCGTTGTCGCGCTAGGGGAAGGGGCCTGGTATAACCCGGATGCAAACCGCATTGACCAGGCGGGCAGTATTAACGTACTGACCACACAGCGGCCGTCGCCACTGGCGAAGGGCAACCCGTCCCACACGAACCTTGTTCAGGTTGAAAAGGTGTAAGGAGTAACCCATGACAACCCAGTATGGATTTTTTATTGATTCCAGCCGCTGCACAGGGTGTAAAACCTGCGAGCTGGCCTGCAAAGATTACAAAGACCTGACGCCGGACGTGAGCTTCCGCCGCATTTACGAATACGCCGGGGGCGACTGGCAGGAAGATAACGGCGTTTGGCATCAGAACGTTTTTGCGTATTACCTGTCGATTGCCTGTAACCACTGTGAAGATCCTGCCTGCACGAAGGTTTGCCCGAGCGGAGCGATGCACAAGCGCGAAGACGGTTTTGTGGTAGTGGACGAAGATGTCTGCATCGGCTGCCGCTATTGCCACATGGCGTGTCCGTACGGTGCGCCTCAGTACAACGAAACAAAAGGCCATATGACCAAGTGCGACGGCTGCCACTCCCGCGTGGCCGACGGTAAAAAGCCGATCTGCGTGGAATCCTGCCCGCTGCGGGCGCTGGACTTTGGCCCGATAGAAGAGCTGCGTAAAAAACACGGCCAGCTTGCTGCCGTCGCGCCGCTGCCGTCCGCGCACTTCACCAAACCGAGTATTGTCATTAAACCTAACGCCAACAGCCGTCCTACAGGTGACACCACCGGCTATCTGGCAAACCCGAAGGAGGTGTGAGATGGGAAGTGGATGGCATGAATGGCCGCTGATGATCTTCACGGTCTTTGGGCAGTGCGTTGCGGGCGGCTTTATTGTGCTCGCGCTGGCGCTGTTGAAGGGTAATCTCAACGCTGAACAGCAGCAGCGTCTGGTGCTGAGCATGTTTGGCCTGTGGGTACTGATGGGGCTTGGCTTTATTGCTTCTACGCTGCACCTCGGCTCACCAATGCGCGCGTTCAACTCTCTGAACCGCGTGGGCGCATCGTCCCTCAGTAACGAGATTGCCAGTGGGGCGATTTTCTTTGCTGTTGGCGGGCTGGGCTGGCTGCTGGCCGCGTTGAATAAATTACCTGCGGCGCTGCGCAGCCTGTGGCTGATTGTGACGATGGTGCTGGGCGTGGTGTTCGTGTGGATGATGGTGCGTGTCTATAACACCATTGATACTGTCCCAACCTGGCACAGCGTCTGGACACCGATGAGCTTCTTCCTGACGATGTTTATCGGCGGTCCGCTGCTGGGCTACCTGCTGCTGCGCGTGGCGGGTGTGGATGGCTGGGCAATGCGTTTGCTGCCTGCCGTTTCGCTACTGGCTTTGGTCGTGAGCGCGGTGGTTGCTCTGATGCAAGGGGCGGAGCTGGCAACGATTCACAGTTCGATTCAGCAGGCCTCTGCCCTGGTCCCGGATTACGGTTCTCTGATGGCCTGGCGCATCGTTCTGCTGGTCGCGGCGCTGGTATTCTGGATCGCCCCTCAGCTTAAAGGCTATCAGCCCGCGCTGCCGCTGCTGTCCCTGGCCTTTGTGCTGGTACTGGCGGGTGAACTGATTGGCCGCGGCGTGTTCTACGGGTTGCATATGACCGTTGGTATGGCTATCGCCAGTTAACGTCGCATTTGGGTTATATCAAGCCGGGCCCGAGCGCCCGGCTTTTCTTTTTTCGATCATGAAATTTTTCGACTGTCGTTTTGTTTTAATTTTGCCCATTAATAAATAAAAACAGACACATAATTAATATCTATAGCAGGCGTGGCATTAGCAGGATAAGTTTTTTAAATCGACAGGGATCATATTGTGCGTGGCGCGTAAATCAGTGGATTGACTTTGTTTTTGCCAGTGGCATGATGCGCACGAAATCTGAACTTCCTCACGGTTTTTAATCCATGACCACCTATACCCGGCCAGTGCTTCTGTTGCTCTGTGGCCTGCTTCTGTTGACCCTGGCGATCGCAGTGTTAAATACGCTCGTCCCGCTGTGGCTCGCCCATGAAAACTTACCGACCTGGCAGGTGGGTATGGTCAGTTCGTCCTTTTTTACCGGGAACCTGCTGGGCACGTTATTAACCGGTAGCCTAATTAAGCGTTTTGGATTTAATCGCAGCTATTATCTGGCTTCGCTGATTTTTGCCGCCGGGTGTGCCGGGCTGGGCCTGATGGTTGGTTTCTGGAGCTGGATGGCGTGGCGCTTTATCGCTGGCGTAGGCTGCGCGATGATTTGGGTGGTGGTTGAAAGTGCGCTCATGTGCAGCGGCACGTCACGTAACCGTGGACGCCTGCTTGCCGCCTATATGATGGTTTACTACGTCGGCACCGTGCTGGGTCAACTGATGGTGAGCAAGCTGCCAACCGACCTGATGAGCGTTCTGCCGTGGGTTACGGGCATGGTTCTGGCCGCGATCCTGCCGCTGCTGTTTACGCGCATTGTGAACCAGAACAGCGAGCATCAGGAAGCGACTCACATCTGGCCGATGCTGAGGCTGCGTCATGCGCGCCTGGGTGTTAACGGCTGTATTATTTCCGGGATTGTTCTCGGCTCGCTCTATGGCCTGATGCCGCTCTATCTGAATCATCAGGGCGTCAGCGATTCCGGAATTGGCTTCTGGATGGCGGTCATGGTGAGTGCGGGGATCGTCGGGCAGTGGCCTATTGGTCGCCTGGCCGATCGCTTCGGTCGTCTGCTGGTGCTGCGCGTTCAGGTCTTCGTGGTGATCGTGGGATGCCTTGCCATGCTCAGCAATGCCGCTATGGCACCGGCCCTGTTTATACTTGGTGCCGCGGGCTTTACGCTCTATCCGGTCGCGATGGCCTGGGCCTGTGAGAAGGTTGAACATCATCAGCTGGTGGCGATGAACCAGGCGCTGCTGCTGAGCTATACCGTCGGCAGTTTATTAGGGCCGACGCTTACCGCGATGCTGATGCAGAATTATTCCGATAACCTGCTGTTTATCATGATCGCCAGCGTATCGTTTATTTATCTCTTAATGCTGCTGCGCAAAGCGGGAGAGCACCCAACGCCAGTTGCACATGCCTGATTAAATAAAAGCCTGTCGATGACAGGCTTTTTTGTCCCCATCACAACTAAGAGTTTTACTTATTGTTTGTTTATCGCGCCAGGCGATAATTCATGTGAGTCCTACCACAATAAGGCAGCAATCATGTCTATTCGTCGTTTTTCCACTACAGCGCTTGCCGTAGTGTTGTCTTTAACGTTTGCAACCGCACCGGTCATGGCTAATCCTGGAAACGGGAATGGCGGTGGTCACGGTAACGGTGGTGGACAAGGTAATAGCGGCAATCATGGCAACGGGAATTCTGGTGACCATGGTAATAAGCAAAATAGCGGTAAGGATAATCCGGGAAAATCGGATAAGAGCTTCAAAAACAGCAAAGATGTCGGTAATGATGTCGACGCTCGGGTGAGCTTCGATCATGCGCGCCATCTGGCACTGAACTACGGCTTAACGGGCTATGATTCTCTGCCTCCGGGGATTGCAAAAAACCTGGCGCGCGGTAAACCGCTGCCTCCGGGCATTGCGAAGAAAACCGTGCCAGCGTCTATGCTGGGCCAACTTCCTTCTTATCCGGGCTATGAATGGCGGGTAGTGGGTGACGACCTGGTCTTAATTGCACTGAGTACAGCCATTGTGACCTCCGTTATTAACGGCGTCTTTAAATAGAATATAAAAAGGCCCGGTTCTCACCGGGCCTTTCTTTAATACATTACCTTGTGGCCGTACTGTTCAAGAATACCTTTGACGCGTTCCATCGTCTCTTTCTTCGGCGGCTTCACGCCATCGAGTTTGTACTCTTCACCCATTGCCACCCACTTATGTTTACCCAGCTCGTGGTAGGGCAGAAGCTCAATTTTCTCGACGTTGCCCATGTCGCGGGTAAATTCGCCCAGACGGTGCGCGGAATCCTCGTCATCTGACCAGCCAGGCACCACCACGTAGCGGATCCAGGTTTTGATGCCTTTGTCGGCAATGTATTTGGCAAATTCCAGCGTGCGATGGTTGGAGACGCCCACGAGGTTCTGGTGGATCTCATCGTTCATCTGTTTGAGATCGAGCATCACCAGATCGGTCACCTCGAGCAGTTCATCAATCACCGGATCGTAGCGGCGTACAAAGCCGTTGGTGTCGAGACAGGTATGGATACCTTCCTTGCGGCAGGCGCGGAACCAGTCGCGGACAAATTCAGCCTGCAGAATGGCTTCACCGCCGGACGCCGTCACGCCGCCGCCGGACGCGTTCATAAAGTGGCGGTAGGTCACCACCTCTTTCATCAGATCTTCAACGGTCACTTCTTTACCGCCGTGCGTGTCCCAGGTGTCACGGTTATGGCAGTACAGGCAGCGCATCAGGCAGCCCTGGAAAAAGGTGATAAAGCGGATACCCGGGCCATCGACGGTGCCACAGGATTCAAAGGAGTGAATACGACCAATAGTTGACATTGCGGTGATATCTCCATCATCGGCCCGTCCGGGGCCTGTGTATGCACAGCTCAAAGCCGGCTGTGTTAAGTCTGTTTTGGCTGTTATCCATTCAGTATAGATAGCGGACAAAAGAGACTGAGGTGGAGAGGGTGCTAAAAAGGCCCCACTGACGTGGAGCCTTTATTGTACGCTTGTTAACGCGTGATTTCAGTCAATTCCACTTACATGGACTGAGTGAAAGTACGGGTGATAACGTCCTGCTGCTGTTCTTTAGTCAGGGAGTTAAAACGTACTGCGTAGCCAGATACGCGGATGGTCAGCTGAGGATATTTCTCAGGGTGTTCCATCGCGTCGAGCAGCATTTCACGGTTCATCACGTTCACGTTCAGGTGCTGACCACCTTCAATGGACGCTTCGTGGTGGAAGTAACCATCCATCAGACCCGCGAGGTTAGTTTTACGCACTTCGTCGTCTTTACCCAGCGCATTTGGCACGATAGAGAAGGTGTAAGAAATACCATCTTTCGCGTAAGCAAACGGCAGTTTTGCAACGGAGGTCAGAGAGGCAACAGCACCTTTCTGGTCACGACCGTGCATTGGGTTAGCACCTGGGCCGAATGGCGCGCCAGCACGACGACCATCTGGGGTGTTACCGGTTTTCTTACCATACACAACGTTAGAGGTAATGGTCAGAACAGACTGAGTCGGGATAGCGTTACGGTAGGTAGTCAGTTTCTGAATTTTCTTCATGAAACGTTCTACCAGGTCAACCGCCATGTCATCAACGCGAGCGTCGTTGTTACCAAACTGCGGGTATTCACCTTCGATTTCGAAGTCTACAGCCAGGCCGTCTTCGTCACGAATTGGTTTAACTTTCGCATATTTGATTGCAGACAGGGAGTCAGCAGCAACGGACAGACCAGCGATACCACACGCCATGGTGCGGATAACGTCACGGTCGTGCAGCGCCATCAGAGAGGCTTCGTAGCTGTACTTGTCGTGCATATAGTGGATTACGTTCAGCGCAGTGACGTACTGTTTCGCCAGCCAGTCCATGAAGTGATCCATGCGGTCCATCACTTCGTCGAAGTTCAGAACGTCGCCTTTGATCGGCTCAGACTTAGGACCCACCTGCATTTTCAGTTTTTCATCAACGCCGCCGTTGATTGCGTACAGCATGGTTTTCGCCAGGTTTGCACGCGCACCGAAGAACTGCATTTGTTTACCAACAACCATTGGGCTTACGCAGCAAGCGATAGCGTAATCATCGTTGTTGAAGTCCGGACGCATCAGGTCATCGTTCTCGTACTGCAGAGAAGAGGTGTCGATAGACACTTTAGCGGCGAATTTCTTGAAGTTCAGAGGCAGTTTTTCAGACCACAGAACGGTGATGTTCGGCTCCGGAGAAGGACCCATGGTGTACAGGGTGTTCAGGAAGCGGAAGCTGTTTTTAGTTACCAGAGTACGGCCGTCAACGCCCATACCACCGATGGATTCTGTTGCCCAGATTGGGTCACCGGAGAACAGCTCATCGTATTCAGGGGTACGCAGGAAGCGAACCATACGCAGTTTCATGACCAGGTGGTCAATCATTTCCTGAGCGTCTTGCTCGGTGATTTTGCCTGCTTTGATATCACGTTCGATGTAGGCATCCAGGAAGGTGGATACGCGACCGAAGGACATTGCTGCACCGTTCTGAGACTTAACTGCGGCCAGGTAGCCGAAGTAGGTCCACTGGATAGCTTCCTGAGCGTTGGTAGCAGGACCAGAGATATCGCAGCCATATTTAGCCGCCATCTCTTTGATCTGACCCAGCGCGCGGTGCTGTTCAGCGATTTCTTCACGCAGACGGATAGTCGCTTCCAGGTTTACGCCGTTTTCCAGATCGGACTGCAGAGACACGAACTGAGCGTATTTGTCTTTCATCAGGAAGTCGATACCGTACAGCGCAACGCGACGGTAGTCACCGATGATACGGCCACGGCCATACGCATCTGGCAGACCGGTCAGAACGCCAGATTTACGGCAGTTCAGAATGTCTTTGGTGTAAACATCGAATACACCCTGGTTGTGGGTTTTGCGGTATTCGGTGAAGATTTTTTTCAGCATTGGGTCCAGCTCGCGGTTATACGCTTTGCAGGAACCTTCAACCATTTTGATGCCACCGAACGGGATGATTGCGCGTTTCAGTGGTGCTTCAGTCTGCAGACCAACGATTTTCTCAAGGGCTTTGTTGATGTAGCCAGCATCGTGAGAAGTGATGGTGGAAGCAACGGAGGTGTCAAAATCAACTGGCGCGTGAGTGCGGTTTTCCAGTTTAACGCCTTCCATTACGCTGTCCCACAGCTTGGTGGTCGCGTCAGTTGCGCCAGCCAGGAAGGATTCGTCACCTTCATACGGGGTATAGTTTTTCTGAATGAAGTCACGTACGTTTACTTCATTCTGCCAGTCACCTTTCGCAAAACCTTCCCAGGCTGTGGCTAACTTTTCATTAAGCTCGGACATGTAACACCTACCTTCTTAAGTGGATTTTTTATTTACTGCCTGAGACAACCATTAATGATGGTCGTCGCCACGCAGGTAAATGACCCAGTATGTCAACCCAACTAACAGACCCCCACCGATAATGTTCCCGATAGTGACAGGGATCAGGTTATCAGTAATGAAGTTCATGATAGTCAGGTGAGAGAAACTTTCCGGATTTGAACCAACTGCGGTCCAGAACTCCGGGCTCGCAAAGTTGCGGATAACAATCCCCATTGGGATCATAAACATATTCGCAATACTGTGCTCGAAGCCGCTGGCAACAAACATCGCAACCGGCAGCACCATAATCATGGCTTTGTCCATCAGGCTACGACCCGAGTAGCTCATCCAGACGGCCAGGCAGACCATCAAGTTTGCGAGGATGCCGAGAGCAACGGCTTCGATAAATGTATGATGCATTTTGTGGTCGGCAGTTTGCAGGACGTTAAGCCCCCAGCCACCGTTGGCGGTCATGTACTCGCCAGAGAGCCACATCAACAGAACAAAGAGCAGACAGCCAATCAGGTTACCAACATAGACGTTTAGCCAGTTGCGTGCCAGTTGACCCCAGGTAATTCTTCCGCTGGCTTTCGCCACAACAATCAGCACCGTAGAGGTGAAAAGGTCGGCGCCGCAGATGACGCAAAGAATCAGACCCAGTGAGAAGCAAATGCCGCCAATCAGTTTGGCCATGCCGAAAGGCATCCCGGCAGTACCGGTGGTGGCAGTGATGTAGAAGACGAAAGCGATTGAGATGAACACACCGGCCGTGATCGCCAGATAGAACGTCTTCATCGGGTGTTTCGTTGCTTTATAGACACCCGCTTCTTCGGCAACTTTGGCCATTGCAGCTGGGAGTAAAAGATCAAAAGGGTTGTCAGCTTTCACACTAACTCTCTCTTTATTAAGTCGGCGACGAGATACTAACAAAGCATTATAGAAGAGAAATTGATATAGATCATATCTCGCCTGGCTTATAGGCCCGCAGTGTGTATGGATTTACAGCGAATGCGGAGTAAGTATTTGATTATCCGTATAAAAATAAATTTTAAAAGTTATGAGAAGAGTTGAATTTTTTCGTTAGGCCTCCCGTAAAACAGTTAATTAAAATGGAGTATTTACCACAAAAAGTAACAGTCCAGCCCAGGTAAGTATTATTATATTTACCCGTAATTAACTTAATTATTACAATTAAACGTCATTACCGAAAAAATAAAAAAAGGGGCAATGAAATTGCCCCGTAATATAGCCCAGACGATTGGATACGCCTACATCTGGTAATGTTATGTGCGCTTATTTTGACCAGTAAGCGGCTTTTGCCTTCTGTAATTTTTCATACGCTTTCAGCAGCGACTGATGTGCCGGGAAGGCTTTCAGATCGCTATCAACAGCCTGCAGGCCATAGAACGGCTCTTCGCCGCTCAGCGCCGCGCTGGCTGCTTCGACGGCATCTGCACCGTACATACGAACAAAGGCATTCAAGTACTGCAGAGGTTCACGGTCCTCTTCCTGAGCGAGAAGCAACAACGTCTGAAGGCAGCGGTAATAATTGGTGCGCTCGGCTGAGAAGACGGACTGGTTGAACTCCATGGTCCATTCGGTCCAGGCCAGGGCCTGATCCAGATCGCCACCCGCGAGTGCCAGCATTGCTTTCAGCTCACCAATACGCAGGGTGTACCAGCCGTTGTCTTTACCGGTCGCGAGACCCAGCAGCTCACGTACGCGGGTGAAGTCATCGTGGCCTTCTTCGTCCAGTTGGGCGATCAGGTTCAGGTAATCTTCTTTTTCCCATTCACTACCCGGCAGAGCCAGCAGCGTTTCGCGCAGGTGCGCGCCCATGCTGTTGTTCGCCAGCCACAGGTCTTCAGCGGGGTAGATGTCGGACATGCCCGGAACAATAATGCGGCACGCGTAGACGCCAAGATGTTCGTAGTCGGCAATGTAAACTTCCTGGTCTTCCGCGGTGAAGATTGCCATCAGCGTGGCGAACTCTTCTTCCGTGGTGCCGGCAAAACTCCAGTCCACGAACGGATAGTCCGCGTCCTGCTTGAACATATCCCAGGAAATTAAGCCGCTGGAATCGATGAAGTGGGTTTCGAGGTTGGTATGCTCGGCCACTTCTTCATCGTCAAAGGTTGGCGGGGTGAAGACGTCGAGATCTTTCAGGCTACGGCCCTGCAGCAGCTCGGTGACAGTACGCTCCAGCGCCACGCCGAAGTCCGGGTGCGCGCCGAAGGAGGCGAAGCAGGTGCCGTTGGTCGGGTTAAACAGCACGACGCAGATAACGGGATATTTGCCGCCCAGCGAGCCGTCATAGGCAAAGATTGGGAAACCTTCTGCTTCCAGCTTAGCGATGGATTCCACCACGCCCGGATAGCGTGCCAGCACATCTGCCGGAATTTCAGGCAGGCTAATGGATTCGGCGATGATGCGGTTTTTAATGTGACGTTCGAAGACTTCAGACAGACCCTGCACGCGCGCTTCATTGCGGGTGTTACCAGCGGACATGCCGTTAGATACATACAGGTTACCGACGATGTTCATCGGGATGTAAACGGTCTTTTCGTCAGACTGGCGGGTAAACGGCAGGGCGCAGATACCGCGATCCTCGTTACCGGACTGCAGATCGATCAGCATGCTGGCAGTCAGTTCGTTATCTGGATCGTAGAACGCACGCAGGCGCGCGTCGAGAATGCCTTCCGGCAGTTCGTCGTCTTCGGTCAGCGGGAACCATTTTTCGTTCGGATAGTGAACGAACGGGCCGTTAGCGATGGTTTCGCCCAGCCAGAAGTCAGCGAAGAAATAGTTGGTGGACAGACGCTCAAAATACTCACCCAGCGCAGAGGCCAGTGCCGCTTTTTTTGTCGCGCCTTTACCGTTGGTAAAGCACAGGGCACAGTCTTTATCGCGAATATGCACGGACCAGACATGCGGCACCGGATTGAGCCAGGAGGCTTCTTCGATGTTAAAACCCAGGTCGGTCAGTTTCTGCTGGAAGCGAGCGATGGAATCTTCCAGAGCGGCGTCTTTGCCGGGGATAAACGTTTGAGTCATGGCGTTCACTTTTATCGTACGTAAAGCGCGCAATGATACGGGTTTTGCGTGACGGGTGCCATCTTCGGCGAAAATAAAAGCCTGAGCTATGCTTATAGTCAGTAACCTACTGTTAAGGCATAGAAAAATGAAAGCTTTCGATCTCCAGCGGATGGCGTTTGATAAAGTCCCTCCAGAGTTTTTAGGCGAAGTCGCGCTTCGCAGCCTGTACACCTTTGTACTCGTTTTCCTGTTTCTGAAAATCACCGGACGTCGCGGCGTGCGGCAGATGTCGCTGTTTGAAGTGCTGATCATTCTGACGCTGGGGTCGGCGGCAGGGGACGTTGCCTTTTATGATGATGTGCCGATGATACCGGTCTTTATCGTTTTCGTGACGCTTGCACTGCTGTACCGGCTGGTCATGTGGCTGATGTCGAAAAGTGAGAAACTGGAAGATCTGCTTGAAGGGAAGCCGGTCGTTATCGTTGAGGACGGACAACTGGCCTGGGAAAACGTGCAAAGCGCCAATATGACCGAGTTTGAGTTCTTTATGGAGCTACGCCTGAACAGCGTGGAACAGCTCGGGCAGGTGCGTCTGGCGATTATGGAAACCAACGGTCAAATCAGCGTCTATTACTATTCCGACGATGAGGTGAAGCCCGGCCTGTGCATCCTGCCGGATATGCTGATCGAGCGTTTCAGAACGGTACCTGAATCAGGCGAGTATGCTTGCGTAAGATGTAGTCATGTTGTGGCGATGCAGCCGGGGGATCGTCAATTGTGCCCCCGCTGTGCAAATCCGGAATGGACGAAGGTTAGCCGAGCCAAACGTATCACCTGACAGCCATTTTGTCGGTTTTGTGACGACGAGGTGGTAGATTCTATTGTGTGACGATGAGCACATTTCCCCGGTCATAAGTTTTAGACATTGCGGCGCGTGTCACTGAATGATAAAACCGATATCCACAGTTATAACTTATGGCTTTTAGCGTGGTGAGGGGAAATGGCTCAAGTCTTTAATTTCAGTTCAGGTCCGGCAATGTTACCGGTAGATGTACTCAAACAGGCTCAACAGGAGCTGTGTGACTGGAACGGTCTGGGTACGTCGGTGATGGAAGTTAGCCACCGGGGTAAAGAGTTTATTCAGGTGGCGGAAGAGGCAGAAAAGGATTTTCGCGATCTGCTGAACATTCCCTCGAACTACAAAGTATTGTTCTGCCACGGCGGTGGGCGCGGTCAGTTTGCCGGTATTCCGCTCAACCTGCTGGGTGACAAAACTACCGCTGATTATGTGGATGCGGGCTACTGGGCGGCCAGCGCTGTCAAAGAAGCGCATAAGTACTGCACGCCGAATGTGATCGATGCCAAAGTGACCGTTGACGGCCTGCGCGGCGTTAAGCCGATGAGCGAGTGGCAAGTTTCTGATAACGCAGCCTATCTTCACTACTGTCCGAATGAAACCATTGACGGTATCGCCATCCATGAAGAGCCAAACTTTGGTGAAAACGTGGTTGTAACCGCGGACTTCTCTTCGACCATTCTTTCCACGCCGCTGGATGTTAGCCGTTACGGTGTGATCTACGCTGGCGCACAGAAAAATATCGGCCCTGCTGGGCTGACAATTGTAATTGTGTGTGAAGACCTGCTGGGCAAAGCACACAAATCCTGCCCGTCGATTCTCGATTACACCGTGTTGAACGATAACGATTCTATGTTCAACACGCCACCCACGTTTGCCTGGTACCTTTCCGGCCTGGTCTTCAAATGGCTGAAGCAAAACGGCGGCGTGGCGCAGATGAATAAGGTTAACCAGCAGAAGGCTGAACTGCTCTATGGCGTGATCGACAAGAGCGATTTCTACCGTAACGATGTGGCCATCGCTAACCGTTCCCGCATGAACGTGCCGTTCCAGCTGGCCGACAGCAATCTGGATAAAGCCTTCCTGGATGAGTCCTTCGCTGCGGGCCTGCACGCGCTGAAAGGCCACCGTGTGGTGGGCGGCATGCGTGCCTCCATCTATAACGCTATGCCGCTGGAAGGCGTCAAAGCGCTGACCGATTTCATGATCGACTTCGAACGTCGTCACGGTTAATTTGCTGTTATTCACCCCCGCAGCAACCCTGCGGGGTTTTTTATTATGTTGAGTTGAGAGTTTAGTTTTCATGGAATCCCTGACGTTACAACCTATCGCGCGGGTAGATGGCACCATCAATCTGCCTGGTTCAAAAAGTGTCTCGAACCGCGCTCTGCTGCTGGCAGCTCTGGCAAACGGCACCACCGTCCTCACAAACCTGCTGGACAGCGATGACGTGCGCCATATGCTCACTGCGCTGAAAGCGTTGGGCGTTCATTACACTCTCTCCGACGATCGCACCCGCTGCGAAGTGACCGGCAATGGCGGCGCGCTGCAGACGGGTGAAGAGCTTGAGCTGTTTCTGGGCAACGCGGGTACCGCGATGCGTCCGCTGGCGGCAGCCCTGTGTCTGGGCAGCAGCAACATTGTGCTGACCGGCGAACCGCGTATGAAAGAGCGTCCGATTGGCCATCTGGTGGATGCCCTGCGTCAGGGCGGCGCGCAGATTGACTATCTGGAGCAGGAAAATTATCCGCCACTGCGTCTGCGCGGCGGTTTTACCGGCGGTAACGTCGAGGTTGACGGCAGCGTCTCCAGCCAGTTCCTGACCGCGCTGCTGATGGCTGCGCCGCTGGCTCCGCAGGACACGGTAATTACGATTAAAGGCGAGCTGGTCTCCAAACCGTATATTGATATCACGCTGCACCTGATGAAAACCTTTGGCGTTGAGGTGGAAAACCAGTCTTATCAGCGTTTTGTGGTGCGCGGGGCGCAGCAGTACCAGTCTCCGGGCTGCTATCTGGTTGAAGGCGACGCCTCGTCGGCTTCTTACTTCCTGGCTGCGGGCGCGATCAAAGGCGGTACCGTGAAGGTTACCGGTATTGGGCGCAACAGCGTACAGGGCGACATCCGTTTCGCTGACGTGCTGGAAAAAATGGGTGCGGTTGTCACCTGGGGTGATGATTTCATCTCCTGTACCCGCGGCGAGCTGAACGCCATCGACATGGACATGAACCATATCCCGGATGCGGCGATGACCATCGCCACGGCGGCGCTGTTTGCCAAAGGCACCACCACGCTGCGTAATATCTACAACTGGCGCGTAAAAGAGACTGACCGTCTGTTTGCGATGGCGACCGAGCTGCGAAAAGTCGGCGCAGAGGTGGAAGAGGGCGAAGACTACATTCGCGTGACCCCGCCGGCAAAACTGCAGGTTGCAGAGATCGGCACCTATAACGATCACCGTATGGCGATGTGCTTCTCGCTGGTGGCGTTGTCCGACACGCCTGTGACCATTCTTGATCCGAAATGTACGGCGAAAACCTTCCCGGACTACTTCGAACAGCTGGCACGCATTAGCACGCTGGCCTGATAACGCTTGCCGCATCACCCGATGCGGCATTTCCTTACGCTTCCTGACGAACACTCCCGCTCATTTCTTCTACACTCTGCTTCTATCAATCCGTAATTTGCACGCAAAGGTAACAGTTGCGCACGTTGGCGCGTATAATGCGCGGCGTTCATGTAAACGGTATGCCTTATTTAAGGAGAAAAAGATGACGGCACTTGCCCCGGTAATCACCATTGATGGGCCTAGTGGCGCAGGGAAAGGTACTCTGTGCAAAGCGATGGCAGAAGCATTGCAATGGCATCTTTTAGATTCGGGAGCAATCTATCGCGTGCTGGCGCTGGCTGCGCTGCATCACCATGTGGATGTCGCCTCTGAAGAAGCGCTGGTACCGCTGGCTGCGCATCTGGATGTGCGTTTTGTTTCGACTGATGGCAACCTTGAAGTGATCCTGGAAGGAGAGGACGTCAGCGGGGAGATTCGTACTCAGGAAGTCGCTAACGCGGCCTCCCAGGTCGCGGCATTCCCGCGCGTTCGCGAAGCCTTGCTGCGCCGCCAGCGTGGTTTCCGTGAAGCCCCAGGTCTGATCGCGGACGGACGCGATATGGGAACCGTGGTATTCCCTGATGCACCTGTGAAAATTTTCCTTGACGCCTCTTCGGAAGAACGCGCGCAACGCCGCATGCTTCAGTTGCAGGAAAAGGGGTTTAGTGTTAACTTTGATCGCCTTTTATCCGAGATAAAAGAGCGCGATGACCGCGATCGTAACCGCGCCGTCGCCCCACTTGTTCCAGCAGAAGATGCATTAGTTCTGGATTCAACCAGTTTAACTATTGAGCAAGTGATTGAAAAAGCGCTACAATATGCGCGCCAAAAACTGGCACTCGCGTAATCGCGACCGATTTAGCAGTACCCCCGCTGCAATGGATTGACGGCGGGTATGTGAAACAACCCCATCCGGCACGGAGCCAGGTGGACGTTAATATTAACCTGAAGATTAAACATGACTGAATCTTTTGCTCAACTGTTTGAAGAATCCTTAAAAGAAATCGAAACCCGCCCGGGTTCCATCGTTCGCGGTGTTGTTGTTGCTATCGACAAAGACGTAGTACTGGTTGACGCCGGTCTGAAATCTGAGTCCGCCATTCCGGCAGAGCAGTTCAAAAACGCCCAGGGCGAGCTGGAAATCCAGGTTGGCGACGAAGTTGACGTTGCTCTGGACGCAGTAGAAGACGGCTTCGGTGAAACCCTGCTTTCTCGTGAGAAAGCGAAACGTCACGAAGCATGGATCACGCTGGAAAAAGCTTACGAAGAAGCTGAAACTGTGGTCGGTGTTATCAACGGCAAAGTTAAAGGTGGCTTCACTGTTGAGCTGAATGGTATTCGTGCGTTCCTGCCAGGTTCACTGGTAGACGTTCGTCCAGTCCGTGACACCCTGCACCTCGAAGGCAAAGAGCTTGAGTTCAAAGTAATCAAGCTGGACCAGAAGCGTAACAACGTTGTTGTATCCCGTCGTGCCGTTATCGAATCCGAAAACAGCGCAGAACGCGATCAGCTGCTGGAAAACCTGCAGGAAGGCATGGAAGTCAAAGGTATCGTTAAGAACCTCACTGACTACGGCGCATTCGTTGACCTGGGCGGCGTTGATGGCCTGCTGCACATCACCGACATGGCGTGGAAACGCGTTAAGCACCCAAGCGAAATCGTGAACGTTGGCGACGAAATCACTGTTAAAGTGCTGAAGTTCGACCGCGAACGTACTCGTGTATCCCTCGGCCTGAAACAGCTGGGCGAAGATCCATGGGTAGCTATCGCTAAGCGTTACCCAGAAGGGACTAAACTGACTGGTCGCGTTACCAACCTGACTGACTACGGCTGCTTCGTTGAAATCGAAGAAGGCGTTGAAGGCCTGGTGCACGTTTCCGAAATGGACTGGACCAACAAAAACATCCACCCATCCAAAGTTGTTAACGTTGGTGATGTAGTGGAAGTGATGGTTCTGGATATCGACGAAGAACGTCGTCGTATCTCCCTGGGCCTGAAACAGTGCAAAAACAACCCATGGCAGCAGTTCGCGGAAACCCACAACAAGGGCGACCGTGTTGAAGGTAAAATCAAGTCTATCACTGACTTCGGTATCTTCATCGGCCTGGACGGCGGCATCGATGGCCTGGTTCACCTGTCTGACATCTCCTGGAACGTTGCAGGCGAAGAAGCAGTACGTGAATACAAAAAAGGCGACGAAATCGCTGCAGTTGTTCTGCAGGTTGACGCAGAGCGTGAGCGTATCTCCCTGGGCGTTAAACAGCTCGCAGAAGATCCGTTCAACAACTGGGTTGCACTGAACAAGAAAGGCGCAATCGTAAACGGTAAAGTGACTGCAGTTGACGCTAAAGGCGCAACCGTAGAACTGGCTGACGGCGTTGAAGGTTACCTGCGCGCTTCCGAAGCTTCACGTGACCGCGTTGAAGATGCCACTCTGGTTCTGAGCGTTGGCGACGACGTTGAAGCTAAGTTCACCGGTGTTGACCGTAAGAACCGCGCAATCAGCCTGTCTGTTCGTGCTAAAGACGAAGCTGATGAGAAAGATGCAATCGCAACTGTTAACAAACAGGAAGATGCAAACTTCTCTAACAACGCAATGGCTGAAGCTTTCAAAGCAGCTAAAGGCGAGTAATATCAAGTTCTCACCATCATTTACGCTGTAACACATTTACAGCGCGAAGGATGAGGAGCAGACTTGACAGATTGCAGGATTCGTCCTGTAATCAATAACAAAGGGCGGCTACGGCCGCCCTTGTTTAATGAGCTGTTCAGCTAATTGGTTTGAAAGGAACCGGAGGAATCATGACCAAGTCAGAATTGATTGAAAGACTTGCCAGTCAGCAACCGCACATCCCTGCAAAGGCTGTGGAAGATGCTGTTAAAGAGATGCTGGAGCATATGGCCACCACTCTTGCCCAGGGCGAGCGCATTGAAATCCGCGGTTTCGGTAGTTTTTCTCTGCACTATCGTGCTCCACGTACCGGGCGTAACCCGAAGACTGGCGATAAAGTTGAGCTGGAAGGCAAGTACGTTCCGCACTTTAAGCCGGGTAAAGAACTGCGCGATCGCGCCAATATTTACGGTAACTGAGTTTTGGCCATAATGGCCAAACTGGGTTTAAAAGAAAGCACCTGCGGGTGCTTTTTTTGTGCCTCTCGTTTGCATTTCTGAATACGCCACGCATTTCCATTGTAGCTTTTCTGCAAACCGCTGAAAACGTTGCAGCGTCCGCCGTAAAGCCCCATTTCCTCTCTGACGACACGCCATTCTCAAGGCATACTGCCCGAAACAGGGAGGTATAAATGGGGATCCACGTTGTCAGTGCTTGCGCCATTCTGGCTATTATTCCGCTCTATTGGTTACCTGTTTTACCGGAGCCAGAGAGCGTCTGGATGATGATTGCCGCAGGGGTCGCGTTAGCGGCGCAGCAAAGACGATGGCTAACGTTTTCAGGCATCGGGTTACTCTTTTTCTGCTGGGGTGTATTAGCGGCGCAGGAAAGCGTTTGGCCGTTGAATCATCTGACGACAGGGCCGCAGCAGGTGGAGGTAGTCATTACAGCAACCGATGGCGCAACAATGCATCAGGGAAACATTGTCAGCGTCAACGGAAAACCCTGGAGGGGCGCCACTGGGGTGACGCTGTATGGCAATTACCTGCCCCAAAAGGTGTGTGCCGGTCAACGCTGGGCTATGGCGCTGCGCCTCAGAGCGGTACATGGTGAGTTAAACGAAGGTGGCTACGATTCGCAGAAAAATGCTTTTGCCCGACATCAAACGCTGAGCGGGCGTTTTACGCATGCTGAGGTTGTTGACGCACGCTGTAGCCTGCGTTCACGGTATCTTAGCTCACTGCAAAACGTACTCACAACATATCAGTGGGGGCCAGTGATCCTTGGGCTGGGGATGGGGGAGAGTCTGAATGTACCGCGTCAGATAAAAAATCTTATGCGCGAGACAGGGACAACACATCTGATGGCGATTTCGGGTCTGCACATCGCGCTGGCTGCGTCCATCGTCTGGCTACTGGCAAGAGGGTTACAATATTTTCTGCCGAGCCACGCTATCCATTGGCCGTTTCCCATGCTTGCAGGTCTGTGCTTTGCGGTTTTTTATGCATGGTTAACGGGGATGCAGCCGCCCGCAATGCGCACGGTTGTCTCTCTCTCGGTGGTGGCTGCGCTGCGGATTAGCGGCCGTCAATGGTCTCCCTGGCAGATCTGGTTAGCCTGCGTGGCGGCAATTCTGATTTTTGACCCTGTGGCTGTTCTGTCACAAAGTTTTGCGCTATCGGCGTTTGCGGTCGCGGCATTAATTTTTTGGTACCAGTGGCTACCGCTTCCGAACTGGCGCTGGATCCGCCGAATAAAACCTCTGGCAAATCTCATACATCTGCAAACAGGAATGCTGTGCCTGCTGCTTCCGCTGCAGGTGCTGATTTTTCATGGTTTCAGCCTGTCTTCATTCATCGCGAATCTGTTTGCTGTTCCGCTGGTCACGTTTATATCCGTGCCGCTGATCCTTCTCGGTATGCTGCTCCATCTTATTCCGCTTGCTTTACTGGAGAACGCTGTCTGGTATGCGGCCGATAAGTCTCTGGCAGGGTTATTCGGGTTGCTGGCTCGCTTGCCGGACGGCTGGCAGGATGTCGATGAACGTTGGCAATACCTGACGCTTCTACCCTGGCTTGCCATTATCGGCTGGCGTTTTCGAAGCTGGAAAGCTCTACCGGCTGTTTGTCTTACAGCAAGTATTATGCTCGCACTGCCTTTGTGGCGAAAGGATAAAACTGACGGCTGGACACTGCACATGCTGGATGTCGGGCAGGGGCTGGCAATGGTGATTGAACGTCAGGGGAGGGCTATTTTATACGATACCGGGCTGGCCTGGCCGGGGGGCGATAGCGGGCAGCAGCTGATCGTTCCATGGTTACGCTGGCATCACCTGAAGCCAGAAGGGGCGATCCTGAGTCATGAGCATCTCGACCACGCGGGAGGACTGGCATCGCTGCAAAAAGCCTGGCCCGAAATGTGGGTCAGGAGTCCGCTGCACCAGGATGGACATCTTCCCTGTTTTCGAGGGCAGCGATGGCTGTGGCAGGGGCTAACGTTCAGCGTTCACTGGCCGCCTGAAGAAGGGCACGCCAAAGGTAACAACCGCTCCTGCGTGGTTAAGATCGACGACGGTGAGCAGAGCATCCTGCTGACAGGGGATATTGAAGCACCGGCTGAAATGGCAATGCTGAGCCACCGCTGGCGCAATCTGGCGTCTACACTCATTCAGGTACCTCACCACGGCAGCAACACCTCGTCTTCCATGCCGTTGGTGCAGCGTGCAGAAGGCAAAATAGCGCTGGCCTCTGCAGCCCGCTATAACGCGTGGCGTTTCCCATCTGCGAAAGTGGTGCGGCGCTACGTGAAAGAGGGATATACCTGGCTAGACACCCCTCATTCTGGACAAATATCGGTGACATTTTCGCAACATAACAGGCAGGTCCGACGCCTGCGTGAACACAATTTACCGCGTTGGTATCATCAGTGGTTTGGCGCGCCCGTAGATAACGGGTAGAATATGCGGCTATTTCAACAAATGCTGGTTTTTTGAATGCATAACGACAAAGATCTCTCCACGTGGCAAACGTTCCGCCGACTCTGGCCGATGATTGCCCCTTTCAAAGCAGGCTTGATCGTGGCGGGCGTAGCGTTAATCCTCAACGCAGCCAGCGATACTTTTATGCTATCGCTCCTCAAACCGTTACTGGATGACGGTTTTGGTAAAACGGATCGCTCAGTGCTGCTATGGATGCCGCTGGTGGTTATCGGGCTGATGATCTTACGCGGTATTTCCAGCTATATCTCCAGCTACTGCATCTCCTGGGTATCAGGAAAAGTGGTAATGTCCATGCGTCGCCGACTCTTCGGTCACATGATGGGCATGCCGGTCTCATTCTTTGATAAACAGTCTACGGGCACGCTGCTGTCACGTATTACCTACGATTCAGAGCAGGTGGCATCGTCTTCCTCCAGCGCGCTGATTACCGTGGTCCGTGAAGGCGCATCGATCATTGGCCTGTTTGTCATGATGTTCTATTACAGCTGGCAGCTGTCGCTCATCCTGATCGTGCTGGCACCGGTTGTCTCCATTGCTATCCGCGTCGTCTCCAAGCGTTTCCGCAATATCAGTAAGAATATGCAGAATACGATGGGGCAGGTCACGACCAGCGCTGAACAGATGCTGAAAGGCCACAAAGAAGTGTTGATCTTTGGTGGTCAGGAAGTCGAAACCAAGCGCTTTGATAAGGTCAGCAATAAAATGCGCCTGCAGGGAATGAAAATGGTGTCGGCCTCCTCTATCTCCGACCCTATCATTCAGCTGATCGCCTCGCTGGCCCTGGCATTTGTTCTGTATGCAGCGAGCTTCCCGAGCGTAATGGAGACCCTGACGGCAGGGACCATCACCGTTGTCTTCTCCTCCATGATTGCGCTGATGCGCCCGCTGAAATCCCTGACTAACGTGAACGCGCAGTTTCAGCGCGGGATGGCAGCATGCCAGACGTTGTTCAGCATTCTGGATTCCGAGCAGGAAAAAGATGAAGGTACGCGCGTGATTGAGCGTGCAAACGGAGACTTAGAATTCCGCAACGTGACCTTTACCTATCCAGGCCGCGAAGTGGCTGCACTGCGTAATATCAACCTGACGATTCCAGCAGGTAAAACCGTTGCGCTGGTGGGCCGTTCCGGCTCGGGTAAATCAACCATTGCCAGCCTGATTACGCGCTTCTACGACATTGATGAAGGCGAAATCCTGTTAGATGGCCATGACCTGCGGGAGTATACCCTGCAGTCGCTGCGTAACCAGGTTGCACTGGTTTCTCAGAACGTGCATCTGTTCAACGATACGGTTGCCAACAACATCGCCTATGCGCGTACTGAAGAGTACAGCCGCGAGCAGATCGAGAATGCCGCACGCATGGCGTATGCAATGGACTTCATCAACAAGATGGATAACGGTCTGGATACCATCATCGGTGAAAACGGCGTGCTCCTTTCCGGTGGTCAGCGTCAGCGTATTGCCATTGCGCGTGCGCTGCTGCGCGACAGCCCAATCCTGATTCTGGATGAAGCGACGTCCGCGCTGGATACTGAATCTGAACGCGCTATCCAGTCTGCGCTGGACGAATTGCAAAAGAACCGTACCTCTCTGGTGATTGCGCACCGTCTGTCGACCATCGAACAGGCTGATGAAATCGTGGTTGTTGAAGATGGCGTGATTGTCGAGCGGGGTAGCCATGCCGATCTGCTCGCCCACCGAGGCGTCTACGCACAGCTCCATAAGATGCAGTTCGGTCAACAATGATTGCACGCATCTGGTCCGGTGAATCCCCGCTGTGGCTGCTGCTTTTGCCGCTCTCCTGGCTATACGGCCTGGTGAGCGGTGCCATTCGTCTGATGTACCGCCTGGGGCTGAAGCGCGCCTGGCGCGCGCCGGTTCCGGTTGTGGTGGTTGGTAACCTGACCGCAGGTGGGAACGGCAAAACGCCGGTGGTGATCTGGCTGGTGGAGCAGTTGCAAAAACGCGGTATTCGCCCTGGGGTGGTATCGCGCGGCTACGGTGGTAAAGCGACGCACTATCCGCTTCTGCTGGCGGCTGATACAACAACGGCCGAAGCGGGTGATGAACCTGTCCTGATCTATCAGCGAACAGGTGTGCCGGTTGCGGTCTCACCCGTGCGCAGCGACGCCGTTCAGGCGCTTCTTGCCGGGCACGCGGTGGACATCATTATTACCGACGATGGCCTTCAGCATTACGCGCTGGCGCGTGATAAAGAGATTGTGGTCATCGACGGCGTGCGCCGTTTTGGCAACGGCTGGTGGCTGCCCGCCGGGCCGATGCGTGAACGCGCGACGCGCCTTCGGTCCGTTGATGCGGTCATTGTTAACGGTGGCCAGGCTAAGCAAGGTGAAATACCTATGCATCTGCAGCCAGGCATGGCGGTTAACCTGTTAACCGGCGAACGTAAGGCGGTTGAACAACTGCCTGCGCTGGTGGCGATGGCGGGTATTGGTCACCCTCCGCGCTTCTTCGCGACGCTGGGACAGTGTGGTGCCCGGCTAGAAAAACGCGTTCCGCTGGCCGACCACCAGGCGCTGATGGAAGGTCAGGTAGACGCCCTGACCGTACCCGGGCAGTCGCTGATCATGACCGAAAAAGATGCGGTGAAATGCCGTGCCTTTGCGAAAGAAAACTGGTGGTATCTGCCGGTTGACGCTGAACTCAGCGGCGAGCAGCCGGAACACTTGCTCAAGGAACTGATTGCGTTGGTGCGATAAACGCTTACGCGGTTCTGGTGGCGCTTTGACTGACAGGAAAACGCATGTCTTTACCGCAACTCTCGCTTTCAGCCGCACGTCATTTACACCTTGCCGCTCAGGGGCTGCTTAAAAAGCCTCGCCGTCGCGCACAGCCCTCTGACATTCTCTCCACCGTACAACGCATGTCGTTGCTGCAAATCGACACCATCAACATCGTGGCGCGAAGCCCTTATCTGGTGCTCTTCAGCCGCCTGGGAAATTATCAGCCGCAGTGGCTGGACAATGCGCTTAGGCAGGGCGAGCTAATGGAATACTGGGCGCATGAAGCCTGTTTCCTGCCCCGCAGCGATTTCGCGCTGATTCGTCACCGCATGCTCTCTCCGGATAAGATGGGCTGGAAATATCGTCAGGAGTGGATGCAGGAACACGCCGCTGAGATTGAGCAGCTTATCGCGCATATTCAGGAAAACGGTCCGGTGCGTTCGGCTGATTTTGAGCATCCGCGAAAAGGGGCGAGCGGATGGTGGGAGTGGAAGCCGCATAAACGTCATCTTGAGGGGCTGTTTACATCCGGTAAAGTGATGGTTGTGGAGCGGCGTAACTTTCAGCGCGTGTACGACCTGACGCACCGCGTGATGCCGCACTGGGACGACGAGCGTGACCTGCTTACGCAGGAAGCGGCCGAAGCCATCATGCTGGAGAACAGCGCCCGCAGCCTGGGGATTTTTCGCCCGCAGTGGCTGGCAGATTATTATCGCCTGCGTCAGCCCGCGCTAAAACCGCTGCTGGAGGCGTGGCAGCGCGAGCAGCGCGTCATCCCCGTCACGGTGGAAACGCTGGGCGAGATGTGGCTGCATGCCGATTTGCTCCCGCTTTTACCACAGGCGCGGGAAGGTAAGCTTCAGGCCACACACAGCGCGGTACTGTCACCTTTCGACCCGGTCGTCTGGGACAGAAAGCGGGCCGAGCAGCTGTTTAATTTCAGCTACCGGCTGGAGTGTTATACCCCCGCGCCAAAACGCCAGTACGGCTACTTTGTTTTGCCTCTGCTGCATAAAGGGCAACTGGTGGGGCGTATGGATGCCAAAATGCACCGCAAAACCGGGACGCTTGAAATCATCGCGCTGTATCTTGAAGACGGGGTTAAGGCGACGGCCCCCCTGGAGAAAGGATTATCATCCGCCATTAGCGAATTTGCGCGCTGGCAAGGAGCGAGCAGCGTGACGCTGGGCCGCGTGCCGGACGGGCTGTTTACGACCTGCCGAAGTGGTTGGGAAACAGACACTCCCTGAAAAGGGAATGTGTTAAGCTTTAGCGATTACCCATACGGAGGAACTATGGATCACCGTTTACTTGAAATTATTGCCTGCCCGGTGTGCAACGGCAAACTCTACTACAGCCAGGATAAACAAGAGCTGATTTGCAAGCTGGACAGTCTGGCTTTCCCGCTGCGGGACGGTATTCCGGTCCTGCTGGAAAATGAAGCCCGTTCCCTGGTGGCAGAAGAGAGCAAGCCATGAGTTTCGTTGTCATTATTCCGGCGCGCTATGCATCAACGCGTCTGCCGGGTAAACCGCTGGTGGATATCAACGGCAAGCCGATGATTGTGCATGTTCTTGAGCGTGCGCGTGAATCCGGTGCCGATCGCGTGATTGTTGCTACCGATCATCCTGACGTCGCCCGTGCGGTTGAGGCGGCTGGCGGTGAGGTATGCATGACTCGCGCAGATCACCAGTCCGGCACGGAGCGTCTGGCGGAAGTGGTCGAGAAATGTGGTTTTAGCGATGATACGGTCATCGTCAACGTGCAGGGCGACGAGCCGATGATCCCGGCGGTTATTATTCGCCAGGTAGCGGAAAATCTGGCGCAGCGTCAGGTTGGCATGGCCACCCTCGCGGTACCCATTCATCATGCTGAAGAAGCATTCAACCCGAATGCGGTTAAGGTGGTCATGGATGCCGAGGGCTATGCGCTCTATTTCTCACGCGCGACGATCCCCTGGGATCGCGATCGCTTTGCGGTATCGAAAGAGACCATCGGTGATTCATTCCTGCGCCACATTGGGATCTACGGCTATCGTGCGGGCTTCATTCGCCGCTATGTCAACTGGGCACCGAGCCCGCTGGAGCATATTGAAATGCTGGAGCAGCTCCGCGTGCTCTGGTATGGCGAAAAAATCCACGTAGCCGTTGCCAAAGAAGTTCCCGGAACGGGCGTTGATACGCCGGAAGATCTTGAGCGCGTTCGCGCTGAACTGCATTAATGTTGCCTCCATCCCTCCTTTGGGGGGATGTTCTCACCCATCAATTTTTCCTTTCTTACCCATAATTGATCTCTTCGGGTGACATCCGTTGCTCTCGCGCTCATTATAAAAGCAGTAGCCTTAATGGGGGTAATCTCATATGGAACAGCTGCGTGCCGAACTGAGCCATCTGCTTGGCGAGACGTTGAGCCGGGTCGAGTGTGTGAATGAAAAGGCGGATACCGCACTTTGGGCGCTGTATGACAGTCATGGAAACCCAATGCCTCTCATGGCCAGAAGCTTTACCTCACCCGGCGTCGCCAGACGGCTGGCATGGAAAATGTCGATGCTGGCAAGGGAAGGTACGGTGCGAATGCCGACGGTTTACGGTGTCATGACGCATGAGGAACACCCCGGCCCGGATGTCCTGCTTATTGAGCGCCTGCGTGGCGTCTCTGTTGAAGCCCCGGCGCGCACGCCGGACCGCTGGGAACAGCTGAAAGATCAGATCGTCGAGGCGTTGCTGGCCTGGCACCGACAGGATAGCCGCGGGCTCGTCGGCCCCGTCGACAGCACCCAGGAAAACCTGTGGCCGCTCTGGTATCGCCAGCGGGTAGAAGTGCTGTGGGGAACGCTTAACCAGTTCAACAACACCGGTTTAACCATGCAGGACAAACGCATTCTGTTTCGCACCCGCGAGTGCTTGCCTGCGCTGTTTGACGGCTTTAACGACAACTGCGTGCTGATGCACGGCAATTTTACCCTACGCAGCATGCTGAAAGATCCCCGCAGCGACCAGCTGTTGGCGATGGTGGGGCCGGGCATTATGCTCTGGGCACCGCGCGAGTATGAACTGTTCAGACTATGCGACAGCGCCTCTGCGGAAGGTTTGCTCTGGCACTATCTGCAACGGGCGCCCGTTGCGGAGGCGTTTCTCTGGCGGCGCTGGCTCTATTTGCTCTGGGATGAAGTGGCGCAACTGGTGAATACCGGAAGGTTCAATCGCGCCAACTTCGACCTGGCGACAAAATCACTCTTGCCCTGGCTCGCCTGACGCGCCTTTCAGCCATTGCCAGAGGCGTCCAAGCGTCTCGTAACCGACACGATCGCTGTGCATCAACCAGACCGGGGACGGGATTGCTCGTTCCCACGGGTTAAGCGGCGCGTTGATCGCTATCTGGTTAGCCGGTGCGGGTAGGGGGTGTAATCCCTGTTTCTCGAAGAAAATCATCGCTCTCGGTAAATGCGACGCCGATGTCACGAGCAGGAACGGCACGTCGCCGATGGCCTGCTTCACCGCGGCGGCTTCCTCTTCGGTGTCTTTTGGGCTGTCCAGGGTGATGATAGATGAACGCGGCACGCCCAGTGATTCAGCGACGCGTGCGCCAGCCTCTGCCGTACTCACCGGGTTTGTTTTGGCTGCGGCTCCGGTGAAGATCATTTTCGAACCCGGATTAGCAAGCCACAGGCGAATACCTTCGTTCAGGCGCGGCAGGCTGTTGTTGATCAGATTAGAGCTGGGTGCCCAGTTCGGATCCCAGGTATACCCGCCACCCAATACCACGATGTACTCCACTTTCTGATTTCCCTGCCAGGTCGGGTACTTATTTTCGATGGGGCGTAACAGACCATCCGCGACCGGCTGCAGGCTCAGCAGCAGCATCATCAGCCAGCCGAGTGTGATAAGCGTTTTGCCACTTTTCTGAAAGCGGCTGAACCACACCAGTGCCAGCCCCAGCGCGATGAGAAGCAGCAGCAGGGGAAGGGGAAGCATCATGCCTCCGATGTATTTTTTTAGGGTAAAAAGCATCCTTTTTGGTTCCTTTTTTAACCATACAGCAGGCGATTACCCGTGATATTACACCAGAGTGGTTCATTCTCCGCGCGGGTGTGACAAAATAGCGGTTTTGCAGTTAGCGAGTGGAACCTTCCCAATGCGGGATCGCAATTTTGATGACATCGCGGAAAAGTTTTCGCGCAACATTTATGGCACCACCAAAGGTCAGCTTCGGCAGACGATCCTCTGGCAGGATCTGGACAAGCTGTTGGCGGAATTGGGTGACCGGCAGTTGCGCGTGCTCGATGCCGGTGGCGGGGAAGGTCAGACTGCAATTCTAATGGCGCAGCGGGGGCACCACGTCACGCTTTGCGATCTTTCTGCTGAGATGGTTACTCGCGCCGAACGCGCGGCAGAAGAGAAAGGTGTGAGCGACAACATGCATTTTATACATTGCGCCGCTCAGGACATTCCCCAGCATTTGGAAACGCAGGTTGATCTGATATTGTTTCATGCTGTGCTTGAATGGGTCGCCGAACCGCAAGCCATGTTAAAAACGCTGTGGTCGATGTTGCGTCCGGGCGGTGCGTTATCGCTGATGTTCTACAATGCAAACGGTCTGCTGATGCGAAACGTGCTGGTGGGCAATTTTGGCTACGTGCAGCAGGGAATGTATAAAAAGAAACGGCGCACGCTATCGCCGGATTTCCCACGTGAACCGCAGCAGGTCTATGGCTGGCTGGAGGAGATCGGTTGGGAGATCACCGGTAAAACAGGCGTGAGGGTGTTTCATGATTATCTGCGTGATAAACAAAAACAGCATGACTGTTTAGACGCCTTAACAGAAATAGAAACGCGGTATTGCCGCCAGGAGCCTTATCTGAGCCTTGGCCGCTATATACACGTCACCGCGCGCAAGCCGCAGAAGCAAGGATAATCTATGAGTGAATTTTCCCAGACAGTCCCCGAACTGGTTGCCTGGGCCAGGAAAAACGATTTCTCCATCTCGTTGCCGGTAGACAGACTCTCCTTCCTGCTGGCAGTTGCCACGCTGAACGGCGAACGGCTGGATGGTGAAATGAGCGAGGGTGAACTGGTGGATGCGTTCCGCCATGTCAGTGATGCGTTTGAGCAAACCAGCGAAACCATTAGCGTGCGTGCCAACAACGCGATCAACGATATGGTACGTCAACGTCTGCTGAACCGCTTTACCAGCGAGCAGGCGGAAGGAAACGCCATTTATCGTCTGACGCCTCTGGGGATCGGCATTACCGATTACTACATCCGCCAGCGCGAGTTTTCGACGCTGCGTCTCTCCATGCAGCTCTCGATCGTGGCGGGCGAGCTTAAGCGCGCCGCCGACGCGGCAGATGAAAACGGTGACGAATTCCACTGGCACCGTAACGTCTACGCGCCGCTGAAGTACTCGGTGGCAGAGATTTTCGACAGCATCGATCTGACCCAGCGTCTGATGGATGAACAACAGCAGCAGGTGAAAGACGATATCGCTCAATTGCTGAATAAAGACTGGCGTGCGGCCATCTCCAGCTGTGAACTTTTATTGTCAGAAACCTCCGGTACGCTGCGTGAACTGCAGGATACGCTGGAAGCCGCAGGCGACAAGCTGCAGGCCAATCTGCTCCGCATCCAGGATGCGACCATGGCGCACGACGATCTCCACTTTGTCGACCGTCTGGTCTTCGATCTGCAAAGCAAACTCGATCGTATTATTAGCTGGGGCCAGCAGTCGATCGACCTGTGGATCGGCTACGACCGACACGTGCATAAATTTATCCGTACCGCGATCGATATGGACAAAAACCGCGTCTTTGCTCAGCGTCTGCGTCAGTCGGTACAAACCTATTTCGATGCACCGTGGGCGCTGACCTACGCGAATGCCGACCGTCTGCTGGATATGCGCGACGAAGAGATGGCGCTGCGCGATGAAGAGGTGACCGGTGAACTGCCGCCGGATCTGGAATATGAAGAATTTAACGAAATTCGCGAACAACTTGCGGCGATGATCGAAGAACAGCTCGCTGTCTACAAAACCAGACAAGCACCGCTGGATCTTGGTCTCGTGGTGCGCGACTATCTGGCGCAATATCCTCGCGCGCGGCACTTTGACGTTGCCCGCATCGTGGTAGATCAGGCGGTGCGCCTGGGCATCGCGCAAGCAGATTTCACCGGACTGCCGCCGAAGTGGCAGCCGATCAACGATTACGGAGCCAAGGTACAGGCGCATGTCATTGACAAATATTGAACAAGTGATGCCAGTGAAGCTGGCACAGGCGCTGGCGAATCCGTTATTTCCGGCGCTGGACAGCCAGCTGCGTGCCGGTCGTCACATTGGTCTTGACGAGCTGGATAATCACGCTTTTTTGATGGATTTCCAGGAATACCTGGAAGAGTTCTACGCGCGCTACAACGTGGAGCTGATTCGCGCGCCGGAAGGGTTTTTCTACCTGCGCCCGCGCTCAACCACGCTGATTCCGCGTTCCGTACTCTCCGAGCTGGATATGATGGTCGGCAAAATTCTCTGCTACCTCTACCTCAGCCCGGAACGTCTGGCGAACGAAGGGATTTTCACTCAGCAGGAACTCTACGACGAACTGCTATCGCTGGCAGATGAAAGCAAACTGCTGAAGCTGGTGAATAACCGTTCGACAGGTTCCGATCTTGACCGTCAGAAATTACAGGAAAAAGTTCGCTCTTCCCTGAACCGTCTGCGTCGTTTGGGCATGGTCTGGTTTATGGGGCACGACAGCAGCAAATTCCGCATTACGGAATCTGTCTTCCGCTTCGGCGCCGACGTGCGCGCGGGTGATGACGCCCGTGAAGCGCAGCTGCGCATGATCCGCGACGGTGAAGCGATGCCGGTAGAAAACCATTTGCAGCTCAATGATGAGCATGAAGAGAATCTGCCGGATAGCGGGGAGGAAGAGTAATGATTGAACGCGGTAAATTTCGCTCACTAACGCTGATTAACTGGAACGGCTTCTTCGCCCGAACCTTCGATCTGGATGAGCTGGTTACGACGCTCTCCGGCGGTAACGGTGCGGGTAAATCCACCACCATGGCGGCATTTGTCACGGCGCTGATCCCCGATTTGACGCTGCTGCACTTCCGTAACACCACCGAAGCGGGGGCGACAAGCGGCTCTCGTGATAAGGGTCTGCACGGTAAGCTGAAGGCCGGCGTCTGTTATTCGGTGCTGGACGTCATCAACTCTCGTCACCAGCGCGTGGTGGTGGGCGTACGTCTGCAGCAGGTTGCCGGTCGCGACCGTAAAGTGGATATCAAACCGTTCGCCATCCAGGGTCTGCCAACGTCCGTGCAGCCGACGGCGCTACTGACGGAGACCCTGAACGAACGTCAGGCGCGCGTGCTGACGCTGCAGGAGCTGAAAGACAAGCTTGAAACTATCGAAGGCGTACAGTTCAAGCAGTTCAACTCGATTACCGACTACCACTCCCTGATGTTCGACCTGGGCGTGGTGGCACGTCGTCTGCGCACGGCATCAGACCGTAGCAAATACTACCGTCTGATCGAAGCGTCCCTGTACGGCGGTATCTCCAGCGCCATTACCCGCTCCCTGCGCGACTACCTGCTGCCGGAAAACAGCGGCGTGCGTAAGGCCTTCCAGGATATGGAAGCCGCGCTGCGTGAAAACCGCATGACGCTGGAAGCCATTCGCGTGACCCAGTCCGACCGCGACCTGTTTAAACACCTTATCAGCGAAGCCACCAACTATGTGGCGGCGGACTATATGCGTCACGCCAACGAGCGCCGCATTCATCTCGATCAGGCATTAGAGTACCGCCGCGAGCTGTTTACCTCGCGTAAGCAGCTGGTGGCCGAGCAGTATAAGCACGTCGAAATGGCGCGCGAGCTGGGTGAGCACAACGGTGCCGAGGGTGACCTGGAAGCGGATTATCAGGCCGCCAGCGATCACCTGAACCTGGTGCAGACCGCGCTGCGTCAGCAGGAAAAAATCGAGCGTTATGAAGCGGACCTCGACGAGCTGCAGATCCGTCTCGAAGAGCAAAACGAAGTGGTGGCCGAAGCCGCCGAGATGCAGGAAGAGAACGAAGCCCGCGCCGAAGCCGCCGAGCTGGAAGTGGATGAGCTGAAAAGCCAGCTTGCCGATTACCAGCAGGCGCTGGACGTACAGCAAACGCGTGCAATTCAGTACACTCAGGCGCTGCAGGCGTTACAGCGAGCCAAAGAGCTGTGTCATCTGCCTGACTTAACGCCAGAAAGCGCCGACGAATGGCTGGACACCTTCCAGGCCAAAGAGCAGGAAGCCACTGAGAAACTCCTGTCACTCGATCAGAAAATGAGCGTCGCGCAAACGGCGCACAGCCAGTTTGAACAGGCCTACCAGCTGGTGGTGGCGATTAACGGCCCGCTGGCGCGTAATGAAGCCTGGGACGTTGCCCGTGAACTGCTGCGCGACGGTGTGAACCAGCGCCATCTGGCCGAGCAGGTTCAGCCGCTGCGCATGCGTCTGAACGAGCTGGAACAGCGCCTGCGCGAGCAGCAAGAAGCCGAGCGTCTGCTGGCGGAATTCTGCAAGCGTCAGGGGAAAAATTACGATTTCGACGAGCTTGAGGCTTTGCATCAGGAGCTTGAGGCGCGTATTGCGGCACTTTCAGACAGTGTCTCCAACGCCAGCGAACAGCGTATGACGCTGCGCCAGGAGATGGAGCAGCTTCAGTCCCGCTCGCAAAAACTGTTGCAGCGTGCACCGGTCTGGCTGGCGGCCCAAAGCAGCCTGAGCCAGCTCAGCGAACAGTGCGGCGAGCAGTTTGAATCCAGTCAGGAAGTGACCGAATACCTGCAGCAGCTGCTGGAGCGCGAGCGCGAAGCGATTGTTGAACGTGATGAAGTCGGCGCCCGCAAGCGTGAAGTCGACGAAGAAATTGAACGCTTAAGCCAGCCGGGCGGTGCGGAAGATCCGCGTCTCAATACGCTGGCAGAGCGGTTTGGCGGCGTACTGCTGTCCGAAATTTACGACGATGTTGGTCTGGACGATGCGCCGTATTTCTCCGCGCTGTATGGTCCGTCGCGTAATGCAATTGTCGTCCCGGATCTGTCGCTGATTTCTGAGCAGCTGGCAGGGCTGGAAGATTGTCCGGAAGATCTCTACCTGATCGAAGGGGATCCGCAGTCGTTTGATGACAGCGTATTCAGCGTCGACGAGCTGGAAAAAGCGGTGGTGGTGAAAATCGCCGACCGCCAGTGGCGCTATTCCCGCTTCCCGGAACTGCCGCTGTTTGGCCGCGCCGCGCGCGAAAGCCGTATCGAAAGCCTGCACGCCGAGCGTGAAACGCTCTCCGAACGCTTTGCGACGCTGTCGTTTGACGTACAGAAAACTCAGCGTTTGCACCAGGCATTCAGCCGTTTTATCGGCAGCCATCTGGCCGTGGCCTTTGAAGCTGACCCGGAAGCCGAAATTCGCAGGCTCAATACCCGCCGTGGTGAACTTGAGCGAGCGATTGCCAATCATGAAAGCGACAACCAGCAGAGCCGCGTGCAGTTTGAACAGGCGAAAGAGGGCGTCGCCGCCCTTAACCGCATCCTGCCGCGCCTGAATCTGCTGGCTGATGACACGCTGGCTGACCGCGTTGATGAAATCCAGGAACGGCTGGATGAAGCGCAGGAAGCCGCGCGTTTTGTGCAGCAGCACGGCAATCAGCTGGCGAAGCTGGAGCCGGTCATCTCCGTTCTTCAAAGCGACCCGGAGCAGTTCGAGCAGTTAAAAGAAGATTACGCCTGGTCACAGCAGGTGCAGCGCGAAGCGCGTCAGCAGGCGTTTGCCCTGACGGAGGTGGTACAGCGTCGCGCCCACTTCGGCTACTCCGATTCGGCGGAAATGCTGAGTGGAAACAGCGATCTGAATGAAAAGCTGCGTCAGCGTCTCGAGCAGGCGGAAGCCGAGCGTACCCGCGCTCGTGAAGCCATGCGTACGCATGCCGC
Organism: Enterobacter quasimori; assembly: GCF_018597345.1. Taxonomy (NCBI): domain Bacteria; kingdom Pseudomonadati; phylum Pseudomonadota; class Gammaproteobacteria; order Enterobacterales; family Enterobacteriaceae; genus Enterobacter; species Enterobacter quasimori. Next base: position 1,033,464 of record NZ_JAHEVU010000001.1, on the reverse strand, counting down.
ACAGCTGAGTCAGTACAGTCAGGTCATGGCCTCGCTGAAAAGCTCCTTCGATACCAAGAAAGAGCTGTTGAACGATCTGTACAAAGAGCTGCAGGATATTGGCGTGCGTGCCGACAGCGGTGCGGAAGAACGTGCGCGCATTCGTCGCGATGAACTGCACAGCCAGCTCAGCAACAACCGAGCTCGCCGTAATCAGCTGGAAAAAGCGCTGACATTCTGTGAAGCGGAGATGGACAACCTGACGCGTCGCCTGCGCAAGCTGGAGCGCGACTATCACGAAATGCGCGAGCAGGTTGTCACCGCGAAGGCGGGCTGGTGCGCGGTGATGCGCATGGTGAAAGACAATAACGTTGAGCGTCGCCTGCACCGTCGCGAGCTGGCGTATCTCTCTGCCGATGAACTGCGTTCCATGTCGGATAAAGCGTTGGGCGCACTGCGTCTGGCGGTGGCGGATAACGAACACCTGCGTGATGTGTTGCGCATGTCGGAAGATCCGAAGCGTCCAGAGCGCAAAATCCAGTTCTTCGTGGCGGTTTACCAGCACCTGCGCGAGCGCATTCGTCAGGACATCATTCGTACCGACGATCCGGTCGAGGCTATCGAACAGATGGAAATCGAGCTGGGTCGCCTGACGGAAGAGCTGACCTCCCGCGAGCAGAAGCTGGCTATCAGCTCCCGCAGCGTGGCGAACATCATCCGTAAGACCATTCAGCGTGAGCAGAACCGTATCCGCCAGCTCAACCAGGGCCTGCAGAGCGTGTCGTTTGGCCAGGTTAACAGCGTACGTCTGAACGTGAACGTGCGTGAGGCTCACTCTACGCTGCTGGACGTGCTGTCTGAACAACACGAACAGCACCAGGATCTGTTCAACAGCAACCGTCTGACCTTCTCTGAAGCGCTGGCGAAGCTGTATCAGCGCCTGAACCCGCAGATCGATATGGGCCAGCGTACGCCGCAAACCATTGGTGAAGAGCTGTTGGATTACCGTAACTATCTGGAGATGGAAGTAGAGGTTAACCGTGGCTCCGACGGCTGGCTGCGTGCGGAGTCTGGTGCGCTGTCGACGGGTGAGGCTATCGGTACCGGTATGTCGATTCTGGTGATGGTTGTCCAGAGTTGGGAAGATGAAGCGCGTCGCCTGCGCGGTAAAGACATCTCGCCATGTCGTCTGCTGTTCCTTGATGAAGCGGCGCGTCTTGATGCCCGCTCTATCGCCACGCTGTTTGAGCTTTGCGATCGCCTCGATATGCAGCTCATCATCGCGGCACCGGAAAATATCAGCCCGGAAAAAGGGACGACATACAAACTGGTGCGTAAAGTATTCCAGAACAGCGAACACGTACACGTTGTCGGGTTGCGCGGTTTTGCACCGCAACCACCTGAGTCATTACCGGGTACGGCAGACGCCTCCTGAGGTGTTTTGTTACAAAGCGCGGCGCAGTAGCGCCGCTTTTTTTTACTCATAGCTTGTGCTTACGGCTGCGTTATCTTTAAACTTCTTTACATAAGGTAAGCCAACAGCATGTGTGCCTACCTATAATGAAAGAAAGCCCCAATGTGATGGGCGTGTCGTGAAAACAGGGGGCAAGGGATGTTGCTAAAGAAAAATCGTGGTCGTCAGCTGTCAGTGCTGAGTTTGTGCCTGGCAGTGATGTTTGCTCCACTGTTCACCGCGCAGGCTGATGAGCCTGAGGTTGTACCGACTGACAGCTCTGCAACGATGGGCGCTCAGCCGACGTCGTTGTCGCAGCCGCTGGAGCAGTCGCCAGCAACGGCCATTATGGCCGGTATTACGCCGTTACCTGAAGGTATCGACACAGAGTCTGTTCGTCAGCAGCTGCAGTCCGGGCTGCCATCAGGATACACGCCTGTTTATCTCAATCAGCTCACGCTGCTGTATGCCGCGCGTGATATGAAACCGATGTGGGACAATCGTGATGCGGTGCGAGCTTTCCAGCAGCAGCTGGCAGAAGTGGCCATCGCGGGCATTCAGCCGCAGTTTACGACCTGGGTTGAGCTGTTGACCGATCCTGCCGTGACGGGGAAGGCGCGTGACGTGGTTCTCTCGGATGCCATGATGGGGTATCTCCAGTTTGTGGCGGGTATTCCGGTAAATGGCAATCGCTGGTTATACAGCGAAAAACCGTACAAGCTGGCGACGCCCGCCCTGTCGGTCATAAACCAATGGCAGCTTTCACTGGATAATGGCGACCTGCCGCGCTTTATCGCAAGCCTTGCGCCTGCACATCCACAATACGCCACAATGCACCAGTCGCTGCTTGAGCTGGTTGCGGATTCACGCCCGTGGCCGCAGCTGCGAGCGACCGCTACGCTGCGTCCGGGGCAGTGGAGCAGTGATGTTCCCGCACTGCGCGAAATTCTCAAACGTTCCGGCATTCTGGATAATGGGCCAAAAATTGCGCTTCCTGGCGATGATGGTCAAAGCGTGGCCGTGAGCCCGTCGGCACCGGTAAAAGAGACAAGCTCCGCTCCGCTAAGCTCGAAGCCAGCCGCGTATGACCGCGAGCTGGTTGCGGCAGTGAAGCAGTTCCAGGCTATTCAGGGGCTGGGTGCCGATGGCGTAATAGGTCCCTCAACGCGCGACTGGCTGAATGTTTCTCCGGCACAACGGGCGGGCGTACTGGCGCTGAATATCCAGCGTTTGCGCTTGCTGCCAGGCACGCTGTCTACCGGCATCATGGTAAATATACCGGCGTATTCGCTGGTCTATTACCAGAACGGGAGTGAAGTGCTGGCTTCGCGTGTGATTGTCGGGCGTCCCGATCGTAAAACGCCAATGATGAGCAGCGCGCTGAATAACGTGGTGGTTAACCCGCCGTGGAACGTCCCGCCGACGCTGGCTCGTAAGGATATCCTGCCTAAGGTCTGGAACGATCCTGGGTATCTGGAGCGCCACGGGTATACCGTGATGCGCGGCTGGAACAGTAAAGAGGCGATAGATCCCTGGATGGTCGACTGGTCAACGATAACGGCGTCGAATTTACCGTTCCGCTTCCAGCAGGCTCCGGGTGCCCATAACTCGCTTGGGCGCTATAAATTCAACATGCCAAGTTCAGATGCAATCTATCTGCACGATACGCCGAACCACAACCTGTTCCAGAAGGATACGCGCGCGCTCAGTTCGGGTTGCGTTCGTGTGAATAAGGCTTCTGAGCTGGCAAATATGCTGCTGCAGGATGCGGGCTGGAACGATACGCGGATTTCAGATGCGTTGAAACAAGGTGATACCCGTTACGTTAATATTCGACACAACATCCCGGTCAATCTTTACTATCTGACGGCGTTTGTCGGCGAGGACGGGCGCACCCAGTACCGTACAGATATTTACAATTATGATCTCACTGCGCGATCCGGCGCACAAATTTTGCCAAAAGCTGAACAATTAATCAGGTAAATGAAGTAGTTCGGGAAAATTGATTGTCGTAAGTTATGGTGAATACGGGGCGATCTGGCTGTAAGCCGCGTATTCACTGGGGTTGGGCGCCTTGACGTAAGCTGTTTTGACAGTTAAGGTGCCCTTCGTGCGCTAAGCATATTTACGATTTCATTGACCTGTAGACCTGATTATCATGGACAAATTTGACGCTAATCGCCGCAAATTGCTGGCGTTAGGTGGTGTTGCGCTCGGCGCAGCGGCCATCCTTCCGACGCCAGCATTTGCCACCCTCTCGACACCACGTCCGCGTATTTTAACGCTCAACAATCTTCATACCGGTGAGTCGCTTAAAGCGGAGTTTTTCGATGGCAGAGGCTATATTCAGGATGAATTAGCAAAACTAAACCATTTTTTCCGTGATTTCCGCGCGAATAAAATAAAAGCCATCGATCCAGGACTGTTTGATCAGTTATTCCGCCTTCAGGGCCTGCTGGGAACCAGCAAGCCGGTGCAGCTCATTTCAGGATACCGTTCACTCGATACCAACAATGAACTGCGCGCCCACAGCCGTGGGGTAGCGAAAAAAAGCTATCACACCAAAGGGCAGGCAATGGATTTCCACATTGAAGGCGTTTCGTTAGCCAATATTCGCAAAGCCGCGTTATCTATGCGCGCAGGTGGTGTAGGATATTACCCACGTAGCAACTTTGTGCATATTGATACCGGGCCGGTTCGGCACTGGTAATAACGAAACACAGGAGCAGTATGAACTATCGTATTATTCCGGTTACCGCGTTCTCCCAGAACTGTTCATTGATCTGGTGCGAGCAAACTAAACTGGCCGCGCTTGTCGATCCCGGCGGTGACGCTGAGAAAATCAAGCAGGAGGTCGCAGCAAGCGGCGTCACGCTGATGCAGATTTTGCTCACTCATGGTCATCTTGACCATGTGGGTGCTGCGGCTGAACTGGCTGAACACTACGGTGTGCCGGTGATCGGCCCGGAAAAAGAAGATGAGTTCTGGCTGCAAGGATTACCCGCCCAAAGCCGCATGTTTGGCCTTGATGAGTGTCTGCCGTTGACGCCCGATCGTTGGTTAAACGAAGGAGATCGCGTTACCGTAGGGAATGTGACTTTACAGGTGTTGCATTGTCCTGGGCATACGCCAGGCCATATCGTCTTCTTTGATGACCAGTCACGTCTGCTGATTTCCGGCGATGTCATTTTCAAAGGTGGCGTAGGACGCAGCGATTTCCCGCGCGGCGATCACGGTCAGCTGATTCAGTCGATTAAACAAAAGTTATTGCCGCTGGGCGATGACGTAACGTTTATCGCAGGACACGGTCCGATGTCGACGCTGGGCTATGAACGGCTCCATAACCCGTTCCTTCAGGATGAAATGCCTGTCTGGTAAATCCGGATAAAAAAAAAGCCTGCATAATGCAGGCTTTTTTATGGGTGCAACTTACAGTACGGCGACAATCGCTTCGCACAGTGGCGCCATGTTGTCAGGCGTCATGCCTGCAACGTTCACGCGGCCAGAGGCCACGGCGTACACGCCAAACTCTTCACGCAGACGCAGAACCTGTTCTTTGGTCAGGCCGCTGAACGAGAACATGCCGTTCTGTTTGATGATAAAGCTGAAGTCGCGGTCCGCGCCTTTCTCAGCCAGGGTGTTCACGAACAGCAGGCGCATGCGCTGAATGCGCTGGCGCATATCGTTCAGCTCTTGTTCCCAGATCGCGCGCAGGGCATCGTTGCTCAGGATGGTGGCAACAACAGACGCACCGTGTGCCGGTGGGTTAGAGTAGTTAGCGCGGATAACCGATTTCATCTGGCTGAACGCACGATCGACGGTCTCTTCGTTAGCAGCAACCAGCGTACAGGCACCTACGCGCTCATTGTACAGGCCGAAGTTCTTGGAATAGGAACTCGCCACGATCAGTTCCTGATGCACGGCTGCGAACGCGCGCAGGCCTTCTGCATCTTCTTCCAGACCGCGGGCAAAGCCCTGATAGGCGAAGTCAAACAGCGGCAGCCAGCCTTTCTCAACGGACAGCTTAGCCAGGTGTTCCCACTGCTCCAGCGTCGGATCGATGCCGGTTGGGTTATGGCAGCAACCGTGGAACAGCACCACGTCACCTGCCTGCGCTTCGCTCAGGCTTGCCAGCAGGCCGTCAAAGTCGAGGGAGTGATTTGCCGCGTCGTAGTAAGCATATTCACGCACTTCCAGACCCGCAGAGTTAAAGACGCTCTTGTGGTTTGGCCAGCTTGGGTTGCTCACCCATACGCGCTTAACGGAGGTGTTTTTCGCCAGGAAATCCGCCGCCACGCGCAGCGCACCGGTACCGCCTGGGGTCTGTGCTGTACGGGCACGTTTGTCACTCACAATTGCACTGCCTTTACCGAACAGCAGCTCCTGGGTGCAGCGACCAAATTCAGGGATACCATCAATACCGAGGTAGTTTTTGGTGGTTTCGTTTTCCAGCAGATACTGTTCAGCTTTTTTAACGCTGGTCAGGACCGGGGTTTTGCCGGTTTCATCTTTATATACACCAATACCCAGGTTGATTTTGCCAGGGCGGTCGTCGGCACGAAACAGATCGGCCAGGCCCAGAATAGGGTCGGCAGGAGCGGCGGTAATGTTCTCAAACATGACGAAGTTCCATTGTGATTACAGAAGTGAAATCCGCTATCAGGTTAACGGGTGATTTACAAAATGCCAACCGTTTGCGACGAAAAGCGTGCGGCTTTTCAAAAGTCGCCATTATTTTCTGTCGGGCATAAAAAAACAGGGCCGAAGCCCTGTTCATTAAGCATATAACAACGTGGTGTACTGATTAGAACTGGTAAACCAGACCTACAGCAACGGTATCATCGTTATTGATGCCCAGCTTGTTGTCGTCTTTCAGCTGGTTGATCTGGTAGTCAACATAGGTGGACATGTTTTTGTTGAAGTAGTAAGTCGCACCGATGTCGATGTAGTTGATGAAGTCTTCATCACCCACGCCTTCTACGTCTTTCGCTTTAGATTTGTAGTAAGCGATGGATGGACGCAGGCCGAAATCGAACTGGTACTGAGCGACAACAGAGAAGTCCTGTGATTTGTTAGCGAAGCCGTTGCTGCCCAGACGAGCCGCGTTACGCATTTCGCCGTACAGCGCTGCCAGGTAGATGTTGTTCGCGTCGTATTTCAGACCGGTTGCCCACTGCTCAGCTTTGTCGCCTTCGCCCCACTGCAGGGTCTGCTGGTTGTTGGTACGGTCAGCTGCGCCGTAAGCACCGACGATGCCGAAGCCGTCGAAATCATAGCTCAGAGAGGTTGCCCAGCCGTCGCCGTTAGAACGGGTTGCGTCAGTGCGTTCATTTTTGCCCAGGTACTGAACGCCAAAGTTCAGACCGTCAACCAGGCCGAAGAAGCCGCTGTTACGGTAAGTCGCCAGACCACCGGTACGACCAGAGAAGAAGTTATCGCTTGCGCCAGTATCGCCACCGAATTCTGGCAGCATATCGGTGATACCGATTGCGTCATAGACCAGGCCGTAGTTACGACCGTAGTCGAAGGAGCCTGCGTCACCGAATTTCAGACCTGCGAAGGCCAGACGGGTTTTGTTGCCCGACTGAGCATCGGAGCCTTCAGAGTTGTTACCCTGGAAGTTGTATTCCCACTGACCGTAACCGGCCAGCTGATCGTTGATCTGAGTTTCGCCTTTGAAGCCCAGACGCGCGTAAGTTTTGTCGCCATCGTTGTCAGCATAATCAGAGAAGTAATGCAGGCCAACAGCTTTCCCGTAAAGATCTAACTTGTTGCCGTCTTTGTTATAGATTTCTGCAGCGTTTGCTGCACCGGCTACCAGCAGGGCAGGGATAACCACTGCCAGGATATTGCGCTTCATCATTATTTATTACCCTCATTGGTTTTTTTATGACACTCGCCACTGCCGTCAATAAATTCTGTCAATAAATATTTCCGGAACTATTGATGAGAGTTAGGTGTCTTTATGTATCTGACAGGCATCTTTCCATTCATAGAACCGTTTCGCTAGCCTGAAAGTGCTACAATTCTCAAGATTAGGTAACAAAAAGAAATAATGTGTAACTAGATGTGTATTTTTGGGAACTTTGTGAACCATCTCAAATTTCAGAGAGGCCTGGCTAATTAAGCAGCGGTTTCATTCCTATATATATGAATTGCTTATGTTTAATTTGGCTAAAGGCAATTCATATAAACAGCGGTTAAACGACTCAACTTTTCTTATGACCGCGAAAGGACTTCTGGATGGCTGTGAAATTGAATAAAAAATATGCTATTGCTTGAGAATTAAATAAGCACAATAAGAATGCGGGATATTTTTTATTCACAGATATTTCATGGAAACAAAACGTAACAGCTAGTGCTTTTGACGGGGTTGTCTTTTAAAGAGGCTGACTTTGCGCTGACGAAAACTGACATTGCAGAATAAAATAATGGCCAGCATGTGCTGGCCATTGTCTTAAATGTGACTTAGAAGCTTGCGTTACGCGGCGTACGCGGGAATGGAATCACATCGCGAACGTTCTGAACACCGGTTACGTAGGCAATCAGACGCTCGAAGCCCAGGCCGAAGCCTGAATGCGGAACAGTACCGTAACGGCGCAGGTCGCGATACCAGCTGTAGTCAGCCGGGTTGAGACCCATCTCTTCCATACGGGCATCCAGGACGTCAAGACGCTCTTCACGCTGAGAACCCCCGATGATCTCACCGATGCCAGGTGCCAGAACATCCATTGCGGCAACGGTTTTACCGTCTTCGTTAAGGCGCATATAGAAGGCCTTAATGTCTTTCGGGTAGTTTTTCACAACAACCGGTGCTTTGAAGTGTTTCTCCGCCAGATAGCGTTCGTGCTCAGAAGAGAGATCCACGCCCCAGTAAACCGGGTTTTCGAACTTCTCGCCGCACTTCTCGAGGATGGTAACCGCATCGGTGTAATCCACCTGCGCGAAGTCCGCGGATACAAAACGCTCCAGACGGGCAATCGCGTCGTTATCCACGCGCTCAGCGAAGAATTTCATGTCGTCCGCACGTTCTTCCAGAACGGCTTTAAACACGTATTTCAGCATGGCTTCTGCCAGGCCTGCCACATCATTGAGATCGGCAAAGGCCACTTCTGGCTCCAGCATCCAGAATTCCGCCAGGTGGCGGCTGGTGTTGGAGTTTTCCGCGCGGAAGGTTGGGCCGAAGGTATAGATTTTAGACAGCGCACAGGCGTAGGTTTCGCCGTTGAGCTGGCCGGAAACCGTCAGGAAAGCTTCTTTACCAAAGAAGTCTTTGTCGTAATCCACTTTACCTTCCGGCGTGCGCGGCAGGTTTTCCATATCCAGCGTGGAAACGCGGAACATCTCACCCGCACCTTCAGTGTCGGACGCGGTGATCAGCGGCGTGGATACCCAGAAGTAACCCTGCTCATCGAAGAAACGATGCAGCGCCTGCGCCAGCGTGTGACGCACGCGGGCCACCGCACCGATCAGGTTGGTGCGTGGACGCAGGTGTGCCACTTCGCGAAGATACTCAATGCTGTGGCGTTTTGCCGCCATCGGGTAGGTATCGGGATCTTCCACCCAGCCGGTGACTTCAATCGCCGAAGCCTGAATTTCAAAGCTCTGGCCCTGACCAGGCGATGCGACAACCACGCCGGTGACAATGACGGAACAGCCCGTTGTCAGGTGCAGAACCTCATCATTGTAATTGGGCAGAGAATTATTAATAACGGCCTGTACAGGATCAAAGCAGGAACCGTCATAGACGGCGAGGAAGGAGATGCCAGCTTTAGAATCTCGGCGGGTACGCACCCATCCGCGCACGGTGACTTCTTGGTCAACGGCGACACGGCCCTGGAGTACGTCGGCTACAGGCACAACGCTCATAATATTCTCTCTGTTAATTGTCGGAAATGATAAACACTTGTCCGCCCTTATGGGGGGATATCTATGTTACCTGGCATCCGCCATCAGACAAGCAGATTTCGCAGTCTTAAGAGAAGAAATAAGAAATAAATAAGAAGTGGGGAGCCTTTACGGCTCCCGAAAGCGGTTAACTGGCTTTTTTAACCTGTGGCAGATCGAAGGCTTTGCGCAATGCGCGGACAAACGCTTTGTCATGACAGATGGTTTTACCCGGACTATCAGAGAGTTTCGCCACCGGCTTGCCGTTACATTCCACCAGCTTTATGACGATGTTCAGAGGTTTAACCTGAGGAATATCGCAGGTCAAACGGGTGCCAATACCAAAGCTCAGATTCACTCTGGAGGAGAAGTGGCGGTAAAGATCCACCGCTTTGGCTAAATCAAGGTTATCAGAGAAGACCAGGACTTTCGTCATCGGGTCAATGCCCAGTTTCTCATAATGGGCAATCGCCTTTTCACCCCATTCCACCGGGTCTCCGGAGTCATGGCGTAAACCCTGATAACGCTCAGCAAATTCAGGACCGAAGTCGCGCAGGAAGGCATCCATTGTGATGCAGTCGGTGAGGGCGATCCCCAGTTGATTCGGATACTCATCAAGCCATGCGGCCAGAGCCGCGCGCTGGCTATTGGCCAGGTCAGGGCTGATCTGCTGATGCGCCTGGAACCACTCGTGCGCCTGGGTGCCCATTGGCGTCAGGTCCAGACGACGCGCAAGGTCGTAATTGCTGGTGCCCACAAACCACGGCTCTTGCTGAAGACGTTTAACGATAGCCTGCTGTACTTCGCGAGAGAAACGGCGGCGGGTGCCAAAGTCCATCAGGCGGAAGCGGGACATATCCAGCCCGTCGGTCAGGTGGGAAAATTCAACCAGCTTATTCTCCAGCGAGGCGACCGCCTGCTCGACGCCGGTTTCCGGCGAACGGTAGCGGTGGGCCAACTCGCTGATCACCGCCAGAAGCGGCACTTCCCACATGATCACTTCACGCCACGGACCGGCAAGGCGGATATTCAGCTTGCCATTATCGTTAGTCACCGTGACCTGCTCTGGCTTGTAGCGGAAGTCGCGCAGCCAGGTAAGGTAGTCAGCTTTAAAGAAGGGCAGGCCGGAAAGCCAGTGATATTCATCGTCCTGCAGCGCCAGATGCTGCATGGCATCGACCTGTTCACGAATGGAATCCGCGTAGATACCCAGCAAGTCATCGCCCCGGCAGCGAAACTCCGCCGCAACATGAACGTCATGGTAATGGTGGAAAACGGCTTGCTGCATATGCAGTTTATACGCGTCGGTATCCAGCAATGTATGCAGAACAGGAGAAGCGAATTGAGTCATAGGTGCGCAGTAGCATCCTCTCACGGGAGCGTTTAGTACAATAAACAACTCCGGAGTATACCTGTTTTAGTGATTTATTGAACCCCGATCACAACATAAGCGCTCTTTATGGTCGAGGGCATTTTGTGCCTCGTGTTATACAAATGTAGCGAAAAAGGTGTTTGTACCTGAAAAGATGAACATTCTGCATAGCGCGTTTTAGACAACAGGAATATATTGAAACGTTACTCGACAAACGATGCATAAGGTTTTCTATGACACAACAGCCACAAGCCAAATACCGCCACGACTACCGTGCGCCGGATTACCTGATTAGCGATATCGATCTGACTTTTGACCTGGATGCCACTAAAACCGTCGTGACAGCGGTGAGCCAGGTGACGCGCCAGAGCGCGACGGCTGTTCCGCTGCGTCTTGATGGTGAAGACCTGACGCTGGTTTCCCTGCATATTAATGATGAAGCCTGGACGGATTATAAAGAAGAAGACAACCAGCTGGTTATCGACAACCTGCCGGAACGCTTTACGCTGCGCATCGTCAACGAAATCAGCCCGGCCGCCAATACCGCGCTGGAAGGGCTCTACCAGTCAGGCGTAGCCCTGTGTACCCAGTGTGAAGCAGAAGGCTTCCGCCACATTACCTGGTATCTGGATCGCCCTGACGTCCTGGCGCGCTTTACCACCAAAATCATTGCCGATAAAACCCTGTATCCGTTCCTGCTCTCGAACGGCAACCGCGTGGGCGAAGGCGAACTGGAGAACGGCCGTCACTGGGTGCAGTGGCAGGATCCTTTCCCGAAACCGTGCTACCTGTTTGCGCTGGTGGCGGGCGATTTCGACGTCCTGCGCGACACCTACAAAACCCGTTCTGGCCGCGACGTGGCGCTGGAACTGTTTGTTGACCGCGGCAACCTTGACCGCGCGCCGTGGGCGATGACCTCGCTCATCAACTCCATGAAGTGGGACGAAGAGCGCTTTGGCCTCGAATACGATCTCGACATTTATATGATCGTCGCCGTCGACTTCTTCAATATGGGCGCGATGGAGAACAAAGGTCTAAACGTCTTTAACTCCAAATACGTGCTGGCGCGTACCGATACCGCCACCGATAAAGACTATCTCGATATCGAACGCGTCATCGGTCACGAATATTTCCATAACTGGACCGGTAACCGCGTCACCTGCCGCGACTGGTTCCAGCTGAGCCTGAAAGAGGGCCTGACCGTCTTCCGTGACCAGGAGTTCAGCTCCGATCTGGGCTCCCGCGCCGTGAACCGCATCAACAACGTGCGTACCATGCGCGGCCTGCAGTTTGCGGAAGATGCCAGCCCAATGGCGCACCCGATTCGCCCGGATAAAGTCATCGAGATGAACAACTTCTACACCCTGACGGTGTACGAAAAGGGCGCTGAAATCATCCGCATGATCCACACCCTGCTGGGCGAAGAGAATTTCCAGAAAGGGATGCAGCTCTATTTCGAGCGTCACGACGGCAGCGCCGCCACCTGCGACGATTTCGTCCAGGCAATGGAAGACGCGTCCAACGTGGATCTGTCCCATTTCCGCCTCTGGTACAGCCAGGCCGGTACACCTGTTGTGACCGTTAAAGACGACTACAATCCGGAGACCGAGCAGTACACCCTGACCATCAGCCAGCGCACGCCGCCAACGGCCGAGCAGGCGGAGAAACAGCCGCTGCACATTCCGTTCAGCATTGAGCTGTACGATAACGAAGGCAAAGTGATCCCCCTGAAGAAGGGCGGTCACCCGGTACACAGCGTGCTTAACGTCACTCAGGCGGAGCAGACGTTTATTTTCGATAATGTCTACTTCCAGCCGGTACCTGCGCTGCTGTGCGAATTCTCCGCGCCGGTAAAACTGGAGTACAAGTGGAGCGATCAGCAGCTGACGTTCCTGATGCGTCACGCGCGCAATGACTTCTCTCGCTGGGATGCAGCGCAGAGCCTGCTGGCAACCTACATCAAGCTGAACGTGAACCGTTATCAGCAGGGCCAGCCGCTGACGCTGCCGGTTCATGTTGCGGATGCCTTCCGCGCGATCCTGCTGGACGAGAACATTGACCCGGCTCTGGCGGCTGAAATTCTGACCTTACCGTCCGCGACTGAAATCGCCGAGCTGTTCGAGATTATCGACCCGATTGCGATTGTCGCAGTGCGTGAAGCGCTAACCCGCACGCTGGCTGCCGAACTGGCGGATGAGTTCCTGGCCATTTACAACGCCAACAAGCTGGATGCGTACCGTGTTGAGCATGCCGATATCGGCAAACGTTCCCTGCGCAATACCTGTCTGCGCTATCTGGCCTTTGGTGAGGTGGAGCTGGCGAACACGCTGGTCAGCAAGCAGTATCACGAAGCCGATAACATGACCGACGCGCTGGCTGCGCTCGCCGCAGGCGTGGCCGCCGAGCTGCCGTGTCGTGATGCGCTAATGCAGGAGTACGATGACAAATGGCATCAGGATGGTCTGGTGATGGATAAATGGTTCATTCTGCAGTCCACCAGCCCGTCCGCCGATGTGCTGAGCACCGTACGCAGCCTGCTGAAGCACCGCTCGTTCACCATGAGCAACCCGAACCGCGTGCGTTCTCTGATAGGCGCGTTTGCCAGCAGCAACCCGGCAGCCTTCCACGCGGAAGACGGCAGCGGCTATCAGTTTATGGTGGAAATGCTGACCGAGCTGAACAGCCGTAACCCGCAGGTGGCGTCGCGTCTGATTGAGCCGCTGATCCGCCTGAAACGCTACGATGCGAAGCGTCAGGCGAAGATGCGTGCCGCGCTTGAGCAGCTGAAAGGGCTGGAGAATCTGTCTGGCGATCTGTACGAGAAGATTGCTAAAGCGTTAGCGTAATATAAGTTAACCCTCCCTCTCCCTGTGGGAGAGGGCCGGGGTGAGGGCATCAGGCATTAGCCTTAGCTCGCTGTAACTCTATGCTCCCCCGCTTCATCACTCGATCTAATACCTCAGCTTCGAGCTCCGCCAGTCTTACCGAGCCCACGCGACGCGGGCGCGGGATATCCACCGTCAAATCCAGACCAATCTTCCCGTCCTCTATTAACAGCACCCGGTCCGCCATCGCGACGGCCTCGCTCACGTCATGCGTTACCAGCAGTACCGTAAAGCCATGCTCCTGCCACAGGGACTCAATCAAATCCTGCATTTCAATCCGCGTCAGTGCGTCAAGCGCGCCCAGCGGTTCATCAAGCAACAGCAGGCCGGGACGGTGAATCAACGCGCGCGCCAGCGCCACGCGCTGCTTCTGCCCCCCTGAAAGCGCAGCAGGCCACTCGCCTGCGCGGTTTTCCAGCCCGACGGCGGCCAGCGCCTGACGTGCGTTATCCCGCCAGCTGCCCTTCAGGCCGAGACCGACGTTATCGATGACCGTTTTCCACGGCAGCAGGCGCGCGTCCTGGAACATCATGCGCGTATCGTCCTGAATATTGGCCAACGGCGTTGTCCCTGCCAGGATTTCGCCGCCGTTGGGGGCTTCCAGCCCGGCCAGAAGGCGTAGCAGCGTACTCTTGCCGCCGCCGCTGCGTCCGACAACGGCCACAAATTGTCCGGCGGGAATATGCAGATCCAGCCCGTTGAGAATAGTATTTTCGCCGTAGCGTTTGGTGACGCCGTTAAGCAGTAACGGCGTCCCCTGGTTCAGTCGTGCAGTATTCATGCTTTTGCCTCCTGAAGGGTATAAGCCGGGTTCCAGCGCAGCCAGCTGCGCTCCAGCCACTGGGCGCTGACGTCGGCGAGTTTGCCGAGCAGGGCGTAAAGGATGATGGCCACCACCACCACGTCGGTTTGCAGGAATTCACGGGCGTTCATCGCCAGATAGCCAATGCCGGAGTTAGCCGAAATGGTTTCCGCCACAATCAGCGTCAGCCACATCAGGCCGAGCGCAAAACGCACCCCAACCATAATCGAGGGCAGGGCGCCCGGCAGGATCACGTGTATAAAGAGAGAAAAACCGGACAAGCCATAGCTCCGCGCCATTTCGACCAGACCGCGATCGATATTGCGGATGCCGTGCCAGGTGTTGATATAAATCGGGAAAAGCGTGCCCAGCGCCACGAGGAAGATCTTGGCGCTCTCATCAATGCCAAACCACAGGATAACCAGCGGGATCAGCGCCAGATGCGGCACGTTGCGCAGCATCTGTATAGACGTATCCAGCAGCCGCTCACCCCAGCGCGAAAGGCCGCTGATCAGGCCCAGAACCAGACCGATACTGCCGCCGATGGAAAACCCAATCACGGCGCGCCATGAGCTGATCGCCAGATGCTGCCACAGCTCTCCGCTCACGCTCAGCGACCAGAACGCTTCAACAACGCCCTCCGGAGAGGGCAGAATGCGGCTCGACAGCCAGCCGGTGGACGACGCGAGCTGCCAGAGGGCCACGATGCCGACGGGTAAAAACCACGGCGCGGCGCGCAGCAGCCATTTTTGTGAGGTGGCAGACATGGTCACTCCTTAGCTCTGCGCGGCTTTTCGTGGAATAAATTCGTTCGCCACGGCTTCGCCCTGAAGCTGGAGTTGCTGCGGCTGCGGAATTTCCGGGATGGCGACATCCAGGTGCGGGAATAACAGTTCGCCCACCTTGTAGGCCTCTTCCAGATGCGGATAGCCGGAGAGGATAAAGCTGTCGATGCCCAGGTCTGCGTATTCATTAATCCGCGCGGCCACCGTTGGACCATCGCCGACCAGCGCTGTACCTGCGCCGCCGCGTACCAGACCAACACCCGCCCACAGGTTCGGGCTGATCTCCAGGTTCTCGCGCTTGCCGTTGTGCAGGGATGCCATCCGGTGCTGCCCGACGGAGTCGGTTTTAGCAAACGCGGCCTGCGCCTTCGCGATGGTCTCATCGTCCAGATGCGAGATCAGCCGGTCGGCAGCCTGCCAGGCTTCCTCATTGGTTTCACGCACAATCACATGGAGGCGAATACCGAAGCGCACCTTCCGGCCGTGGGCTGCCGCTTTGGCGCGGACCTGGGCAATTTTTTCTTTCACCAGTTCAGGCGGCTCGCCCCAGGTCAGGTAGAGATCGACCTGCTCGGCGGCCAGATCCTGGGCTACATCCGACGATCCGCCAAAGTAGAGGGGAGGGCGCGGCTGCTGTACCGGCGGGAAGTAGAGTTTCGCGTCGCGAACGTGAATATGCTTGCCTTCGAAGGTGACGGTTTCACCTTCCAGCAGGCGTCGCCAGACGCGGGTGAACTCGGCAGAGGCTTCATAGCGCTCCGTGTGATCGAGGAACACGCCGTCGCCCGCCAGCTCCTGCGGATCGCTGCCCGTCACCAGGTTAAACAGGGCGCGGCCGTTGGACAGTCTGTCCAGCGTTGCCGCCTGACGCGCCGCCACGGTAGGAGAGACGACGCTCGGGCGTAACGCCACCAGGAACTTCAGACGCTGGGTGACCGGGATCATCGACGCGGCGACCAGCCAGGCATCTTCACAAGACCGTCCGGTCGGGATCAGCACCCCGGTGAAGCCGATTCGGTCCGCCGCCTGCGCAATCTGCTGCAGATAGCCATGGTCAACCGGGCGTGAACCCTCTTCTGTGCCAAGATAGTGTCCATCACCGTGGGTGGGTAAAAACCAGAAAAGATTCAGACTCATGATTTAGCTCCTTCTTTGCCCGCGGGCTGCCAGATGCGTTCGCGAATAGTGACCTGTTTTGGTACCAGGCGGTTTTGATAGAAGAGGTCAGCGGTTTGCTGCTGAAGCGCGGCGACGTGTGCGTCAACGGGCGTGATGGTGGTCGGCGGACGGTGGCTGAGATAGCTCGCGATCACCGGCTCAGGTAAGCCCATCGTTTTCGCCAGCAGGGTAATGCTTTCCTGACGCTGGCTCTGGGTCAGGGCATCGGCCTGGGTAAAGGTGTCCAGCACGCCCTGAATGAACGCGCCGTTTTTCTCCGCGTAAGGACGTGCAGCGAGGTAGAACGAACCGGTCTGCTTCAGCGTGGTGCCGTCTTTCAGCACCCGCACGCCGCCCTGCAGTAATGCGGCGGAGTAGTACGGATCCCAGATGGCCCAGGCATCCACGTTCTTCTGCTGGAACGCGGCGCGCGCGTCGGCAGGCGTCAGGTAGACGGGCTGAATGTCGGTGAACTTAAGCCCGGCCTCTTGTAGGGCGCGCAGCAGCAGGTTGTGTGAGCTGGAACCTTTCTGAAAAGCCACTTTGTGGCCTTTAAGATCGGCAACGCTTTTAATCTCGCTATTTTCAGGTACCAGAATGACCTCGGCTTTCGGTTTAGCGGGTTCGACGCCCACATAGACCAGATCGGCCCCGGCAGCCTGAGCGAAGATAGGCGGAATATCACCCGTGCTGCCTAAATCGATACTGCCGACGTTCAACGCCTCCAGCATCTGGGGGCCTGCAGGGAACTCTACCCAGGAGAATTTGGTGTCCGGGAAGCGTTTTTCCAGAAGCTGGTGGCTTTTCGCCAGCACCATGCTGACGCTGCCTTTCTGATAGCCGATGCGCAGGCTTTCCGGCGCGGTTTCCGCCGCATGAGCCAGCGATGACAGAGCCACCAGCCCTGCCAGCCCGATACGTGTCAATGCTTTAAACATGAGCGACTCCTTGCGACGGATTAAAAGCGGGAACCTGGATATCCCGGCGATGCAGCGCATGCCAGAAGGTTTCCAGTGCGGCATCAAGGCGGGTTTGCAGATTCGGCGTAAAGTGGGGTTTGTGTTGATAGTCGATGACCTGTGAATCATCTGCGAAAACGCCGTGCAGGATCTCCTGTGCTTTCAGGGCGTTAAGCACCGGTTTCAGGGCGTAATCCACCGCCAGTAAATGGGCAACCGTACCGCCCGTAGCCAGCGGCAGTACGACTTTGCCGTCCAGCGCGCGCTCCGGGAGCAGGTCGAGCAGGGTTTTCAGTGCGCCAGAAAAAGAGGCTTTATAAATGGGAGTCGCCACAATTAGGCCATCAGCCCCCTTGAGCTGCTCAATCAGGGTTTTAAGCGCGGGACTGTCGAAACGGGCATAGAGCAAATCTTCAGGTTCGAAGTTATGCAGATTCCAGTGGCACACTTCCACATCCAGAGCCGTGAGCTTTTCGCGGGCATATTCCAGCAGGGCGCTGGAACGCGAGGGGAACCGTGGACTACCAGCCAGGGTGATGACGCGCATGTTTGCTCCTTATAACTAATTGTTTGCTTTTATCTAACATTCATAACAATTTTAAGGAGTGTGACATCGCCGGGTTATTCCACTAAATGATTTATCTGCAATTTAAATGCGAAAAAGTGCATAAGAAACAGGCGCGGAAGTAAACGTTTGCGTTTTGCGTGATTTTTTTGCCGCAGGTCAATTCCCTTTCCGGGCGGGATCGCACATAATCCCCTCCCGGTTTGCACACCGGGAATCCAGGAGAGTTCATGTACTACCCCTTCGTTCGTAAAGCCCTTTTCCAGCTCGATCCTGAGCGCGCTCATGAATTTACATTCCAGCAATTACGTCGTATTACAGGCACGCCTCTGGCTGCGCTGGTGCGTCAAAATGTGCCGGAAAAACCTGTCCAATGCATGGGCCTGACCTTTAAGAATCCGCTGGGCCTGGCGGCCGGTCTGGATAAAAACGGTGAATGTATTGATGCCCTGGGCGCGATGGGGTTTGGCTCCATTGAAATCGGTACCGTTACGCCGCGTCCGCAGTCGGGAAACGACAAGCCGCGTCTGTTCCGCCTGGTCGAAGCTGAGGGTTTGATCAACCGCATGGGCTTCAACAACCTCGGTGTCGATCATCTGGTTGAGAACGTGAAAAAATCCCATTTTGATGGCGTATTAGGCATCAATATTGGTAAAAATAAAGACACGCCGGTAGAGCAGGGTAAAGATGACTATCTGATTTGTATGGAAAAAGTCTATGCCTATGCCGGTTATATTGCGGTGAATATTTCTTCACCCAATACCCCTGGCCTGCGTTCATTACAATATGGCGACGCGCTGGACGATCTTCTGAGTGCCATTAAAAATAAACAAAACGAACTCCAGGCGATCCACCATAAATATGTTCCGGTAGCGGTTAAGATCGCGCCGGATCTTTCTATTGAAGAATTGATCCAGGTTGCTGACAGTTTGGTGCGTCATAATATTGATGGTGTGATAGCAACCAATACGACGCTCGATCGTTCTCTCGTTCAGGGAATGAAAAACTGTGACGAAGCGGGTGGGTTAAGTGGCCGTCCGGTACAATTAAAAAGTACGGAAATTATTCGCGCACTGTCTGCTGAATTACAGGGACGTCTGCCCATTATTGGCGTGGGCGGTATCGACTCTGTTATCGCTGCCCGCGAGAAGATGGCTGCCGGGGCATCACTGGTGCAAATTTATTCCGGCTTTATTTTTAAAGGCCCGCCATTGATTAAAGAAATCGTTACTCATATCTAATCTTTTCTCCTAATCAGACAACCAGGGCTTTATTTCCGGCCCTGGTTGTTTTATATTCCGTCACTGTTGCTTATTTAGTCATTATAGTCTTTTATTAATGGTGTTATAAACGAGGCGGCAAACAGGACATTTTTAGTACAGGACGTTTGGGGACGGGAGAGACACATGCGAATTAAACCTGACGATAACTGGCGCTGGTATTTTTGCGACGAGCACGATCGCATGATGCTCGATTTAGCCAATGGCATGTTGTTTCGTTCACGTTTTCCGCGCCGAATGTTAACCCCGGACGCTTTCTCGCCGTCAGGCTTTTGCGTGGACGATGCGGCGCTTTATTTCTCTTTTGAAGAAAAATGCCGCGATCTGGTGCTCTCGAAAGAGCAGCGTGCCGAGCTGGTATTAAACGCGCTGGTGGCCATCCGTTTCCTGAAACCGCAAATGCCAAAAAGCTGGCATTTTCTTGCACACGGCATGAGCTGGACCCCGGCAACGGGCGATGCGGCAAGCGTCAATCTGAGCGATACCGCAGAAGAGGTGAATTTACTGGTCGTGGAACCCGGTGAAAACGCCGCGCTCTGTTTGTTAGCGCAGCCCGGCGTGACCATTGCCGGGCGAGTCATGCAGTTAGGTGATGCGATTAAAGTCATGAATGACCGGCTGAAACCACAGCTGCGCGCTGATTCGTTCAGCCTTGAACAGGCCGTTTAAGCTTCCAGCTGAACGGACGTTTTCGGCACACAGCTGCAGCATAAAATCGTACCGTCATCACCTACCGCCGATTTCTTCAGCGCAGTGACTTCACCCTCGACCAGTTTGATTCGACAGCATCCGCAAATACCAGCCCGACAGGAGTAAGGTACGCGGATCCCTGCCTGTTCCAGTTGCTCAAGTAATACCTGCTGATTGTTGCCACGGATAACCTTACCCTGCCAGTGAATATCGACCCCTGACGAGGGCGCGGATTCGATATCAACAAACTCCTCTTCCTGGCTGGAACCATAAATCCTGGCGGGACCACGGGTGAGGATTTCTACTTCGTCACCGACGCGGATCGCACCGCTGGAGCGCGGGATCAGGTTCTGACCGAAATCCACATCACCGCTGTCCTGGGCGGTACGGAATGACTGCAACGTTTTCAACGGTTCGCCGGAAGGGTGCTTCTGGCCTTTCTCCGGGCTGACAGTGGTGAAAATACAGCGACTACAGGGCTTCACCACGTCGAAAATCACGCTGCCGATGCGGATCACCTTCCAGGTATCTTCGTCCCAGGCGTCGGCACCCGTCACTACCAGGTTTGGGCGGAACTGCTCCATCTGAACGCTGGCTTTGCAGCGGCCTTGTAAATCACGCAGCGAGGCTTCGTTGGTCAGCAGGAACGGGAAGCCATCGGCGAAGGAGAGGGGAACGGCGTCGTGGCGCTTCACGCGACGCGTCAGTTCAGGCCCAACCCAGCGCAGCTGCACGTCGCGGGAGAAGAAGCCGCTCAGCCAGCGGTTAATCTCATCCGGGGCGATGCGCGCGGTAAAATGGTTACCCCACACTTCCGTTGGCGCATCGACGGGCGCAAAATCAGCAAAGCGAATCACCGCGCTGGAACCGTCCGGCGCGGTCAGGTGCAAACCGTCGTGAAGCGGGGAAGGGGTAAAGCGAACCATCTGAGGGAACTGGCGTGCGGTAATGAACGTGCCGTCAGGCTCGGTGACCATAAAAATACGATCGAAGGCGAATCCGCTCATGTCGGCCAGCGCGTGAGAGACGCCGATGCCGCGCATGGATTTCACCGGATGAATAAAAAGCCTGGATAACGTCGCCACTGCACACTCCCTCGAATGAAAATAAGCCTTCAACTTTATGACATACACGCCATATTAGCTATAATGCGCGACAATTTTCTAAGAGTAAAAGTGACGATATGAATTCTCTGTTTGCCAGTACGGCCCGTGGGCTGGAAGAGCTGTTAAAAACTGAACTGGAAAGCCTGGGCGCGCAAGAGTGCCAGGTGGTTCAGGGTGGTGTCCATTTTGAGGGCGACACGCGGCTTATTTACCAGAGCCTGATGTGGAGCCGCCTGGCGTCGCGCATCATGCTGCCGATGAAGGAGTGCAAGGTCTATAGCGATCTTGACCTCTATACCGGCGTACAGATGATCGACTGGACAGAGATCTTCACGCCAAATGCCACCTTTGCGGTGCATTTCAACGGCGTGAACGACGAGATCCGCAACAGCCAGTACGGTGCCCTGCGCGTAAAAGACGCCATTGTGGACTGCTTCACGCGTAAAAATAAGGAACGTCCAAACGTCGATCGCGAAAACCCCGATCTGCGTATTAACGTCTGGCTGAACGGCGACACAGCAAGCATCTCTCTCGATCTGAGCGGCGCGGGCCTTCACCTGCGCGGCTACCGCGATCGTACCGGCATGGCACCCATCAAAGAGACCCTGGCGGCCGCCATCGTGATGCGCTCCGGCTGGCAGCCTGGCACGCCGCTGCTGGACCCGATGTGCGGTTCCGGTACGCTGCTGATTGAAGCGGCTATGCTGGCAACCGACCGCGCGCCGGGACTGCACCGCGGTCAGTGGGGGTTTAAAGGCTGGGCACAGCATGACGAAGCGCTCTGGAAAGAGGTCAAAGACGACGCGCAGACCCGCGCGCGCAAAGGCCTGGCGGAGTATACCTCCCACTTCTACGGCTCGGATAGCGACCCGCGCGTCATTGAGCGCGCGCGCAGCAACGCCCGTCGCGCCGGTATCGGCGAGCTGGTCACCTTCGAGGTGAAAGACGTGGCGAACCTGACCAACCCGCTGCCGAAAGGCCCGTACGGAACTGTGATCAGCAACCCGCCATACGGCGAGCGTCTGGACAGCGAACCGGCGCTGATTGCCCTGCACAGCCTGCTGGGCCGCAATATGAAGGACTACTTCGGCGGCTGGAACCTGTCTCTGTTTAGCGCCTCGCCGGAGCTGCTGAGCTGCCTCCAGCTGCGCGCCGATCGCCAGTTTAAGGCGAAAAACGGCCCGCTGGACTGCGTGCAGAAAAACTATCATCTGGCGGAGAAGGCGGCCGACAGCAAGCCGTCCGGCGTGGCGGAAGATTACGCCAACCGCCTGCGCAAGAACCTGAAGAAATTTGAGAAGTGGGCGAAGCAGGAGGGCATTGAATGCTACCGCCTGTACGACGCCGACCTGCCGGAATACAACGTGGCGGTTGACCGCTACGCGGACTGGGTGGTGATTCAGGAATATGCGCCGCCGAAAACCATAGATGCGCAAAAAGCGCGTCAGCGCATGCTGGACGTCATTGCCGCCACCATTGCCGTGCTGGGTATTGCGCCGAACAAGCTGGTGCTGAAAACGCGTGAACGTCAGAAAGGCAAAAACCAGTACCAGAAGATGGGCGAGAAGGGCGACTTTATCGAAGTGGGCGAATACAACGCGCGCCTGTGGGTCAACCTGACCGACTATCTGGATACCGGTCTGTTCCTCGACCACCGTATCGCCCGCCGCATGCTGGGCCAGATGAGTAAAGGCAAGGACTTCCTGAATCTCTTCTCCTATACCGGCAGCGCCAGCGTGCATGCCGGTCTGGGCGGCGCGCGCAGCACCACCACGGTGGATATGTCACGCACCTATCTGGAGTGGGCGGAGCGCAACCTGCGTCTTAACGGCTTAACCGGACGTCAGCATCGCCTGATGCAGGCCGACGTGCTGGGCTGGCTGCGCGATACCGACGAGCAGTTTGACCTGATCTTTATCGATCCGCCGACCTTCTCCAACTCCAAGCGTATGGAGGATAGCTTTGACGTACAACGCGATCACCTGCGCCTGATGACCGACCTGAAGCGCCTGCTGCGCAAAGGCGGCACCATTATGTTCTCGAACAACAAACGCGGCTTCCGTATGGATCATGACGGCCTGGCAGCCCTGGGACTGAAAGCACAAGAAATCAGCCAAAAAACGCTGTCTCAGGACTTTGCCCGTAACCGTCAAATCCATAACTGCTGGTTGATTACCGCGGTCTGAAAGGAAAAATAAATGTCTTTAATTAGTATGCACGGCGCGTGGCTCTCTTTCAGCGACTCACCGCTTCTCGACAATGCAGAACTGCACATCGAAGATAACGAGCGCGTCTGTCTGGTGGGCCGTAACGGCGCGGGTAAATCCACGCTGATGAAAATCCTCAACCGTGAACAGGGTCTGGATGACGGGCGTATTGTTTACGAGCAGGATCTGATTGTCTCCCGCCTGCAGCAGGATCCACCGCGTCACGTGACCGGCAGCGTTTACGATTTCGTGGCGGAAGGGATCTCCGAGCAGGCCGAATACCTGAAGCGCTATCACGAGATTTCGCATCTGGTGATGACCGATCCGAGCGACAAAAACCTCAACGAACTGGCGAAAGTGCAGGAGATGCTCGATCACCACGGTCTGTGGCAGCTTGAAAACCGCATTAATGAAGTACTGGCGCAGCTCGGTCTGGAACCCGATATGGAGCTGTCGGCGCTCTCCGGCGGCTGGCTGCGTAAAGCGGCCCTTGGCCGCGCGCTGGTCAGCGGGCCGAAGGTGCTGCTGCTGGACGAACCGACCAACCATCTGGATATCGAAGCGATCGACTGGCTGGAAGGTTTCCTGAAAACCTTCAGCGGCACCATCATCTTTATCTCGCACGACCGTTCGTTTATTCGCAATATGGCGACGCGCATTGTCGACCTCGACCGCGGCAAGCTGGTGACCTATCCCGGCGATTACGATACGTATCTGCTGGAGAAAGAAGAAAACCTGCGCGTGGAAGAGCTGCAGAATGCCGAGTTCGACCGCAAGCTGGCGCAGGAAGAGGTCTGGATCCGCCAGGGCATCAAAGCCCGTCGTACCCGTAACGAAGGCCGCGTGCGTGCCCTGAAGGCGATGCGTCGCGAGCGTAGCGAACGCCGTGAAGTGATGGGCAGCGCCAAAATGCAGGTGGAAGAGGCGTCCCGTTCCGGCAAGATTGTCTTCGAAATGGAAAACGTCAACTATCAGGTTGACGGTAAGGTGCTGGTAAAAGACTTTTCCGCTCAGGTTCAGCGCGGCGACAAAATTGCGCTTATTGGCCCGAACGGCTGCGGTAAAACCACGCTGCTGAAGCTGATGCTGGGCCAGCTGCAGGCCGACAGCGGCCGCATTCACTGCGGGACCAAGCTGGAGGTCGCCTACTTCGACCAGCACCGCGCGGAGCTGGATCCGGACCGTACGGTGATGGACAACCTCGCCGAAGGCAAGCAGGAAGTGATGGTGAACGGCAAGCCGCGGCACGTGCTGGGCTACCTGCAGGACTTCCTGTTCCATCCGAAACGCGCCATGACGCCGGTGCGCGCGCTGTCCGGCGGCGAGCGAAATCGTCTGCTGCTGGCGCGCCTGTTCCTGAAGCCAAGTAACCTGTTGATTCTCGATGAACCAACCAACGATCTGGATGTCGAAACGCTGGAATTACTCGAAGAGCTCATTGACGGCTATCAGGGTACCGTGATGCTGGTGAGCCACGATCGTCAGTTCGTTGACAACACCGTGACCGAGTGCTGGATTTTTGAAGGTGAAGGGCGGATTGGTCAATATGTCGGCGGTTATCACGATGCAAAAGGGCAGCAGGCGCAGTCGCTGGCGACGAAGCAGTCAAAGTCCAAAATAAGTTCTGAACCTGCTGTAACAAAAGCAGAAACTGTCAAGAAAACCTCGGCTAAACTAAGCTATAACCTGCAGCGCGAACTGGAGGGGCTACCGCAGCGTCTTGAAGAGCTGGAGGCCGCGCTTGAGGATCTGCAAAAACAGGTTGCTGATGCGTCATTCTTTACTCAATCGCATGACTATACTCAGAAAGTACTGTCAGAACTGTCCGCGGCTGAAAAAGCCCTGGAAGAAGCATTTGAGCGCTGGGAGTACCTTGAGTCTCTGAAAAACGGCGCATAAACAGGGATAACATATGTGTGACCAGCACCATGCCGACAGGCATATTTTATGCTCGCAATGCGATATGCTCGTGGCGTTGCCAGAGCTTGGTCACGGACATAAAGCCCTGTGTCCACGTTGCGGCGCAACGTTGACGACGGAGTGGGACGCGCCAAGGCAGCGTCCCACTGCTTATGCCCTTGCTGCATTGTTCATGCTGCTGCTTTCCAACCTTTTTCCTTTCATTTATATGAAAGTGGGCGGCATGACCAGCGAGGTCGATCTGCTTGAAATTCCTGGCGTGATGTTCTCGGAAGATTACGCCAGCCTCGGCACCTTTTTCCTTCTCTTTGTCCAAATCGTCCCGGCGTTCTGTCTGGTGGTGATCCTTTTGCTGGTAAACCGCGTCAGGATGCCCGCATCCCTTAAAATTAAACTCGCACGTATCCTGTTCCAGCTGAAAAGCTGGGGGATGGCCGAGATCTTTCTGGCGGGGATTCTGGTCAGTTTCGTCAAGCTGATGGCCTATGGTGATGTGGGAATTGGCAGCAGCTTTATTCCCTGGTGCCTTTACTGTGTATTACAGCTGCGCGCCTTCCAGTGCGTAGACAGGCGATGGGCGTGGGATGACATCGCGCCAGCACCAACGCTTTCGCAGAGGGTGAAAGTCGGTGTGCCGGGTATCCGTCAGGGGCTGCGCTCTTGCTCATGCTGTACCGCCGTTCTGCCCGCGGATCTCGATGTGTGTCCTCGCTGCGAAACGAAAGGCTATGTACGTCGTAAAAATAGCCTGCAGTGGACGATGGCGTTGCTGGTCACGTCAATCATGCTCTATCTGCCAGCCAATATTCTGCCCATTATGATCACCGATTTACTCGGCGACAAAATGCCCTCAACCATCCTTGCTGGGGTCATCTTGCTGTGGGGCGAAGGATCGTATCCGGTGGCTGGCGTGATCTTCATCGCCAGTATTATGGTGCCAACCTTAAAAATGATCGCTATTGCCTGGCTGTGCTGGGACGCGAAAGGCCACGGCAAACGCGACAGCGAACGCATGCACCTGATCTACGAAGTTGTTGAATTTGTTGGCCGCTGGTCAATGATTGATGTGTTTGTTATTGCCGTTCTCTCTGCGCTGGTGCGCATGGGAGGACTGATGAGTATTTATCCCGCAATGGGAGCGCTAATGTTTGCGTTGGTCGTGATTATGACCATGTTTGCGGCCATGACCTTCGACCCTCGTTTATCGTGGGATCGTGAGCCCGAGTCAAGCCATGAGGAAGAGTAAGAGCATGGAAAATAAGAGTGGAGAGGCGAAAGTGCAGAAGGTCAAGAACTGGTCTCCGGTGTGGATTTTCCCCATCGTAACCGCGCTGATCGGTGCATGGATCCTGTTTTATCATTACAGCCATCAGGGACCGGAAGTCACGCTTATCACCACCAATGCAGAAGGTATTGAGGGGGGCAAAACCACCATCAAAAGCCGCAGTGTGGATGTGGGGGTGGTTGAAAGTGCAACCCTGACGGATGATTTGACGCACGTTGAAATCAAGGCGCGTTTAAATTCCGGTATGGAAAAATTGCTGCATGGCGACTCGGTTTTCTGGGTGGTTAAACCGCAGGTAGGACGTGAAGGGATCAGCGGGTTGGGGACGCTGCTGTCCGGCGCCTACATTGAGCTGCAGCCGGGTAAAAAAGGGAGCCAGCCGGGTCAATACGAGCTGCTGGACTCTCCGCCGCTTGCGCCACCGGATGCGAAAGGCATTCGCGTGATCCTGGACAGTAAAAAAGCGGGCCAGCTCTCGCCTGGCGATCCCGTGCTGTTCCGCGGCTATCGCGTGGGTTCAGTTGAAACCAGTACGTTTGACGCGCAAAAACGCACCATTAGCTATCAGCTCTTCATCAATGCGCCAAACGATCGTCTGGTCACCAGCAACGTCCGCTTCTGGAAAGACAGCGGGATCGCGGTAGATCTGACCTCGGCGGGTATGCGCGTTGAAATGGGCTCCCTGACCACGCTGTTTGGCGGCGGCGTCAGCTTTGACGTGCCGGAAGGGCAGGATTTGGGCCAGCCGGTTGCAGAGAAAACGGCGTTCAGGCTCTTTGACGATCAAAAAAGTATTCAGGATGCGCTCTATACCGATCACGTTGATTTCCTGATGTTCTTTAAGGACTCGGTTCGTGGTCTTCAGCCGGGGGCACCGGTCGAGTTCCGCGGCATTCGACTCGGGACGGTTGGACAGGTTCCGTTCTTCGTGCCGGGTCTTCAGCAGATGCTGGATGACGATTACCGTATTCCGGTGCTGATCCGCATTGAGCCGGAGCGTCTGCTTAACCAGATTGGCGAAAATCAGGATATTGCCACCCATATCAGCCAGCTGATGGAACGCGGCCTGCGCGGCTCGCTGAAAACCGGAAACCTGGTCACCGGCGCGCTGTATGTGGATATGGACTTCTATCCTAAAGCGCCAGCGATTACCGGTATTCGTGAATTCGGGGGCTATAAAATTATCCCAACGGTCAGCAGCGGTCTGGCGCAAATCCAGCAGCGTTTGATGGATACGCTCGATAAGATTAACAATCTGCCGCTTAATCCGATGCTGGAAGCCGCGACCGGTTCGTTACATCAAAGTCAGGCGACGATGCAACGTCTGCAAACGACGCTGGATAACATTAATAAGATCACGGCAAGCCAGTCCATGCAGCAGCTGCCGCAGGATATGCAGAAAACGTTGCGTGAACTCAACCGTAGCATGCAGGGCTTCCAGCCGGGTTCAGCGGCGTACAATAAGATGGTGGCCGATATGCAACGTCTTGATCAGGTCTTACGTGAACTGCAGCCTGTGCTGAAAACGCTCAATGAGAAGAGCAACGCACTGGTGTTCGAAGCGAAAGATAAAAAGGATCCTGAGCCGAAGAGGGCAAAACAATGAAAAAATGGCTAGCGATTGCAGGAGCGATGGTATTAACGGCCTGTAGCTCAGGTAGTGATAACAAAAGCTACTATCAGTTACCGCTGACGACCCAGGCGAGCGCACAAAGCACCGCCTCGCAGGGCAACCGTCTGTTATGGGTAGAGCAGGTTGCGGTGCCGGATTATCTGGCTGGCAACGGCGTGGTGTATCAAACCAGCGATGTTCAGTACGTTATTGCCAACAATAACCTGTGGGCCAGCCCGCTGGATCAGCAGTTGCGCAATACGCTGGTGGCGAATCTCGGCAGCCAGCTTCCTGGCTGGGTTGTAGCGTCACAGCCGCTGGGAAGCGACCAGGACACGCTTAACGTCACCGTGACGGGTTTCCACGGACGCTATGATGGCGTCGTTGTGGTGAGTGGAGAATGGCTGCTGAATCATCAGGGACAGCTGATTAAGCGTCCTTTCCATCTGGAAATGAAGCAGCAAAAAGATGGATATGATGAGATGGTGAAAGTGCTGGCCCAGGGTTGGGCGCAGGAGTCTGCGAGTATCGCCAGAGAGATTTCCAGACTGCCATAAGTAAAATTCATCGACAAAAGCCGCCGTCAGATCCCCGCTGATTGCGGCTTTTTTTTCGTTTTGGCTTCAGGTTGTTACTTGTGCTGCATCACATTTTTTGTACAAATGATCTTCTGCTTAGCTCACAATTATGACACCCGTATGAATTTTGAACGTTGACGCTGAGGCTAATTCGGGTTATTCGTTATCTGTGCTTGCACACTTTGCAATCACTGTTTTCTTTCCACCAGACAAAAGAATGAGGGAAACGAGGCATGAAGAGACAGAAACGAGATCGCCTGGAAAGGGCTCATCAACGTGGTTATCAGGCTGGCATCGCCGGACGTTCTAAAGAAATGTGTCCCTATCAGACTTTGAACCAAAGGTCTCAATGGTTAGGGGGCTGGCGAGAAGCCATCGGAGACAGGGCAGTACTTGCTTGATAGCGTCTCTTTAAAAAAGAAACCTCCGCAGAGCGGAGGTTTCGCCTTTCTGAAGCAGCTAAAAGTCGGGCTTAGAAAGCAGAGGTATCCTGGAACAGACCCACTTTCAGATCGTTCGCGGTATAAATCAGACGACCATCTACCAGCACTTCACCATCCGCCAGGCCCATGATCAGACGACGGTTAACGATGCGCTTGAAGTGGATACGGTAGGTCACTTTCTTCGCGGTAGGCAGTACCTGACCAGTGAATTTCACTTCACCCACGCCCAGCGCGCGGCCTTTGCCTTCACCGCCGAGCCAGCCCAGATAGAAGCCAACCAGCTGCCACATCGCGTCGAGGCCCAGGCAGCCAGGCATTACCGGATCGCCAATAAAGTGGCAACCGAAGAACCACAGGTCCGGGTTGATATCGAGTTCTGCTTCTACGTAACCCTTATCGAAGTTACCGCCGGTTTCGGTCATTTTCACGACACGGTCCATCATCAGCATGCTTGGGGCCGGTAACTGTGGGCCTTTAGCGCCAAACAGTTCACCACGACCAGAGGCAAGAAGGTCTTCTTTTGTATAGGATTCGCGTTTATCTACCATGTTCTCAGTAAGCCTTATTTTAGTGAAGGACGCAGGATAGCTAACACGTGTACGCTGAACAAGTCCGATCAGTTTGAACTAAACCAACTTAACCAGCGTAACGGCCAGGGATAACGATGACGAGCATCCGGCTGTGTTGCCTGAGCAATGCGCTCCTGAATGGTCTGCATCAGCGTGGTTTGACCCTCGCCATCCCATACCAGGTTTGTCAGTAAGGGTAGTGCATCCTCAATGCCTTCGATGGCCCACAGGGTGAATTGTTCCTGTTCCACCGCATCAAGCAGTGCCTGACTCAGGCTCAAATGGCGCGCGTTTGGCGCAGGGATAATAACGCCCTGTTTGCCGTTTAACCCACGCTGCTGACAAATAGAGAAGAAGCCTTCGATTTTCTCGTTCAGACCACCGACCGGCTGGGCGCGGCCAAACTGATCCACGGAACCCGTAATGGCGATGTTCTGATTAATCGGGACTTCCGCCAGGGCGCTGATCAAGGCGCACAGCTCGGCCATTGAGGCGCTATCGCCGTCGACTTCACTGTAGGACTGCTCGAACGTCAGGGACGCAGAGAAGGGGATCTGCTGCTCAAGCTGCAGCTCGGACATCAGGAAAGCCTGCATGATCATCATGCCTTTAGCATGAATGTTGCCACCCAGCTCCGCTTTCCGCTCAATATCCGTAAATTCACCGTCGCCAATGTGAACAACACAGCTGATACGGGAGGGCTCGCCGAACGCACGGGGATGGCCGGGGAACTCGATCACGGACAAGGCGTTAATCTGACCGATTCGTTCGCCTTCGGTCTCGACCAGAATCTGTTCCAGCAGGATTTCATCCTGCATGCGGTCGGCAAGATAGCCTTCGCGCCACTCACGCTGAGCAAGCATCTGGGACAATTGTTCGCCTGTAAACGCGCCTTCGCCGCCGATCGCACCCACTTCACGCAGCTGTTTGCCGATCCAGAGTGGGCAAAGCGGCAGGGTTTCCTGGTCGCCGGTGTAGCGAACCGCTTCGCGGATTAAGCCCGGCCATGCGTCAGCCGCAGGGGTTGGCAGCGCAAAACGTTCAGCAACGGCCATCACCCACTGGCACCACTGCGCCATATCATCCGCATCGGCAATTTGAATGTTGTCTTCGTATTCGCTGTAAATCGCCTGATCCGCCAGTTCTGGCTCCATTTCCTGGAAGTCGGCCAGAGACTCACGATCCCCCGTCAGCACGACGGTTAGAGAGAGCGGCATGGACGGGATGGATACAGGCAGAGGGCGAGACTCGTCATAGCCTACCCAGTCGAAGCGCTGCTGGCTGACGATCGTTTTCAGACGCATCCACAGCAGCGGTTGCGACATCAGGGTGCGCAGGGAAATAATAAGTACGCCGCCATTTGCGCGATGCACCAGCCCTGGCTGCAGGGAGAGCTCACCGTTAAACTGACGAAGACAACCAAACAGTTGTTCTGCTTCGACCCAGTTAGCGGTAACCACTTCGCCCTGCGCTGCAAAACGGTCATCAGCCTGCGTAGCGGGGGCGAAAGTGACATTATGCCCTGTGATACGATACTCGCCGCCGAAAACAGCATTCGCTTCCGGTTTCAGCTCGCGCATGGCATCACCCAGAAGCGTCAAATACTCGGCTTCTTCCGGGGCTTTGAGCAGCATGAAGGGAGATGTCGCCCATGGGCTTAACACCTGCTCCAGCGCGTAATGCAAACGCGGTTGTGTATCGCTAAGTATGAATTCGTGTTCTTGTGCGAGGCCTGGCTGTGCAAACAGTTCCTGATAGCTCTCGGTATCCGGAACCAGGTCACGCCATGCTAGTTTCGTAATGGTCAAAGTTGATGTTTTTTAGTCAGATGTAAAACCGTGGAGTATACCGTAAGCGGGGGGCTCTTCCCAAGCAGGATTGGGGATTTCAGTGAGTGAATCTCAAGCGATGTTTCACAGGATATGATTTCTTTTCAGCAGATTGCCAAAAAACTGATATTCTGAACAGAGTTACATGGTAACACTGAGATCGCAATGAAATATCAACAACTGGAAAATCTCGAAAGCGGCTGGAAATGGAAGTACTTGGTCAAAAAGCACCGTGAAGGGGAGTTGATCACCTGCTACATCGAAGCCAGCGCTGCGCAAGAAGCCGTGGATATTTTGCTGACCCTCGAAAATGAACCGGTACAGGTGAATAGCTGGATTGAGAAGCATATTAATCCCGCCCTGTTAAACCGGATGAAGCAAACTATCCGCGCGCGGCGAAAACGGCATTTTAATGCCGAGCATCAGCACACCCGTAAAAAATCAATTGACCTGGAGTTTATGGTCTGGCAGCGTCTGGCGGGGCTAGCGCAACGGCGAGGAAAAACGCTGTCAGAGACCGTAGTACAACTGATTGAAGATGCCGAGCACAAAGAGAAGTATGCCAGCCAGATGTCGACGCTGAAGAACGACCTTCAGGCTCTGCTGGGTAAAAAGTAGTTTCTTACTTTTCTTCAGACAATAAAAAACCCCGCATGGCGGGGTTTTTTTATAAGACGATAACTTATGCCGCAGGCTGAGTTACAACGTCTTTGATACCTTTAACTTCGATCTCAACGCGACGATCTGGTGCCAGGCAGTCGATCAGTGCAGCGCGAGCTTTCACGTTGTCACAGGTAGAACCGGTCACTGGGTTAGATTCGCCCATACCACGTGGGGAGATCTTGTTAGCTGGGATACCTTTAGATACCAGGTAATCAACTACAGACTGAGCACGTTTCTCAGACAGTTTCTGGTTGTAAGCGTCAGAACCGATACGGTCGGTGAAGCCCAGAACCACTACAGAACCATCTTTAGGATCCAGGTTGCTCAGCTGGGTGTACAGCTGATCCAGTGCCTGCTGACCTTCTGGTTTCAGGGTAGCTTTGTTGAAGTTGAACAGAACGTCAGACTTCAGAGTGAAGTGCTTGGTCTGTACTTCTGGAGCTGGAGCCGGAGCTGGAGCTACGATTGGTGCAGCATCTTCCTGCTGACCGAAACGGTAGGAAACACCAACGCTCAGCATGCCGTTGTCTGGACGAACGCCAACGGTAGCACCGTCACCAATGTTGTTAACCCACTGGTATTCCAGACGGGTAGCGATGTCACGGGTCATAGCCCACTCAACGCCACCAGCGAATACTGGGGAAACACCGGTGTCATGGTCGTCGCCAGCACGGTTGTTGCTGGAGTCTGCACGCCATACCATGCCGCCCAGACGGGTGTACACGTCCAGATCGTCAGTTACTGGGTAACCCAGTTTAGCGGTCAGCTGTACGCCTTGAGCTTTGAAAGCGCCATTGATGTTGTCGCCTTTGTATGGCATACGACCTAACCAGTCGTAACCCATTTCAAAACCAACATACGGGTTAACCTGATAGCCACCGAACGCGCCTGCACCCAGCTGGCTCTCGTGAGTCGGGCCATCGTTGTTCAGGCTGCTGTTGTACCAGCCGGTGTCATGGAACTGAGACCAGCCCAGTTTACCACCTGCATACCAGGTATTATCTTTCGGAGCGGCCTGCGCTACGGTAGCGAAGCCAGCCAGTGCCACTGCAATCGCGATAGCTGTCTTTTTCATTTTTTGCGCCTCGTTATCATCCAAAATTTGCCATGAAGATCTCTGCAGAGAAATCACGGTTAAATCCTTCACCGGGGGGCGTGGTCAAATATAAATCTACCGATATCTTCGGCTTAGGCCGAGCACCCCTGGCGATGTAAAGTCTACAACGTAGATGAAAACTTACAAGTGTGAAGTCTGTCAGGCATATGAAAAAAAAAGTTCCGTATACCTAATATTTAACATTTTTTGAACGAAAATTGTGCAGCTAAATTAACGAGAACCGCTCCAGACAAGCCTTGCCGAAGATTTGACGCGTTGAACTATTTCTGCATCTTATGGTCGAAAAAAATTCCAGGAAAAATCTTAATTTCACTCAATGATACAAATTTGAGTGAATTTTTAGCCCGGAATGTTGTCCTCTGCGATAAGAATCTGCACGAACCGGTCGCATAATAAACCCCATCGCGTGACCTTCTTCCGCTGCTTCCGTCAGTCTCAGGTGTTCCTCTTCCGAGAGTTCCTCAGGCAGCCATCCGATCACCACACTGTAATTCCCTGTACGTAAGGCCCGAATCATTGAATCTACCGTATCGCAGGGTGAGAGTTGGTTAATCTGCATCACTTTCGCCAGCGGCAGGCCCGCAGACAGAACCCACTCGCGGCTTAATTTTTGCTGTGGCGTCAGCCAAAGCTGCCAGCGTGATTGCTGACCAAGCTGTTGCAACAGCGGCAGTAATAAGAGTTGCGTCAACAGAGGCTGGTCTTCACGGTAAACCACTTCACTGATAAGCCCTGTAGAATCACGCCCGACGGATTTCTGCGCGACATTGCCAGCGGTAGAAGAGAGAGATGTTGAGCGATTTGCATAGCCTGAAGTGTACATATTCATTCCAGCCCTGTGGTTACTGTATGGATATACAGTAACCCCTGTATGCATAAAGATCAACCTCATTTTCGGAAAGAGACTCGCAAATTTCACCCATTCTTGGTGCGCCATAAAAAATCATCTTGCCCTCCAGCAATAAGTTGCCTATTTTCCTGCTAACGGATCCGTTAGTGAGAAATATCGTTGTTAATAATTGATTTTTAATGGAATTATCATGAAAAAGATATCTTATGAGCGGATTTATAAATCGCAGGAATACCTCTCACCGTTAGGCGAAATTCATCATCGGGCGCTATTTGGTGGGTACACTCTGGCGGTGGATAACGCGGTGTTCGCGATGGTGTCTGAAGGAGAGCTTTACCTTCGGGCCTGTGAAGAGAGTGCCAGGTATTGTGTAAAAAACGCCTCTTCGTTTCTGACGCTAATGAAACGAGGCCGTCCCGTCCTGCTTAATTACTATCGGGTGGACGACGGGCTGTGGCAGGACAGGGACAAATTGCTCCAGCTTTCCTCCTTTGCTCTCGACGCGGCAAGGAAAGAGCGCTGCCAGCGCCATCAGCGCAACCGGCTAAAAGATCTTCCGAACCTGACCTTTCAACTTGAGGTGCTGCTTTTAGAAGCAGGCATCACTAATGAGGAAACCTTACGGGAACTGGGCGCCAGGAAATGCTGGTTAAAGATGAGATCCAAAAACAAGGCCTTAAGTATAAAGGTGCTGTTCGCGCTGGAAGGTGCCATCGAAGGGCTACATGAAGCGGCGCTCCCGGCCGACATTCGCCGGGAGCTGACAGAGTGGTTTAATGCGCTGCCCGAGAGTCAGGAGCATCATTCCTCAAGGTAGCGATCTGCTGCTGCAGCCGGCAGATTTCCGGCAGCAGGGCAATCAGCAGGCCGATTTGCTGCAGGACCAGCGGTGCTTTGTTGTCGGCACCCGGATCAAGGTGGGCAATACGTTGGGCCAGTTCATCCAGCGATTGTTGAACGCGCGGCTCATCGGCTGGCCGATGATGTAGGGCATCATCGACGTAGCAGACAGCATCATCCAGTAAGGCAAGAATGCCCGGGTTGGTCAGTTTCTCACGGTGTGCGCCCAGCGTAGAAATATAGCTAGTGAACGTATGATTCAGACACAGCAGACGAAAAGCGGTTTCACGAATTTCCGCGGTGGCGCGCGGTTCCGTGGACATGTTCGAGACCACCGACGCCAGTTCGGCATCGCTGTTATGCGCATCGCGCCGGGCAATGCGATAAGCAAGGCGGTTATCGCGCCCCTGGTGGTATTGCTCCAGGATCGCATCAAGGTACCGGCAGTTTGCATTCATCGCCCTGTCTAACACCCGCGGCAAATTACGAAAACGCCAGTCGGGCCAGATGAAACTCACCGCCGCCCAGGCGATAGCGCAGCCAATGAGCGTGTCGATCACGCGGGGCAGGGCAACTTCAAACCCTTCTCCCAGCAGGTTAAAGCACAGTAAAACCAGCAGCGTGATGAACATCGTCGCGTGGGCGTATTGCACATTACGGAAGGCGAAGAACAGCACGCCGGTAATGACGATCAGCACCAGTTGGCCCTCGATGGACGGCACGAAATAGAGCACCGGCAGACCAATGGCGACGCCTACCAGCGTTCCAATAATACGTAACGCCAGGCGGTGGCGGGTGGCGTTATAGTTGGGCTGGCAGACAAACAGGCTGGTGAGCAGGATCCAGTAGCCGTGGTGTAAACCGGTTATTTGAATAAACGCGTAACCCACGCACAGCACCAGTGACATTCTCACCGCGTGACGAAACAGGGCAGATTCCGGCGTAAAATTGCGGCTCAGCCGCAGCCACATGTCGCTAACGCTATGCACGCTGTCATCAGCAAGCTGATTATCGGCATCGTTGCCCGGCATGGCCATCGCCTGTTCGGATTCAATGGTCGCCAGCTGAGCATCGATTGCCCGCAGGTTATTAAGCAAAAACCCCAGCGCTTTTATATGTTCCGGTGCGGTTCCACTGGCCTGCACGCGGTCGATTGCCGCATCAAGATGGCTAAACGCGCGCTCAAACCGCGGGTCATGCTGATAGGGCGTCCGCAGCAAAATTGAACGCGCTAGCTGCTGACACGCCTGAGACTGCATTGAAAGTAACCGCTGGAAGCGGAACATTACGTCGCTGTAGCGGAACGTTTCACGCAGGGCGGCATACTGAACGTGTGAAGAGCTGGCGCGCTCATGGATGTCCTGCGCGGCAAAGTAGTAGTGAAGCGTTCTTCGCGTCCCGCGTTGGCCGCGGTCTCCGCGCAGGCGGGTCAGAAGGGAGGCTTTGGTCTGGTTCAGCGTGGCGACCAGTTGGCCGTTTGCCAGCGCCAGATCGTAAAGAGGGGCCTGGCTTTCCTCTTCGATATCCGGGTCAAACAGCCGGGATTTCAGCTCCAGATAATGAGCCAGCTGTTCATAGCTGCGGGCAAGGTTATCCTGCAGAGGGCGCACCGGGAAGATGAGGTGCCCGGTTAACGTCAGCAGGTTATACCAGATGGCCCCCAGCAATAGCAGCACGGGTTGCTGGTACCACTGATCGTACAGGGACACACCCAGCATGGTGTAAATAGCAATCAGCAGCGCGCCAAATGCGATGGTGGCATAACGCTGTCCAAGCCCGCCGAGCAGAATAAAGCCGCTGGTGGAGAGCGTAAGGCCTAAGGCAAACAGCCAGGGCCACGGGAAGAGCAGCTCGACAGACGCGGACGCAATAAAGAAACAGACAAGAGTGATAACCAGGTTGCGCAGACGCCCGGCCAGACGGTCATCGAGGTCCGCAAGCGCCCCCGCAACCACCCCTAACGTGAGCGGAATCGTGAGCTTAACGTCATTCAGCCACCACGGCAGAGCAACGGTGCCACAGAGGGCGATAAAAATTCTGACGTTATAAAGCCAGATGCTGTTCCAGGTATAACGGCGAAGCAGTGGGCTTAGCATGAGCGCGGCCAGTCCTTATTACTGAAAACGACGGCGAGCATTGGCCTCACGCGCGGCTTGCGCCACCTCAACCGGGACGACCCTACGTCCAACCGGCCACAGGGCAATGACGGCAATTTTAAAGTTCGCGATCCCAACAGGAATGCCAATAATCGTCACGCACTGGGCGATACCGGCAAAAATGTGCATCAGGCACAGCCACCAGCCAAAGAAAATCAGCCACAGAATATTCAGCACGGTGCCGCCGGTATTCATCAGCGCGTTTTTACCTTCCGGGTTCAGCTCATCGACGTGGACAGCCTCATTACCGTAGGGAATAAAGGAGAGTTTGGTGATTTCCCAGCAGGAGCGCGTCAGCGGCAGGGTAAAGATAAGCACGATGCTGACCAGAGTGGCAAAAAGCCAGGAAAGGGTGGTGGCAAAACCGCCCAGCACAAAATTCAACACATTCAGAACGGTACGCATAAACCCTCACTTCCTTTCGATAAAATTAACGCCCACTGATTGTAACGTTTTTTTAGGCTGGAGCACCTTAAAACTGGCAGTTAAACTATCAGGCAAATTATCTTTTCGTGGATCCGGCTGGATATGGAACTGAAAGCAACGTCAATGGGCAAACGCTTGGCTCAACACCCTTACGACAAGGTTGTGCTCCTTAACGCGGGAGTGAAAGTCTCCGGGGAACGCCACGAATATCTCATTCCCTTCAATCAAATGTTGGCGATCCACTGTAAACGTGGGCTGGTGTGGGGCGAGCTGGAGTTCGTTTTGCCTGCCGATAAAGTGGTGCGCCTTCACGGCACCGAGTGGGGGGAAACCCAGCGTTTTCATTACCATCTGAACACGCTCTGGCAGCAGTGGAGCCAGGATATGAGCGTGATTGCCGCCCAGGTTTTGCAACAGGTACTGGATGAAATCGCGCAGAGCGATGCCCAACATAAATGGCTCACGCGCCAGCAAACGGCGGGACTGCAGCAAAAAATAAAACAGGCGCTGACTGCGTTGCCGTTCCCCGTGGCGCGTCTCAATGAGTTTGATAATTGCCGCGATGCATGGCGGAAGTGCCAGGCATGGCTGAGCGATATTGATAAAAGTCGCCTTGCGCATAACCAGGCCTGGACCGATGCCATGCTCACCCAATACGCTGATTTCTTCAGCACGGTTGAGTCATCGCCGCTTAACCCTGCGCAGGCGCGTGCGGTGGTCAACGGTGAACAATCTCTGCTGTTGCTGGCGGGAGCCGGGAGCGGTAAAACCTCGGTGCTGGTGGCTCGCGCAGGCTGGCTTCTGACCACGGGCGAGGCCGTTGCAGACCAGATTCTGCTGCTGGCATTTGGCCGCAAAGCCGCACAGGAGATGGACGAACGTATCCAGGCGAGACTGCATACCCAGGATATCTCGGCCAGAACGTTTCATGCGCTTGCATTGCATATCATTCAGCAGGGCAGCAAGAAAGTCCCGTCCATCAGTAAGCTGGAAAACGACACGCAGACGCGCCAGGCGCTGTTCATTGAAACGTGGCGGCAGCAGTGCAGTGAGAAAAAAGCACAGGCAAAAGGCTGGCGTCAGTGGCTGGAGGAAGAGCTGAACTGGGCGGTGCCGGAAGGCAGTTTCTGGCAGGATGACAAGCTGGCACGTCGGCTCGGCTCGCGTCTCGATCGTTGGGTCAGCCTGATGCGCATGCACGGCGGTTCGCAGGCCGAGATGATTGAAAGTGCCCCGGAGGCGATCCGCGCGGTGTTTTCAAAGCGCGTGAAGCTGATGGCTCCGATGCTAAAAGCCTGGAAAACGGCACTGAAAGAGGAGAACGCCGTCGATTTCTCCGGGCTTATCCATCAGGCCATTATCATTTTAGAGAAGGGGCGTTTCGTCAGCCCGTGGAAGCACATACTGGTGGATGAGTTTCAGGATATCTCTCCGCAGCGTGCCGCACTGCTCTCGGCGCTGCGGGCGCAGAACAAACATACGTCGCTGTTTGCGGTGGGGGATGACTGGCAGGCCATCTATCGCTTTAGCGGGGCGCAGCTTTCACTGACGACAGCGTTTCACCACTATTTTGGCGAAGGCGATCGCAGCGATCTGGACACCACCTACCGCTTCAATGCGCGCATTGGCGAAATAGCCAACCGCTTTATCCAGCAGAACCCGCACCAGCTGACCAAACCGCTCAACAGCCTGACGCCGGGGGATAAAAAAGCGGTCACCCTGTTAGCAGAAGATCAGCTTGAGCCGCTACTGGATAAACTGAGCGGCTACGCGAAACCCGACGAACGCATTCTGGTGCTGGCGCGCTATCATCACCTCAAACCGGCCGCGCTGGAAAAGGCCGCTACACGTTGGCCGAAACTGCAGCTTGAATTTATGACAATTCATGCCAGCAAAGGGCAGCAGGCGGATTATGTCATTGTGGTGGGGCTTAAAGAGGGCAGCGACGGTTTCCCGGCCCCGGCCCGTGAGTCGGTGATGGAAGAGGCCCTGCTGCCGGTGCCGGAAGATTTCCCGGATGCAGAAGAGCGACGTCTGCTGTATGTGGCGATAACCCGCGCGCGTCATCGCGTATGGCTGTTGTTCAATAAAGAGGAGCCATCCGTGTTTGTCGATATTCTGAAGAGTATTGATGTGCCGGTGGCGCGTAAACCATAGCGATGCCCGGCAAGATTTTGTAGGCCGGGTAAGGCGCAGCCGCCACCCGGCAAAAAAGCTACTTCAGTCTCTCGGAAAGATAGCGCTGATAGTCCGGGATCAGGATATCAACCGGCGAATTAAACTGCGGCGATTCGATGATGAAATCCGCCGTCGACAGGTTCGTTGCCACCGGGATGTTCCACACCGTCGCCAGGCGCAGCAGGGCTTTCACGTCCGGGTCGTGTGGAACCGCATTCAGCGGATCCCAGAAGAAGATCAGCACATCAATTTTCCCTTCCGAAATCTGCGCGCCGACCTGCTGATCCCCGCCCATCGGGCCGCTCAGCATGGCGTTCACCTCCAGACCCGTTTCGCGCTGGATCAGGTTACCGGTGGTGCCGGTCGCGGAGAGGGCGTGCTTTTCCAGCAATGACTGATGGCGGCGAACCCAGTTAAGCAGCATTTGTTTACAGTGATCGTGCGCAACCAGAGCAATGTGTTTGCGTTCCGGGAGCGTGCGTGTTGTCAGTTCCATAATCATATCCATCAGGTTAACTGACTACACGATGACGGGAACCGCCTGATGCTGCAAGAGAAAGGCGTAAAAAATGTGGCTTACGACGAAGGTTGTTGTTTTGCCCACTGTAAAAAGCGGGCGCGCGTATCGGGATCGGCCTGCTGAAACCAGAATTTCAGGCGTTGCTCCGTCAGCGTCTGGGACTGAGGCGGAATAACATCCAGCTCTGAAACACCGGATAACAGCGTACTGTCGTCGGCCATCATGGTGGCAAACTGCGGAAGAGAGGCGCGTTTGCCCGCTTTGTTATAAGACTCGGTTGCGGCCTCGTAGTCCGTGCCTTTTGGCGAGGTGGTTAGCGCCAGAATATCAAGCTTCACCGGGATCGGCATCGAATCCCCATCCAGCAGCTCAACGCGCGGCGCGGCGTCGAAAGCGACGGACTCTTTTTCGCTCTCAAGCCGCGGCAGGGTAATATTTACCTGACTGACCCGCTGGGTATTAAAGCTGACAATCAGTGGGGGAGAGATGTACATCCGTTGTTCATGGTTCGCAAGACCGATCGTTTTTTCTACCCGAAACACCAGCTGGTGCGGCCCGTTATCCAGTTCGATGCTCTCTGCGCCGCGCAATAATGAACTGGAGACTTTTTTTCCGTCCAGCACCAGCAGGTCAATATCAGTCGAGAGCCGAAGCGTGGTTGCAAAAACGCAAACCGGCATCACTAACGCAATCACAGCAGAGACAATGCCGGTTTTCATAGGTGACTCCAGTTGAAAATTATACCCGCAAGAATGTATCAAAATTTTTCGATAATCACGTTTACTAACATATAGACATAAATCACCGTTTTGCCCTCATACATCTGTATGGGATGGATGGTTGAGATGTGCGCTTTGGCGTACACTTTGTAAAAAGCCTGGAGAAAAAGCATGAAAGAGAATGATATTGCCGAGATTTTGACATCCACGCGCACTATTGCGCTGGTGGGTGCCAGCGATAAACCGGATCGCCCAAGCTATCGCGTGATGAAATACCTTCTCGATCAGGGCTATCACGTGATCCCCGTTTCGCCGAAAGTGGCGGGAAAGACGTTATTAGGCCAGCAGGGCTACGCCACGCTTAACGATGTACCGGAAAAAGTGGACATGGTGGATGTGTTCCGTAATTCCGAAGCGGCATGGGGCGTCGCGCAGGAGGCGATTGCCATTGGTGCGAAAATGCTGTGGATGCAGTTGGGCGTCATCAACGAACAGGCTGCCGTGCTGGCGCGCGAGGCGGGTTTACAGGTGGTTATGGACAGATGCCCGGCGATTGAAATCCCCCGGCTGGGGCTGGCGAAGTAAAAAAAAGGCCCGATTACCGGGCTTTTTTTACACGCTCAGTTGCGCAGGCGCGGCGCCTGCAACTGCTTGCGGATAGTCTGCGCTAATTCATCCATCGTGGGTTGCTCCGGATGTTCATCCTGCAGTTCGCTGCTTAACTGCGCCTCAGCGAGATAGGTGTGAACGGGTTGCCCGTCGTCACCTTCCATCACCACGTGGTACCAGGGCGCGGCACGAAGCTCTGCATTAACCGCCAGCTCGTCGGCTGAGGGTTCGTCAAGGGAATACTCCGGGTCGATATCCACGACCACACCCAAATACCCAAGCAAGGTGTGGCGGACCTGCTGGCCGATACCGAATTTGCTGGCAATCATAGTCACCTCCCGGGAAACATTACTTACACACGATGTGAGGGCAATATTTCTCTTTTCAAGTTACATGACGCGACAGGCAAACCCTTTCAGATACAGCCCTTCCGGGTAGGTAGCGATCACCGGATGATCGGCCGCCTGACGGAACTGCTCTATAAATTGTACATCACGACCAGCATCTATTGCGGCATCGGCGATGATTTTCTGAAATAAATCTGTGGTCATCAGGCCGGAGCAGGAGAAGGTCAGCAGCACGCCGCCCGGGTTCAGCAGCTGGATAGCCAGCATGTTGATATCTTTGTATCCACGGCAGGCACCCATCAGCTGGCTTTTGTTTTCCACAAACTTGGGTGGATCCATCACGATGACGTCGAACTTCTCGCCCTGGTCGCGATATTTACGCAGCAGCTTGAAGACGTCATCACGCACAAACTCCGCTTTGCTCAGGTCCAGCTTGTTTAGCTCAACGTTCTGTTTTGCCACGTCCAGCGCTTCCTGCGAGGTGTCCACGCTCACCACCTGAGCACAGCCGCCCATCAGCGCCGAAACGGCAAAACCGCCCGTGTAGGAGAAGCAGTTCAGCACGCGCTTGTTCGCCACGTACTGACGGGTTGCCAGACGGCTATCGCGCTGGTCGAGGTAGTAACCTGTTTTGTGGCCGCCCTGAATATCCACCAGCAGCTTCATGCCGTGTTCTTCGATAGGCAGCAGGGCTGGCGGTAATTCACCGGTAACTGGCCCTTGCGTCAGCTCCATGCCTTCTTTTTTACGCACCGCCACATCGCTGCGGTCGTAAATGGCGCACTGTGGGAACAGCGTTTGCAGCGCGCTAATCAGCGCGGCACGCTGGTATTCCGCTCCGGCGCTCAGGAGCTGTAGCACCATAAAGTTACCGAAGCGATCGATGGTCACGCCCGGCAGGCCGTCGGACTCACCGGCAATCAGGCGGTAGCTGTCCAGCCCGTCGCGTTTTGCCAGCCACTCACGCCACTGCTGAGCCTGCTGCAGACGACGCACGAAGAAGTCGATGTCGATGGTTTCATCTTTATCGAACGTCCAGACGCGCGCGCGGATCTGCGATGCTGGCGAGTATGCGCCGCGCGCTAACCATTTCCCCTGATGGTCAACGATATCGATGGTTTCACCGAGGTTGGCTTTACCTTCCATACGCGCAACCGCGCCGGAAAAGACCCAGGGATGGCGGCGCAGCAATGACTTCTCGCGCCCTTTGGCTAACACTAAACGTACACTCATAATTTGCTGTTCTGTCGATTGCATGGAAATGGCGCGTAGATTAGCACATTCAGCAAGGCGCAATCATCTGCGGATGCCGTTGAGCGTTTCGGCACAAAATCAAATCGCTTAGGCACATTAGGGCATGGTTGCGTGCTTTATCTTAGGGCTTCCGGTTCAGCAGAGGAAATACCCATGAAAAAGCGCAGCGTCATCACAATAGCCGCTCTGACGGCAATGAGTTTTCAGGCTTTCGCAGCACCGTCTTTCAGCATGACCAGCCGGGATATTTCCGGTGAACGGCGGTTAGCGTCACCGCAGGTGTTTGAGGGATTTGGCTGCCACGGTGGGAATACCTCACCGCGGCTGGCGTGGACAAATCCGCCCGCGGGTACGAAAAGTTTTGCCGTCACGGTCTATGACCCGGATGCGCCTACCGGCAGCGGCTGGTGGCACTGGACAGTAGCCAACATTCCCGCGAAGACAATGACGCTGCCCGCTGACGCCGGTAACCCCAATGGAGAAAAATTACCTGCTGGCGCCGTGCAGGGGCGTAATGATTTCGGTTATTCTGGATTCGGCGGCGCATGTCCGCCCGCAGGCGATAAGCCTCACCGTTATCAGATGACCGTCTGGGCGCTGGACGTGGATAAGCTGCCCGTCGACAAAAATGCCAGCGGCGCGCTGGTCGGCTTTATGCTCAATAGTCACGTTCTGGCAAAGGTTCAGTTAACGGCAACCTACAGCAGATAAGGATGGCGGGGTGCAGGAGTTCCATTTTCGACATAAACATCTCACGGCGGGTGAAGTGAGTGCCAGCAAAATGCATCGCCTGCACCAGGTTAAGCTCTTTTTTCCGGCGATTTGCCATATCACTCACGGCAGTAAGGTGATTGTGCAGGACGACAACCGCCTGGTGGCAACCCGGGATGAGCTCATCATTATTCCTGCCAATACGGCGATGGAGATCATTAATCAGCCTGCAAATGGTCTGTTTCACTCGGACTTGCTGATGTTATCGCCGGAAATTGTTGCCGAGTTTAAAGCGCATTACCTGAAATCCTGGCCGCGCACGGCGCTGCATTCGCTCTGTGCTCCGCTGAGTGAAGGGCTTGCGTTTATGTGGGATAACCTGCTGCACGCCGTGCGTCAGGAGTTACCGGAGGCGCTGCAAAAACATCAGGCCTTCGGTCTGTTGCTGGCCTTGCTGCATGACGGCGTGGCAGGCCCGCTGCTTATCGAGCGAAGCAATAACCTGACCGAGCAGGTGCGGCAGTTTATTATGCTGTCGCCCGCCAGAGCCTGGACCGCGCAGGACGTCGCCAGCCGTCTCGCAGTAAGCGTACCGACGCTGCGCAGGCGGTTACGCGAGGAGTCTCAGAGTTTTCGCCAGATTGTGGAGGAGGTGAGGATGGCCGTTGCGCTGTCACAGCTACAGTCAACCCGATTACCGATCGGCGAAATCGCATTACAATGTGGTTATCTGTCCAGCTCTCGTTTCACCGCCCGTTTTCGGCAACACTACGGCTGTTTACCGAAAACG
Source organism: Enterobacter quasimori (assembly GCF_018597345.1). NCBI lineage: Bacteria > Pseudomonadati > Pseudomonadota > Gammaproteobacteria > Enterobacterales > Enterobacteriaceae > Enterobacter > Enterobacter quasimori. The sequence continues at coordinate 988,920 of NZ_JAHEVU010000001.1, read as the reverse complement.
CTACGTTAAGGAGAAGAAGAATGTCTAAAGTCTGCACCATTGCCTGGGTTCACGGCGTCGTTCAGGGCGTCGGGTTCCGATACAGCACCCAGCGCGAGGCCGTTCAGCTTGGGCTAACGGGATACGCGCGCAACATGGACGACGGCAGCGTTGAGGTGGTCGCCTGCGGCGAAGCGGAGCAGGTCGACAAGCTGGTGGCGTGGCTGAAAGCGGGCGGGCCGCGCAGCGCGCGGGTTGATAAGGTCTTAACGGAACCGCATCAACCCGGTCGGGAGTACGTTAACTTCGGTATTCGCTATTAAATGCACTTCACCGGCTTTGGCAGGCCAGCAATCTTTGTTGCCTGTTTTGCCGGGCCTTTTGGAAACAGGCGATAGAGATAGCGGCTGTTGCCTTTCTCTTCACCGAACTTATTGGCCATGGCTTTGACCAGCATGCGGATGGCCGGAGAGGTGTTGAATTCGAGATAGAACTCGCGCACGAAGCGCACCACTTCCCAGTGTTCGGGGGAGAGGACGATACCCTCTTTCTCCGCAATCACCGCTGCCAGCGCTTCACTCCACTGGCCACTCTCTTTAAGATAACCGTCGTTATCGGTCTCGATCTCTTTGCCTTCAAAACTCAACATAATCATTCACGCATCAGTCAAAAACCGCAGCAGTGTACCAAAAAACAAAGCCCCGCATAAGCGGGGCCAGATTTACATTGCTGTGGCTTTAATCGCGGCTGGCGAAGCCCAGGATGCTCAGCAGGCTGACGAAGATATTGTACAGCGACACATACAGGCTCACGGTAGCGCGAATATAGTTCGTCTCACCGCCGCGAATGATGTTGCTGGTTTCAAACAGGATGGCACCTGAAGAAATCAGAATAAACACGGCGCTGATCGCCAGATGCAGGGCAGGCAGCTGCAGGAAGATGTTCGCCACCATACCCACCAGCACCACCACGACACCCGCCATCAGCATACCGCCGAGGAAGGACATGTCCTTACGGGTGGTCAGCACGTAGGCCGAGCAGCAGAAGAACACCAGTGCGGTACCGCCCAGCGCCATACCGATAAGGTCACCCATACCGGCAGACAGATAGGCATTCAGCATCGGCCCCAGGATATAGCCCAGGAAGCCGGTGAAGGCAAACGCAGACAGAATACCGACCGGTTTGTCAGCGGTTTTGTAGGTCAGGAACATCAGACCATACATCCCCACCAGCGTCAGGATCAGCCCCGGAGACGGCAGCATCAGCACGGTGCTGGCGGTGGCGGTGATCGCTGAAAATGCCAGCGTCAGGCTAAGCATGAAATAGGTATTGCGCAGCACCTTATGGGTACTGAGTAGCGATGTGCGGTCGCGTGAAGATGTAATTATACGATCCATGAGTCACTCTCTTATGACAGATGTAATTAACGGCAAGAATAGGAAACGGCGCGCCAGTCTCAAAGTGGTTTTACCCATCTTTACTCAGCACGTTAGCGCTGATGCTGGTTATTTCTTCTGCAAAAATCATTTCCCACAGGATGAACAGCGGATTACGAATTTTATTCAGATCAACCTCTTATAGGTTACTGAAAAATATTGCCTTATTTCAATGCGGGCGCTAAGAGTTATTCCCGGATCGTCATAAAACAGACAATAAGGCGAAGGACATGAAACCACAAACACGCACTAACTTTACACTCTCTTTGTTAACCGCGGCCATACTGTGCACCAGCACGGCAAGTTGGGCGGCTAACGTGCCGGCAGGAACCCAACTGGCAGAGAAGCAGGAACTGGTCAGGAACAACGGTAATGAGCCGGCCTCGCTCGACCCGCATAAAGTCGAAAGCGACGTCGAATTCAATATTATCAGCGATTTATTCGATGGGCTGGTCAGTGTCTCCCCGGCGGGGGACATTCAGCCACGGCTGGCGGAAAAATGGGAGAACAAGGACAACACCGTCTGGACGTTCCATCTGCGCCCGGGCATCACCTGGAGCGACGGCACTGCCATCACCGCGGAAGATGTGGTCTGGAGCTGGCAGCGTCTGGTTGATCCTCAAACCGCTTCACCGTATGCCAGCTATCCAGGCAACATGCACATTGTGAATGGTGCGGATATTGCGCAGGGGAAAAAAGCACCCGATACGCTGGGCGTGAAAGCGATAAACGACACCACGCTGGAAGTCACATTGACGCAGCCTAATGCGGCATTCCTGGCCATGCTGGCGCACCCGTCACTGGTGCCGGTGGACAAAGTGCTGATTGGCCGCTTCGGCGACAAGTGGACCAAGCCTGAACATATCGTTACCAGCGGTGCCTATAAGCTGTCCCAGTGGGTGGTCAACGAACGCATTGTGGCGGAGCGCAACCCGCGCTACTGGGATAATGACCATACCGTGATTAACAAGGTGACGTATCTGCCTATCACCTCCGAGGCCGCAGATGTGAACCGCTATAAAGCGGGCGAAATTGATATTGTCTACACGGTGCCGATCAACCAGTTCGCTCAGCTCAAAAAAACGCTGGGCAGCGAGCTGGATGTCTCTCCGCAGCTGGCAACCTATTACTACGAATTTAATACCACCCGGCCGCCGTTCAACGACGTCCGCGTGCGCAAGGCGCTGAACATGGCGCTCGATAAAGACATCATTGCCGGGAAAGTATTAGGGCAGGGGCAGCGTCCTGCGTGGCTCATCAGCCAGCCGGATATCGGCGGCGTTAAGCTACAGAACCCGGATTACGCCAGCTGGCCGCAGGACAAGCGCATCGCTGAGGCGAAAAAATTGCTCGAAGCGGCCGGGTATAACGCCAGCCATCCTCTGCGCTTCAACCTGCTCTATAACACCTCTGAATCGCACCAGCGTATCGCGATTGCGGCCAGCTCCATGTGGAAAAAGAACCTCGGCGTGGAGGCGAAGCTGCAAAATCAGGAGTGGAAAACCATGCTGGATACCATGCATACCCACAACTTTGACGCGGTGCGTTACGCCTGGATTGCCGACTACGACGACGCGGCGACATTCCTGAACAACTTCCGCACCGGCGACAGCGAAAACACCAGTCAGTACAGCAATCCGGAATACGACCAGGCGCTGGTGAATGCCGCAAAAGCCAAAACAACGGAAGAGCGGGGTAAGTTCTACCAGCAGGCGGAAGATCTGCTGGGACGTGATGTGCCCGCCATTCCGGTGTATCACTACGTCCGTACGCATCTGGTCAAACCGTGGGTGGGCGGATTTACGCCGGATAAGCTGGGGTACTATTACACGAAGGACATGTACATTAAAAAACACTAAGCCTGTGCTGATAAAATCGTCGATGTGTTGTCAGTTCAACCGATTAAACACGTTTTGACTATTTTTACAGCGAACGAATGCCGCGACTCTTTACAGCACGCAGAGAGGTGTTTATAGTTCGGCTCACTTAGGAAGCGTGGCCGAGCGGTTGAAGGCACCGGTCTTGAAAACCGGCGACCCGAAAGGGTTCTAGAGTTCGAATCTCTACGCTTCCGCCAAATATGAACCCCAGGTTGCTCGTCAACCTGGGGTTTTTCTTTTTGTTTTAACGCGGATTTGCCCTTCACCAGATTCTGGCCATTCCTTCGCTTGCCGGGCGAACGAGCGTAAAACCAAATTTTGCATAAAGCTCAGGCACATCCGCCATTAAACAAACGTAGGCACCTTTGCAGGCATGGTTATCCAGCCAGGCAACAAGCGTTTCCATAATGACTCTGCCAAGCCCTTGCCCCTGATAAAGGGGATCAACGGCGACGTCGACAATATCGAAATTCAACGCACCGTCCCCCACGATTCGCCCCATACCCACCGGTTTACCCTCACACAGAATATGCATGCCATAACAGCTGCCGGGCAGCGCTTTTCGTGCCGCCTCCAGCGGGCGAGGGCTAAGGCCCGAAATTTCGCGCAGGCGGCAAAAAGCCTCTGCAGTGGGGACGGTTTCAACCACGGTATAGTTATCAGGCATAAAAAAACTCCAGTCAGTGTCAGTAAGGTGCTCCAGTCTGGCAGTAAAACTGACTAAAGACGATTTCACGGATCGATCCACTTCACACTTTTAACCTCCCGCTATTTCCCTGTAAAAAACAGGCGTTATCATTCACACCGCAAATATCTTTTCATCTCTCACCGAGGCTTTGATGCTGGAGAATGTTTTCATCAGATAATCAGTTTCCCGCTCTTTTCAGGACGGACTGGTTATCGCTGCGCTTAAACCTTACGCACGCACCTGCGGGTGTGGGCTTGTTTTTACGCATGATGATTACACAGGTTTTCCAGTATGAATTTATCCCGTCAGGAACAACGTACCTTACACGTTCTCGCCAAAGGTGGACGTATTGTGCACGTCCGCGACAGTTCTGGCCGCGTCACGTCCGTTGAGTGCTACACCCGTGAAGGGCTGGTGCTGAGCGACTGCACGCTTAACGTCTTTAAAAAACTCCGCACTAAAAAGCTGATCCGGTCCGTGAACGGGCAGCCTTATCGCATCAATACTACCGGGCTGAACAACGTTCGCGCCCAGTTGGATAATCGTTAAGCGGAATAAACAACGCCACCCTTGGGTGGCGTTGGCGGACGGTGGATCGTGCGAAATGTAGGCCGGGTAAGCGCAGCGCTACCCGGCAAGAAAGGTGACGTCTAAGAGCGGATAAAGGCCAGAATGTCCGCGTTGATGGTATCCGCATGGGTGGTATGCATCCCGTGCGGGAAGCCCGGATAAACTTTCAGTACGCTGTTCGCCAGCAGCTTGTCCTGCAGTAGAGCAGCATTTTTATACGGCACGACCTGATCGTCGTCGCCCTGCAGCACCAGTACGGGAACCGTGATGGCTTTTAAATCCTCCGTCTGGTCGGTCTCTGAAAACGCCTTAATTCCCTCATAGTGCGCTTTTGCGCTTCCGATCATTCCCTGACGCCACCAGTTCTGAATGGTGCCCTGTGAAACCTCGGCCCCCTCCCGATTAAAACCGTAGAAAGGACCGCTGGCGACGTCGAGGTAAAACTGGGCGCGGTTAGCCGCCAGCGCCTTGCGGAAACCGTCGAAAACCTCGATGGGCGTCCCACCGGGGTTAGCGTCCGTTTTTACCATCAGAGGAGGGACGGCGCTGACGAGTACCGCTTTGGCGACGCGCCCCTGCGGTTGTCCGTATTTCGCAACATAGCGCGCGACCTGGCCGCCCCCGGTGGAGTGGCCGACGTGCACGGCGTTGCGCAGGTCCAGGCTTTCAACCACGGCCGACGCATCGGAGGCATAATGATCCATATCGTGGCCTTCACTCACCTGATCCGAACGCCCATGGCCACGACGGTCGATAGCGATAACGCGATAGCCTTCCGCAAGGAAGAAGAGCATCTGGTTATCCCAGTCATCGGCACTCAAAGGCCAGCCGTGGTGGAAAACAATGGGTTGCGCCTCTTTTGAACCCCAGTCTTTGTAGAATATGTTGACGCCGTCTTTCGTTGTTACGAATGCCATACCGCAAACTCCTCAGTTAAAGGCAACATGATCGCAGGCTGAAAGGCTCACACCCTCATCGCCCTAATCGATCCGGCTTTTTGACGTTCACCGTACCGGTAGAACCTTTAAAGTGTAGGAGAAATTCTGGAGGTAGAAGGTTTCATTACCGTTAAAGGCAGCCATACACCCGCTGGCTGCGGCGGAACGGGCCTTACGTTTTACACCTCGGTTGAATGAGTTTTGCGCAGGCATGGAGAAATAGAAAAATTCCTGCTTTACAAGGCGCTAATAGGTGTTTATAGTGCGCCTCACTTTGGAAGCGTGGCCGAGCGGTTGAAGGCACCGGTCTTGAAAACCGGCGACCCGAAAGGGTTCTAGAGTTCGAATCTCTACGCTTCCGCCAAATTCGAAAACCCTGCGATAGCAATATCGCAGGGTTTTTTCGTTTTACAGCGCAATCACCAGTTCCCCGGAATGGCTCCGCGAGCAGCACAGTGCAACCTGCTGGTCCGGCGCGCCTTTTTCCGCCTCCGACTGCACGCTATCCCGGTGATCCACCACGCCGTCAATCACCGGGGTCAGGCACGCGCCGCAAATCCCCATTTCACAAGACAGCGGTACCGCTACGCCGTTTTCCTGCAATACCTGGGCGATGGTTTTATCCGCAGGCACCGGCCAGCGTTCGCCGGTGGAGGCCAGTTTAACCGTAAAGATCTCGCCCGCGACGCCGCCTGTGACAGGGGATGCGGGTTGAAACGCCTCGCTGTGAAGATGGGCGTCATCCCATCCCTTCGCCGTGGCGACCTCACACACTTTTTCCATAAACCCTGCTGGACCGCAGATCCAGGCGTGAAGTCCCGCATCAGCCGCCGGAAGATGCTCACCCAGCGCTGTGCGCGGGCTGATGGTATGAATGATGCACTCACCGCACTGCGAGAGCTCGCGCGCAAACGCCGCGCTTTCGCGCTTCCTGACGTAATAGTGCAGCGTAAACGGCGTTCCGGCCGCCGTCAGCTGCAGGGCCATCGCATACAGCGGCGTAATGCCAATGCCCGCCGCCAGGAGCAAAACCCGCTCAGCCTGCTGAAGCGGAAACAGGTTGCGCGGGGCCGATATCATCAGCTTCTGCCCGGGACGCAGCGTCTCGTGAACGTAGCGCGACCCGCCGCGCGAGGCGGTTTCCCGGCCCACGCAGATAAGATAGCTCTCTTCCTTACAGGCCCCGGTCAGGGAATACTGGCGCACCACGCCGCAGGGCAGGTGGACATCAATGTGCGCGCCGGGCTGCCACGGCGGCAGCGCTTCACCGTCTTCAGCCACCAGCCTGACGGCGAGGCTTTTGTCGCCCTCGCGCCACAGCCCGTCAACAATCACGCTCAGCATAGCGGCCTCCGTCATACCAGGAAAAATTCGCCAAAGCCCATCTTCTTCAGTCCCCGACGGTAGGCAATTGAGCTTTTATCGGCGGGAATATGGGCTTCCAGGGTCAGATCCAGCGGCAGGCTTTCCGGGCGCTGGGTTTCCACCATCAGACGATCTTCCTCGAAGATGCGCAGGTTAAAGGCATGCACGTCTTCCACCGGAATATGCAGGTCAAAATTGCGGGCGATAGGGGCGAACATGCGGGTCACGCGCGACGACACGGGCGACGCGGCGTTCATAATGACCAGTCTCGACTCTCCCGGAAAATGAATCGTCAGGGTGGCGGTGAACGGCAGATGCATTTCAAAATGGCGCAGCCACTGGAAGCCTTCTGGCGCCTGCACGGGTGAACCGGCGGGATAGTTGCTCACGGCGCTCCAGTAATCCGCCACGAAGCCGAACGGCGTCTCCCGGGGCTGATAGTCGGGCACAAGCTGATTATTGGGATCGGCAAAAGTATCGGTGTGGATCCACGCAAAGTGCGCCACGTCCAGAAACCCCTCCACCTGTCGCCCGGCGAAGCCATTCACCTCAAACGCCGGGCAGTTGATCTGCTGAAAGCCTGCGTCATCCCAGTGCGGCATGGTGGGCAGCGGCGCAGGTTTGTCCGGGTCAAAGGCCAGGCAGGTCCAGATCAGGCCGAAGCGCTCCTCCACGGCGTAGTTAATCAGGTTCAGCTTCGCCGGAACGGGCTGGTCGGGGCTGGAGGGAATGCGGTTGCAGCGCCCGTCCTCTCCAAAGCGTAAGCCATGATAGGGGCAGATAATCCCGTGCTCGTCGTGAAAGCCGAGCGTCAGCGGCACGCCGCGGTGCGGGCAGACGTCCCGGGCGACCACGACCTGGTCGTTAATGCGGTAAATCACCAGCTGTTCATCCAGCAGGGTCGCCTTGACCGGCGCCGGGCCGACGTCGCAGGCGCGCGCGACCGGATGCCAGCATTTCGCCAGGCGCAGCCAGTCCTCTGGCTCAAAGGTACAGTGGGCGGGTGGCGTCGGTTCTCTTTTCATCGTTATCCCTCTTACGTTCAGCCTAACGGGCCGCCCTGAATGGTCTCGCACAGACCGTTGATGATGCGCTCGCCAGTCTCCTCTTTGAGCTCCTGATACCAGGCCTGCGTCAACGCCATGTCTTTCCCGTGGGTGACGTCGCAGCGCTTGCGCGCCTTCAGCACCAGGTCGCGCACCCGGTCGCAGCGCAGCGCTTCGTACTGCCGCAGCGCCAGCGTAATGCTGTGGTTTTCACGCAGGCATTCCCCCAGCACGACGGCGTCTTCCATCGCCGCACAGCCGCCCTGGCCAATATCCGGCGTGGTGCTGTGCGCGGCATCGCCGAGCAGCGCGACGTTGCCGCGCACCAGGCTGTCGAACGGCTCAATATCGTGGATTTCAATGCGGTTGGTCGTTTCAGGATCCAGCGCCGCGATAAGCGTCTGCACAGGCGGCGCCCAGCCGCGGAAATAGCCCGTGAGATCGGCGCGCAGGGTGGTGCGATCCTCCGCCAGGCCCGCGGGCAGCGGCACGTCAAAAAAGAAGTAAAACCGTCCGCCGGAGACGGGCATCAGCGACACGCGTTTGCCTTCGCCAACGAAGGTGGTCCACTGGTGCGCCGGGGCAATCTCTTCATCAATCTTCACCAGCCCGTTCCAGTTCACGTACCCGGCGTAGCGGCGCTCCGGGGTGTATCCCAGCACGTACGGACGAACCGCCGAGTGGCTGCCGTCGGCGGCAATCAGAAAATCGCCTGTTGCCGTGGTGCCGTCGGTGAAGGTCACGCTCACGCCCGAGTCGTCTTCATGAACGTGTTCCACACGCTTGCCGAACTGCACCCTGTCGCGCCCCCAGAAGTCCAGCATTTCGCGCTGAAGCTCAGCGCGCGAGACGGGGCAGGGGCGCCCGCCGGTACGCTCAACCAGCGGAGCAAGGCTAAAGCGGGTCAGGGTTTCGCCGCGCCGGTAATCCTTATAGGCCATAAAACGCATCGGGCCGCCGTAGGTCTCGATGATGTCGCCCATGCCGAGGTGCTGCATGCATTTCACGCCGTTAGGCCAGATGGAGATGGCCGCCCCGACGGGCCTGATCTCTTTTACGGCTTCAAACACGGCACAGTCGATGCCCGCTTTCTTCAGCGCGACGGCGGCGCTCAGGCCGCCAATTCCCGCACCAATAACGATTGCTTTCATGCTTCTCTCCTTTTGCAGGGTGTAAAAACATTCAGCAATTTGCGTACCAGGCTGCATAGTGGCGAAAACGGCGTTGTGAGCGGTGAGTTTGCACTGCTAAGGTGCGCAAACGCGGTGAAGGTGCCTTTTTATGAATCAATAATTTCCTGTTGAGCTATACGGAATCGACTGTTTCACACCTGCGCTCAGAATGGCGTGGTTTGTGCAAGAGCCCGGAGGATGACAATAAAGGAGACGCTATGATCGCACTGCACGAGTTCAATCATCTTCCCCACGAAAAGGCGTTAGCGCTGATTCACCCCTGCGTGGCGCTTCCCGACTGGGCTGAGGCACTTGTTCGCGGGCGGCCTTACTCAAGCCGGAGTGAAGTGTTCAGCACGGCGAAAGCGCTGACGCAAAACTGGGGCGACGCGGCGCTGGCGCAGGCCCTGAGCGCCCACCCGCGCATCGGGGAAAAGCCGGCGGGCTCACAGGCAGAGGCGGCGCTGTCGCGTCAGGAGCAGGGCGCGGTAAATGAAGGCGATGCTGCACTTGCGCGGGCGCTGCGCGAGGGCAACGCCCGCTACGAGGCCCGCTTCGGGCGCGTCTTTCTGATCCGCGCGAAGGGACGCAGCGGCGAAGACATTTTACAGGCGCTGCACGCGCGTCTGGAAAACAGCGACGCGCAGGAAGTACGGGACGCGCTGGAACAGCTACGGGAAATTACGTTACTACGTCTGGAAGGAGTCATTAGCGAATGAGCACACTCAGCACCCATATTCTGGATATTTCGACGGGCAAACCCGCAGAGGGCGTGACGGTTCATCTCGAACGGGAGGGCGAAATCATGGCTACGGGCGTGACCAACGTAAAGGGTCGCATCACCGAATTTGTCCCTTTCCTGCCAAAAGGTCGCTATCGGCTGGTGGCGGAGATCGGCGCGTGGTTTAGTGAAACCGGTCGCGACACGCTCTACCCCTGCGCGCAAATTGATTTTGTGACGGGAGAAACGGCAGGCGAGCACTTCCACCTGCCGTTTGTGATTGCGCCCGGCGGGTGGTCAACCTACCGGGGCAGCTGACCACACCCGCTCGCCGTTAACCCAGGTCTCGCTGATGTTGCGCTCGTCGCCCAGGGTCATCAGCACGAAAAGCTGCTCGTAGATATCCTGACAGCGGCGATTGCGCAGGCGCTGCAGCGGCGTCACGTCAGGATCGATAACCACGAAATCCGCCTCTTTGCCGGGCGCGAAGTTGCCAATCTTATCGTCCAGCCGGAGGGCGTGCGCGCCGCCCAGCGTGGCGTGATAAAAGGCCTCGCTGGCGCGCAGGCGGTAGCTCTGAAGCTGGCCCACCTTGTAGGCTTCCCCCAGGGTGTGCAGCATGCTGAAGGTGGTACCTGCGCCGACGTCGGTGCCGATGCCCATCCGCACCCTGTGCTGCCAGCAGGCGGGCAGGCGAAACAGCCCGCTGCCGAGAAACAGGTTAGAGGTGGGGCAAAACGCCACCGCCGAACCGGTGTCATGCAGGCACTGCCACTCGCTGTGGTGAAGATGAATCGCGTGGGCAAACACGCTGCGCTCGCCGGTCAGGCCGTAGTGGTGATACACGTCCAGATAGCGCTCGTGCTCCGGCCAGAGGTCGCTCACCCAGGCTACTTCGTTGGGGTTTTCGCTGAGATGGGTCTGCAGCCAGGTATCCGGGAACTCCTCTCTCAGCAGGCTGACCGCGGCAAGCAGCTCGGGTGATGAGGTCGGGGCAAAGCGCGGCGTAATGGCGTAGCCCAGGCGTCCCCGGTGATGCCAGCGCTGGATCAGCGCCCGCGTCTGCCGGTAGCTCTGCTTCGCGTCTTCGCTCAGGTAGTCCGGCGCGTGTCTGTCCATCATCACCTTTCCGGCGATAAGGCGCATGTCGAGGCGCAGGGCTTCGGTAAACAGCGCCTCGACCGATTCCGGATGCAGCGTGCAAAACACCATCGCGGTGGTAGTGCCGTTGCTCACCAGCTGCTGTATGAAAAATTCGGCGATCTCTTTCGCGTAGGCCTCATCGGCAAACTGGCTCTCCACCGGGAAAGTGTAGGTGGTCAGCCACTCCAGCAGCTGTTCGCCAAAGGCGCCGATCATCTCCGTTTGCGGGTAATGGACGTGGGTGTCGACAAAACCGGGCAGCAGCAGCCTGCCGCGCAGGTCGGTGTAGCCCTTGCGGGGGTCAAGATACTGCTCGCCCTCCTGCCACGGCATCTGCGCCAGGATTTTCCCGCTCTGGATAAACAGCAGGCCGTCCTCAAGGTAGCGCGCGTGTTGGGCAATCGCGTCTGCGCTGTCGCAGACCCGGGCAATATCGAAAAATGCACCGCGTATCGCAGTCTGGTACTCCATCATGGTTCCTGCCTTAGTGTTTGCGTAGCGGGGTGATAAGGCGCAGCAAGAACGGTGCCAGAACGAAAGGGCCGCAGATAATCTGCGGCCGGAGGGAGGGGTTACTCTTTTTGCGTCACCACGCGGGAACCGAACGACGTCGCGCCTGCCGTCTCGCGCTCTTCACGCGCCAGCCAGCGGTAGGTGACGCCGCCGAGGAAGACGCCGATGAACCAGCTGAAGTTCGCCACCTCATGCAGGGCCGGGATAAAGCTAATTACCAGACCGACGGCAACGGACGGGATCAGCGCGCCAATGGCTTTCGGGTTAAAGCCGTTGTGGTACCAGTATTTGCCCTTTGGCGTGTCGTCGAACAGATCGTCGACCGACACCTTGCCGCGCTTAATCAGGTAGAAGTCGGCAATCAGAATGCCGAACAGCGGGCCGATAAACGCCCCGAGCACGTCCAGGGTGTAGTGGATAAGCTCCGGCGAGTTGAACAGGTTCCACGGGGTGAGCAGGATCGAGCCGACGGCGGCAATCATGCCCCCGGTGCGGAAGCTGATTTTCTGCGGCGAGCAGTTAGAGAAGTCAAATGCCGGCGAGACGAAGTTCGCGACGATGTTGATCCCGATGGTGGCGGTGATCATCGTCAGCAGGCCAAGCGCTACGGCCAGATCGTTGCCCACGCGGCTGACGGTCTCGATCGGATCGGTGATCATGCGGCCAAACAGCGACTGGGTGCCGGAGACAATCACCACGGTGACGATGGAGAACAGCAGGAAGTTAAACGGCAGCCCCCAGCGGTTGCCGCGGCGGATCTCCCCCATGCTTTTGCCGTAGCGGGAGAAATCGCCAAAGTTGAGCAGCGGGCCGGAGAAGTAGGAGACCACCAGCGCCGTGGCGGTGATCATCTGCCAGGTCTGCTCGCCCGCGCTCAGGGATTTGCTGGCGAGGGTAAAGGAGATCCCGTCGAAACCGGTCTTGTATACAATCCAGCCGGCGAGGGCCAGCATCACCACGTAGACCGCCGGACCGGCGATATCAATAAAGCGCTTGATGGCGCTCATGCCGTGCCAGAAGACCATCGCCTGCAGGACCCACATGATGGCAAAGCAGATCCAGCCCAGATGCGACAGGCCCAGGAACGCGCCGGTAGTAAGTGAAGAGAGCGACGGCCAGAACTTCAGCGCCACCAGCATCAGGGCGTTGGCGGCCAGATAGGTCTGAATCCCGTACCACGCAAAGGCGATAAGCCCGCGGATCACCGCCGGAATATTGGCCCCGAAGACGCCAAACGCCTGACGGCTGATCACCGCATAGGGCACGCCCGCCATCTGGCTCGGTTTGGCCACCAGGTTGGCGCACAATTGCACGATGCAAATCCCCACCAGCAGGCAAAGCAGAACCTGCCAGCTTGCCAGCCCGAGCGTAAAGAAGCTCGCGGCGACAACATAGCCCCCCATGCTGTGGACGTCCGACATCCAGAACGAAAAGATGTTGTACCAGCTCCAGTTCTGGTCACGCGTCGGTGCCAGATCCTCATTGCAAAGACGTGGGCTGTAAACCGCACCGGAATCAGCGGCCGTACCCTGCTGCGCGTTTTGACTGTTTGGCATGAAACCTGCTCCTGTGAATGAAAACCCGTTGAGTGGGAGTGCAAACGGTGTTGCAGGATCCAGGCCAAAATAATAAATCTTGTATGCAATATTTTATTTTTATGTATACGATTCGATAACGGAAAGTAAAATTCGGAGTGGTAAATGAACAACATAAACGCCCTGCAGACCGCGCCAGACCTGCATGAAAAAGACGAATCGATCTTTCAGGCGCTGATGACCGCGATTGTCGAACACCAGCTGCTGCCGGGGAGCAAACTGCCGGAAGAGGCGCTGGCCGAGGTCTTTGGCGTAAGCCGAACGGGCATCCGCAAGGTGCTTCAGCGACTCGCGGCTGTGCAAATGGTCACCCTGACGCCCAAGCGTGGTGCACACGTCGCCAGCCCGACGGTGGAAGAGGCGCGGCATATCTTCCGCACCCGCGCCCTGCTGGAGGTCGCCAACCTGCCGGACGTGCTGTCGCACTGCCAGCCGCCGCACCTTGCCGCGCTGGAAGCCATTATTCGCCAGGAGCAGCAGGCGCACGAGGCCTACGACGGCCCGGCGGCGATCCGCCACTCCGCCAATTTCCACATTCAGCTGCAGGCCATCTCCGGCAACCAGGTGCTTACTGAGATGGTGACCGGCCTGAGCCAGCGCTCGTCGCTGGTGATCGCCACCTGGGGCGCGCCGTGGCGTCAGGGCTGCCGCTGCAACGATCACGAACAGCTGGTGGATCTGCTGCGCCAGAAGGCGCTTGAGCCATTAAGCGATGCCCTAATGCACCATTTTGAACATATTGTCGCCAGCCTCTGCTTCGAGCGGGCGGGCGAGTGCCTGCCTGATTTTGCCCGGCTGTTTGCCGGCCACAAGGAGTCGTAATGTCTGTCTGTATACAAGTGATCAACCCCAACACCAGCCTCGCGATGACGGAAACCATCGGCGCGGCGGCCCGCGCGGCGGCGGCGCCGGGGACGGAGATCCTCGCGGTCTGCCCGAGCGCGGGCGTGCCGTCGATAGAAGGCCACTTTGATGAGGCCATCGCCGCCGTTGGTGTTCTGGAGCAAATTAAAAAAGGCAGGGAGCAGGGCGTGGACGGTCACGTGATCGCCTGCTTTGGCGATCCCGGACTGCTGGCGGCGCGCGAGCTGGCGCAGGGGCCGGTGGTAGGAATTGCGGAAGCCGCCATGCATATGGCGACGCTGGTGGCGACGCGCTTTTCGGTGGTCACCACGCTGCCGCGCACGCTGATCATTGCCCGTCATCTGCTGCACCAGTATGGCTTTCAGGGCCATTGTGCGGCGCTGCATGCCATTGACCTTCCGGTACTGGCGCTGGAAGACGGCAGCGGTCTGGCGCAGGAGAAAGTGCGCGCGCGCTGTATACAGGCGCTGAAAGAGGACGGCTGCGGCGCCATCGTGCTCGGCTGCGGCGGCATGGCGACCCTGGCGCAGGAGCTGACCCGCGAGCTGCGCGTGCCGGTGATCGACGGCGTCAGCGCGGCGGTGAAGATGGTGGAATCGCTGGTGGCGCTGGGGCTGTCGACCAGCAAGCACGGGGATCTGGCGTTCCCGGAGAACAAAGCGTTAAGCGGGCATTTTCAGGCACTGAATCCATTTTAATTTTTGGGGGTGGCAATGGGGCTTTTCGAACAGGATTATCCGCGGGATCTGCGCGGCTACACGGGCAACCCGCCGCACGCGCGGTGGCCGAACCAGGCGCGCATCGCCGTGCAGTTTGTGCTCAATTACGAAGAAGGGGCGGAAAACCACGTTCTGCACGGCGATGCCGGTTCCGAGCAGTTCCTGTCGGACATCATCGGCGCGGCCAGCTACCCGGACAAACACATGTCGATGGACTCCCTCTACGAATACGGCAGCCGCGCCGGGTTCTGGCGGATCCATAATGAATTTCAAAAGCGCGGCCTGCCGCTGACGGTCTTCGGCGTGGCGATGGCGCTGGCGCGTCACCCGGAGATCGTCGAGGCAATCAAGGCCGCGGATTACGACGTGGTCAGCCACGGCTGGCGCTGGGTCCACTATCAGAATATGGATATCAACCAGGAGCGCGAACACCTGCACAAGGCGGTGCAGGTGCTGACCGACCTGTTCGGCAAGCCGCCGACGGGCTGGTACACCGGGCGCGACAGTCCCAACACCCGCCAGCTGGTGGTAGAGCACGGCGGTTTTGACTACGACAGCGACTACTATGGCGATGATTTGCCCTTCTGGACGGAGGTGGCCTGCAGTGACGGCTCCCGTAAACCGCACCTGATTGTGCCGTATACGCTGGATGCGAACGACATGCGCTTCGCGACCGCGCAGGGGTTTAACACCGCCGAGCAGTTTTATACGTATCTGAAGGACAGTTTTGACGTGTTGTACGAAGAGGGGGAAAGCGCGCCGAAGATGATGTCCATCGGCATGCACTGCCGCCTGCTGGGGCGACCGGGGCGTTTTCGCGCGCTGCAGCGGTTCCTGGATTATGTGCAGCAGCACGAGCGGGTGTGGGTCTGTACCCGCCAGCAGATTGCCGACCACTGGCGGGAGGTGCATCCGTTTCAGAAGTAAGTGTGCCGTGTGTTGCCGGGTGGCGGCTGCGCCTTACCCGGCCTACAGGACGTCGCATGCCCGTTGGCGTTACACCATCAAACTCACCTGCGCCGCCACAATGCGCCATCCACAGGCAAACCGTACCCACGTCTGCTGCTGGCGGCCAATGCGTTCCGTGCTCTCGCGGGTAAACTCGGTGCTGCACACGGCATAATCCTCCCCAAAGGTGGTAATCACGGTGTGGCGCAGCGTCCGCTGCAGCCCGGCGGCGGGGCGCGCCGCGCGAAAGGCGCGGATTTCATCGATACCGTACAGGTTTTCACCCGCCCCCAGCCGCACCGTGTTTTTGTCGTGCCAGAACAGCTCGTCCAGCACCGCAACGTTGTTGCTCACCAGCGCGTCTTCATAGCGGTAAAACGCGGCGGTCACCTCGGCAACCACCCACGGCAGGTTAATGTCATCGTGATTCATCATGCTGCTATCTCCGCCGGACGGGCATCGGTGATGCCGCTCTCCTCCAGAACCCGCGCGACGCGCAGGCAGGCCTGCTCGTTAAACGGCGCGGCAATCAGCTGCAGGCCAATCGGCGCACCCTGGGCGGTGCGCAGCGGAACGGTGGTCACGGGCAGGCCCAAAAAGGATATCGGCTGGGTCAGCATCCCCATGCTGGCGCGAATGGGGAGCGGCTGGCCGTTAATCTCCATGGTCTGCTCGCCCGCGAGCGTCGCACTGCGCGGCGTTGCCGGCGCGATCAGCACGTCGGCCTGCGCGAAGAGGGTTTTAAACGCCTGCCGGGCGTGTGCGCGAAACCGCTGGGCCTGTATATACCAGGCGGAGGGGATCATCGCCCCGGCCAGCAGCCGTTCGCGGGAATGCGGCTCAAAACGCTCGGGCTCGCGGCGAAGCGCAGGCAGGTACTGGTTTCCCCCTTCGGAGGCGCTGATGATAAACGCTGCCGAGCGCGCCAGCTCGGCGTCCGGAAACTGCAGCTCATCCTGCACGTCGAGCGCCTTCGCCACCCGCGCCACGGCGTCTCTGGCGTCCGTGTCGCACCAGGTGGTGAAGTAGCCGCCGAGCACCGCGCAGCGCAGGCCGTCAAGCCCGCGATCGAGCAGGGGGGGCGTCTGCTCGCGGGAGCTCTCTGCCTGAAAACCGTCGCTGCTGTCCCGCCCCTGCAGCGCGTCATACACGGACGCCAGGTCGCACACGCGGCGGGCAAAGGGACCGATATGATCCAGGCTCGCGACAAACGGATGGCTGCCGGATCGCGACAGGCGGCCAAAGGTGGGCTTCAGGCCATAGATGCCGCACAGGGAGGCCGGAACGCGAATCGAGCCGTTGGTGTCGGTGCCGAGCGAAAAGTGCACCAGCCCGGCGGCCACGGCGGCGGCTGAACCACCGGACGACCCGCCCGCAATGCGCGCCAGATCGTGCGGGTTACGCGTCGTGCCGTAGTGGCTGTTTTCGGTAGTGAAGCCGTAGGCGTAGGCGTCCATATTGACCATCCCGGTCAGCAGCCCGCCCGCGCTGCGCAGCTGGCGCACCGCGAAGCCGTCAGCGGCCGCGGCGGGGCGCTGGCTGAACAGTTCGGCCCCGGCGAGAGTGGTGTGACCGGCAACGTCGAACAGGTTTTTCACCGCATAAGGCACGCCCGCCAGCGGCGGCAGGGGACGCTTTTCCCGTCGCAGGGTATCAATATTGTCGGCCTCGGCGAGCATGCGTTCTTCGGTCACGGCGGTCCAGGCATTGATCTGTGGGTTCACGCGCGCAATCGCCTCCAGCGTCTGGCGGGCAATCTCGCGAGCGCTCAGCTCGCCGGCGTTAAGCGCATGCTGGATCGCGCCGATACTCATCTCGTGTAGCCTCATGCTTTATACACTCCTGCAATCTCCAGGCGGTCATCGAGCGGCAGCGCCATCAGCGGGGCGGCCATGCTGGCAATGCGGCTGAACTGCAGCTGCAGCTCGGCGCGGCGGGCGTCGTCCAGCTCAACGCCGAGCACGGACTCCATTTGCGCCAGATAGGCCTGCCAGTCGGGTTGGTGTGTCGTCATTTTTTTCTCCTCAGAATCCGGCGGCCGCGCCGTTGCTGCGCGGGTCAAATGCCCCTTCGAAAAGCCCGTTGGGGTGGCGAACGATGGCACCCGCGTGGCCCATGGCTTCACTAAAGTCAGGGAAAAGCTCCACCTCGTGACCGAGTGCCTGCAGGCGCGTGACCGTCTCGGGTGAAAAACGCCCTTCAAGCTTTAAGGTGTCCGAGGTTTGTCCCCAGGTACGTCCCAGCAGCCAGCGCGGGCGGGTGATGCTCTCCTGCAGGGGGACGCCCTGAACAACGTAGCGGGTAAAGAGCGCGGCCTGGGTTTGCGGCTGCCCGTCGCCGCCCATCGATCCGTAGACCATCACGCGACCGTCCTTCAAACGCGCCGCCGCCGGGTTCAGGGTGTGGAACGGCTGTTTGCCCGGCGCGAGGGCCAGAAGATGAGCCGGATCGAGGCTGAACGATGCGCCCCGGTTCTGCCAGACGATGCCGGTATCGGGCAGCACCACGCCGCTGCCGAACTCGTGATAGATACTTTGGATAAACGACACGGCGAGCCCGCTTTTATCCATTACCCCCATCCACACCGTATCGCCGGGGCCTTTTCCGGTGCCCCACGGCGCGGCGCGGCGGTCGTCAACCCTGTTGGCAAGCGCCTGCAGAGCGGCGGGATCCAGCAGTCTCTGAACATCGGTTTTCAGCTCGCGCGGGTCGGTGATGTGGGCATCGCGCAGGCCAAAGGCCAGCTTGGTGGCTTCAACGATGCGGTGAATGGTGTCGGCATCGTCGGCTTCCGCCATGTTCAGGCGGTCGGTAATGCCGAGTATCGCCAGCGAGACCAGCCCCTGCGTCGGCGGGGCGTGGTTAAAGATCTCCCCCTGCTGATGCTGCAGCTTCAGCGGCGCGGTGCGTCGGGCGGCGTGCGCGTTGAGATCGGCCAGCGTCACGGGGAGATCCAGCGTCTCCATGCCGTGCGCCAGGACTTCCGCCAGCGGGCCGCGATAAAAGCTGTCCAGACCGTCTTCCGCCAGGCGCGTCAGGGTCGTGGCCATGGCGGGCTGGTAAAAGCGGCTCCCGACCTGCGGCGGCTTGCCGTCCACCAGCCAGGTTTCCGCGAAGCCGGGAACGTCCTTCAGCTCGTCGAATTTACTGGCCGTGGCATGGGCCTGAGAGGCCGTGACCGGGGTGCCGTTCTGCGCATAGTCAATGGCGTCGGCCAGCAGGCGAGCCAGCGGCAGCGCCTTGCCGGTCATCTCGCGCGAAACCTTCAGCGCCTCGTCCCAGCCGCTCACCGTACCGGCGACGGTCAGCGCCGCACGGGGCCCGCGATGGGGGATATGCGCCAGCCCGTCGTAGGCGGCGAGCGTTGCCAGCGTTCCCGCCGCGCCGCTGGCATCAATGGCGACAGGTTCGCCTTCCGGCGGCACGATGAGCCAGAAGCCATCGCCGCCCAGCCCGTTCATGTGCGGATAAACCACGGCAATGGTGGCCGCCGCGGCGACCATTGCCTCTATCGCGCTGCCGCCTTCGCGCAGCACCGCCAGCGCGCTCTGGCTGGCGAGATGGTGGGGCGCAACGGCCATGCCGTGCGTGGAGACATTACTTTGCATGAAGCGTCCTCGTAACCCTGAAAGTCACAAGGTGCTGCAAAAGCTGTTCCAGTTCTGAAAGAAAAGTTTCAGTAAACTGGCACGTATAATGAATACGCAGAATAAAAGGTACAATGTAATGAAACAAAAGTTACAGAGGCGCTATGGAACAGTTAGATGAACGTCTGAAAGCACAGTACCCGTCGCTGTCGCCGCAGGAGCAGCGGGTGGCGGATTTTATTTTCGATCATTTTGACGATCTCATTAGCTACAACAGCGCCGAGCTGGCGCAGCTGAGCGGGGTGTCGAAAGCCACGGTCAGCCGTCTGTTTAAGCGGCTGGGCTATGAGAAATATAAGGATATGCGCGACGAGCTGCGCACCCTGCGCCAGAGCGGGATGCCGCTCACCGATAACCGCGACGCGGTGCAGGGCAATACGCTGCTGGCGCGCCACTATAAGCAGGAGATGGCGAACCTGACCCAGTGGGTCAATGCCCTCGACGCGCAGCAGTTTGCCGACGCGATGGCCTGCATGGTTAAGGCGCGGCGCATTGTGATTATCGGCATGCGTAACGCCTATCCGGCGGCGCTGCACCTGCGCCAGCAGCTTCTGCAGGCGCGCGGTCAGGTGCTGGTCCTGCCGCAGCCGGGGCAGAGCCTGGGCGAGGAGCTGGTGGACTTAACGCCGGACGATCTGGTGGTGATGATGGCCTTCCGCCGCCGCCCGCGCATTATCCGCCCGCTGATGCAGCAGCTTCAGAGTAGCGGTATTCCGGTGCTGCTGATGTGTGAGCCGCAGGCGCACAGCCTGTTCCCGCTGGCGAGCTGGCAGCTCTGCGCCCCGCTGGACAGCGTCTCGGCCTATGACAGCTACTCCTCGGTCAACAGCCTGATCAACCTGCTGGCGAACGCCTTCCTGCATGAAATTCTCGATAAAGGCCGTCCGCGCATTCACGAAATTGCCTCCCTCTACCAGCAGCTGGACGAACTCGAACAGCGATAATGGGGCATCAGGCTGGTGCTTTGCATTAAAATGGTGCAGCTTTCGGGTCGGGAAAACGCACGTTTTTTCGACCCGTCCTTGTTTTATCAGGCTTTACAACAATATTCCCCGCTTCGCCTTATCTGGCACATTAGTTGCAAAATCACACTAAAAGAATCTTTTGTTTCATGTTAACGTTACGGGGAAGCACCATGAAAAAATTGTTGATTGCACTGGCCGGGGCCGCATGCCTCTTCACGCAGCTGCCGGCAAAGGCTGACCAGCTTCAGGATATCGAGAAGCGCGGCACCATTCGCATTGCCGTTCCGCAGGATTTCCCGCCGTTTGGCTCGGTGGGGACCGATCTGCAGCCGCAGGGCTATGACATCGACATGGCGCGCTATCTGGCCAAACAGATGAAGCTCAAGCTGCAGCTGGTGCCGGTGACCAGCGCCAACCGCGTGCCGTACCTGCAAACCGACAAGGTGGACCTGGTCATTTCCAGCCTCGGTAAAAACCCGGAGCGCGAGAAGGTCATCGACTTCAGCCGCGCCTACGCGCCGTTCTTCCTCGGCGTGTTTGGTCCGAAAGGTGCCGAGCTGAAGGATGCCGCCGCGCTGAGCGGAAAAACCATCGGCGTGACGCGCGGGGCGGTGGAGGACATGGTGCTGACCGGCCTGGCGCCGAAAGACGCGGACGTGAAGCGCTACGAAGACAACAACACCACGCTGTCGGCATATCTGTCCGGCCAGGTGCAGTACGTGGCGACCGGCAATCTCGTGGTGGCGGCCATTTCGCGCCAGAACGCGGCGAAAGCCCCGGTGCCGAGCTTTATGCTGAAAGACTCGCCGTGCTTCATTGGCCTGAAGAAAAACGAACCGGCCCTGAAGGCAAAAGTGGACGCGCTGATCGAGCAGGGCATTAAGGACGGCACGCTGAACGGTCTGTCTGAGCAATGGCTGAAGGCCCCGCTGCCGGCAAACCTTGGCGCCTGAGCCGATGACTGAGCAACTTGATTTTTCCGCCCTCTGGCCGCACTGGCCGGAGCTGCTGGCCGGACTGTGGGTCACTATTCAGCTGACGGTGATGGCCACCGTCGGCGGGCTGGCAACAGGGATTGTCGGGGCAGCGATCCGCAGCGGACGCACCACCTGGTACAGCCGGATTTGGGGCGGGTATGTGGAGATCATCCGCAACACGCCGTTTGTGGTGCAGCTGTTTTTCATCGTCTTCGGCCTGCCGAACCTGGGGCTGAAGATGACGGCGGGGGAAGCGGCGCTGCTGGCCATGGTGGTGAACCTTGGCGCCTACAGCACCGAGATTATCCGCGCGGGCATTCAGGTCACGCCGAAAGGGCAGTGGGAAGCCGGACGCGTGCTGGGGCTGACCCGCCTGCAGACCTTTATCCGCGTGGTGCTGCCGCCCGCGCTGCAGCGCATTTACCCGGCGCTGGTGAGCCAGTGCATCATCGTGATGCTCGGCTCGTCGGTGGTGTCGCAGGTCTCGTATGAAGAGCTGACCTTCGCCGCCAACCTGATCCAGTCCAGAACGTTTCTGAGCTTTGAGGTTTATCTGGTGACTACCGGCATTTACTTAGCGCTGTCGATTACCCTGCGCCAGCTGATGATGGCGGCAGGTCGCAAATGGCTGGGGGTGCAGGCATGATGACCACCTTTACCGACTGGGACATTATTCGCAACCTGCTGCTGGCCGGGCGCTGGACGGTGCTGCTGTCGCTGGTGGCGTTCGTCGGCGGCGCGGCGGTGACGCTGCCGCTCCTGCTGCTGCGTCTGACGGGTGGGCGCGCGGTGAGGCGCATCATTCGCTGCTATATCGAGCTGTTTCAGGGCACGCCGCTGCTGATGCAGCTGTTCCTGGCCTTCTTTGGCGTGGCGCTGTTCGGCATCGACGTTTCGCCGTGGACCGCCGCCTCGCTGGCGTTAACCTTCTACACCAGCGCGTTTCTGCTCGACATCTGGTTTGGCAGTATTCGCGCCTTGCCAAAAGGGCAGTGGGAAGCGTCGCGCTGTCTGGGGCTGACCTTTGGCCAGACCCTGTTTCGCGTGGTCGCCCCGCAGGCGCTGCGCATCGGCATCGCCCCGACGGTCGGTTTTGCCGTGCAGGTGATCAAGGGCACCGCGCTGGCGTCGATCATCGGCTTTATCGAGCTAACCAAGGCCGGGACGATGCTGACCAACGTGACGTATCAGCCGTTTAAGGTCTTTGCGCTGGTGGCGCTCGGCTACTTTATTCTGTGTTATCCGCTGTCGCGCTACAGCCGCTATCTGGAGACGAAATTCAATGCCTCTCATCACCATTAATCAGGTGCAGAAGTACTACGGCGATAACCACGTGCTCAAGGGCGTCGATCTGGATATCGACATGGGCCAGGTGATCTCCATCATCGGGCGCAGCGGATCGGGCAAAAGCACGCTGCTGCGCTGCATTAACGGCCTGGAAGGGTATCAGGACGGCAGCATCAAGCTGGGTGGCATGACCATTACCGACCGGGATTCCCAGGCGCGTGAAATCAGCCGCTCGGTCGGAATGGTGTTCCAGAGCTTCAACCTTTTCCCGCACATGACGGCGCTGGAGAACGTGATGCTCGCCCCGCGCCGGGTGCTGAAGAAAAGCGCCGCCGAATGTCGGGCGCTGGCGCAGCAGATGCTGGAGAAGGTTGGCCTCGGCGACCGTCTGGATTACTACCCGTCGAGCCTCTCCGGCGGCCAGCAGCAGCGCGTGGCGATTGCCCGCGCGCTGGCGATGTCGCCGAAAGTGTTACTCTGCGACGAGATCACCTCCGCGCTCGACCCGGAGCTGGTGGGCGAAGTGCTCAAAGTGCTGGAGCAGCTGGCGGCCGAGGGGATGACGCTGATACTTGTTACTCATGAAATGAATTTTGCCCGCGAAGTGGGCGACCGCGTGGTGTTTATGCACCAGGGGAAAGTCTGGGAGCAGGGCGACAGCAAAACGCTGTTCGCCAACCCGCAGACCACGGAACTGAAGCAGTTCATCTCCTCCGTGCGCGGCCTCAACTGATAAGGACTGAACAATGGATATCGCACGCTTTCCGCAAATCAACCCGCCCCAGCGCCTGCTGATGGGGCCGGGCCCGATCAACGCTGACCCGCGCGTGCTGCGCGCCATGTCGAGCCAGCTGATCGGCCAGTACGATCCGGCCATGACACACTACATGAACGAGGTGATGGCGCTCTATCGCGGCGTGTTCCGCACCGAAAACCGCTGGACGATGCTGGTGGACGGCACCTCCCGTGCGGGAATTGAAGCCGTCCTGGTCTCCGCCATTCGCCCGGGAGATAAGGTGCTGGTGCCGGTCTTTGGCCGCTTTGGTCACCTGCTGTGCGAAATTGCCCGCCGCTGCCGCGCGGAGGTGCATACCATCGAGGTGCCCTGGGGCGAGGTGTTTACCCCGGACCAGGTCGAGGATGCGGTTAAGCGTATTCGTCCGCGCCTGCTGCTGACCGTGCAGGGCGACACCTCCACCACCATGCTGCAGCCGCTCGCGGAGCTGGGCGCCATCTGCCGCCGCTACGACGTGCTGTTTTACACCGATGCTACCGCGTCGCTCGGCGGTAACGCGCTGGAAACCGATGCCTGGGGGCTGGATGCCGTCTCTGCCGGGATGCAGAAATGCCTCGGCGGCCCGTCGGGCACGTCGCCGATCACCCTGAGCGCGCGCATGGAGGAGGCAATCCGCCGCCGCAAATGCGTTGAGGAAGGCATTCGCACCGACGCCCACCGCGACGGCGACGAGGAGATGATCTACTCCAACTATTTCGATCTCGGCATGGTGATGGACTACTGGGGGCCGGAGCGGCTGAACCACCACACCGAAGCCACCACCGCCCTGTTCGGCGCCCGCGAATGCGCGCGGCTGATCCTGCAGGAAGGGCTGGAAAACGGCATCGCGCGCCATAAGCTGCACGGTGACGCATTGCTGAAGGGCATTCAGGCGATGGGGCTGGAGACCTTCGGCGATCTGAAGCACAAGATGAACAACGTGCTGGGCGTGGTGATACCGCAGGGCGTCAACGGCGACCAGGTGCGCAAGCTGATGCTGGAGGATTTCGGGATTGAAATCGGCACCTCGTTTGGCCCGCTGCACGGCAAAGTGTGGCGCATTGGCACCATGGGCTACAACGCGCGCAAAGACTGCGTGATGACTACCCTGAGCGCGCTGGAGTCGGTGCTGAACTACCTGAAGTTCACCACCACGCAGGGTGCCGCCATGCAGGCCGCGTGGGACCACTATCGCCGCGAGACGCCGCAATGAGCCCGGCAGCAGAACGGGTGATGGCGCGCGCCGACGCGCTGGCCGCCATCAGCGAAACCCCGGATGCGCTGACAAGGGTGTACCTCTCGGCGCAGCATCTGCAGGCCAACCAGCTGGTCGGCGAGTGGATGCGCCAGGCGGGAATGACCGTCTGGCAGGACGGCGTGGGCAATATCTGCGGTCGCTATGAGGGCCTGCAGGAAGGGGCGCAGGCGGTGCTGCTCGGCTCGCATCTGGACACCGTACGCAACGCCGGGCGCTACGACGGCATGCTCGGGGTGCTCACCGCCATCGAAGTGGTAGACAGCCTGCACCAGCAGGGTCTGCATCTGGCGCAGGCCATAGAAATTGTCGGCTTTGGCGACGAAGAGGGCACCCGTTTTGGGATCACCCTGTTGGGCAGCCGGGGCATCACCGGCACCTGGCCGCAGGGCTGGCTGGAGACGTGTGATGCCGGTGGCATCAGCGTGGCGCAGGCGATGGTGCAGGCGGGGCTCGATCCTGCCCGCGTGGCGCTCGCGGCACGCCATCAGGACGATTTCAGCGCCTGCCTGGAGCTGCACATCGAACAGGGACCCTGTCTGGAGCAGGAAGGGCTGGCGCTGGGCGTGGTGGAAGCCATTAACGGCGCGCGCCGCCTCAGCTGCCGCTTCACCGGCGAGGCCGGGCATGCGGGTACCGTGCCGATGAGTCACCGCAAGGATGCTCTGGCCGCCGCCGCCGAGTGGATGGTGCTGATTGAAAACACCACCCGACAGCAGGGCGGCAACCGGGTGGCGACGGTCGGTGAGCTGCGCTGCGTGCCCGGCGCGGTCAACGTGATCCCGGGCGAGGTTGCGCTCTCGCTGGATATTCGCGGCCCGCAGGATGCCCCGCTTGACGCGCTGCTCGCTGAACTGCTGGCGCAGGCGCAGGCGATTGCCGCGCGTCGCGGTCTGCGCTTCAGCGCCGAGGAGTTTTACCGTATCGCCGCCACGCCGTGCGATGCGCGTTTGCAGGATCTGCTGGGGCAGGCCGTTGAGTCGGTGCAGGGGCGCTCGTTATCCCTGCCCAGCGGCGCCGGGCATGACACCATCGCCCTGGCAGAACGCTGGCCGGTCGGCATGCTGTTTGTGCGTTGCAAAGGGGGCATCAGCCACCATCCGGCGGAATCGGTGATGGCTGACGATGTTGCCCTGGCGATTGAGGCGTTTGGGCGGGCGGTGAGAAAGCTGGCTGACGGTGGCGAGCGTTAAGCCACCGAACGCACCGCATCGTCGATATCCGCGCTCACCCGGACATCCTGCTCGTCAAAGACCATGCAGTGGCGATCGTCGAAGGCCACGTCTATCTTCTGCCAGGGCGCGAACTTCACGTCGCCCGGCAGCAAAATCTTCACGTTGTCATGGCCATAGCATTGCCCAAACAGGTAAGTATTGTTTCCCAGTCGCTCCACCACTTCACAGTTAAATTCCAGCCGCGTGCCGCTGTGAAGATCGGTGGTTAAATGTTCCGGACGGATGCCCAGCGTGACCTGACTGCCCGGCTGCAGCGGTGTGGTGGTTATCGCGAGCGTGAGCGACTTCTGCTGTGATAGCCTGACGTTAAGCTTGCCCGGCTGCCAGGCTTCAACGGTCGCCAGCAGAAAGTTCATCTTCGGCGAACCGATAAACCCGGCGACAAACTTATTCGCCGGCTTGTAGTAGAGATCCATCGGCGCGCCCATCTGCTCCACCTTGCCGTAGTTCATCACCACAATTTTATCGGCCAGCGTCATGGCCTCAATCTGGTCGTGGGTGACATACACCATGGTCGTTTTCAGCTCCTGGTGCAGGCGGGCGAGGTGCAGGCGCATCTCCACGCGCAGTTCGGCATCCAGGTTGGAAAGCGGCTCATCGAACATAAAGACGCGCGGGTTCCGCACGATAGCGCGGCCAATCGCGACGCGCTGGCGCTGGCCGCCGGAGAGCTGTTTGGGCTTGCGGTCCAGCAGGTGGGAGAGCTGCAGCGTTTTGGCGACCATCTCGACCTGATGGCGGATCTGATCTTTCGGCACTTTATTCACCTTCAGCCCGTAGCCCATGTTTTCGGCCACCGTCATGTGCGGATAGAGCGCGTAGGACTGAAAGACCATCGCCACCCCCCGGTGGGAAGGGGCGATGTCGTTCATCACCTCGTTACCGATCAGCACTTCACCCTCGCTTATCTCCTCCAGCCCGGCAATCATGCGCAGCATAGTGGATTTGCCACAGCCGGAAGGCCCGACGAATACGGCAAACTCACCGTCCTCTATATCAAGATTAACGTTGTGGAGCGTGACGGTGTCGCCAAAGCGCTTGGTGACATTCCTCAATTGTATGTTCGACATCAGTGTTCCCCAGGTAAACCGCCGAGTATGTTTTACGTATAACAATTGCGTTCAACGTGGCCGGACGGTGCAATTTGTCTGCCTTGACTATAACTTCCAGCATTCATGCGCCCTATACAGATATTCCATTAATGTTATGACGATCACACAACTTGCAGTTTTATGTAGAGTTATCATGATGTGAAGGGTAGCGTATAGCCAACCAAAGGCATTTGATGTCATACGTACAGCGCCAGTTTTATCAGGATATATAGCGGGGTTTGTAGGGCGTCAGATGCAATAACAACCATAAAATTGTTATACCTTCACATGAGGTTGATAATGAAAAAGAACATACTCGCTGCTCTGATCCTCTCTACGCTCGCGGTACAGGCTCACGCCACCGCGCAGCTTAACGTCTGGGAAGACATCAAGAAGTCGTCCGGTATTAAAGATGCGGTCGCGGACTTTGAAAAACAGTACGACGTTAAGGTCAACGTGCAGGAAACCCCTTACGCACAGCAGCTGGAAAAACTGCGCCTGGACGGCCCGGCAGGCATTGGCCCGGACGTGCTGGTCATTCCTAACGATCAGCTGGGCGGCGCCGTCGTGCAAGGGTTATTGACCCCCCTGAATCTGGACAATAAGCAGACCGAACAGTACACCCCGGCCTCGATTAACGCCTTCAAAATGGATAACGCCATCTACGGCGTGCCGAAAGCGGTTGAGACGCTGGTGCTGATCTACAACAAAGATCTCATCGACAAGCCGCTCAACTCGCTGCAGGACTGGTATGACTTTTCTAAACAGCAGCGCGCAAAAAACCAGTACGGTCTGCTCGCCAAGTTCGATCAGATTTACTACAGCTGGGGCGCGATCTCCCCGATGGGAGGCTACATCTTCGGTCAAAACGATAAAGGCGGCTATAACGCCAGCGACGTCGGCCTGAACAAGCCGGGCGCGGTAGAAGCCGTGACGTACCTGAAAAAATTCTACGCTGACGAGATTTTCCCTGCCGGCATAGTCGGCGACAACGGCCTGAACGCAATCGACTCCCTGTTTACCGAAAAGAAAGCGGCAGCCGTCATCAACGGCCCGTGGGCGTTCCAGCCGTATGAAGCGGCAGGCATCAACTACGGCGTGGCGCCGCTGCCCACGCTGCCGGACGGCAAGCCAATGAGCTCATTCCTCGGCGTGAAAGGCTACGTCGTTTCCACCTGGAGCAAGGACAAAGCGCTGGCGCAGAAATTTATCGAATTCATCAACCAGCCGCAGTACGTGAAAACCCGCTACGTGGCCACGCGGGAGATCCCGCCGCTGACCGCAATGATCGACGATCCGGTAATCAAGAACGACGAGAAGGCGAGCGCCGTTGCGGTGCAGGCCGCGCGAGCCACCGCCATGCCGGGTATCCCTGAAATGGGCGAAGTCTGGGGGCCGGCCAACGCCGCGCTGGAGCTGAGCCTGACCGGCAAACAGGATCCCAAAGCCGCGCTGGACGGCGCAGAGAAACAGGTCCAGATGCAAATCGAAGCCATGCAGGCCAGCAACCAGTAATTTTCTGACGTCGCAGAACGGGAGGCCACTCTCCCGTTTTATTGAAAGGAGTTGTCTGTGAGTATCATCCCGGAAAATTTTGCCAGACCGCACGGGGCCGGGCGTCACGCCTGGACCGGCCTGCTGCTGGCGGTCATCCCCGGCTTCGGCCAGTTCTATCACCGCCAGTGGCTGAAGGGCGTTATCTTCCTGGTGCTGCTGGCCAGTTTTATCGGCGTTTTTGCCGATTTCCTGCGCGAAGGACTTTGGGGGCTGGTGACGCTGGGGGAGGAAGTGCCGCGGGATAACTCCATCTTCCTGCTGGCAGAAGGGATCATTAGCGTACTGATCGCCGCCTTTGGCGTGATGGTGTATTACCTGTCGATGCGCGATGCCTGGGTTAACGGTCGAAAACGTGATGAAGGGCTGGGGCTAAACAGCGTGCGTAAGCAGTATCAGATGCTGCTGAGCGACGGCTTTCCGTATCTGATGATCACGCCGGGCTTTATTCTGCTGGTGTTTGTGGTGGTTTTCCCGATCCTCTTCGGTTTTGCCATCGCCTTTACTAACTACAATCTTTACCACACGCCGCCGGCTAAGCTGGTGGATTGGGTTGGGTTTAAGAACTTCGTCAATATTTTCACGCTCTCCATCTGGCGCTCAACCTTCTTCGACGTCCTGCAGTGGACGGTGGTCTGGACGCTGCTCGCCACCACGCTGCAATGTACCGTGGGCGTGCTGCTGGCTATCCTGGTGAACCAGAAAGACCTGCGCTTTAAGCCGCTTATCCGCACCATTTTCATTCTGCCGTGGGCGGTGCCGGGTTTTGTCACCATTCTGGTGTTTGCCGGAATGTTCAACGACTCTTTCGGTGTGATAAACAACGCCATTCTGGCCTTCTTCGGCATTGCGCCGAAAGCCTGGATGACCGATCCGTTCTGGACCAAAACGGCGCTGATCCTGATGCAGACCTGGCTCGGCTTCCCGTTTGTTTTTGCTATGACCACCGGCGTGCTGCAGGCGATCCCTGACGATCTGTACGAAGCCGCCACCATGGACGGGGCCAGCAGTGCGACCAAGCTGCGCACCATCACGCTGCCGCTGGTGCTTTATTCCATTGCGCCAATACTGATTACCCAATACACCTTCAACTTCAATAACTTCAACATCATCTACCTGTTCAATAACGGCGGACCAGCGGTGGTGGGGTCCAATGCGGGTGGGACAGATATCCTGGTGTCGTGGATCTACAAGCTCACCATGTCGTCGTCGCAGTACGCGATTGCGGCGACCATCACTATCCTGCTGTCGATCTTTGTCGTCGGCCTGGCGCTGTGGCAGTTCCGCGCCACCAAATCTTTCAAAAACGACGACATGGCGTAAGGGACGTAACAATGGCTCAATCACAAAGTATTAAACGTGAGAAGTGGGTACGCCTCTCGCTCTCCTGGCTGGTTATCGTGCTGGTGTCGACGATTATCATCTATCCGCTGGTGTGGACGGTCGGCGCGTCGTTTAACGCGGGTAATAGCCTGCTCAGCTCCTCAATTATTCCTGAGAACTTTTCGGTGCAGCACTATGCCGACCTGTTTAACGGCCAGGTGAACTACATGACCTGGTACTGGAACTCGATGAAAATCAGCTTCCTGACCATGGTACTGACCCTCATCAGCGTCAGCTTTACCGCCTATGCCTTTTCGCGCTTTCGCTTTAAGGGACGCCAGAACGGGCTGATGCTGTTCCTGCTCCTGCAGATGATCCCCCAGTTCTCGGCGCTGATTGCCATTTTCGTGCTGTCGCAGCTTTTGGGCCTCATCAACAGCCATCTGGCGCTGGTGCTGATCTACGTGGGCGGCATGATCCCGATGAATACCTACCTGATGAAAGGCTACCTCGACGCCATCCCGAAAGATCTGGATGAATCCGCGCGCATGGACGGGGCCAGTAATTTCCGGATTTTCATCGAAATTATCATGCCGCTTTCGAAGCCGATTGTGGCGGTGGTGGCGCTGTTCTCCTTCACCGGGCCGCTGGGGGATTTCATCCTCTCCAGCACGATTCTGCGCACCCCGGACAAATACACCTTACCCATCGGGCTCTATAACCTGGTGGCGCAAAAAATGGGTGCCAGCTACACCACCTACGCGGCAGGCGCGGTGTTGATTGCGGTGCCGGTAGCGATCCTCTATCTGGCATTACAAAAATACTTCGTCTCCGGCCTGACCTCCGGGAGTACCAAAGGATAATCATGAAAAGACTCAAACCTGCTTTACTTGCCGTTTGCCTCTCCTGTGGCCTTGCCGCGAGCGCGTTTGCGGCGGACGGGGTCAAAACGCGTCCTTTTAACGCCATGCCCGCGGACTTTATCAAGGGCGCGGATATTTCGACGCTGCTGGAAGCGGAACAGCACGGCGCCAAATTTTATAACCACAGCGGCCAGCAGCAGGACGCGATTGCGATCCTGAAGGCCAACGGCGTGAACACCGTGCGCCTGCGCCTGTGGGTTGATCCGCAGGATGCCGACGGCAACACCTACGGCGGCGGCAGTAATAATCTCGAAAACACCCTCGCGCTGGCGAAGCGCGTAAAGGCGCAGGGCCTGAAGCTGCTGCTCGATTTCCACTACAGCGATTTCTGGACCGATCCGGGCAAACAGTTTAAGCCAAAAGCCTGGGAGAAGATGGACTACCCACAGCTGAAAACGGCAATTCATGACTACACCCGCGACACGATTGCCCGCTTTAAGAAAGAGGGCGTATTGCCGGACATGGTGCAGATAGGAAACGAAATTAACGGCGGCATGCTGTGGCCGGAAGGAAAAAGCTGGGGGCAGGGCGGCGGCGAATTTGACCGCCTGGCCGGGCTGCTCAACGCCGCGATTGGTGGACTGAAGGAGAACCTGACCGACGGCGAGCAGGTGAAAATCATGCTGCATCTGGCCGAAGGCACCAAAAATGACACCTTCCGCTGGTGGTTTGATGAAATCACGAAGCGCGGCGTGCCGTTCGATATCATCGGCCTGTCGATGTACACCTACTGGAACGGCCCGATTAGCGCGCTGAAGACCAACATGGATGACATCAGCAGGCGCTATAACAAAGACGTAATTGTGGTGGAAGCGGCCTACGGCTATACGCTGGAGAACTGCGATAACGCCGAGAACAGCTTCCAGGCCAAAGAGGAAAAGGACGGCGGCTATCCCGGCACTGTTCAGGGTCAGTACGACTATATTCACGATTTAATGCAGTCCGTGATTGATGTGCCTGACCGTCGCGGCAAGGGCATCTTTTATTGGGAACCGACCTGGATTGCCGTTCCGGGCACCACGTGGGCCACCAAAACCGGCATGAAATATATCCATGACGAGTGGAAAGAGGGTAATGCCCGCGAGAATCAGGCGTTATTTGATTGCCAGGGCAAAGTGCTGCCGTCAATCACGGTATTTAACTAGTTTTTATCTTCATTCAGGACGTTTTAAATATGAATAAATTTGCGCCTTTAAGTCCAAAGGTCGCGGCGTTATTGCATGGCGCCGACTATAACCCGGAGCAATGGGAGAATTACCCCGGTATTATTGAAAAAGATATCGCCATGATGCAGCAGGCGAAATGTAATGTCATGTCGGTGGGGATATTTAGCTGGGCGAAACTGGAGCCTCAGGAAGGGGAATATGATTTTGCCTGGCTGGACAGCATTATTGAAAAACTCTATGCGGCGGGCATTCATATATTTCTCGCTACGCCGAGCGGCGCGCGTCCGGCATGGATGTCGCAAAAATATCCTGAAGTGCTGCGCGTCGGGCGCAACCGCGTCCCCGCGCTGCACGGCGGGCGTCATAACCACTGCATGTCGTCTCCGGTTTACCGCGAAAAGACGATGAAAATTAACCGCCTGCTGGCGGCGCGTTATTCGCATCATCCGGCGGTGCTGGGCTGGCATATCTCCAATGAGTACGGCGGCGAATGCCACTGTAGCCTGTGCCAGGAACGCTTCCGCGACTGGCTAAAGGCGCGCTACAAAACCCTCGACGCGCTGAACCATGCGTGGTGGAGCACCTTCTGGAGCCATACCTACACCGACTGGTCGCAGATTGAGTCCCCCGCGCCGCAGGGAGAAATGTCGATTCACGGCCTGAATCTCGACTGGCGCCGCTTCAATACCGCGCAGGTCACCGATTTTTGCCAGCATGAGGTGGCACCGCTGAAGGCCGCCAATGCCGACCTGCCGGTGACGACCAACTTTATGGAGTATTTCTACGATTACGACTACTGGCAGCTGGCGAAAGCGATCGACTTCATCTCCTGGGACAGCTACCCGATGTGGCACAAGGAGAAAGACGAAACGCAGCTGGCCTGCTATACCGCCATGTACCACGACATGATGCGCAGCCTGAAGGGCGGTAAACCCTTTGTGTTAATGGAGTCCACGCCGAGCACCACCAACTGGCAGCCGACCAGCAAGCTGAAAAAGCCGGGGATGCATATTCTCTCCTCTATTCAGGCGGTGGCGCACGGGGCGGATTCTGTGCAGTACTTCCAGTGGCGTAAGAGCCGCGGGTCGGTGGAGAAATTCCACGGTGCGATTATCGATCACGTGGGGCATCTTGATACTCGCGTCGGGCGCGAAGTGACGCGTCTGGGGGAGATGCTGGCCCGTCTGCCTGAGGTGGTGGGGTGCCGAACTGACGCGCGCGTGGCCATTATCTTTGACCAGCAAAACCGCTGGGCGCTGGACGATGCCGAAGGCCCGCGCAACATGGGGCTGGAGTACGAAAAAACCGTCAACGAACACTATCGTCCGTTCTGGGAAAAGGGCATCGCGGTCGACGTCATCGACGCTGACGGCGATCTGAGCCGCTACGCGCTGGTGATTGCCCCCATGCTCTACATGGTGCGCGAAGGTTTCGCCGAGCGGGCGGAAGCCTTTGTGGCCGCGGGCGGGCATCTGGTGACGACCTACTGGAGCGGGGTAGTGGATGAGACCGATCTCTGCCACCTCGGCGGTTTCCCGGGCCCGCTGCGCAAGCTCCTCGGCATCTGGGCGGAAGAGATTGACTGCCTGGGCGAGGGGGAGCGAAACCTGGTTCAGGGGCTGGCGGGCAATGCGGCGGGCCTGCAGGGGCCGTATCAGGTCAGGCATCTGTGCGAGCTGATCCATACTGAATCCGCGCAGGCGCTGGCGACCTACCGGGATGATTTCTACGCCGGTCGCCCTGCGGTGACGGTCAACCGCTTTGGCAAAGGCAAGGCGTGGCACGTGGCGTCGCGTAACGATCTGCCGTTCCAGCGCGATTTCTTTGCCGGGATTATCGACGAGCTGGCGCTGCCGCGCGCGGTCGAGGAGGATTTCCCGCCGGGCGTGGTCGCGACGGCGCGCACGGATGGCGAAACCGCCTGGGTGTTTGTGCAGAACTACACGGCCCAGCAGCAGCTCATCACGCTGCCGCAGGGGTATACCGACTGCATGACCGATGCCGCCGCTGCGGGCGATACCGTGCTGCTGGCGTGGGACTGTCGGGTGCTTAAGCGCAAAGCGTAGTTGATTTTCTCCCTCTCCCTGTGGGAGAGGGGTGGGGTGAGGGCATCAGACTGCACCGCCCGGGCAAAAAAGCACAAAACGCCTGCTCCCCGAGCAGGCATTTTTTTATCTGCATAACAGAGAGGCGTATTATGGACAGTCAAATTACCCAGCGTTTAATTCCGGCATTTGGTGGCGACGATAATATCGAGCACGTCGAAGCCTGTATTACCCGCCTGCGCGTGACGGTAAAAGATTTAAATAAGGTCGATTCACAGGCGTTACAGAATGAGGGGGCGCTGGGGGTGATTATTATCGGTCAGCAGGTGCACGCTATATTCGGCAGGCAGTCTGATACATTACGGAAATTATTAGACGAACATTTTAATCAGTAAATATAAAAAAGGGATAGCCAAAGTAATGGCTATCCCAAAGCAGTAAAATAGACTGCAGGTTGTTGGAGATACGATAACGATTAACGCAAATTATAAATTAAGACTTACCACCAGGCCTCGACCTGCACACCGAAGTTCCAGGTATTATTCGCGGTGCCATCTTCGAAGGATTGCCCTTTTTCGGAGTCATTCAGGTAAGAGGCAAAGACGCGCAGCTCAGGACGCGACATAAAATCAGGTCCATCTGCCAGCCCCAGCGCGAGGGTGTACTTCTCGCCGCTCTGCTTGTACTTAGCCCCGTCGGTGTAAGTATCTTCCTGATAGAATCCGCCCACTTCGCCAATCAGACGCACGTACTCGGTGAACTGATACTGCGCGCGCCCCACCAGCGATACCAGGCGTGATTTGTCCGTGTACTGCGTGGTGTCGTCTGCCGAGCCCCATGTCAGGACGTGGTTAAAGGAGAACTTGTCGGTAATCGGAATTAAGCCGGTGTTAATCACGCGGTAGCCGGTGGCGTCGTTCACGTAGTTCCACATGTCGTACCAGCCCCCACCCTGTGACACCATGTTCTGGGCCAGACCTTTATTGGCGTACTGCAGCACCAGCTTGTTATAGCCGCCAAACATATCCTGGCTGATCTCACCGGTGACCATTACGCCGTTATCGGCCTCGTACAGCCCGCCGTACTCTTTCTGCTTGTTGGTCGGGTTTGGCATGGCGTAATCAATACCCACTTCCGTCCACGCGCCCGCCCACGGCTTCCAGCCCGCATAGCGAAGGTCGATGTAATTGATGTTAACGTCGCTGTCGCCATCCACGCGGTAGTCCACGTCGTTGGCATCGCCGCGGATCCACGCAACGGAGACTGCGCCCGGGCCAAGCGTGTAGTTCTCGATACCCGCACCGGAGCCGGAAATATTCCAGTATTTGGTATCAATGATGTGCAGGTCATGGCGCTGGTAGTAGCGCTTACCGCCCCAAATCACCGCATTGGGATCCCCGGGGAT
The DNA here is from genome assembly GCF_018597345.1 of Enterobacter quasimori. Taxonomy (NCBI): domain Bacteria; kingdom Pseudomonadati; phylum Pseudomonadota; class Gammaproteobacteria; order Enterobacterales; family Enterobacteriaceae; genus Enterobacter; species Enterobacter quasimori. The sequence continues at coordinate 953,695 of NZ_JAHEVU010000001.1, read as the reverse complement.
CAGCCCCTTGATCTGCAGGTTAAGCTGGCGCAGGCCGAACTGGGCATCGTCATCTAAGGTGGTTTCATTGTCGTTGGAGCCGTCTGAGACCATGCTCACCATGCTGTCGAGATAGAAACTGACGTCGTTCTTTTTGTATACCTCGGAGCCCAGCTCCAGCTCGCCGTAGGTGTCGGCCTCGTTACCCAGACGGCCAATTTTGTTTTTTTGCCACTCCTCCATCCCACCATCCCGTGAGACGCCCACGCCGGAGCGAAGATATCCATGAAAATCAATCGGTACTGAAGACGCTGCAAACAGCGAAGGCGATGCCAGCGCGGCAGCCAACGCAACAGATACAGAGCGGATCGTCGTGTTCATTGTAACCCTCTTATTGTTTTGTAATACGTTCACAAATCCGCTGTCATAAAATGCCTAAACCCGTTAACTGGCAATTGCACGATCCGAAATGTGTGATTAACTGCAAATAAAATAGACAATTTTGTTACGAGTAATGAGATCGGACACAAATTATGGCATTGTGAGCGTCATACTTTTTGATGGTGTTATGCCCACAGCGAGAGGGTGGTAAGCGTTTTTTTTCAGCACCCCTGTTACAATCAGCGCATAACAACATAAGGAACCGGACCATGAAGTCGAAAAGCGCAACGTTAGAGGACGTGGCACGCCATGCGGGCGTCTCCTATCAGACCGTGTCCAGGGTACTGAATAAATCTGCCAATGTATCCGACGCCACGCGCATCAAGGTGGAGAAATCCATAGAGTTATTGCGGTATGTACCCAACCGACTGGCTCAGCAGCTGGTGGGCAAGCAGAGCCAGACCGTTGGGCTGGTGACCATTTCGCTGGCGCTGCACGCGCCTTCGCAGGTTGCGGCGGCGGTGAAACGCTATGCCAATGTGGAAGGCTACCAGGTACTGATCTCAATGATTGATGAGAACGTCAACCACAGCATCCAGGATTCCATCAACGAGCTGAAATCCCAGCTGGTGAGCAAAGTGATCATCAACGTGCCGCTGGAGGCTGAAGCGGCGCAGAAAATCGCCGCCGACAACGACGACATTGTCTGCCTGTTCCTCGACGTTGACCCGTACAGTTCCGTGTTTAACGTTTCGTTTAATCCGGCGGACGGCACCCGCGCCAGCGTCAAATATCTTTACGAGCTGGGGCATCGCGACATTGCCCTGCTGGCGGGGCCGACGTCTTCCGTCTCGGCGCAGTTGAGGCTGAAAAGCTGGATCGAGACCCTGAAGGGCTACGGCCTGGAGCCAGCATCGGTCATTCGCGGCAACTGGGATGCGCAAAGCGGTTATTCGGGAGCGTTGCAAATGCTGCGGGAGACGGCGCAGTTTACCGCCGTGCTGGTGGCGAACGACCAGATGGCGCTCGGCGTGCTGAGCGCGTTCCATCAGCAGCAGATTTCAATTCCGGGCGAGAAGTCGGTGATTGGCTACGATGACACCTATGAAAGCTCATTCTTCTACCCGGCGCTGACGACGGTATCGCTGGATTTAGATCTGCAGGGTAAAGAGGCGGTGCGCCGCATTCTCGACAGCGGTGAAGAGAGTGTCCAGCGCATGTCCTCGATTTTACCTGCCCGTCTGGTGGTGCGTCAGTCCACCGGGCCGAAAGGGGAGAAAGGGAAAAACCTGCAGGCGCTTGCCCAGCAGCTGCGTGAGATCGCGCATCAGCTCGGCGATGCGTAGCGAAGTGAGCACCTCAATCACGTGCGTGAATGAGGTGCTCGCAAGCTTACTCCAGCCCCAGCGTGTACTGGGCAATTTTGAAGTAGATAATCAGCCCGGTACCGTCGATAAGCGTCGCGATAAACGGCGCGGAGACGACCGCCGGGTCGATGCCGCAGCGCTTGAGCACCATTGGAATCACGGACGAGACAATCGCACTCCAGAGCGTAATGCATACCAGCGTCAGGCTGACGATAAGCGTGATCTCCAGGCCGATACCCATCATCCAGGCGCGGATACACCCGGCGATACCGAGCGTGGCGGCAATCATCAGCGAGGTGGTCATCTCTTTGCGCAGCACGCGCCCGACGTCGCGAAGGTGGACTTCCCCCAGCGCCATGGCGCGCACCAGCGTGGAGGTGATCTGCGTCCCGCTGTTGCCGCCCGTGCCAATCAGCAGCGGAATAAAGAACGCCAGCGCAATGGCGGACTCCAGCGCCTCCCCGAAGTGCTGGATCACCGAGCTGGTATACGCTTCCGCGACAAACAGCAGCAGCAGCCAGACGGAGCGTTTTTTCCACAGGCTAAAGGCGCTGGTTTCCAGATACGGCTTTTCCAGCGGCAGCGTTGCACCCTGAAGCTGAGCATCTTCGGTGACGTCATCTTCCAGCAGATGGGCGATCTCGCGCTCGGTCAGGCAGCCGACGAGCTTGCCGTGGGTGACCACGGGCACCACATCCGCGCCGCCGTGCGCCAGCAGTCCCGCAACGTCGGCACGTTCATCCTCCGGTTTGACCTGCAAAAACTGCGAAATCATCAGCGATTTTACCGGCTGCACCGTATCGGCGGTCTGCAGCAATTTGCGCACGGCAACCATCCCCGCCAGGCGGCCATGGTCTTCGATAAAAATATGCGACGGAATATCATCGTCTTTTAATTTTTCGAAAAACTGTTCGCGCGCCAGCGCCACGCATAATGCAATATCGAGGACAATAAAATCGGTATTCATATATTGCGCGATCGCGCTGTCATTGAATGCCAGGTTCTGGTTGTGAATAGCGTAAGACATAGTGAATTCCCTTTGAATAATAACATCTCTCAGGGGCGAGCAAGACAGGGCATGTCGAAGAGGAGATCCCCACGTCCTGGGTTCAGCACTGTACACCGTATCCCGTAAGGGAAGTTATACTGACAAAGCCTTGATTCGACAGTGCCTGTTTTACCCTGTGCCGGTTCTCTCGAACCCACCAGAGCGATAACGTGTATTTGTACAGGAGCCTCGCCATAACGAGATCGTTGTAAAACGTGAGAGATAATACGCTTATTTTATTTTATCGCTCAGGAAATTAAATAATGTTTAAGAACGGTTTAGGAGAATCAAATTAATAAAACGTTGAGGGTTTATTTAAGGTCATTCATTTCTAATGGAGGATTATATAATCAATAGCGGAGAAGATCATGGCGTGGTTTGATAATCTGCTGAATCATTTTGCGCTGTATCCGGCACATCTTTTCGGGCTGTTATTTATGATGGCGCTGAGTAAATCGACGGTGCTGATCTCCTCCGTGCTGCCGCCCGCTTCGGTAATGCTGCTGGCGGGCATGACCGTCAGCCAGGCGAGCATGCATCCTGCGCTGGCGTGGCTCGCCGTGGTGTTGGGGGCAACGGCGGGCTCGGTGCTGAACTACCATATCGGCCAGCTGATGGGGCACACCCGGCTGGTCATGCGTTTTACCTCAAAGCATGCCGACAAGTTCTTGCGGGTACAGCATCAGCTGCAAAAGAACGGTGTCATCGTGCTCTTTACGTCGCGCTTTCTGGCGGTGTTGCGTTACATCGTGCCGCTGGCGGCGGGGATGCTCAGGCTGAATGCAGCAAAGGTCTACGCCGTCAGCCTGCTTTCCGCCAGCGTATGGGCGGCGCTGTACGTCGGCATCGTCACCGGCATCAGCGCCTTTTGAGTTACAAACTTCCCATGCCGCCGTCCACCAGCAGCTCCGTTCCCACCGTGTAGCTCGACTCGTCGGACGCCAGATAGAGCGCGGCTTTTGCCAGCTCCGTCGTCGAGCCCATTCTGCCGAGCGGCACCAGCTTGATGACCTCTGCCATCATCGCGTTAAGCGCCTCGTCGCTTAGGCCCGTCTTCGTAAACGCCGGGGTTTCCACCGGACCGGGGCTCAGGCCGTTGACGCGGATCCCGCGCGGCAGCAGCTCCGCCGACAGCGTGCGCGCCAGCGACAGCAGGGCGGCCTTGCTCGCGGCATACACGCTGCTGGTGGGCAGGCCGATGCGCGCGCTCACGGAGCCGCAGAGGATCACCGACGACGGGTTATTCAGCAGCGGCAGCAGAGCCTGAATTAAAAAGAACGGTCCCTTCAGGTTGATGTCCATCAGGCGATCCCACGCATCCTCCTGCCAGGCTTCCAGCGGCGCGTGCGTCACGTCGCCGGCGTTGAGAAACACCGCGTCCAGGCGCGGCCAGCGGGCGGCGAGGGTTTCCGCCAGCGCTTTCTGCGACGCGATATCGCCCGCATCGGTTGGGATCACCCAGGCCTTATCGCCCAGAATGCGCTCTGCTTCGGCGAGGGTGTCCGGTTTGCGTCCGGTCACGGCGACGCGCGCGCCTTCGGCGATAAACGCCTGCGCGGTGGCAAGACCGATGCCGCTGGTGCCGCCGGTAATCAGCGTATATTTATCTGTTAAACGACCCATGTTCTTCTCCTGAAATGTCACTGGAGAAAGCACTATAGAAACGTTAGTATCGAAAGGAAACCAGGTACCAAATGGATACTAAAGAGGCAAGAGGTGTGCTATGGCAGAAATGCTGGACGCGTCATGCGAAAAAAAATCTGAGGTTTACACCTGCCCAATGACGCAGTTTGTGAACCTGATTTCCGGTAAATGGGCGATCCCGATCCTCTATCGCCTGATTATCCTCAATACGCCCGTGCGGTTTGGCGAACTGCTGAGAGCGGCCGCGCCCATCACCCAGAAAGAGCTGACGAAGCAGCTGCGCCTGTTTGAACAGCGCGGGCTGGTGACGCGGACGGTCTATCCGGAGATCCCGCCGCGCGTGGAGTATCAGATAACCGACCTGGGGCTAACCCTTCAGGATGCGCTTTCTCCGCTGGCCGCCTGGGTGAGCGAGTACGGCGACCAGCTGGAGCGTTAGGCTAGCGTTTTACGTAGCGCGGTGCCGGAATGCCGGTGCGCGCGCTGCTAAACAGCTCAAGGCGCGCCGCTTCGTAGCGCTCCCACAGGCCTTCGTCATGCATCGGCGGGATGGTGATCGGTTCGCCCTGATCCAGACCCGCCAGCGACGCATCCACCATATCGTCGGTGGTCATCACCGATCCTTCCGGCAAATCGTCCACCGTGACGCCTGAATGGCTCCAGATTTCCGTCGCCGTGGCGGCGGGCAGCACGGCCTGAATGCGCACATTGCTCTCGGCAAACTCTTCCTGCAACCCTCGTGTAAAGCTCAGTACCCACGCTTTGGTGGCGCTGTAGAGCGCGCTGCCCGCCCGCACATGCAGGGCCAGCACCGACGCGATATTGATCAGCGTGCCGCGATTGTTCTGCGCCAGGCGCGGCAGGATGGCGTAGGTCAGACGCATCAGCGCCGTGGTATTCAGGGTGTTAATGGCCTGATGCTGCGCCACGTCACCTGCGAGGAACGGCGCCATCTGGGCGGTGCCCGCGTTGTTAATAAGCGTGTCAATGGCGGTATTGCTGCGCAGCTCCTCTTCCACGGCGCGGATCCCGGTTTCGTCGGTGAGATCGGCCACCAGAATATCGACGGCCACGCCATAGCGCGCGTGCAGGTCGGCAGCGAGGGTTTTCAGGCGATCCTCGCGGCGGGCAACCAGCACCAGGTTAGCACCGCGCGCGGCAAGACGATCGGCATAGACGGCACCAATCCCGGAAGAGGCGCCCGTAATCAGGGCGGTGGTGATTTGCGTAGTCATCGTGTGTTACCTCAAGGCAAAGTGGGTTATTTGGTTTCAAGATGAAACTGAATTAACTTTCTGCCACTTGGTTTTATAATGCAACCATTTTGGTAGGCATTTTGTGCTTTTGTCGTCGGGAACGATCAGGAGGGGAGTTTAGCCACGATCTCTTCAGGCGTCAGTTCCCGCCCATCGTCGGCAATAAGCGCCAGCCTGCGCAGGGGTTTGCGCTGTTCGCTATCGACCAGCACGGTGCCGCATTCGTTTTCAGCAAACAAAAATTCATTGCCCCACTGGGACAGGGCAACCAGCACGGTTTGCAGGGCGCGTCCCTTTTCGGTCAGGACGTATTCCTGCCAGGCGCTGCCGTCGGACGCGGGCTGAAGCCGGAGGATCCCTTCGTCGACCAGCAGCTTCAGCCGCGTGGTCAGCATGTTTTTCGCGATACCGAGGCTTTTCTGGAACTCGCCGAAGCGTTTAATCCCGCGCAGCGCGTCGCGCACGATCAGCAGCGACCACCAGTCGCCGATGATATCCAGCGAACGGGCGACGGGGCAGGTGCTCTCTTCAAGGCGGGTACGTTTCACGGTCAATTCTCCGGTAGGGTGTGGTTTTATTATAAAACTAATTGGCATACACCGTAAGCACGTTAATCATCACTTTGAGAAATGCTTCCCGAAAAAGCTGTCACGAATGTGTCACACTCCCCGCAACAATAAAACGCGTGAGGAATAAGGGATGAGAAAAGCACTACTCGCAGTTGCAGTCGCAGGTACCCTTTCAGTGACCTTTGGCGCACAGGCGCAGGAGACGCCAGACGGATATCAGCTGGAGCAAGTTTTAATCATGAGCCGTCACAACCTGCGCGCGCCGCTCGCCAATAACGGCAGCGTGCTGGAGCAGTCCACGCCGAAGCAGTGGCCGGAGTGGGAAGTGCCGGGCGGTCAGCTCACCACCAAGGGTGGCGTGCTGGAAGTCTATATGGGCCATTACATGCGCGAGTGGCTGGCGCAGCAGGGAATGGTAACCACCGGAGAATGCCCTCCAGCGGATAGCGTTTATGCCTATGCCAACAGCCTGCAGCGCACCGTCGCCACCGCGCAATTCTTTATCACCGGCGCGTTCCCGGGGTGCGACGTTCCCGTGCACCATCAGGAAAAAATGGGCACCATGGATCCGACCTTCAATCCGGTGATTACCGACAACTCACCGGAATTCCGTGAAAAAGCGCTGAAGGCGATGGAGACGGAACGGCAGAAAATGCAGCTTGGCGAAAGCTATAAGCTGCTGGAGCAGATGACGAACTACGCGGATTCTCCGTCCTGCAAAGAGAAAAAGGTCTGCTCGCTGGCAGACGCGAAAGACACCTTCAGCGCCGACTATGAAAAAGAGCCAGGCGTATCCGGGCCGCTGAAGGTGGGTAACTCGCTGGTGGACGCGTTTACGCTGCAGTATTACGAAGGTTTCCCGGCCGACCAGGTGGCCTGGGGCGAAATCAAGACCGACCAGCAGTGGCGCGTACTGTCGAAGCTGAAGAACGGCTATCAGGACTCGCTGTTTACCTCCACCGAGGTGGCGCAAAACGTGGCGAAGCCGCTGGTGAAGTATATCGATAAAACGCTGGTCACCGACCAGGCGAAAGCGCCTAAGATCACACTGCTGGTGGGGCATGATTCGAACATTGCTTCCCTGCTCACTGCCCTCGATTTCAAACCGTATCAGCTGCACGACCAGCAGGAACGTACCCCGATTGGCGGCAAGATTGTCTTCCAGCGCTGGCATGACAAAAATGCCAACCGCGAGCTGATGAAAATTGAGTATGTCTACCAGAGCTCAGAGCAGCTGCGTAACGCCAGCGTGCTGTCGCTGCAGTCGCCTGCGCAGCGCGTGACGCTGGAGCTGAGGGGCTGTCCGGTGGATGCGAACGGCTTCTGCCCTGTCGATAAATTCAATGCGGTCATGAATAACGCGGCGAAGTAAAAGAGAACCCCCCCCGCTTCGGCGGGGGGGTAACGCTTAGACGTTTTTACGTTCGATGGTTTGCTCGCCCCAGAAGAGCGAGTCTTTATCCGTTTTTTCGAAGGCGCGCACCAGCACCTCATCATTACCTTCCTCCCAAATCTGCTCGGCCAGCTTTTCATCGTATTTCGCGACTTCAAAGATAGCTTCGGCAATCTCCGGAGAGGTATTGCGTAAACTTGCCCATTCGCCCACGTGGTGAGCTTTGGATTCTTGAGTTGGCATGCTTGTCCTCCTGTTGGGTGTTAGCCGTTCAGTTTTTTGGCCAGACCCGCGACGTGTTCACCCTGATAGCGGGCGATAGCCAGTTCTTCATTGCTTGGCTGGCGTGAACCGTCCCCACCGGCAATGGTGGTTGCACCGTAAGGCGTACCGCCGCGCACCTGGGAAACGTCAAACAGCTCCTGCGCGCCGTAGCCAATCGGCACAATCACCATCCCATGATGAGCAAGGGTCGTCCAGGTTGAGGTAATCGTCTGCTCCTGACCGCCGCCGGTCCCGGTAGAGCTGAATACGCTGGCGAGTTTGCCGTAGAGCGCACCGGATGCCCAAAGTCCGCCGGTTTGATCGAGGAAGGTGCGCATCTGGCCTGACATATTGCCGAAGCGGGTCGGGGTGCCGAAGATAATGGCATCATAATCCGCCAGCTCCTGCGGGGTGGCGACCGGGGCGTTTTGCGTTTTTCCCCCGGCTTTCGCAAAGGCTTCCGCCTGCATGGTTTCCGGTACGCGTTTCACCACAACCTCAACGCCATCAACCCTGTTTGCACCTTCTGCTACCGCGTGAGCCATGGTTTCAATGTGTCCATACATGGAATAATAGAGCACCAGAACTTTTGCCATTTTGCATCACTCCTCGTTTGTTTTTTCTGACAGCGGATCGCTGCGTTCTTTTAAAGATATGCCATCACAGCCAGACTGCAAAAATGAACGGCATTTCTTTGATTTATAACAATATGATTACAAAAATGGCTTTGTAGCAAAATGAAACAACTTTCTCTCAGTCGAATTTTGAAATGATAAGAAAGGCTTATGAGTCACCGTCGCGTCCTCTCACCCAAAAGACTGAGATCATGTTGCAGAATATTACCTCTGGCTTGCTGGATAGCGGCATTCCACTAAGCTTAGTTTCACGCGGCACAGATAAAGGCACTGTCCTTGAGCCGCGAGGTGAAAGAATCCTCTTTTACTGAATGCAATATGATGTCTAATGTTTCACACTCTGGAGGTTAGAGATGGCAAACCATCGTGGTGGTTCAGGTAATTTCGCTGAAGACCGTGAAAGAGCATCAGAAGCAGGTCGTAAAGGTGGCCAGTCTAGCGGGGGTAACTTCAAAAATGACCCTCAGCGCGCATCAGAGGCTGGTAAAAAAGGGGGTAAAAACAGCCACGGCAGCAATAAGTAACACGCCGGGTTAAACCCCTGCCGCCGGGATCTCCCGGCGGTTTTTTTATTTCTGCAACATTGAACTGTAACCAAAGGCAACGCACACTAGAGAATTGATCTTAATTGCGAGTGCCGCATGTCTGTCTCACGCTTCAAATTCTCCGTAAAACCGCAGGAAGCCATCCTCATTCTCATCACCATGTTCTGGGGCGGGACGTTCCTTGCCGTCCAGTACGCGGTGACCCTCAGCGATCCGTTCTTTTTTGTTGGCCTGCGCTTTGCGACGGCGGCGCTTGCCGTAGGGCTGATTTCGCTTAACACGCTGCGGGGGCTGACGCTTAAAGAGCTTAAGGCCGGCGTGGCGATTGGTGTGGCGATAGCGATGGGCTACAGCCTGCAGACGTGGGGATTGCAGACCATCTCCAGCAGCAAATCCGCGTTTATTACCGCCATGTATGTGCCGCTGGTGCCGCTATTGCAGTGGCTCTGTCTCGGCAGAATGCCGGGCCTGATGTCCTGTATCGGCATCGTGCTGGCGTTTATCGGTCTGATCTTACTGGCCGGGCCGGAAAACAACCTCCTGGCGCTGGGGCCGGGCGAGATCATCACCCTCGTCGGGGCGGTTGCGATTGCGGCGGAAATTATTCTGATCAGCGCCTGGGCGGGCAAGGTCGACGTCAAACGGGTGACGGTGGTACAGCTCGCCACCGCGTCGCTGGTGGCGTTTGCGACGATGGTGCCGGCAGGGGAGTCCGTACCGCCGATGTCCACTGGGCTGATTGTGGTCGCACTGGGGCTGGGTATCTTCAGCGCCATTATTCAGGTCACCATGAACTGGGCGCAGCGCAGCGTATCGCCAACCCGCGCGACGGTCATCTACACCGGTGAACCTGTCTGGGCGGGCATTTTCGGGCGACTGGCCGGGGAACGTCTGCCGCTGCTGGCCCTGGTGGGCGCGGCATTTATTGTCGCCGGGGTGCTGGTGAGCGAGTTGAAGTTAAACAAACGACGTAAGGCGATTGCCGGGTTGGGCGCAGAACAAGGGGCAGATCGCTAGCAGCGTGCTGCCCGTTTTGCCCGGCGGCGCTTCGCTTGCGCGGGCCTACAACAGGCATGTAGGCCGGGTAAGCGTAGCGTCACCCGGCAAAAAAGCAGCACTCATTTCAGGTGGAGGGGGTGATGGCTTCTCCTTGCGTTTCATCCCCTTTTCGGCGGCTCAGCAGGGCGTTAAGCAGGATCGCGCCGAAGGTCGCCGTGCCAATCCCGCCAATCGTAAACCCGCCCAGCGTCAGGGCAAAATCGCCCGCGCCCAGCACCAGCGTGACCGCCACCATAATCAGGTTGCTGTTCTGGCTGAGATCGACGTGGTGCTGCACCCAGATGCGCGCCCCGGCCACGGCGATCAGCCCAAACACCACAATCGATGCGCCGCCGATAACCGGTGACGGAATAGTGTGGATCAGCGCGCCAAATTTCGGTGAGAAACCGAGCAGTATCGCCATCACCGCCGCTGCGACGAAGACCAGCGTGGAGTAGACTTTGGTGACCGCCATCACGCCGATGTTTTCGGCATAGGTGGTGACGCCGCTGCCGCCTACGGAACCGGAGAGCATGGTTGCCAGCCCGTCACCGACGAACGCGCGGCCCATGTACGGATCCATACTGCGCCCGGTCATTCCCGCGACCGCCTTCAGGTGGCCTAAGTTCTCCGCCACCAGGATCACCGCCACCGGTGCGATAAGCATCATCGCCTGAGCGTTAAAGGTGGGTGAGGTCACCTGCGGCAGGCCGAACCAGGCAGCCTGGTGCAGCAGCGTAAAATCAACCGGTTTGCCCAGGCCAAAAACGTTCGCCAGCAGGGCGTAGACCAGGCAGGCGACAATCAGCCCAACCAGGATCAGCAGACGCTGGATCATGCCCCGCGTAAACACCGCCACCACGCCGATGCACAGCACCGTGATCACCGCCATCCAGCTTTCAAACGGCGAGGCGGAGACGCTTCTGACCGCAATCGGTGCGAGGTTCAGACCAATCGCCATCACCACGGCGCCCGTCACGACGGGGGGCATCATGCGCTCGATCCAGCGCGTGCCGATTTTCATGACCACCAGACCAATCAGGGTATACACCAGGCCGCAGGCGATGATGCCGCCGAGGGCCACGCTCAGGTTGGGGTTGATCCCCTGGCCGTTAAACCCGGTGGTGGCGATGACCACCCCGACAAAGGCGGCGCTGGAGCCGAGATAGCTGGGCACGCGCCCGCCGGTAACAAAAAAGAACAGCAGGGTACCGATACCCGACATCAGAATAGAGAGGTTGGGATCGAGTCCCATCAGCATCGGCATCAGCACCGTCGCGCCAAACATGGCAACCGCGTGCTGCACGCCCATCACCATCGTCTGCCCGAGCGGGAGGCGTTCATCCGGCGCGACCACGCCTGCTTCTGTGGAGGTCGATTTCAACTGCCAGTGGGGAAATCCGAACATGGTCTGTCTCCTTAAGGCGGGTTAACAGGCGGGTCGCATCAGCGCATGGTAGCCGCGGTCAAACCACACCAGCCCTTGCGGCGCGGGGTGGCGAATAATCGAAACAATGTCGCAAAACAGAATGTCGTGGGTACCGACGCTGACCACCTGGCTGATGCGGCAGTCAAACGAGGCCAGCGCATCCTCCAGGCGCGGGCAGCCGGTGTCGCCCGTCTGCCAGCGGGCGGCGGCGAAGCGTTCTTCCATCGGCGTTTTGCCGCCAAACAGGTTTGAGAGCGGCTCCTGCCCGGCGCTCAGGGTATTCACGCACAGGGTGCGGTTTTCGCTGAACGTCGGCCAGACGGACGCGCCGCGGTTCAGGCACACCAGCAGGGTGGGCGGGGAATCCGTGACGCTGCACACCGCGCTGGCGGTGAAGCCCGCCATCCCCGCCGGACCGTCGGTGGTGATGATATTCACCGCCGCGCCGACGCAGGCCATGGCATCGCGAAAGGTTTGTTTATCCGGTGTCGTCATCATCGCTCCTTACGCCAGCCCGCAGGCATCGTCGAAGGCCAGGCGCGGCAGGCGGCCGTAAAGTTTGCCCGGGTCGCCGTAGCCAATGTTGATCAGCAGATTGCTTTTAAGCGAGGTGCCGGTGAAAAAGGCCTCGTCGACCTTTTGTCGGTCAAAGCCCGACATGGGGCCGGTGTCCAGCCCCAGGGCGCGACAGGCGAAAATCAGGTAGCCGGCCTGCAGCGAGCTGTTGCGAAAGGCGGTCTCTTCCGCCAGCGCGGGGCTTGCGGTAAACCAGCTTCTCGCATCGCCGTGCGGGAACAGTTCAGGCAGGCGTTCGTAGAATTCACCGTCCCAGGCGACAATCGCCGTGACCGGAGCGGTGAGCGTTTTCTCCAGGTTGCCGCTGGAGAGGGCCGGGCGCAGCTTCTCTTTTCCCTCTGCGCTTCGCACAAACACAATGCGCGCCGGGGAGCAGTTGGCGGACGTTGGCCCCCATTTCATCAGGTCGTAGATTTCGCGCAGCGTCTCGTCGCTGACGGCAATATCCTGCCAGCCGTTATGGGTGCGGGCGCCGGTAAACAGCGTTTCCAGCGCGGTGGGATTAATGGCTTCGCTCATTACAGCTCCTTATAAAGCGTGTTCATTACTGTGCAGCAGGCTGGCCAGCCCGTTCAGCAGCAGGGTGTTAAAGGTGTCCGGCTCGGTGACGTTGCAGGCATGGCCACCCTGGCGCATCACCACGCTGTGGCTGTGTGGGATCGCCGCCTGCAGCTCGGACGAGCAGACAGCGGGCACCAGCATGTCGTCGGCGGAACAGATAATGTGTACCGGGCAGCGAATGCGCGCGGTATGGCGTCGGAAGTCGGCTTTTTTCAGTGCGCTTAGTCTGCGCAGCAGATTGGTTTTACCCTGGAAATGGGCCAGCGCCAGCGCTTCTTCTGCCTCCAGGCGAGGCGCGCGGGCGGCCATCCAGTCTGCCGGGTAGAGAAACAGCGGCTGCGCCTCGACCCAGGCCTGCGGGCCGCCGGAATGCAGCAGACGTTCGCGAACGTCAAAACAGCGGCGGGTATGGGCATTGAGGGTGAGCCAACCGTTAATACACACCAGCGAAGAAACCGCGTCGGGTTTATCAATCGCCAGCTGCAGGCCGACCAGCGCGCCCAGCGCGTGGCCCACGACGGTGTAGCGTAAGATCCCGGCATCCGTAAGCGCCTGAGCCAGTTCATCGGCCATCTGCGCCAGGCTATAGCCTTCAGGAAGGGTATCCGGGTTATTACCCGTCCCTCGCTGGTCATAGCACACCACCTGATACTCCGGTTCCAGCGCGGCCAGCTGGGGCAGCCAGTAGCTGCCGCTGCCGCCGAGACCGGCTATAAGGACCACCACGGGCGCACCCTCATACGGGGGCGGTGAGACGGAGAGTTTCATGGCCGCCTCACTTCGCAATGTGCGCAACGGTGGCGATTTCAATCAGCGCGTCCGGCTTCACCAGCCCGCACTGAATGCAGAACCGCGCCGGCTTATCGCCGGGGAAGAACTCGGCGTAAATCTCGTTAATCGCGGCGTAGTTTTTCCAGTCGGTGATAAAGATGCTGTTGAAGGTCACATCCTCCATCGTGCCACCCGCCGTTTCGATCACGGTTTTGATCGTCTCCAGCACGTGGCGGGTTTGCGCCTTTGGGTCGTTGATAAACACCACGTTGTTGTCTTTATCAAACGGCAGCGTGCCGGAGACATACACCACGCCGTCGGCGAGGGTGCCGGGGACAAACGGGGCGATGGGCGTGCTGGTGCCCGGCGGGATGATTACGGATTTCGGCATCGTGTGTCTCCTCAGGCGATACGGGCGAGCGGAGGATTCAGGGCGTCGCAAAACTCGGCGACGCTGCTGACCCAGCCAAAAAAGGTTTCGATATTGAACAGGGCCGCCTTCTGGGCGAACTCCGGCCCGGCCTGATGGGTCGCGTCTTCCAGCACCACGCCGAAATACTCGAGGAAAAAGCCGTCGCGCAGGGTCGACTCCACGCAGACGTTGGTGGCAATGCCGGTGAACACCAGGTGGCGAATGCCCCGGCTGCGCAGCAGGCTGTCGAGCGGCGTGTTGAAAAAGCCGCTGTAGCGCGGTTTCGGCAGGACGATATCGCCCGCCTGCGGGACCAGCTCATCCACCAGCTGATAGTCCCAGCCGCCCTTCGCCAGCAGTTTGCCCTGCAGCTCGGGCCGTTTACGCATGGTTTTCAGGGCGTTCGACTTGTGGAAGTTGGGCGAGCCGGGGCCACCGGCCTCAACGTACTGGTCATCCCAGCCGTTCTGGAACCATATGATAAGCATGCCCGCTGCGCGCGCGGCGGCGACGGCGGTTTTGATGTTCTCAATCACCGGCCGGGTGGCGGAGACGTCGAACCCCGCCAGGTCCAGATAGCCGCCCTGGCTGGCATAGGCGTTTTGCATGTCCACCACGATCAGCGCGCTCTGCTCCGGCGCAAAGGTGATGGCTTCCGGGCGTGCGTTAAGGGTCGTCATTACGCCACCTCCTTCGTGACGGCAGGGATGTGGGCGCGGCACTGCATCAGCGGCTGGATGCGCTCGCCGAAGGTCTCCACGCCGGTCAGGAAATCGTCGAAGGTCAGCAGGACGCCTTCCGCACCGGGAACGGCCGCCACTTCATCGAGCATTCTGGCAACGCTGGCGTACGAGCCGACCAGCGTGCCCATGTTGATATTGACGGCGGAGGTCGGGTCGGCCATCTGACGAACGTTGGTATCCGCCCCGGAGCGGGTGTCCTTCTGGCTCTGCTCGGTGAGCCAGCTCAGGGCTTCCTCGTCGGCGCCGTCCTTATAGCGCTCCCATTTTGCGCGCGCGGCGTCGTCGGTTTCGTCGGCGATCACCATAAACAGCACGTAGGAGCCCACGTCGCGCCCGGTTTTGTCGGCGGCTTCTTTCATGCGCGCGGCGGTCGGGGCGAAGGCGGCAGGCGTGTTAACGCCTTTACCGAAGCAGAAGTTAAAGTCGGCGTACTTCGCCGAGAATGCCATTCCCGCGTCGCTCTGCCCGGCGCAAATCACCTTCATCGGCACCGACGGCTGCGGGCTGACGCGGCAGTCGTTCATGGTGAAGAAGTCGCCCTTGAAATCGCTTTTGCCGGTACCCCAGAGATCGCGCAGGACCTGCACGTACTCGGTCAGGTAGTCGTAGCGACGCGAGAAGTAATCGTCACCCGGCCAGAGCCCCATCTGCTCGTACTCGGGTTTTTGCCAGCCGGTCACCAGGTTGACGCCAAAGCGTCCGCCGGAGATGGAGTCGATGGTGGAGGCCATGCGCGCCACGATCGCCGGGGGCAGGGTGAGGGTGGCTGCGGTGGCGTAGATCTGGATCCGCGAGGTGACCGCGGCCAGCCCGGCCATCAGGGTGAAGGACTCCAGGTTGTGGTCCCAGAATTCGGTTTTGCCGCCGAAGCCGCGCAGCTTGATCATCGAAAGCGCAAAGTCGAAATGGTAGTGCTCCGCTTTCTGCACGATGGCTTTATTCAGCTCAAAGGTCGGCATGTATTGCGGTGCAGCGGTCGAGATAAGCCAGCCGTTGTTGCCGATGGGTACAAATACGCCAATTTTCATCACGAACCTCTCTTCATTTCAGTGTGGGGTGAAAGTCAGACGTGGCGCTGCATCCTGCATATCCTGTTTAGCCTCGTGAGAAAGGATTTGCAAAGGGGATGCCAGTTTTCGAAATTGCTTTGTTATTAATGTGTTAATTAGGAGTTGGTGAATTGGATGTAAATAAAGTGGACTAAATGGTCAAAAGAAATGCACGCAAAGCAGGCAACGGTGCGCGATAGCGGTGCAGGGCGATGAGGGGAATGAAGCACGATCCCAGTGCGGGCCGGGATCGAAGGTTAGCATTTATTGTGGCTTCACGCATAAAAACGTCTTTTATTTCATTGCATAAGCCTGGATTAGTCTCCACAACAACCGACCCATAGGTAATCGATAGATATCGCTATGAGCATCCCCACCTGTACCAAAGGAATTGAATTGTGTAATTCCGTTTGATGTATCAATGTAATCAATAACTCTTGCCCCATTAATACCGTTAAGAGGATTTGCACATTTTTCTGATGTATCACCACGGTTGCATAGTGAAAATTTACCTTTTTTTTCTGTAGCTGATGTATCTGAGGCAGTCATACAGTGAAATGTTCCCGAGTAAACTGGTTGCGTACAAGCTTTCACATAACTTTTCACTGCTCCTGCAGGGTCAGTCCATTTCGCAAATTTTACTGCTGAGTCGAATTTCGATGCTGTTAATACTAATTTAGTATTACCCAACCTCATGTAGTCTCTGTATGGCGCTCCTTCTTCACTTAACCCAGGAAAGAACCTGTTGATACTCATGGCACCCTGCAATGACACAGCTAAATCTACAGGGCTCGAGACCGTGGTGTCATTTTTTATTAATGGACTGCTAAATAGCGCTCGAGTCATAGCGCGAGCACCGAAACTATGACCTATGGCGATGACAGGAAGTTTGATGCCTGATTCGCTTATGCTCTCAGGTATAGTTTGATTGATAATTTTATTAAGCCAGATGAGACCCAGTTCGTCCGCATCGTTTGCTTTGTTTGGGTAACTGGCAACATTATCTAGTCTTGTGGACCAATATGAAGGCCAGGTAATACCAATTACGAGCGGCCTAAAATGAAGGTTATTTTTTTCGGAGGAGTTTATGACTCGTACTCTGGGGATTAGCATGTTACTTGTGGAACTTGAAGGGTTTTCTTTAACATCATCCTGTTGTTCAAGAGAGGCTGTTATTATATTCCCAGTAATGTCATTAAAATTACGAATTGCGTCACTTTGAGACGTATTCCAACCCATAACGATGATCAGAATATGGCTATAAGCGCCACTTTTAAGATCATGCTTGAGATTGCTTTTAAGCGCAGTAAGCCCAACGTCACTATTTTTATAAAATGAGTATAATTTAGCGTCACTTGCATCTTTAATCGAACTTGAAATGTCACATGCATTCCACCCGCTTATTTTAGCTATGTCGACACTTGATTTATCAACCAACTCTTTTGATATATAGGAGTTATAAACAAAACAGTAATTACTAGTAATATAAGGAGTGACTGATTTTTCATTTATGATATTAAAGTCATTTTTTATGATGTGAGAGATAAACATGGATTTTATATTGTATTTTGTAAGTGATTTTATTTCACTTGGTCCGCCAATAATTCCTTTTGGTGATTTTTCAACCCCAATGATATATCCGGGGCTGTGAAGGGCTATACCTGAAGGATAATATAACATTGAATGAAAACTTCGAGTGGTTGAGTCATTGAGCTCAAGTTTTTTTTCATAAGGAGCCATTACCGTATCAGCATTGCTACAGTTGCTGGCAGCAGAACAAAACATGATGGTGAAAATTTTTGATAATTTCATGTGCTTTTACCCAATCAAGTGCTGTGATTTGAATTTTTTTTGAATGCAATAATTCATAAACAATAGAATCTATTTATAAAAAGACCTTAATATCACTTAAAAACAATTCAATGTGTTAAAGAATAAATGTGATTTGTTCTCATGCCCCCCATCAAATAGTTTTCTAATCATAAAAGCACAGTGGTTCAAGTTCGAGTAGGTAACTTCATTAAACTTAGACCTGCTTAAAAACAACTCCAGTGATTTCCGTTTAGAAATGAAAATAACATTAAAATACTGAGTTTTATTTTTATTGTGGTGTTTAATTTCATGGCATTAAACTCTGTCAGGATTTTATTGATTTTACTTTGGTAGAATAGAAAGCTTTAACAATAGATTCATTCACCAAATGAATAAATGGTGTATTGAAAAAAGCATCAGTCTGTTTCTAAAAAAATTTATGGTTCATATAGTTTTAGCAACCGCACCAGGCACTAAGCGGACCGTCTACAGGACCGAGTAGTCAGCGATAAAGAAGGGGTAACAGCATTCGCACCTGACCTCCCACAACAGCTTTTCTTTTTCGATTTTGCACTGAGCCTGTACCCCAAAATGTCGAGAGAAAGCAGGGCTTTTGCTATGCTATGGCAAACCAATAAGGAGAGCGGGAATGACACAAGGCGCAGTGAAAACACCGGGTAAACGTTCGCAGGCGGTGAGTGCGAAAAAGCAGGCCATTCTGAGCGCAGCGCTGGATACGTTTTCGCAGTTTGGCATCCACGGCACGCGTCTGGAGCAGGTGGCGGAGCAGTCCGGGGTATCCAAAACCAATCTGCTCTACTATTACCCGTCGAAAGAGGCGCTCTATGTCGCGGTGATGCAGCAGATCCTCGATATCTGGCTGGCGCCGCTGAAAGCCTTCCGCGAAGAGCTGGCCCCGCTGGTGGCGATCAAAGAGTACATTCGCCTGAAGCTGGAGGTGTCGCGCGATTACCCGCAGGCATCACGGCTGTTCTGCCTTGAGATGCTGCAAGGGGCGCCGCTGTTGCAGGCGGAGCTGACCGGAGATTTAAAACAGCTGGTGGACGATAAGTCGGCCATTATCGCCGGATGGGTGGCCAGCGGAAAACTGGCCCCGGTCGATCCGCATCATCTGATCTTTATGATTTGGGCCTCCACCCAGCATTACGCTGACTTTGCGGCCCAGGTCGAGGCGGTGACCGGAAAAACGCTCCAGGACGAAGCGTTTTTCCACAGCACCCTGGAAAACGTGCAGCGGATGATTATCGAAGGGATCCGCTTGCGCTAGTTCCCCTGCGGGAGAGGGCAGCTTAAGTCGCCCTCTTCACACTGCATCAGCGAGGCCAGAAACGCTTCGCGCTCCACGGTTTTCTCCGCCAGGCACTGATTCACGATCATCGGCTGAACGCTTCCCCCTTCCGTCCCCGAACCGATAAACGCGCAGTCCGCATCGCGCAGGGTAATCCACGCCTGCTGCGCTTTTTTCAGCAGGTCGCGCTGGGGGGCAGCCGCGCGCTTGATGGCGGCCTGATAGGTCTGGTTGAGCTTTTTATCGGCAGCCTGGTACTGCTGCGCGCTACAGGTATTCAGCTCAAGCTGGGTGGTCGCTTTGTCGCACTCGTCGGCCAGCGCGCTGGCGCTGAGCAGCAGTGCTGCGCCTGCAAGAAATACTCTTTTCATCATTCCCTCCGTGTAAAAAAAAGCCGGATGCGCTGCGCTTATCCGGCCTGGGGTGATTTTGTAGCCCCGGTAAGCGTAGCGTCACCGGGGAGAGTTTACACGATTAACCGATGGTCATCAGGCTGGCGTTACCGCCTGCCGCCGCGGTGTTGACGCTGAGCGAGCGCTCAACGTACAGACGCTCCAGCAGCAGGTTGGTTTCCCCGCGCGCGAAGCCCTGCACGGAAACGATGGCACCGCTGCGGGCCGCAACCTGCTCGCAGAGCTCGCGCAGCTGGTCGGAATCACCGTGATAAATTACGGCATCAAACGGCTGCGTCAGCAGCGTATCGGCCTTCGCAAAGCGAATGCGCGCCGAGACCGCTTTCGGCAGCTGTTTGGCGAGATCGCGATGCAGCGCATCTTCCGGCCACAGCACTTCACAACCGGTTGCCACCGCGGCCGCCAGCTGAACCAGCGCGTCCTGCTCGTTATCGGCCACGCACAGTACGCGCTCGCGCGGCATCAGCGTCCAGGTGTTGCGCTCGCCGGTCGGCCCCGGCAGCAGACGCTGGGTGCCCGCCTGCGCCAGCTCGCCGTACTGCTGCGCGACGGCACGCAGTTCAGGACGTTTTTCCGCCCAGGCGATCAGCGCCTCCAGCGGTTGGGTTAGGACGGTTTTCACCTGCGTATCCACCGGATAGTGTGCGTCCTGACGCGCCAGGGTCACGCCCAGGGCGTTCTCCGGACGGTTAGCGAGCAGACGGTACAGGTAGAGCGGGCCACCCGCTTTCGGACCGGTGCCGGAGAGACCTTCACCGCCGAACGGCTGCACGCCCACGACCGCGCCAACCATGTTGCGGTTAACGTACAGGTTGCCCACTTTGGCGCTGCCGGTGACCTGCGCGATGGTTTCGTCGATACGGGTATGCACGCCGAGCGTCAGGCCATAGCCGGAGGCGTTGATCTGCTCAACCAGCTCGTTAAGGTTGTTACGGTTGTAGCGCACCACGTGCAGTACCGGACCGAAGACCTCTTTTTTCAGCTCGTCGAAGCTCGCCAGCTCGATAAGCGTAGGCGGCACAAAGGTGCCGGTCCGCCATTCGCGGGCATCTTCGCTGTTTTCACGCACCGCCTGGAACACCGGACGGCCTTTCGCGCGCATGGTCTGAATGTGGTTTTCGATGTTGGCTTTGGCTTCCGCGTCGATCACCGGCCCGATGTCGGTGGTGAGACGGCCCGGGTTGCCCATGCGGCATTCGGCCATCGCGCCGCGCAGCATCTTCAGCGTGTGGTCCGCCACGTCGTCCTGCAGGCACAGCACGCGCAGGGCGGAGCAGCGCTGACCTGCGCTGTCGAACGCGGAGGCCAGCACGTCAACCACCACCTGCTCGGTGAGCGCGGAGGAGTCAACGATCATGGCGTTCATGCCGCCGGTTTCCGCGATGAGCGGCGTAGGACGGCCCTGCGCATCCAGACGGGTGGCAATATTACGCTGCAGCAGCGAGGCCACTTCGGTCGAACCGGTAAACATCACGCCGCGCACGCGGTTATCGGAGGTCAATTTGGCACCCACGGTTTCACCGCGGCCCGGCAGCAGCTGAACCACGCCCGCCGGCACGCCGGCTTCCAGAAGAATGTTGATGCCCTGCGCGGCAATCAGCGGGGTCTGCTCTGCCGGTTTTGCCAGCACGCTGTTGCCTGCGGCAAGCGCGGCGGCAATCTGGCCGGTGAAGATCGCCAGCGGGAAGTTCCACGGGCTGATACAGACGACCGGGCCGAGCGGACGGTGGGTTTCGTTGTCGAAATCATCGCGCACCTGACCGGCGTAGTAGTGCAGGAAGTCGACCGCCTCGCGCACTTCGGCAATGGCGTTGCTGAAGGTTTTACCCGCTTCGCGCACCAGAATGCCGATGAGCGACTGCATCTGATCTTCCATCAGCACCGCCGCGCGCTCCAGAATGGCGGCACGCTCCTGCGGCGGCGTGGCGAACCAGATAGGGGCGTTATTTACCGCGCTGTCCAGCGCCTGATCCACTTCCGCATCGGTGGCTTCACGCACGTAGCCGACGATATCTTTTGGCTCTGCCGGGTTGATGACCGGCTGCATGTCGCCGTCAGCAACGGGCTGTTCCAGCATCGGTTTGGCCTGCCACTTCTGCAGCGCGCTGTTGAGCAGGGCAGAGGAGAGCGACGCCAGACGGTGTTCGTTGGCGAGATCCAGACCCGCCGAGTTGACGCGGCCTGCGCCGTACAGCTCGCGCGGCAGGGCAATCTTCGGATGCGGCAGGCCAATCTGGCCTTCCTGCGCAGCCATCTTCTCTACGGCCTGCACCGGGTCGGCCACCAGCTCGTCCAGCGGCAGGGTGGTGTCGGCGATGCGGTTAACGAAGGAGGTGTTCGCGCCGTTTTCCAGCAGACGACGCACCAGGTACGCCAGCAGGGTTTCGTGGGTGCCTACCGGAGCATAGATACGGCACGGGCGGTTCAGCTTGCCGTCCGCCACTTTACCGGTCACCTGCTCGTACAGCGGTTCGCCCATGCCGTGCAGGCACTGGAACTCGTACTGGCCCGGATAGTAGTTTTGTCCGGCCAGGCTGTAGATTGCCGCCAGGGTGTGGGCGTTGTGGGTGGCGAACTGCGGATAGATCAGGTTCGGCACGCCGAGCAGCTTTTTCGCGCAGGCGAGGTAAGAGACGTCGGTATAAACCTTGCGGGTATAGACCGGGTAGCCTTCCAGCCCTTCCATCTGGGCGCGTTTGATTTCGCTGTCCCAGTAGGCCCCTTTCACCAGGCGGATCATCAGGCGACGGCGGCTGCGGCTGGCCAGGTCAATCAGGTAATCAATGACGAACGGGCAGCGCTTCTGGTAGGCCTGAATAACGAAGCCGATGCCGTTCCATCCCGCCAGCTCCGGCTCGAAGCACAGTTTTTCCAGCAGGTCGAGGGAGATCTCCAGACGGTCGGCCTCTTCGGCGTCGATGTTAATGCCGATATCATACTGGCGCGCCAGCAGAGTCAGGGACTTCAGGCGCGGGTAGAGCTCTTCCATCACCCGGTCGTACTGCGCGCGGCTGTAGCGCGGGTGCAGGGCGGAGAGCTTAATCGAGATGCCCGGGCCTTCATAAATACCGCGACCGTTGGACGCTTTACCGATGGCGTGGATCGCCTGCTGGTAAGAGACCATGTAGGCCTGCGCGTCGGCGGCGGTCAGGGCCGCTTCGCCGAGCATGTCGTACGAGTAGCGGAAACCTTTATCTTCCAGCTTGCGGGCGTTCGCCAGCGCTTCGGCAATGGTTTCCCCGGTGACGAACTGTTCGCCCATCAGGCGCATCGCCATGTCCACGCCCTTGCGGATCAGCGGCTCGCCGCTCTTGCCGATGATGCGGTTCAGGGAGCGGGAGAGGTTGGCTTCGTTATGGGTGGAGACCAGCTTGCCGGTAAACAGCAGGCCCCAGGTCGCCGCGTTAACGAACAGCGACGGGCTGCGGCCAATGTGGGAATGCCAGTTGCCGTTGCTGATCTTGTCGCGGATCAGCGCGTCGCGGGTGGCTTTATCCGGAATACGCAGCAGCGCTTCCGCCAGGCACATCAGCGCCACGCCTTCCTGCGAGGAGAGGGAGAACTCCTGCAGCAGACCCTGAACCATCCCGGCGCGGCCGGCGGCGGTCTTCTGGTTGCGCAGCTTGTCGGCTAACTGATACGCCAGGCTGTGCGCCTGCGCGGCAATAGCTTCCGGGAGGCGAGCCTGCTCCAGCAGCATCGGCACCGCGTCGGTTTCGGCGCGGCGGTACGCGCCGGTAATGGCGGCGCGGCTGACGGACTGCGGCAGGATCTGCTCGGCGAATTCGAGGAACGGCTGATGGTTCTCGTCGCCAGCGGCTGGCGCTTCCTCGCTTTCGTTCGCTGCACCGGCCAGCAGGGCAGGCAGTTCCGGCAGACCTTCATCGCTCTCAAGTCTTTCGAGATAGTTAAAAATCGCCTGCTTAATTAACCAGTGCGGCGTGCGGTCAATGCGGGTTGCTGCGGTCTTAATCCGTTCGCGGGTTGCGTCATCCAGCTTAACCCCCATGGTGGTCATACCCATGCCAAAGCTCCTGTTGTGCTTTCATCGTGTTTGGTCGTTAGCGTGAAATATCCCCCATGTTGCAACTTTGTGCAACCGTGTTAAATGTGACTTGGTTTGCAACCCGGAAAATGAATGGATTGTTAACGAATGGTTAGCTGGAAAAACGCGCTGGCTTTTGGGCTGGAAGCCTGTTTTTATGCGGGAGTTAACACTTTTCAAAGGTGCAACCCGTAAAAGCGTGAGCGAGTGCAACCTATAGGAAACTCGTATCAAACCGGGGATGAAATTGATGTAAATGCAGTGTTAAATCGTTTGTCAGCGGGATGCGCATACGGCAGGATAGCGCGCCCAACAGAAACACAAGATACATTCACCTCGTTCCGGTGATCATATAACAAGGCAGCCCGGATGGCTGTCGCTCGACATTTTGGAGAATTTGAATGGCTATTAGCACACCGATGCTGGTGACATTTCTCGTTTATATTTTTGGCATGATCCTGATAGGGTTTTTGGCATGGCGTTCAACAAAGAACTTTGACGACTACATTCTGGGCGGACGCAGTTTAGGCCCGATGGTCACCGCGCTTTCTGCGGGGGCTTCCGACATGAGCGGCTGGCTGCTGATGGGCCTGCCGGGCGCGATTTTCATCTCCGGTATCTCTGAAAGCTGGATCGCCATCGGTCTGACCGTCGGCGCGTGGATCAACTGGAAGCTGGTGGCAGGCCGTCTGCGCGTGCATACCGAGGCCAACAACAACGCCCTGACGCTGCCTGACTACTTCACCGGACGCTTTGAGGACAACAGCCGCGTGCTGCGCATTATCTCTGCGGTGGTGATCCTGGTATTCTTCACCATCTACTGTGCCTCCGGCATCGTGGCGGGCGCGCGCCTGTTCGAAAGCACCTTCGGCATGAGCTATGAAACCGCCCTGTGGGCCGGTGCGGCGGCAACCATTCTCTATACCTTCGTGGGCGGGTTCCTGGCGGTAAGCTGGACCGACACCGTGCAGGCGAGCCTGATGATCTTTGCCCTGATCCTGACACCGGTGATTGTGATTTTTACCGTTGGCGGCTTTGGCGATTCGCTGGAAGTGATCAAGCAGAAGAGCATCGAAAACGTCGACATGCTGAAAGGGCTGAACTTTGTGGCCATCGTCTCCCTGATGGGCTGGGGCCTGGGCTACTTCGGTCAGCCGCACATCCTGGCGCGCTTTATGGCGGCGGATTCTCACCACACCATCGTTCACGCGCGTCGCATCAGTATGACGTGGATGATTCTGTGTCTGGCGGGCGCGTGTGCGGTCGGCTTCTTCGGGATCGCCTACTTCAGCAATAACCCGGCGCAGGCGGGTGCGGTAAACCAGAACGCCGAGCGCGTGTTTATCGAGCTGGCGCAGATTCTGTTTAACCCGTGGATTGCCGGTATTCTGCTCTCCGCGATCCTTGCGGCGGTGATGTCCACCCTGAGCTGCCAGCTGCTGGTCTGCTCCAGTGCGATCACCGAAGACCTCTATAAGGCCTTCCTGCGCAAGGGCGCGAGCCAGAAAGAGCTGGTGTGGGTAGGGCGCTTTATGGTGCTGGTGGTGGCGCTGATTGCCATCGCGCTGGCGGCCAACCCGGAAAACCGCGTGCTGGGCCTTGTGAGCTACGCGTGGGCGGGCTTTGGTGCGGCGTTTGGTCCGGTCGTGCTGTTCTCCGTCATGTGGTCCCGTATGACCCGTAACGGCGCGCTGGCGGGGATGATCATCGGTGCGGTTACCGTTATCGTCTGGAAACAGTTCGCGTGGCTGGGCCTGTACGAAATCATCCCGGGCTTCATCTTCGGCAGTATCGGTATCGTGGTGTTCAGCCTGCTGGGTAAAGCACCGTCTGCCTCCATGCAGAAACGCTTTGCGGAAGCTGACGCGCATTACCACTCGGCACCGCCGTCTAAGCTGCAGCCGGAATAATTTTCTCACGCAGTACCGTAGGCCGGGTAAGCGCAAGCGCCACCCGGCTTTTTTCTTGCCAAAATCCGTATTTTCCTGTGATATCCATGTGCTTATAACAATGAGGATAGCGAAGCATGACAATCAAAACAGGGTTGATGGCGGCGGCATTATTGATGCTGGCGGGCTGCAACGCGCCATCGCAGCATGCGGCGGTAGAAACCTGCAAAGCGGATAACCAGATGCAGCAAACCACGCTCTATTTCGGCTTAAACCGTCCTGCCGGGGCGCAGATCACCAGCAACGAGTGGCAGCAGTTTGTTGACCAGGACGTGACGCCGCGTTTTCGCGATGGCTTAACGGTATTTGATGCCCGCGGGCAGTGGCTGGGGAATGACGGGAAAGTGGCGCGTGAGCCGAGCAAGGCGCTGATGCTGATCCACGGTAAAGATGCGCAGAGCGAGAAGAACATCGAAGCGCTGCGCGGGATTTATAAATCACGCTTCGCGCAGGAGTCGGTGATGCGTGTCGATCAGCCGGTGTGCGTGCAGTTTTAATGAAAACGGCGGGATAACCCGCCGTTGTTGTTTTGTCGGCCGGGATCGCTGCGCGCCACCCGGCATTGCATCAGAGCACCAACCCCGCAAAGCTCGCCGACAGCAGGCTCACCAGCGTTGCGCCGTACACCAGACGCAGACCAAACCGCGACACCACGTTACCCTGCTGCTCGTTCAGGCCCTTAATCGCCCCGGCCACGATGCCGATGGAGGCGAAGTTAGCAAACGACACCAGGAAGACGGACAAAATGCCCAGCCCGCGCGGGGACATCTGATGGGCGATTTTTTGCAGCTCGATCATCGCCACAAATTCATTCGCCACCAGCTTGGTCGCCATAATGCTGCCCGCATTTAAGGCATCGCTCAGCGGAATACCCACAAGCCATGCCAGGGGATAAAATACATAGCCCAGGATCTGCTGGAAGCTCATGCCAAATACGCTGGAGAAGAGGGCGTTAACGGCGCTAATAAGGGCAATAAAGCCAATCAGCATCGCCAGAATAATCATCGCCACCTTAAAACCGGCCAGAATATACTCGCCCAGCATCTCGAAGAAGCTCTGGGATTCATGCAGTTTTTCAAGCCGGATATCCGGCTCCGCTTCCGGGCGCGTCGGGTTGATGACCGTGAGAATAATAAAGGTGCTGAACATGTTCAGAATCAGCGCCGCGACGACAAATTTGGCGTCGAGCATGGTCATATAGGCACCGACAATCGACAGGGAGACCGTTGACATGGCCGTGGCCGCCATGGTGAACAGACGGCGAGAGGAGAGATCGCCCAGCACGCCTTTGTAGGCAATGAAGTTTTCCGACTGACCGAGGATCAGCGAACTCACCGCGTTAAAGGATTCCAGCTTGCCCATACCGTTCAGCTTTGACAGCAGCGTACCGATGACCCGAATAAAAATCGGCAGGATCCGCCAGTGCTGAAGAATACCAATCAGCGCGGAAATAAAAATAATTGGACACAGCACGCCGAGGAAAATGAACGCCAGCCCTTTTTCACCCATACCGCCAAAGACGAAATTCGTCCCTTCGGCCGCAAATTTAAGCAGCGATTCGAAGAAACCGGAGACGTATTTAATAATAAACAGGCCGCTTTCTGCATGCAGGAAAAAGAATGCCAGCGCGATTTCAATAACAATCAGCTGTAAAACAAAACGAATGCGAATTTTTCGGCGGTCGAAACTCACCAGCCAGGCAAGCGCAAGAATAATCACCAGCGCCAGCAGGAAATGGATAATCTTAAACATGGTTTATTTTCAGTTAGTTTTCGAGGCGGATATTTAGCCACAGCGCTGATTAACCGTAAACGGGCATTTTCGTTATAACTTATAAACGTAATCGTAACGGATGGAATTATTATCCTGCAACGCGGTTACAACTCGTCATCAAAAGGCCACATATTTCGCTTGTTTTTCTTCTTGCCGTAATGATAATCACTATCACAAGAATTTACCTTTCTTTGCATCAGTTGACCGCGATAAACATTTAAGGTGTCGGCATGTTTGTTCCATTTCTCATTATGTTACGTGAAGGCCTTGAAGCGGCCCTGATTGTCAGCCTTATCGCCAGCTATCTGAAGCGAACCCAGCGCGGACGCTGGATTGGCGTCATGTGGGTTGGCGTCTTCCTTGCCGCGGCGCTCTGCCTGGGCCTGGGTATCCTCATCAATGAAACCACCGGCGAATTCCCCCAGAAAGAACAAGAGCTGTTCGAAGGGATCGTCGCCGTGATTGCGGTGGTTATCCTCACCTGGATGGTGTTCTGGATGCGTAAAGTCTCCCGCAACGTGAAGGTTCAGCTGGAGCAGGCGGTGGACAATGCCCTGCAGAAGGGGAACAACCACGGCTGGGCGCTGATCCTGATGGTCTTTTTTGCCGTTGCGCGTGAGGGGCTGGAGTCGGTCTTCTTCCTGCTGGCGGCGTTTCAACAGGATGTGGGTATCTGGCCGCCGGTTGGCGCGATGCTCGGGCTGGCAACCGCCGTTGTACTGGGCTTTCTGCTCTACTGGGGCGGCATTCGTCTCAATCTGGGCGCCTTCTTCAAGTGGACCAGCCTGTTTATTCTGCTGGTGGCCGCGGGTCTGGCGGCAGGGGCGATTCGCGCCTTCCACGAGGCGGGCCTGTGGAACCACTTCCAGGACGTGGCGTTCGATCTCAGCAACGTTCTCTCCACCCATTCACTGACCGGCACCCTGCTTGAAGGTATCTTCGGCTATCAGGAAACGCCGAGCGTCAGCGAAGTGGCGATGTACTTTATCTATCTGGTTCCGGCGCTGGTGCTGTTCGCTATGCCGCCGCGTACCGGCACCCAGGCGACGCGCGTTGCGCCGTAATGTGTAATTTAGTTACAACATACTTTTAAAGGGAAGAGTCATGGCAATTCAGTTCCGTCGTAGTGCGTTATGCGCAGGCATTGCCGCGCTGTTCGCTTCTTCATTCTCTGCCTGGGGCGCTGATGTTCCTCAAGTCAAAGTGACCGTCAATGATAAACAGTGCGAGCCGATGACCATCACGGTCAACAGCGGCAAAACCCAGTTTATCATCCAGAACCACAGCCAGAAGGCGCTGGAGTGGGAGATCCTCAAAGGCGTAATGGTGGTGGAAGAGCGTGAAAACATCGCTCCTGGCTTCAGCCAGAAGATGACCGCCAACCTGCAGCCGGGTGAGTACGACATGACCTGCGGCCTGCTGACCAATCCGAAAGGCAAGCTGATCGTCAAGGGCAACGCCACGAAGGATGCCGCGAAGGGCGAAGCGCTGCTGAGCCTGGGCGAGGCCATCACCGCCTATAAAGCCTACGTCACCAAAGAGACGGCGGACCTGGTTGCGGGCACCAAAGCCTTTACCGATGCGGTGAAAGCCGGGGATATCGAAAAAGCGAAATCCCTGTACGCGCCAACCCGTCAGCACTACGAGCGCATCGAGCCGATTGCCGAGCTGTTCTCTGACCTGGATGGCAGCATCGATGCCCGTGAGGACGATTACGAGCAGAAGGCCGCCGATCCGAAATTCACCGGCTTCCACCGACTGGAAAAAGCCCTGTTTGGCGACAACTCCACCAAAGGGATGGAGAAATACGCCGAGCAGCTGAACGGCGACGTGCTGGAGCTGCAAAAGCGCATCAGCGAGCTGGCCTTCCCGCCGTCAAAAGTGGTGGGCGGCGCGGCCGGCCTGATTGAAGAAGTAGCTGCCAGCAAAATCAGCGGTGAAGAAGATCGCTACAGCCACACCGACCTGTGGGACTTCCAGGCTAACGTCGACGGCGCGCAGAAAATTGTCGATCTGCTGCGTCCTCAGCTGCAAAAAGAGAACGGCGAGCTGCTGGCCAAAGTGGATGCCAACTTCAAAAAAGTCGACACCATCCTGGCGAAGTACCGCACCAAAGACGGGTTTGAAACCTACGACAAGCTGACCGACGCTGACCGCAACGCGCTGAAAGGCCCGATCACCACCCTGGCGGAAGATCTCTCCCTGCTGCGCGGCGTTCTGGGTCTGGACTAAGCATAATGAACAAGCATGACGAGCACGACGTGGCGGAACCTTCCCGACGTCGTTTGTTAAAAGGGGTAGGGGCGCTGGGCGGCGCGCTTGCCCTGGCAGGCGGCTGCCCGGTGGCGCATGCGGCGAAACCGCAAAGCGCCCCCGGCACCCTGTCGCCGGATGCGCGCATGGAGACGCAGCCGTTTTATGGCGAGCATCAGGCGGGCATTCTGACGCCGCAGCAGGCATCTATGATGCTGGTGGCCTTTGATTCGCTGGCCAGCGATAAAGCCGATCTGGAACGCCTGTTCCGCCTGCTGACGACGCGCATCGCGTTTCTCACCGCGGGCGGTCCGGCACCGGAAACGCCAAATCCGCGTTTGCCGCCGATGGACTCCGGTATTCTCGGGGCGTTTATCGCCCCGGATAACCTGACCATTACCGTGTCGGTGGGCGAGTCGTTGTTTGATGAGCGCTATGGCCTGGCAAAACAGAAGCCGAAAGCGCTGCAAAAAATGACGCGCTTTCCAAATGATTCCCTCGACGCGGCGCTGTGCCACGGCGATCTGCTCCTGCAGATTTGCGCCAATACCCAGGACACGGTGATCCACGCCCTGCGCGACATCATCAAACACACGCCGGATCTGCTGAGCGTGCGCTGGAAGCGGGAAGGATTTATCTCGGACCACGCCGCCCGCAGCAAAGGGAAAGAGACCCCGGTGAACCTGCTGGGCTTTAAGGACGGTACGGCCAACCCGGACAGCCACGATAGCGCGCTCATGAAGGAGGTGGTGTGGGTCACTGCCGATCAGGGCGAACCGGCATGGGCGGTGGGCGGCAGCTATCAGGCGGTGCGGATTATTCAGTTCCACGTGGAGTTCTGGGACCGCACGCCGCTCAAAGAGCAGCAGACGATCTTTGGTCGGGATAAGCAAAGCGGGGCTCCGCTCGGTATGAAGAACGAGCATGATGTGCCTGACTACGCCCGCGATCCCAATGGCGATGTAATTGCGCTCGACAGCCACATTCGCCTTGCCAACCCGCGCACCAAAGAGACGCAGTCGAGCCTGATGATGCGTCGGGGCTACAGCTATTCGCTGGGCGTGACCAACTCCGGTCAGCTTGATATGGGGCTGCTGTTTGTCTGCTATCAGCACGATCTGGAGAAAGGCTTCCTGACCGTACAGAAGCGGCTCAACGGCGAAGCGCTGGAAGAGTATATTAAGCCCATCGGCGGCGGTTATTTCTTTGCCCTGCCTGGCCCGCGCGACCGGAACGCGTACCTCGCTCAAGGGCTGATCGAAGCCTGATAATCGTCCCTGCGATAGTTCGCGGGGACATTATTTTTTCATATGACTATCTTGTTGTTATATTTCTGTAATATTTCTATATAAGACTGAATCCACTGCAGGTGCAGTCTTAAAAGTTGCATTCAGGTAAAATAAATGTTGCATTTGTGATAACTCCTGATGTACTTAAGATAAGACAGCGGTAGTTCCCGGCAGTGATGCTGAATCACTATGGAGATCGCGAATGGTTGCGTCCTGTACTGGACAAGGTAAACATAACAACCGCAGCACCCGGCGCGGAGGCTCAGACTCCGGCAGCGATTTCCTCACCACTAAATTCTCCCCCATCCCTCAAGAATCTGATTCGACCGACGTGCAGAACGGTGCGCGTAGCTGTTCCGTATCGTCATCCGATAAAGCAAGCAATGGCTTACAAGGAAGCCAACCCTCTGATGTTCGTGCGCATAATCGTGCCGACGCTGGCGCGTGTGATGAATACCAACAACTCAAGGTGCTATCCATGGGAAGACAAAAAGCAGTGATCAAAGCTCGTCGCGAAGCAAAACGTGTGCTGAGACGGGATTCACGTAGCCATAAACAGCGTGAAGAAGAATCGGTCACCTCGCTTGTGCAGATGAGTGGCGTAGAAGCAATTGGCATGGCCCGAGACAGCCGTGATAATTCTCCAATTGTGGCGCGCAATGAGGCTCAGGCGCACTACCTGAATGCTATCGAGAGTAAACAGCTCATCTTTGCAACCGGTGAAGCCGGATGCGGGAAAACCTGGATCAGTGCAGCCAAAGCGGCGGAAGCGCTGATCCATAAGGACGTGGAGCGCATTATTGTTACCCGTCCGGTACTGCAGGCTGATGAAGATCTCGGCTTCTTGCCCGGTGATATTTCGGAGAAGTTTGCCCCGTACTTCAGGCCCGTCTATGACGTGCTGGTGAAGCGGCTGGGTGCATCCTTCATGCAGTACTGCCTGCGACCAGAGATTGGCAAGGTGGAAATCGCGCCGTTCGCCTATATGCGCGGACGTACATTTGAAAATGCGGTCGTTATTCTTGACGAGGCTCAGAACGTGACCGCAGCGCAAATGAAGATGTTCTTAACGCGCCTCGGGGAGAACGTGACGGTTATCGTTAACGGCGATATTACCCAGTGTGACCTGCCGTCCGGCGTGAAATCCGGGCTGAGCGACGCCATGTCACGTTTTGAGGAAGATGAGATGATTGGGGTGGTACGTTTCACCAAAGATGACTGCGTGCGCTCGGCGCTCTGCCAGCGCACGCTGCAAGCGTATTATTGAGTTTGCTGTTGCGTTCAAGGCCCGGGAAACCGGGCTTTGTTTTTTGTGCGGGCATGTTGTCGGGTGGCGCTGCGCTTACCCGACCTACAATACCCGTAGGCCTGGTAAGCGCAGCGCCACCAGGCATAAAGAGCGCAGGGAGTCTCAAGGTTCGAATCCCCTGGTGCGATCCAAAAGAAAAAAGCCCGTACTTTCGTACGAGCTCTTATCTTAAATATGGCGGTGAGGGGGGGATTGACTCGCTTCGCTCGCCCTGCGGGCAGCCTGTTCGCTACGCTCTCAGTCTGTCCAACTGGCTGTCGCCAGTTGTCGAACCCCGGTCGGGGATTCTCATCCCCCCGCAGGCGTGCAACATGCGAAAAAAAAGCCCGCACTTTCATGCGAGCTCTTCTTCAAATATGGCGGTGAGGGGGGGATTCGAACCCCCGATACGTTGCCGTATACACACTTTCCAGGCGTGCTCCTTCAGCCACTCGGACACCTCACCATATTGTTTTGCTGCCTGACCGCTTGGGGGGCAACGGGGCGCTACTATAGGGAGTTGCGCTAAAACGGTCAAGCAGATTTTCTCTATTCGTGTGCGTTCGGTTAAGCCTTAATCAGCTCTTGTCGCAGCACGGCTTATTAACGCTGTGAATCGAGCACTTCGCTGTTTTTCACCACTTCCTGTGCTTTGCCGTAGCTTTCGATCAACAGCTGATAAGCAGGGAAGATGTGGGTGTATACCTCAGCCCACTCGGCCGCGTCTTCACGATTCCATGTCCGCTGGATCTCAGAGGCCACAGCCGCCGTATCCATTGGCACCACGCCAGCCTGCACAACACGCGCCAGGGTGATCTCCTGGGCCATCTTGCTGTAGGTGCCGGAGGCATCAATCACCGCAAACACTTTATACCCATCCGCAACCGCGCTGATTGACGGGAAGGCCATGCAGACGCTGGTGATAGTGCCCGCGATAATCAACGTCTTACGTCCGGTCGCTTTTACCGCCGCAACAAACTCTGGGTTGTCCCAGGCGTTGATTTCACCTTTACGGGCAACATATTGTGCATGCGGCGCGTTAGCGTGGATCTCCGGGATCAGCGGTCCGTTCGGCCCCTGAGGTACGGACGCCGTAGTGATAACCGGGATCTTCGCCAGAGTAGCGATCTTCGCTAACGCCGCGGCACGAGCACGCAACTCCGGCATTGGCATGTCACCAACGGTCTGGAACAGACCGCTCTGGTGATCGATAAGCAACATCACCGCATCGTTAACATCAATAACCGGACGGGTGCCATTAAAATTAGCAGGTGTAGACATCTTCTTCTCCTTTATTACTTTCAGATCTGGCCGAAGCGGCCGGAGTTGAAATCACGAATAGCTTCCGCGATCTCGGTTTTAGTGTTCATCACAAACGGGCCATAGCCGACG
Source organism: Enterobacter quasimori (assembly GCF_018597345.1). NCBI lineage: Bacteria > Pseudomonadati > Pseudomonadota > Gammaproteobacteria > Enterobacterales > Enterobacteriaceae > Enterobacter > Enterobacter quasimori. Next base: position 920,512 of record NZ_JAHEVU010000001.1, on the reverse strand, counting down.
ATGGGTTCATTGAGCGGCGCGCCGGCCATCAGCAGCACTTTGGCATCGCTGCTTGCCTCAAGGTGCAGTTTGTCGCCTTCCTGACTCAGCACCACCAGCTGGGCTTCTCCCGCCTGAGCAGTGCCGTTCACCGTAACGTGACCTTCCAGCACCACCAGCGCCGTGCTCCAGCCTTCCGGCTGAGCGAGCGTAAGGTGGCTTCCCTGATTAAGGGCGAGATCCCAGACGTTCAGCGGCGAAAAAGTGTGCGCAGGGCCGGTAATATCGTCGTAGCGTCCGGCGATAACCCGTATCGTTCCGCCGTTGTCCGGCAGCGTCACCACCGGGATGTCGGCTTTCGTGATGCTCTGGTAGCCCGGCGTCGCCATTTTGTCTTTGGCCGGCAGGTTGACCCAAAGCTGCATCATTTTCAGTTCACCGCCTTTCTGCGAGAACGCGCTGGAGTGGAACTCCTCGTGCAGGATGCCTGCGCCTGCCGTCATCCACTGCACGTCGCCGGGGCCAATGACGCCACCTTTACCCGTGGAGTCGCGGTGCTCCACTTCACCGGAATAGACGATGGTGACCGTTTCAAAACCCCGGTGAGGATGCTGGCCTACGCCGCGTTTCGCGCCGTCTGCCGGAAAGGTGTACGGGCCCGCGTAGTCCAGCAGCAGGAACGGACTCAGCGGCTCGCCGTGGGTTTGATAAGAGAACATTGAACGGACCGGGAAACCATCGCCAACCCAGTGCTGACGAGGAGCGGTATAAACGCCTGTTACGTTTTTCATGATTTACTCCTGATGTTCTGTTGATGTAATTAGCTTATATTCAGAGTTAATGTCCCGGTAGATAGTGAAAATGGCATTCACTGTTCCTAAAATAGAACAATGAGGGTTTATGCAGGATCTCAATGACTTCGTCTGGTTTGTGAAGGTGGTCGACTACGGTGGGTTTGCGGCGGCGGGAAGGGCGCTTGACCAACCCAAGTCCAAACTGAGCCGCAGGATCGCGCAGCTGGAGGAGCGGCTTGGCGTACGGTTGATACAGCGCACGACGCGGCAGTTTACGGTGACGGAAGTGGGGCAGACTTTCTATCAGCACTGTAAGGCAATGCTGATAGAAGCAGAAGCGGCAGAGGAGGCCGTTGCTGCGCTGCAGGCTGAGCCGCGCGGCGTCGTCAGGATCACCTGTCCCGTCACGTTACTGCACGTCCACGTGGGACCGATGCTGGCGCGGTTTATGGCGCGCTACCCCGGGATTAATCTCCAGCTTGAGGCCACCAATCGTCGGGTCGATCTTGTTGGCGAAGGTATTGATGTGGCTATCCGCGTGCGTCCGCGTCCGTTTGATGACAGCGACCTGGTGTTAAGGGTGCTGGCTGACAGGGGGCATTGCCTGGTGGCAAGTCCGCAGTTGATTGAACGTATGGGTAAACCGCGAATGCCTTCCGAGCTCAGTGAATGGCCTGGATTAAGTATGGGGGCCGGTAAACAGGTGCATAAATGGGAGCTCAGTGGTCCAGAGGGGGCGAAAGCGGAGATCCACTACGCGCCGCGCTTTATTACCACCGACATGCTGGCACTGCGGGAAGCGGCGATAGCGGGCGTGGGCGTTGTGCAGTTGCCGATATTGATGGTGAAGGATCAGCTTGCGTCAGGTGAACTGGTACGGGTGCTGGACGCGTGGGAACCCCGACGGGAAGTGATTCACGCGGTTTATCCTTCGCGGCGCGGCATGCTGCCGTCGGTCAGGACGCTGGTGGATTTTCTGACTGAAGAGTATGCGAAGATGGTGGAAGAGTAGCTTTTTTGTAGGTCGGGTAAGCGCAGCGCCACCCGACATAAAGAGCGCAGGGAGTCTCAAGGTTCGAATCCCCCTCAGGCATGCAACATACAAAAAAAAGCCCGTACTTTCGTACGAGCTCTTCTTCAAATATGGCGGTGAGGGGGGGATTCGAACCCCCGATACGTTGCCGTATACACACTTTCCAGGCGTGCTCCTTCAGCCACTCGGACACCTCACCATATTGTCATCCCGTTGTTGCCGGGACGGGCGCTAATGTAAGGAAAAGCCGAACTGGCGTCAACCCACTTTTTCAGTAATTTAGCGTATTTAGACAAACTTCAGGCAACCTGACTCCTAAATGTGCACAAAGCGCCTCTTTTATCAGCAACGCGGTTTCCTGATAAATTTGTTATGCTGGCAATCCACTTGAAAATGAAAACAAAACAGCGCACTAAAAGGCAGGAATGACCATGGATATTCTCTTCTATCACCCTACATTTGATACCGATTACTGGATTAACGCACTTTCGGCGGCGCTGCCCGGCGCACGCGTACGCGAGTGGAAGCGTGGCGATAATGAACATGCTGACTATGCGCTGGTCTGGCACCCGCCAGTTGAGATGCTGCAGGGCCGCAGGCTGAAGGCGGTTTTCGCCCTGGGCGCGGGCGTTGATTCGATACTCAGTAAACTGAAAGCGCATCCAGAAATGCTGCCTGACAATATTCCGCTGTTCCGTCTCGAAGATACGGGGATGGGCCAGCAGATGCAGGAGTATGCCGTGAGCCAGGTGCTGCACTGGTTCCGCCGCTTCGACGATTATCAGGCCTTTAAACAGCAATCTCACTGGGAGCCGCTGCCGGATTATCGACATGAAGATTTCACCGTCGGGATCCTCGGCGCAGGTGTGCTCGGCTCAAAAGTGGCAGAAGCACTCGCTCCGTGGGGCTTCCCGCTGCGCTGCTGGAGCCGCAGCCGTAAGGATTATCCGGGCGTCGAGAGTTATGCCGGAACGGATGAGCTTCCTGCATTCCTGAAAGGGACACGCGTGCTTATCAACCTGCTGCCGAATACCGCCGAAACGGTGGGCATTATCAATAGCACTCTCCTGAACCAGTTATCCGAGCAGAGCTATTTGATGAACCTCGCGCGCGGGGTCCATGTCGTGGAAGGCGATCTGCTGAAGGCGCTGGACAGCGGAAAGCTGAAAGGCGCCATGCTGGATGTCTATAGCCGTGAGCCGCTGCCCGCGGAAAGCCCGCTGTGGGCGCACCCGCGCGTGGCGATGACCCCGCACGTGGCTGCCGTGACGCGTCCGGCTGAAGCGGTGGCGTATATATCGCATACCATCAGCGAAATGGAAAAGGGCAACCCGGTGACCGGGCAGGTCGACAGACAGCGCGGCTACTAACGGAAACCCGGCGTTCGCCGGGTTTTTGCTAATATTCGCCGCTGATAACTGCTATCCTTTGGAAAAACCGCAGAGGAGAGAAAGATGTATCCCGTAGACCTGCACATGCACACCGTCGCCAGCACCCACGCGTATAGTAACCTCCATGATTATATCGCCCAGGCTAAGCTCAAGGGCATCAAGCTTTTTGCGATTACCGATCATGGCCCGGATATGGCGGATGCGCCGCACTACTGGCATTTTGTGAATATGCGGATTTGGCCACGTCTGGTGGACGGTATCGGGATACTGCGCGGCATTGAGGCGAACATCAAAAATACCGACGGTGAGATCGACTGCACCGGCCCGATGGTGACCTCTCTTGACCTTATCCTTGCCGGTTTCCATGAGCCGGTCTTTGCGCCGCAGGATAAAGAGACCAACACCGCGGCGATGATTGCCACCATTGCCAGCGGCAATGTGCACATTATCAGCCACCCCGGTAACCCGAAGTATCCCATTGATATTCAGGCTGTCGCGCAGGCGGCAGCAAAACACCGCGTGGCGCTGGAGATTAATAACTCCTCCTTTGTTCACTCGCGTAAGGGCAGTGAAGCCAACTGTCGCGAAGTGGCGGCCGCCGTGCGCGATGCGGGCGGCATGGTGGCGCTCGGTTCGGATTCGCATACCGCGTTTACGCTGGGTGATTTCAGTGAGTGTATGAAAGTATTAAATGACGTTGATTTCCCGGAAGCGCAAATCCTGAACGTGACGCCACGCCGCATGCTCGATTTCCTCGAGTCGCGCGGAATGGAGCCGATTGCCGAATTTGCCGATCTTTAATTGTGTAATGGAATAAAAAATGAACGAGTTCTCCATCCTTTGCCGCGTGCTGGGTACGCTCTATTATCGCCAGCCGCAAGACCCGCTGTTGGTTCCGCTTTTCACGCTGATCCGTGAAGGCAAGCTGGCGCAGAACTGGCCGCTGGAACAGGATGATTTGCTGGAACGTCTGCAAAAAAGCTGCGACATGCAGCAGATTTCAACGGATTACAATGCGCTGTTTGTCGGTGACGAGTGCCGTGTTTCGCCGTACCGTTCTGCCTGGCAGGAAGGGGCGACGGAAGCAGAAGTGCGTGCGTTTCTCTCCGAGCGCGGGATGCCGCTGAGCGATACGCCGGCCGATCACATCGGTACGCTGCTGCTTGCGGCCTCCTGGCTCGAAGACAACGCCGGTGATGACGAAAATGAAGCCATCGAAACCCTGTTTGAAACCTATCTGCTGCCGTGGGTTGGGACGTTCCTGGGAAAAGTAGAGGCCCATGCAACCTCGCCATTCTGGAGAGCCCTGGCACCGCTGACGCGTGATGCGATTGCTGCGATGTGGGATGAGCTCGAAGAAGAAAATGAAGAGTGATTCGGATCACGAAAATCCTGCAACGATACATTTCAACTTGCACATAATGTGCTTCTGATCGCATTTCTATGGCGCGCTTCTGCTAAGATGCGCGCCATGAACATATTACTTTGTATTGCACTGACAACAGGCATTCTCTCCGGTATCTGGGGATGGGTGGCCGTGTCTCTCGGATTGCTTAGCTGGGCCGGGTTCCTCGGCTGCACCGCCTATTTCGCCTGCCCGCAGGGTGGCGTCAAAGGGCTATTCATCTCCGGATGTACCCTGATGAGCGGTGTGATTTGGGCGCTGGTGATCGTGAAGGGCAGCGCGATGGCGCCTCACCTGGAGATCCTGGGCTATGTCATGACGGGCGTGGTCGCATTTTTAATGTGCGTTCAGGCAAAGCATTTGCTGTTGTCGTTCGTACCGGGAACGTTCATGGGGGCCTGCGCGACCTTTGCAGGGCAGGGGGACTGGAAGCTGGTCGTTCCCTCGCTGGCGCTGGGACTTCTCTTCGGCTATGCCATGAAAAACAGCGGCCTGTGGCTGGCAGCACGACGAGAAAAAGCGCAAAACATCACCGCGGTGAGTGAATAAAAAAAGGCGAGACAGGGATCTCGCCTTTTTTATGCGCTTTCGATCAGGATTCCGGCGGCACCGACATATCGCGGTATTTGACCAGTACCGGGTTTTGCGCTTCTGATTTGTTCTGCAGATCCCACAGACCGCGATCGATACCATCGTTAATCAGGAAGATAACCCCGGTTTCGATAGCCGACATCAGACACAGCATCACCGGTTCGTTAGAGGTATACCCAATTTCACCCTCCAGCAAACGCTGGTAGTCGATGAAGCGGAATACCCCGGCCTGAACTTCATACGAGAGAATGGTTTTGCTGGTGTTCACGGAGGATAAGATCTCACCCGTGCTCACGTTAACCACGCGCAGGTTGACGGCAATCTGGTCGAGTTGATACTGGGTGTCAGCACCGATACCGAAGTAACGCGCACCTGCTCCCCCCGATTTCACGTTACTTTCGTAACCGATAATCGAGCCTTCAACCATGATATTGGCCGCGGTAAGCGACTGAAGTGGCATACGATTATTCACGCCAACGGTTCCGTTTTCCTGCGCGGCGCGGATGATTTTTCGTTCATTCAGCAGGTTTTGCAATCCCTGGCGTTCCAGAGGGATAAACCAGCGTGAATCCTTCAGGGCAGTGACCAGCATGGCGGTTGCGCTCTGCGGCACGGCCGTAGAGAAGTTACTCGCCGGATACGGTTTAAACTGTCCTGTTTCATCCTGAATGTTATATACCGAGACAAATATCTTACCGGTTGGTGTCGGCAGATGGGTTAAATCGCGGTAGCTTTGTGCCCGAGGCATTAATGTTGGCTTAGCGGCTTCTTTGGGTGGAGCAGTTAAACAACCGCTCAATAAGCACACTGCAACAATGATCAAAAAGCGCTGCATGATAATTGTCCTTATTTGGGGGTTGTTTAAAAATCAGTCGAACTGGTTTGCAAACCCGACACCTGGATTGTCGATGTTTTTCCGGTTTTGCGATCCGTTACGTTCAACTGAAGTTGCCCATCTTTGTTGGCGATATCGACGATAAAGTCGTTAGTCACCATGCGGCCGGGTTTACCGGTATTAATATTGGTTAATAAGCCACCTAATATTTGCGACTGGATGGCCTGGGTGAAGTTATCCAGCGCTGACGGGGTTTCGATACCGAAATCGTCGTCAAAGCTTGGGTCTTTGTAAGAGTTTTGAGCCTGGGCTTCGTTAAGCATGAATGCCCCGTTGTTCGGGTTGCCGCCAAAATTAGGGTTGCGGAACTGGAAGGTCATATTCCCGGCCCAGCTTAGCGGTGCAATGAGCATTAACGAAATCACTGTGTGTGCGAGACGCATTACAGCCTCCGAAATAAGTATCGTTGCTAGAACTCATCTTTTGCTAAATCGCCTGTACTCAGCAGGGCTTTATCTAACTGCAGACGATTAATAGCTTCTTCTGTTTGTGCCAGGGCAAAAGCGACGTTCTGATCGAAGTCTCTTTTGGTGGGGAACAGGAAGGTCTGGTAAATAACATCCTGATTGGCTGTTATTGTGATCCAGCTTCCCCACCGTGCACTGGGCCGTTCGTTGATTGTTAAGTTACCGGGGTAGTCACTTTCCCATTTATCGCTGAAGGCGCGGTAGAAATCGTGCCCGATAGATGTGACGGTGTGGTCGGTTAACAATCCGGGAACCTCAACTTCCACTGCCTGGAGGTTCCCGGCCGCAAGCAGGAAACCTGCTGCAGCAATCCAACTCAACGTGCGTTTCATGCTATTAACGCCTGAGGTTATCGTTTGCCCATGAAACGGCCTGAGTCCGGTTTTTAACAGCTATCTTCTTGAAAAGATTATAAAGGTGCGTCTTGACCGTATTTTCGCTGATAAATAACGAACGGGCGATTTCAATGTTTGAAGCACCAATGCGCAACTTGTTAAGGATCTCTTTCTCACGATGCGTCAGCAGTGCAGACTCAGTACTGTTGTAGCGATAATTTCCGGAGTGTGTAATGAGGTAGCTGGCAAGCTTTTGCGAGAAATAGCATTCGCCTCGCAATATGCCCTGCAAGCCTTCCACGACACGATTCTCTTCTTCAGTGACGTAGAACACGCCATTGATATGCGGCCAGCTTTCTATGTCTCTAAAAGGATATTCATCAGGGGTATTCAATAATAACACGCGGATATTATTGTTTTTCCTGCTTAAGTTATCTTGCCAGTAATGGATCAGCTTTTTATCCGCTTCCATCATATCGAGCAGAATGATACTGCCAGGTGCAATGTCATCAAAAGAACGTTGAATATTATGCAATTTCCCGTTCAATGAAAGAGATTGCTTTAAATGCTGCAATAATGCTGTCGCTTGTAAAGAAGGTTTGGTGATCAACAATAATGTATGACCATGTAAACTATGGACTTCATTAAACATGATGAAACCCCACTTTATTTATGACACCCGGCAGTTATCCCTTGTTAATAGATAAGGAATACCAGAAGCACTGACAGATGTGGCACTGCTGTGTGTAGAATCAAACCATTCCTCCAGAGGAGGACGGAAATAAAAATAAAATGACTTACTACTGTTTTCAATCTAGCTATTACAAACGTTAAAGCAAGTGTTAATCATGTAACTAAATGTAAAATTCAATATTAAATTGTGTATTTACGGTAATAAATTAGTTTTTGTTTAAGATAAAAGTTGTACACGAGAATAACACTGCACACATTTTAAAAATCATACAAATAATTATAGTTGTATGAAAAAGAACAGTTTTTATAATTCTGATCCCACCGGTAAAAGGTATGAGACACATAAGAAAACTAAGCCTTCCCTCATCAGGGCATTCCTTCTTAAGAAAACTCACCCTGTGTGACAAGGTTTCCAGATTGTCTCGCTTGGATGTGGTGAAGCCAGGCTGCGTAAGGCTGGACAAGAAACCTGCCATTGTACAGGATCTGAGAGAGACGATTTTTTTCTCGCGCTAAACCTAACGTCTGTCAGCGTATTTTTAGCGGAATTAATACTTTGAGGTGAAGTCATTAATTAAAATAAGCCGCGCGGGTGAGATATTTAAATTGTTTCGACAGACATACTCTTTTTCGTAACGCGGCGTTAACAAAAAAACGATTCGCGTTTGTGCATGAAGAAACGTTATTTTGTGTATAGCCAGGTCCAGGGTGACAACATGAAAAACAGAACGTTATTTATGATGTTTACATTACTGGGTGCGCCTGGATTTGTAACCGCAGGCGGTTCGGACTTAGCCGGTTCTGAATATAACTTTGCGGTTAATGAATTAAGTAAGTCTTCCTATAATCAGGCAGCCATTATTGGTCAACAGGGTTCAGGTAATTCTACTGATATTCGTCAGGACGGTTCCAAATTAATGTCCGTTGTCTCTCAGGAGGGGGGAGGCAACCGAGCGAAGGTTGATCAATCAGGAACTTATAACCTTGCTTATATCGATCAAGATGGAAATGGTAATGACGCGAGTATTAAGCAGGACGCTTTTGGTAATACCGCAATGATTATCCAAAAAGGGTCGGCTAACAGAGCGAGTATTACGCAGTATGGTACGCAGAAAACAGCAGTTGTAGTGCAGAGACAGTCACAAATGGCCATCCGCGTTATTCAACGTTAGGGCGTTGTGGCGACTTAATCAATCCGATGGGGGTTTACCATGAAACTTTTTAAAGTGGCAGCAATTGCAGCAATCATCGTTTCTGGCAGTGCTTTCGCAGGTGCGGTACCTCAATTTGGCGGCCACGGTCATGGCCACGGTGGCGGTAATAGTGGTCCTGACTCAACCCTGAGCATTTACCAGTTTGGTGGCGGCAACTCTGCTCTTGCCTTGCAAACGGATGCGAGAGATTCAGAAGTGACAATTACCCAGCATGGCGGCGGTAACGGTGCTGATGTTGGACAAGGATCTGATGACAGCACCATCGATCTGCTGCAGAAAGGCTTTGGTAACAGCGCAACCATTGACCAGTGGAACAGCAAAAACTCCGTCATCGATGTTAAACAGTACGGCGGCGGCAACGGTGCGGCAGTGGACCAGACAGCATCTGGATCGACTGTTACCGTGCACCAGGTCGGCTTTGGCAACAATGCGACCGCACATCAATACTGATTTCAAATCTGTGCTACAAAAAACAGGGCATTTGCCCTGTTTTTTTTCGGGAGTTCATCATGAATACCTTAATTCTCCTTGCCGCGCTTTCCAGCCAAATAACCTTTAAAACATCGCAGCAGGGAAATATGACCACCATTATTCCCCAGGTTACCCTGACGCATGCGTGCGATTGTCAGGTTCAAATTTTGTCCGTTCGCCAGGGAGAGGGAGGCCAAAGTACCTCACGCCAGCAAAATACCTTATCTATACCCGCTAATCAGACGATTGATTTGATGAGACTGAGTTTAAATATTGGCTCAGGGGATACGGTGAACATTACGGTCACCGTCTCTGACGGAAAATCGCTGCATTTATCACAACAATGGTCGCCTGCAGAACGCTCGCTTTAATCATTCACGAAATCAATGGTTTGGGAATGTGGCGGGAGTTGAAAGGTGTAACTATGATGTTATCAGGAGCTGAACACGTTTCGCTGTTCAATTACCTGATACGGCGTTGTCATACTGGAGCGTTTTTACCCCTCAAGGATGATTTATTTTGAGGAGTACTGCTTGTGACCAAATCTACCGCTCTGCTCATCTCAGGTTTTAGCCTGATTGTCTCGGCTTTTATGACACCCGCATTTTCAGCAACGGTTGTTGAAGGCGGTGTTATCCATTTCCGCGGTGCCATTGTTGCCGATCCCTGTGAGATTACTCCCCAACATCGTCAGTTCGCGATGTCCTGCCCGGAAAATAACCGTATTCAGACCCGGATGGTCAGCTATGAGGATGCACTGAATGGGCGCTCGGCCTATCCGGGGCTGACAACCGTGAGTATGCATTATCTCAATCCTGAAAAAACGCTGGCCGTTGTTAAGGTGGAATATCGCTAGCCGTTTTAAACGATAGTTTTTTCTGTCCCTTCCCTCTGCGATACACTTAAGAAAAAGGCGGGTAGCAGGGGGAATGTATGAGACCGCAAATCGACATTATTCACGGCGATATCACAACGTTACATGTTGATGTGATCGTCAATGCAGCGAATTCATCGTTGCTCGGGGGAGGCGGCGTGGATGGCGCTATTCATCGCGCTGCCGGACCGCAATTGCTCGAAGCCTGTAAGGCCGTGCGTCAACAACAGGGGGAATGCCCGCCGGGGCATGCCGTCATTACGCTGGCAGGGGATCTGCCCGCCAAAGCCGTAATTCACGCCGTGGGACCGGTGTGGCAGGGGGGCGATCGCCACGAGGCTCGGATCCTTGAGGATGCTTACCGTAACTGCCTGCGCCTCGCTGCGGACAATGGCTATAAAACCCTGGCGTTTCCTGCCATTAGCACCGGTGTTTATGGCTATCCCAAAGCGGCTGCCGCGACCATTGCGGTGAATACCGTTTACCACTACCTTTCCCTGAAGCCCATGCCGGAAAAGGTCATCTTTGTCTGTTTCGATGAAGAAACCACGCATCTCTACCAGAGACTTCTGACCCAGCGTGGAGAAGAACTGGACGGCTGATACAAAAGCGGCGCCCTATTGGCGCCGCTTTTTCGATCACGCTTTAACCTGCGGTTTTCCGGAGAAGAGGAACCGCAGTAGCGGGATCCGCAGATGGATTTCGTACAGCACGATGGCAATCCCAATCACGAAGACCAGCCCGGTGAAGAAGCCCAGCGTGTTGGAAGCAATGTGCGGGGTAATGTAAGCGCCGAAGAACAGCGTCAACGGGTGATGCACCAGATAAATGAACAGTGACGCATTAACGAAATAGGTTACGCGACTGGATTTAAAGTTCAGCAGGCGGTGGCCGAGAGCAAACACCACGTTCACCATCCACAAGCCCAGCAGCATGGTAATGACACTTTCCGTTTCGTACATCCACGCGTCACCGCTGCCGTAGCGCTGATTGAGAAGATAGGCCACGAAGGCAAGGGCGGCACCGACAGCACACCAGGGCGACGGTTGGGTAAACAGCGCCTTTAACTGCGGATAGACAAACGCCAGCGCTCCCACCAGGAAGAAAGGAATGTAGAACAGCGACTGCATCACCACGAAATTAAACAGCCCGTCGCTCAGGATGGGTGGATAGACAATGAACAGCGTGCGTCTGATGGCCGCGTAGACAATCCCCAGCAGCAAAAAGAGCAGGGACAGTTTACCGAGCGTAATGTTGGCAAAGAAAGTGTCTGACGTAGCGCTTAAATGACGGCGCAAACGGCTGAAGATGACCAGACTGACAGTGGTAAGAACCACCAGAACCAGCAGGAACCAAAGGTGTGAAACCAGCTCCCAGACCAGCGTATTGTACTTTTCATACAGCGACAGGTTAGGCCAGTTTTCCGCTTTGCCTTTCACATACTGCAGCATAATAAATTGCGGCAGCGTCAACAGGGGGATAGCGGTGAGCATCGGTATCCCGACGCGCTCTACGCGCACCTTCCACCATCGCTTAAGCGGGTAGCGCAAAAACAGCATATAAGAGAAATAGCCGGATATGACAAAAAACACCTGCATACGGAAGGCGTGAATGAAGTCATTGAACAGCGTCAGCCACCAGGAGGGCATTTGGCTGTTCACGTGCCAGGTGTGGCTGGAATAAATCAATGAAATGTGAAAGGGGATCCCCAATAGCATCAGCCATGCCCGGATCGAGTCGAGGAAATATTCACGTTGTACGGGTGTTGTGCTCATATAACTCAGTACATTCTCAGACTAATCGTCTTATCCCTAAGACGCATAATGGTTACATTCGAAGCCAACCCTACACCAAGACCGACACCCTGTCTCCAGGATAAGCACGCAAAGTGAAAAGCGGGTTCTTTCATTTGCTTAATCCCTGAGCCAGCGAGCTGAACAAAGCAGTGATAATGTTGTCGGATTGCCTGAGTTTCCATTAAAATGGATCGGATCGATATAAGCACACAAAGGGGGAAGTGCTTACTTATTATGAAACATAAATCACAAATGATGAAAATGCGTTGGTTGGGTGCGGCAGTGTTGTTGTCCCTGTATACCTCATCGGCCTGGTCCTTTACCATCGATGACGTTGCTAAACAGGCCAAGTCTATGGCTGGCAAGAGCTACGAAGCGCCAAAAAGTAACCTGCCCTCCGTTTTCCGTGACATGAAGTACGCGGACTATCAGCAGATCCAGTTCAATCACGACAAAGCGTACTGGAACAACGTTAAAACCCCGTTCAAGCTTGAGTTTTATCATCAGGGTATGTATTTCGACACGCCGGTTGCTATCAATGAAGTGACGGCAACCGCGGTACGTAAAATCAAGTACAGCCCGGATTATTTCAATTTCGGCGATGTGCAGCACGACAAAGAGACGGTTAAGGACCTGGGCTTCGCTGGCTTCAAAGTGCTTTACCCAATTAACAGCAAAGATAAAAACGACGAAATCGTCAGCATGCTCGGTGCCAGCTACTTCCGCGTGATTGGCGCAGGGCAGGTATACGGGCTTTCCGCGCGTGGTCTGGCTATTGATACCGCGCTGCCATCAGGTGAAGAATTCCCACGTTTCCGTGAGTTCTGGATCGAGCGTCCAAAACCAACGGATAAACGTCTGACAATCTATGCGCTGCTGGACTCCCCTCGTGCAACCGGCGCATATCGCTTCGTGATCATGCCGGGACGCGACACTGTCGTTGACGTGCAGTCCAAAGTTTACCTGCGCGATAAAGTGGGCAAGCTGGGTGTTGCACCGCTGACCAGTATGTTCCTGTTCGGGCCGAACCAGCCGTCTCCGGCGACCAACTTCCGCCCGGAACTGCATGACTCTAACGGTCTCTCTATCCATGCCGGTAACGGCGAGTGGATCTGGCGTCCGCTGAATAACCCGAAACATCTCGCGGTGAGCAGCTTCGCGATGGAAAATCCGCAGGGCTTTGGTCTGCTGCAGCGTGGCCGTCAGTTCTCTCGCTTTGAAGACCTGGACGACCGTTACGATCAGCGTCCAAGCGCCTGGGTAACCCCGAAAGGTGACTGGGGTAAAGGAAAAGTCGAGCTGGTCGAAATTCCAACCAACGACGAAACCAACGATAACATCGTCGCTTACTGGACCCCGGACCAGCTTCCGGAAGCCGGTAAAGAGATGAACTTCAAATACGCCATCACCTTTAGCCGTGACGAAGACAAACTGCACGCGCCGGATAACGCGTACGTGATGCAGACCCGCCGTTCAACGGGTGATGTGAAGCAGTCAAACCTGATCCGTCAGCCTGACGGCACCGTGGCTTTCATCGTGGACTTCGCGGGCCAGGACATGAAAAAACTGTCCCCGGATACCGCCGTGACTGCGCAGGCGAGCATCGGTGATAACGGTGAGATCGTTGAAAATGCCGTACGTTACAACCCGGTAACGAAAGGGTGGCGTTTGACCCTGCGCGTGAAAGTGAAAGATCCGAAACAGACCACTGAAATGCGCGCTGCGCTGGTCAGCAACGATCAGCCGCTGAGTGAAACCTGGAGCTATCAGCTACCTGCCAATGAATAATACATCTGAATATATCGATGCCATGCCGCTGACGGACATAGAAAAAGCGGCACTGCCTAAAAGCGACATCCGTGCGGTACACACCGCGCTGGATGGCGATCGTCGTCAGTTTACACGTGATGATGATACGCCGCTGGGGTCAGTAAAGGCGCGTCTGGAGCAGGCCTGGCCAGACTCGCTGGCAGAAGGACAGCTGATCAAAGACGACGAAGGGCGCGATCAGCTTCAGGCGATGCCGAAAGCCACGCGTTCTTCTATGTTCCCCGATCCGTGGCGCACCAACCCGGTGGGTCGCTTCTGGGATCGCCTGCGCGGACGTGATGTTACGCCGCGCTATTTGTCGCGTCTGACCAAAGAAGAGCAGGCCTCAGAGCAGAAGTGGCGTACTGTCGGAACGATCCGTCGTTACACGCTGCTGTTGCTGACGCTGGCGCAGACGGTGGTGGCAACCTGGTACATGAAGACCATTCTGCCGTATCAGGGCTGGGCGCTGATCAACCCGGCTGACATGGTAGGCCAGGATATCTGGGTCTCCTTCATGCAGCTGCTGCCGTACATTCTGCAAAGCGGCATTCTGCTGTTGTTTGCCGTGCTCTTCTGCTGGGTCTCGGCGGGTTTCTGGACCGCACTGATGGGCTTCCTGCAGCTGCTGATGGGGCGTGATAAATACAGTATTTCAGCGTCAACGGTCGGGGATGAACCCCTTAATCCTGAGCACCGTACTGCGCTGATTATGCCTATCTGTAACGAAGACGTTGACCGCGTGTTTGCGGGGCTGCGCGCAACCTGGGAGTCTGTTAAGGCGACCGGTAACGCAGAGCATTTCGACGTTTACATCCTGAGCGACAGCTACAACCCGGATATCTGCGTAGCAGAACAAAAAGCCTGGATGGAGCTGATTGCGGAAGTGCAGGGCGAAGGGCAGATCTTCTACCGCCGCCGCCGCCGCCGTGTGAAGCGTAAAAGCGGTAACATCGATGACTTCTGCCGTCGCTGGGGCAATCAGTACAGCTACATGGTGGTCCTGGATGCCGACTCCGTGATGAGCGGCGACTGTCTGAGCGGTCTGGTCCGCCTGATGGAAGCCAATCCGAACGCCGGTATCATTCAGTCTTCGCCAAAAGCGTCCGGTATGGACACGCTCTATGCGCGCTGCCAGCAGTTCGCAACCCGTGTGTACGGCCCGCTGTTTACGGCTGGTCTGCACTTCTGGCAGTTGGGTGAATCCCACTACTGGGGCCACAATGCGATTATCCGCGTGAAGCCGTTCATTGAGCACTGCGCGCTTGCGCCGCTGCCGGGTGAAGGGTCTTTTGCCGGGTCGATTCTGTCGCATGACTTCGTGGAAGCAGCGCTGATGCGCCGCGCAGGGTGGGGCGTCTGGATTGCCTACGACCTGCCAGGCTCATACGAAGAACTGCCGCCGAACCTGCTGGATGAGCTCAAGCGTGACCGTCGCTGGTGCCACGGTAACCTGATGAACTTCCGCCTGTTCCTGGTGAAAGGTATGCACCCGGTTCACCGCGCGGTATTCCTGACCGGCGTGATGTCCTATCTCTCTGCACCGCTGTGGTTTATGTTCCTGGCGCTGTCGACTGCCCTACAGGTGGTTCATGCCCTGACGGAGCCGCAATACTTCCTGCAACCGCGCCAGCTGTTCCCGGTGTGGCCGCAGTGGCGTCCGGAGCTGGCAATAGCGCTGTTTGCGTCGACAATGGTGCTGCTGTTCCTGCCTAAGCTGCTCAGTATCATTCTGATCTGGTGCAAAGGCTCGAAAGAGTATGGCGGTTTCTGCCGCGTGACGCTCTCGCTGCTGCTGGAAGTGCTGTTCTCCGTGCTGCTGGCGCCGGTGCGCATGCTGTTCCATACCGTGTTTGTGGTCAGCGCCTTCCTCGGCTGGGAAGTGGTCTGGAACTCACCGCAGCGTGATGACGACTCCACCCCGTGGGGCGAAGCCTTCATGCGTCACGGTTCGCAGCTGCTGCTCGGTCTGGTGTGGGCGGCCGGGATGGCGTGGCTGGATCTGCGCTTCCTGTTCTGGCTGGCACCGATTGTCTTCTCGCTGATCCTGTCGCCGTTTGTGTCCGTGATCTCCAGCCGTTCAACGGTGGGGCTGCGTACCAAACGCTGGAAGCTGTTCCTGATCCCGGAAGAGTATTCTCCGCCGCAGGTGCTGGTGGATACCGACAAGTATCTGGAGCAGAACCGCAGCCGTTCGCTGGATGATGGCTTTATGCACGCGGTGTTTAACCCGTCATTCAACGCCCTTGCGACGGCAATGGCGACCGCGCGTCACCGCGCCAGCCAGGTGCTGGAGATCGCTCGCGATCGCCACGTTGAGCAGGCGCTGAACGAGACGCCGGAAAAACTCAACCGCGACCGCCGTTTGGTGCTGCTGAGCGACCCGGTCACCATGGCGAGGCTTCACTATCGCGTGTGGTCTGCTCCGGAGAAATACTCTTCGTGGGTGGGCTACTACAAAGAGCTGAAGCTGAATCCGCTGGCGCTGAAGGCGAAGTAAGCTGCTAAGTAGGGCGGGTAAGCGAAGTGCACCCGCCAGATAAAATACCGGCTGCGAGGCCGGTATTTTTTTAGAGGTAATGAATGAAAATAATTGTCGTGGTGTTGATGACATGTCTGCTCAGCGGCTGCGGCAGCATTATCAGCCGCACTATTCCGGGGCAAGGTCACGGGAATCAGTATTATCCCGGCGTCAAATGGGACGTACGAGATTCCGCCTGGCGCTACCTGACCGTGCTCGATCTGCCGTTTTCGCTGATCTTCGACACGCTATTGCTGCCCATCGATGCCAGCCACGGCCCTTACGAGTAGTGAGAGCTTAACGTTCGTCCCACTCGTCGGCTGCGGTCTGGCCCTCTTCGGTATCCAGCGGCGGTTCGAGTTGAAATTCTCCCTCATCCCATTCATGCAGGGTATTTTCCTCAAGCCATTCCTGGCGTAATTCAATTTCGTCGTAATCGCCGTCGAAGACGGCCTGGGCACCTTCACCGCTCAATATCGGCAAACATTCTCCCTCTTCACCGTCGTCGGCAAAGAATTCGGCCTGCCACATAATATCGCCGTCCTGCAGGACATATTTTTGGATATTGAGTTGTTGCACGTCAGCATCTTCTTCCTCAATGCCGGGATTATCGGCGAGGAATTCTTCACGAGCGGCATCAATTGCTTCTTCCAGCGTGGCGTACATGGTCATCGGTGTCTCCCTGTTTTTCATGAAGGTATTCAGGGAAAGAATAGCTGATTCTCTGATTTTGCAAGTATGAATGCGAAAATAAGCCGTCAGGCATTTGTCTTATTCAGTTCAGAACGCATCGTCCGGGACAAACTGAGCCAGGAATAAATGGCGTTAAACAGCACGACACCGGCCGTGACGATAAAAACGGCGCGAAAGCCGAAGCTGGCGGAAATCCCCGCCCCGACAAGCGGCCCGGTGACGTTGCCGATATCACGAAACGACTGGTTATAGCTAAAAATACGTCCGGCGATTTGGTTCGTTGAGTTGTAGACCAGCAGGGTCTGTACGGCAGGTAATAACGCACCGTCTGCCGCGCCGAGCAAAAAGCGCAGCAGGCCGAGTTGCCAGGGTGAGTGCACCATCGCCATCGGGATGAGTAACAGAACGGAAATCACCAGGGCACAAATCAGGATCTTTTCGGGCCCAACGCGGTCGCCGAGTTTGCCCAGCCTTGGCGCGCTAAGCAGTGCCGCCACGCCAGGTACTGAAGCAATCAGCCCGCTGATAAAGGCAATATTACTGACGTTGCCCGCCAGATCGCGCACGTACAGCGTTAAAATAGGGGCGATCGACCCGGTCGCCACCTGAATGATCATGGTTGTCACGAACAGGCTCAACACCAGTTTGGGGTTTTTCAGCGAGGTAAGAACATCCCGCGCATGAAGCATCTCTTTTTTGGCGACCGGCGTGAATTTTTCACGGATGCAGAGCAAGGTGACGACAAAGCAGAGGAACAGCACGCTGGCGGTGATGAAAAAGACGGGCCGCAGGCCGTAGCTATCCGCCAGCAAGCCGCCCGCCAGAGGTCCAAGAAGCGCACCGCTGACGCCACCCGTTGAGAGCGTACCGAGAGCCCAGCCGCTTTTATGGCGCGGAATTTGTGTGGCAATCAGGGCGTTAGCATTGGGAATGAATCCGCCCAACAGGCCAAGCAGTGCGCGCAGCACCAGGAACTGCCAGACGTTTTGCGCCACGCCCATCAGCGCCATAATGATGGCCATCCCCAGCGCTGAACGCAGCAGCATAATTTTTCGCCCCTTGCGGTCGGCAAGGCCGCCCCAGAATGGCGAAGCGATGGCGGAAAACAGAAAGGTGATGCTAAACACCAGACCTGACCACATATTGAGCGCGCTGTGGCCCGTAACGCCAAGCTGTTCAACGTAGAGAGGCAGGAAAGGCATGACCAGGCTGAACGCCGCGCCCGTCAGAAAGCAGCCGAGCCAGGCAACCGCGAGGTTACGTTTCCAGTTTATGGGAGCATCTGAGGGTGACATAACTCTCCGCAAATTAAGATACAGTGCGCCGGGAAGGGGAAGTAATAAGCGTGCTAATTATGCGCCTGGGTCAGGATTGCCGCAATGAGGGGGAGCTTTTAAAGCTAAAACAGCATGCGGCCCGGAGGCCGCATGACAATCAGTATCGGGAGGGAACGCCCTGCGGGCGCGTTTTAAAGCGGCGATGAAGCCACATGTATTGCTCTGGTGCCAGCATGATGCATTTCTCTACGATACCGTTCATCCAGCGCGCGGTGGTTTCTGCGTCGTCCAGAGGCGGCGTGAGCTCTGGCTCAAGCATGATGAGCTGATAGCCTGAACCATCCGGCTTGCGGCGTGGGACAAAGGGAACAATGGCCGCTTTAGACATTCGGGCGAGCATCCAGGTCCCCGTGGTGGTCGCCGCTTCATCGACGGCAAAAAACGGCACAAACACGCTGGATTGCGGGCCGTAATCGTGATCGGGGGCGTACCAGACCACCTCACCGGATTTGAGGGCGCGGATCATGCCCTTCAGATCTTTACGGTCAATCATGCTTTTGTTAGAGCGCATGCGGCCATTGGTCTGGATGAGATCGATGACCGGGTTGTCATTCGGCCGATATACGCCAATACCAGGCGCCTGCATGCCAAACATCCGCGCGCCGATTTCAAGCGTCAGGAAATGGACGCCAATCAACAGTACGCCGGTCTGATTAGCCTGCAATGTGTGCACGGGCTCCATACCGGTTCCGGCAACCTCCGTCCAGCGGGCCATTCTTTTGTCCGACCAGAACCATGCAATGCCTGTTTCCATCAGCCCCATGCCAACGGATTCGAAATTTTTAACTACCATATCGTGACGATCTGTCTCGCTCATCTGCGGGAAACAGAGTTCGAGGTTGCGGTAAGCAATCCTGACGCGGCGTTTCATCAATTTCCGCGCAACGTGGCCGATCCCCTTACCGAGGCGGAAAATAACCGGGTAAGGTAGCTGTACGATAAGCCACAACAAGCCAATGCCAATCCAGGTCAACCAGTAGCGGGGATGCAAAAGGGCGGCAGTAAATTTCGGTAACTGGGTCATGTCTGTCCTGTGTTCTTACGTCCTGAATGGCTATTCTCGCATTTTTTAGTACGTAGCCAAAATGTCTGTCATCGAAACGTGCACGAATCCAGCAATTGTTAATCCTGGTAAATCAGGTAGGCTGAAATGTAGCGTAAATTGTGTGGATGTAAATTAGCTTTGTTTGCTATATGATGCCGACCGATTTTAATTCTCTAACGATTGCAGGACTTGTACACCATGCCAGTGTTACACAACCGCGTATCGAATGAGATGTTGAAAGCGCGTATGTTGGCTGAAACCGAACCGCGCACGACTATCTCGTTCTACAAATACTTCACTATCAACGATCCACAAGCGACCCGCGATGAACTCTATCAGGCATTGACTGCGCTCAATGTCTTCGGGCGCGTCTATCTGGCGCATGAAGGTATTAATGCGCAAATCAGCGTGCCGGAAAGTCAGGTCAACGCCTTCCGTGATTTTCTTTACGGCTTCGATCCGGCGCTTAATGGCTTACGCCTGAACATTGCGCTGGATGATGACGGGAAATCGTTCTGGGTTCTGCGCATGAAAGTGCGCGAGCGTATCGTGGCTGACGGTATTGACGATCCCAGCTTTAATGCCGGCGACGTCGGGGAATACCTCAAGGCCGCTGAAGTGAACGCCATGCTTGACGATCCTGATGCGGTCTTTATCGATATGCGCAACCACTATGAGTACGAAGTGGGCCATTTTGAGAACGCGATGGAAATTCCGGCTGATACCTTCCGCGAGCAACTGCCGAAAGCGGTTGAGATGATGCAGGAACATAAAGACAAAAAGATCGTGATGTACTGCACCGGCGGGATCCGCTGTGAGAAAGCCAGTGCGTGGATGAAGCACAACGGTTTCAGCAAGGTCTGGCACATCGAAGGCGGCATCATTGAGTATGCGCGCCGCGCGCGCGAGCAGGGCCTGCCGGTGCGCTTTATCGGCAAAAACTTTGTCTTCGACGAGCGCATGGGGGAGCGTATTTCCGACGACGTGATCGCCCACTGCCACCAGTGCGGAACGCCTTGCGATACGCATACCAACTGCAAAAACGACGGTTGCCACCTGCTGTTTATTCAGTGTCCAACCTGCGCTGAGAAATTTAACGGCTGCTGTAGCGAGCTGTGCAGCGAAGAGAGCGTGCTGCCGGAAGACGAGCAGCGTCGCCGTCGCGCAGGTCGCGAAAACGGGAACAAGATTTTTAATAAATCCCGCGGACGTCTGAATACCAAACTGGGTATTCCCGACCCTGAGTAATGAATATGCCCGACGGGAAATACCGCCGGGCATTTTTTTATCCTTTCTGCTGAACGCCTTCGACGGAAATAATCAGTTCCACATCCTGAGATGCCGGGCCTAAATCCGTGGTGATGTTAAAGTCTTTCAGATGAATTTTACCTGCGGCTTCAAAACCGGCGCGTTTCCCGCCCCACGGATCGTCACCCTGACCGAGCAATTTCGCATTCAGAGTGACGGGTTTGGTCACGCCATTAAGCGTCAGGTTGCCGGTAATATCCAGCTTATCACCGTCCTTTTTCACGCCGGTAGAGGCAAACGTCGCCTGCGGGAATTTCGATACGTTCAGAAATTCTGCACTGCGTAAATGTTTATCACGCTCGGCGTGGTTGGTATCCACGCTATTGGTATTAATGGTGACATTGACTTTATCCGCTGCCGGATTTTTCTCGTCAAAAGTAAAGGTGCCATCAAAATCCTTAAAGGTGCCATAGAGCCAGCTATAGCCAAGATGCTGAATACGGAAATTGACGAAGGCATGTTGGCCCTCTTTATCAATTTTATAATCAGCCGCAACAGCAGAACCGGTGGTGAATAACAGTGAACCTAAGGCGATGCCCAGCAGGTGTTTTTTCATTTTATGCTCCAGAGTCAGAGGACGAACGGCCAAGCATGCGCTTCAGCGTGTCGTCTTTATCGATAACGTGATGTTTGAGGGCCGCAAGCCCGTGAAGGACAGAAAGAATAACCACGCTCCAGGCCAGCCACAGATGGACAACGCCAGCGGTATCCGCCTGGACGGCAGCATCGCTGAGGGTGGCGGGAACGTCAAAAAGTCCAAAGACGCTGATCGGCTTGCCATCCGCTGTTGAAATAAGGTATCCGCTAATCAGAATGGCAAAAAGCAGGGCGTAGAGAGCAATATGGGCCGCGACAGCGCTCACGCGCGTGAATTTACCGTGGGTTTTCGGCGCGGGCGGCGGCGGGGAAATATGTCGCCAGACGACGCGAACAACCAGACCCATCATCAACAGGACACCTATGCTTTTATGCAGTTCCGGTGCCTGGTGATACCAGCCGTCATAATAGCTTAACGTGACCATCCAGAGTCCAAGCCCGAACATAGCATACACCGCAAGCGCGAATATCCAGTGCAAACCTATGGATATTATTCCGTAGCGATGGGGGGTATTACGCAATTGCATAGGAGATACCACTCAAATTCATTCGAGCAATAAAAATGAACGGGAACAGAGGATATTGCAACTGAAATAAGCAGATAACCTTTTTAATTTAATTTATTTCAGCGTATTTGAAGGTGTTGCGTGGATGTATTTCAAAAGCTTCGAGCAATAAAAATCAGGAGGAATCAGTGGATGCGTTAAAACATAATTAATCTCAAGAAGTGTCAATAAACGTCAGCGTTTCTTTTCAATAAAATACAATGTAAATAACATCAATGATGGCCAGCAGCGCCCACAATAACAGATAGAGCATAAAATGCTCGCGAATATTATTGACGAGTAAGTCGACGATCCTGCGCATCATTTTTCCTCAGATAAAAGAGGCTCCGGAGATCCGGAGCCTGGCGGGTATTATCCGTTAAAACGTGAGAGCGAGAAGGGCTGCAGATCAAATGGCGGCGTAATACCCTGCGCAAACTGCGCGGCAATTTCGCCAAGCACGGAGGCAAACTTGAAACCGTGGCCGCTTAGGCCGGTAATGAGCAGCGTGTTGTCATGCTCCGGCAGGGTATCAATAATGAAATCTTCATCTGGCGTATTGTCATAGGTGCAGGCCGCGCCGTAGAGCAAGCCGCCAACGCCCGGCAGGATAGTGCGCAGGAACATGAACGCCTCTGAACCATCCTGAGGGTACGCGCCAAAAGGTTTACGCTCCTCAGGCGTGGAGATCATTTGTCCGCCGTTGTGTTTGCCAATCTTGAGCGCGTCCTTCTCTGACGGGAAGCCGTAGAACTGATCGCCATTCGGTAACTCGCCGGTGAATGCCGGGAATTTATTCTGCGTGCTGTAACGCCCGTCTGACTGGAACCAGGAGAAGACTTTGCGCACGGGCTGAATGGGCAGATCCGGGAGCAGTTTTGTTACCCAGGTTCCGGCGCTAATTAGCAGCCGAGACGCAGAATAGTCACCGTCAGCGGTGGTGACGGTGACACCGTCAGCATGATGGGTAATGCCGCTTACGGGGCAGTTGAACAACTGGGCACAGCCGGC
Source organism: Enterobacter quasimori (assembly GCF_018597345.1). NCBI lineage: Bacteria > Pseudomonadati > Pseudomonadota > Gammaproteobacteria > Enterobacterales > Enterobacteriaceae > Enterobacter > Enterobacter quasimori. The sequence goes on along the minus strand of NZ_JAHEVU010000001.1, from coordinate 897,708 downwards.
TTTTGCCGCCAAAGCAATCCATGTCTTAATGGCCGCCTCACAGTGCAGTACGCCCGAGTTGGCTTCAAACAGCCCGATGTAATCATCCGGAACGGCGATCTCCGGCCAGCGTTGCATAATGCCGTTCGCATCCAGACGTTCAACATCAAGATTAAATTCCTTCGCGCTCTGTTCCACGTTCGCAAGAAATGCAGAACTGGCCGGGCCAAGGTTGATAATCCCCGTGCGGTCAAAAATGCGTTCTTCGGTCAGCGTTGCCAGTTCATCCCACAGCGTCTGGGCGCGTAAGACCAGCGGGACATAGCGCTCCCCTTCACCATAGGCGTGGCGAATAAGACGGGTATCACCGTGATGGCTACCTTCCGCGTGCGGAGGAAGGTGGGCATCAATCATCAGAACCTTCAGACCGGCCTGCGTTGCGTAATAACCGGCAGCAGAACCTACGGAACCGCTACCAATAATGATTAAGTCGTATCTCATATGCATCTCGTTAACTCACGCTTTGTTAGCAGAGTAATTAACTATGCGGGCTGACACAAGGGAGAAATAAATAAGGCACCACAAGGGTGCCTGTTGAGTGAAAAATGGGCATCTTACTAATGCCGTTTATACTCATTTTCCTGATAGTCGCCAGATTCTATTTTTGCGATACCTGCTTCTAAAATAGAAATAAACTGACGGGCGACGTCTGTTGTAAGCCACAGCGTCTGTCCAACTTCCGCTTCGTCACGGTTGAGTTGATTTGGGGTCTGGTAGTGCAAACGCAGCATCAGCGCATCGTAGCTATCTACGGTACTGATATCCCAGCCGACAAGCGGGTGGGTCTGGATGACTTCACTATTCTTTTCCATTATAACCCCCTAAATGCGTGTTAGAAGACAACGGCTTTGAGGTTCAATGCATGTTTTTCTGAAAGCATCTTCAGTATACAAGTAATAAGGGTTCCGAAGAGAAAAATAAACAGCTGGCGACACATTTTTCTGCGTTTTAGGATTCTTCGAACAATAAAACACCGTCTTGTTCACGATTTTCTAAGAAGATGCTGAAATAATTTGAACTTATCCAGGATAAAAAGACAAAAAAAAGCCGGGGCGACCCGGCAAAACAATGAGGGAGCAAGGTTAATCCGTGATGAACCAGTCGTCGGCGCTTTCCCACGTTTCCTGCAGGATTTCGCTGATACGATCTTTGTCTTCTTTTGCACCGCCGATGACGGAGAGGTTGTTTGCGGCCGCGTAACGTACCGTTACGGCGCCATCATTATCAGGAAAGGTGCTGTGAATACGACGGGATAATTCACCCGCCAGCGCATCGAGTGCGCCAGCAGGCAGAACGGTTGTTTTGGCAATGGTGACTTCAATACGCATAAATGCCCCCTGTGTAATATACTGTTTATATATACAGGTATATTATGCGTTTGACAACAAGAGGCGTTGATTTTTTAACGTTTTACCGTCCAGTTTACGGTTTCACCGGCCAGGAATGGGATCAGCGTGTCGTCCGTCAACGGAATTGCCTCGTCCACCTGGCTTGCTTTGCGCTCCAGCTCGATGAAGCTGTCATTCACCGGCAGGCCATAAAAGCGTGGGCCGTTGAGGGAGCAGAACGCTTCAAAATGTTCCAGCGCATTCATCTCTTCAAACACGGTGGCATAGCTCGCCAGCGCAGTAGGAGCGTTGAAGCAACCCGCGCAGCCGCAGCTGGCCTCTTTACGATGACGCGCGTGCGGGGCGGAGTCGGTACCCAGGAACGCGCGGGAGAAACCGCTCGCAACCAGCTCGCGCAGGGCTTGCTGGTGGATATTGCGTTTGAGGATCGGCAGGCAATAGAGGTGGGGGCGCACGCCGCCAACCAGCATGTGGTTACGGTTAAACATCAGGTGCTGAGGCGTGATGGTGGCGGCGATAAGATCGTTGCCATCGCGAACATATTCCGCGGCGTCTTTGGTGGTGATGTGTTCAAACACCACCTTGAGGGCAGGCAGACGCTGGCGCAGCGGTTCCATTACCGTTTCGATAAACCGGGCTTCACGGTCGAAGATATCAATCTCGGCGTGCGTCACTTCCCCGTGTACCAGCAGCGGCATGCCCAATTTTTGCATCCGTTCCAGAACGGGCATGATGGCGTCAATGCTGGTCACACCGTGGCTGGAGTTGGTGGTGGCATTGGCCGGGTAGAGTTTCGCCGCGGTGAAGACGCCTTCGTTAAACCCGCGTTCCACTTCGTTCGGGTCCAGTGAATCGGTCAGGTAACAGGTCATCAGCGGGGTGAAATCATGCCCCGCCGGAACGGCGTCAAGAATGCGCTGGCGGTAAGCCATCGCGGCATCGACGGTCGTGACTGGCGGAACCAGGTTAGGCATAACAATCGCGCGGCCATAAATTTCGCTGGTGTAGGGCACGACGGTTTTCAGCATATCGCCATCGCGCAGATGGATATGCCAGTCGTCAGGGCGGCGGATTTTAAGAACCTGGGGTTGTGCAGTCATGGAAGCTCCGGCTTGTCAGTAATCAGTCATAAGGATGGCTGTTTTTGCCGGACACAAATCATAAGCGGAAACGTTTTCGTTTGCACACTTTTCTGCGAAAAAAAAGGGCGCTTCCGCACCCTTCAGGTTAATCGGTGAAAGGAATAATGATTTCTCCCGGTTTCACCTCTATCCCTTTTGCATATTTTTTCGCGAGCGCTTCACCCTTACTCTTGTCTTCGCTCAAGACATAGGCGGGTTGCTGGTTGAAGTAATTACGCAACGACTGATTCAGATAAGGCATCAGGGTTTGCAGTACCGGCTTCATTTTGTCCGGCGTGACGACCGCATCGACGATCTCCATTTCCTGCAGGAAAATGGCCCCTTTCTCTTTGTTGAAGACCGGCAGCGCCTTGAGCTTCAGCTTAATATCGGCTTTCTGGTTGCCGAATAACGAGGTCATATCCAGCGTGGCGTCACCGGAAAGGGTGACTTTGTTCGGCTCTTCGCGACCAATCTGGCTGGCGAGATTGCTGAGGACGATATGGGCATCGGCAAGGCCCGGAACGCCGATGTCTTTGGCAAAGTTATTATGTTTTTCCAGCGCCTGATTAATTTCCTGCTCACTGACGGTGTACTGCGTAAGCTGGTTACAGCCCACCAGCAGGCCACTCACAATTAACGCAGCGGCAATGACAATCTTCTTCATAGTGTTCCTCAACGAAAAATCGGCGCATCTGTCCTGATACGCAAGTATGTCAGTGTGACCAGGGAGAAACCAGCAGAAAAAACTGAGAATTGAGGCGGGAAAGGATGCCCGCCAGAAAGAAGAACTAGGCGCCGGGTTCGAGCATGCCGCTCGCGCTGCGCTTCTGGCTGAATTGCCACCACAGGGCCAGCAGGGTCATAAAGCCTACCACGCCGAGCATCATCCAGGGCAGTTCCGGCTGGCCCAGCGCTTTACCGGCGTCGAACAGCCAGCCGCCTCCGGCATAGCCCAGCGCGCCGCCAAGGGCGAGCCCAAGTCGACTGAACCCCATATAGCTGCCACGCGCGCGCGCATCGGCCAGTGAGGCGCTCAGCGTTTCACGCGCGGGTTCGGCAACGATTGAGCCGATGTAGAAGGTGCAAATCAGCATGAACAGCTGCTGCAGCGAATTCACCAGCCCAATGGGCATCATGCTCAGCGTCATCAGCAGAAGCCCAGCCATCAGGCGATGCTCCAGACGAAAGCGCCGCTCGCTCCAGCGGGCGATCGGGTAGAGGAGCGTCAGTGACAGGCAGGCCTCAATGGCATACATCCACTTCACGGCGGCAGGGGTTCCCGCAATGTCGTTAACCATGATCGGCAGCATCAGCATGACCTGCACCGCCAGCATGTAGTACCCCGTCAGGGTGAGCACATAGGTGACAAAGCGTTTGTCGCGCAAAACGCGGCCCAGACCTTCTCGCACCGGTGCTTTCACCGTCGACAGTTTCCACGCGGGCAGGAACAGGCCATTGAACAAGGCGCAGAGAATAAACAGCACCGCACCGGTCGCACAGACCAGACGGAAATCATACTGCAGGAGCCAGCTGCCCAGCAGTGCACCAATCACCGCGCCGGCGCTATCCTGCATCATCAGAATCGAGAAGAAGCGTCCCCGGTGCTGCGGGCGGATCAGCTTCACCACCAGCGCGGTACGCGGCGGATCGAACAGGGTGCCGCCAATCCCGGAGAGGAAGCAGGAGAACCACAGCAGCCAGGGCTCGTGGGCGATTGCCATCGTGGCAAAGCCTGCCGCGCGTAACAGCATGCCGGTAACGATCATCGGTTTAGCGCCGAAGCGGTCAGCAATGGCCCCGCCAAAGACGCCCAGACCCTGCTGGACAAACTGGCGCAACCCCAGTGCAATGCCAACCATTAATGCCGCCCAGCCCATCTGATCGACAAAGCGGATCGAAATAAGCGGAAAAACGACAAAAAAGCCGAGCACGACCAGCATGTTATCGACGAGCAGGAAATATTTACCCAGGCTCCTGGCCTGTGTTACGCGGGACATTTTCCCTCCAGGGAAAATAAGAAGGTGAGCACGCTAACATTCTGCGGTGTCGCCGCGTTTTTTCCCACCCCCGGGCGTGACAATATTTTTTTATCAAAAGGGTGCTTTGATAGAGAGTTCTCATCGAAAAATGTGAAAAGAGGTCAAAATGGTATGTCACTGTTTTCACAGACGGCGCAGGCGCAGGTATAGTAAAGCTAATGGGTAGAACAGAAGTGACGGGAAGGAGTGGTATCGATGTTTGGCTATCGCAGCAATGTGCCAAAAGTGCGTCTGACAACGGACAGGCTCGTCGTTCGTCTGGTGCATGAACGTGATGCCTGGCGTCTGGCGGATTATTACGCCGAGAATCGCCAGTTTTTAAAGCCCTGGGAACCCGTTCGGGACGAGAGCCATTGTTACCCCTCCGGCTGGCAGGCGCGTCTCAGCATGATCGCGGAATTTCACAAACAGGGCAGCGCGTTTTATTTCGCGCTGCTGGATCCGGAAGAAAAAGAGATTATCGGCATCGCCAATTTTTCTAACGTGGTGCGAGGATCGTTCCACGCCTGCTATCTCGGCTACTCTATCGGTCAGAAATGGCAGGGGCAGGGGCTGATGTTTGAGGCGTTAACGGCGGCGATCCGCTACATGCAACGCACGCAACATATCCACCGTATTATGGCGAACTACATGCCGCATAATCAGCGCAGCGGGGATTTGCTGGCGCGCCTGGGCTTTGAGAAAGAGGGCTACGCCAAAGACTATCTGCTTATCGATGGCGAATGGCGCGATCATGTCCTCACCGCATTAACCACCCCGGACTGGACTGCAGGTCGTTAAGGAGAAAAGATGAAATATCAGTTAAGCGGTGCAGAAGCGCGCGTGATTGGGTGCTTGCTCGAAAAACAGGTTACCACGCCGGAGCAGTATCCGCTCTCTGTCAACGCCGTGACCATGGCCTGCAACCAGAAAACCAACCGCGAGCCGGTGATGAACCTCAGCGAGCATGACGTTCAGGACGTGCTGGATGCGCTGGTCAAACGCCACTACCTGCGCACCGTCAGCGGCTTCGGTAATCGCGTCACTAAGTATGAACAGCGCTTTTGTAACTCTGAATTTGGCGACCTGAAGCTGAGCAGTGCGGAAGTGGCGGTCATCACCACGCTGTTGCTGCGCGGGGCCCAAACGCCAGGAGAACTGCGCACGCGCGCTTCCCGTATGCATGAGTTCAGCGATATGCAGGAGGTCGAACAGACGCTTGAAGGGCTGGCGGCTCGTGAGGATGGCCCGTACGTCGTGCGTCTCGCGCGCGAGCCGGGCAAACGCGAAAGCCGCTATATGCATCTGTTCAGTGGGGATGTGGATATTTCAGTTAAATCCATTGCAGCCGATATCAATGCTGGAGATGTCGATTTGGTTGCCCGCGTGGAGGCACTGGAAGACGAGGTTGCCGGGCTGAAACAGCGTCTGGATGCATTGCTGGCACATTTGGGAGACTGATGGTGAAAAAATTACGCATTGGCGTGGTGGGGCTGGGCGGTATTGCACAGAAAGCCTGGCTGCCGGTTTTGGGGGCGGCGACGGACTGGACGCTGCAGGGGGCATGGTCACCCACGCGCGAGAAGGCCGAGCGGATCTGTGAAACCTGGCGCATGCCGTATGCCAGCTCGCTTCAGGCGTTAGCCCGGGAGTGCGATGCGGTATTTGTGCATACCTCAACGTCTACCCACTATCAGGTGGTGAGCGAGTTGCTCAACGCGGGTGTCCACGTCTGCGTGGATAAGCCGCTGGCGGAAAATGTTCAGGATGCCGAGCGGCTGATTGAGCTTGCCGCGCGCAAAAAGCTGACGCTGATGGTGGGCTTCAACCGACGCTTCGCGCCGCTTTATCAGCAGTTGAAAGCGCAGTCGGGCGCGCTCGCCTCTCTGCGGATGGATAAACACCGCACCGACAGCATTGGGCCGAACGATCTGCGCTTCACCCTGCTGGATGATTATCTTCACGTGGTGGATACGGCGTTATGGCTGACGGACGACAATGCGCAGCTGAAAAGCGGCACTCTGCTGACAAACGATCAGGGGCAGTTGGTCTACGCGGAACACCACTTTGCCGTTGAGCATCTTCAGGTGACTACCAGCATGCACCGTCGGGCCGGTAGCCAGCGTGAATCCGTGCAGGCAGTGACCGACGGCGCGCTGGTCGACATCACGGACATGCGTGAGTGGCGAGAAGAGAAGGGCAACGGCGTGGTGACGCTGCCCGTTCCCGGCTGGCAGAGTACGCTGGAGCAGCGCGGGTTTGTTGGGTGCGCTCGTCACTTTATCACCTGCGTGCAAAATCAGACGGTTCCTGAAACCTCCGGCGAGCAGGCGATACTGGCGCAGCGCATTGTGGAAAGGCTCTGGCGCGACGCCATGAGTGAATAACTCGCTGTAACATCTGCGGATAGTAATTCGTTGAAATCCGGTTAGACTAAGCGCCGCTTGTTGGCATTGCCGGGTGGCGCTTAGGTTTACCCGGCCTACAAATCCGTATGGTTCTGGAAATTCACGTTAATGAACTTATTAAAATCGCTGGCGGCCGTCAGCTCGATGACCATGTTTTCCCGCGTGCTCGGCTTTGCGCGCGACGCCATTGTGGCAAGGGTATTTGGTGCAGGGATGGCCACGGACGCCTTCTTCGTCGCGTTCAAATTGCCGAACTTATTGCGCCGTATTTTTGCGGAAGGCGCGTTTTCCCAGGCCTTCGTGCCGATTCTCGCAGAATATAAAAGCAAGCAGGGCGAGGATGCGACCCGCGTTTTTGTCTCTTACGTCTCGGGGCTGCTCACCCTGGCGCTGGCGGTGGTGACCGTCATCGGGATGCTGGCCGCGCCCTGGGTGATTATGGTCACGGCACCGGGCTTTGCGGATACGGCGGATAAATTTGCCCTGACCTCGCAGCTGCTGCGCATTACTTTCCCCTATATTCTGCTGATCTCGCTGGCCTCGCTGGTGGGGGCGATACTCAATACCTGGAACCGCTTCTCCGTCCCGGCGTTTGCGCCGACGTTTCTTAACGTCAGCATGATCGGCTTTGCACTGTTTGCCGCGCCGCATTTCAACCCGCCGGTGCTGGCGCTGGCCTGGGCCGTGACCGTGGGCGGCGTGCTGCAGCTTGCTTACCAGCTGCCGCACCTGAAGAAAATTGGCATGCTGGTTCTGCCGCGCATCAATCTCAAAGATGCCGGGGCGATGCGCGTGATCAAGCAGATGGGACCCGCCATTCTTGGTGTCTCCGTCAGCCAGATCTCACTCATCATCAACACCATCTTTGCCTCTTTCCTGGTGTCCGGCTCGGTCTCCTGGATGTACTACGCTGACCGTCTGATGGAGTTTCCGTCCGGCGTGCTGGGCGTGGCGCTGGGGACGATTCTGCTTCCGTCGCTGTCGAAAAGCTTTGCCAGCGGCAACCACGATGAGTATTGCCGCCTGATGGACTGGGGGCTGCGTCTCTGCTTTCTGCTGGCGCTGCCGAGCGCGGTGGCGCTGGGGATTCTGGCGAAACCGCTGACGGTGTCGCTGTTCCAGTACGGTAAATTTACCGCCCATGACGCCGCCATGACCCAGCAGGCGCTTATCGCCTATTCGGTAGGGTTGATGGGGCTGATTGTCGTGAAGGTGCTGGCGCCGGGATTCTATTCACGCCAGGATATCAAAACGCCGGTGAAAATCGCCATCGTGACGCTGATTATGACTCAGTTGATGAACCTGGCGTTTATTGGTCCGCTGAGACACGCCGGGCTGGCGCTGTCGATCGGTCTGGCGGCCTGCCTGAATGCCGGGCTGCTGTACTGGCAGCTGCGCAAGCAGGATATTTTCACGCCGCAGCCGGGCTGGTCGCGTTTTCTTGTGCGTCTGGCGATCGCGGTGCTGGTGATGTCGGCGGCATTGCTGGGCATACTGTATGTCATGCCGGACTGGTCAGCGGGCACCATGCCATTCCGCCTGATGCGCCTGATGGCCGTTGTGGTGGTCGGCGTGGTGGCCTACTTCGCCACGCTCGCGGTGTTGGGATTCAAGGTGAAAGAGTTCACCCGCCGTACGGCATAAACGCCAAAAGGGGAGTTCACCTTATGGTGCTCCCCTCCGCCTGATTTGCCGCTAAGGCGTCAAATCGAAATCTTTTTCCCGCCCGTAATGCGTGCCGTGGCCGTCTGACCATCCGCACCGTACAGCCCCGGCTCTTTATGGGGCTTTAATACTTCCAGAGCCTGCTGATTACGCACCATCTGTCCCTCAAGTAACCAACCGTTATGCTGGTTGAGATCGCGCAGATGCTGAGTTTTTTCCGTAATCGTTTGCCAGCGTTCGACAATTTCATCGTTGGCGCTGCGCTTCTGATCCTGTTCAGCGCGTCGCTGCTGCTCAAGGTAATCCAGCGTCGCCAGAAGCGAACTTTTGTCTTCAGTAATGCGTTGCAACGCGCTGCCGTTGATTTGACCCGAAGACAGGTGTTGTTGTTCAGCATCCATTACCGTTTTCAGGTCGTTCAGGACAACCGTCATCTGATCCAGTATTTCTGACAGTCGACTCATACGGTTATTTACTCTGTAAGAAACTCTGCGCTTCCTCGATCAGCGCGTCAGCGATTTTGCTGGTATCCATTTTCAGCTCGCCGTTACGAATGGCCGTTTTCAGCGCTTCAACACGTTCCATGTTGATATCGCTGCTGCCCGGCTGCATCAGTTTCGCCTGCGCGTCGCTCAGGGTCACGCTGGTGCTATTAGCCGTAGACGGTTTTTCCAGACGCGTTTTCTGCGCGGGTGCGTCATTCGTTTCGCGAGGTTGTACAGTGCTAACCGGCTTCAGGGCTGATGTACGATCAATGCTCATAGTGTTGTCCTCATCGAGGGTTCGCGGCGTTTGCGCCTGACATCATCATTAGTTGAATATTTATCGGCACGTACCGCGAAATCTTTAAAAAGATTATAGGTTAATCAGAATATTCCCATCAGCATCGACGGTTCCGCTCACCACCTGGCCTGAGGACATTCTGACGCGGGCGTTTTGCGCCACCGCGGCATTGTTTAACGCTTTCCCTTCACTGTTGATGCTAAAGCCATCTCCGTTGGCCACCACCATCACCTGTTGACCTGCTTTTACCCGCCATGCCTGACGCAGCATGGCGAGCTGTATCGGCTGGCCTGGCGCGACGTCGCGCAGGCTGACGGCATCCTGTGCCTGGTTAATATCCAGCATTGTGCGCGGCGGCAGCTGATCCAGACGGCCGCGCTTCAACGTCACGCTGTTTGTCTGCAGTACGCTGCCGCGCGCAATGGGCACGGCGGCGACAACATAATTGCCCGTCGCCTGAACTGCAACCTGCAAATAGCGTTTTTCGTTGGCGCAGCGTGCCAGCACGTTCACATTCCCCCAAAGCTTTGTGAACCCCACCACGCTGAAGGACGGCTGGTCACACGTCGGGTACAGATTCGGTGGCGTGCGCACGGTAACGGTCACGTCATCGCTAAAGCCTGCCAGTTTTTCAGCAAAAAAAGCCGTTAGCCGATCCTGTAACCCTTCAGCCTGCGCCAGAGGGCTTAACAGCAAGAGAGCCGCCACCAGACCACGTTTTAACGTTTGCATTGAAAGTTCCACCGTTTCCAGAGTTGAACGAATTCTACCTGCAGTGGTTTTGCATCAACGGAATAAATAGCGACGCATTTTGCGCTTATTCCGTCGATAGGGGAGACCGGGTGAGATTTAAGCTGTGAACTGAAATTTTGCCATCAGCGGAGGAGACATGCTCGATAAACTCGACGCCGCGTTACGTTTTCAGCAGGAAGCGCTCAACTTACGCGCCCAGCGGCAGGAGATTTTAGCCGCCAATATTGCCAACGCCGATACCCCGGGGTATCAGGCGCGCGATATTGATTTTTCCAGTGAACTTAAAAAAGTGATGGAGCGTGGACGTGCCGAAGGAACGGGTGTCGCACTTGCACTGACATCCTCACGCCATATTCCTGCTCAGGCGATGACCGCGCCCACGACCGATTTACTTTATCGCATTCCCGACCAGCCATCGCTTGACGGCAACACCGTCGACATGGACCGGGAGCGTACGCAGTTTGCCGATAACAGCCTGCAATACCAGACGGGTCTGACCCTACTCGGCGGACAAATTAAAGGCATGATGACCGTCCTGCAAGGGGGCAACTAATCCATGGCTTTGCTGAATATTTTTGATATCGCCGGCTCGGCGTTAACGGCACAGTCCAAGCGTCTGAACGTTGCCGCCAGTAACCTCGCTAACGCCGACAGCGTAACCGGTCCTGACGGACAGCCCTATAAAGCGAAACAGGTGATCTTTCAGGTCGATGCTGCACCGGGTGCGGCGACGGGCGGCGTGAAAGTCTCTGACGTGGTGGAGAGCCAGGCGCCGGACAAGCTGGTGTATGAACCGGGCAACCCGCTCGCCGATGCCAGTGGTTACGTGAAGATGCCTAACGTGGATGTGGTCGGTGAGATGGTGAACTCGATGTCCGCCTCGCGCAGCTATCAGGCAAACGTCGAAGTGCTCAACACCGTGAAGAGCATGATGCTCAAAACACTCACTCTCGGCCAGTAAAGGAGACACGCATGTCCATTGCCGTCAGTATGAATGACCCAGCGAATACGGGGGTCAGCAGTGCCAGTACGACCTCCGGTTCCAGCTCCCTGACCGGAAGCAGTGCTAACGATCTGCAAAGCAGCTTCTTAACGCTGCTGGTGGCGCAGCTGAAGAACCAGGATCCTACCAACCCGATGCAGAACAACGAACTGACCACGCAGCTTGCGCAGATCAGTACCGTGAGCGGCATTGAGAAACTGAATACCACGCTCGGCTCCGTCTCCGGTCAAATCGACAACAGCCAGTCTTTGCAGGCAGCCAACCTGATTGGTCACGGGGTGATGATCCCGGGGACCACTATTCTGGCTGGCACCAGCACCACCGATGGCACCTCAACCACCACCACCACGCCGTTTGGCGTTGAGCTGCAGCAGGCGGCTGACAAAGTGACCGCGACGATCACCGACTCGACCGGTGCCGTGGTACGCACCATCGACATCGGTGAGCTGAAAGCCGGTGTGCATACCTTCACCTGGGATGGCAGCCTGACCGACGGCACCAAAGCGCCAAACGGTTCCTATAAGGTGGCGATCAGCGCCAGCAGCGGGACCACCCAGCTGGTTGCGCAGCCGCTGCAGTTTGCACTGGTACAGGGCGTCATCAAAGGTAGCGATGGCAACAAACTGGATTTGGGTACCTCTGGTACCACCACACTCGACGAAGTTCGGCAGATTATCTAAGCCTTTACACTTATCAGGAGTAAGTCATGGCCTTTTCTCAAGCGGTCAGCGGCCTGAATGCTGCGGCCACCAACCTGGACGTCATTGGCAACAACATCGCCAACTCCGCGACCTATGGTTTTAAATCCGGTTCGGCCTCGTTTGCCGATATGTTTGCAGGCTCTAAAGTCGGCCTGGGCGTTAAAGTCGCAGGGATCACCCAGGACTTTACCGACGGTACGACGACCAATACCGGTCGTGGTCTGGACGTTGCCATCAGCCAGAACGGTTTCTTCCGTATGGTGGATTCCAACGGCTCTGTGTTCTATAGCCGTAACGGCCAGTTCAAGCTCGACGAAAACCGTACCCTGGTGAACATGCAGGGGATGCAGTTGACCGGCTATCCGGTTGCCGGTACGCCACCAACGGTGCAGACCGGTGCGAACCCACAGGCGATTACCATCCCTAACACCCTGATGGCTGCGAAGGCGACCACAACGGCAACCCAGCAGATCAACCTGAACTCCACGGATGATGCGCAGACTGCCGCGTTCGATGCGACTAACCCGGATACCTACAACAAAAAAGGGACCGTGACCGTATTCGATACCCAGGGTAACGCCCACAACATGTATGTCTACTACGTCAAAACGGCGGACAACAAATGGGATCTGTACACCCAGGACGGTAGCGTAGCGGGTTCTCCAGCAACCAAAGCCGCCCAAATGAGTTTCGACAGCAACGGTAACCTGGCAGGCGTGTACAACTACAACGCGGCTGGCGTGCTAAGCACGACGCCAAACGCCACGCCATCAATAGAAATTACCACCGGTTCTATCAGCGGGGCAGATGCAGCGCAGTTCAACCTGAACTTCCAGAACTCCATGCAGCAGAATACCGGTGCTAACAACGTTGTCGCGACCACCCAGAACGGCTACAAGCCGGGCGATCTGGTGAGCTATCAGATTAACGACGACGGTACCGTTGTGGGTAACTACTCCAACGAACAGACGCAGGTTCTGGGTCAGATCGTGCTGGCAAACTTCGCTAACAACGAAGGCCTGAAATCTGAAGGCGACAACGTATGGTCTGCAACCCAGTCCTCCGGCGTTGCGCTGCTAGGCACGGCGGGTACCGGTAACTTCGGTACGCTGACCAACGGCGCGCTGGAAGCCTCTAACGTGGATCTGAGTAAAGAGCTGGTGAACATGATTGTCGCGCAACGTAACTACCAGTCGAATGCGCAGACCATCAAAACGCAGGATCAGATCCTCAACACGCTGGTTAACCTGCGTTAAGCGGCTAACAGGAACGCGCAATGGATCACGCAATATATACAGCGATGGGCGCGGCAAGCCAGACGCTCAATCAGCAGGCCGTTACCGCCAGCAACCTGGCAAACGCCTCCACGCCGGGCTTTCGCGCGCAGCTCAATGCGCTGCGTGCGGTGCCGGTCGAAGGGCTTTCATTGCCTACGCGTACGCTGGTGACGGCATCCACTCCCGGTGCCGATATGACGCCGGGCCAGATGGATTACACCTCGCGTCCGCTGGACGTTGCCCTTCAGCAGGACGGCTGGCTGGCGGTGCAAACGGCAGACGGCGGCGAAGGCTATACCCGTAACGGTAATATCCAGGTGAGTGCAACCGGGCAGTTGACCATTCAGGGTCATCCGGTGATGGGCGAAGCCGGTCCGCTCACGGTACCGGAAGGTTCGGAGCTGACCATCGCGGCAGACGGCACCATCTCGGCGCTGAATCCGGGCGACCCGGCCAATACCGTTGCGCCCGTCGGGCGTCTGAAGCTGGTTAAAGCGGAAGGCAAAGAGGTGCAGCGCGGCGATGACGGCATGTTTCGTCTGACCCAGGCGGCACAGGCCACCCGTGGCGCTACCCTCCAGGCTGACCCGAGCATTCGCGTGATGTCCGGCGTGCTGGAAGGCAGTAACGTCAAGCCGGTTGAAGCCATGACCGACATGATCGCCAGCGCCCGCCGTTTTGAAATGCAGATGAAAATTATCAGCAGCGTGGATGAAAACGCGAGCAAGGCTAACCAACTTCTGGCTATGAGTTAACAGGACTCCTTATGATCAGTTCTTTATGGATCGCGAAAACAGGCCTGGACGCGCAGCAAACCAACATGGATGTGATTGCCAACAACCTGGCAAACGTCAGCACCAATGGTTTCAAGCGTCAGCGTGCGGTTTTCGAAGATTTGCTTTACCAAACCATTCGCCAGCCGGGCGCGCAGTCTTCTGAGCAAACGACGCTGCCGTCTGGTCTGCAGATCGGCACCGGCGTGCGTCCGGTAGCGACCGAGCGTCTGCACAGCCAGGGCAACCTGTCTCAGACCAACAACAGTAAAGATGTGGCCATCAAAGGGCAGGGTTTCTTCCAGGTGCAGCTGCCTGACGGTACCTCTGCCTATACCCGTGACGGCTCGTTCCAGGTGGATCAGAACGGCCAGCTGGTGACGGCGGGCGGTTTCCAGGTTCAGCCTGCTATTACCATTCCGGCGAATGCCCTAAGCATCACCATCGGGCGCGACGGTATCGTGAGCGTCACCCAGCAGGGCCAGGCCGCACCCGTTCAGGTTGGACAGCTCAACCTGACCACTTTCATGAACGATACCGGTCTGGAAAGCATTGGTGAGAACCTCTACACCGAAACCCAGTCCTCCGGTACGCCAAATGAGAGCACGCCGGGTCTGAACGGCGCGGGTCTGCTGTATCAGGGCTATGTTGAAACCTCGAACGTTAACGTGGCGGAAGAGCTGGTGAATATGATCCAGGTCCAGCGCGCGTATGAAATTAACAGTAAAGCAGTGTCGACGACCGACCAGATGCTGCAGAAACTGACGCAACTCTAAGGTGCAGTCCGGTGCGGTTAACGCCGCACCGGCTCCCTGTTTTCGAAGATGAAGGCAATGCAAAAAAACGCGGCGTTTCGTTATCCGATACTGACTGTTCTGGCCGTCACCCTCAGCGGGTGTGCCTGGATCCCGTCTAAACCATTGGTCGAGGGTGCGACTACCGCCCAGCCCGTTCCCGGCCCTGCGCCCGTGGTGAACGGCTCCATTTTCCAGACCGCACAGCCGATTAACTACGGCTATCAGCCGCTGTTTGAAGATCGTCGCCCGCGTAACGTCGGCGATACGCTGACCATTGTGCTGCAGGAAAACGTCAGCGCGAGCAAGAGCTCGTCGGCGAACGCCAGCCGCGATGGCAAAACCAATTTTGGCTTCGACACCGTTCCACGCTATCTGCAGGGCCTGTTCGGCAATGCGCGTGCGGATGTTGAGGCGTCTGGCGGCAATACCTTTAACGGTAAAGGTGGCGCGAACGCCAGTAACACCTTCAGCGGCACGCTGACGGTGACGGTTGACCAGGTGCTGGTTAACGGCAATTTACACGTTGTGGGTGAAAAACAGATCGCCATTAACCAGGGCACTGAGTTCATTCGCTTCTCGGGTGTGGTTAACCCTCGCACCATCAGCGGCACCAACACCGTACCGTCCACCCAGGTGGCGGACGCGCGCATTGAATACGTCGGTAACGGCTATATCAATGAAGCGCAAAATATGGGCTGGCTGCAGCGTTTCTTCCTTAACTTATCGCCGATGTAAGCGAGGTGACCCATGTTTAAAACGATCTTCGCCGTGGCGCTGGCGCTGGTGGCAACCTTCGCTCAGGCTGACCGTATTCGCGACCTGACCAGCGTTCAGGGCGTGCGCGAGAACTCGCTGATTGGCTATGGCCTGGTGGTGGGGCTGGACGGTACGGGTGACCAGACTACCCAAACGCCGTTCACCACCCAGAGCCTGAACAACATGCTTTCGCAGCTTGGCATTACCGTGCCTGCGGGGACCAACATGCAGCTGAAAAACGTGGCTGCGGTGATGGTGACCGCGTCCTATCCGGCGTTTGCGCGTCAGGGGCAGACCATCGACGTTGTTGTCTCCTCCATGGGTAACGCCAAAAGCCTGCGCGGCGGCACGCTGTTGATGACGCCGCTTAAGGGCGTCGACAGCCAGGTCTATGCCCTGGCGCAGGGTAACATTCTTGTTGGCGGTGCCGGTGCCTCTGCGGGCGGGAGCAGCGTGCAGGTGAACCAGCTGAACGGCGGGCGCATCACTAACGGAGCCATCATCGAGCGCGAGCTGCCAACCCAGTTTGGCACAGGAAACACCATCAACCTGCAGCTCAATAATGAAGACTTCACGATGGCGCAGCAAATTGCCGACACCATCAACCGCAGTCGCGGCTACGGGAGCGCCACGGCGCTTGACGCGCGTACCGTGCAGATCCGGACCTCTTCGGGTAACAGTAACCAGGTGCGTATGCTGGCGGATATCCAGAATATGGAAGTGAACGTGCCGGTGCAGGATGCCAAAGTCATCATCAACTCGCGCACCGGGTCGGTGGTGATGAACCGCGAGGTGTCGCTGGACAGCTGTGCCGTGGCGCAGGGTAACCTCTCCGTCACGGTGAACCGCTCTGCCAACGTCAGCCAGCCGGACACGCCGTTTGGCGGCGGTCAGACGGTGGTGACGCCGCAAACGCAGATTGATTTGCGCCAGAGCGGCGGCTCGCTGCAAAGCGTCCGTTCCAGCGCGAACCTGAACAGCGTGGTGCGGGCCCTGAATGCGCTGGGCGCGACGCCGATGGATCTGATGTCGATACTGCAATCGATGCAAAGTGCAGGCTGCCTGCGCGCCAAACTGGAAATCATCTAATGCTGACCGATAGCAAGCTGCTGACCGGTGCCGCCTGGGATGCCCAGTCGCTCAACGAACTGAAAACCAAAGCAGGTAAAGACCCGGCGGCGAATATCCGCCCGGTCGCCCGCCAGGTGGAAGGGATGTTCGTACAGATGATGCTGAAAAGCATGCGTGAAACCCTGCCGAAAGACGGGATGTTCAGCAGCGATTCCACGCGGCTTTACACCAGCATGTATGACCAGCAGATTGCGCAGCAGATGACTGCTGGTAAAGGGCTCGGTCTGGCTGACATGATTGTCAAGCAGACCGCCGCCGCGCAGGGTATTCAGCCTGAGGATCAGCCGCAGCAGGTGCCGATGAAGTTCGACATCGAAACGGTGACCAGTTATCAGAACCAGGCGCTGACGCAGATGGTGCGTAAGGCCATGCCGAAGCCCGCAGAGACGCGCGACGAGCCGCTCTCCGGCGACAGTAAAGACTTCCTGGCGCAGCTTTCTCTGCCAGCGCGACTGGCCAGCGAGCAAAGCGGGGTTCCGCATCACCTGATCCTGGCCCAGGCGGCGCTGGAGTCGGGCTGGGGGCAGCGTCAGATCCGTAAGGAAAACGGCGATCCGAGCTTCAACATCTTTGGCGTGAAAGCCACCTCCAGCTGGAAGGGGCCGACAACCGAGATCACCACCACCGAATACGAAAACGGCGCGGCAGTGAAGGTTAAAGCCAAATTCCGCGTTTACAGCTCCTACCTTGAAGCATTGTCAGATTACGTCGGACTGCTAAGCCGAAACCCGCGCTATACCGCCGTGACGCAGGCATCGACGCCGGAGCAGGGCGCGCAGGCATTGCAGAATGCGGGATACGCTACCGATCCGAACTATGCGCGCAAGCTCACCAGCATGATCCAGCAGCTGAAATCGATGGGTGAGAAGGTG
The DNA here is from genome assembly GCF_018597345.1 of Enterobacter quasimori. Taxonomy (NCBI): domain Bacteria; kingdom Pseudomonadati; phylum Pseudomonadota; class Gammaproteobacteria; order Enterobacterales; family Enterobacteriaceae; genus Enterobacter; species Enterobacter quasimori. The sequence continues at coordinate 880,259 of NZ_JAHEVU010000001.1, read as the reverse complement.
AGTAAAGCCTATAGCACCGATATTGAAAATCTGTTCTGAAAGTTCTCAAGTCCCGGTGGAGGCTGCCGATAACCTTCATCAGGACTCGTGTCTGAAAGTATAAAAGGAACCCCCATGTCCAGTTTGATTAACAGCGCCATGAGTGGCCTCAGTGCGGCACAGGCGGCACTTAATACCGTAAGTAATAATATTTCAAGCTATAACGTGGCAGGTTACACCCGCCAGAACACCATTCTGGGCGCGGCTAACAGCACGCTGACCGGCGGTGGCTGGGTGGGCAACGGGGTTTATGTCTCCGGCGTGCAGCGTGAGTATGACGCCTTCATTACCAACCAGCTGCGCGCCGCACAGACGCAGAGCAGCGGGCTGACAACGCGCTATCAGCAGATGTCAAAGATTGACGACGTGCTGTCTGATACCACCAACTCGCTCTCAACCACGCTGCAGGATTTCTTCAAGAGCCTGCAAACGCTGGTGAGCAACGCAGAAGATCCGGCTGCGCGCCAGACGGTGATCGGCAAAGCGGATGGCCTGGTAAACCAGTTTAAAACCAACGATCAGTATCTTCGCGATCAGGATGCGCAGGTGAACACCGCGATCGCGACCAGCGTGGATCAGATCAATAACTACGCGAAGCAGATAGCCAACCTTAACGATCAGATTTCCCGTCTGACCGGCGTTGGCGCGGGCGCATCGCCGAACGAACTGCTCGATCAGCGCGATCAGCTGGTGAGCGAGCTGAACAAGATTGTGGGTGTGGACGTTACCGTGCAGGACAGCGGTACGTACAATATCTCCTTCGCGAACGGTTACACTCTGGTGCAGGGCAGTACTGCCAGCCAGCTGGCTGCGGTGAAGTCCAGCGCTGACCCGTCGCGCACCACGATTGCCTACGTGGATGCAGCGTCTGGAAACGTTGAGATCCCGGAAAAGCAGATCACCACAGGGTCACTGGGTGGGCTGTTGACCTTCCGTTCTGAAGATCTGGATAAAGCACGTAACGCCCTTAACCAGATGGCGCTGGCGTTTGCCGACGCGATGAACACCCAGCATGAAGCCGGGTTCGACGCCAACGGCGACCCGGGCGGCAAGCTGTTCGACTTCGGCTCACCTTCCGTGCTGAGTAACAGCAAAAACACCGGCAGCGCGTCGGTAACGGCGAGCGTCACGGACAGCTCTGCGGTGCAGGCGACGAACTATAAGGTTGAGTACAACGGAACCAACTGGACGGTCACGCGTCTGTCTGACAAAACCAGCTTTACCGCCACGCCGGACGGCAGCGGTAATCTGTCGTTTGACGGTCTGAACGTGAACATCACCGGTGCGGCCAACCAGAAAGACAGCTTCATCGTGAAGCCGGTGAACGACGTCATTATGAATATGGACGTCGCAATCAGCGATGAATCCAAACTCGCGATGGCCTCCGCCAGCGACAGCGGCGATAGCGACAATACCAACGGCCAAAAACTGTTGGATCTGCAGAGCGCGAAGGTGGTGGGGAATAACAAAACCTTCAACGATGCGTATGCCTCACTGGTCAGTACGGTGGGGAGCACCACGGCATCGCTGAAAACCAGCAGCGCCACGAAAGACAACGTGGTGACGCAGCTGACCAAGCAGCAACAGTCGATCTCCGGGGTTAACCTGGATGAAGAATACGGCAACCTGCAGCGCTATCAGCAGTACTACCTGGCGAATGCGCAGGTTCTGCAAACGGCGAGCACGCTGTTTGATGCGTTGATCAACATTCGCTAAGGCCGGGGTTAAAAAATGCGTATTAGTACTCAAATGATGTATGAGCAGAGCATGCGCGGAGTGACGAGCTCCCAGAGTCTCTGGCTTGGCTATGGTGAGCAGATGTCAACCGGCAAGCGCGTAAACCGTCCTTCCGATGACCCGATTGCGGCATCTCAGGCTGTAGTGCTCTCCCAGGCGCAGACGCAGAACAGCCAGTATGCGCTGGCGCGTTCTTTCGCCACGACCAAGGTGTCGCTGGAAGAGAACGTGCTGAAAGAGGTGACGAATGCGATTATCACCGCGCAGGAAAAAGTGGTTAACGCCGGTAACGGAACCCTGAGCGATGATGACCGACAGTCTCTTGCCACCAACCTGCAGGGGATCCGCGATCAGCTGATGAACCTGGCAAACAGCACCGACGGTAATGGACGCTATATTTTTGCGGGTTACAAAACGGAAGCGGCGGCATTCGACGAGACGACCGGCACCTATAACGGCGGCTCTACGCCAATCAGCCAGCAGGTTGACGCCGCGCGTACCATGCAAATCAGCCACACGGGCAGTGAAGTTTTCGATACCTTCACCAGTAACGCGAAACCGGAGCCGGACGGCAGCGCGCCGGAAACCAACCTGTTTAAGATCCTGGATACCGCTATCGCAGCGCTGAATACGCCGGTTGAAGGCGACCAGACAAAAGCCGATGCGTTTACGGCGGCGATGGACAAAACCAACCGCGGCCTGAGCAACTCGCTGAACAACGTGCTGACCGTGCGTGCCGATCTGGGGATTAAGCTGGACGAGCTGGGCAAACTGGATTCGCTGGGCGATGACCGTGCTTTGGGGCAAACGCAGCAAATGAGCGATCTGGTCGATGTGGACTGGAACTCGGTGATCTCTTCTTACTCCATGCAGCAGGCGGCCCTGCAGGCGTCTTATAAAGCATTTAGCGATATGCAGGGGATGTCCCTGTTCCAGATGAATAAATAACGTCTTGACCTCTTAGAACATGTCTCGAAACTGGGCATGTTTTGACTGCCCAGTCCGCATGGACTGGGCATTTTTTTTACACGGTTTCAGCCTGAGCGGATGTCACCCGGGCGTTTTCAACCCGTCTGATGATCAGGGCAATAACGCCGCACAGGGTTGCCAGCGCCACCACGCCAGACCAGCCAGCCATCGTATACATCTTGCTGCCCAGGGCCGAGCCTAACGCCATCCCGATAAACACCACCGTAAAGAGCAGGGCGTTCAGGCGACCGCGTGCCTGCGGCTCAAGGCTGTAGACCAGATTCTGGTGGGCCACCAGGCTTGACTGCAGGCCAAGGTCAAAACCGACGGCGGAGACGGCAATCAGAATCAGCTGCCCGTGGACGCCGAGGGCGGGCATCAGGAACATCAGCGCAAACGAGACGGTGACGAGCGCGGCACCCAGCTGCGTTACTTTTCCTGCGCCCAGTTTATCCGCCAGCCCGCCTGCCAGCGGCGCGGCTAATGCCCCGGCGGCACCAGCGATACCAAACCCGCCCGCCACGGCGCTGCCGAGGTGGTAGCGTTCCAGCAGCATAACGGCCAGCGTTGACCAAAATGCGCTAAAGGCAATCGACAGAAAACCCTGAGCCAGCGCCGCGCGACGCAGCGCCGGGTAACGACGCCACAGGTGTTCCATGGAACGCATCAGCGCGGGATAGCTCAGCGTGGAGTGAATAGCAAAACGGGGGAGTAGGGCCCACATCACCGCGCCGACAAAGGCAATGCTTGCCGCAGCCAGCTGATACATCACCCGCCAGCCAAAGGCTTCACCGACCACGCCGCTGACGGTTCTCGACAACAATATGCCCAGCAGCAGACCTGTCATGACGGTGCCCACGGTTTTCCCTTGCTTACCTTCAGGGGCGAGGATAGCGGCAGCGGGAACGATATCCTGCGCCATGGTGGCGGCCATGCCAATCAGCAGGCTTGCCAGCAGCAGCGAAGGGAGTTGCCCGGTGAGGCTACAGCCCAGAAGAAACAGTGCCAGGGCGGCACTTTTAATCAGAATCAGCGTCCGGCGGTCATGACGATCGCCAAGGGGCAGCAGGAAGAGGATGCCGAGCGCGTACCCGGCCTGGGTCAGCGTCGGAACCAGGCCCATTCCTTCAATACTCAAATGAAGGTCTGCGCCCATCAGCGGCAGTAAAGGCTGTGCGTAGTAAATGGATGCCACGCTGAAACCCGCACCCAGAGCCAGCATTAATATCACCCAGCGGCTCACGGCATGGGAGGCAGTTGTTGTGTTCATAAGACGTTCCTCAGTCATAGTGTGAGGCTATTTTTTATCACCACGCCTTGCGGCGGTAGACGGGCTGATGGTAAAACGCTTATACGTTAAGCGTATGACAGAGGAAAGTATGAAGCGAGTTGAGCGTATAGACAGGGTGGAACTGATGCGAACCTTTGTGCGCATCGTGGAAACCGGCTCGCTCTCGGCAGCGGCAAGGCAGCTTTCGACGACCCAGGCTACGGTAAGCCGTCGTTTGCAGTCTCTGGAGACGTTACTCGGGGCTCGCCTGCTGCTGCGTACCACCCACGCCACGAGGCTCACTGACGACGGTGAACGCTGCTATCAGCATGCCAGGCGGGTGATTGACAGCTGGCTGGCGCTGGAGGATGAGGTCGGGCAGGCGGAGGATGAACCGGTTGGGGTGTTGCGGGTGCGGGCACCGCACGCCTTTGGTCAGGAACAGCTTCTGAAACCGTTGACGGATTTTTTACAGCGCTATCCTCAGCTTTCCGTTGAGTGGATGTTGAATGATAAGTCGGTGGATTTCCTCAGCGACAATATTGATTGTGCGATCCGCGTGGGCGCTGAGGTCGATCCCGCGACGGTTTCCGTTCAGCTGGCTGAAGTACCACGCTCCGTCGTCGCCTCTCCGGCGTTGCTGGCTCGCTTCCCAAAGGTGAGCAAGCCAGAGGATTTGCAGGCGCTGCCCTGGATTGCCATCAGCACCTTCTACCAGCGACACGTTGAGCTGTTTGATGGTGCGGCGCAGCCGACACGCATCGCCATTACGCCGCGTCTGAGCACGGACAGCCTGTACGTGGCGCGAAATACGACCCTGACCGGGCTGGGGGTGGCGCTGGTATCAAGCTGGACGGTGAAAGAGGACATTCAGGAAGGGCGCTTAATCCATCTTCTGCCCGAGTGGCAGCCCACGGCGCTGCCTGTCCATCTGGTGTATCCGTGGTCGCGATACTACCCGGCGCGCTTGCGTCGTTTTCTGGAGATGATGAAGCAGGTGATGCCGGGTATAGCCGGAATGAGAAAGCCAGCAAATTCGCAATAAAAAAGCCGACCCTGAGGTCGGCTTTTCATCTTAACGCGTGTTACTCAACAGACTGGGGGCGAGTTGCCGGTGCAGTCGCCTGATGCGTCGCGCTGTGACCACCTGCGGAACCTTTGCCCTCAAAGTTGAACTCCGGGCGAACCCAGTCGCTTTGACGCGGCGCTTCCGGCACGTACTCAGGCGCAGGGGCGCGAGTCATGGGTGCCGTTGCAACATGTGCTGCCGCAGGCGCAGCGGCCACCGGTGCTGGTTTCACCTCAGGCGCTGGAGCGTCTTCAGATTCACGAACCGGTTCAACATCAAGTTCAACTTCCTGAACCACCTCTTCTGTCACCGTTTCGATAACATCGTCAGCGGTGTCTTCAACCGGCGCGGCGGCTTCAACCTCTTCAGCAACCTCTTCGGCCACAACCGCGTCTTCTTCGGCGATGAACTGCGGTGCGGCATCAACCGGAGCAGCAATCACTTCAGGGTGGGTGGTTTCCACTTCAACCGCGTGCGGGGCTTCGGCTTCCACAGCCTGCGGCTCAACCACCGTCGCTGCTGCAGCCACAACCACAACCTCTTCAGCTGCAGCGACAGGTGCAATCACCTCTTCGGTGACAGCCTGTTCTTCAACAACCTGCTCCGGACGAGTAACCGGGTAGCGGATCCAGACTTTACCGGATGCCATTTCAGGTGATGCACACGCGATGGCTAACGGCATTGGAGACTGAGATGGGTAACGCTCGTCACGATAACGGCGACGACGCTGACCGCTCACGCGCAGGTGACGAGGAGAACGGCGTGAACGACGCGGCATGCCTGCGTTGTCACGACCTTCGCCGTTATCATCCTGCTCGGCGTTGTTCTCTACCACCGCCGGGAGATCAACTTTCGCCAGCTGGGTCTGCGGCGCGCTTTCGGCGACGGGTTCCGTAACAACAGTTGTCTCTTCGGTAGTTTCAGAAGCAAAACGGACCTTCTGACTCAGCTGGCGCTGCTTACGACGCGGCATGACCTGAGTACGTTCTTCCTGCTCAGCGTCTTGCTGTTCAACAGGCTCTTCGCGGTTCAGGTTTTTAACTTCCTGCTGCGCCTGACGCTTCTCGTCGTTGCGACGACGATTTCGCTCGCGGCGCGGCTGCTGCTGCTCGTCGCGCTGTTTGCTCTTCTCGGACTCATCGCCCGCCGGTTGGCGAGTTTCGCGAACTTCAACATTCTGCTGCTGTTTCTCGCGACGGTTGCGGCGGTTGTCTTCGCGTTGCTCACGGCCTTCGTTGTTGTCAGAACGGCTGTCACGACGATCGCTACGGTCGCTGCGGTCATTACGATCGCGGCGGTTGTTCTGGCGCTTACGACGATCCTGCTGACGCTCAGGCTTCGCTTCTTTCGGTGCTTCTTTCGGCTGCTCCGGCTGAACTTCTTCGCCAGCAAACATCTTCTTCAGCGCGCCGAAGAAGCGGCTCAGAAGACCAGGTTGCGCTGGCTGGGCTTTCGCCACCTCTGGCGCAGTTTTTTGCGCTGCAGGTTTAGCCGCTGGTTTTTCCAGCACGGCTTCCGGCGGCGCTTCCGGCATAATGAAGGTGGCTAATGCAGGCTGCTCAGGCAGTTTACGCTCGGCAGGCTCTTCATCGGATGGCAGTGCCATCTCTTCTTCATGCAGCTTCGGCAGCAGGTAGCTGAGGGTGGTCGTCTCTTCGCCCTTACGCACACGCAGCACGTGATAGTGCGGGGTCTGCATCTGGTCGTTTGGCACGATGATGCAGCGAACGCCGCCCTGACGTGCTTCGATTGCGCTTACCGCTGCACGTTTTTCGTTAAGCAGGTAAGAGGCAACGGGCACCGGCACAATGGCGTGAACTTCTTTGGTGTTCTCTTTCAGCGCTTCTTCTTCAATCAGACGCAGAATAGAGAGGGACAGCGATTCGTTATCGCGCACGGTACCGGTACCGGAACAGCGTGGGCAAACGTGATGGCTGGACTCACCCAGTGATGGGCTCAGACGCTGACGGGACATCTCCAGCAGGCCAAAGCGTGATATATGGCTGATCTGGATACGCGCACGATCCTGACGCACCGCTTCGCGCAGACGGTTTTCAACCGCACGCTGGTGACGAACAGGGGTCATGTCGATGAAGTCGATAACGATCAGACCGCCCAGGTCGCGCAGGCGGAGCTGGCGGGCGATTTCATCAGCGGCTTCAAGGTTGGTGTTGAAGGCGGTCTCTTCGATATCACCGCCGCGGGTTGCACGCGCGGAGTTGATGTCGATAGCGGTCAGCGCTTCGGTGGTATCGATAACGATAGAACCACCGGATGGCAGACGCACTTCACGCTGGAAGGCGGATTCAATCTGGGATTCAATCTGATAGTGGCTGAACAGCGGGATTTCACCGGTGTACAGTTTAATTTTGCTGGTGAAATCCGGACGGCCCAGCGCGGCGATGTGCTGGCGCGCCAGTTCAAGCACTTTCGGGTTATCAATCAGAATTTCGCCGATGTCCTGACGCAGATAGTCACGGAAAGCACGCACGATAACGTTGCTTTCCTGGTGGATCAGGAACGGAGCAGGGCGGCTCTCAGCCGCTTTCTTGATGGCTTCCCAGTGCTTCAGACGGAAGCTTAAGTCCCACTGCAGCGCTTCGGCAGATTTGCCGACGCCTGCGGTACGCACGATAAGCCCCATGCCGTCCGGCAGTTCAAGACTTGCCAGCGCTTCTTTCAGCTCGGTACGATCATCACCTTCGATACGGCGAGAGATACCACCCGCACGCGGGTTGTTTGGCATCAGAACCAGATAGCTCCCCGCAAGGCTGATAAAGGTTGTCAGTGCGGCACCTTTGTTGCCACGCTCTTCTTTATCAATCTGGACGATAACTTCCTGACCTTCACGCAGAACATCTTTGATGTTTGGGCGGCCATGGGCGTTGTAGTTGGCAGGGAAATATTCGCGGGCGATTTCTTTAAGAGGGAGGAAACCGTGACGCTCAGCACCGTAATCGACAAATGCAGCTTCAAGGCTTGGTTCAATGCGGGTGATTTTACCTTTGTAAATGTTCGCTTTTTTCTGTTCGTGTCCAGGACTTTCGATATCCAGATCGTACAGGCGCTGCCCATCCACAAGGGCGACACGCAACTCTTCTTGCTGAGTTGCGTTGATTAACATTCTTTTCATCGTAACTTACTCGTTATTCTTACATTGACGACAAAGCTGCGGGCAAGGTGACGCTTTCCGGGGTATGAACCGATGGCCTCGTGTCTGTTCACGTCGCCAACCTCACGGTTGTCGCTCGCTTAAGAGGCGCAGAGTGTCGGTTGCCTGTATTTCATACGGAAACACAGCGCAATTATCAGGGGAATTGCCTGGGTAGAACTCTCCAGAAAACAATCCTTATACCGGGAAGTACTGCAACCCGCAGCCCGCTAACTGCCTGAAAGATCAATACGTCTTACGCCATTGCTGCGTGGATGATCGGTCAGACAAAATTGGTCATTCCGTCGACATCCTTACTTAACCTGGATTTAACACGGAAAACAGCCTCATTATTCCACTGCTCGCCGGGTTATAGCAAGATGACTTTTACCAATTATCACCCGGTTACTCACAGTTTCTTCACTTCGAGGTGGTGATTGGTTTAATAACCACCAAATCGATTGCGCGAAACGGGGCGCAGGCCGGATAAAAGTAAATATAAGCATAGAAAAATGAGTGGCGCTAATGGCTGACGATATTTAGAATCGCCAACCATGAAAACAGAGACTCCAGCCGTAAAAATTGTTGCTATCGCGGATGACTATGCGGGGCAACGCATCGATAACTTTTTGCGCACCCAGTTGAAAGGCGTGCCAAAAAGCATGATTTACCGCATCCTGCGCAAGGGCGAGGTGCGGGTTAACAAAAAACGCGTGAAGCCTGAGTATAAGCTCGAAGCCGGTGACGAAGTGCGTATCCCGCCGGTTCGCGTGGCAGAGCGTGAAGAAGAGGCGGTTTCGCCTAAGCTGCAAAAAGTGGCTGCGCTGAGTGACGTCATCCTTTATGAGGATGACCATATTCTTGTGCTGAACAAACCGTCAGGTACAGCCGTACACGGCGGCAGCGGCCTGAGCTTTGGCGTGATTGAAGGGCTGCGCGCGCTTCGACCGGAAGCCCGTTTCCTGGAGCTGGTGCATCGCCTGGATCGTGATACCTCCGGCGTGCTGCTGGTGGCGAAAAAGCGTTCTGCGCTGCGTTCTTTGCACGAGCAGCTTCGCGAAAAAGGGATGCAGAAAGACTACCTGGCGCTGGTTCGCGGGCAGTGGCAGTCCCATGTAAAAGTGGTGCAGGCACCGCTGTTGAAAAATATTCTGCAGAGCGGCGAGCGCATTGTGCGTGTGAATCAGGAAGGGAAACCGTCCGAGACGCGCTTTAAAGTTGAAGAGCGCTATGAATTTGCCACGCTGGTGCGCTGCAGCCCGGTGACGGGGCGTACCCATCAGATTCGCGTGCATACCCAGTTTGCCGGGCATCCTATTGCGTTTGATGACCGCTATGGCGACCGCGAGTTTGATAAGCAGCTGGCGGGCACGGGGCTGTCGCGTCTGTTCCTGCATGCGGCTGCGCTGAAGTTTACGCATCCGAATACCGGTGAAGTCATCCGTATTGAAGCGCCGCTGGATGAGCAGCTGAAACGCTGTCTTAAGGTTCTGCGTGGCTAAGGTAAAAGTAAAACGGCAACGAAGTTGCCGTTTTTAATGTTTGCACCCTCTCCCGGTGGGTGAGGGCATCAGGCCGCAAAGATCACATCGTCAGCGGATTACACGCTTCTCGCCTTAACATCTGGCACAGTGCAATCAACGGCAATCCGACCAGCGCATTTGGGTCACGACCGTCCAGCTTGTCGAACAGCGCAATCCCTAGCCCTTCACTTTTAAAACTCCCCGCGCAGTCGAGTGGTCGCTCACGGCGCACATAATCCATAATCTCTTGCTCGCTGAGATGGCGAAAGTGCACGTCGAACGGCTCGCATTCCGTTTGCAGGTGGCCTGAGGCGGAGTTATAGAGCGCCAGCCCTGTATAAAAGGTCACGATAGTGCCACGTGCACGCAGAAGTTGTTGGCAGGCCTTCTCTTCCGTATGCGGCTTGCCGGTGATTTCGCCGTCCAGCGCGCAAACCTGATCGGAGCCTATAATCAAATGGGCGGGATAACGTGCGGCCAGCGATTGCGCTTTCTGTTGTGCGAGACGGGTCACCAGATGACGCGGGGATTCGCCCGGCTGTGGCGTCTCATCAACCTCTGGCGCGGCGCATTCAAACGGGATCCCGAGCTTTTCCAGCAGCATTCGACGGTAGGGTGAAGTGGAGGCGAGAACGAGATTTGGCATATTTTTATCACCAGATATAGCGTATCGATGCCAGCCATTTTAAACTACAGGCCGCAATGTGTGCGAATAATTGGCAAAAGGCAGCTCTGGTTGCCTTTTTCTTTGACTCTATGACGTTACAAAGTTAATATGCGCGCCCTATGCAAAAGGTAAAATTACCCCTGACTCTTGATCCGGTTCGTACGGCTCAAAAACGCCTTGATTACGAAGGAATCTATTCTTCCGATCAGGCTGAGCGTATTGCCGAATCCGTAGTCAGTGTGGACAGTGATGTAGAATGCTCCATGTCGTTCGCTATCGACAACCAGCGTCTCGCCGTTTTAACCGGTGATGCAAAGGTAACGGTAACCCTCGAATGTCAGCGTTGCGGGAAACCGTTTGTACAGCATGTTCACACAACGTATTGTTTCAGTCCCGTTCGTTCTGACGAACAGGCTGAAGCACTCCCGGAAGCGTATGAGCCGATTGAGGTTAACGAATTCGGTGAAATCGATCTTCTGGCTCTGGTTGAAGATGAAATCATCCTCTCCTTGCCAGTGGTTCCGGTGCATGATTCTGAACACTGTGAAGTGTCCGAGGCGGACATGGTCTTTGGGGAACTGCCTGATGAAGCGCAAAAACCAAACCCATTTGCCGTATTAGCCAGCTTAAAGCGTAAGTAATTAAGGAGTAAGGTCCATGGCCGTACAACAGAATAAACCAACCCGTTCCAAACGTGGCATGCGTCGTTCCCATGACGCGCTGACCGCAGTTACCAGCCTGTCTGTAGACAAGACTTCTGGTGAGAAACACCTGCGTCACCACATCACCGCTGACGGTTTCTACCGCGGCCGCAAGGTTATCACTAAGTAATCACGCGTTAGCGTGATTAGGCTTAGTGAGGATTTCCCCGTGCAAACGGGGAAGTTACCGAACCAGGCTGCGACGATACCTTGACACGTCTAACCCTGGCGTTAGATGTCATGGGGGGAGATTTTGGCCCTTCCGTGACAGTGCCTGCAGCATTGCAGGCACTGAATTCTAATTCGCAACTCACACTTCTTTTAGTCGGCAATCCCGACACAATCACGCCATTACTTGCAAAAGCTGACTTCGAACAACGTTCACGTCTGCAGATCATTCCTGCACAGTCAGTTATTGCCAGTGATGCCCGGCCATCGCAGGCTATACGCAATAGCCGTGGCAGCTCTATGCGCATTGCGCTGGAGCTGGTGAAAGAAGGGCGAGCGCAGGCTTGCGTCAGTGCGGGAAATACCGGTGCGCTGATGGGGCTGTCGAAATTATTGCTCAAGCCCATTGAGGGTATTGAGCGCCCGGCGCTGGTGACGGTGTTGCCGCATCAACAAAAGGGCAAAACGGTGGTGCTGGATCTCGGTGCTAACGTTGATTGTGATAGTACAATGCTGGCTCAGTTTGCTGTGATGGGGTCGGTGCTGGCTGAAGACGTAGTGGGAATTCACAATCCCCGCGTTGCGTTACTGAATATTGGTGAAGAAGAGACCAAAGGCCTGGACAGCATTCGTGACGCTGCCGAATTGCTCAAGCAGGTTCCCTCCATCAACTATATTGGTTATCTCGAAGCCAATGAGTTGCTGACGGGTAAGACCGATGTATTAGTGTGTGATGGCTTCACCGGAAACGTAACGTTGAAGACTATGGAAGGGGTGGTGCGAATGTTCCTTTCTCTGCTGAAATCGCAGGGGGAAGGTAAAAAAAGCGCCTGGTGGCTCATTTTATTAAAGCGTTGGTTACAAAAAAGCCTGACGCGGCGATTCAGTCACCTCAACCCCGACCAGTATAATGGCGCCTGTCTGTTAGGATTGCGCGGCATCGTGATTAAGAGTCACGGTGCGGCCAATCAGCGAGCCTTTTCCGTCGCGATAGAACAGGCAGTGCAGGCGGTGCAGCGACAAGTTCCTCAACGGATTGCCGCTCGCCTGGAATCTGTATTAGCTAAAAGTGACTGAGCGTACATGTATACGAAGATTTTAGGTACCGGCAGCTACCTGCCAACACAAGTGCGTACCAACGCCGATCTTGAAAAAATGGTAGATACGTCTGACGAGTGGATTGTCACGCGCACAGGTATCCGTGAACGTCGTATCGCCGCGCCAGACGAAACCGTGTCCACCATGGGTTACGAAGCCGCACAGCGCGCTATCGAAATGGCTGGCATCGATAAAGAACAGATTGGCTTGATCGTGGTCGCCACCACGTCGGCTACGCATGCCTTCCCAAGCGCAGCGTGCCAGGTGCAGAACATGCTCGGCATTAAAGGCTGCCCGGCATTTGACGTTGCTGCCGCGTGCGCAGGTTTCACCTACGCGCTGAGCGTTGCCGATCAGTATGTTAAGTCTGGCGCCGTGAAGTACGCGCTGGTGATCGGCGCTGACGTGCTGGCGCGCACCTGTGATCCAACCGATCGCGGGACGATCATTATTTTTGGTGATGGTGCGGGTGCGGTGCTGCTGGGGCAGTCCGAAGAGCCGGGCATCATCTCCACGCATCTGCATGCCGACGGTAGCTACGGCGAGCTGTTGACCTTGCCAAACGCCGATCGCGTTAATCCGGACAGTTCGATTTACCTGACCATGGCAGGAAACGAGGTGTTCAAGGTGGCGGTGACTGAGCTTGCACACATCGTTGATGAAACGCTGGAAGCGAACAACCTTGAGCGCTCCGCGCTTGACTGGCTGGTGCCGCATCAGGCGAACCTGCGTATCATCAGCGCAACCGCGAAAAAGCTGGGCATGTCGATGGATAACGTTGTGGTGACGCTTGATCGTCACGGCAACACCTCTGCGGCGTCGGTACCGTGCGCATTTGATGAAGCGGTACGCGATGGACGAATCAAACGGGGCCAACTGGTCTTGCTTGAAGCCTTCGGTGGCGGGTTCACCTGGGGTTCCGCGCTGGTTCGTTTCTAGGATAAGGATTAAAAAATGACGCAATTTGCTTTTGTGTTCCCGGGGCAGGGCTCTCAAACCGTTGGGATGTTGTCTGAAATGGCAGCACACTATCCGGTCATTGAAGAGACTTTCCGTGAAGCTTCTGATGCACTGGGTTATGATCTGTGGGCGTTGACTCAGCAGGGACCTGCCGAAGAACTGAACAAAACCTGGCAAACTCAGCCAGCACTGCTGACCGCGTCCGTTGCGCTGTGGCGTGTCTGGCAGCAGCAGGGCGGCAAAACGCCTGCACTGCTCGCAGGCCACAGCCTCGGTGAATACTCTGCACTGGTGTGTGCCGGTGTGATCGCGTTTGCTGACGCGGTACGTCTGGTGGAACTGCGCGGTAAATTCATGCAGGAAGCGGTGCCGGAAGGCACGGGCGGTATGTCTGCCATCATCGGTCTGGATGACGCTGCAATTGCAAAAGCGTGTGAAGAATCTGCTGAAGGCCAGGTGGTCTCACCGGTGAACTTCAACTCGCCGGGCCAGGTGGTGATTGCCGGTCATAAAGAAGCGGTTGAACGTGCCGGTGCGGCCTGTAAAGCTGCGGGCGCGAAACGTGCGCTGCCGCTGCCGGTCAGCGTGCCGTCCCACTGCGCGCTGATGAAGCCAGCCGCCGACAAACTGGCGGTTGAGCTGGATAAAATTACGTTTAACGCACCGACGATTTCCGTTGTAAACAACGTCGATGTGAAATGCGAAACCGCGCCGGAGGCAATCCGTAACGCGCTGGTTCGCCAGCTTTACAGCCCGGTACAGTGGACCAAAACCGTTGAGTTTATGGCGTCTCAGGGCGTTGAGCATCTGTATGAAGTCGGTCCAGGTAAAGTCCTCACCGGCCTGACAAAACGTATTGTTGATACCCTGACTGCCTCGGCCATTAACGAGCCGGAAGCACTGTCAGCGGCACTCGCGCAATAAAAGAGGAATACCATGAGTTTTGAAGGAAAAATCGCACTGGTTACCGGCGCAAGCCGCGGTATCGGGCGTGCAATTGCTGAAACACTGGTTGCGCGCGGCGCGAAGGTGATTGGTACCGCAACCAGCGAGAATGGCGCTCAGGCCATCAGCGAGTATCTGGGTGCGAATGGTAAAGGTCTGGTACTCAATGTGACCGAACCAGCATCTATCGAATCTGTTCTGGAAAATATTCGCGCAGAGTTTGGCGAAGTCGATATTCTGGTCAATAATGCCGGGATCACTCGCGACAACCTGCTGATGCGAATGAAAGATGATGAGTGGAACGATATTATCGAAACCAACCTGTCATCTGTATTCCGTCTGTCAAAAGCGGTAATGCGCGCTATGATGAAAAAGCGTCATGGTCGTATTATCACTGTTGGTTCTGTGGTTGGTACCATGGGAAATGCTGGTCAGGCTAACTACGCTGCGGCGAAAGCAGGTCTGATTGGCTTCAGTAAGTCGCTGGCACGTGAAGTCGCGTCCCGCGGTATTACTGTAAACGTTGTTGCTCCGGGCTTTATTGAAACGGACATGACGCGTGCGCTGACCGATGATCAGCGTGCGGGTACGCTGGCGGCAGTTCCGGCGGGTCGTCTTGGCGACCCTAAAGAAATCGCCAGCGCGGTTGCATTTTTAGCCTCTGACGAAGCGGGTTACATCACTGGTGAAACCCTTCACGTCAATGGCGGGATGTATATGGTTTAATCACGATGAAAAATATTTGCGTTATTGTAGGGGTTGGCCTCAAAATAACGTAAAATCGTGGTAAGACCTGCCGGGATTTAGTTGCAAATTTTTCAACATTTTATACACTACGAAAACCATCGCGAAAGCGAGTTTTGATAGGAAATTTAAGAGTATGAGCACTATCGAAGAACGCGTTAAGAAAATTATCGGCGAACAGCTGGGCGTTAAGCAGGAAGAAGTTGTGAACTCCGCTTCCTTCGTTGAAGACCTGGGCGCAGATTCTCTTGACACCGTTGAGCTGGTAATGGCTCTGGAAGAAGAGTTTGATACTGAGATTCCGGACGAAGAAGCTGAGAAAATCACCACCGTTCAGGCTGCCATTGATTACATCAACGGTCACCAGGCGTAAGTGAACATCTCCAGGCGGTCATTCGACCGCCTGAGTTTTATCTTTTTTAGTCCCACGAATCTCTTTTTTTATCCCTCCCTGGAGGACAAACGTGTCTAAGCGTCGTGTAGTTGTGACCGGACTTGGCATGTTGTCTCCTGTCGGCAATACCGTAGAGTCCACCTGGAAAGCTCTCCTTGCCGGTCAGAGCGGCATCAGCCTAATCGACCATTTCGATACTAGCGCCTATGCAACGAAATTTGCTGGCTTAGTAAAGGATTTTAACTGTGAAGAGATCATCTCGCGCAAAGAACAGCGCAAGATGGATGCCTTCATTCAATATGGAATTGTCGCTGGCGTTCAGGCCATGCAGGATTCTGGCCTTGAGATTACGGAAGAGAACGCATCCCGTATCGGCGCCGCTATCGGCTCCGGGATCGGCGGTCTTGGACTGATCGAGGAAAACCATTCATCCCTGATGAACGGCGGCCCGCGTAAGATCAGCCCGTTCTTCGTTCCGTCCACGATTGTTAACATGGTGGCAGGTCACCTGACCATTATGTTCGGTCTTCGTGGGCCAAGCATTTCCATCGCTACCGCATGTACGTCCGGCGTGCATAACATCGGCCAGGCCGCGCGTATCATTGCGTACGGCGATGCAGATGCTATGGTTGCGGGCGGTGCTGAAAAAGCCAGTACCCCATTGGGTGTAGGCGGTTTTGGTGCGGCGCGTGCGCTGTCTACCCGTAATGATAACCCGCAGGCGGCGAGCCGTCCGTGGGATAAAGACCGTGACGGTTTCGTGCTGGGCGACGGTGCGGGTATGATCGTACTGGAAGAGTACGAACACGCGAAAAAACGCGGTGCGAAAATTTATGCTGAAGTCGTTGGCTTCGGCATGAGCAGCGATGCCTACCACATGACGTCTCCTCCGGAGAACGGTGCGGGTGCTGCGCTGGCGATGGAAAACGCGATTCGTGATGCGGGTATTACCCCAGCACAAATTGGCTACGTCAACGCGCACGGTACTTCTACACCTGCGGGCGATAAAGCAGAAGCTCAGGCTGTTAAGTCTATCTTCGGCGAATCTGCCAGCCGCGTAATGGTGAGCTCCACGAAATCCATGACCGGTCACCTGTTGGGTGCGGCGGGTGCAGTAGAGTCAATCTACTCCATCCTTGCGCTGCGCGATCAGGCTATTCCGCCAACCATCAACCTGGATAACCCGGATGAAGGTTGCGATCTGGACTTCGTTCCTCACGAAGCGCGTCAGGTTAGCGGTATGGAGTATACCCTGTGTAACTCCTTCGGCTTCGGCGGGACTAACGGCTCTCTGATCTTCAAAAAGGTCTGAGCCTGACTGCACGATAGCGATTAAAAAAGGTCCGCTTGCCGGGCCTTTTTTATTAAGCGTAATCCCCTTGTCCGGTTAAAGACATCCTGCCAGACTGAACCCCCACGCATCAGGAGACATCATGTTTTTGATCAATGGCCTTGAGCAGGAGAGTCTGCCTGCGAGCGACAGAGCAACGCAGTTTGGTGATGGCTGCTTTACGACGGCGCGAATTATTGACGGGCAAGTATGCCTGCTCGACGCGCATATCCGCCGTCTGCAAACGGCCTGCGAAACCTTAACGATCCCCTTTCAACTCTGGGACACGCTGCGGCGTGAGATGAGCCAACTGGCGTCAGAGAAGAGCAGTGGCGTGCTGAAAGTCATCATCAGTCGCGGTAGCGGAGGGCGGGGTTATAGCCGGGCCGGCTGTGAGAACCCCACGCGCATACTCTCCGTATCCGCTTACCCTACACATTATGAAAGCTGGCGCAAAGATGGCGTCACGCTGACGCTGAGCCCGATACGACTGGGCCGCAACCCCATGCTGGCCGGAATTAAACACCTCAATCGCCTTGAACAGGTGCTGATTCGTACTCATCTTGAACAGACGGACGCTGATGAGGCGCTGGTTCTTGACAGCGAAGGGGTCATTACGGAATGCTGTGCGGCTAATTTACTCTGGCGGAAGGGCCGTGATGTTTTCACACCTTCACTGGAGCAGGCTGGGGTGAAGGGCATTATGCGTCAGTTTTGTTTGCAACAGCTGGCACGCTCGGGTTTTCGCGTTGTCGAAGTTAGCGAAAGGGAAGAGGCGCTACTGACCGCTGATGAAGTTATCGTTTGTAACGCGTTGATGCCTGTTTTACCCGTCCGTGCCTATGGCCAACAGGTCTGGTCATCGCGCGAACTGTTTCAGTTTTTAGCCCCGTTATGTGAGCAAACCAGATAGTCATGAAGAAAATGTTGCGCTTTGTTCTCCTTCTCATCGTTGTGCTGGGTATCGCCGGCGGCGCGGGAGTGTGGAAAGTCCGTCAGCTGGCGGAGAGTAAAATCCTGATTAAAGACGAGACGATTTTCACCCTTAAAGCCGGTACCGGGCGCATTGCGCTGGGTGAGCAGCTTTACGGGGATAAGATCATTAACCGCCCGCGCGTCTTCCAGTGGTTACTGCGCCTTGAGCCTGAACTGTCTCACTTCAAAGCCGGTACGTACCGCTTTACCCCTGGTATGACCGTCAGGCAGATGCTGCAGGTGCTGGAGAGCGGCAAAGAGGCCCAGTTCCCGCTGCGGTTTGTTGAGGGGATGCGCTTAAGCGATTACCTCAAACAGCTGCGCGACGCACCCTATATCAAACACACGTTAAAAGACGACAGCTATCAGACGGTCGCTGAGGTGCTGAAATTCGAGCATCCTGAATGGGTGGAAGGCTGGTTCTGGCCGGATACCTGGATGTACACGGCGGGCACAACCGACGTTGCTATTCTGAAACGCGCACATAAAAAAATGGTCGCGGCGGTAGAGTCAGCGTGGGAAGGGCGTGCAGATGGCCTGCCCTATAAAGATCAAAACCAGTTCGTCACCATGGCCTCGATCGTTGAAAAAGAGACGGCCGTTGCGGCAGAACGCGATCAGGTCGCATCCGTATTCATCAACCGTCTGCGCATCGGCATGCGTCTGCAAACCGATCCCACGGTCATCTACGGCATGGGCGAAAGTTATAGCGGCAAGATATCCAGAAAAGATCTGGAGACGCCAACAGCGTATAATACCTATGTGATTGCGGGACTGCCGCCAGGCCCAATTGCGACGCCGAGTGAAGCCTCATTGCGAGCCGCGGCGCACCCGGCCAAAACACCGTATCTCTATTTTGTGGCTGACGGAAAAGGGGGGCATACCTTTAATACCAACCTTGCCAGCCATAATCGCTCTGTTCAGGACTATCTGAAGGCACTTAAGGAAAAAAATGCGCAGTAAATACATTGTCATTGAGGGACTCGAAGGGGCGGGTAAAACCACCGCCCGCAACGTGGTGGTTGATACGCTAAAAGCGCTTGGCGTTGCGGACTTGGTGTTTACCCGTGAACCAGGCGGTACGCAACTGGCTGAAAAGCTGCGTAGCCTCGTGCTGGATATCAAATCCGTTGGCGACGAGGTCATCACTGACAAAGCCGAAGTGTTGATGTTCTACGCGGCGCGCGTGCAGCTGGTAGAAACGGTGATCAAACCTGCACTGGCGGAAGGTAAATGGGTGATTGGCGATCGTCACGACCTGTCGACCCAGGCATATCAGGGCGGTGGTCGGGGGATTGACCAGACGATGTTAGCAACGCTGCGCGACGCCGTGCTCGGTGATTTCCGTCCCGACCTGACGCTTTATCTGGACGTGACGCCCGAAGTCGGCCTGAAGCGTGCCCGCGCGCGCGGCGAGCTGGACCGCATCGAGCAAGAGTCTTTTGACTTCTTCAACCGTACCCGCGCGCGCTACCTTGAACTGGCGGAGCAGGATGCCTCCATTCGTACTATCGATGCAACACAGTCTCTGGAAGAGGTGACGCGCGCTATTCAGAAGACGGTCGCGCAGTGGCACCAGGAGCAGCCGGCATGAAATGGTATCCATGGTTGCGCCCGCACTTTGAGCAGTTGATCAACAGCTATCAGGCGGGGCGGGGCCATCATGCGTTACTGATTCAGGCATTGCCAGGAATGGGCGATGATGCGCTGATTTACGCCATCACCCGTTTCCTGATGTGTCAGCAGCCGGAAGGGCATAAAAGCTGCGGTAAATGCCGTGGCTGCCAGCTGATGCAGGCGGGCACGCATCCGGACTATTACACGCTGGAGCCTGAAAAGGGCAAAAGCACGCTCGGGATTGACGCCGTGCGTGAAGTCAGTGAAAAACTGTATGAACACGCGCGGCTTAACGGGGCCAAAGTGGTCTGGCTGAAAGATGCCGCGCAGCTTACCGAGGCGGCGGCGAACGCGCTGCTCAAAACCCTGGAAGAGCCACCGGAGAAAACCTGGTTCTTCCTGTCATGTCGTGAACCGGGACGATTACTGGCGACGCTGCGCAGTCGCTGTCGTCTTCATCACCTCACAGTACCTCAGGAAACATGGGCGCTCACCTGGCTGGAACGCGAAGTGACGGTGTCACAAGACGCGGCCCTGACTGCGCTACGTCTGTGCAGCGGCGCGCCAGCGGCGGCTCTGGCGTTGCTTCAGGCGGATGTCTGGTCGCAGCGTGAAACGCTGTGTCGTGCCGTCGAATCCGCGCTGGATAGCGGCGACTGGTTGAGTTTGCTGCCTGCCCTGAACAGCGATCAGTCGACCGAGCGCCTGCACTGGCTGGCCGCTTTACTGCTGGATGCGCTCAAACTTCAACAGGGGGCAACGCTTCTGACCAACCTCGACGTCTGGTCGCTGGTGAACACCCTGGCGAATCGCCTGTCGGGCGTCTCGTTGCGCGCTATCCTTCATGATGTTTGCCAGAGTCGCGAACAGCTTTTGACAGTAACCGGCCTAAATCGCGAGCTTTTACTGACAGACCAGTTACTGCGAATCGAACACTACCTGCAACCGGGCGTCACACCGCCTGTTTCCCATCTCTGAGAGAGACATTATGTTTTTAGTCGACTCACACTGCCATCTTGATGGCCTGGATTATCAATCTCTGCACAAAAACGTCGATGACGTGCTGGAAAAAGCCGCCGCCCGCGACGTCAAATTCTGTCTGGCTGTGGCAACCACGCTGCCGGGCTACCGCTCCATGCGCGAGCTGGTGGGCGTTCGCGATAACGTGGTGTTCTCCTGCGGCGTGCATCCATTGAATCAGGACGAGGCGTTCGACGTTGAGGATCTGCGCCGACTGGCAGCAGAGGAGGGCGTGGTGGCGATGGGGGAGACCGGGCTTGACTATTTTTACACGCCGGAAACTAAATCACGCCAGCAGGCGTCCTTCCGCCACCATATCCGCATTGGCCGCGAGCTGAACAAACCCGTCATTGTGCATACCCGCGACGCGCGTGCGGATACCCTGGCGATCCTCCGGGAAGAAAACGTGACGGATTGCGGTGGCGTACTACACTGTTTCACAGAAGACAGAGAAACGGCGGGCAAGCTGCTTGATTTGGGGTTTTATATCTCGTTTTCGGGGATCGTGACGTTCCGTAATGCTGAGCAGCTGCGCGATGCTGCGCGCTATGTTCCGCTCGATCGCATTCTGGTGGAAACAGACTCGCCGTATCTGGCACCGGTGCCGCATCGCGGCAAAGAGAACCAGCCGGCGATGACGAGAGACGTGGCTGAGTATATGGCCGTTCTGAAGGGCGTCAGCATTGAAGAGCTGGCTCGCGCGACGACGGAAAATTTCTCCACGCTGTTCCACATCGACCCCGCCCGCCTGCAATCTGTCTGATACACCTGTTTTTTTTAGGCTCGTAATTAATAACTAAAGCGAGTAAAGTTCACCGCCTCATTTGGGGCGGTGATGGTGTTTTTAGACACATCCAGACATGCTTTTTGTAAATATCTGAAAGTTTTTTGGCCGTCTTGAACTGAAACGTGATAGCCGTCAAACAAACCCAGAGGGAATTATTTTACTCTGTGTAATAAATAAAGGGCGCTTAGATGTCCTGTCCACGGCACGGTACTCCCCCCGGGCCAATGCGTGAAAGCGTAAAAAAAGCACAAATACTCAGGAGCACTCTCAATTATGTTTAAGAATGCATTTGCTAACCTGCAAAAGGTCGGTAAATCGCTGATGCTGCCAGTATCCGTACTGCCTATCGCAGGTATCCTGCTGGGCGTCGGTTCTGCTAACTTCAGCTGGCTGCCAGCCGTAGTTTCCCACGTGATGGCCGAAGCAGGCGGTTCTGTTTTTGCTAACATGCCGCTGATCTTTGCGATCGGTGTTGCTCTGGGCTTCACCAATAACGACGGCGTTTCTGCGCTGGCTGCAGTGGTTGCCTACGGCATCATGGTGAAAACCATGGCGGTGGTTGCGCCGCTGGTTCTGCATTTACCGGCTGAAGAGATCGCCGCGAAACACCTGGCGGACACCGGTGTTCTGGGCGGTATCATCTCCGGTGCGATTGCAGCATATATGTTTAACCGCTTCTATCGCATCAAGCTGCCTGAGTATCTGGGCTTCTTCGCGGGCAAGCGTTTCGTTCCGATCATCTCTGGTCTGGCAGCGATTTTCACCGGTGTGATCCTGTCCTTCATCTGGCCACCAATCGGTTCCGCTATTCAGACCTTCTCTCAGTGGGCTGCTTACCAGAACCCGGTTGTGGCGTTCGGTATCTACGGCTTCATCGAGCGCTGCCTGGTACCATTTGGTCTGCACCACATCTGGAACGTTCCATTCCAGATGCAGATTGGTGAATTCACCAACGCGGCAGGTCAGGTATTCCACGGCGATATCCCACGCTACATGGCAGGCGACCCAACTGCAGGCAAACTGTCTGGTGGCTTCCTGTTCAAAATGTACGGTCTGCCGGCTGCTGCGATTGCAATCTGGCACTCTGCTAAACCAGAGAACCGTGCAAAAGTGGGCGGTATCATGATCTCCGCAGCGCTGACCTCGTTCCTGACCGGTATCACCGAGCCGATCGAGTTCTCCTTCATGTTCGTTGCGCCGATCCTGTACATCATTCACGCTGTACTGGCTGGCCTGGCGTTCCCAATCTGTATCCTGCTGGGTATGCGTGACGGTACGTCCTTCTCTCACGGTCTGATCGACTTCATCGTTCTGTCCGGTAACAGCAGCAAACTGTGGCTGTTCCCAATCGTGGGTGCGTGCTATGCCGTTGTTTACTACACCATCTTCCGCGTGCTGATCAAAGCACTGGACCTGAAAACTCCGGGTCGTGAAGATGCAACTGAAGACAGCAAAGCAGGCGTGACCAGCGAAATGGCTCCGGCACTGGTAGCCGCGTTCGGTGGTAAAGAGAACATCACTAATCTGGACGCGTGTATCACTCGTCTGCGTGTGAGCGTTGCCGATGTCGCAAAAGTTGACCAGCCGGGCCTGAAAAAATTGGGCGCAGCAGGTGTTGTTGTTGCAGGTTCTGGCGTTCAGGCAATCTTCGGTACCAAATCCGATAACCTGAAAACCGAAATGGATGAGTACATCCGCAACAACTAAGTTGTGATGTGGGGAGACTGAGGCAGCCGAATGGCTGCCTTTTTTATTTGTGCGGCCTGTTCAGCCCGGTGGCGGCTACGCCTTACCGGGCCTACGTGAAACGAATCGTCACCCGGCGAGAAGCGCGAACAAAAAAGGGAGCCATTCGGCTCCCTATTAATACGTCTGAGCGCTCAGAACTGGTAGCTTGCCGTTACGCTGACGTTTCGGGGTTCACCATAAACCAGTGAGCCCTGGACGTTGGTATCGTAAGTCTTGTCGAACAGGTTGTTCAGATTCCCCTGCAGAGAGAAATTCTTCGTGACCTGATAGCGGGTGAAGAGATCAACCAGCGCATAGCTGCCTTGTTCCGCGCGCCACGTGCCGTAAGGCGTAGCAACGTCGCTGTATACGCGGTTTTGCCAGTTAACGCCGCCGCCGACGGTCAGCGCAGGCATCGCTGGCAGACGGTAGCTGGTGAACAGTTTAACCGTCGTACGCGGCAGGTAAGGGTTAACGTCTTTGCCGGCACTGTCTTCAGCCAGGTAGCGCGTCGCGCCAAAGGTCATTTGCCAGTTATCCGTCAACGCGCCGTTAATTTCAAATTCAACGCCTTTACTTACGGTGCCGTCTACGCCTTCATAAGCGGTATCGGTTGACCCCTGAATCACGCGCCCCGTACTCTGCGCCACGTTATCCTGCTCGATGCGGAAGACAGAGAGCGTCGTGGTCAGTCGGCTGTTCATCCAGTCCGACTTCAGGCCCACTTCATAATTGTTGCCGGTGATCGGGTCGAGATACCTGCCGGTGCTGTCACGGTAGTTCTGTGGCTGGAAGATGGAGGTATAGCTGGCATAGGCGGACCAGTTATCATCAATGTCATACACTAGACCCGCATACGGCGTGGTATGGTTTTTTTCCATACCATACGTCATGGTGTCGACGCTCCAGTTCGTATAGCGGGCACCGAGGATCAAATGCAGCGGATCGGCCAATGAAATGCGCGTCGCGGCGTAGAGCGATTTCATATTCGTTTTGTCGTCCTGGGCCAGCGCCTGCGATCCCCAGTTTGTTTCCGGGAAATGGCCATCATAGTCGTAGAAATTACCGAATTCGTCCGGATACACGTTCGCCCACGCGTTGGTGTAACGGTTGGTTTGACGACTGAAGCTGCCGCCGAACATCACGGTATGCTGGCGGCCAAACAGGTCGTAGCTACCATCGGCAAACAGATCGAAAGCATCGACCTTACGCTTCCCGCTGTTCCAGCCCGTACCGCCGATGTAGCCGTAGTCCGGTCCATAATTCGAATAAGGCCCAACCAGCATGCCGGTTGATTTGTCCACATAGGCGTCGAGGTACAGGGCTTTACTGTCGAATTTGGCCTCGGTATGGGTGGCATTCAGCGTGGCCTGCCAGGTGTCGGCAAAACGCTGCCTGAAGGTGGCGAAAACTTTGTTGAACTCTTTGTCGTTATAGGCCCAGTCAGGCGCGGTGCTGTGGGCGCGATCGTAATGCCTTACGCTACCGTCTGTGTTCCAGCGCGGTAGGCCGCCCCAGGTCTGGTTGTTCACGTCAATGCGCTGGTATTCGTAACCTGCCGAGAATGACGTGGTATCGCCCAGATCCGCATCAAGAATGCCCGAGAAGAACGTTTTCTTTTGATTGTAGTTATCGAGCCAGGAGTCATTATCCTGATAGCCCGCCACGATGCGGCCACGCAGATTGCCATCGTCGGTTAACGGGCTTTGCAGATCCATCACGTAACGCTGTTTGTTCCAGCTGCCGTATTCCGCAGACAGATTGCCTTTGAACTCGCGGCTGGTGGCATGTTTACGCACCATGTTGATCGCTGCCGACGGGTTACCCGTGCCCGTCATCAAGCCGGTCGCCCCACGCACCACTTCCACGCGCTCAAACAGGGCGGTATCCGAGAGGGCATCCCCGAGGTTCCAGCGAGATTCAAAATAGGTGGGGATACCATCAATCATGTAGTTGTCGATCTCGAAACCACGTGAGTAATAGCTGCTGCGATCGGAGTCTGCGGTGTTTTTGCTGATCCCCATCGTGTTATCCATCACATCTCCCAGCGTTTGCAGCTGCTGATCTTCCATACGTTGTTCACTGACAATGGAGACTGACTGGGGGATATCGCGCTGGACCATCTGCATTTTGGTGCCGATGGTGGTGGTTTTGACGCTGTAATCCTGCTCTTCGCTGGACGCGTCTGGCTGGGAAGTACCGTCAACGACGAGTGTTTCCTCGTTTGGGGCGGCGAAACTTACGGTTGGCATCAGTGCCATAGCAATGCAGGCTGCCAGCAACGAAGGCGTTGCAACAGGCTGACGTTGCCCATCCCTGGTATGATTAATGAAAGACATCATCAAACCCTTAGTGAATGGTGAAGGTGGTATGCGTCAGTCCCATAGCCGGGCTGGCGTCGTATTCTTTGTTAAAAACGCGCATGAAAATGCAAATGCGAAATATACGCATTGTTATTAGCACTGTAAACAGATGTTTCGGACGAAACTGAAATAATGTTTCAGAGGAATAATGTCGTCTGGCGGTCACTCTCCAGCCAGCTGGTGAGGGATCGGGAAAGAAATCGAGGGAGAAGGTTGAAAGGACAGGAGAAACTCGCTCATACTCTTGCGTTGTATCACACTGTCGTAAAGACTGTATGTGTGAATAGCGGACGCATCACGCCAGATTAATCAAAAAAGGAAAAGGTCATGGCCGAAGAAACGATTTTCAGTAAAATTATCCGCCGCGAAATCCCGTCGGATATCGTCTTTCAGGATGAGTTGGTGACGGCTTTTCGGGACATTTCACCTCAGGCGCCGACGCATATCCTTATCATTCCAAATATTCTGATTCCTACCGTCAATGATGTGAAAACCGAGCATGAAGTGGCGTTAGGCCGTATGCTAACGGTAGCCGCGAAAATTGCTGAGCAGGAAGGCATCGCTGAAGACGGCTATCGTTTGATCATGAACTGCAATCGCCACGGCGGTCAGGAAGTTTATCATATCCATATGCATCTTCTGGGTGGGCGACCGCTGGGACCGATGCTGGCACATAAAGGTCTTTGACATGTTAACAGGGCGTATTGCAGCGCTGATGATAACGCTGGTGATAGCAGGGTGCAGCGCGCGTCCTGCGATCCCCGTCAGCGACGAACAGACGCTGGTGATGGAGTCCTCAGTCCTTGCTGCTGGCATTACGGCAGAGCAGCCTTCGCTGACCATTAGCGAAATCCAACCTTCTGCTTCCTCTACGCTCTATAACGAAAGACCTGAGCCAGTGACGGTACATTACCGCTTCTACTGGTATGACGTAAGAGGTCTTGAAATGCATCCGCTTGAGGCGCCGCGTAGCGTGACCATTCCGGCAAGATCGTCGGTGACGCTCTATGGCAGCGCTAACTATTTGGGTGCGCATAAGGTGAGACTTTATCTTTATCTGTAAGGGGTGATCCTTGATTAAAAATATGAGCCGTTATGTGCTCTTAAGTGCGTTTGCACTTTTCCTCGCAGGGTGTGTGACGCGTACTGAACAGCCTGCGCCAGTGGATGAGGCGAAACCGGGTACGGAACAGCCGACACAGCCAACGCAGCCTGTGCCAACGGTGCCTTCTGTCCCGACCATTCCGGCGCAGCCTGGCCCAATTGAGCACCCGGACCAAACGTCCCAGCCTGCGCCGCGCGTGCGTCACTATGACTGGAATGGCGCAATGCAGCCTATGGTGGGCAAAATGTTGCAGGCTCAGGGCGTGACGCCGGGAAGCGTACTGTTGGTGGATAGCGTAAATAACCGCACCAATGGTTCACTCAACGCGGGCGAAGCGACGGAAACGCTGCGTAACGCGTTAGCAAACAACGGCAAATTTACCCTGGTTTCGACACAGCAGCTGGCGGTAGCCAAGCAGCAGTTGGGCCTGTCGCCGCAGGATAGCCTGGGCTCGCGCAGCAAAGCGATAGGCATTGCGCGCAACGTTGGCGCTCAGTATGTCCTCTATTCTAACGCCACCGGTAATGTAAACACGCCTTCGCTGCAGATGCAGCTGATGCTGGTTCAGACAGGTGAAATTATCTGGTCAGGGAAAGGTGCCGTTACGCAACAATAGCTGCACGCGTGACGAGATTCTGACGCGTTATTTTCCTCAGTATCGCCTTATCGCGCCGCAGGCCCACTCCGGGCTTGGCGACGCGAGCTGCATCATTGAGCAGGGCGAACATCGGCTGGTGCTGCGACAGCATCACGATATTTCTGCCCCTGCCTCCCACTTTCGCCGACAGTTTCGTACGCTGAGGCGCTTGCCTGCGGATCTCGTGCCGAAGCCCTGTTTTTATACGCAGGGCTGGATGGCGGTAGAGTATCTTGCGGGGGAGATCAAAAGCGCGCTTCCGCATACTCCCACGCTCGCCGCGATGCTGTATCATCTTCACCGCCAGCCCTGCCTGGGATGGCGGGTCACGCTGTTACCGCTGCTGGAAAAATACTGGCAGCAGGCCTCGCCCGACAGACGAACGCCATTGTGGCTTGCGCAGCTTAAACGGTTGCGAAAGCGAGGGGAACCGCAGCCCTTACGGCTTTCGCCGTTGCATATGGACGTCCACGCCGGGAATATTGTACATACGCCCGCGGGGGCCAGGCTCATCGACTGGGAGTATGCCGGGGATGGCGACGTGGCGCTGGAGCTGGCGGCGGTCTGGATGCCGGATGATGCCTCCCGTGAGCAGCTTATACTGGCCTATGCCCGTGAAGCGCAGATGGATGCGTTAATGCTGATGCGGCAGGTCAGGCGGTGGCGACCCTGGGTATCCATGCTGATGGCGGGCTGGTTTGAAATGCGCTATCAGCAATCAAACGACAAACACTTTATTACGCTGGCAGATGACGTCTGGCGTCAGTTACAAACTAAAGGATAAGAGAGGTTCGTGTGGGTCCAGTCATGTTGGATGTCGAAGGGTTTGAGCTGGATGCGGAGGAGCGCGACATTCTGGCGCATCCGCTGGTAGGGGGGCTGATTCTGTTTACCCGCAACTACCACGATCCGGCACAATTGCGCGAACTGGTTCGTCAGATCCGCGCGGCGTCCCGTAACCATCTGGTGGTCGCGGTGGACCAGGAGGGCGGGCGCGTGCAGCGCTTCCGCGAGGGTTTTACCCGCTTGCCTGCCGCACAATCTTTTGCTGCGCTGCTGGGTACGGAAGAGGGCGGTAAACTGGCGCAGGATGCTGGCTGGCTGATGGCGAGCGAGATGATTGCGATGGATATCGACATCAGCTTTGCTCCCGTTCTGGATGTGGGCCATATCAGCGCCGCGATTGGCGAGCGTTCATACCATGAAGATCCGCGCATTGCGCTGGCCATAGCCACCCGTTTTATCGACGGGATGCACGCAGCGGGCATGAAAACCACCGGCAAACACTTCCCGGGACATGGCGCAGTGACGGCAGATTCTCACAAAGAGACGCCGCGCGATCCGCGTCCGGAAGCGGAAATCCGTGCCAAAGATATGTCGGTGTTCCGTTCGCTTATCACCGATAACAAGCTTGATGCCATCATGCCTGCACACGTGATTTACAGCGATGTCGATCCGCGTCCGGCCAGCGGTTCACCGCACTGGCTGAAAACGGTGCTGCGTCAGGAGCTCGGCTTTAACGGCGTGATTTTCTCCGACGATCTGTCGATGGAAGGGGCGGCAATCATGGGCAGCTACGCGGAGCGCGGGCAGGCATCCCTGGACGCAGGTTGCGATATGATCCTCGTCTGCAATAATCGTAAAGGGGCCGTCAGCGTGTTGGATAACCTGTCGCCGATCAAAGCAGAGCGTGTTACACAATTGTATCATAAAGGTTCATTTAGCCGTCAGGAGCTGATGGATTCGGCGCGCTGGAAGACGGTCAACGCCCAGCTTGATGCACTGAATGAGCGCTGGCAGGCACATAAAGCCAGCCTGTAAACCCTCCCGGAAGGCGTAGCGTGGTGAGAAGACAATGATCATCTATTTACACGGTTTTGACTCAAACAGTCCTGGTAATCATGAGAAGGTGCTGCAGCTGCAGTTTATCGATCCGGATGTACGGCTGATCAGCTACAGCACGCGTCATCCGAAGCATGATATGCAGCATCTGCTCAAGGAAGTGGACAAGATGTTACAGCTCAACGTCGATGAACGCCCGCTGATCTGCGGCGTGGGGCTGGGGGGCTACTGGGCCGAACGCATTGGCTTCCTGTGCGACATCCGCCAGGTCGTGTTCAATCCCAACCTGTTCCCGAACGAGAACATGGAAGGCAAAATTGACCGCCCGGAAGAGTATGTCGACATCGCCACCAAGTGCGTGAGTAACTTCCGTGAGAAAAACCGCGACCGCTGTTTAGTGATCCTCTCTCGGCAGGATGAGGCGCTGAACAGCAGCAGGGCGGCAGAACTGCTGCATCATTACTATGAGATTGTCTGGGACGAGGAACAGACCCACAAGTTCAAGAATATCTCTCCGCATCTGCAGCGCATCAAAGCCTTCAAAACGCTGGGCTAAGCCAAAGCCTGCCACCCGAAACCCGGTACGCCTTTGCGACCGGGTTTCTTTTTGTCCAGAATTGTCTACTTTTAAGCCATCAAAACTTGATGCATATCAATTTTGGTATGACCAATGCGCCTGACGTGTTATTCTCAATTCACCTGAATGGTTTCAGTGCTGTAACCTGTTGTTAATTAAGGGTTATTTTTATAACTTTTACTTAACAATTGGTTAATAATTTGAGGGGGTCACGTTGACTACGCCATTGAAAAAGATAGTGATTGTAGGCGGTGGTGCTGGCGGGCTGGAGCTGGCCACACAGCTGGGTAAAAAGTTGGGTCGCGGCAAAAAAGCCAAAATTACGCTGGTGGATCGCAACCATAGCCACCTGTGGAAACCGCTGCTGCACGAAGTGGCGACCGGTTCGCTGGATGAGGGCGTGGACGCGCTGAGCTATCTGGCGCATGCGCGCAATCACCATTTCCAGTTCCAGCTGGGATCCGTGGTGGATATCAACCGTGAAAGCAAAACCATTACTCTGGCCGAACTGCGTGATGAAAAAGGTGAACTGCTGGTTCCTGAACGCAAGCTGGCGTATGACACGCTGGTCATGGCGCTGGGCAGTACCTCTAACGACTTCAACACGCCGGGCGTGAAAGAGCACTGTATCTTCCTCGATAACCCGCACCAGGCGCGTCGTTTCCATCAGGAAATGCTAAACCTGTTCCTGAAGTACACCAGCAATATGGGGGCGAACGGTAAGGTTAATATCGCCATTGTCGGCGGCGGCGCGACGGGCGTTGAGCTGTCTGCTGAGCTGCACAACGCGGTGAAACAGCTGCACAGCTACGGTTACAAAGGGCTGACTAACGAAGCGCTGAACGTGACGCTGGTTGAGGCCGGAGAACGCATTCTGCCTGCGCTGCCGCCGCGTATTTCCGGTGCGGCGCACAATGAGCTCACCAAACTGGGCGTGCGGGTGCTGACGCAGACCATGGTGACCAGCGCTGACGAAGGCGGCCTGCATACTAAGGACGGCGAGTATATCAAAGCGGATCTGATGGTCTGGGCGGCGGGCATCAAAGCGCCTGATTTCATGAAAGAGATCGGCGGGCTGGAAACCAACCGCATTAACCAGCTGGTGACAGAGCCGACGCTGCAAACCACGCGTGACCCGGAAATCTTCGCTATTGGTGACTGTGCATCCTGCGCCCGTCCTGAAGGTGGATTCGTGCCGCCGCGCGCCCAGGCCGCACACCAGATGGCAAGCCTGGTGCTGCACAACATCCTGGCGCAGTACAAAGGCAAGCCGATGAAGGCCTATGTCTACAAAGACCATGGTTCTCTGGTGTCTCTGTCAAACTTCTCTACCGTCGGCAGCCTGATGGGTAACCTGATGCGCGGCTCGATGATGGTAGAAGGGCGGATTGCACGCTTCGTGTATATCTCCCTTTACCGTATGCATCAAATTGCGCTGCACGGCTACTTCAAAACCGGTCTGATGATGCTGGTCGGCCGAATCAACCGCGTGATCCGCCCTCGACTGAAGCTGCACTGATATTTCTCTCCCTCCGGGCCATCCGGAGGGTTTTTTTAGCATTTCATGCTGTACATTACACTTTGCGTGCTTAAGAGTTCTCTCAAACACGATATATCTCCCCCATACGGCCATTTTTTAATCCTTTGTCTTATTGGCGAGGACTGACCCCTGCTGCAAAATAGTTTCCAATAGCAACAAAGGAGGAAGTCCCGTGAATAAATCAATGTTGGCGGGTATAGGGATTGGCGTCGCTGCTGCGCTAGGTGTGGCTGCCGTAGCCGGTCTCAACGTACTTGATCGTGGCCCGCAGTATGCGCAGGTTGTTTCCGCTACCCCGATTAAAGAAACCGTGAAAACCCCTCGTCAGGAGTGCCGTAACGTCTCCGTGACTCACCGTCGTCCGGTTCAGGATGAAAACCGCATTGCCGGTTCAGTTCTCGGGGCCGTAGCCGGTGGCGTGATTGGTCATCAGTTTGGTGGCGGACGTGGTAAAGATGTGGCGACGGTTGTAGGGGCACTGGGTGGCGGCTATGCCGGTAATCAGGTGCAGGGCGCCATGCAGGACAACGACACGTACACCACCACGCAGCAGCGCTGCAAAACCGTTTATGACAAGTCAGAAAAAATGCTGGGCTATGACGTAACCTACAAAATTGGCGACCAGCAGGGCAAAATCCGCATGGATAAAGACCCTGGCACCCAGATCCCTCTGGACAACAATGGTCAGCTAGTACTGAACAACAAAGTGTAAAAAAGATGTTCTCTGAACTTAGCTCCTCATGCGCTCAGGCTGAGGAGCTTTTTTTTTGCCTTAAAGTTTAAGCAGTTCAGGCCACAGACGCAGCGTGGTTTGCGTAATACTCTGCAGTTTTTCAAGCGTAGCCCCTTCACGGGCGCTAATGGACATACCCTGTAAAATACAGCTCAGGTATTGCGCCAGCTCCTGCGGGCGGCAATGCGCCGGGATTTCACCGCGCTGCTGCCGCTGGGCCAGAAACGTACTTAACGTCTCCTCCTGCATGGCGTGGCGGGATTTCACCGTATTGGCAATCTCTTTCGACGACGCAGCAAGCGTGGCGGAGGTGTTGATCATAAAACAGCCCGCGGGCGTGTCTTTGCTGGTAAAGCAGGTCGCGACGGCGCAGAAATAGTCCTGCAACGCCTGCTCAACGCTTTTCTCTTCGCAAAAAAGCTGCGCCTCGTGTTTTGCCGCAAAGCGCGAGATGTATCTGTCCAGCACTGCCCTGAACAGCCCCTCTTTGTTGGTAAATTCCGCATACAGCGTGGGTGCCTTGGCGCCGGTCGCTTCGACCAGATCGGAAAGCGAGGTCGCTTCGTACCCATGTTGCCAGAAGAGTGTCATGGCCTTATCGAGCGCCGCATCCCTGTCGAACACTTTTGGTCGGCCACGGCTTTTCTTTGCGCAACTCGTGACTTCGGTTGTCATTTGCCGTTGGTCCTCAGTTGGTTTGTTGAATGACCATTATAAAAATAAACCCATCCCGCGACCAGCGTAGTTTGCTTAAAAATAAATTAATCATATGGGTATGAAAATTAACGGAAATAAAATTAATTTAACGGTCGTTATAAAAACATGTTGACGTGTGAGCTGGATCACATCTATCATTTACCTATCGATCGTTAAGTAAATAACTTACGACGCCCAATTCATCTGCCTAAAGGTAAAAATCATGAAAAACGTAAAAACCCTGATCGCTGCTGCTGTACTTAGCTCACTCTCTTTCGCAAGCTTCGCCGCTGTAGAAGTACAATCTACTCCTGCTGACCAACAAAAAGTGGGTACCATCTCTGCAAACGCGGGGACTAACCTGGGCTCTCTGGAAGATCAGCTGGCGCAGAAAGCGGACGAGATGGGGGCGAAATCGTTCCGCATCACCTCAGTGACCGGCCCTAACACCCTGCATGGTACTGCTGTTATCTATAAATAAGCCTGGCTGAACCCTCATTTATGCCACTGCTATAAAAAACGCCCTGCATTTGCAGGGCGTTTTTTTGGTACTTACAGTGACTGCGGAGTGACGTCTCCATGTCGCGTGACGTCGATTGGCATTCCTGAGCGGGCTTCCATCGCGCGCTCCATCACCACGCTATCGGTATTCGTATTCGATTTAAAGCTCACCATCGCGGCATTCAATGGAATGGGCAGCGTCTGCGGATCGTCACCGAGATGTTTTGATAATGGCTGATGAATTTCGACCAGCCGCACGCCGCCGGGCTCTTCCGAGGCCTTAATCGGCGTGTTGATAATGTTCACTTTTGTGCCCGGCGTAATCACGCTGTAGAGCGTCTTGATGTCGTCATCGCGCAAACGAATACAGCCGGAGCTGACGCGCATACCGATGCCGAAATCCGCATTCGTTCCATGCAGCAGATAAACCCCACCGTATGCCGCGAGGCGGATCGCGTGATGACCCATTGGGTTGTCCGGTCCCGCTGGCACGACTGCGGGCAGATCGATGCCCTGAGCTTTATAGCGTGCGCGAATATTTGCCGTAGGTGTCCAGGTTGGGTTAGCACGTTTATCCGACACGGTAGTGACCATGGTTGGCGTCAGCGTATCCCCGCCCAGCTGGCCGATACCGATTGGATAAACGGTCACTTCTTTTTTACCCGGCGGATAATAGTAAAGCCGAAGCTCGGCAAGGTTAATCACGATCCCCTGGCGCGGTGCATCAGGAAGAATGGTCTGAAGCGGGATCGTCAGCACGCTGCCAGCGCGCGGCACGTAAGGATCGACACCGGGGTTGGCCTGCAGCAAGGCCAGAAAGCCGACGTTATATTTTTTGGCAATGGCCTCCAGCGAACCCCCGTTATCTTCAACAACATGAAAACGGTTTTGCCCGACAACGTTGCTGCCAGGGGGGGGAAGGGGCCAGGTGTTTGCGCGCGCAGGCAGCGCAACGGCTACCGTAGCGGCAAGCGCAAGCAGGGTGATCCAGCGAGTAAAACGCGAAGCGGTCATTATCATAATCCCTATAAATGATAAGGTTATTGTTTTATAAAGGGTTAAAGATAATTATGGCGAACAGGTGTGTCGGGAAGATCGGGTGAAGTGCAAAGAGTTTGTAAATTCTCCCCCGTCAGCCAGGCGCTGGCGGGGGAGAAGATTACGCGATAGCGTTCTCTTCAAGCTGGCGCATAAAGTTGCGCACCCAGTCCATGCGGGTTTTGCGTTCTGCCAGTTCCTGAGTAAAACGCAGACGCGTCGGGCCGTCCAGGCGGAAGTGCTGCGGCTGTTTTTGCAGCAAACCAATCAACCACATCGGATCGACATGGTTTTTTTCCGCGAATTCAATCACGCCGCCTTTTTCATTCCCTTCGAGCTTGCGAATGCCCAGCTTTTGCGCCTGCTGACGAAGCCGCGCGATATCCAGCAGATTTCGCGCGGCATCCGGCAGCAGCCCGAAGCGGTCGATCAGCTCCACCTTGATCTCTTCCAGCTCGTTTTCTTTTTTTGCGCTGGCGATACGTTTGTAGAACGACAGACGGGTATTCACATCAGGAATGAAATCATCCGGCAGCAGGGAAGGCATACGCAATTCCACCTCGGTCTGCTGGCTGGTTAAATCTTCCAGCGACGGCTCGCGTCCGGCCTTCAGCGCATCGACGGCATTTTCCAGCAGCTCCATATAGAGCGAGAAGCCGATGGTCTCCATCGAGCCGCTCTGGTCTTCACCCAGCAGTTCACCGGCACCGCGGATCTCGAGATCGTGTGTCGCCAGCGCAAAGCCTGCGCCAAGGTCTTCCAGTGAGGCGATGGCTTCCAGACGCTTTTGAGCGTCGGTGGTCATCGCTTTCGGATGCGGCGTCAGCAGCCAGGCGTAGGCCTGATGGTGCGAACGCCCGACGCGACCGCGCAACTGGTGCAGCTGTGCCAGGCCAAAGTGATCCGCGCGTTCGATAATAATCGTGTTCGCGGTCGGGATATCAATACCGGTTTCAATGATGGTGGTACACACCAGCACGTTGAAGCGCTGGTGGTGGAAATCATTCATCACCCGCTCCAGCTCGCGCTCGCGCATCTGTCCGTGACCGATAGCGATACGCGCTTCCGGCACCAGCTCCGCCAGCCTGTCCGCCGCTTTTTGAATGTTCTCTACGTCGTTGTAGAGGTAGTACACCTGGCCGCCGCGCAGCACTTCACGCAGGATCGCTTCGCGCACCACCAGATTGTCATATTCGCGGACAAAGGTTTTTACCGCCAGACGGCGCGCCGGTGGCGTGGCGATAATCGACAGATCGCGCATGCCGCTCATCGCCATGTTCAGCGTACGCGGGATAGGCGTTGCGGTCAGGGTCAGAATGTCGACGTCGGCACGCATCGCTTTGATGCGCTCCTTATGGCGCACCCCGAAGCGGTGCTCTTCGTCGACGATCAGCAGCCCCAGATCTTTCCACTTCACGTCGCTTTGTAGCAGCTTGTGGGTGCCGATCAGGATATCGATTTTACCTTCACTGGCCTGTTCCAGAATTTGCGTCTGCTCTTTAGCGCTGCGAAAACGCGACAGCATCTCGATACGCACTGGCCAGTTGGCAAAGCGGTCGCGGAAGTTGTCGAAGTGCTGCTGGGCAAGCAGGGTAGTAGGCACCAGTACCGCCACCTGCTTGTTATTCTCCACGGCCAGGAAGGCGGCGCGCATGGCGACTTCAGTTTTACCGAAGCCCACATCACCGCACACTAAGCGGTCCATCGCCAGCGGCTGGCACATGTCGCTCAGCACCGCGTTAATGGCCTGCGCCTGATCCGGCGTGGTTTCAAACGGGAAGCTGTCGCAGAACAGCTGATACTGCTCTTTATCATGCTTAAACGCATAACCTTCTTTGGCCGCGCGCTGGGCATAGATGTCCAGCAGCTCGGCCGCCACGTCGCGCACTTTTTCCGCCGCCTTCTGGCGCGCGCGCGCCCAGGCGTCGCCGCCCAGCTTGTGCAGCGGTGCATTCTCTTCGGCACCGCCTGCATAGCGGCTGATCAGGTGCAGGGACGAGACCGGCACATAGAGTTTGGCGTCGTTGGCGTAGGTCAACATCAGGTATTCACCTTTGATGCCGCCTGCTTCAAGGGTGGTCATCCCCTGGTAGCGTCCGACGCCGTGCTCGAGGTGAACAATCGGCTGGCCCGGGTGCAGTTCGGCCAGGTTGCGGATCAGCGTGTCCGGGTTGATGGTGCGACGGCTATCCTGACGGCGGCGCGCCACGCGCTCGCCGAGAAGGTCGCTTTCGCAAATCAGCGCCACGTTGTTGAGCGTGTCGATAAACCCATGCTCAGCGGCACCGATCATCAGATAGCGACCCGTTCCGGTGGCGTCGTCCAGCCGCAAAATGCGCTTTGGCGCGATCTTAATGCGCCCAAGCAGTTCGCCTAACGCTTCGCGACGACCTTCACTTTCAACGGAGAAGACCACCGACCCGGTAAAGGATTCCAGGAACTTGCGCAGATTATCCAGCGGGGATTTTTGCTGCGCCTGTACGGAGAGGTCCGGCAGCTTTTGGAAGGCCAGGTTGGTATTGGCCGCTTTATCCGCGAGCGAGTCGGTTCTGAGCTGCATGCGCGGCCAGCGCTTCAGTTCGGCATTGAGCTCATCGCTGCGCAGCCAAAGCGTTTCCGGCGGCAGCAGCGGACGCATCGGATCCACGCCACGGTTCTCGAAGCGAGCGCGAGTTTCACTTTCAAAGCGGCTGGCGCTGGCGTCAATATCCCCGGTGTTGACAATCAGCGTGTTCGCCGGGAAATAGCTGAACAGCGCGGGCAGCGGCTCGTTGAAGAACAGGGGCTGCCAGTATTCGATCCCCGCAGGCAGAGTGCCTTTGCTGACCTGCTGATAAATGTGCTCGGCATCGCGCTTTACGTCGAACCTGTCGCGCCACTGGCTGCGGAACAGCTCGATAGCGGTTTTGTCCGTCGGGAATTCATGTGCGGGCAGCAGGTTGATGGATTCCACTTCTTCCAGCGTGCGCTGCGTGTCGGCGTCGAACACGCGCAGGCTGTCGATTTCATCGTCAAAGAAATCCAGGCGGTACGGCTGGTCGCTGCCCATTGGGTAAAGATCGAGCAGCGCGCCGCGGGTGGCGTATTCCCCGTGCTCCATCACCTGATCGACATGGCGATAACCGGCACCGTCAAGCTGCGCGCGCAGGGCATCACGCGACAGGCGCTGGCCTTTTTTCATCACCAGCGCGTGACCGTGCAGATAGCTGTGCGGGCAGACGCGCTGCATCAGCGTATTGACAGGCACAATTAACACGCCGCGCTGCATGGTCGGAAGCTGATACAGCGTAGACAGGCGTGAAGAGATGATCTCCTGATGCGGGGAGAAGCTGTCATACGGCAGCGTTTCCCAGTCGGCCAGGCTGGACACCAGGCTATCGGTAAATTGACGGATTTCGTCATGCAGGCGCAGGGCGTTTTGCATATCCGGGGCAATCAGCACCACCGGGCCGGGATGGCGCTCAGCGATTTCTGCCACCAGCGTGGCGCACGCCGCGCCCGTGAGTTCGCCCAGCTGGCGTTGGTCGCCTGCTTTAACAGGCAAGGTAAAGCGATAGTGTTCAGGCATGGCTATGTCAGAGTCTCTTATGGATATACCAACAGTATTGGGGCATATCACTGATACGCAATGTCTTTATTATCCTCGATCGTTTTGCATTAGCAAATTGTAAGCGCACGGGAGGCAATTCGCCCCCGACAAGGGGGCGGAGAGGGCATCAGCGGGTCGCCGTTGACGGGGAGAGCGTAGCGGGCGGGGAGAAAAAGACATCGCCAAAGAGAGAGGTGGAAATCTTGCGTATGCCAAGCCCTACAAGGGTGCAGACCAGCAGGCTGGCGAACGGATAAACCAGAATCAGCGTTAACTCGGCCCACGCCGGCCAGTACGCGGCATTCATTTCACCAATCAGGAACAGGCTAAAAGCCTCAATTAAAATGCGATGCGTGGTGTAAATCGCAATGGTATTCGAACCCACCACATTCAGCAGGTTTCCGGGATGGACGGCATAACGTTGCTCAACGCTGTAGAAAAGCTTCATGATCAGCACAATCGACAGCAGTGAGAGCGGGAGAGGAACGTTTGCAAACCACAGCACCACGGATACCGCCCC
Source organism: Enterobacter quasimori (assembly GCF_018597345.1). Taxonomy (NCBI): domain Bacteria; kingdom Pseudomonadati; phylum Pseudomonadota; class Gammaproteobacteria; order Enterobacterales; family Enterobacteriaceae; genus Enterobacter; species Enterobacter quasimori. Next base: position 842,226 of record NZ_JAHEVU010000001.1, on the reverse strand, counting down.
GAACGCGATCAGCGCCAGCCAGACGCGACCTATTTTCAGCCCCTTCATCCAGGCCATAAGCTGTGCACCGTACCACGAGCCCAGGCTGTAGTAGATCATGTTACGCACGACGCTGTTCATTCCCCACCACGGCAGCGGCAGGAAGTTAATGGCAATGCTCGCCAGCGCCAGCAGGCCCAGGACAGGCAGCTTCCAGCGGCTCAGCAGTTTGCACAGGGTGAAATAGACCACCAGGGCATACAGATACCACAGGCTGGTGCTGGCCGTGAGCATACCCAGAATAAAGCCCGAGACAGAGTCGGCGTAGGCCGCATTCGAGGAGGTTGCCAGTTCACGTTCCGGTGCGAGCCAGGCATTGAGGTGGGTCAGCGCCTGCCACTGCAGTATTCCCCATAGCGCCAGCACCCAGACGATGCTCCAGATGCGCTTGTCAAGGCTGGTGCGCCAGTCGACTTCGTCAATGTATCGGCGGATCAGAAAGCCGGAGATAAAGAAAAACACCGGCATGCGGAACGGTGCGAGATACAGGTTAAAATAGACCCAGCATTTGGCGAGAAGCCCTGACAGCGGATGCTGCAGCCCGCTGAGATGAGGATAAAAGGTGATGACCGAGTGGTAAATCACCACCAGGCAGATGCACAGCCCCTTTATCTGATTAATCCATAATGCTTTTTGTTTCATCGGTAACCAATACCTGTTTTGCCATAAACGAACGGGTAATTGTTCTAAAACGACAGAGAGATGTAACGGGTAACAGTCTGTATCAGGAGGTTTTTCGGAAAAGGTGGAGGTTGCAAGGTGAGTATTCAGACAATAGCACCCTGATTTATCTGAATTTTTCGGAAAAATGATTACCAAAGCTTACGGTTTCAGTCATTTACGCTTAACGGATTCGCTTATATACTCGTGGGTCTGCTATCAGCAAACAGACGGATTTCATGTATCAACCTGTCGCACTCTTTATAGGCTTACGTTACATGCGTGGGCGCGCCGCCGACCGCTTCGGTCGCTTTGTCTCCTGGCTTTCGACTATTGGCATTACGCTCGGCGTAATGGCTCTGGTGACGGTGCTTTCCGTCATGAACGGCTTTGAGCGCGAGCTGCAAAACAACATCCTGGGGCTGATGCCGCAGGCCGTTCTCTCCTCAACCAACGGTTCCGTGAACCCACAACAGCTGCCGGAAAGCGCGGCGAAGTTACAGGGCGTCACGCGCGTAGCGCCGTTGACGACCGGCGACGTGGTGCTGCAAAGCGCCCGCAGCGTGGCGGTCGGCGTGATGCTGGGGATTGATCCGGCCCAAAACGATCCGCTGACGCCGTATCTGGTTAACGTGAAGCAATCCGATCTGCAGCCCGGTAAATACAACGTTATCCTCGGCGAACAGCTTGCCGGCCAGCTTGGCGTCAACCGCGGTGACCAGCTGCGGGTGATGGTACCTTCTGCCAGCCAGTTTACGCCGATGGGGCGCCTGCCAAGCCAGCGCCTGTTCAATGTGATAGGTACCTTTGCCGCCAACAGCGAAGTCGACGGCTATCAGATGCTGGTGAACATTCAGGATGCGTCGCGCCTGATGCGCTACCCGGCGGGAAACATTACCGGCTGGCGCCTGTGGCTCGATCAGCCGCTCAAGGTCGATACCCTCAGCCAGCAAACGCTGCAGGACGGCACCAAATGGCAGGACTGGCGCGAGCGCAAAGGCGAATTGTTCCAGGCCGTTCGCATGGAGAAAAACATGATGGGGCTGCTGCTGAGCCTGATCGTGGCCGTGGCCGCATTTAACATCATCACCTCGCTGGGCCTGATGGTGATGGAGAAGCAGGGCGAAGTTGCCATCCTGCAAACCCAGGGGCTCACGCCGCGCCAGATCATGGCCGTATTTATGGTGCAGGGGGCCAGTGCCGGTATCATCGGCGCGCTGCTCGGCGCCGTGCTGGGGGCACTGCTTGCCAGCCAGCTCAATAACTTAATGCCGATCATCGGCGCGCTGCTTGACGGCGCGGCGCTGCCGGTGGCTATCGAGCCGCTGCAGGTGGTCGGTATTGCGCTGGCCGCGATGGCCATTGCGCTGCTTTCTACGCTTTATCCTTCCTGGCGCGCCGCCGCCACTCAACCCGCTGAGGCTTTACGTTATGAATAAGATCCTGTTGCAATGCGACAACCTGTCCAAACGCTATCAGGAAGGCACTGTGCAGACCGACGTGCTGCACAATGTGAGCTTTAGCGTGGGCGAAGGCGAGATGATGGCGATTGTCGGTAGCTCCGGCTCGGGCAAAAGTACGCTGCTGCATCTGCTGGGCGGGCTGGATACGCCAACCGAAGGCGACGTGATTTTCTCCGGCCAGCCGATGAGCAAAATGTCCTCCGCGGCGAAAGCCGAGCTGCGTAACCGCGAGCTGGGCTTTATCTACCAGTTCCACCACCTGCTGCCGGACTTCACGGCGCTGGAAAACGTGGCGATGCCGCTGCTGATTGGCAAAAAGAAACCGGCAGAAATTAACGCCCGTGCCAGCGACATGCTGAAAGCGGTAGGGCTGGGCCATCGCGGAAACCATCGTCCCTCTGAGCTTTCCGGCGGCGAGCGCCAGCGCGTGGCGATTGCCCGTGCGCTGGTCAACAACCCGCGCCTGGTGCTGGCGGATGAGCCAACCGGTAACCTGGATGCACGCAATGCGGACAGTATCTTCCAGCTTTTGGGCGAGCTGAACGCTTCTCAGGGCACCGCGTTTCTGGTGGTAACCCACGATCTGCAGCTGGCAAAGCGCATGGGGCGCCAGCTTGAGATGCGCGACGGCCATCTGAACGCGGAACTGACCCTGATGGGAGCAGAGTAATGGCGTCACCGTTATCGTTACTCATCGGTTTACGTTTTAGCCGCGGCCGCCGTCGCGGCGGCATGGTGTCGCTGATCTCCGTCATCTCGACCATCGGTATTGCGCTGGGCGTGGCGGTGCTGATCGTAGGCTTAAGCGCGATGAACGGCTTTGAGCGCGAGCTGAACAACCGCATTCTGGCGGTCGTGCCGCACGGGGAGATCGAGCCGGTTAACCAGCCATGGACGAACTGGAGCGATGCGCTCGCCAAAGTTGAAAACGTGCCGGGCATCGCCGCGGCTGCACCCTACATTAACTTTACCGGGCTGGTGGAGAGCGGGGTAAACCTGCGCGCCATTCAGGTGAAAGGGGTGAACCCGGCGCAGGAAGCGCGTCTCAGCGCGCTGCCGAACTATGTGCAGAACGGCGCGTGGGCCAACTTCAAGGCGGGCGAGCAGCAGATCATCATGGGTAAAGGCGTGGCCGATGCCCTGAAGGTGAAGCAGGGCGACTGGGTGTCAATCATGATCCCGAACGCCAGCGCCGACCACAAACTGCAGCAGCCTAAGCGCGTGCGCCTGCACGTCACCGGTATTCTTCAGCTGAGCGGTCAGCTCGATCACAGCTTTGCGATGGTGCCGATGGAAGACGCGCGCCAGTATCTCGACATGGGCGACAGCGTGACGGGCATTGCCATTAAGGTGAACGACGTCTTTAACGCCAACAAGCTGGTGCGCGACGCGGGCAGCGTGACCAATAACTATGTCTACATCAAAAGCTGGATCGGCACTTATGGGTATATGTACCGTGATATCCAGATGATCCGCGCCATTATGTATCTGGCGATGGTGCTGGTGATTGGTGTGGCGTGCTTTAATATCGTCTCGACGCTGGTGATGGCGGTCAAGGACAAGAGCGGCGACATCGCCGTGCTGCGTACCCTCGGGGCGAAAGACGGTCTTATTCGCGCCATCTTCGTCTGGTACGGTTTGCTGGCGGGGCTGTTCGGCAGCCTGTGCGGCGTGGTGATTGGCGTGGTGGTTTCCCTGCAGCTGACCCCAATCATCAACGGGATCGAAAAGCTTATCGGCCACCAGTTCCTGTCGGGTGATATCTATTTTATTGACTTCCTGCCGTCTGAACTGCACTGGCTGGACGTTTTTTATGTGCTGGTTACAGCACTTTTACTGAGTCTGCTGGCAAGCTGGTATCCGGCGCGTCGCGCAAGCCGAATTGATCCGGCGAGGGTATTAAGTGGCCAGTAATTACGTCATGATCTAGCGGCTTTCGGGTCGCCAGATCGAAAGAGGAATGCGTTTATGTATTATGGATTTGATATTGGCGGCACCAAGATTGCGCTCGGCGCGTTTGATAAAGACCTTAAACTGCAGTGGGAAACCCGCGTTCCCACGCCGCGCGAAAGCTACGACGAATTTTTAACCGCGATTGCCGCGCTGGTGGCGCAGGCGGATGAACGTTTCGGCGTGAAAGGCAGCGTCGGCATCGGTATTCCGGGCATGCCCGAAACCGACGACGGTACGCTTTACGCGGCCAACGTGCCTGCCGCCAGCGGTAAACCGCTGCGCGCCGATCTCTCTGCTCTCCTTGAACGCGACGTGCGTTTAGACAATGATGCCAACTGCTTTGCGCTCTCTGAAGCCTGGGACGATGAATTCCGTCGCTATCCGCTGGTGATGGGGCTGATCCTCGGTACCGGCGTCGGCGGAGGAATCGTCATCAACGGTAAGCCCATTACCGGCCGCAGCTACATTACCGGCGAGTTTGGCCATATCCGCCTGCCGGTGGATGCTCTCGAGGTGGTGGGGCGTGATTTCCCGCTGACCCGCTGCGGCTGTGGCCAGCACGGCTGTATTGAGAACTACCTCTCCGGCCGCGGGTTTGCATGGCTTTACGAACACTTCTATCATCAGAAACTTGAGGCCCCTCAAATCATTACCCTGTGGGAGCAAGGGGATGCGCAGGCGCGTGAGCACGTCGAGCGTTATCTGGATCTGCTGGCGGTGTGTCTGGGAAATATTCTCACCATCGTCGACCCGGATCTGCTGGTGATCGGGGGAGGGCTGTCAAACTTTACCGCGATTACGGAACGGTTGTCCGGGCGTTTGCCCCGACATTTATTGCCGGTTGCCCGCGTGCCGCGTATTGAACGCGCGCGACACGGGGACGCAGGAGGCATGCGCGGAGCCGCATTCCTTCATCTCACCGATTAGTTTACGAGGTTTCTATGCTGTCGCGTCGCCAGGGTCGACTCAGCCGTTTTCGCAAAAACAAACGCCGCTTGCGTGAGCGCTTGCGCCAGCGAATCTTTTTCAGAGACAGAATGATGCCAGAAGCGATGGATAAACCCAGAGTGGTGGTGCTGACCGGCGCGGGGATCTCCGCCGAGTCAGGAATTCGAACCTTCCGCGCGGCGGACGGGCTGTGGGAAGAGCACCGTGTCGAGGACGTGGCGACGCCGGAAGGTTTCGCCCGCGATCCGGACCTGGTGCAGGCGTTTTATAACGCCCGCCGTCGCCAGCTTCAGCAGCCTGAGATTGCGCCTAACGCGGCGCATCTGGCGCTGGCTAAGCTGGAAGAGGCGCTGGGGGATCGTTTTCTGCTGGTGACGCAGAATATCGATAACCTGCACGAGCGGGCGGGTAACAAAAACATCATCCACATGCACGGCGAGCTGCTCAAGGTTCGCTGCGCCTGGAGCGGTCAGGTGCTGGACTGGAAAGAGGACGTGCTGCCGGAAGACAAATGCCATTGCTGTCAGTTTCCTGCGCGTTTACGCCCGCACGTGGTGTGGTTCGGCGAAATGCCGCTGGGCATGGATGAGATCTACAGCGCGCTGGCGATGGCGGACGTGTTCATTGCCATCGGTACGTCCGGGCACGTCTATCCGGCGGCGGGATTTGTTCACGAGGCTAAACTCCAGGGCGCGCATACGGTAGAGCTTAATCTGGAGCCGAGTCAGGTGGGCAGTGAGTTTGAAGAAAAACACTATGGCCTGGCAAGTGAAGTGGTGCCAGCTTTTGTGGATAAACTCCTGAAGGGGCTGTAGTTGTGACGGGCGACATCGCGTCGCCCGTCACATCTCAACGACCTGCTTTTAACTTCTGATAATACTCTTCATAAAGACGGCTCGCGTCACCCACGTCGTTCTGCCATTCGCCTTTGCTGACGGTATCAGCATCAGGGTACAGCGATTTATCATTCGCGACTTCAGGGCTTAACAGCTTGCGTGCAGCCAGATTTGGTGTCGGGTAGCCGATGGTTTCAGCCACCTGTTTCGCCACGTCGGGGCGCAGCAGGAAGTTAATCAGCTTCAGCGCGCCGTCCACGTTTTTCGCGTTGGCCGGAATCGACAGGCTATCCATCCAGAAGATCCCGCCTTCTTTCGGCCAGACGATCTCCAGCGGCGTACCGGCCTGGCGGGCAACATACGCGGAGCCGTTCCACACCATCCCCAGATTCACTTCGCCTTCCATATATGGGTTTGCCGGGTTATCAGAGTTGAATGCCGCCACGTTAGGCATCAGCTTTTTCAGCTCGTTGTAGGCCGCTTCGATCTCTTTCGGATCGGTGGTGTTACCGGAATAGCCGAGTTTACGCAGCGCTATCTGGAACACCTCACGCGCATCGTCGGTTAACAGCAGGCTGCCTTTGTATTCCGGTTTCCACAGATCGGCCCAGCCTGTAACCGTTTTCGGATCGATGGCATCGCTGTTCACGCCAATAGCTGTCGCCCCCCAGATGTAAGGAATGGAGTAGTCGTTATTCGGATCGAACGGCTTGTTAAGCATCTCCGGGTCGAGATTGCCGAAGTTGGTCAGCTTCGTTTTATCGATCTTCTGGATCATGCCCTCTTTGCGCATTTTGTCGACAAAGTAGGTGGAGGGCACCACCAGATCGTACGCACCGTCTTTGTAGGTTTTGAGCTTGGCGTACATGGTTTCATTCGACTCATAGGTCGAGTAGATAACCTTGATGCCCGTCTCTTTGGTGAACTGTTCCAGTAGCCCGGGCGGCACGTACTCGGTCCAGTTGTAGAAGTAGAGCGTTTTGCTGTCATCAGCGTGCGCGGCACCCATGCCAAGCACCAGCGCCGCAGCGGCGAGCATTTTTTTCATTTCATTGTCCCCTGAGATTTTGTTTTATCACGAGCAATAACCTGGCTGGCAATCACCAGAACCAGCGAAAACACCAGCAGAATGGTCGCCAGCGCGTTCACCTCAGGTGAGACGCCGACTTTCACCATTGAATAGATCTTCAACGGCAGAATTTCATAGCTCGGCCCGGTCACGAAGGAGGAGACTACCACGTCATCCATCGACAGGGTGAAGCTAAGCAGCCATCCGGCCGCCACGGCAGGCATCGCCAGCGGCAGAATGATTTTACGCAGGATGGTCATCTCGCTGGCACCCAGATCTTTCGCCGCCTCCAGCATGCGCACGTCGAACCCTTTAAGACGCGCAAAGACGGTCACCACCACAAACGGCAGGCAGAAGGTGATATGCGAGAACAGCAGCGACCAGAAGCCAAGCTGTACGCCCAGCAGCATGAACAGCACCAGCAGCGAAATGGCCATGACGATATCCGGCGACATCATCACCACAAACAGCATGCCGCTGACGAACGGTTTGCCGCGAAAGCGGTAGCGGTAGAGCGCGACGGCGGTGAGCGAGCCAATCAGCGTCGCGAAGGTGGCGGAGACGATCGCCATCGTCAGCGAGTGCTGAGCGGCCTGCAGCAGGCTGTCGTTGTTCATCAGCAGGCTGTACCAGTTGGTGGTAAAGCCCTGCCAGTTAATCCCAAAGCGCGAGCTGTTAAACGAGTTCACGATCAAAATAACGATCGGGATATACAAATAAGCGTAAATGGCGGTCATAAAACCGCCGCGAAGCAGTCGACCGATCATTCGAGTTCCACCTTTTTATTCAGCAGCCGTGAGGCGCGCCAGTAGACCAGCAGCATCAGACCCATCACCACCGTCAGCGTAATGCTGGTGGCCGAGCCGAACGGCCAGTCGCGGATGTTGAGGAACTGACTCTTGATTACGTTACCGATCAGCAGGTTTTTCGCCCCGCCCATCAGATCCGACACGTAGAACAGGCCCATCGCCGGGAGCATCACCAGCAAGCAGCCCGCGATAATGCCGGGCATCGTCAGCGGAATAATGATACGGATAAAGGTCTGCAGCTTACTGGCACCCAGATCTTTTGCCGCTTCCAGCAGCGGTTTATCCAGCTTCTCAATGCTGGAGTAGAGCGGCATCACCATAAACGGCAGCAGGATATAAACCAGGCCGACAATCACCGCGCTCGGGGTAAACATGATGCGTATCGGCGTATCAATCACCCCCAGCCACAGCAGAAACTCATTCAGATAACCCTTTGTGCTGAGGAAAATCTTCAGACCATAAATACGGATGAGCGAGTTGGTCCAGAAGGGAACAATCAGTAAAAACAGCAGCAGGGGGCGTACCTTTTGTGGCAGGCCCGCGAGAAACCATGCGAAGGGATACCCCAGCATCAGACAGGCGAGGGTGGCAATCAGCGCCATATTGAGCGAGTGCAGCAGAACGTCAAAATAGAGCGGATCGAGCAGGCGCGCGTAGTTGTCCAGCGTAAAGACCAGCTTAACGAAGTTTGCTTCGTCGCGGGTCAGGAAGCTGGTGGCGATTATCATCAGGTTGGGTAAAAAGACAAACAGCACAAGCCAACCGACGATCGTGGCAATCACCACATTCTGGAATTTACTTGTGTTCTTCATCAGCCAGCACAACCTCCCAGCTTTCTACCCAGTTGATAACCATTTTCTGGTCGAGAGAGTGGTCGAAGTCCGGGTCGTCCTCGTTAAAGAACTCGCTGACCATCACCATCTTGCCGTTTTCCAGCTCAACAACGGACTCCAGCGTCATCCCCTTGTAGTTGCGCTCGCGGATATAGCCGATTAACCCTTCGGCCTCGGTATTGCCGTGAATTTCCTCAACGCGCAGATCTTCCGGGCGCAGCAGAACGTTAAGCTTTTGTCCCTTTTCAACGGGGAAATTCACCGTGATGGCACACTCCCGTCCTTCAACGCGGGCCCGGACGCGCTGGTCGTCCAGACGCTCAATCACCGTGGCGTCGAATATATTGATCTCGCCAATGAAGCTAGCGACAAACAGATTCTTCGGCTCTTCGTAGATTTCACGCGGCGTGCCGTCCTGCTCGATTTTGCCGTCACGCATCACCACGATGCGGTCAGACATGGTCAGGGCCTCTTCCTGATCGTGGGTGACGAAGACAAAGGTAATGCCGAGCTTGCGCTGCAGGGCCTTGAGCTCGTTCTGCATCTGCTTGCGCAGCTTGTAATCCAGCGCGGAGAGGGATTCATCCAGCAGGAGCAGACGCGGCTTGTTGACCACGGCGCGGGCGATGGCGACGCGCTGCTGTTGGCCGCCGGAAAGCTGATGGGGTTTACGCTGGGCAAACTCTTCCAGCTGTACCATCCGCAGGGCGTCGGTAACGCGCGGTGGGATCTCAGCGGCAGGCGTTTTTTGCATCCGCAGGCCAAACGCCACGTTCTCAAACACGGTCATGTGTGGGAAGAGGGCATAGCTCTGAAAGACAGTGTTGACGTGACGGTCTTCGGCGGGAACCTGGGTGATGTCCTGGTTTTCAAGATGGATATGGCCGTTATCGACGCTTTCCAGCCCGGCGATAAGGCGCAGTACGGTTGTTTTGCCGCAGCCGGAGGGGCCAAGCAGCGTCAGAAACTCACCGTCATTGATGGTGAGAGTGAGGTCGGAAATGACGTCCTTGCCATCAAAACTTTTACGAATTCGTTCCAGTTTCACCAGCGGTGAACGGGTTTGTGTATTCAATTTTTGCGCTGTCCCATATAGACGCCTCAGGCAGCAGACTGAAGCGGGGTTTGTGTGTAACCACCTTGGTGACTCGTAATGAGGGCGGACATTCTACGGCAATCCCCTGCAATCGCCAATCCTTGTCACTGATTCATAAGCTACATTTACTAACGCATAACGATATAAACGGAAAATATTCTCGTTTGCGGGATAAAAGTGACCTGACGCAATATTTGCGTTTTGATGCTTATTGATAATGTTGTCACAAAAAGTGAGGGTGACTGCATGGATAAATTACTTGAGCGTTTTTTACAGTACGTTTCGCTGGATACCCAATCTAAGCCGGGTGTTCGCCAGGTGCCGAGCACCGAAGGCCAGTGGAAGTTATTAAATCTGCTCAAAGAGCAGCTTGACGCCATGGGGCTGGTCAACGTCACGTTAAGCGAGAAAGGCACTGTGATGGGAACGCTGCCGGCGAATGTCGACGGGGATATCCCGGCGATTGGCTTTATCTCCCATGTCGACACCTCTCCGGATTTTAGCGGTAAACATGTAAACCCGCAGATTGTGGAAAACTACCGCGGCGGCGACATTGCGCTGGGCATCGGCGACGAAGTGCTTTCGCCCGTCATGTTCCCGGTGCTGCACCAGCTGCTGGGCCAGACGCTGATCACCACCGACGGCAAAACGCTGCTGGGGGCGGATGATAAAGCGGGCATTGCCGAAATCATGACCGCGCTGGCGGTGCTGAAGGATAAAAACATCCCACACGGGGATATCCGCGTGGCCTTTACGCCGGACGAAGAGGTCGGCAAGGGGGCGAAGCACTTCGACGTGGAGGCCTTTAACGCGCAGTGGGCCTATACCGTTGACGGCGGCGGCGTCGGTGAACTGGAGTATGAAAACTTCAATGCCGCGTCCGTCACGATCAAAATTGTCGGCAATAACGTTCACCCCGGTTCGGCGAAAGGCGTCATGGTGAACGCGCTGTCGCTGGCGTCACGAATTCATGCGGAAGTCCCGGCGGAAGAGAGCCCCGAACAGACCGAGGGGTATGAAGGGTTCTATCACCTGACCAGCATCAAAGGCACCGTGGACAGCGCGCAAATGCACTACATCGTTCGCGACTTCGACCGCAAAGCCTTTGAGGCGCGCAAGCGTAAGATGATGGAGATCGCCAAGAAGGTGGGGAAAGGATTACACCCTGATTGCTACATTGAACTCATCATCGAAGACAGCTATTACAACATGCGCGAGAAGGTGATGGCGCATCCGCATATTCTCGATATCGCCCAGCAGGCGATGCGCGACTGCGATATTGAACCGCAGCTGAAGCCGATTCGCGGCGGTACTGATGGCTCGCAATTGTCGTTTATGGGATTACCTTGCCCGAACCTGTTTACCGGCGGGTATAACTACCACGGCAAGCATGAGTTTGTGACGCTGGAAGGAATGGAAAAGGCGGTGAAGGTGATTGTGCGGATAGCTGAACTGACGGCAAAACGCTGAGAAAACGCCCGGTGGCGCTTCGCTTACCGGGCCTACGGCATCACGCTTTTGTAGGCCGGGTAAGGCGCAGCCGCCACCCGGCGAATATCACCGATCAGTCCTCAAAGAACCAATACCCGCTGTTCACCAGCGCGGCCAGCATCGCGAGGAAGGACGGGTCTTCCAGCGCGTCGCCAAAGGTATCGGCAGTGAGCACCAGATGGCTGGCAATCGCTTCCAGCGCCGGACGGTGTGGAGAGTCCAGCTTTTCGCCGTTGACGAAGACATCTTCACCAATGCGCAGCACGCGTAACCCACCGAGGCGAACCAGCTTGTCACCCTGTTGCAGGGCATCATAAATCTCATCGGCCTGATAGGGCGGCTCCGGCGGCGCAACGTCCAGCTCGTGGCGTGACTGGCTGACAAACTCACCAAACCACTGTTTAAAGTGTTCCGGCTCGTTGATCAAATCCAGCATCATGCCGCGCAGCTTATCAAGCTCTTCCGGCAGGATGTCAGCAGGGTGTTCACGCGATGGCACGTCCGGGTCGCTGTAGCGGTAGCTGCCCAGCTCGCGCTGGAGAACGTAGTCAGCGAAGCCGCTGATCATTTCGCGCCCGCTTGGCGCGCGGAACCCCACGGAGTAGTTGAGCGAGTTTTCCAGGGAGTAACCTTCGTGCGGGAATCCCGGCGGAATGTAGAGAATATCGCCCGGCTCCAGCTCTTCGTCGATGATCCCTTCAAACGGGTCAACCTGAAGCAGGTCCGGATGCGGGCAGTGCTGTTTCATCGGTACTTTGTCACCCACGCGCCAGCGACGGCGGCCGGTACCCTGAATGATAAACACGTCGTACTGATCCAGATGCGGGCCGACGCCGCCACCGGGAACGGAGAAGGAGATCATCAGATCGTCCATTCGCCAGTCGGGCAGGGCGCGGAACGGGCGCATTAAGGCGGCGGTAGGCTCATGCCAGTTGTTGACCGCCTGCACCAGTAAAGACCAGTTATTTTCGCCCAGGTGATCGTAGCTTTCGAAAGGACCGTGGCTGACCTGCCATTTTCCGTCCTGGTGGCTGACCAGGCGGCTGTCGACTTCATTTTCCATGGCCAGGCCGGCCAGCTCGTCAGGGGAGATAGGATCGACAAAATTGCTGAACCCGCGTTTGAGAACCACCGGGCGTTTTTGCCAGTAGCGCTCGATAAACTCGGGCCAGTTAAGTGCTAAGTGATATTCCATATTTTTTTATTCCGCAGGCTCTTATTGAGTCGGATTATAACGGAAGCTCAGGAGCCTGAGTGCGAGATCCGCGCATTTTTCACATAACGGGTCAAGTATCGTTCGATGTGGGATGCTGACGGCCAAAAATAGCCTCCATTCGCGCACCGCCCAGCAGGCTTTCACCCGTTTCAATTTTGCCATCGTACTGATCGACAATCTCCCGGGCGACGGCTAACCCCACCCCCTGACCCGGACGCAGCGTATCGGCGCGTTGACCACGATCAAACACCACTTCACGTTTATTGCGGGGAATGCCGGGCCCGTCGTCTTCAACGATGATGTGCAGCTCGTTATCCGTCTGGCGCGCGGACACTTCCACAAACTCCAGGCAGTATTTACAGGCGTTATCGAGCAGGTTACCCATCACTTCCATGAAATCATTTTTCTCGCCCACGAAGCTGATTTCCGGCGAGATATCGAGGCTGATGTTCACCCCTTTACGCTGATACACCTTGTTCAGCGCGGAAGTGAGGTTGTCCAGTAAAGGTGCCACCGGATGCAGCTCGCGGCTCAATAACGCACTTCCTGAACGCATGCTGGCGCGATGGAGATAATAGCCAATTTGCTGCGAGATGCGACTGATCTGCTCAAGCATCACAGGCTCTGCGTCATCAACGCTGAGCGTTGAGCTACGCATGGAACGCAGCGTGCTCTGCATGACCGCCAGTGGCGTCTTAAGGCTGTGCGTCAGGTCGGTGAGCGTGGTGCGGTATTTATCATAGCGTTCGCGCTCGCTTTTCAGCAGGCGGTTAAGATTACGCACCAGGCTGGTGAGTTCACGCGTGGTTTCCGGGTTGAGCTTTTCACGATGATGTTCTTCCAGCTCGCGAACCTCTTTGGCCAGTGATTCTATCGGACGTAAACTCCACCATGCTGCGACCCACAGCAGAGGGATAACCAGCAGAAGATTGGCGGCCAGAACGTACACGAACCAGCTCCAGACCATATAAGAACGCTTAAGCTCAACCGGAATGGTGTCGATCACCACGATGGTCAACTGCGGCATGTTCATGGTAGCGGGATAGAGATTAATGGCGACGGAGTGGGTCATCTCCGTGTCGTCGTCATCCTCGCGTATCTCATTCAGCTTTTGCTGAAGGGCGCGATCGTCATGCAGCAATGCGCTGGTTGAATTGAGATCGGCCTCAATCTCATGAAAACCATTCGTCCTGAGCCATTCAGGGCGAATGCGTTTTTTTAGCCAGGGTACGTCGCGCTGAGCCCACAGCAGTTTGCCTTTTTCATCATAAATTAACGCCAGCGTTGGGCTTTGCTGATTGAGGTGCTCAGGCATATCCACGGTAATGTGGTTATCTTCCCACTTCGCCAGGGTATAAAACAGGTTACTTTCGCCGCGTAACAGACGGAAGGTTGTTTTATCGAAGCTCACGCTATACCCGACCAGCGCCACTATCCCATAAGAAAGAGAAAGCACCAGCACCACGGCAGCGGTTGCCAGCAGAAAGCGCACCCGCAGCGAAAGGGGCAGAAAGTGTCGTGAAATCCCTTTCATTAGCGTAATTCGAACAGGTAACCCTGACCACGAACCGTGGTGATCACGTCCTGCGGGTATTGCGCCTGAATTTTTTTGCGCAAACGTCCCATCAGCACGTCAATGGTGTGGCTCTCCCGTAGCTCGGCATCCGGGTAAAGCTGGAGCATTAAGGAATCCTTGCTCACCACTTTGCCGTTATTACGGATAAGCGTCTCCATGATGGTGTATTCGAACGCCGTCAGCTTGACCACTTCATTGTTAATAGAAAATTCGCGGCGGGAAAGATCAACCTGGAATGGCGGAAGGGAGATAACCTGCGAAGCATGACCGCTGTTGCGACGTAACAGCGCCTGCATGCGCGCAGCGACTTCTTCGATATGAAACGGCTTCGTCACGTAGTCGTCCGCACCCGCGCTGAGCACTTCCACTTTATCCTGCCAGCCTTCACGGGCGGTCAGGACCAGCACCGGCAGAGAGACGTCATGGCTGCGCCAGCGACGGATCAGCGAGAGACCGTCTTCATCCGGCAAGCCTAAATCGACAATGGCGATATCCGGCAGGTGTTCATTGAGATAATAATCGGCTTCTTTTGCATCTTCAGCATCGTCCACCTGATGTCCCATCTCCTGAAGCTGAACTTTCAGGTGATGACGTAGCAATGCGTTATCCTCAACAACCAGTACGCGCATCATCTCTTCTCCCTAAATAATTGGTATGAATAGTTTAACGCTGATTATGTTGTTGTGGTGATAAACATTGACTAAACCGGGGAAAAGCATCCCCCTTTTCGGGCGAAAAGGGGGAGAGAGGGTTACTTCAGCTCGTCAACCATTGTGACGGCGCGACCAATATAATTCGCCGGGGTCATCGCCTTGAGACGCGTTTTCTCGTCCTCCGGCAGTTCCAGACCGTCGATAAACTGCTTCATGCCTTCAGCGTCCACGCGTTTGCCACGGGTCAGCTCTTTCAGCTTCTCGTACGGTTTTTCAATGCCGTAACGGCGCATCACGGTCTGGATTGGCTCTGCCAGCACTTCCCAGTTGTGATCCAGTTCGTCCAGCAGACGATCGCGGTTCACTTCCAGTTTGCTCACGCCTTTCAGGGTGGACTGATAGGCGATCAGCGCGTAGCCAATGCCTACGCCGAGGTTACGCAGTACGGTGGAGTCAGTCAGGTCACGCTGCCAGCGGGAAACCGGCAGTTTGCTCGCCATATGCTGCAGCATGGCGTTCGCCAGGCCCAGGTTGCCTTCGGAGTTTTCGAAGTCGATTGGGTTTACTTTGTGCGGCATGGTGGAAGAGCCGATTTCACCGGCGATCGTTTTCTGCTTGAAGTGGTTCAACGCGATGTAGCCCCACACGTCGCGATCGAAGTCGATCAGGATGGTGTTGAAGCGCGCGATGCAGTCAAACAGCTCGGCGATATAGTCGTGCGGCTCAATCTGGGTGGTGTACGGGTTCCACTGAATACCCAGAGAGGTCACGAACTCTTCGCTGAACTGGTGCCAGTCCACTTCCGGATAGGCGGCGATGTGGGCGTTATAGTTGCCAACGGCACCGTTGATTTTGCCGAGGATCTCAACCTGTTCCAGCTGACGATACTGACGCTCCATACGGTATGCCACGTTTGCCATCTCTTTACCCATGGTAGAGGGGGTAGCCGGCTGGCCGTGGGTACGGGAAAGCAGCGGAATGTCGCGATATTCCGCGGACAGCGCTTTTACCGCGTCGATGATTTTACGCCAGTAAGGCAGCACCACCTCTTTGCGCGCGGTGGAGAGCATCAGCGCGTGAGACAGGTTATTGATGTCTTCAGAGGTACAGGCAAAGTGAATGAATTCAGACACGGCGTGCAGGGCAGGAACGCTTTCCACTTTCTCCTTCAGGAAGTACTCAACCGCCTTCACGTCGTGGTTGGTGGTGCGTTCAATGGTCTTAATGCGCGCGGCATCTTCTTCATTGAAGTCAGCAACGATTTTATCAAGGTAATCGTTTGCCTTTTCGTCAAAAGCAGGAACTTCCTTGATTGCTGCCTGGGCGGCCAGCTTTTGCAGCCAGCGTACTTCAACCTGAACACGGAACTTCAGCAAACCATATTCGCTGAAGATCCCGCGCAGCGCGCTGACTTTATCGCCGTAGCGTCCATCGACAGGGGATACGGCGGTCAGTGAGGATAATTCCATAATTCGCAACTCCGGGAGGTTAACAATGAGCAAGAATTTGTTTTGCCTGAGTGGTCAGGCGATTACGAGAAAACATTAACTGCAGGCGGCCGCCGCCAACCTGATGCCACAGCACGGCGGCGCGGATGCCCGCCAGCAGCGAGGCGCGAACCTTCGCCTGAACCTGCGGGCTTTGCAGCACAGCAGGCGAGCCGGTGACCTGAATGCGCGGGCCGAGCGGGCTGATGACGTCGACATAAATCCCCGCCATCGCGCTCAGCAGCGTTTCCGACTGCAGGTCAAAATGATCGAGCTGACGCTGCAGCCCGGCAATGCGATCGCCCAGCGTATTCATTGCGCCTTTTGCGGCGTTTAGCTTACGTTCCAGTACCATCAGGCTTAAGGTGTAGCGGGTCAATTCCGCGTTTAAACCCTGGCGGTTGCTGGCATTGAGCACGCCGAGCAGGGTTTCAAGACCGAGACGAAGATTGGCTTCACTGCCGCCGAAAACACCCAGCGTAGAGCCCGGGTTGAGATCGATAACGCTGTTAAGTGAAACGTGCAGAGCATCGGCGTCGCAGTGACCCTGATGCGCCAGCTGTTGCACCAGACGGGCTGACTGGCAAATTCCCGCCAGCGCCAGGGTGATGTCATAATAGTTCTTCGCCACACGCTCTCCTTTATGTGTGCAATCGGTTAAACAGCGGGCAGCGGCAGGCGCTGTTCAATGATCCCGCCGCCCAGGCAAATTTCGCCGCTGTAAAAAACAGCGGACTGACCCGGCGTAACGGCAGAAACAGGTTCGTCAAAACGCACCTCTATGCGATCGTCATCCAGTGCGGTGACGGTGCAGGGAATATCCGTCTGGCGGTAGCGCGTTTTCACCGTGCAGCGCAGCGTGCCGTTCAGCGGCTCACGATCGACCCAATGCAGCTGCTGCGCGATAAGCCCAACGGACATCAGGCGCGGGTGGTCGTGACCCTGAGCAACAACCAGAATATTGTTTTCGACATCTTTGTCGACCACGTACCACGGATCTTCGCTACCTTCTTTCGTCCCGCCGATACCCAGACCTTTACGCTGGCCGAGGGTGTGGTACATCAGGCCCTGATGCTGGCCAATTTCATCGCCGTCAACGGTGACGATTTTCCCCGGCTGTGCGGGCAGGTAGCGGCCCAGGAATTCCCGGAATTTGCGCTCGCCGATAAAGCAGATGCCGGTAGAGTCTTTTTTCTTCGCGGTGATCAGGTCCAGCTCTTCGGCGATTTTACGCACCTGCGGCTTTTCCAGCTCGCCGACAGGGAACAGGCTCTGGGCGATTTGCTCGTGGCTCAGCGTATAGAGGAAGTAGCTTTGATCTTTGTTGCCGTCCAGACCGCGCAGCAGTTGGCTTTTGCCATTCACGTCTGCACGACGCACGTAGTGACCGGTCGCAATGTAGTCTGCGCCCAGATCTTCCGCGGCGAATTCCAGGAAGGCTTTGAATTTGATCTCTTTGTTGCAGAGAATATCGGGGTTCGGCGTGCGGCCCGCTTTGTACTCTTCGAGGAACAGTTCAAAGACGTTGTCCCAGTATTCTGCGGCAAAGTTTACGGTGTGCAGTTCAATGCCGAGCTTGTCGCACACGGCCTGCGCATCGGCGAGATCCGCAGCGGCAGTGCAATATTCCTCACCATCATCTTCCTCCCAGTTCTTCATGAACAGGCCCTCCACCTTATAGCCCTGTTGCTGTAACAGGTAGGCGGAAACGGAGGAATCGACACCGCCGGACATGCCGACGATCACTTTTTTCTGGCTATTATCTGACATGGAATACTCACGACATTGAACTTCAAGGCGGCGTATTCTATCACGCCCCCCCACCGTTGACACCCTCTGTAAACGGCCAGTTAAATTCTCCGATGACATCCAGCGGCAGGCGACCCGCAGACTGCCAGCAGCGGATGCTTTCCGCAACCAGCGGCGAGCGCAGGTTTGGCGCGTTCAGGATCTCGTCGGCGGTCACCCACAGGCAGCGATCGATATCGTCATCCTGCGGTTCAGTGGCGCACGTTTCGCTAAGCTCAACGGCGAATAAAAAGCGCAGAAAGGGGGTGCTGTCGGGCGCGATCCACTGGTGCATACGGATGAAGTGCTGGGGCTCAGCGTGAATCCCGGTCTCTTCCCACAGCTCGCGTTTCGCGGCCTGCAGGAGGGTCTCATTGGCTTCAAGATGCCCGGCAGGCTGGTTCCACAGCGCTTTGCCGTTAATGCTCTCTTCGACAACCAGGAATTTACCCTTAGCGTGGACCACGCAGGCAACCGTGACATGAGGTTTAAACATAGTGACTCCTTAAGGGGTGACGTCTCGCCATTCACCGTTTGCCAGCGTTTCCAGGGTGTAGTTACCCATAGCGTAGCGAATCAGACGCAGGGTAGGGAAGCCAACGTGCGCGGTCATGCGGCGAACCTGACGGTTACGGCCTTCGTAAAGGGTGATTTTGAGCCAGCTGGTCGGAATGGATTTGCGTTCGCGGATCGGCGGGGTGCGCGGCCACAGCCACTCCGGTTCATTCACGCGTTCAATACCTGCCGGCAGGGTGGGGCCGTCGTTCAGCGTGACGCCTTTACGCAATTTTTCCAGCGTTTCTTCGTCCGGCTCGCCTTCGACCTGGACGAAGTAAATTTTGCCGGTGCGTTTCCCGGGCTGCGTGAGCTTCGCCTGCAGGGCGCCGTCGTTGGTTAAGACCAGCAGGCCTTCGCTGTCGCGGTCCAGACGGCCCGCTGCGTAGACGCCCTGAACAGGTATATAGTCCTTCAGCGTGCTGCGCCCAGCCTCATCGGTGAACTGCGGCAAAACATCGTAGGGTTTATTGAACAGAATCACCCGCTTTGGCTGGGTTTCTTGCGGTCGTCTGGCGGCTTGTCGCGAGCTGAATCGCTCAACCCGGTGTTTTGTAAAAGAAGTTTTCTTCATGGTATTTTCAGGCGTTATCAATTGCCGCATTATAGCCTAATAACGAAGACCTTTCATGGCGCAGGACAATCAGGTACTATCGAAGGGCTCATTACAATTTATTAACATAAGATCAGTAACAACCAGAAGCGCTCGAAGGAGAGGTTAATGGAAAGCAAAGTAGTTGTTCCGGCGGAAGGTAAAAAGATCACCCTGCAAAACGGCAAGATTAACGTTCCTCACAATCCGATTATCCCGTTCATTGAAGGCGACGGTATCGGTGTAGACGTTACCCCGGCAATGCTGAAAGTGGTTGATGCCGCTGTTGAGAAAGCCTACAAAGGCGAGCGTAAAATTTCCTGGATGGAAATTTACACCGGTGAGAAATCGACTCAAGTTTATGGCCAGGACGTCTGGCTGCCAGCAGAAACGCTGGACCTGATCCGCGACTACCGCGTTGCTATTAAAGGCCCACTGACGACGCCAGTTGGCGGCGGTATCCGTTCCCTGAACGTGGCACTGCGTCAGGAGCTGGACCTGTACGTGTGTCTGCGTCCGGTTCGTTACTATCAGGGCACCCCTAGCCCGGTTAAGCACCCTGAACTGACCGACATGGTTATCTTCCGCGAAAACTCAGAAGACATCTACGCGGGTATCGAATGGAAAGCGGACTCTGCTGACGCAGAAAAAGTGATTAAATTCCTGCGCGAAGAGATGGGCGTGAAGAAAATTCGCTTCCCTGAGCATTGCGGTATCGGCATTAAGCCGTGCTCCGAGGAAGGGACCAAGCGTCTGGTGCGCGCGGCCATCGAATATGCAATCACCAACGACCGTGACTCTGTGACCCTGGTTCACAAAGGCAACATCATGAAGTTCACCGAAGGCGCGTTCAAAGACTGGGGTTACCAGTTGGCGAAAGAAGAGTTCGGCGGTGAGCTAATCGACGGTGGCCCATGGCAGAAGATCAAGAACCCGAACACCGGCAAAGAGATCATCATTAAAGATGTGATCGCCGATGCGTTCCTGCAGCAGATCCTGCTGCGTCCTGCTGAATACGACGTCATCGCCTGTATGAACCTGAACGGTGACTACATCTCTGACGCTCTGGCAGCACAGGTTGGCGGTATCGGTATCGCCCCTGGTGCGAACATCGGTGACGAGTGCGCCCTGTTCGAAGCGACCCATGGTACTGCGCCTAAATACGCAGGCCAGGACAAAGTGAACCCAGGCTCAATTATTCTGTCCGCAGAAATGATGCTGCGTCATATGGAATGGTTCGAAGCCGCAGACCTGATCGTTAAAGGTATGGAAGGCGCGATTAACGCGAAAACCGTAACTTACGATTTCGAACGTCTGATGGAAGGCGCTAAGCTGCTGAAATGTTCAGAGTTTGGCGACGCGATTATCGCGAATATGTAATCCAGACTCTGGGTTAAACACGAGCGGGGGCCTGAGGGTTCCCGTTTTTTTTGCCTTTGCGGCGTTGACTCCAGGCTTTGGTCAGGGGATATACTCGCTACAATCCTCTTTAACCGTCAGACTCAAGAATGATTATGAACAACGAAATCCCACTTAAATTTTATGACATCGTCGATGAATACTCGACGGAATCGGCTGAAGCCGTGAGCGACTCTGAGCGTGACGGCCTGGCACATTATTTCCAGCTGTTGCTTACCCGTTTGGCAAATAACGAGGAGATCAGCGAAGAAGCCCAGCAAGAGATGGCCAACACGGCAGGGATCCGCACGATGCGTATAGATGATGTTGCGAACTTCCTTAACCAGTGGGGCAACGAGTAGCGCAGGGGTGCTATCTGAATAAGTGATGCATGCCAACGTCATCAATTAATGTTTTGATGTCGGAAGATATTCATTCCCGATAACTATCTCCCTGAATATGTATGCTGGCTAACGCACTTTTTAGTGCATTAGCCATTTATCAATGCCCCAGGAATCTTATTTCGTGAATACTTCCAGCTTAAAACCAAGACGGGTGGTTTCATTTGCATGGCTTAAGTACAATTTATTTTCCTCTTATACTGACCTTTGCTACAGTGACAAGCGTTGTGAGCCAGGGATATCAGGCGTGATAAGGTGGATTAGCTCGTGCATGTGAAAAACGCGTTTAACACAACAACCATTACCGTCATCATCGTCTCACTCATTATTTCGCTGTCGCTTGTCGTTCAGATCGCCACGTCCAGGCAGCAATCAATTCAACAAATTAATACCAGCGTTGCCAACCTGAGCCATACCCTCGATGTGTACACTGAGGGGATTATGCGCCAAAGTGAAATGTTGATTACCACCGTCGCTGACATGATTGAAATTTATGGCATGACGCCGCAGCAGGCTGTGAATATTCAGCGGATAATAACAAATCAGGATGATTTACTTTCTCAGATAAATAATGTCGTCGTCTACGATGCGAAAGGGGATATCTTCACGGCATTGCATGAGGGGTTTTCCGGTTCCCGTAAAGGGGCAGACAGGCCATTTTTCGTCTATCACAAAGAAAATAAAAATTCGCAGCTTTTTATTGGTCAACCTGTGGTGAGCAGAACAAACGGTAAATGGGTGATTACCATCAGTCGACGCCTGGAAACGCACTCGGGAGCCTTTAACGGGGTTGTCGTGGTCACGCTGGGTATCGAAAACTTTCTTGCGCTATACGGACAGATTAACATTGGTCATTCTGGGGTTATTGGTTTAACGACGCAAACCGGTGTATTACTCGTTCGGCACCCTTTTAAAAATAACTATATTGGCGCGATTGTTTCTGACTCACCCCTCTTTAAGGAGTATCTCAAGGTACAGAATGCCGGGATAGCCAGTTCCGTCTCGCGGTTTGATAAAATCGAACGCATCTACGCGTTTGAGAAAAACAGACGCTATGGATTGGTGACGACCGTGGCGGTCAGCAAGGAGGAGGCGCTGTCTCCCTGGCGCAAGCAGGCCATTCAGCTCGCCGTGGTTATTCTTATTTTAACCGCCGTGCTGATCGTGGCTTCCTACTTTTTGTATGTGGACTTATCCAGAAAAAATCGGGTTAACAAAGAGCTTCAGATCATTGCCTCTGAAGATGCATTGACCGGGCTTTTCAATCGCCGCGCATTTGATGAAAAGATCCTGTCTGAAATTGCGCGCTGTGCGGCTGACAACTCCCCGATTTCGGTGCTGATCGTGGATGCGGATTTCTTCAAAAAATACAATGACAACTATGGGCACCCGGAAGGGGATCGCTGTCTTAGTCTTCTGGGAGATTGCCTCAGGAAAAGCCTTACCCGGGACAACCAAATTGTGGCGAGATACGGCGGCGAGGAATTTGCGCTCATCTTGCCTGACGCCGATATCGAGGAGGCGTGCCGACTTGGCAAATCCATTATTCGCAATGTCTGTTCCCTGAATATTGAACACGATTTCAGCCCCTTTGGCCGGGTAACGGTAAGCGTAGGGGTCTCTACCGCGCGTGCCGTGGAGATTGCAGGCAGCCAGCAGAACATTATTATTGCTGCCGATCGTGCGCTCTATCAGGCAAAACGGGCCGGGCGAAACCAGCACGCCTTTATTGCAGTATGATGTGTCTGTCCTGCAGGCAAAAAAAGCCCACTCAAGAGTGGGCAAGAAATACTGGAAGCAATGTGAGCAATGTCGTACTGAATACCCGAGTATTTCACTCAACTATTCAGTGTTGAGAAAGATAATCTTTCTCAACAAAAGATGCAACCCCACACTTCATGTGGAACGGCATTTTTTATAGCTCAGATTTTACTCAAACAAACCCTGTGATGCTTATCACAAATTTCCTTTCTTAAATCCTGTGCTATCCTTTTCTGTGTCGTTGATTTAATGACAAAAACCATACAGAGAGGAAAGCTATGGGAATTTTATCCTGGATTATCTTTGGGCTGATTGCGGGGATCCTGGCGAAGTGGATTATGCCGGGCAAAGATGGTGGTGGTTTCTTCGTAACCGTAATACTGGGGATTGTGGGTGCAGTCGTTGGCGGCTGGATCAGTACCCTGTTCGGGTTTGGCAAAGTGGATGGCTTCAATTTTGGCAGCTTTGCCGTCGCGGTGATTGGCGCCCTGGTGGTTCTGTTTATCTACAGAAAAATCAAAAGCTAACTCTGTTATTTTGCTGAAAAAGGCTGCCGGATGGCGGCCTTTTTACATTGGCGGTTTACCACCAGCCAAGCTGTGAACCTGCGACAGCCACGATTGCCACGACCAACATAATGATGGTTGTTTTTCTCATTTATGCCCCCGGCGCAGCGTAACCGCCAATGAAAAACCAGGCCAAAAAAATCACCGCCGTTATAAAAATAACAACCGGGAAGAGGATCCCTATTCGCATGCCATCACCTTTATCCTGTTACGTAACGCCGTAGAGTGTACGGCGTTAATCTATCTTGAGAAAGCGTGTTTTGCTTTTTCCTTTTTTGTCTTGATACATCGCTATATCTGCCGCCTGTAACGCGCTGTCCGCATCGGTGCTGGTGGGATCGACTTCGACGATACCCAGACTCGCGCCCGGATACACAATATGAACCTGACCGAGCCAGTATTCACCCGCAATACGGGCGCTAAGCCGGGTTTTCAGCAGATTAATTTGCGTCTTTTCGGCTTCCTCTGTGCTTTGACTCAGACAGGCTACCAGAAACTCATCGCCGCCTAACCTTCCGACGATCTCGTCCTCGGTCTGTTCGTCAGTGAGTCGCTTGCCCACTTCGATCAGGAATCGATCGCCCGTCTCGTGCCCGAAGCGATCGTTAATCAGTTTGAAATCATCCAGATCGATAAACGCAATAATGGCGTTGCGTTTGAGGTGTTTAGCTAAGGAAAACAGGGTGGTGAGATTCTCGAAAATCGCCCGACGGTTGGGTAACCCCGTTAGAGCATCGGTATAAGAGTGGGCGATGAGCGCTGCATTGGCTTCGCGAAGCTGGGCCACCAGGGACTCTTTTTGAATATACTGGGAAATTAAACCGGCAAACAGCTTCAGCACGTGTTCACCGCGCTCGCTTAGCTGCTTCTTCTCCGTGCTGGTCGCGCACAGGGTCCCGTAAAGCGAACCATCAGCCAGGTGAATCGGGATACTCATGTAGGTTGTAATCCCAAGCGCTTTTGCGGCTTCGCAATCAGGCCAGCGCCCCGCCACATCGTTGCTGAACAGAGTATCGCTGTCTATCGCCCGCTTGCACAGGGTATCCCCCCACGGAACGCTCAGCCCTTCAGGGATCTGCATCTGCTTACTGTTGCGGGCATAAAGAATATGCTGCAACCGCGCGTTGATATCCACCTTTGTCAGGTAGGTGGATTCCATTTCAGTCACAATTTCCAGCATCTCCAGCAGCTGGCGTACAAGACTTTCTAAGGATTGCTCGGTGGCGAGTGTTTCAGAAACACGGGCAAGGATGATATCCGACATGACGTGGGCTGACTCCCATACAGAAGACGTCTGCATCTGCATGTTATGCTGAAATTTTACAATTCCGACATAGTAAAACATGAATATAACAAATTTTATACATTCTCGGGGCGATTCTGGAGACAAAAAGGCCCCGGTGCTGTGACCGGGGCAAAGACATCTTGATTACGGAATGATGTTCTCTGGTCATGTCGAGAACACGCTGCACTGTAAGGGGCAAAAGTGCAGTTACGATGGAGAAATCATGGAGAAAACCCTCCTGACCCGTTACCCTGACGTTTTCAGGACGCTTTAAGGATCGCGATGATGAAATATCTGTTACTGGCGCTGGCGTTACCGCTCGCGGCGTGCACAACAAAAGCCACTCAACCTGACGCCCCCATGCCGCCGCAGGCGGTAGGAATGGCGAACCCGGCCTCCGTGTATTGCCTGGAGAGAGGGGGCGAACAGATCCCGGTGCAAAGTCCGCAGGGTGTGCGTACCGAGTGCAAACTGCCTGGCGGTGAAGTGATTGATGAATGGGATCTCTACCGTCGCGATCGTCCGCAACCTGCCAGGTGACAGCGGGATACTGTCTGCGATACACTTCTCTTTAGGATTATTCTTAGCCAGTTTCTGGCGATATTGACCGCGAGAGAAGTATGTTTCAGTTAAAGCCGGGCAGCCTGGCGATTATCATTGGCGCGCGTACGCCAGCTGGCCGCCGCAACGTTGGAAAATCTGTGGAGCTGTTTGGTCTTTGCCAGCCAGGTCAGCGTTTTGTTAATCCAGTAAACGGCGTGATGACGCAGCTGCCTGCAACGGCGGACCGTGCGCTGTGGCTGGTGACGGGTGATGTCTATGCGTTTGATAACCAGCATGGCTTTGCGTTTGTCCGCCCGGAACATCTGCTGCCGCTGACGCCGGACGAAACATCGCAGACCTGTGATGAACTGACGATCGGTTGATTACAGATGGCGCAGCCAGTCAGCCAAAACCAGGGCATGATTTTGCGCTTCGTCTTTAGCGCCGTAGAGCAGGGTTAAGGTCTGCCTGTTTGCCAGAGCTGCCAGGCGCTGGCCTTCGTCCTTATGCTGCGCCAGTTCTTCCCGATACGCCTTACTGAAGGCAGTGAAATCAATCGTTTCGCCGTGAAATGCTTTGCGCAATTCATTTGAAGGCGCGAGCGTTTTACACCATTCATCATACGCGAGGTCTGTTTTTTTCACCCCACGTGGCCACAACCTGTCCACCAGAACCCGATAACCGTCGTCCTGACTGGCCCGATCGTACAGGCGTTTGCACTGAATCATATTTCACCCCTCCCAATTTAAGGTATTGTGATAATTGCAGAAGATCGGTAGTCTGAGGTTCCTTATGTTATCTGATAATTCTTTGGCATAAGGACTCCCTCATGGAACACCTCCCGGTTAAAACGACGCTGCGCATTGCCCTTGTTGGCGATTATAACGCTGATGTGGTTGCGCATCAGGCGATCCCACTGGCAATTGACGATGCCGCTGCTGTACTGGATCTCACCGCCGATTATGACTGGCTTGCGACAACGGAGCTGACCAGTCCGGAAGACCTGGTAGGCTATGATGCCATCTGGCTGGTGCCTGCAAGTCCCTATAAGAACACCGAGGCGGCCTTCATCGCCGCACGCTACGCCCGTGAAAACAGTATTCCCTTCCTCGGGACCTGCGGTGGATTCCAGCATGCATTGATTGAGTACGCGCGCAATGTGCTTGGCTGGAGCGATGCGGCTCACGCCGAAACGGATACCGAAGGGACGATGGTGATTGCGCCGCTGACCTGCTCGCTGGTGGAAAAAACCGATGCCATTGAACTGCGCAACAATACGCTCATCGCGAAAGCCTATGGAAAGCCGGAAATTGTAGAGGGTTATCACTGCAACTATGGCGTGTCGCCAGAATTTGCGCAGGAGCTGGAGAGCGGTGATATGCGCGTGACGGGCTGGGACGAACAGGGCGACATTCGCGCAGCCGAACTGGTTACGCATCCGTTCTTTGTGATCACCTTATTCCAGCATGAACGTGCAGCGCTTGAAGGGCGTCCGGTGGTGCTGGTGCAGGCGATGCTGCGCGCGGCACGCGGATAAAACAAGGGCAGACTATCGGGTCTGCCCTTGTCATTAGCGGGGTGCGATCTCCCGGTCACGCCCGGCAAGCACGCCGCAAACCGCCATCACCGCGGCGGCCAGCGCGCAGGCCAGCAGTGGAATGCGCCAGTCCCCGGCTGTGTCGTGAATTTTCCCCATCAGCGGTGGCCCGCAGGCGGCCAGCAGATAACCAATCGACTGCGCCATACCGGATAACGCCGCCGCCTGGTGCGCAGAGCTGGCGCGCAGACCGATGAAGGTCAGGCCGAGGATCATGGTCGCACCCGAGCCAAAGCCAAACACCAGCGTCCATATTACCGCCATGTCAGGGGCAAACCAGAACCCCGCCGCGCTCACCGCGCACATCAGCGCCACGATACCGGCGATCCCGCGCTGATCCTTCAGGCGCTGGAGGAGCAGTGGGATAGCAAGACCCGGCACGGCGGTGGCCAGCTGTAGCAGGCCGTGCATCGAGCCTGCCTGTGTTTCGCTGTAGCCGTGGCTGAGTAAAATCGCCGGCAGCCAGCCGATGATCACGTAGTAAATCAGCGAGTTGATTCCCAGAAACAGAGTCACCTGCCAGGCAAGGGCAGAGCGCCAGATGGCGCGATTGTGCAACGCGCCTGCGCCGGTCACGGTGGCAGCAGGCGTCTGACGCCACTGCGGCAGCCACAGCAGCAGGGCGACCAGCGGGAAGATCATCAGCATCAGCAGCGCGCCGTGCCAGCCCGCATCACCCAGCGCCAGGGGAACAATCAGCGCGGAGCCCAACGCAGCAGACGCCCCCATTGTCAGGGAATACGCCCCGGTGAGCTTAGCCACCTGACCCGGGAAATCGCGCTTGATTAACCCCGGTAACAGCACGTTGCCCAGTGCGATGCCGCAGCCAATGACCGCCGTACCGATAAACAGCAGAGAGGCCGAAGGCAGGGAGCGTACGCCTATTCCGGCGCAAATCAGCAGCAGGGCGAGAAACAGGCTGCGCTCCATGCCGATACGGCGGGCAACGCCTGCGGCGAGGGGAGAGATTAACGCGAATGCCAGCAGAGGCAGCGTGGTGAGCAAGCCCGTTTGTGCGGTGGTTAAGCCGTAGTCCTGACGGATGGTGTCAAGCAGCGGCGCCGCCCCGGTAAAGGTGACGCGAAGCGTGGTGGCAATCATCAGGATGCCTGCAATCAGCAGCGCGCCCTGTTTTCCTGACGTTCGAATAGCTGTAGTCATTATGTTCTCATAGGTTCAAGCGAGCGCACACAATACCGATTTTCCGCATGGTTGAAATCAAGCTAAAATGACAGTTTATCGCTAATATCGGACAACTTTATGATCGGTCTTGGGCTGGATGGCTACGATCCCGATAGCCAGCACGACGCTGCGGTGGCGTTTCGCATCCGCGTGGTGGCTGAAGAACAGCATATTCCGCTGCATCATCACCGTAAAGGTCAGCTGATTCTGGCGCTGGGGGGGGCGATCACCTGCGATGTGGAAAACGCTATGCTGATGGTGCCGCCGCAGTATGCCGTATGGGTTCCGGGAGAGATGCCGCACAGCAATAAGGCCACGCCCGGCGCACAGCTGTGCTTCTTGTTTATTGAACCCGGGGCCGTCAGCTTGCCCGATCGCTGCTGTACCCTGAAAATCTCCCCGCTGGTGCGGGAACTTATTTTGTCGCTGGCGGATAGATCGCGTGAAGAGCTGCGCCTTGCCGCCACAACGCGGCTGGTGGAGGTGCTGTTTGATGAGCTGCCGCGTCAGCGTCAGGAGCATTTGCAGCTGCCCGTCTCACCACACCCCAAAATTCGCCTGATGACAGAGAAGATGGCTGAAGAGCCCGCTGAGTGGCAAACGCTGGCACAATGGGCGAACCACTTCGCCATGAGCGAGCGCAACCTGGCGCGGCTGGTGGTAAATGAGACGGGGTTAAGCTTCAGGCGCTGGCGACACCAGCTGCAGTTGATTGTCGCCTTGCAGTTGCTGATTGGTGGGAACTCCGTGCAGCAGGTGGCACAGTCACTGGGATATGACTCCACCACCGCCTTTATTACCATGTTCAAGAAAGGGTTGGGGCAGACGCCTGCGCGCTATATTGCCAGCCTGACTACGACTTCCCAATAAACAGCGAAACCAGCCCGGCGGCAATCAGCGGCCCCACCGGTACGCCGCGGAACAGGGCGACGCCGAGCACGGTGCCTACCAGCAGGCCCGCCACCAGCGAGGGCTGGCTGCTCATCAGCGTGACGCCGCGACCGCCCAGCCACGAGACAAAAATACCCACCGCGATCGCCACCAGCGATTTCCAGTTCACGAACGAATGCAGCAGCGTCGAGGCGGGAAGCGTGCCGCTGGCGATCGGGGCCATCACGCCGATGGTCAAAATGATAATCCCGATCGTGAGGCCCTGTTTTTCTATCCACGGGAAAAAGGTATTGAGCGGGGTCACGCGCACAATAATCAGCACCAGAATCGAGATGGCGACCGTGGTGTTATGGCTGACAAAGCCGAGCGCGGCGAGTGCCAGAAGAATGAGCAGAGTAGGGTCAAACATAGGGAGTCCTAGCCAAAATAATTAACCTGCTTACTGTACGCGCAAACGCGACGCAGGACAGTTTTAAAAAGATTTTATTGTTGTCATAACCTTGTCATTTACGCGGATTAAAACGGAGGCAGATATCGCAAAAGGGGTCGCCATCATGAACGATCACATGTTTGTTGAAACGCTGATTATCTCCTCATCGTTTTTCGCTATTGCCGTGATTCTCGTCGCCTCCGTACTGTTTCTGGAAAGAAAAGGCTGACGGGGTCGTCAGCCTTAGCGGTTACGCTTTATGGAAGGTCACCAGCTCAGGACGGGCGATGCGCAGGTAATCCTGGGTATCCATAATGACGGATTTCTCCAGCAGGCCCGCGTTAAACGCGATTTCGTCGAAGCGCTCGAACAGCAGCGGGTCGGCCACCAGCACCAGGTCAGGATGGAAGCTAAAGGGCGGGATAGCGCCGAAAACGCAGGCGGTCAGGGTATCGACTTCCGCCGGGCTGGCGAGCGAGGCCTTAAGCCCGCCAAAATGGCTGGCAAGCTGGCTCAGGTCGGCCTGCAGGTCGGCGGCCAGGATCGCCAGAACGTGTTTTTTTACGCCGTTGCCTTTTACTTTGCACACCAGCGCTTTCGCGCCTTGCTTCAGATCGGTCCCGCGAATTTCACTTACCGCTTCACATTTCCCCACCGCCTCGTGCTCCATCACCCGAAACCGCGCGCCCTGCTCGGTAAGTAAGGTAATCAGCTGCTGGTGAGTTGTCGTCCCAATAACATCTTCAGACATAACGATTTTCCCGGTAATAAACCCATTTGCAGCTTGCTACATTATCACGGGATGAACGGGGTCGAAAGAAAACAGCCAGCGGATTCGCTGGCTGCTGGGTTTATGCATTGCTGGTGGCAGACTGCTTGTGGAACAATTCGATGATCTTTATTTTATTGTTTTATAAGGTTAATTTCTCTTCCCCAAATCATCCCCAAAACAAATCCCCAAAACTCATATAACGTCAGCTTATAATTTGGTTCTTTCTTAAGGTTATCTATCTCGCTAAATCACAAGTTTGTTCCATTCAAGACCGCGATCATCTCCATACATTGTGCTCATCGCTTCAGTTTTATGCCCAAGCAAGGTTTTGACATCAATACCCTGTGCTTTATAGGTTCTCGATGAAAGCGAACGCTGCTCATGAAATGGGGGAAGGGCAATACAATCCTTTGGCCAGCAAATATTTGCTTTATCTCTCGCTTCCTTGAAATACTTTGATATTGTTTTTTCAGGAACATGAGAACCAGCTTTACCGTAAGCATGATGTTTCACGTGGTGTATCAGATATGGACTCACAACTCTGTCTCGACACTTACTTATTACTTCTGCAAGCGTCATTCCAATAGCATCACACCGTAAATTTAAAGGAATAGCTAACTTCATTCCTGTTTTACTCTGGGTTATATGAAGATGGTTATCCCATATGTCACTAAACTTCATCGCTACTATATCCCCAATACGTTGACCGGTTACCAAAGCCAAAAGCATGGAATTCTGAGCACATGGTGGCAATGTTCCCGCGCTTTCATAGATTAGCTTCCATTGTTCGATACTGAGCCTGCTTCGTTTGACCTTTGCTATCGGATTTTTAACTGCTAAAGCAGGATTGTATCCGGGTTCAACCTCACCAGCATGCTGTGCCTCCTTAAATACGTCGTTAAGCACGCTCCTGATCAGCTGGCCCATTCGATGTTTACCTTCAGACTTATATTCATCAATAATTTTTGCGATTAACTTCGTGTCAACATCTTTTAGGCGAACGTTAGGAGCTCTGTCAGCCAGAACTTGAGCACATAACCTCCTGGATTTCACGGTCGGTTTTTTTATTTCTCCGTCACGCATCCTTTCCATCTGAATATCTACGTATCTTTTTATCCAATCCGCAACTCGAATTCCTTTCTCTTTTTTATCTGTCTTCTTAATGGCTATATCTATAAGAGCGAACGATTGACGTGTTTCCTGCTCAGATGTTATCCGATTCAACTCCGTAGCAGCAGATTTCGCTGCCTCTTCATCTGTTCCAAAACCGACAAATGTTCCAGTGATAGGGTGGCGATATTGCCAGTAGATTTTTGATGTACGTTTATCCAACTTGCAATACAGGTTAGGTATTTTAACGTTATGCTTTCTGGGGCGAGCTGCCATTTATTGCTTTCTCCACTAACTGGCGAGCCTTGTCTGATAATGATGATGAAATATCAACATTGCTTACCATGCCAATAAAACGAGCGTCCTCATCTATAA
Source organism: Enterobacter quasimori (assembly GCF_018597345.1). Lineage (NCBI taxonomy): Bacteria > Pseudomonadati > Pseudomonadota > Gammaproteobacteria > Enterobacterales > Enterobacteriaceae > Enterobacter > Enterobacter quasimori. Next base: position 810,851 of record NZ_JAHEVU010000001.1, on the reverse strand, counting down.
CCCAGCGCCGACCTTGCTTTAAAGCAGGTGGGAAAGTTTGCTTGGTCTTGGCTATTTTGTTCAGTGCTGAGTTGCTTAATGGATATTTGAATCCATTAGGACCCGACGCCCACTCATGAAGTGTTACTAACTGCCCCATACGTTGATCCCCACTTAACCGGCTGCACCCGGCTATCTCTTATTGAAAATGCAAGATGAGCAGCCACCACGTAGCCCATCATTGCAAGTACGACATCTTTTTGTTTCGGTGTAATAGAGCTGGTGGACCATTTCCTTTGGCATGAGGACTGGCATCGGCACGCGGATAACCAGCTTTTTGAGCCTGTCTATCTCGGCTGCATGCTCCAGCGCGATATCTTTCCAGTCCTGCGCTTCGGCCATCCACCAAGCTATGTCGGATTTATAGCGGCGAGTGCGCCGCTGCTTGAGTTTGCTCACCATGGCAGCCACCCCATTTGCTGAAGTGCGCCGAATGCCAGCAGCACGAACATCACGAAGTCGAATGGGTTAGGCATCACTCATCATCCTCATCCCAATCATCGTCGTTATCGTCAACCGCCCACAAAAGCGGATTGGTAGCTTTGCTTATCTGGCTTGCATATCCGCTGCGCCCAAGACTTCTCAGCACGTTGTACATCTCAAACATCTCAGTGCGTTCATCGCCAATTTCCAACTGACAGGCCAGTGCGTGACACTCTGTAGCAATCGAGGCTAACTTTTGGATGAATTCTGCTTTACTCACGGCTTCACCTCCTGCTGCGGTGCTGCTGGCATTGCGCAAGCTTCTACTGCTGCCTCATGAATTCGCTTTATGGTGTCCCAGCCAACGGGGATTTCAGCATCCCACCCGCCTGTATGGTTACAGTCTTCACAACCTTCACCTACGCATGACTGACAAACGATGCGGTATTGAACATGAAACTCTCCGCATAGCGCGCCTTTGGCTCCATTATCGGCAGTCAGCTTTAGTGGCATGATGCAGTAACCATCCGGAATCACCGGGGAGTTTCCAGCTTCAGCCAATCCAGCCTTCTTGCCTGCCTGATAGCACTCACGCTGCGTCATCACGTAACCGGGATAATCCGGCATTACTGCAGTCTCACCTTCACCTACCGGAGCCGGTGGGGCTGCTTCAAGTTCAGCAATGTGATTCCTTTGCCATGCCACGAAATCAGTCAGTGATTCGACGTTGTACTTTTCGCAGAGTGCGTCGTGAATTGCGGCTTTGCGCTGGATTTCGGTATCTGCACCCTGAAGCATGGCGGCGCGGACAGTTCGGGCAATGCGTTCGCGTAGCTGCTGCGTTCCGTGGTATTCGACAGAGATATCGCGCAGCTCATTTACCAGCTCACGAATCTGATGGTCTTTCATAGATACCGGCGCTGGCGGGGCGGTGTAAAGTGGCGTTACTTCTCGCAGCGGGTCGGCGTAAGCATTGCCACTATCGAAGCTGACGTTGTTTTTTGCGCCACCGCCTGACAGTAGCCACGCCACAGGCTGCGCTTCGAGCGATGCCAGCGCGATTTCAGCTATCGCAGCACTAGCCCTGGCTTCTCTTCCTGACAAATTATTGGCTGTCATTGCCTTTTCAACATCAAGAATCGCAGTAGCGAATTCGATTAACTGCTCTTTGGTGAATTCTTTGGTAATAGTGCTCATGCTGCGCTTCCTTCTGGTTTGTTGACTATTACGCCGTCATAAACTTCTTTCAGGTGCCCACGTAAATCCATGCGCCGCAGCGCGCTGAACATGTAATCGCACTCAGCTTGTTTGTTGGCCTGAAATGGCTTGCTGTCACGGTTTACCCATTCCCAGTTACCTGGCCAACCATGCACTTTCTTAACCCGGCCTTTGACGACGTGAAGCAATCCCCAACCAAGAGGCAGGTCTTCAATGTTCACAATACCCGGCTCGCTAATCATGAAGCGCCAATCCCCCATGCCCTTCTCTGGTTCAATGCGGAAAGGTTTCTTACGGTCTGCCAGAAGGTCTGACCGGGAGCATTTGGCCTCTATCAGACAGCTAGCGCCGTTGCGAAAGCCGATCGCATCAGCCTGCTCGCCATAAGGAGTCCATGCGCGAAACCGGTCATGGAAAGCTACCTTAAAACCATTCTTTTGCAGAAAGCTGCAGGCAATCTGGCAGAGTTCGTCGTGCGATAAAGCCATGCTCACTCTCCTTTAGCGGCTGCGGCCAGAGCCGACTTAGACGCATCAATATCCCACTGCGCATCACCACAGCACAGAATCCCGTTTGATGCTTCGTGGCCAAACGCCTCTGTATGCTCGATAAAACCGTGCGCGCACTGGAGATGGTGTGACAGATCAGCAATCCGCTTCTCTGCCTCTCTGAACTTATCTGCCCACCGATTACAGGCCATGAAAGCCATTCGCCGCTGTGATTCAACCTCAGCGATCCTATTCTCTGCGGCTTCCAGCTCATCCAGCAGCGCCAGCACGGTGGCAGGGTTTGCTGCAGCGATGAACATAGCCTTAGCTGCTGCACGTTGCTGCCCGTCAAATCCAGCCCACTTAACCACATCGCCGCAACGATTATCGCCAGGCGTGTGAACGGAATACGTTTTTGATTTCGTGTCAATAAAGGCACACCACTCATCGGCGCCCGTCTTCTCGGCCGCTTCACGTAATGCGCGTTTGTCGATGCTGCTCATTGTGCGGCCTCCATTGCAGGTAACTCAGAAAGCTGTTGAAACCCCTCTTCGAGTTCGCAAAATTCTATCGAACCAGTGAATTCAGGCTCATTAAGCTTCAGGCGAACAAAATCAGCAGATGCCGGATCGAGATTCACAGTCCACCAACCATATTCATCTCTGCTGGCACCGCTTCCGTCATACTCGACATCCGCTGACAGGCCTTTCTCTTTAAGAATTTTGTTAATTTTGCGACGAGTGCTCATGACTGCACTCCTTTGCGAAGCTGGGCGGCTATGGCTTTATGCTCATCAATAATTTGCGATGCTTCTGCATGGGCCAAACCTTCGAGAGAGATAACACCTGTGTCACTTATCCCGGCCAGGCTAATCAGTTCAACAAGGCGGCGCGCTTTCTTAACGCTAATTTCTGGCGCTATAACGCTGCGGGTGACTTTCTTCTTGCCCTTTGCGGCAGCAGAAGCTTTATCCTTCTGAAGAACCTCACCGGCCTTTTCGCCGAACTCTTTTACTCGGTCAACGGCCACATCTACGGACACGGTCCCGGATTTAACTTCTTTCTGAACGTCGTGGTTAGCTGTGCTCAGAAGCAGAAGCTTTTCGACAGTAGGAACAGACTTGTTGACCAGTTTTGCGATCTCGCTGGTGGTCTGATTGAAGGCGTTATGCAGCTCCTGGATAACTGCAGCCTGTTCCATATCGGAGAGTGGCAGTTGGTTGTTACTGGTCATGATGCGCGCCAGTCGCTGCACATCGTTGCCGTTGAACGGCATGATGTGGATGCGGTCTACTGGCTTGCCAGCTTCAGCACAGCGCACATAGCAGCGACGACGGCGGTGACCTTCCACAACCCATACGCCACCTTCATCACGGGCGATAACTTCCAGCGGTGGAACTGATCCGCCGTTCATCAGGTAGTTAAACAGGTCATCATCAGCCTGTCTGGTGCGCTCATCGTCTTCACGTTTGTTGAAACCTTCACGAACATGAATTTGCTCGAGGCTGATTAACATCCCGGTATCGGTACGCTTGATAGTCCCGTCACGGGTCATTTGCTTGAATGAGTTAGCCATTAGAGAGCAACCTCGCTATTCATGGAAATGACCACAGGAGATAGCTCACGCAATTCTCGCTGAGCTTCCAGCAGATGCATGTTGGTAGGCGTTTTGGTATGGCGCTCTTCGATGCGGTCGCACTCTTTGGCCCAGCTGGCAACATCCTCACGCAGCGTAGCGTTCTGCTCAGCCAGTACCTTACGCTGAGCCATCGCTTCACAAAGCGCGACGCTGGTATAGTCAAGGCGGTTAGCCAGTTCGTTAACCATCCAACCATAAGCGGCAGGAAGGAGAAGGGCGGCCTTGCGAGCTGCGTCAATAAGCTTCTCTCTGGTCATGCGTGGTTGTAACTCGTTGACGTTCTGTGTGTTCGTCATGGTTAGTTTCTCCGTGTTATAAGCGCTCTGCACAGCGCTGATTTTTGGTTGCACGAATCCCTCGCCTGATGGCGACAAAAATAAAGGGGTTTCGTTTTAGTAAGCACCCAACCAGGGCACTTAGTGAAACGGGCGGCTGCCACCGCCAGTTAGTTTCTCCACAATTGGAAGCGCGTTCTCCTGAGGTTGATTTAACGACTGAGGCCTCTCAAGGAACCGGCTGAACGCGCTTTCAGTTGTGAAAAGGGGCGGTCGACATTAAGGACATTCAAAACTGCCGACCGCCAAGACTACACACAGCATGTGGTACAGCTACTACGGTTAACACAACTGGAAGCGCACTCCGTTCGTTTACTTACCTGTCATCCACAACCGATAGTTGATGGAGTGCGCTTTCATGTTGTGTGCCGGGATTCCACCGGCTCCCATCTGTTTTTATAGCCACTCAGATATCGTCTGGGCTGTCACCTTATCGCCACGCTGGTGAAACGTCTCTGGCTGTCGTACTTGCCTGGCTTGCACATTCCGGCTACCCGCTGGATCTGGAAAAAGTAATGCAAGGAATCCCCGGACCGCTGCGGCACATGTGCCATATGCCGTACTGCTAACCTACCGATGGTCTTAAACATCATCACCCCGGCGCATATTGAGTATCACCAATAGTAATTAAATGGTCAACACCTGTAGTGATAAAAATATCATCAGTAGTGTTAACTTTATGATTGTTAAGGTGAAAAAAGATGCAAAAAAAGGAGCCGGAAGGCTCCTTATTCGAAGATATTTTCAGGCCATTGGGCCTTAACAACTTTGCCTATTATCCTGCAATTCTCATTACATTCAATGGCCTGATAGCGAGGGCTGGGGTTTAGAGGTTCAAGCCATGGCTTCCCATCTTCTCGAACATATTTTTTAAAAGTGACCTCTGAATCGTTGAAGATACCTGCAACACAGAAATCACCAGGCTCAACATCCTGTTCTGGATCTATGAGTATAAGCATTCCCTCAGGAAAACTCGGTTTTACTCCTGGCGGGGCAGTCATCGAATGACCTGATACCTCAAGCCAAAAGGCAGAATCACTGGCTTTAACAGTAGTTGAAACCCATTCCTTCGCGTCTCGTTCTGTGTATGTATTAACCGGGCAAAATGAGCCAGCCTGTACTTCGGTTAATAGCGGGTATTCATACACAGAGGAATGACTCCTTCCGTTCGCAATCGCCTCAAACATAGCTGATATCTCAGCTGCAAGGGATGGGCTGAAATCATCGACTTTTACTCCGAGAATTTTAGCGAACTGTGCAGCATGGGTAGCGTTGATAGCATTTGTGCCATTCAGTAACTGAGCGACACCACTTTGGCCCATACCCATTTGTTCAGCCAAAGTCTCCTGTGAGAGCCCCAGCGCTTTTTTCTTGGACTCAAAGATAGCTTTCAGCCTGTTGGCATCGGCAATTTGTTCGGCGGTCAATGGTTTCTTTTTCATTCTCATAATTTATCACCGCACGGCATAATTACCAATCACCGCTAGTGTTGACATATTTATCACTAACAGTGATACTCCTTATGTGCAAACCACGAGGAAAACCAATGAAGATTATTCCGCTATCTGAATATGTTTTGGAAAACGGTCAGGCCAAAACAGCTGAAGCTCTTGGGGTATACCAAAGTGCCATCAGTAAAGCCCTCAAGCGTAATCGCAGGGTAAATATCCTAGTTAATGAAGACGGGAAAATTGAAGCCGAGGAAGTACGACCATTCCCTAACAAAAACAAACCTGCTGATCCTGACGTTGCAGTAACACCGTAACCCAGCAATCAGCATTTCGTAACTACCAAAGGAAAAACAACATGGTAGAGCCAAGCCTGAAAGAAGTAGTTAAAGCGATGTGCAAAGCGTACCCAGGAGGCCGTGAAGCTATGGCCGGTGCTCTTGGCATGTCAGTAACGCAGTTCAACAACAACCTGTACGAGAAGAACGGCTGCCGCTTCTTTGAAGTGAACGAGCTGGAAGCGATGGAAGACATTTCAAACACGTCTCTCCTGGCTGATTACTTCGCGCAACGTCGCGGCGCTTTGCTGGTGGATGTTCCGCAGCTGGAAGACCTTGATCGCGTAGACCTGTTTACCCGCGCTATGAGAACTGCAGCAGCACGTGGTCAGGTTGATCAGATTATCCAGAAGGCCCTGGAAGATGGAGTGATTGAACCGCATGAAGCTGAAGAGATTCACGAACATCACCGCCGTCACCTGGCTGCGCGTGAAGAAGAAATCCGCGCGATTGTCGCGCTGTTTAGCCGTAAGAAAACCCAAAAGAAGTGACGCCCGCGAGTGTGCAGCTCCGGGCGTCGTGGCGTGTCGTATTCAGTGGAGAAACTAACGCATGAACAGTTTAAACCGATTAAGGCCAGTGAAGCAATTCAGATGCCTTCCACTGGTGGGAAAAGACTCCCCGTTCGGCTATGTGGAGAGATTAAACGACCAGCCTGGTGAGAACAACTACCAGCCTGAGAACGCGATGGTAGAGGCTTTTGCTCAGATGAACGAGAAGGGGCGTGAGGAATGGCTGAAGTTGACCGGCGATTCAGAGACCACAGAGGTATCACCGTCCACGTCATCAGATGGGAGCCACAGACTCGACGCGTTATATACCTTCGCGAAGGGTACGATCATGAGTGCTTCAGCCCTCTTGAGCAATTCCAGCGTAAATTTACAGAGTTAAAGGACGATCATGAGCCTGTTAATGCCATCCCGCCCGATAGTGATTAATCCTGACCTTGCTTACAGCATTGGGCTGAACGAGGCCATTGCGTTGCAGCAGGTTAATTACTGGCTGAAAGAAACCACCTCCGGACTGGAGCGTGACGGCGTGCGCTGGATTTACAACACCAATGAGCAGTGGCTGGAGCAGTTTCCGTTCTGGTCTGAATCCACCCTGAAGCGCACATTCACCCGCCTGAAAAACCTTGGCGTACTCAAAGTTGAGCAGCTGAACAAGTCTCAGCGCGACATGACGAACTATTACACGATCAACTACGAAAGTGAGCTTTTAGATGAGGTCAAAGTGACCAAATCGAAGAGTTCAAAATGCACTCTTCCATCAGGTCAAAATGAACCGATGGAAGAGGTCAAAGTGGAACGTTCCATCGGTTCAAAACGAACCGCTCTCATCAGGTCAAATTGCACTGATGTTCTTACAGAGAATACAACAGAGAATACTACAGATATTAAAAACCCTATTTGTCCGGTTGCGCCGCAACCAGACGACAGCGATCCGGCAATGCGTGTCTTATCCCATTTTAACGAGGTTACCGGGTCGTCATACGGGAAGGGAGGACGCAACAAAACTGTTTTGGGATATATCAGGGGAAGGCTTTCCGAGGACTACAGCGCTGAAGACCTGATGCTGGTGGTGGACTACCTAACAGCAAAATGGGCAGATGATCCAAAAATGGATGATTACCTTCGCCCTAGCACTCTCTTTGGACCAGAAAATTGCGTTGAGTATTTTGATAAGGCTCAAAAATGGCAAAAGCGCGGAAGGCCTGCGTGTGTCAAAGGACGTTGGCAACTCAGCAGTAGCTCTGACCCAAACTTTAAAGCCAACTTCCAGAACGTTGATTACAGCGTTCCAGCCAACTCAGGTTTCCGCGTTTCCGGAGGTACTCAATGAGCTTTCTCAAAACTATCCAGTTGTTCGTTGCCAATAACCCTGGACTGACGAACAAGCAGATTGCCGCAGCGCTACCTGATTACGAGTTGCATAGCGTTCAGCGTGCGGTATGTCGCCTGGTCATGCTTAACCGCGCTGAGCGAAAAGGTGTGCGTCCTAACTTCCGTTACTACGCAAAAGCTCCGACAGGACCTATTGGGCCGATCATCCCACGCTCACCGATCGAAAAAGCTGAAGTAATCCCTGAGCCAAAACAGGAAACAGCACCAAACCCGGCTGTCATTGCGATGATGGACAAGGCTAAAGAGTTATCTGACAAGGGGCTTTATCTGCGTGCTGCGACCGTTCTGATGGAGGCATTCAATCGCTCAAAGAACGAAACCATGCGATCCAAAATTCTCAAAGAGCGTAAGCGCTGCCTGAACATGGTTCAGAGAGCTAAGCCATCTGGTGATGGATGGTGTCTTGCTGGCCGAGCGAGGAACGTTTGATGATCCACTTCCACGGAGGACCAATCACGCCTGACACCTGCGCACTGAAAGCCTGGAAAGGTCGCCATGCGTTCATCAGCTTCGCAAACCCAGGGCAACTAAAGCTTGCCAGTGAGGTAACTCAATCTTTCGCACTGGATAACGGAGCCTTCAGCTTCTGGGATAAGGGCCAGCCTGTTAACTGGTATGACTATTACGAATTCGTTAAGGAGTGGATGAATCACCCTCGTTTCGCATTTGCAGTTATCCCTGATGTTATAGGTGGAACCAGCGAAGAGAACGATGCGCTTATAGCTGAATGGCCTCACGGTAAATTCGTCGGTGCACCTGTCTGGCACATGAGCGAACCTGACGAGCGTTTTATTCGTCTCTGCCATGAGTTTCCTCGTGTTTGCATCGGTTCAATGGGTGAATACGACGCAAAGAGACCACGCGCCTGCAGGGCAAAATTGCGAGACCTTATCCGGCACGTAGTCGATTCAAATGGCTATCCGATTACCAAGCTTCATGGCCTTCGCATGCTGAATAAGGACATTTTTACTCACATACCGCTTTCATCAGCTGACAGCACGAACGTCGCACGCAATATCGGAATTGATAAGGCATGGGATAAATCAGCCTATGCGCCAGCCAGCAAAGAAACTCGCGCTGCCGTCCTCGTTGAGCGTATTGAGGCATTTAATAGCGCCAGCGCTCTCAAGTACGACGCATTGCGGGACCGATTTACTCCACAACTGGCCTTAGAAATCTGAGGGGAAGATTAGGATGAAATACTCACTGATTTACGCCGACCCAGCCTGGGAATACGGAAACACGGTGAGCAATGGCGCTGCCACCAATCATTACGGCACGACGAAGCTTATCGACATGAAACGCCTCCCTGTTTGGGACCTTGCTGCTGATGATGCTGTTCTTGCCATGTGGTTCACCGGCACGCATACCCGCGAGGCCATCGAACTGGCTGAAGCATGGGGCTTTAAGGTCCGCACGATGAAGGGCTTCACCTGGGTTAAGTTCAATCCTCTGGCAGAGCAGCACATCAACAAAGCGCTCCAGGCTGGTGGAGTGGAGGACTTTTACGACTTCCTCGAACTGCTGAACGTACAGACCCGCATGAACGGCGGAAACTACACCAGAGCCAATACCGAGGACATGCTGATCGCCACCAGGGGCAATGGTCTTGAACGTCAGTGCGCCAGCATCAAACAGGTTATCTACAGCCCACTTGGTGAGCACAGCCAAAAGCCAGCAGAGGCGCGTTTCCGTCTGGAGAAGCTTTACGGTGATGTTCCGCGCATCGAAATGTTCAGCCGTTGCGGTGCGCCAGGCTGGGACCACTGGGGAAATGAATCTGAATCACCGGCTGTTGAGCTTATTCCGGCAGTGGCCGTTCCAATGGGCAAACCTCAGGAGCGTGCTGCATGAAAAAACTATCTACAGAGCAGGAAAACGCGGTGCGTGACGTCGCCCGTCAATGCTCAGATGCCATTAAGAAAGCCCTGAAGACAAAGCCTAAGCCAAGTTGGAACGAGGCTGTACCTCCAATCCTGAAGGAGTACCACGAGAAGGTTAAACCAATGGGCGTAAGCCTGGTGATGTTCAACAGCGTAATCGGACGCCTGAACGGGCGCTATGGAGTCGAGTCATGATCGAATTAACGTCACGTCAGAGTGAAGTGCTGGACGCCATAGCGCTCTACAAGGACAGAACGGGATTCCCGCCGACGATGCTTGAGCTTGCCGGTTTAATTGGCTGCGCATCACCGAATGCTGCTGCTGAGCATGTGAAGGCGATTCAGAAGAAGGGTTACATCACCGTTGCTCCTGGCGCTGCCAGGGGCATTACCATCGTCAAAACGGAATCTGATGAAGGTCCGGTGTCGATCATTAAAGACCTCTTATCCGGTGGAGACCAGGCAAGAGATAAAGCTGTTGAATGGCTTAAGAAACAGGGAGTTACTTTATGAAACTGGTGCTCCCCTTCCCGCCGAGCGTAAACGCCTACTGGCGAGCCCCGAACAAGGGGCCGTTAAAAGGTCGTCATCTTATCAGCGCCAAAGGAAGGGCATATCAAAGCGCCGCCTGCGTGGCTATCGTCGAGCAGTTGCGATTCCTTCCCAAGCCTTCAACCGCACCGGCCGCCGTCGAAATTATGTTATATCCACCGGACGAACGCCGTCGCGATATCGACAACTACAACAAGGCTCTGTTTGACGCGCTTACTCACGCTGGCATTTGGGAGGATGACAGTCAGGTTCAGAGAATGCTGGTGGAGTGGGGGCCGAAAGTACATGGCGGAAGGGTCGAGATATCCATAACCAAGCATCAGCCAGCAATGGGGGGAATTGTGTGAGAGCCATACTGACACCTGAGGTAGCACCACTGTCCGGAGTGGTGCTTTTCCGCCCAGGAAACGAGCTGCTGTGGCTGTTCCGTCGTGGGCGGGTGGTGATTGAAACGCCTGCCGAGGCAATCCAGCACCTGCCTTCTGGACTTATTCCAGACGCGCACCAGCCGCTGACAGATGATGACAGTATTCAGGCTATTTTTGCGAATGAACGGGTTATCCAGCGCGCTGGTGGCCTGAGTGGACTTGATGCCTGGCTGGAAAGAAAATTTGAATGTCAGTGGCCTCATACAGACTGGCATGCCAGAGACTTCACCGTGATGCGGCATGCACCCGGCAGTATTCGTCTTTGCTGGGGGTGTGATAACCAGTTACGTGAACAAACCACTGAAAGACTGGCAGGAATTGCCATGCAGAACCTGGTAAAATGGTTACTAGAAAGGGTGAATATTATGCTGGGATTCAGCGAAGACCACACCCTGACGCTTCCGGAGTTCTGCTGGTGGATGGTACGTAACGATCTGGCTGACCTTATTCCTGAATCAGTGGCGAGCAAAGCCCTCAGGATTAAGCCTGAATCGCATAGTTCCGTAATGAGGGAAAGCGACATTGTTCCGTCGTTACCTGCGACTGAAATCCTCCAGGAGAAGGTGAAGAAGGTTGTCTCCGTTGAGGTAGACCCTGAGTCACCGGAATCTTTCATGCTGAGGCCAAAGCGCCGCCGCTGGGAGAATGAGAAGTACACCCGCTGGGTAAAGTCGCAGCAGTGCAGTTGTTGCAATAACCCGGCAGATGATCCCCACCACCTGATAGGCCACGGGCAGGGTGGAATGGGTACCAAAGCGCATGACCTGTTTGTGATACCGCTGTGCAGAGCGCATCACGACGAGTTGCACGCTGATCCTGTGGCATTTGAAGCGAAGCACGGCGACCAGTTAACGCTGTTGTTTCGGTTTTTAGATCGTGCGCTGGCTATCGGCGTATTAGCATGAACAGTGGAGATAACATGCGTGATATTCAGATGGTTTTAGAACGCTGGGGCGGGTGGGCTGCGAGTGATAGCTCAGGCGTTGATTATTCGCCGATCGCCGCTGGTTTTAAGGGGCTGCTTCCCCAGACCAGTAAAACTCGCCTGTCTTGTTCTGATGATGACGCCTTGGTCATTGAGGGATGCCTGGCACGCTTGCAGAAGAAGAAACCCTATGAGCATTCGCTGTTAGTAGCTCATTATCTATACGGTATTTCTAAGCGGAAGATAGCTAAAGCGCGAAAGAAGGATGAGAAACTTATTCGTATCGAGTTTCAGATGGCCGAAGGTTTTATAGAAGGGTGCTTGAGTATGCTAGACATAAAATTAGAAATGGATTTGTAATATATGTGGCCACCTAGCGGTGGCCTTTATTATCTTTTGATGAGAGGTAAAAAACTTTGTGCATCAACGAATAAAGGTTTATTTAATGGGTGTACTAATACACCATTGCAATAAATATCAAAAATGAACCTAAATTCTTGTTCGTGTTGAAAGTTTATAGGTTTAACCATGTGCCCCTCCGAAAGATAGTATCTAATTTCATCATGATTTTTGTAGAATTTCAAATTGTCAATTTCAATATCTCGTTGTGTGTATTTAATACGATTGGCATACCATCGAAGATTCAACGGCTTACCTTTTATCGATGTCGTAAATAGTTCTTCATCTTTATTGGTTCTATTGATGACTTCTTTAAGGATAGCGACAGAAGTAATATCTCCGAATAGATTTATCCTATCGCTGTGAAAATACCAAAAATCATCATATTCTTTAAAGATATCATGACATAGAAGTGCATTTGATAGTGCAGACATGCAAAAAATATATCTGTTTAATTTCAGTAATGAACTTGCTGCGGAATATCTTTTAGCGTAAATGTGGTTAGGAAATATTGGATTGGGACGCAACTGTAAATCTTTAAGATGAAAGTTGCTGGATGCATGGCTAAAAGTGTTTATTTCATTGAAGAGCGGTATTGGCATATGGAAATTATTTAAATCGAAAAATAAATTTATAGAGCCTTCATGTCTATCAGCGATTTGTTCATCTTCTGTATCACGGTACTCTGTTAATGTGCCTATTTTTATGGTCTTCCTGTTCCAAATATTATCTCTTTGATAGCAGCTTTTAACGAGGTACATGACTGTCTCCTTATGCAAAAAAAAATTATCACAAATGCTTACGCGGTCCGCAATTAGTTTGTTAATGTGTTAAGAGTGGTTTCTACGACACGGACTTAAAACGACTTATAAACCTCGCCACAACGGGGTTCTATCACTTTAGAAGGCTGCCTACGGGCGGCCTTTTTTGTTTCCCCTCGTTCTGAGAGGACTCACGGCAAGTAGAGGGGGCTAAATGTCCGATCCTGTTTCTGGCACTACGGTAGCGGCTGGTGGTCTGATGGGTGCCAGCATGTTCGGCCTGGCAACCGGCATTGATTATGGTGTGGTGTTTGGCGCTTTTGCTGGCGCGGTGTTCTACGTCGCTACGGCGGTTAATATCAGCCGTCTTAAGCTGGTGGGCTACTTCATTACCTCATTCATCTTCGGCGTTATCGGAGCACCTTTGCTTGGTTCTTACTTCTCCAAATGGACGGGGTATAGCGACAGGCCACTTGATGCGCTGGGCGCGGTAATCGTAGCCGCTATTGCTATTAAGCTGCTGACGTTCGTTAACAGCCAGGATTTGGGTAGCCTGTTTGGAATTCTCTCACGTTTACGTGGAGGAGGGACCAGCAATGGTAACAAGTGATCCGAGTGCAATGGCGAATGCCATCATCTGCGGGGTGATCGTTCTTGCCCTCATGTTCTACCAGCGTGGAGGGGCGAGACATCGTCCACTGATATCGCTGATGGCTTATTTCACGGTGCTGGTTTATGCCAGCGTCCCTTTCCGTTACCTGTTCGGCCTGTATCACGAATCGCACTGGTTTGTGGTGCTTGTGAACGTTCTGATTTGCGCTGCTCTTCTCTGGGCACGGGGAAACATGGCGCGCCTGATTGATGCACTGAGGCACTAATGAACCAATCACAATTTCTGAAGGCGGCTGGTATCAGCGCCGGGTTAGCTGCGCGCTGGTTTCCGCATATCGACGCCGCTATGAAGGAATACGGCATCACCGCACCGCTTGATCAGGCCATGTTTATTGCCCAGATGGGGCATGAAAGCACCAGATTTACCCGACTGGTGGAAAACCTGAATTATGCGGCAGAAAACCTGGTCCCTACGTTCGGCAGCCACCGCATCACGCCACAGCAGGCCGCCGCACTTGGCAGAACAGCAACGCAACCGGCAAACCAGAAAGCGATCGCCAATCTGGTATACGGTGGAGAGTGGGGAAAAGAACACCTGGGCAATCAGGTTGCCGGTGATGGATGGAAATATCGCGGTCGTGGGCTGAAACAGGTTACCGGGCTGAGCAACTATCGCAGTTGTGGCCACGCGTTGAAACTGGACCTTGTTACCCACCCGGAGCTGCTTGAACAGGATGAATACGCCGCGCGCTCAGCTGCATGGTTCTATGTCTCTCGCGGTTGCCAGCTTCATTCCGGTGACGTGGAGCGCGTGACACTCCTTATCAATGGCGGCAGAAACGGGCTGGATAAACGCCGCGCGCTGTTTAACCTGGCGAAATCGGTACTCGTACGAAGTAGTGGTTAAGTCTCCTCATTCCTCGTTGGGAAACAGACACTGTAGTTTTACAGGTCAGGGGGGATGAGCTTCACATTGTCTGTAGCTACGAGGATATCGATCCCGGCGAAATGTTTGACGGCATGTGCGAGCTTAAAACCTTCACCTGGCTGAACTGGTCCTTTCCGTCTGGGGAACCTATCAACGTTCGCTCGTTTGAGCCAAAGGTAGCAGCATGAGCATACTGGAAATAATCATTGGCGTTATAGGCGCTATATGTGTTGCCGCAGCTGGTGGCTTTGGCCTGGGCCATATCCGCGGCACCAGCAAAGCGGAAGCGAAAGCAGACCAGCAGCGCACCGAAGATAACGCAGCGGCAACGGTCGCAGCAGCCGAAAGCCGGGTAGAAGCAACGAAAGAGGCCAGCAATGTACAGCAGAATGTTAACCGTATGCCTGATGACGATGTTGATCGCGAGCTGCGTGACACGTGGAAGCGTCCCGGTGGTGGTTGATACCGCCTGTGACTGGGTAAAGCCAATCTACCTGACTGATCACGACATCGACGTTATGGACCGCCAGACGAAGAAGGACATCCTGACACATAACAAATCTTGGGTTTCAAACTGTAGCTTGTTGATGTAGAAAGTATAAGGACTTGGATGATAAGATTGGTCATCTGCTAGGTTTTGAGGTGAACGTGTCATCTATAAATCACATTAAGAACCCTTTAACGATCGTGGGCATCTTTGCTGGGATTGTCGAGATATCGGCAAACTTTGTTCTTCCATTTTTGGATAAAGAAAACCAAGTCACTTATGTTTGGTTTTTGATGTTGTTTCCAACAATTTTGGTAATCATGTTTTTTGCTACTCTGAATTGGAATCACGGAGTGTTGTATGCTCCAAGTGACTATCAAAACGATGATGCATTTGTCCAAATTCATGCACGACAAAAAATGCACTTTGATAACAACCTCATGGAAGGCAATTCAGAAGTATTAGTTACGGTGGAAGAATGATGGAAGTGAATGGCGGCAGCATGAATAATACCAGAGTAATCCTTGATGGTATTAAATATAAGAATGTCACTTTTACTAACTGCATCATGGTGTTCAGTGGTGCAGATACGGGAAGTGCTATGGGATTGAGTGGTTGTAAGTTCATAAATTGTACATGGCACTTTGAAGGTGCAGCGGGTCATACCATTAATTTTTTAAATTCGCTTACATCAGCCATGGGAAAACCCGGCGAAAAACTTCTAAAAAATCTCTTCAAAAATTACAATTAACTAAGTTTATGCAACTAACTGCCTCGCTAATGCGGGGCTTTTTTATGCGCATCGCACGCGCACATCAAAGAAAGTCTTTCAGCTGTGAGCCTGGGCAAACCGTTAACTTTCGGCGGCTTTGCCGTGCGACAGGCTCACGTCTAAAAGGAAAATCAAATGCAGGTCACTATTGATGGTGTCCCGTATGCACCCGCCTGCGCAATTTCATCGCGGATCGGCATTGCGATAACGACACACCAGCGCGCTGACGTTCTGAAACGAGCGCTTGAACAGCACTTGAAACATCTGCCAGCCGGTGCGCTGGTGGTGGTTATTGATGACGGTTCAAAGCCTGCAGCGGTAGTTCCCGACGGCGTGCAGCTGCTTCGCCATGAAACATCACTCGGCATTGTTGCTTCGAAGAACGCTAGCCTGTCAGCCCTGATGGATGCCGGGTGTGAGCATCTGTTTTTATGGGATGATGATGCCTGGCCTATTGCTGATAACTGGCACCTCCCTTACATCCAATCGCCAGAGCCGCACCTGGCTTACCAGTTTCTCGATCTGGCTGGCCGCAACAAGCTGAATGACCTTTCGGTACTTTACCGTGACGATAAGCATGTGGCGTATACCGGGCAGCGCGGCGTTATGCTTTATTACCACCGAAGCGCCATAGAGAGGGTGGGCGGATTCGATCCGGTTTATGGTCGCGGCATGTACGAGCACAGCGACCTCGCCTTGCGCATCCATAACGCAGGACTGACTACGTGGGCTTACGCTGATGTCTTCGGTTCAGACAAGCTGATTCATTCCCTCGATGAGCATGAAGCGGTGGAGCGTTCGGTACCGAGGCCAGACCGCCAGGCGCTGGTGGAACGTAATGTGAAGATCCACAACGAACGACGTGATACCGGCTTTATCGGTTACGTTGAATATCGGCGTCAGCGCGACGTGGTTATCACTACGTTACTGACCAGCCAGCCTGACCCTCAGCGCGGCACGAAAATGACGGCCTCACCTGACATGCTGACCAGGTGGGCGGCTTCGCTTCGGAATTGTGGACGTATTGCGCTGGTGGATGAATTACTGACGGCACCGGCAGATGTTGAGCTGTATCTCGTACCTGACGTGAAGATGAATGTCTACTTTCGTCGCTGGCTGCACATCTGGCAGCACCTGCGAGATCACCCTGAATACCGGTTCGTCTGGTGTACTGATGGTACCGATGTCGAAATGCTTCGCGCGCCGTGGGAAGAAATGGAACCCGGGAAGGTGTATGTCGGTTCTGAACCGAAGACCTACGCTGACTCCTGGGCGAAACAGAATCATCCTGAGCATATCTATCAGGAATTCATTGAAGCGCACCGCGGCGATGTGATGCTTAACGCTGGTCTGCTGGGTGGCACCCGCGCTGATGTAATGGCTTTCGCCCACGGCATCATCCGACTTTACTACCGGATCGAGAGTTATCGTTTCTGGAAGAAAGAACAGGCTGTCGCTGCGGTGGGTGACATGCTGGCGTTTGGTATTGTCGCGCAATCATTCGCTGACAGGCTGGTCACCGGCCCTCTGGTGCATACAGTGTTCAAAACTGACGGAGTCGGGAAAGAAAACGCTTGGTGGAAGCACAAATGAGGTTTGAATCAACGATGAAAATTTTCACTGCTGTGATGCATAAGAATAGTTTCTACATACACGCTGACACTCGGAACCCATTTTGGGTGACACTTAGTAAAAAGCTTGGATGGGGCAAATTTGAATTAATCCGCCCCTCAGATGAATTCAGCCCTTCTGGAGGGCTCTTTGAATTAGTTGAATTGCGTTCGGCAGATTCAGAACCCCCTGAGTCAGTAGCTGTAGGGTCAAATGTTTTATGGCGTCTGCCGGAAGCTCTCGAAGTTTTGAAATCAATCCCTTCTTCTGATCTTCAGGCATATTTGCAACGCGGATTATGTCCTCAAGCGCAATTATAGTGTCGTTGTGAAGACGTACAGTTTGAACTTTTAAAATGGCACTCAAGCCGCCATCATCGAGTAAGAAATCTATACCTTTCTCGGTGATGTAGCATACCGGTGCATTGAAAATAAATTCCACACCGGCCATTGTGTCGCTGCGTACGAATGGTGTTGTTACTAGGCCATGCATTTCGAGATAAAGCATACAGGCCACGAAGTGATCATAATTATCGAACTTTTCAATGAGTTCAATCTCTTGTGACTTGTTCAACGTGTTGGGGGCACAGTCAATAAGTGCGTTGAGAATTTCCAGTTGTAATGCTCTATCGTATTTTCTTGTTTTATCCATGGATTTACTCCTTTGATGGTTACATAAGAGTAACCTGAATAGCCTTATTAGACACCCTGACAAAAGAACAGTAGCCGCCATCGTGCGGCTTTTTTATTGGAGATTCGCTGGTGGCTGAAGAGATTAAGTTTGTGGTGGTCGGCCATTACTCACGCCTGAGACATGCGCAACGCCTTGCTGCGCTGCTGGATGCTTATCTGCTTATTGATGATGGTAACCACGGCGCGAACTGGAATCATCGGCGCGCGCTTGAGTGGGCAGCAGAACAAACAAGCCGGGTAATTGTAGTTGAAGATGATGCTCAGCCTTCAAACAGTTTTACTGAACTGGTGATAGATCACTGGCTAAACCGCTTCCCTGATTCTCTGGTGAGTTTTTATCTCGGTACAGGTCGACCTCCTCAGTATCAAATGCAGATAGCCGAGCGGCTGATTGTTGCTGATAAGACTCAGGCTGACCACATCACGCTGCCGCAGCTGATACACGGGGTGTGCTATAGCGTACCTCCGCAACATATCAATCGCGTGTTGTCTCGCTGGGATAGCAGTAAGCCCGCTGATTATGCAGTGGGTGATGCTTGGGGCGGTGCAGTGGTTTATCCGTGTTACTCGCTTGTGGACCATGCAGACTTTGAATCAGTCGAGAGTCACCCTGACTCAGCGCCACGTACAGAACGGCGACGAGCGTGGAGAATCGCCTGGAAAACCGGCCAGTAGGCCGGTTTAATTAGTTTTATCTTTTGCTGTCTGGAGTCCGTTTTACTGGTTCCCATGTTGCACCAGGTTTTGAAGTTGGTGGCGCCCTATGGTTATCAGGAATGGTTGTGTAATTATCGGTTTGGCCGCCACGCGGACCGCGTTCACGATATACACCGCCATCGCGTCCACTAGACTGACCAGGTTTCAAACCCATAAATACCTCCACGAAATTAACCACAAAAGCGTGGCAAATACACTTTGCAGTAAGAATTTACGTTTTCAACGTGGTGATGACTCAATTTTTTAGGAGTGTTAATGCCATCACAAATACCGCGAGCATGCCGCAAGCGTGGCTGCTCTGGCACAACCACAGACCGCTCAGGCTATTGCCCCAAGCACCTTAACGAAGGCTGGCAGCAGCATCAGCGAGGACAGAGCAGGCATCAGCGAGGTTATGGCAGTAAGTGGGACAGGCTGCGCCCAATCGTTCTCGACAGAGATAAACACCTTTGTCAGGAATGCCTGCGAAATGGAAGGTATACACCCGCTGAGACGGTTGACCACATTAAGCCGAAAGCTCACGGCGGTACTGACGATCTCTCTAATCTGGAATCAATTTGCCGCGGCTGCCATAAAGCCAAGACAGCACGCGAGCGCCTGAACAGAAATTAAGTAACGAGGTGAAGATGACTGAATCGAAACATGGTTCAGGGCTTCCGCACGCCCAAATGAAAGATATTCCCGGTTATCCAGGATATCTGGCAAGTGAAGATGGACTTATTTACTCGCTCCGCTCAGGTAGCGTTCGGCAGCTGTCGATGCGGCTACATAACGGCTATTGGCACGTGAATGTAAACACCGGAGTAAGCAATGATACGAAAGTGAAGAAGCAAGTACACCAGCTTGTGTTGCTTGCCTTCTCCGGGCCAAAGCCATCTGACGCCCATATCACCCGCCATCTGGATGGCAACCCGCTGAACAACAGCAAAACAAACCTCGCTTGGGGAACGCCAAAGGAGAACACTTCTGACAGCATGCAGCACGGAACTGCCGCTTGTCTGCGGCGCGGACAGCGAGCGGTAGCAACAAAATTGAAGCCTGAAATCATCCTGAGCATTGAGCGAGAGGCGAGATCTGGTAAGAGGCTGGTAGAAATTGCAAAGCGCTACGGTATTACGCACACGCATGTTCGCCGCATCAGGGATCATCTGTGCCATCCAGATATTTGGTAAAAGGGGGAGGGCGGGTAAAAACCTCAGGGGAATCACCCCAAAGGACCGCCGCCTAACCTCTTTTCACATCGCCGCAGGTTAGAAAACTTTTTTTATGGGTCCCCCACTCGATGATTAATAGGAGTTTTCGATTATGTCTGGACCACCGAAAACCCCGACCCATCTACGTTTGGTGAGGGGTAACCCATCAAAACGCCCGAACAATGAAAACGAACCAAAACCAGCTTCTGGGGTACCCCCAACGCCGAAGCATTTCGACAAGCAGGGGAAATACTGGTTCAAGCGTATGGCCGAAGAGCTCGATGCGCTTGGCGTCATGTCGCAGCTCGACGCGAGAGCGCTTGAACTACTGGTTGAGGTTTACACCGAGTACCGCCATCACTGCGATACTCTGGAGAGAGAAGGCTACACCTACGCCGTTTACAGCGACGAAGAGCCAGACGAAGGCAAAGAGCGAGAGATTCGCATGATCAAGGCTCACCCGGCCGCCATTATGAAAGCTGATGCCTGGAAACGTCTGCGCGCCATGCTCGGTGAGTTCGGCATGACGCCAGCCAGCCGCTCTAAAGTGAATGCAAAAGGTCCTGATGCGGTTGATCCGATGGCCGAGTTTATGAAAGCGAGGGATTAATGGCTAAAGTTGCAGAAGGCATCCGCTACGCCGAGAGGGTGGTGGCGGGGGAAATTATTGCCTGTGAGTATGTGCGCCTTGCCTGCCAGCGTTTTCTTGACGATCTGGCACACGGCGAAGAGCGCGGTATTTTCTTCAGTGAGCCGCGCGCGCAGCACATTCTGAATTTCTATAATTTTGTGCCTCACGTAAAAGGCGCCCTGGCAGGCCAGCCTATTGAGCTGATGGACTGGCATGTTTTCATCCTGATTAATATTTTTGGTTTTGTTATCCCGCTGGTGAACGAAGAGACGGGGGAAACCGTCCTGCGTAACGACGGCAGCGGTCGGCCGGTGATGGTTCGGCGTTTTCGTACAGCAGATGTTGAGGTGGCCCGTAAAAATGCCAAATCAACGCTTTGCTCTGGCGTGGGGCTTTATATGGCTGGCGCAGACGGCGAGGGCGGGGCGGAGGTTTATTCCGCTGCAACAACCCGTGACCAGGCGCGAATTGTTTTTGAAGACGCGAAAAATATGGTCAAGAAGGCGAAAGCCACTCTTGGGCGGATCTTCGAATTCAACAAGCTCGCTATCTACCAGGAGCAAACGGCCTCCAAATTCGAGCCTTTATCATCAGATGCGAACAACCTCGACGGCCTGAACATCCACTGCGCCATCGTCGACGAGCTGCATGCTCATAAAACCCGTGACGTTTGGGACGTTCTGGAGACGGCCACCGGCGCTCGCCTGCAATCGCTGCTTTTCGGTATCACCACCGCCGGCTTCAACAAAGAAGGTATCTGTTACGAACTACGCGATTACGCAATCAAGGTCCTGCGCGGCCTGGTTAAAGACGATACGTTTTTTGCCATCATCTACACCTTAGATGAAGGTGACGATCCCTTTGATGAAAAAGTCTGGCAGAAGGCGAATCCGGGGCTGGGTATCTGTAAGCGCTGGGATGATCTGCGCCGCCTGGCTAAAAAGGCGAAAGAGCAGGTTTCGGCCAGGATTAACTTTTTCACCAAACACATGAATATCTGGGTTACCGCTGAGTCTGCCTGGATGGACATGATGAAATGGGAAAAATGCGAGTTTATCGCCCCGCAGCACGAACTTAAAACCTATCCCTCCTGGGTTGGCGTTGACCTTTCAAACAAAATTGATATCTGTGCAGCCGCTAAAGTCTGGCGCGCGCCAGATGGCCACGTTCATGCGGATTTTAAATTCTGGCTGCCGGAGGGACGCCTTGAGAAGTGTTCACGCCAGATGGCAGAGCTGTATCGTAAGTGGGCCGAGATGGACAAGCTGATCCTTACCGACGGGGATGTAATCGACCATGCTCAGATTAAGGAAGAGCTGCAGGTGTGGGTTGCTGGCGAGAGTCTGAAAGAAATTGGCTTCGACCCGTGGAGTGCGACGCAGTTCAGCCTTGCGCTGGCAGAAGAAGGGCTGCCGCTTGTGGAGGTACCGCAGACGGTTCGCAATTTCTCTGAGGCGATGAAAGAGGTCGAAGCACTGGTATACGGTGGCCGCTTCCATCACAGCGATCACCCGGTAATGAACTGGATGATGTCCAACGTAACCGTCAAACCTGACCGGAACGAGAACATTTTCCCGAATAAGTCCACACCAGAGGCCAAAATTGATGGCCCTGCGGCTTTGTTCACAGCAATGAGCCGCGTTCTGGTTAACGGTGGCAACGACCAGCAGAATCTCTCCGGATTCTTCAATAATCCCATCATGGTAGGTTTCTGATGAAAAAAAACAAACGGCCAGGCAGGGTTAAAAGCGCTCTGCTTAACTGGCTTGGTGTGCCTATCAGCCTGACTACCGGCACGTTCTGGGAGGAATGGTTTGGTACCAGCAGCAGCGGAAAGGTGGTAACGGCCGATAAAGCCATCCAGCTATCGGCTGTGTGGGCATGCGTAAGACTGTTAAGCGAGTCTATTTCAACCCTTCCGCTGAAAATATACGTTCGACAGCCTGACGGTTCGCGTAAAGCGGCAACCGATCATCCGGCCTATTCGATACTGTGCCGCCGACCCAATTCAGAAATGACACCATCACGCTTTATGTTGATGGTGGTCGCCAGTATTTGCCTGCGCGGGAACGCCTTCATTGAGAAGAAATTCATCGCAAACCGCCTGGTTTCGCTGGTGCCTTTGCTGCCACAGAACATGGTGGTTAAACGTCTCGTGACCGGGGCGCTGGAATACAAATACACTGAAAACGGTAACGAGCGCGTCATTCCCGTCAAAAACATCATGCACATTCGCGGGTTCGGTCTTGACGGTGTTTGCGGCATGATGCCAATGAAAACAGGCCGCGATGTGATCGGTTCTGCAATGGCGGTTGAGGAGTCTGCTGCGAAGATATTTGAACAGGGGCTTCAGAGTTCAGGTTTTCTCTCCGCTGAGAATGCGCTGTCTGACGAACAACGTGAAAGACTTCGCAGCTACATGGCTGCATTTACGGGTTCAAAAAACGCCGGGAAAATCATGGTGCTTGAAGGTGGATTGAAGTACCAGGGCGTCACCATGAATCCCGAAGACGCCCAGATGCTGGAAAGCCGCTCTTTCAGTATTGAGGAAATCTGTCGCTGGTTTCGCGTTCCGCCTTTCATGGTCGGTCACACCACGAAGCAAAGTAGCTGGGCATCCAGTCTGGAGGGCATGAACCTCCAGTTCCTGACGCACACCCTGCGCCCACTGCTGGTGAATATAGAGCAGGAAATAGGACGGTGCCTGCTGGACGGCGATGATGAGGTGTTCGCGGAGTTCTCTGTAGAAGGACTGCTGCGCGCCGACAGCGCGGGCCGTGCTGCGTACTATACCAGCGCGCTCCAGAATGGGTGGATGTCCCGCAATGACGTGCGCCGTCTTGAGAATATGCCACCGATTGAAGGGGGTGATATTTACACCGTTCAGCTCAACCTGACGCAACTGAAAAATCTCGAAAGCAGCAATCCTGCTGTTCAGGCTCTGGCTCTGAGAGAACTGCATAACCACATATTCCCTGACATTTCCTTTGAACAATCTCCGCTGAAACAGGCCGCTTAGGAGCACTTTCCTGATGAGCAAAAAACAACTTCCGGCAGCACCGGCGGGTCGCCCCTGCGCGCGGGTCACCTGTGAAACTTTACCCTCCGCCATGGAACGCTGGGATGGCGGGATCAAAGCTGCGGCCACCGACGACAACAGTATTTCTGTTTTTGATGTGATCGGGCAGGACTACTGGGGTGAAGGCGTAACAGCCAAACGTATCGCCGGTGCGCTTCGGGCGATGAATGGCGCCGACGTCACGGTCAATATTAACTCCCCTGGCGGGGACATGTTCGAAGGCCTGGCAATCTACAACCTTTTGCGAGAATACGAAGGCCGTGTGACGGTGAAGGTGCTCGGTATTGCCGCCAGCGCCGCCTCGGTCATTGCGATGGCCGGGGATGAAATTCAGATCGGTCGTGGTGCCTTCCTGATGATCCAC
Organism: Enterobacter quasimori; assembly: GCF_018597345.1. Taxonomy (NCBI): domain Bacteria; kingdom Pseudomonadati; phylum Pseudomonadota; class Gammaproteobacteria; order Enterobacterales; family Enterobacteriaceae; genus Enterobacter; species Enterobacter quasimori. Next base: position 786,987 of record NZ_JAHEVU010000001.1, on the reverse strand, counting down.
AACTGCTGGGTCTACGCGATGGGTAACCGCCATGACTTTGCGGAACTGTCACAGTCTCTTGAGCCGTTCGATACCGCTATGGCAGACATCTACGCGGCGCGTTCCGGCCTTGATATGGCAGCTGTTCAGAAACTGATGGATGCCGAGAGTTATATCGGTGGCAGTGATGCTGTGGCGAAGGGACTGGCAGACAGCCTGCTTTCTGCTGATGCGGTCAGCGACGGCGACGAATCGCCTGCAGCCGCGCTTCGCAAACTTGATGCATTGCTGGCCAAGACCAACACCCCGCGCTCTGAGCGCAGAAAACTCATTAAAGCCTTATCCGGTGGCATGCCTGGCGCTGTCACCACCAACGACGGTACGCCGGGCGCTGCCGAAGACATCAAACCTGAAACCATCAATTCACTTGAAAGCGCCCTGGCGGCGTTAGTCAAATAAGGACCCTTTATGTCTGAAGTAAACGATATTCTGAAAAAAGTCACTGCCAGCATTGAAGAGGCGACCGGCAAATTCAACGCGAAAGCGGAAGACGCACTCAAAGAGGCGCAGAAGTCCGGCAAGCTGTCAGAAGAAACAAAAGCAGCCGTTGATAAAATGGCTTCTGAGTTCAACGCCCTGCGCGATGCAGAAAAAACGCTGAGGGCCGCTATGGGCGAGCTTGAGCAACATGTTGCCCAGATGCCGCTGGCAAACGCGAAGCATGTTGTGGAATCAATCGGTCAGCAGGTGATCTCTGCTGAAGCGCTGAAAACCTTTGCCTCCGGCGTGGAAGGTGGCAAGCGTATCAGTATCCCGGTTAAGGCCGCAATGACTTCTGCTGATGTGCCTGATGGTGTTGTCGAACCCCAGCGAATTCCTGGCATCGATACGGCACCAAAACAGCGCCTGTTCATTCGCGATCTGATTGCGCCTGGCCGCACTTCCTCCCCGGCTATTTTCTGGGTGCAGCAGACGGGCTTTACCAATAACGCGAAAGTGGTTCCTGAAAATACGCAGAAACCATACAGCGAAATTGAGTTCACGCCGAAAATCACTGGCGTCAGCACCATTGCCCACCTGTTCAAAGCCTCAAAGCAGATCCTGGATGACTTCGCACAGTTGCAGTCCACCGTTGATGCCGAAATGCGCTACGGGCTGAAGTATGCAGAAGAGCAGGAAATTCTCTTCGGTGATGGTACCGGCGTTCATCTGCACGGCATCGTTCCTCAGGCGTCAGCGTTCAATCCGGCGTTCACTGTCGAACAGCAGAGCGGGATTGACGATCTGCGACTGGCAATGTTGCAGGCACAGCTGGCACGCTTCCCGGCATCTGGTCATGTTCTTCACTTCATTGACTGGGCGCGGATCGAGCTGACCAAAGACAGCCTGGGTCGTTACATTCTGGCGAACCCTGCGGCGCTGACTGGTCCGACTCTGTGGGGCCTGCCGGTTGTTGCAACGGAAGCGGCAGCCTTCCAGGGTAAATTCCTGACCGGTGCATTTAACGCTGGCGCGCAAATCTTCGACCGCGAAGATGCGAACGTGGTTATCTCCACGGAGAACGCCGACGACTTCGAGAAAAACATGATCACCATCCGTTGCGAAGAACGTCTGGCGCTGGCTGTGAAACGCCCTGAGGCGTTCGTGTACGGTTCATTCAGCACCGGCGCGGGTAGCTGATAACTATTGCGGCCTTCGGGCCGCTTTTTTCGGGGCAAACAAATGCTTGATCAGAATGTGGTGAAACAGCATTGCCGCATTGATACCGACTTTACGGGTGATGATGCTCTGCTGGAGATTTACACAGGTGCAGCGGCCCGGTACGTCCAGACATGGACACGGCGAACGCTCTATGAAAAGGAAAGCAGCCCTGGCTACGCTGACGATCCGGACCCGATACTGCTCAATGATGATGTTAAGGCAGCCATGCTACTGCTTATCGGTCACTGGTATGCAAACCGGGAATCCGTGTCCATCGGGCAAACCGTTGCAGAGGTCCCGCTTGCAGTTGAAGCCCTGCTTCAGCCATACCGAATTTACGGGGTGTAAATATGGCCTGTTCAGGATGCGCGGAACGGCGTGAGTGGATAAAAAAATGGGCGAAAATTGCATATGAACGAGCAACAGGTAAACGAGCTGTTAACAGTGCTACGCGAACAGACAGAAGCACAGAGGGCGCAGACGGACGCGATAAACCGGCTGGCTGAGTCAAATATGGCGTTATGCGATGTCATTATCCAGTCACTGGCTGAAGATGATGGGGGTGAAATTACGCCACTGAGCGATTTGAAGCCGCAGTATCTCAGCCAAAAAGCCAGGGGGTAGAATGCAGGCCGGGAAACTACGTCACCGGGTAACAATCCAGGAGCCGGTGATGGTTCAAAACCCAGAGACTGGAGCTGTAAATAAAACCTGGCAGGACATAGCAACCGTATGGGCGGAAGTCTCCCCGCTGTCGGCACGCGAGTTTATTGCAGCCCAGGCATCGCAGGGGGAAATAACCACCCGTATCACAATACGCTTTCGACCGGGAGTTACCCGGATGAATCGCATCCTGTTTCGCGGTGGGATATATAACATCGAGGGCGTGCTTCCTGATACGAAAAGTGGCCGCGAATATCTCACGCTTCCCTGCTCAGAAGGGGTAAACGATGGCTGATGGCGTTGAAGTAAGTCTTACCGGACTTGATTCCCTGCTTGGGAAAATGGAGGCAGTATCAGACGTCACCCGTGACAAAGCGGGACGATTTGCGCTTCGTAAAGCCGCTAACCTAATAAGGGACCGTGCCCGGAGTAATGCTGCCCGGGTTGATGACCCACTGACCAAAGAGGCCATCTATAAAAATATCGTTGCCAGCTTTGGTAGTCGTGAATTCCGGAGAACGGGTAACCTGACTTTCCGCGTTGGCGTTATGGGCGGTGCTCGACAGTATGCCCAGACAAAAGCCAACGTCAGAAAGGGGCGAGCCGGTGGAACCTACAAAACAGCAGGCGACAAAGGGAATCCTGGCGGCGACACTTGGTACTGGCGAATGCTTGAATTCGGAACAGAGCATGCAGCAGCACGACCTATCATCCGCCCCGCGATGAACGGTATCGATGGCCCTGTCATTAACGTTTTTGCGGAAGAAATGGAAAAAGCTATCGATCGTGCGATCAGGCAGGCTGTGAAAAAGGGGATCAAAGCATGATAGCGCCTGTTTTTAAAGTTTGTGCAGCCAGCCAGGAGGTTCGCTCCCTGCTGGGAGAATATCCCGTAAGGCTGTACCCCTTCGGCAAGCATTTTGATGAAGTTGTCTATCCCTATGCGGTCTGGCAGAACATTGACGGTGATCCACAAAACTACCTGAAGCAGCGACCTGATATAGACCGCTTTTCTGTTCAGATTGACGTTTACGCCGACACAGATACAGAAGTCATCACGGTTGCGCGGGCGCTTCGTGATGTGATCGAAGGCAGCGCAATAATCACCAGGTGGGGTACGCAGGAACTGGAACCCAGTACCATGAAGTACCGTTATTCCTTCGACGTCGACTGGCTCGTCAAACGATAAACCAACTTTCCATATCACACCGGCGCAGCCGGTTTTTTTATACCCGGAGATAACCATGTCAGTAGTGACTCAAGGCACACAGTTGTACGTGCTCGCGAATGGTGTCGTGAGCGAAATTGAATGCATCACTGCATTTTCACCAGGTGGGAGCCCGTCAGATCAGATTGATGACACCTGCCTGAGCGAACGTAACACCAGAAAATATAAAAAGGGATTGCGTACACCGGGGCAGGCAACGGCCACGCTTAACGCAGATCCTGCTAACGCCAGCCACCTGATGCTCAGCAATATGGCTGAGTCAAACGACCAGAGCGACGTAACATTTGCTATCGGCTGGTCTGATGGCGAATCAGAGCCGACAGCGGGAACTGGTCCGGGTGCTGTAGATGGCCTGGTGCTTCCTCCCGATCGAACCTGGTACGTATTCAAGGGATACGTTTCAGACTTCCCGTTCGACTTTCAGGGGAATACGGTCGTGCAGACTTCTGCCACTATCCAGCGTTCCGGGCAGGGGGCATGGATTCCGAAAGAGCAGTCCGGCAGCTGATCACTGGCGGGGTTGAATCCCCGCGTTTCAACAAACAATATCAGGAAAGATAAATGAAACTGACACTCGACACCCTGAAAGAAACGGGAGCCTTCACCGGACGCCCGGTGGAAAAAGAGATTACCTGGAAATCACAGGATGGTAAGGAACATACAGCGACAACGTATATCCGTCCTCTTGGTTATCACACTGCCACATCAGATGTGCTTGCTGGTCTGGGCCGTATTGATGGAGTTGCTGGGCGTATCGCAGCGTCAATTTGCGATGAGCATGGCCATCAGGTGTTTACGGTTGCCGATGTTACCGGCGAGGCCGATCCAGACCGTGGCGCGCTGGATGGTGGCCTGACGGTGGCGCTGCTGGTGGCTATTCAGGAAGTTAACGATCTGGGAAAGACGGACTCAGCGCAGAAGACGAAATCTGGTGCGAACTAGTCCTTAACGGGATAGGTGGCCGCACTATCGCTGAGGCAAAAGAACGCCTCAGCTTCCGCGAGTTCCAGCAGTGGGTACAGTACCGGCATAAATACGGCAATCTGAACCCGATGATGCGAACAGAGTGGGGGGCGGCACTGGTTTCTTCTGTGCTGGCAAACGTAAACCGTACCAAAAACACTCCTGCCTTCAGCATTGCTGATTTCGCGCCTCATATTGCCGCTGTTGAGCTGGAGGCAGCAAACGAGCCGATCAAACTTGAAGACGCTATGCGTACCTGGGGGTGATACATAAATTTCTCATGTTAAACTGTAACTTGAACTTCAAAGGGGAAGTAAACATGAGAAACTTAGGATGGTTGTTGTCGTTAGGTGGTGTTGCGTTAGGCGTCTTTGCATTACTCATGGATGTAAGCGTTCCTGTCGGAGATGGTTCACGCGTCAACAACATTGGTCTGATGGCTGAGCGGCAGAATTATTTAATTGTTGCAGCGGTTTTGTTTATTGGTGGAATATTGCTTGCAAATAAAACAAAGAGAAATATGCCTAGAAATAATTACAAAGCCTATGACCTATCAACCATAAACAAAGATGATTTCATCAAGGGTGACGGTAGTATTAATTTAGAGGAAGTCCGCAATTTTTCAATCTTCCTGCTTGAAAAACACTCTGGTAAATCGGTATCAGAAATTACTTTCATGAACATGCCTCTTATTGAGCGTATTGCAGGGGAAATGCCTGCCCCTCTTGGGAAAAACTTCAAGAGCGAGCTTGAGCGAAGTCTAAAAGCAAACATATGAAAATCAGCCCGCTATGCGGGCTTTTTTATTTCTGGAGTTAATTATGGCTGGGAAATCACTCGGGACCCTTACACTCGATCTTGTTGCCAAGGTTGGCGGTTTTGTTTCTGGCATGGATAAAGCGGAAAGAGCCTCCCAGCAGTGGGCTAAGCAAGTTCAGAAGGATGCCGCTGAAACTACCAAAGCTTTTGCCTCCATTGGTTCAGCAACAGTTGCTTTAGCCGGCGCTGTTGGTGTTGCTGGTTTTCAGCTTCTAAAATCTACCTCGAAACAAATAGCAGAGACAGACCGTTGGGCTAAATCACTAAATATTTCCACTCAAGAGTTGTTATCGTGGCAGTTCGCTGCCGAAAAGGCCGGTGTGTCCGGCGATCAAATGGCCGATATCTTCAAAGATATTGGTGACAAAATCGGCGATGCGGTCCTGAATAAGTCAGGTGAGGCCGTTGATGCCCTGAATGCTCTTGGATTATCCGCTGAAAAATTATCCAAAGTAAGTCCAGACAAACAACTTCTGGCGATTGGTGAGTCGCTTGGTAAAATCAGCACAAACGCTGAAAAAACCACAGTACTTGAAAGCCTTGGCAATGACCTTTCGAAACTTCTTCCTCTGTTTGATAATAACAATGAGAAGCTTAAGCAGTTTTTAAGTCTCGCTAAAGATTTCGGAGTTGCTCCAGACCCTGCATCAATAGACGATCTCGTTAAAGTGAATCAGATATTCGAGGATATTGAAGCACAGGTTCGAGGGTTAAAATTAGAAATTTCAGCAGGACTCGCCAAAGTAGACTTATCTCCTCTTACAGACTCACTTGATCAATTGAGGAAAGTTTTAACAGATCCAAAGGTTCTTCAGGGTATAACTAACTTAGTGTCTGAGGTGGCAGAGCTTACTGGATGGTTGGTAAAATCAGCTGCTGCGGCTGGACAATTAGCAGCAAGCACAGGTAATAGGATAGCTGCCATCGGTGGTAATATTGACCGAAAAAATCTTGATCAGGTAAAAGAACGAATTGACTGGCTTCAAAGAAACATTGATGCAGGTAACTTTCCTGAAACTGAAAGTATTATTGGCAGTGTGCTCGATTCAAATATTACTCTGGCAAATGCAAAAAAAGAGTTAGAAGATTTAATAAAATTAAAGGGTCAATTAGTTGCTGGTAGCCCAGCAAAACTGCCAATTCAACCTGCAACAGTAGGTGGGGGCTACGCGCTTGATAAAGACGAAACAAACGGGAAGACAAAACCCGATTCAACCCTTAAAAAGCTTGAGTCTTCGTTTAAATCTATGGAGACAAGTTATCTTCGTCAAATTGCTCTGATCGACACTACTGGAAAGAAAAGCGCAGAAGTCACAGAACAACAAAAGCTTCAGTTTGATATTGCGGATGGCAAGCTGGCTGGACTTAATGAAACTCAGAAGACTCGCCTGGAGCAGCTCGCTACTGAGGTTGATCGCCTCAATTCAGTTAAAAAGGCCAATGAGGAAAATATCAGGCTCGCCGAATATGTTGCGAACCTTCAGCGCGAAAATGCTAACGCTGCAAGCTCCCTCGATGCGGATGTTATCGGCGCCGGGTTAGGGGATAAAGCACGCGAACGAATGCGTGAGCAACTCGATATTGAGCGTGAATTTAACGAGAAGCGTGAAGACCTGCAACGCAGATTCCAGAGTGGAGACATTAAGACCTCTACCGAATATGACCGCTATAACCAGGAACTCGATAAGGCACTTGCGGTACGGCTTGAAAAATATCGTTCCCATTATGAGGATCTGGACAAAATTCAGGGCGACTGGCTCGCTGGTGCACAGGATGGGCTGGCAAACTGGATTGACACTTCCAGCGATTATTACAGTCAGGTATCGGGTCTTGTGGGCAACACCCTGGATGGGTTGGTTGACAACATGGCGGATGCACTCAACGGGAATAAAGCGGACTGGGCGGACTGGGCTAACAGCGTGCTGAGCGAACTCCAAAAGGTTCTGCTTAGAGCTATCCTGGTCAATAGCCTCAAGTCTGCCGGTGATAGCGGGCTTCTCGGCTCGCTTGGCGGGATGTTTGGAGGCGCGTCTTCTGGTGGCAGTACGCCATCTGGTGCCTACGATTCAGCCGCTTCTGGTTTAACCCTGAACGCAAAAGGCGGGGTTTATGATTCCCCTGATCTGAGCAAATTCCGCAATGGTATTGTGAACAGCCCTACGATGTTCGCCTTCGCTAAAGGTGCTGGCTTGATGGGTGAAGCTGGGCCAGAGGCGATCATGCCGCTAACCAGAACCGCAGACGGCTCTCTCGGCGTGCGAATGGTAGATGATGCTGTTTCCTCCGTTAGCGCGGGAGGGAATAGCATTCAACAGACCATTCAGCAGCATTTCTCCATTTCCGGTAATGGCGATGCCGCGCTTAAGCAGGCGATGGAGGAGGCTGCCGCTAAAGGGGCCAGAGACGGCGCGAAGAAGGCGCGGCAGGACATGCTGAGTGATTTCCAGACTAACGGGCAGGGCAGGCGACTGCTTGGCGTTTAATAAGGAGTGAATAAGTATGGCTGCGCTTGAATGGCCTGCTGATGTATGCCCGTCGTCTCTGACATGGCGACCGGAAAGTAACACCAAAACATTTCGCTCTCCCTTTAATGGTGCCTCACAGACCGTTCGCTTCCCCGGCACCCGCTGGATCTGCTCCCTGACGTTTAACAACCTTACCGACGATAAATCCCGACGTATTGATGCGCTGGTGGCCGATCTCGATGGTGAATACGGCAGGGTGAAAATTCGCGACTGGGGACGCGAGGGGAGAACGCCCGCCGGAAATCCGGTAGTGCAGGATGCGAACCAGACGGGGACCCAGCTCAGCAGTAAAGGCTGGACGCCCGGCAAGCTCGTACTGCGCACCGGAGATTATCTTACCGTGAACGACGAGCTGAAGATGGTCACTGCTGATGTGACCAGCACTTCAACGGGTACCGCAATGATTCCGATTGCGCCGATGCTGCGTACCTCGCCGCCGGTTAACGGCAAAATTGAGGTGGCTAACCCCTACGGCATTTTTAAGCTGAAAGATAACCAGCAGGGCGCGGGTAACCGGGTTCCTGGCGTGTTTACCAGCTACACACTGGAATTTGAGGAGGCGTTTTAATGCTGTATTCCCCTTTTTCAGATTCGATGATCACCTGGCTCTCCCGTGACAGGGTTACCGCGGTGCTGGCGGCCAACGTCCAGTTTGAGTCCGGGACCGCTTACGTCCATTCCGGCACCGGCACGCTGGTGCTGGGCGGATATGTCTATTACGGCATGGGAACGATGGGCGCCATTGATGATGTCAATGAAACCAACACGACGAGCCCGACGCAACTCAGGATGACGCTTTCCGGCCTGGACATGTCCCTGTTTGCCAAAACGCTTAACGAGCGCTGTGTCGGAAAACCGGCGGAGCTGTATCTGGTGGCTATGGACGACAACGGCGTTGTTCAGGTTGCTGACCTGATTTTTAAGGGTCGGGTATCCGGTACCGGCGCGACGTCGGGGGAGACCAACGCCCTGCAATACACCGTCAGTAACATTTTTGAAGACTGGCAGCGACCGTTCCCGGACCGCTATACGGACGAATCGCATCAGGCCTCCCAGCCAGGCGATCGCATTTTTCGTTACGTCGCACAGATGGCAGAACGTTCTATTTACTGGGGCAGTAAAAAAGATGCGCCAGGATTTACCTATTCGTGAGGAAGCATGAAGCATCCAGACTGGCATAACAGATTAATCGCCGTGATAAGGGCCGCTGAAAAGCGGCCTTTTTTATGGGGCGAACATGACTGCTGCCTGTTCGCAGCCGACTGCGCTGAAGCGATGACCGGGGATAATTTTGCCGACGGCTGGCGCGGGACGTATGACAGCGAAACGGGGGCGAAAAAAGCGTTGCTGCGCGGCGGCGGATCGCTGGAGAAAGTGCTGGCGAAGTACCTTGATGAAGTACCTGTGAAGATGGCCCAGCGCGGCGATATCGCGGTTGTCGAGAATGCTGGTACCCGATGCGCCGGGGTGATTTACGGCGGCACCGTGTGGGTGCCGGGGGAGGAAGGGCTGGTTTGTCTGAGAATTAAGCCACTGAGCGCCTGGAGGGTTCGCTGATGCCTGCTGCTATTCCGATTATCGCCACCGTTGCCGCTGGTGCAGCCGCTGCTAATGGCGCTTATGCCGTTGCAATGGCGATCACGATTGCTGCACAGGTGGCAACGCAGATGCTGACGAAGAAGCCCTCTATTGGTGCTTATCGTGATACCTCCGAAAGAAAGCAGGTCCTGCGCGCGGCTGCCAGCCCGAAAACGGTGGTATATGGCAGGACGGTATCAGCAGGTACGCTTTTCTTCTCCGAAGAGGAAAAAGGCGATCAGACTGATGGCGAATGGCTTCACCTTGCGATCACCCTGGCGGGACACCCGCTCTCCGGTGTAGGAACCATCTATCTCGGTGATGACGATATTGGTTCGTACCCTGATAACGCCACCTACGAAGTACATAACGACCGCCAGACCGCCGATCCGTTTATGCTTCAGAACTGCCCTTCCTGGAAAGAGGACATGATCGGCAAGGGCATTTCCTGGCTACGTGTGTCGCTGAAGTTTAACGCTGAAAAATTCCCCTCAGGTATTCCTAACATCAAGGTCGAGAAAACGGGGCGCAAGGTCTATGACCCGCGCACCGGCCGCACGGAATACAGCAACAACCTTGCGCTCTGCGTGCTGGACTATTACCGCAATTACCTGAAGGTGCCGGATGCGGATATCAACTGGGATCAGTTTCAGGAAGCCGCCAACATTTGCGACGAGACGGTAACGAACGGCGACGGAACCACGGAAAAACGTTACACCTTAAACGGTGAGTTCGACCTGAACGAAAACAAGGCCAGCATTCTTGAAGCGATGCTGGCTGTCGGAGCTGGCGAGCCAACGTACATTGCGGGTAAGCACGGCATTCTGGTTGGTGCGTATTATGGCCCTGCAACCGAAGTGATCACAGAAAGTCAGCTGGCCGGCGATATCGAAATCATGCCGGAAGTATCGCAGTCTGAGCGCGTCAACACCATTAACGGTACCTTTATCGATCCTAAGCAGACCTACGCTGAGGCTGATTTCCCGGCGGTGTCTGTCAGCGAATGGGTTGCTGAAGATGGCGTTGAGATTTCACAGGATCTGAAACTTCGCTTTGTCACCAGTGAGTTTCAGGCTCAGCGCCTGGCAGACATCAAACTGAAGCGCACCCGCATTTCACGCACGATGAATCTCACACTGAACCTGAGCGGCTATCGCTACCGTCCCGGCATGTACGTGAAGGTGAATTTCCCGTCGCTCGGAATCATTAATGTCGAAATGCGCGTGACCGACTGGCGGTTCGGTGTGCAGAACGGGGTGCAGATCACCCTGAAACAGGAGACTGCTGATGTCTGGGGTGATGCAATAGGCAAGCCAATTGAGCGGCCGCCGTTCACGCAGCTGCCATCTGGCGGGGTGGCGCAGCCGCAGAACCTGAAATACACCGTCGAGGAGATTGGGCAGGTGGTTCAGGGCGTGCTGTCCTGGCAGAACATCGGGCAGTTTGTTTACAACAAGGTTGTGATCCGCAAGGCGGGTCAGACGGTGCTCTCTGTTCAGGTTCCGGGTTCCTTTACCCGCCTGACAGGGCTTGTTCAGTCTACCTACACGGCCCACGTCACTGCGGTAAACCAGATGGGGGCAGAGTCGCCGGAGGCATATCTTGAATTCAGCATTCAGGCACCGCCAGCGCCGTCAAGGGTAGATATTGAGCAAAGCTATTTTGCCATCACGCTATACCCGCGCCTGGCAGCAGTGACGAACGTATCAACGCAGTTTGATTTCTGGACGTCCGGAGAAACCAGGCTGCCGAATACCAGCACGTCAACGGTTGAAGGCAGGGCAACGCGTGCCGGGATCGGCACCACCTGGAGCAGCCATAACCTGAAGAACGGGCACACCTATTACTGGTATGTCCGCACGATCAACGCGTTTGGTACATCTGCGTTTGTTGAAGTGGCCGCGCTGTGCCAGACCGATACTTCGGGCCTGATTGACGTCATTGACGAGTCTGTCAGGAATTCTGACGCCATGAAAAACGTGGAGAAGGGCGTTGATACCAACCTTGAAGGTATTCTGCAAAACGCGCTGGCGAATAACGGCACGGTGGAACGCCAGTTCCAGCAACTGGGGGAAGTAAATGCCGAAATCATGACGGTCAGGACAACGATCGCCACGGTAGACAAGGCGTTAGCCCAGCTCACCACCAGTGTTAAGTCTCAGTTCGAAAGCGTTAACTCGCAAATCCTCGAACAGCAAACGGCCATCAGTGATAACACGAAAGCTATAGCTTCCCTTGATACGTATGTTCAGGCAGAGGTTGGAGACCTGACGACGGCGGTTAACCAGAAAATGAACGCCGAGGTGACGAGCAACGGTACAGGCAAGGCTTCATATACCCTGAACCTTGGCATTATCCGTAACGGCGTGAAGTACAACACCGGCTTTGGTATGTCCATTGAGCCTTCAGGTGGTTCTTACAAATCCACGGTTGTATTCGCTGCTGACCAGTTCGGCATCTACTCAGGAAGCGATCCCGGCAACTATGAGGCCGCCTTCTTTGTCTATAACGGACAGGTCTTTATCCGTGACGCGATGATCCAGGACGGCAGTATCACCAATGCGAAAATCGGCAGTTATATCCGCTCGACAAACTTCGCAGCCGGGGTTCGCGGCTGGAATATCGACAAGACCGGCGACTGTGAATTCCACGGCAAACTCTACGCAGACAGCGGTAACTTTGCGTTCAACGGGACCAATGACACGGTCGTTATCAACAATAACGGTATTACCGTCAATATCCCCGGCGGTGGTCGTATCGTCGTTGGTTCATGGTGATTTATGCCTTCAGGACTTTTAATCGATCTCAATGATGGCGGTAAACCGATGGAAATTACCGCCGGATTACGTTGCCCGACATATGGCGGGGCGATAGCCGGCGGTATCGGTAACGTGAATACTGCGACAGTTGAGGGTTACGTGGCCGGTTCGAATGTCATTTTCATACCGACCCAGACGGTAATCAGCGACGAGGGGATATTCAAGCTGGACAGCGTCACTATCTCCGGCGCGAACGTCACGCAGAACTGGAGCGGCAATTCAAACCCCGGATTTCCCAATCCGCAGCGCGTGGCGTTCTCCGGCACGCTGTGGCAGATCCTGCCCGTAAGCCAGAACTCAAATGTTGGCCTACTCGTTCAGAACAGCACTGACTTTACGGCGATCACAACGGCGTCAAGGGTCGGGTACTGCATCTATAAAGCCAGGGTAACTGTCGGTACGTCCGGCTGGGTCACGCCGACCATTGCAGGATTTGATCGCAGCAAATACCTGGTTTGCTGTAAGTGGAACAGCCCTTACACGCTGGACTATGACGGAAACCGGCTGCTGTTTCTTAATGACGGATCAAACACGGAAGACCAGCCCATGAGCGGCACCGTTGATGTGGTCATCTTCGCGGGAGGTGTTTCGCCGGTGGCCGCGAATCCCGGATTCAATATCTATAACGCCGCGGGCCAGTGCACGTTCTCAACTGCGCGGCGCCCGTTCGTTTATCTCGGCGTTAATTTTGTGCCTTCCACCACGGCGCAGACCGTTCCCGGGGGCGGATATGTGCCCGTTGGCCGCTTTGGGCTGAGGGTCCCCAGCTTCGGTGGCGGTCGCATTTATCACTACCACTATGGGCTGGTCATGCAGAACGGGACCCTCAGGGTCGGAAGGGGAGTGTATGTCGGCTGGGCAGACAGGCAGCTGGCGAACGCCGGGGTTACGCCTATTTCACTCCCGGTCATTCCCGATATGTACGTTTAACGACTTCTAACTTACTGAACCTCGCTCCGGCGGGGTTTTTTATTGCTTCAAAGGAGCAACTATGTCCGCAGGAACACTGACTCTGACAAATAATTCAGCCGCGGTAACCGGCAGCGGTACCGCTTTTACCACCGAGCTGGCCGTCGGCGATTTTATTGTTGTGACGGTTGGTGGCATCCCTTATACGCTCGCCATCAAAACGGTGAACAGCAATACCTCCCTGACGCTGGTCAGTAACTATACCGGACCAACGCAGGGCGGCGCTGCATGGTATGCGGTGCCGCGCGTTGCGATGAACCTTGTTACTGCTGCGCTGGTGGCACAAAGCGCAGAAGCCCTGCGCGGCCTGAACTATGACAAACAGAACTGGCAGCGGTTATTCAGTGCATCGGGAAATATAACCGTTACGCTCCCGGACGGTTCTTCATTCACCGGTCCGTCATGGCAGTACATGGTTAATACGGTTGCCACAAAAACGAACGGAGCTGTTACTGTCAACCAGGGCGGGACCGGAGCAACGAATGCCGCTGACGCGCGCACAAACCTTGGTTTGGTAGATTCCAATGGTCTCATTCCAATTACTCTCGGAGGAACCGGAGCGAAAGATGCATCTGGAGCACGCGATAATATTGGAGCGGCTGGGTCAGGCGTGAATAGTGATATAAAACGTATGACAGCAATTGAAGCGCCATTAACAACGTCACTCGGTGCTCCAGCTGGGGGGCTTGTGTCTCAGAAAACGACAAACACATCTTCCAGTTCATTTGCCTGCAAACCATTTGTTGCGAGGTTTGGCACCGGCTCTTATACGCTCAATGCTGCATTTGGTGGGTACATGCACAGCTCAGGGCAGGCTGCCAATAGCGGTGCGTTAATAAGCTTAAGTGATGACGGAACATTTGGTTCGTACTGGTACTTCATTCAGGGCGGAAGCGTTATTCAGACCAGCAACGGGACTATCACTCCAGCCGTATCAGATATCCGTGTCAAGAATGAGAAAAAAGTCATCAGTGAAGAAGAGGCAGTGAGCTTTATTCAGGACTGGGAGTCCATTCTCTATACGCTTAAATGGTCACCCGATAAGGTTCGTGCCGGTTTTCGTGCTCAGGACATTTTGGTACGTAATGAGGAACTGATCGAACGACAGGAGCTTATTGATGGTGAGGGTGGCATTATTGAAGACGGAATGATTGTTGATGTTGCGGAAGTTGCATCAGCGTATCTTGTGCCGGTTGTGAGGCAGTTGATAAGAAGGGTGGCGGAACTTGAAAACCAGTTGAAACAAATTTAACGTCAATTGCCGCTACAACACTAGCGGCATCTTTTAACTACCTTACGATACTAGGCGAGCGGTATGTTATTCTGATGTTAACCACATATCGGAATCTCCAAACATTTCCTCCAGCATGCGATTCAGCTTTTCTCGATCACTTTTGTTGGCATCGCTATTTAAACTGTTCGCCTGCATCGGCTTCACCTTCACTTCGGCATCAGGGAAAATCTGGTGCACCCGCTTCGTCAGCTCGGCCAGAATGATCTCTCTTGCCCCTCCGAGCCCCTCAACATTACGCTTGTCATAAATCAGCTCAACGAACATCACCCTCCCTCCTTACTGACTTGATCTATTGATGTAAAAATACTACTGTATATGTATACAGTCAATGGGCAAGTGAGGGTGCTGCTATGCCTCGTCAATTTGATATTCACGCAGCTTTTTTAGCCTCTATAGAACAGAATCCAAAGGGTTACCTTTGTCTCAATACAAACAAATTCATCAATAAATTGCGCGAGAAGAACTGGCATTTCAGCCAGGCAGACGCTAACGCATGGATTGAGAGATACCAGCCAGATTTCGCTGATAAGACGACGGACGGCAGTGATAACCGTTACTGGATCTTGCGGAATATGGGGAGGGTATTCTGATGGGCTTTCCTTCACCAGCAATGGATTACCAGGAACAGCGGTTAACCATAGATCTGTTATGCGGAATTGATGGGAACAGCAGGGTAATAGAAACGTCATGCGGTTGGGCTGTCATTAACGTTGCTATGAGGCCAGAGCAGGGAGATACGCTATTGATAAGAATGGATAACAGGAACGAGTTTGCAAAGCTATACGGGGCGGCATTGATAACTGAAGATGGTGAAGCGATAGAAGGCGACGCGCTGGATGACGTGGAGGTTTTTGGCGTGCTAACGCATAGTCTTACCAGAGTGGGTAACGATGATTGCCCGGCAATTTGAAGCAGGGTTCAACCATCATTTCACCATTGATTCGCCATTCCATTTTTTGAAAACAAAAAACCAGCCGTAAGAGGCTGGTTTTCAATATGTTTTTGGTCGGCACGAGAGGATTTGAACCTCCGACCCCCGACACCCCATGACAGAAAGACAAAAAACGGTGGATTCTTGTAAGGCTATTTCTCACAAAAAGCATTCCCCAAAATAAAAACTAAGTGGATGAAAAGTATGATGAAAATTGAGCATTTAAACGCAAATAAATCAGCCAGTAAAACGCAAGTAACTGGCTGATTTTAATCATTTAATTTGCGGTTGATGTGCTTTGCTTGTGGAACAGCTCCCGGAATACCGGATAGATATCATCCTGATCGCGGATATGCTGCATGGCAAAGTTATCGAACATCGACTGCAGATGTTCATACTCCCGCCACAGGGTCTGGTGCGCGCGGCGGGTGATTTCGATATAGCTGTAGTAACGCACGACGGGCAGAATTTTCTTCGCCAGAATTTCATGACACAGCGGCGAGTCGTCTGCCCAGTTGTCGCCATCCGACGCCTGTGCGGCATAAATGTTCCACTGCGCCGGGTCGTAACGCTCTTTCACCACTTCATCCATCAGCTTCAGGGCGCTCGATACAATGGTCCCGCCGGTCTCCTGCGAGTAGAAGAACTCGTGTTCATCCACCTCTTTCGCCTGAGTGTGGTGGCGGATATAGACCACCTCCACGTTCTTATAGGTTCTGCTCAGGAACAGGTAGAGCAGAATATAAAAACGCTTCGCCATATCTTTGGTGGCCTGGTCCATGGAGCCAGAAACGTCCATCAGACAGAACATTACCGCCTGGCTGGATGGCTCTGGACGTTTTTCGTAGTTCTTGTAACGCAGGTCAAAAGTGTCAATAAACGGCACGCGGTCAATTTTTGCCCGTAGCTCGGCAATCTCTTTGCGCAGGCGCTCCTCTTCCAGCAGTTGCGCCGGTTCCGTGTTTTCCACGACCTTCAGGCTGGTTTCCAGCTCGCGCAGTTCACGTCGTTTACCGGCCGTCATCGCCGTCCGTCGCGCCAGCGAGTTCTGCAGCGAACGCACGACGCTGATATTGGCGGGCACGCCGTTTGCGGTATACCCCGCGCGATGGGTTTTGTATTCGTTAAGCTGGCGGTGCTGGTTCTTTTTCAGATTCGGCAGCGCCAAATCCTCAAACAGCAGGTCGAGATATTCATCTTTCGAGATTTGGAAGACAAATTCATCCTGACCTTCACCGTCCTGGCTGGCCTGTCCCTGACCGCTTCCAGAGCCGCCGCCACCGCCTTGTGGACGCTCGATGCGGTCATTCTGAACAAAGTGATCGTTACCTGGGTGGACGCGATGGCGCAGACCGCCTCGCCCCTGATGAAACATCGGTTCGCTGATGTCATCAGTGGGGATGGAGACAGACTCGCCGCTGTCTACGTCAGTCACCGAGCGTTTGTTGATGGCCTCGGAGATCGACTGTTTAATTTGCGCTTTATAACGACGCAAGAAGCGCTGGCGGTTCACCGTGCTCTTGTTTTTGCCGTTAAGACGCCGGTCAATAAACCAGGTCATATACCCCCCGTACTGCATTTGCCAACTTGCATTTTGTAGGCCCGGTAAGCGTGAACGCTACCGGGCACTTGTTTTAAGACGATTTGCGCACGCGCAGGTACCATTCGCAGAGCAGGCGGACCTGTTTGCGGGTGTAGCCTTTCTCCATCATACGGTCGACAAAATCGTCGTGCTTTTTCTGCTCGTCGGTTGAGGTTTTGGCGTTAAACGAGATAACCGGCAACAGCTCTTCGGTATTGGAGAACATTTTCTTCTCAATGACCGTGCGCAGTTTTTCGTAGCTGGTCCAGTTCGGGTTACGCCCGTTGTTATGCGCTCTGGCGCGCAGGACGAAGTTGACAATTTCATTACGGAAGTCTTTCGGGTTGCTGATACCGGCAGGCTTCTCAATTTTTTCCAGTTCCGCGTTCAGGGATTCACGGTCAAACAGCTGGCCGGTATCCGGGTCGCGGTACTCCTGATCCTGGATCCAGAAGTCAGCATAGGTAACATAACGGTCGAAAATGTTCTGCCCGTATTCTGAATAGGATTCCAGGTAGGCGGTCTGGATCTCTTTGCCGATGAACTCGGCGTATTTCGGGATCAGGTAGCCTTTCAGGAACTCAAGGTAGCGTTCAGCCTGCTCCTGCGGGAACTGCTCGCGCTCGATTTGCTGCTCCAGGACGTAGAACAGATGCACCGGGTTGGCCGCCACTTCCGCATGGTCAAAGTTAAAGACGCGGGAGAGGATCTTAAACGCGAAACGCGTGGACAGACCGTTCATCCCCTCGTCGACGCCCGCGTAATCGCGGTACTCCTGATAGGACTTCGCTTTCGGGTCGGTGTCCTTCAGGCTTTCACCATCATAGACGCGCATTTTCGAGTAGATGCTGGAGTTTTCCGGCTCTTTCAGGCGCGACAGAATGGAGAAGCGAGACAGCGTTTCCAGCGTTCCCGGTGCGCAAGGTGCGTGCACCAGCTCACTGTGGTTAAGCAGTTTCTCGTAAATTTTGATCTCTTCCGAGATCCGCAGGCAATAAGGCACTTTGACAATGTAAACACGGTCGAGGAACGCCTCATTGTTTTTGTTATTACGGAAGGTGACCCACTCAGATTCGTTGGAGTGCGCCAGAATGATGCCGTTAAACGGCAGGGCGGAAATACCTTCCGTCCCGTTGTAGTTCCCTTCCTGGGTGGCGGTCAGCAGCGGATGCAGCACTTTAATCGGTGCTTTAAACATCTCGACGAACTCCATAATCCCCTGGTTTGCACGGCACAGGGCGCCGGAGTAGCCATAGGCATCCGGGTCGTTTTGCGCGTGATGTTCCAGCTTACGGATATCGACTTTACCGACCAGGGCCGAAATATCCTGGTTGTTCTCGTCGCCGGGCTCCGTTTTGGCGATGGCAATCTGTTCCAGAATTGACGGCCAGACTTTGACGACGCGGAATTTGGTAATATCGCCACCAAACTCGTGCAGGCGTTTTGCCGCCCACGGCGACATAATCGTGCCGAGATAGCGGTGCGGGATGCCAAACTCTTTATCAAGGATCTGCGCATCTTCCTGCGGATTAAACAGGCACAGCGGATGGTCATTGACCGGGCTGCGTTCCCCGTTGGCACTCAGCACGTAAATCGGCACGCGTTGCATCAGGGCTTTCAGGCGCTCGGCAAGCGACGATTTACCGCCACCCACAGGACCCAGTAAATAGAGGATCTGCTTCTTCTCTTCCAGACCCTGAGCAGCATGCTTCAGGTAGGAGACGATCTGCTCGATGGCATCTTCCATGCCATAGAACTCTTCAAACGCCGGATATCGGGCGACGACCCGATTCGAAAAGAGACGGGAAAGCCGTGGCTCCAGGGCAGTATCAACCATGTTAGGCTCACCAATAGCCATCAATAGCCGTTCTGCCGCATTGGCATAGGCACTGCGATCTTGCCGACAGATGGTAAGAAACTCCTGCAGTGTGAACTCTTCGTCCTTGGCAGCTTCGTAGCGCTGGCGATAGTGATCGAATATATTCATGGCATGCCGTCCTTTCGTTTTTTAGCACAGGATAAGAGCCGTTCGTATGAGTAGTGGAGGCTCCCGGAAGAGAATTTCTCGCACCTCACTGCCAGAGCAGCAACCTGTGTGCCAGGTCAGACGCTAAGAAGTGCGGGGGTGTGCAGCAAAATCTCTTCTTAAATTAAAGCGTAGATGGCATTTGCAAAACTTGCATGCTGAGAAAATCTAATTTCAATGACATATCAATAACTCATCCAAAAATTCCCACGTGCGTAATAAGGCGAAGCCGCGTTTTTCATTCAGGGTTCACATAAATGAAAGCAGCCTGTCATCTGAAAAGTAAAAAATAACGGGTTAATCAGACTCATTAGTCAGCAAAAAATTTTGGGATGAACGGGAATGGCGGTTACACTTCACCCGCTGATTATTTGACTACAGGAAAGAATGGATTGTGACCAAACTCAAACTTCTGGCATTAGGCATCCTTGCCGCTACCGCAGTGAACACCGCACAGGCAGAAAGTCAGTGGACTGTTGGCGCGGGCGCGGGTGTCATTAACAGCCCATACAAACAGTATGACCGCGACGTGTATCCCGTTCCCGTTGTCACCTATGAAGGCGATAACTTCTGGTTCCGCGGCCTGGGCGGCGGCTACTATCTGTGGAACGATACGGCTGATAAGCTTTCGATCATGGCGTATTACGACCCGACGCACTTCAAGCCAGGCGACAGCGACAGCAACGCGCTTCGCCAGCTGGACAAGCGCAGAAGCTCGCTGATGGCGGGTCTTTCTTACGTACATAATACCCAGTATGGCTTCCTGCGTACTGCGCTTGCGGCGGATACGCTCGACAACAGCAACGGCTTTATCTGGGATCTGGCGTGGCTTTATCGCTACACCAACGGTGCGCTGACGCTGACGCCGGGCATTGGTGTGCAGTACAGCAGCGAGAACTACAACGACTACTATTATGGCGTCTCTAAAGCTGAATCTCGCCGTAGCGGTTTGAAAAGCTACAGCGCGGATGATGGCTGGGATCCATACCTGGAGCTGACCGCGAGCTATAACTTCCTGGGTGACTGGAACGTTTACGGTACTGGCCGTTACTCCCGCCTGAGTGATGAAATCAAAGACAGCCCGATGGTCGACAAATCCTGGTCAGGCATCTTCTCTGTGGGCGTGACCTACAAGTTCTGAGTGTGCATCTTTAGCGTGCATTCTGTGCATCAAAACGGGGCGCTTGCGCCCCGTTTGTTTTAGTTTGGTGCAGTGGAACCGTATTAACGCTTCACAATCTTGATCGTCTGTCCTAAACGGGACGGTTTTTCTTCGCTTGCTTTCTGCGGCGTGCTCACGCAGGCGGTTTCTACGCAAACAAAGGTTTTATAACCGTCATCCGTTAGGTCCGCCATGCTCACAGAAAGCGCCGGGCCTGGGTTCCAGCCGACTACGTCGCTGTGATGGTGGTGAACCACTTCAATACCGCGATTCAGGGCACCGTCATGGATCACGCTGCATGCTTCCGGGTGCAGGTAAACGCGGTCGGTACGGTCAGGGAACGTTTGTACTCCGTCACTCAGCTTCCCTTCTTTGGCGTTATCGACTTTGTCGATAAAGGTATCGCCAAGGCCGCTCACCTTCACTGCGCTGATGTCACCCACGTTGAAATAGGTGTGCAGGGCGGAGGTGGTTTCAAACTCGCCGTGGGCTTCCAGCTCAATCTCGCAGGTTTTCGCCAGCTTGAAGCGGGCGTACAGGGTGAAATCGTGCGGCCACAGGGCGCGAGTTTCATCGTTTGCCTGCAGTTCAAAGGTCAGCACCGCGCCGTTATCATCTTCGTTGTGTGCTTTCAGCGTCCACTGCTGGTTACGGGCAAAACCGTGAGACGGCAAACCCGGCTGTGCAGAAGGGCCAAACCACGGCCAGCAGATCGGTACGCCGCCACGGATAGCCGCCCCTTTTTTAAATGAGGTTGCATCGCTCAGCCATAAGCCTTCCACTTCTCCTTCCGGTTTCCAGGAGAGCAGGTGGGCGCCGTTCAGCGCCACGGAGGCTTTCACGCGCGGATGGTCTACAACGATAATATCAGCACCGTCGATCTGACGGCGGGAGAGCACAGGGGTAAGTTGTTCGACTACCGGAAGTGCAAAAATTTTATTAATCATTAAGCAATCCTCTGTCTTAAAACAATAAAAAAGGCGACCGAAGTCGCCTTTTTGGATCAAACACTCATCTCAACTTATTTAGAGATGTGAGCGATCAGGTCCAGTACTTTGTTAGAGTAGCCGGTTTCGTTGTCGTACCAGGAAACCAGTTTAACGAAGTTGTCGTTCAGTGCGATACCTGCTTTAGCATCGAACACGGAAGTGCACACTTCGCCGTTGAAATCGGTAGATACAACGTCGTCTTCGGTGTAGCCCAGAACGCCTTTCATTGCGCCTTCGGAAGCAGCTTTGATTGCTTTCTTAATTTCTTCATAAGAAGCAGCTTTTTCCAGACGAACGGTCAGGTCAACAACGGATACGTTAGGAGTTGGAACGCGGAACGCCATACCCGTCAGTTTGCCATTCAGTTCTGGCAGTACTTTACCTACAGCTTTAGCAGCACCGGTAGAGGATGGGATGATGTTCTGAGCCGCGCCACGGCCGCCGCGCCAGTCTTTGTGAGACGGGCCATCAACGGTTTTCTGAGTAGCGGTGGTTGCGTGAACGGTAGTCATCAGACCTTCGATGATGCCGAAGTTGTCGTTGATAACTTTAGCCAGCGGTGCCAGGCAGTTGGTGGTGCAGGATGCGTTAGACACGATATCCTGGCCAGCGTAAGTTTCGAAGTTTGCACCACGAACGAACATTGGGGTGTTGTCTTTGGAAGGACCCGTCAGAACAACTTTCTTCGCACCCGCAGTGATGTGTTTACGTGCGGTTTCGTCGGTCAGGAAGATACCGGTAGCTTCAGCTACAACGTCAACACCAATTTCGTTCCATTTCAGGTTAGCTGGGTCTTTCTCAGCAGTAACGCGGATGGTTTTGCCATTTACAACCAGGTGGCCGTCTTTCACTTCAACGGTGCCGTCGAAACGACCGTGAGTTGAGTCGTACTTCAGCATGTACGCCATGTATTCAGCGTCCAGGAGATCGTTGATACCAACGATTTCGATGTCAGAACGTTTCTGAGCAGCACGGAAAACAATACGGCCGATACGGCCAAAACCGTTGATACCTACTTTGATAGTCATATATTCCACCAGCTATTTGTTAGTGAATAAAAGGTTGCCTGTAAAATTACAAAAACCTTACGCAGCGTCAAGCGGAATCGTGTCAATCATTGCGACAAATCAATCCTGTGACTAACGTTTGTGCGACTGACTCGCCTCACTTTCCCTTTGAGCTAGCAACCACATGGGGGCTGCGGCCGGAATTTTAAAGGCCTCGCAGGATAAAAATGTGAAACAGATCACAATTGCCTGACCGCCTTTTCGCGACACATAAGTTTAGAACAAAAGTGCACGCAAGGGTGTTAATGTTTTGTTAGAATTCGGGTCAGAAGATGTCTGTTTCTACAGCGAGATGTAAGCATATGTCGAACCAACGTAACCCCGACGATTTGAAAAAAAACCTCACAGAAATGCAGTTTTACGTGACGCAGAACCACGGAACGGAACCGCCATTCACCGGGCGTTTACTGCACAACAAACGAGACGGCGTCTACCACTGTCTGGTGTGCGATGCGCCGCTGTTTAATTCGCAAACAAAATATGATTCAGGCTGTGGCTGGCCAAGCTTTTACGAGCCGGTGAGCGATGACGCGATCCGCTATCTGACGGACTCCTCGCACGGCATGGTGCGCACGGAAATTCGCTGCGGAAACTGCGATGCGCACCTTGGGCACGTCTTCCCGGATGGCCCTCAGCCCACGGGCGAGCGTTTCTGCGTGAATTCAGCCTCAATGAGCTTCACTGACGACGAAAACGGCGACCAGGTGAAGGGTTGAAAAAACGATTCAGCAAATTATTCCTTTGAAAGGGCGGGATTGTGAATATTGATGACATGATTAGCGGTATGACGCAGGAGATTTATCAGCGTCTGGTGACCGCCGTAGAGCTGGGAAAATGGCCCGATGGCGTCGCGCTGACCCCGGAGCAAAAAGAGAACAGCCTGCAGCTGGTGATGCTGTGGCAGGCGCGCAATAACACCGATGCGCAGCACATGACCATTGACACCCAGGGCCAGATGGTGATGAAGAGCAAGCGCGAGCTGAAAGAAGACTTTGGCATCACGCCGAAGCCGATTGCGACGATGAAAATGCAATAACGGTGCGGGTTGATGCCCTCTCCCACGGGGAGAGGGCTTAATGTCTTACTACTTATGCGGGATCCCGAGCGACGCCGCCAGCTGTTTCGCTAACTGGTTTTCGTCGTCCGCGCCGTACTCCCAGAACATCGCTCCGGCGAGCCCTTTCTCTTTGATGTAGTCCGCTTTAATCGCAACGGATCGCGGGTTCTCATACGAAATCGCAAACAGCGCGTTTCCATCGGCACCCTTCACCGACAGCCACGGCACTTTTGCCTGGTCGTCCCAGTGTTCGGTAAAGCGCTTCTGCGGATCGTTCAGCAGTTTTTTCACGATATCGTTGTACTTCACATAGGTATCTTTGGTCAGGTCATAGCCGAGCGACTTGAACAACCCGATCTCCTGCGGTCCGAAGTAGGGCTGGGTAACCGGATTTTTTTGCGCATCCGGTTTCGTCCAGTCGATCCCCGGCTCGACGGCGCGTTTCGGCACGCGGCCATAGAAACCGATCCCGAGGTTCATCTGCTGTGGCTTCAGCCCGGCGGCCAGATAATTGTTCACCACAAAATCGACGCTGTATTTATCGGCCGCGGCAACCGTCGGCCAGGCGCTGGAGTCATACAGGTTCGCGTTGAAATACTGCGTCCCGTACGCCATGTCGTAGGTCATCAGGTTGATATAATCGAGCAGCGGGGCGATGGCTTTGACATCCACCCAGCTTTTCGGACTTTCCGCATTCGCGCCTACCGCGATAGTGACCAGTTTTTCCTGCCCGAACGCCTCACGCATCTCTTTCAGCAGGGCGGTGAAGTTATCCCGGTCGGCAGGCGTGCTGGCAACCAGCCCCCACGCGCCGTTGACCGGATACTCCCAGTCGAGATCGATCCCGTCCAGGCCGTATTTATCGACAATCTCCTGCGCGGAGCGGATAAACACCGCGCGCGTCTCTTTGGTTGCCGCTGCGCCAGAGAAGCCGCGCGCGCCCCAGCCGCCAACGGAAAGCAGCACTTTCAGGTTCGGGTTTTGCTTACGCAGAGTGGGGATTAAGGCCAGATCGGACGCCACTTTTGGCGATAGCCAGATCTGATGCAGCTTCGCCGGATCCTTCAGCGCGGCGTTGGTTTCGTCTTTTTCGTCGTTATAGACCAGACCAAACGAGTAGTTCAGGTGGGTGATCTGGCGAACGTCCAGTTTAGTGATATCGCCACCCGGTCCGGCGGTGACATCGCCACCCCCGTTAAAGTAGCCCACGGACATCAGGGAACTGGCGGAGGCAACTGACGCGCAAAGCAAGGGTAATGCTGCCAGCAAGGGCAAACGTTTCATACAAGTTCCTCTTTGACTAAATAAAATTAACCACGCCACGGAAAAGGCGTGGCGAAAAAACAGCCTAAAGAGAATAGCATTGCCGCTTCGCTGAGGATGCGAGGGAGTTCACTTTATGGGGATCGGAGGGGTTTTGCCGGGTGGCGGCTGCGCCTTACCCGGCCTACGGGGAAAGGTAGGCCGGGTAAGCGTCAGCGCCACCCGGCTTAAAAGGCTTACGCCTGCGTTTCCAGCCAGTCTTCGAGCGTATACAGCGTCGCGCCTTCCGCAGCCATATCCATAAACGCCTGGGCGCTGTCCTGCGGGTTAATGTTCACCCCGCGGCAGCCGTCGGTGATGACGCTGACGGTATAGCCCAACTGGAGGGCGTCCAGCACGGTAAACTTCACGCAGTAGTCCGTCGCCAGGCCCACCACGATAAGCTCCGTGATTTCGTGGTGACGTAACCACGCGTCCAGCGCCGTTTTCTGACGATGCCCGTTATCAAAAAACGCGCTATAGCTGTCGATAGCCGGATTTTCGCCTTTGTGGAACACCGCATCGATGGCCTTTTGATTCAGGAGCGGATGCAGCGCCGCGCCTTCCGTCTGCTGGACGCAGTGATCCGGCCAGAAGGTTTGCGCCAGCCCGTCGAGTTCACCCTGGGTGAACGGCTCGACGTCGTGCTGGCTGACAAAGCTGCCGTGATTCGCCGGGTGCCAGTCCTGGCTTGCGACAACCGCTTCGCCGCGGGCTTTGCACCAGTCAATCAGCGTGTTGGCCACGTCAACGGTGCTGTCACCTTCGGCGACGGCCAGCGCGCCGCCGGCGCAGAAATCATTTTGCAAATCGACCAGGAGCAGGGCGCGTTGCTTCATGAGACCTCCTTATTCGTCAGGCGTCAGTTCGCCGCGCAGGTTTTGCATCATCGCGCTGCGAATGGACTGAATGTCCAGATCCTGACTCAGTAAATAGTGAAGTTTAGTCAGCGTTGCCTCGACGGTCATATCGAAGCCGCTGATGACTCCGGCATGTGCCAGCGCGTTACCGGTGGCGTAGCCGCCCATGTTCACCTTGCCGGACATACACTGGGTCAGGTTCACCACCACGATCCCGCGCTCGCTGGCTTCCTGAAGCTCTTTCAGGAATTCGCCGTTCTGCGGGGCGTTGCCGACGCCGTAGGAGCGCAAAATCAGCGCTTTCACCGGCTGACGCAGGAAGTTACGTACCACGTCCGCAGAGATCCCAGGGTAAATCGTCACCACGCCAATCGGTTGTGGGGTAATTGGGTGCACAATCAGCTCACCGGCGGTGTGCGGCGCAGGCGGCGTGCCCAGACGACGGATATGAATACCCGCTTCCAGCAGCGGCTGCAGGTTAGGCGAGGCGAAAGCGTCGAAGCCGTCGGCGTGCGCTTTGGTGGTGCGGTTCCCGCGATACAAACGGTTATTGAAGAACAGCGACACTTCGTTAATCGGATAATTCGCCGCAACATACAGGGAGTTCAGCAGGTTGATCTGCCCGTCCGAGCGCAGCTCCGCCAGCGGGATTTGCGAGCCGGTGACGATAACCGGCTTGCCCAGATTCTCCAGCATGAAGGAGAGCGCGGAAGCGGTAAACGCCATGGTGTCGGTGCCGTGCAGGATCACGAAGCCGTCGTACTGGTCGTAATGGGCTTTAATATCATCCGCGATGTGCTGCCAGTCTTCCGGCGTCATGTCGGAGGAGTCCATCAGCGGCTCGTATTCGTGGATGGTAAAGTCAGGCATTTCCGGGCGGTGGAATTCAGGCATCAGTGCAAGCTGACGCTGCAGGTGGCCGGAGACAGGAATATAGCCGTTTTCAGAGCGCTGCATCCCGATGGTACCGCCAGTGTAGGCTACATAAATCGATTTCTTCTGCATGGGTGTGAGTTCTTGTTCTTCAAAAGAAAAAAATCCCCTCTTCGCGGGAAGAGGGGACGGTTTTAACGGACGTTCGCGCAGGTCAGGCAAAACGCGTAACGACTTTGTGGATCATTAAAGGCCGCGAGCTTATCGCTTTCCGCCTTCATCGCTTTCGCCGCCGTGGCAACAGGCGCAGGCAGGTAAGCCTGCAGCGCCTCCGGCAGCATGGCGCGAACGGAAACGGACATGCTGTCCATTACCATATCGAAGAACGACGGCTCGTCCTGATAATACTCAACGTGCCACTGCTTGAGCTTCGCCAGTTCGGCCGCTTTCTTAACGGCGTCGTCAAAGTCACCCAGACTGTCCACCAGACCGTTGTTCTTCGCGTCCTGTCCGGTCCAGACGTGGCCCTGTGCAATTTGGTCAATCTGTTCTGGCGTCTTTTTACGCGAGTCGGCAACCAGCGTGATAAAGCGCTTGTACCCGTTTTCAATGCTGAGCTGCATCATCTCAGAGACTTCAGGCGGCAGGGATTTCGTCACCGACACATCCGCCAGCGGAGAAGTCGAAACGCCGTCGGTATGCACGCCCAGATAGTCCAGACTGTTTTCCACAGTGTTGATTACCCCGAAAATGCCGATAGAGCCGGTCAACGTGCTTGGGTTGGCGACAATGTAGTTCGCAGGCGTTGAGATCCAGTATCCCCCTGATGCGGCCATTCCGCCCATGGAGACGACAACAGGCTTGCCGGCAGCGCGTGCCGCGGCCAGTTCGGCGCGGATCACCTCAGAAGCGCTCACGCTGCCGCCCGGGCTGTTTACGCGCAGAACAATCGCTTTCACTTTCGGATCAAGGCGCGCATCGCGGATTTGCGACGCGGTGGTGTCCCCGCCAACGTTCCCCGGGGTCTCCTGTCCGTCCATGATAGCGCCGTTAGCGAAGACCACGGCAACGCTGTCCCCGGTCTCATCCGGTTTTTTCGCTGCGTAGTCATACATGCTGATGGCGCTGAAGTTTTTATCCTCTTTGCTCCAGCCAAACTGTTTGGTCAGCGCTTTTTCGACATCTGCACTGGAGCCCAGCGCGTCAACCAGCTTGTTGTCGAGCGCATATTTCGCGGTATCGCCGTCAACCTTCCGCAGCCCGTCCAGCACGCCGCGCGCGCCAGGGAAGACCTGTTCAGCGGTAATCTGACGGTTCGCGGCGATGGTGCCGAGATAGTTCTGCCACAGTTCGCCAATCCAGCGGCTGTCCGCTTCACGGGCGGCAGGGGACATATCGTCGCGGATAAACGGCTCGACGGCAGATTTATAGGTGCCGACGCGGAAGACGTGGGTGGTGACTTTCAGCTTGTCGAGCAGCGACTTGTAATACAGCCCGTTGGTGGCAAAACCATGAAGGTCGACCGTACCCTGCGGCGAGAGCCAAATTTTATTGGCAAAGCTCGCCAGATAATATTGCCCCTGGCTGTAGCTATCGCCCACGGCAATCACCGGCTTGCCGCTGTCGCGGAACTCGCGCAGCGCTTTACCGATGTACTGCATGGAAGGCTGATCGCCTCCGGCAAAATCTTTCAGATCCAGTACGATCCCGGTGATGTTGCGGTCGTCTTTGGCCTGACGAATGGTGTCGACGATATCGAACAGGGAGTTTTCCTGCAGACGATCGGATGTTGCGCCAAACAGCTGGCGGCCAATCACGCCCAGCCGGTTGCTGGTGGAAGGCTTATCAACGATGACGCCGGTGATGTCGAGTAGCAGCGCGCCACGGGTCGAATGCTGAGCCTGGTTGGCGTTGCTGATATGCATCCAGACGCCTACGCAAACCAGCACCAGGAAGATGAAAAAGATGTTCATCACCAGGTTGCGGACGAAGTTGAGCAGTCGCCACGTCCATTTAAAGAAACCGGCAAAGATTCGCCAAAGGGTTCGCATGTATTCTCCCTAACCAGAAAATGACTGTTTCCGTCGCCACTGGACGGTAATGTTGGGTTATCGTAATGACCCAACCGCCACTTGTCAGCAGGAATCGCCTGACACGCTGTAACAAAATCTGCCGTCGTGTTAATTTTGTGAGTAAATTTCAAGAAAGGAGTTAACCAATGGATGCACTTGAACTGCTTGTTAACCGCCGTAGCGCGTCGCGTCTGGCCGAGCCTGCTCCAGCGGGCGAGCAGCTGGAAAACATTCTGCGTGCGGGCCTGCGCGCGCCGGATCATGGCACGCTCCAGCCCTGGCACTTCTTTGTGATTGAAGCCGAAGGCCGTGACCGCTTCAGTGCGTTACTGGAAAAAGGCGCGGTTGCTGCCGGTCAGGATGAGAAAGGGATTGATAAAGCCCGCAGTGCGCCATTCCGCGCGCCGATGATCATCGCTGTCGTGGCAAAATGTCAGGCCGACCATAAGGTGCCGGTCTGGGAGCAGGAAATGTCCGCAGGCTGCGCGGTGATGGCGATGCAGATGGCCGCCGTCGCGCAGGGCTTCAATGGCATCTGGCGCACCGGACCGCTGACCGAAAGTTCAGTCGTGCGTGAGGGCTTCGCCTGCGGCGAGCACGATAAAATTGTCGGCTTCCTCTATCTTGGCACCCCGCAGCTTAAAGCCTCCAGCACCATCAGCGTGCCGGACACCACGCCTTTCGTCAGCCGTTTCTGATAACCCGCGCTAAACTGTCTGGATTCTGAGCATCTGCCGCAGAATTCAGACAGTCATACTTACCTCTTTATGGAATGAGCGCTACCATAGCGCGATTGAGATGACAGGAGACGTCCATGAGCGAGCAAACCATTCGTTTAACGCAGTACAGCCACGGAGCCGGTTGCGGTTGTAAAATTTCCCCGAAAGTGCTGGAGACCATCCTGCACAGTGAACAGGCGAAGTTTGTCGACCCGAACCTGCTTGTCGGTAACGAAACGCGTGACGATGCAGCGGTTTATGACCTGGGTAACGGCACCAGCATTATCAGCACCACCGACTTCTTTATGCCGATTGTCGACAATCCGTTCGATTTTGGGCGCATTGCGGCCACTAACGCCATCAGCGATATCTTCGCGATGGGCGGTAAGCCGATTATGGCGATCGCCATTCTGGGCTGGCCGATCAACATCATCCCACCTGAGATTGCCCGCGATGTTATTGAGGGCGGGCGCTTTGCCTGTCAGCAGGCGGGTATTGCCCTGGCCGGTGGTCACTCTATCGATGCGCCGGAGCCGATCTTCGGCCTGGCCGTTACGGGCGTGGTGCCGACCGAGCGCGTGAAGCGCAACAGCACCGCGCAGGCGGGCTGCAAGCTGTTCCTCACCAAGCCGCTGGGCATTGGCGTACTCACAACCGCCGAGAAAAAATCCCTGCTGAAGCCCGAGCATGTTGGTCTGGCAACGGAAGTGATGTGCCAGATGAACCTGGCGGGTGCGGCTTTCGCCAATATCGACGGCGTGAAGGCGATGACCGACGTGACCGGCTTTGGTCTGCTGGGACACCTGAGTGAAGTCTGCCAGGGCGCTGGCGTGCAGGCGCAGGTCTGGTATCAGGACGTGCCGAAGCTGCCGGGCGTGGAGGAGTATATTGCTCAGGGCGCGGTGCCGGGCGGTACCCAGCGCAACTTCGCCAGCTACGGTCACCTGATGGGCGAGATGCCTGAAGCGTGGCGCAACCTGCTGTGCGATCCGCAAACCTCCGGTGGCCTGCTGCTGGCGGTGACGCCGGAATCCGAAGCCGACGTTCAGGCGACCGCCGCTGAGTTTGGCATCACCCTGACGGCGATCGGCGAGCTGGTGACCGCGCGCGGCGGCCGACCGATGATTGAGATCCGTTAATTCGATGCGGTTGTTTATTGCCGAAAAGCCGAGCCTGGCCCGCGCCATTGCCGACGTGCTGCCCAAGCCGCATCGCAAAGGCGACGGCTTTATCGAATGCGGTAACGGGCAGGTGGTCACCTGGTGTATTGGTCACCTGCTTGAGCAGGCGCAGCCGGACGTCTACGACAGCCGCTACGCCCGCTGGAACCTGAACGATCTGCCCATCGTGCCGGAAAAATGGCGCCTGCAGCCCCGGCCTTCGGTCATCAAACAGCTCAACGTCATCAAGCGCTTCCTGCATGAAGCGGCTGAAATCGTGCACGCGGGTGACCCGGACAGGGAAGGGCAGCTCCTGGTGGATGAAGTGCTGGACTATCTCGAACTGGCGCCGGAAAAGCGCCAGCAGGTGCAGCGCTGTTTGATTAACGACCTGAACCCGCAGGCCGTCGAGCGGGCAATCTCGCGCCTGCGCGCCAACAGCGAGTTTATTCCACTGTGCGTCTCGGCTTTAGCCCGTGCCCGCGCCGACTGGCTGTACGGTATCAACATGACCCGTGCCTACACTATCCTCGGGCGCAACGCGGGCTATCAGGGCGTGCTCTCCGTGGGCCGCGTACAGACGCCGGTGCTGGGGCTGGTCGTGCGTCGTGATGAAGAAATTGAAAACTTCGTCGCCAAAGATTTCTTTGAAGTGAAGGCGCATATCGTCACGCCAAACGACGAGCGCTTTACCGCCGTCTGGCAGCCGAGCGACGCCTGCGAGTCATACCAGGATGAAGAGGGGCGTCTGCTCCATCGTCCGCTGGCCGATCACGTGGTTAACCGTATTACCGGGCAGCCCGCTATCGTCACCAGCTATAACGATAAACGGGAATCAGAACCCGCGCCGCTGCCGTTTTCGCTTTCTTCACTCCAGATTGAGGCGGCCAAAAAGTTTGGCCTGAGCGCGCAGAACGTGCTGGATATCTGCCAGAAGCTCTACGAAACCCACAAGCTCATCACCTATCCGCGTTCGGACAGCCGCTATCTGCCCGAGGAACACTTTGCCGGACGCCACTCGGTGATGAACGCCATCGGCGTGCATGCGCCGGATCTGCTCCCGCAGCCGGCGGTCAACCCGGACACCCATAACCGCTGCTGGGACGACAAAAAGGTGGACGCCCACCACGCGATTATCCCGACGGCCCGCGCCAGCAGCGTCAACCTGACCGACAACGAAGCGAAGGTCTATAACCTGATCGCCCGTCAGTACCTGATGCAGTTCTGCCCGGACGCGGTGTTCCGCAAATGCGTCATTGAGCTTGAGATCGCCAAAGGCAAGTTTGTCGCCAAAGCCCGTTTCCTCGCAGAAGCAGGCTGGCGCACGCTGCTGGGGAACAAAGAGCGTGACGAGGAGAACGACGGCACGCCGCTGCCGGTGGTCGCTAAAGATGATGAACTGCTGTGTGAGAAGGGCGAAGTGGTTGAGCGTCAGACCCAGCCCGCGCGCCATTTCACCGATGCGACGCTGCTGTCGGCGATGACCGGGATCGCCCGCTTTGTTCAGGATAAAGATCTGAAGAAGATCCTGCGCGCCACCGACGGTCTGGGTACGGAAGCAACCCGCGCGGGGATCATCGAGCTGCTCTTTAAGCGCGGTTTTCTTGAGAAAAAGGGGCGCTATATCCATTCGACCGAGCCGGGACGCGCGCTGATTCATTCTCTGCCGGAGCTGGCCGCCAGGCCGGACATGACCGCGCACTGGGAATCGGTGCTGACGCAGATCAGCGAGAAGCAGTGCCGCTATCAGGACTTTATGCAGCCGCTGGTGGGGACGCTTTACCAGCTGATCGATCAGGCGCGCAGCACGCCGGTGAAGCGGTTCAGAGGAATGGTTGCACCCGGCGCGGGTGCGAAGAAACCGTTTAAAAAGAAGAAGAGCGCGGCCTGATACGCCCGGTTTTCTCCCTCTCCCTGTGGGAGAGGGCCGGGGTGAGGGCACCCGGCCGCACGATATAAACCTTAAATCACGCCCTGCCCAATCATCGCATCGGCCACCTTCACGAACCCGGCGATATTCGCCCCGCGCACGTAGTTGGTTTGCGATGCCTCACCGCCGTACTCCACGCAGGCATGGTGAATATCCAGCATGATGTGGTGCAGGCGCGCATCCACTTTCTCCGCCTTCCAGCCGAGACGCGCGGCGTTTTGCGCCATCTCGAGGCCGGAGGTGGCCACGCCGCCCGCGTTAGCGGCCTTGCCCGGCGCAAACAGCACGCCCGCGTCCAGGAACAGGTCCGTGGCGTCGATGGTGGTCGGCATGTTCGCCCCTTCGGCCACCGCTTTTACGCCGTTGCTAATCAACGTACGCGCGGCTTCAACGTCCAGCTCGTTTTGCGTGGCGCACGGTAGGGCGATATCCACCGGCACGCCCCACGGCTGTTTTCCTTCCAGGTAGGTCAGGCCAAACTCCCGGGCATAATCCGCCACGCGACCGTCGCGGCTGGCTTTGATTTCACACAGGCGCGCCAGTTTCTCCGCCGTGAAGCCCGCTTCATCCACCACCGTGCCGCTGGAGTCAGAGGCGGTCACCACGCGAGCGCCAAACTGCATCGCTTTCTCAATCGCGTACTGCGCCACGTTACCGGAGCCGGACACCGCGACGCGCATGCCTTCAAAGCCTAAACCGTGACGCTTGAGCATGGCTTCGGTGAAGTAAACCAGACCATATCCGGTCGCTTCCGGGCGGATCAGGCTCCCGCCAAACGACAGCCCTTTGCCGGTAAAGACGCAGGCGCTGTTGTTGGAGAGCTTTTTCATCATCCCCGCCATAAAGCCCACTTCACGTCCACCGACGCCGATATCACCGGCAGGCACGTCGGTATCGGGGCCGAGGTGACGGTAGAGTTCGGTCATCAGCGCCTGGCAGAAACGCATCACTTCGCCTTCACTTTTGCCTTTCGGATCGAAATCGCTGCCGCCTTTCCCGCCGCCCATCGGGAGCGTGGTGAGGGCGTTTTTAAAGGTCTGCTCGAAGCCGAGGAACTTCAGAATCGAGAGGTTTACGGACGGGTGGAAGCGCATGCCGCCCTTAAACGGGCCAATGGCCGAGTTAAACTGTACGCGCCACGCGCGGTTGACCTGTACCTGATTGCGATCGTCAACCCACGTTACGCGGAACTGGATCACGCGTTCTGGCTCGACAAGGCGTTCAAGCAGAGACATCTGACGGTAGCGTGGGTTTTGTTCAAGGAAGGGCCACAGGGTGGTCATCACTTCACGAACGGCCTGCGCGAACTCGCTTTGGTGCGGGTCGCGCTGCTGAACATGGGCAAGGAAACTTTCCAGAGTGCGTGTCTGATCCATAGATATAAGAGCCTCTTATAGTAATTTATGTATGTTGCTTATGCGATTTGTGTTGTTTTTTTGACTATACCACCCGTACCGCTTTGTGAGGCAAGCAGAAATGTGTGCCGAAAGGGAAATTCATGAGAGAGGGTGGGTCATAACCAAAAGCGATGACGAGATAAATTAAAGGTTCTGCTCAGGTTTACCGTTATAGTCAATATCAGGACACAACAGGAAGACAAGTCGATGAACCGTTACGTGATGACCGCGTTATGTTTGATGTTTACCGCTGGCGCTCAGGCGGACCGCATTCGCCCGGATGTGGAAGTGAACGTGCCGCCAGAGGTATTTAGCTCCAGCGGCCAGCGCGCGCAGCCGTGCAATCAGTGCTGCATCTATCAGGATCAAAACTATTCTGAAGGGGCGGTGGTAAAAGCGGACGGTGTTTTACTGCAGTGCCAGCGTGATGAACGCACCATTAGCACGAATCCGCTGGTCTGGCGTCGCGTAAAAGAATAAAGGCCTCCAGCAGCGGAATATCCGCCGGGGCTAAGTCGTAGGCGAACGCCTCTTCCGGCGTACACCAGGCCAGCGCGCTGTGGTAGTGCGCCGTGAGCTCTCCACTGAAGACGGGAACATGCCAGGCGTGCAGGTTGATTAACCGCTGCGACACTTCGCGCTGGTGGCTTGCCACGTAGCGCGCGGGCTGAGCCACAATGCCCAACTCTTCATGCAGTTCGCGGATCAGCGCCTCGGGCTGGGTTTCACCGGCTTCGACTTTCCCGCCTGCAAATTCCCACTTTCCCGGCTGGTCGGCGTGGGCAGGGCGCTGCGCCAGTAAAATGTTGTCGTCTTTTTCGATGATGGCGGCAACGACATCGAGTGTTTTCAGCATGGTCGTCAATAATTGTTAGCAAAAAAAGACATATTATCGTGCCCTTTCTCAGAGTCCAGCTATCAGGAGAATCAGGTGAAAGAGACCACCGCCTGGGTTGCCCCCATCGAATCCCTTCCCGCCAGCCTTAAGCCGATTGCCGCCATGCAGAAAAAGCATTTTGGCGCGGTGCTGAATCCCACTCGCTGGTGGGGACGCATGCCGCGTCTGTTCTGGCTGGTGGCGCTGTTTGTCGGTTTTCTGGAGCGCCGCAAGGCACGTCTTTCCCCGGTGCTGCGTTCACTGCTGATGACACGCGTGTCGCAGCTGTGTCACTGCGTATTTTGTATTGATGCCAACAGCCTCCGGCTTGCCGAGCGGGCGGGCGCGCTGGATAAAGTTCAGGCAGTGAGCCACTGGCGTGAAAGCGATGTATTCAGCGACGAGGAGTGCGCTGCGCTGGCGTACGCCGAAGCCGTCAGCGCCACGCCGCCTCAGGTGGATGACGTCGTCAAAGCGCGGTTGAAGCAACACTTTACAGACGACGCGATTACCGAAATGACGGCGTTGATTGCGTTTCAAAACCTCTCGGCACGCTTTAATGCCGCGCTCGACATTCCTGCTCAGGGGCTGTGCGCGACCTTTAAAGAGAAACCCCATGCTTGATAAACACCTGCATCCTCGCCTGAAACCTCTCCTTAACAAGCTCGCCGCCGTGCTGGATAAACCCGTTATTACCCCTGATGGCCTGACGTTAGCAGGATTTGCCGTCGGCGTGCTGGCGCTGCCGTTTCTGGCGCTCGGCTGGTATTTTGCTGCGCTGGTCGCCATCGTAATTAACCGCCTGCTGGATGGTCTGGACGGGGCGCTGGCGCGCCGCAGAGGGCTGACCGATGCGGGAGGATTTCTCGATATCGCGCTCGACTTTCTGTTCTACGCCCTGGTGCCGTTTGGCTTTGCGCTCGCTGCTCCCGCAGAGAATGCGCTGGCGGCCGCCTGGCTGCTGTTTGCGTTTATTGGTACCGGCAGCAGTTTTCTGGCGTTTGCGGCGCTGGCGGCGAAGCACGACATCGACAACCCCGGCTATGCGCACAAGTCGTTTTATTACATCGGCGGGTTAACGGAAGGGACGGAGACCATCGCGCTGTTTGTGCTGTGCTGCCTCTTCCCGGCGCACTTTACGCTATTCGCGTGGATATTCGGCGCGCTGTGCTGGCTGACCACCACAACGCGCGTCTGGAGCGGCTACGTGACGCTGAAGTCACTCAACCCTTAGAGAGCGCTTTCTGGCCCGCGCTCACCGGTTGTCACCGGGTTCTGTGGGTGACTGCTCCATTCGTACCAGCCGCCGTCATAGACGGCGACGTTCTTCCAGCCCATCGCGCGGGCGTACATAAAGCTTTCTGACGCCCGCCAGCCGGTGCCGCAGTAAAACGCGACGTGCTGCTCAGGCTGGATGTGCCAGGTCTTCCACATCGCGGCAATGTCGTCGGCGCTGCGCATGGTGCCATCCGGGTTATGGAAATCTTCCATATGGGTCGCGTCGCTGCCCGCGTGACCCCATCGCGCCCCGGCAATATCACCTTTGGGCTTGATGTAGCTGTAGCCGCTGGTTTCGCCGATAAACTCCGGCCACGAACGAATGCTGACCAGCGAGGCATCCTGACGGTGCAGCATGCCGCGCGCCTGCGCCATATCCACCATCAGCTGCGGCTGGCCGGGGATCGGCACACCGAAATCCGGGGCGGGCTTCACGTTAGCGGGCATACCGCGCTCAACCGGCAGGTTGGCCTCTGACCACGCTTTCCAGCCGCCGTCGAGAATGCGAACATCCTTCACGCCCGCATACAGCATAATCTGCGCGACGCGCGCGGCGGCGTAAACGTCGCGGCCATACAAGATGACGGTGGTATCGTGACGGATCCCGTGCTTCGCCAGCATGGCTTTCAGCGCGTCGTCAGAGACCTTATTCCAGAGCGGCTCGCTTTCCACCTCGTTGGTGTCGATGTAGCCCGCGCCGGGGATATGGTTCAGCAGGTAAAATTTCGGTGCGCCCCAGGCGGCTTCAATCACTTTCCAGTCGCCAGCCGGGGCGGCAGCGACCGGTTTGCCTTGCTGCAGCTGGTGGATCCACTGCGGGTAGACGAGTTGTTCAAAGTGCGGCAGGCGCTGTAAACGGTCAGGTGCTTGTAAGGCATCGCTGAGAAGCGACACATGCGCGTATCCGGCCTTCTCCAGGCGGGCTTTAACGGCCTGGTTGTCGGCATCGCGACCGTAAAGGGCAATGGGCGTGGACGGGGTAAGCTGATGCTGTTTTACCCATGCGCC
Source organism: Enterobacter quasimori (assembly GCF_018597345.1). Taxonomy (NCBI): domain Bacteria; kingdom Pseudomonadati; phylum Pseudomonadota; class Gammaproteobacteria; order Enterobacterales; family Enterobacteriaceae; genus Enterobacter; species Enterobacter quasimori. The sequence goes on along the minus strand of NZ_JAHEVU010000001.1, from coordinate 750,159 downwards.
AATCTGCTCGTCGCTCATGGCGCTAAGCCAGGCGGCAGCAAGGTTAAGCGCGGCGGGTTCATGCCCGGAGGGGCTGCTGAGCGTCTGCGGCCAGCCGTTGTAAAACGCGCTCGGGCGAGTGTCAACAGGCGTGCCATGCTGCGCCTGAAGCTGAGACAGCGTCATCGCGTTGGGCATATCAGCCGCCACAGAGGAAAAAGAAGCGAGGCCGCAGAGCAGGGCCAGCGCGGTCAGTTGAGAAACACGTTTCATCGAATAACCTGACGTCAGTAAAAGAGGGGGGCATTGTCGTCTCTCCCGGATCTGAAAACATTGCGTTAGCACATTATTGCCAGCAAGAAATCTCGATCATCTCGCCACCGGGCGGAATGTCTTCCTCATCATGGGTAACCAGCACCGCCGGAATATTACGTTCCCGGATGACGTCAAACACCCACGCCCGAAACGAGGCGCGAAGCGCTTTATCGAGGCGGCTGAAAGGTTCATCCAGCAATAACGCCTGCGGCTCCGCAAGCAGGGCGCGCAGCAGGCTGACCCGGGCGCGTTCTCCGCCGGAAAGCGTCGCAGGGTCGCTGGCAAAATGATTTGCCAGCCCGGCAGAACGTAGCGCTTGCTCAACGCGCTCCCGACGCGCCTCGCCTTTAATGCGGGACGGAAGGGCGAGCATCAGGTTTTGCCCGACGCTGAAGTGGTCAAACAGCAGGGCGTCCTGAAAGAGGATCCCTAAACCGCGCGCTTCCACGGGCAAGGCGTCACAGCGGCGCTCGTCAAGCCACAGTTCCCCCTGCGCTTTAAAATCAGAAGATAACGCCCCCACCATCCAGGAGAAAAGTGTCGATTTCCCGCTGCCGGACGGCCCCATCAGGGTCACTATTTCCCCGCGCGGCACACAAAAATTGACCTGCCGAAAAAGCGGTTCAATGGTGAGATTTTGCACCTTTAACATTAACGTAATCCTCGACGGTAGCGGCCTGCCAGTCTGGATAACAGGGCGGCGATGCCAAAAACGATGCCCGTTACCAGCAGTAGTCCCAGCGCGCGGGTAGCCAGGGTCGGAAGACTTCCCCCGCTGCTGAGCGCCACGGTTTCAGTGGTCAGCGTGGCGAAACGTCCGGCACCCAGCCACAGCGTGGGCATGTATTGCGCCATGCTCACCGAAAACCCGGTGGCAAAAGCCAGTAACGCCGGACGTACCAGCAGCGGACATTTTAGCATCCAGAATATTTTCATCCGTCCCCAGCCAAGCGTTCTGGCGGTAAGGAACAACCTGGGATCCAGCTTTTGCCAGGCAGGTCGCAGCACCAGCAGCGTCCACGGCAGCACCCACAGCAGGTGCCCCCAGAGCACGGCAGCGAACTGCCCGTCGATGCCCAGCGCGAGCGCAACGGCGTATTGACCGGAGACAAGAGGCAGTGCGGGCAACGCGAGCGGCAGCCAGACCCACAGCGCGCCTCGTCGGGGCCCCCATTCGAGCCAGAAAAAACTCAGCCCAAGCGCCAGCACGCCAGAGAGCAGCCCCAGCGTAAGGCTGGTGGTTAACGGGGACAGCGCGGCCTCTTCGGGACGCGCTAAAGCGAGCAGCACGATGGCGCAGAGGATCCCGCATCCCGGTAGCCACCAGGCGAGCGACTTCTCCGGTACCGGCAGGGACGCGCGGCGCCTGACGCCGGAGAGATCTGGCAATGTGCGTCGCCAGACTTGCCAGATGCCGAATCCCACGCCGGCCAGCAGAGCCAGAATCAGGAGTAAGAGAAGGCAAACGAGCGTTCCCTGCGCCTGCTGCTGCGCATCGCCCTGGCTGAGCCACTGCCAGGCCAGCACCGCCAGCGTGGGGGGATTACCTGGCCCCAGAATAATGGCCACGTCCACCACTGACAGCGACCAGGCCAGCACGGCCAGCATCACGGCACCCAGCGCGGGGGCAATGGTCGGCAGGACCAGCCAGCACAGGCGCTGAAGGCGTCCGTAACCCAGGGTACGCAAAACTACGTTCTTCTGCGCCAGCCGCGCTTCAGGCAGCGCGGCATAGAGTGCCCACAGGACAAACGCGCTCTCTTTTACCGCGAGCGTCAGCCCCAGCCCGACGCCATAACGATCGAGCTGCGGTGAGCAAAAAGAGCAGACCCGATAAAACAGACCTCCTTCGGCAAACAGGAGTAACGCGCTGGTCGCGAAAGCGACGTGGGGCACCGCCAGCATCCAGGGCAACTGCGTGCACAAGCGACGCCAGCGTTCTCCGGGCCACAGCAGCGAGATAAACCCCAGGGCAATCACCAGCGAACCCAGTGTCGCAAGCAGCGTCGAGACCAGCGTGGCGGCAAACGCCTGCGGCAGCTGGGGATCCTCTGCCAGCGCCCGCCAGCTATCGAGCGACAGCGCCGGAGCAAACAGCATCGCGACGGCAGGAAGCAGCGGGAGATAAATCACCGCCATTGCCAGCCAAATCGCCGCGCTTAGCGGGTGCCGTAGCGGCGAAGCCATTCCTGCTCCAGCGCGTTAACCCAGGCGGCGTGCGGTTCAGGAAGAACTGCCGGTAGCGCTTCTGGCGTGTGGCTGCGAAGCCGCTTCGCCTCATCGGCGGGTAGCGTTCCCGCGTCCAGCACGCTCGGGTCACCCCACACGGCCGGGTCGGCTTTGCGGATCTGCGCCTGCGGTGAAAGCAGGAAGTTTGCCACCACCTTCGCCCCCGCACTGGCGCTTGCATTCGCCGGAATGGCGACAAAATGGACGTTACCGATCGTGCCGTCCTTAAACCCGAAGCTGTAGCTGTCGTCAGGAAGTTCACCGCTGGCGACCTTTTGCCGGGCATGCGCCGGGTTAAAGGTCATCGACAGAGCCAGGTTGCCGCTGGCGAGCAGGGCATCCATGCGCGCGGGCGAGGGAGGAAAATCTTGCCCTTTACGCCACAGCAGAGGATGCAGCGCGTCGAGGTAGCGCCACAGCGGCGCGGTAACCTGCGGGAAGGTATCATCCGGCGCTTTTTTTAACGCGTCAGGCTGCGCGGTGAGCGTCAGAAGCAGCTGTTCCAGGAACGCCGTGCCGGTAAAGTCAGGCGGGCGCGGATACGTGACGCTGCCCGGATGCTGCTGCGCCCAGGCCAGCAGTGCCTGAGGAGTATCTGGCGGCGCGGGCATGCTTGCTTTGCGGGCGATAAAGGTCAGCTGAGCGCCGCCCCACGGCGATTCTGCTCCCTCGGTTGGGATGGCAAAATCCTCCGTAACCGGTTTACGCGTATCAACGTATCGCCAGTTCGGCAGCTGCTGCGCCCATCCGGTTTGCAGCAAACCCGCCTCTTTTAGGGTGCGGAAATTCTCCCCGTTCACCCAGAGCAAATCGACCGAGCCGTTGCGGTTTCGCCCTGCGGCATGTTCCGTCTGAATGCGTTTTACCGCGTCGGCGGCATCCGCCAGACGAACAATCCTGAGGTCTATCGCATAGTGTGTTTTCATTTCGCCGCTCACCCACTCCAGGTAGCGGTTAACCGCCGGATCGCCGCCCCAGGCGTTAAACCAGACGGTCTGGCCTTTTGCCTGTTGTTGAAGGGAGTGCCAGCTGTCAGCGGCAAAGGCTGGCGTCGCCAGCAGCAGGCCTGTCAGAAACGCGCAAAAACGCACACGGCGCATAGTGCCTCACTTTTTGAACGAAGAGGTGTAACGGGAAAAGAGCCAGCGGGTGGCCAGCGGGAATAACCCCAGTAGTGTAAAGGCGAACAGCATACCCGGCGACAAAATATCGCGCAGCGATGTCACTCTTCCAAGCTCGCGCCCGGCGTTGAGAAAGACAACCGTTGCAGGCAGCATGGCGACCTGACTTACCCACCAGTAGCGACGCACCGTGATGCGGGTCAGCCCCATCAGCAGATTCACCAGGACAAACGGAAACAGCGGCATCAGGCGAAGGGCAAAAAGGTACCCCGCACCGTCACGCGCCATCCCGGCATTGACCGTTTTCATCTGTAGCGTAAAACGCCGTTGCACCCCGTCGCGAAGCAGATAACGGCTGGCGAGCATCGCCAGCGTGGCGCCGAGCGTGGAGGCAAACGACACCAGCAGTACGCCTTCCCACAAGCTGAAAAGTGCGCCACCCAGCAGCGTCAGGATGGCTGCGCCAGGGATCGACAGGGCGCTTACCACGACATAAATAACAAAATAGGTGAGCGCACTTCGCAGGGGGGCCAGTTCGACCTGCGTGAGCAGCGTCTGCTGGTGGATTTTTATCACGTCGAGGGATAGCGTGCCTGGCGGCAGGAGGATGAATGCCAGCGCAAAGGCGCCCAGAAGGGCGCACAGGAAAAGTGTTTTTTGAATGTTCACACAGGGTTACAGCTTGAATTTCGCCCATACCGGCGCGTGGTCAGACGGTTTTTCCATGCTACGAATATCGTAGTCAATACCGGTTTCGATGCAGCGTTCTGCCAGCGGGGAGCTGGCCAGCAGCAGGTCGATGCGCAGGCCACGGTTATCATCAAAGCCTTTTGAGCGATAGTCAAACCACGAGAAGCGATCCTGCGTGTCCGGGTTGGCGGTACGGAAGGTATCTACCAGGCCCCAGTCCAGCAGGCGCTGCATCCACTCGCGCTCTTCCGGCAGGAAAGAGCATTTTCCGGTACGCAGCCAGCGTTTGCGGCTGTCCTCACCGATGCCAATATCCAGGTCGGTCGGGCTGATGTTCACATCGCCCATGATCAGCACCGGATTGTCTTTGTTCAGTTCGGTGGTCAGATAGTCCTGCAGATCCTGATAAAACTTGGCTTTGGCCGGGAATTTGGTCGGATGGTCGCGGCTTTCGCCCTGGGGAAAGTAACCGTTGATCACGGTGATGTTCCCCAGCGGGGAAGGCAGCTCCGCCATGATGATGCGGCGCTGTGCTTCTTCGTCATCGCCGGGAAATCCGCGGCGCACGGAAACTGGCGTCTCTTTGGTCAACAGCGCAACGCCGTAATGGCCTTTCTGCCCATGATAAAAGACGTTGTAACCGAGTTTCGCCACCTCTTCGAGGGGGAACATGTCGTCGTGAACCTTGGTCTCCTGCAGGCCGATCACATCTGGCTGATGTTGCTCAACAATGGCTTCAAGCTGATGAGGACGGGCGCGCAGGCCGTTGATATTAAAAGAGACAAATTTCATAGTCGCTGCCAGTGCAAGGTGAATAGTGCATGGATGGTAGCAGAAATTGTGTCGTCTGTTATCCGCTTCGCCCAATAACTGCGACAGATAATGCCAACGGTGCAATTTTTGCACCATTGTGACGCGCCTTGCCCCCAAACAGCGCGTAAATGGCCAATAAATTTCGCGAGCGATCACAATTCCAGAATTATATTTGGCCTGTGCATACTCTTTCTGATTTTCATGCGGCAAAGCGCCGCTTGTCGTAAAAATATTCACTTTTTATGCAATAACAGTGAATAACTCCATATCGTAACCTATTGATATTCTGTTTCTGTATCCCGTTTATGCATTTTTATCGCTGGCTGGCACGAAGCGTGCAATCTACATTCACAGTGCAAACACTCAATTATTTAACATTCAAATAACCTTTTATTTACCGGATGAGGTCGCTATGTCTCTGTCAATTACGCGTGAAAATTTCGATGAATGGATGATGCCGGTTTACGCTCCGGCGGCTTTTATTCCGGTTCGTGGGGAAGGCTCGCGCCTGTGGGATCAGCAGGGTAAAGAGTATATCGACTTTGCCGGTGGGATTGCGGTGAACGCGCTGGGCCACGCGCACCCGGCACTGCGTCAGGCGCTGAACGACCAGGCGGCGAAGTTCTGGCATACCGGCAACGGCTTTACCAACGAGCCCGCGCTGCGCCTGGCCAAAAAACTGATCGACGCGACGTTCGCCGAAAAAGTCTTTTTCTGCAACTCGGGGGCGGAAGCCAACGAGGCGGCGCTGAAGCTTGCGCGCAAATATGCGCACGATAAATTTGGCACCCACAAGAGCGGCATCGTGGCGTTTAAAAATGCCTTCCACGGACGCACGCTCTTTACCGTCAGCGCGGGCGGTCAGCCGTCCTACTCACAGGATTTCGCACCGCTGCCGCCGGATATTCGCCACGGCATCTATAACGATCTGCAGTCCGCCAGCGAGCTGATTAACGACACCACCTGCGCGGTGATTGTCGAGCCGATGCAGGGCGAAGGCGGCGTGCTTCCGGCGCAAAAAGCCTTCCTGCAGGGGCTGCGCGAGCTGTGCGATCGTCACGATGCGGTCCTGATTTTCGACGAAGTGCAGACCGGCGTGGGCCGCACCGGCGAGCTGTATGCCTATATGCACTACGGCGTGACGCCGGACGTGCTGTCGACCGCCAAAGCGCTGGGCGGCGGCTTCCCGATTGGGGCGATGCTGACCACCGATAAATTCGCCAGCGTAATGACCGTGGGCACCCACGGCACCACCTACGGCGGCAACCCGCTGGCTACCGCCGTTGCCGGACAGGTTCTCGACATCATTAACACCCCTGAGGTGCTGAAAGGCGTTAAGCAGCGTCACGACTGGTTTGTCGAGCGTCTGAATGCCATCAACAGCAAAACGGGGCTGTTTAAAGAAATTCGCGGTCTGGGGCTGTTAATCGGCTGCGAACTCACCGCTGAGTTTGCCGGGAAAGCTAAACTTATTTCACAGGAAGCGGCAAAAGTGGGCGTGATGGTGCTGATTGCCGGTGCCAACGTGGTGCGTTTTGCGCCTGCGCTGATCGTCAGCGAGGAAGAGGTGCAAACCGGTCTGGACCGTTTTGCGCTGGCGTGTGAAAAAGTGAAATCCGGGGTGTCATCATGATGGTCATCCGTCCCGTTGAGCGCGGCGATCTCGCCGGGCTCATGCAGCTTGCCGGTAAGACGGGAGGCGGGCTGACCTCGCTTCCTGCCGATGAAAAAACGCTGTCGGCGCGCATCGAGCGCGCCCTGCAAACCTGGCAGGGGACGTTGCCAAAAAGCGAGCAGGGGTATGTGTTCGTGCTGGAAGACACCGACACGGGGAGCGTGGCCGGGATCTGCGCCATTGAAGTGGCCGTTGGGCTTAACGACCCGTGGTACAACTACCGCGTCGGCACGATGGTTCATGCCTCGAAAGAGCTGAACGTCTATAACGCGCTGCCCACGCTGTTTCTCTGTAATGACCACACCGGTGCCAGCGAGCTCTGCACGCTGTTTCTCGATCCGGCGTGGCGCAAAGAGGGGAACGGCTATCTGCTCTCCAAATCGCGCTTTATGTTTATGGCCGCCTTCCGCGATCGCTTTAACGAAAAAGTGGTTGCGGAGATGCGCGGCGTGATCGACGACACCGGCTACTCGCCGTTCTGGGAGAGCCTGGGCGAGCGCTTCTTCTCGATGGAGTTCAGCCGGGCAGACTATCTCTGCGGCACGGGCCAGAAAGCGTTTATCGCGGAGCTGATGCCGAAACATCCTATCTATACCCATTTTCTCACCCCGGAAGCGCAGGCAGTGATAGGCGAAGTGCATCCGCAGACCGCGCCCGCCCGCGCGGTGCTTGAGAAAGAGGGGTTCCGCTACCGTAACTATGTCGACATCTTCGACGGCGGCCCAACGCTTGAGTGTGACATTGACCGCGTGCGCGCCATTCGTAAAAGCCGTCTGGTGACGGTCTCCGAAGGACAACCCGCGCCGGGCGAATGGCCAGCCTGTTTGGTCTCCAACGAAAACTACAATAATTTCCGCGCCATGCTGGTACGTACTGACCCTAAATGTGAGCGTCTGGTACTGACGGCGGCGCAGCTGGATGCGTTGAAATGTAACGCGGGCGACTCGGTTCGCCTGGTGCGTCTCTGCCCTGAGGAGAAAACAGCATGACTTTATGGATTAACGGTGACTGGGTAACGGGTGAAGGCGACCTGCGGGTAAAAACCAATCCGGTCGGCCAGGCGGTGCTCTGGAAAGGAAATGATGCCAGTGCCGGGCAGGTAGAACAGGCGGGCCAGGCTGCTCGCCGCGCGTTTCCGGCATGGGCAAAACAGCCCTTCGCCGTGCGCCAGGCAATTGTTGAAAAGTTTGCCGGGCTGCTGGAGGCAAACAAGGCCGAGCTGACGCGCATCATCGCGTCAGAAACCAGTAAACCGCGCTGGGAAGCGACAACCGAAGTGACGGCGATGATCAATAAAATCGCCATTTCGGTCAAGGCGTACCACACCCGCACCGGTGAACAGCATACCGAGATGCCGGACGGCGCGGCCACGCTTCGCCACCGTCCACACGGCGTGCTGGCGGTATTTGGCCCGTACAACTTCCCGGGGCATCTGCCGAACGGCCACATTGTGCCCGCGCTGCTGGCGGGCAATACCGTTATTTTCAAACCGAGCGAGCTCACGCCATTAACCGGCGAGGCTGTGGTGAAGCTGTGGGAACAGGCCGGTCTGCCGCCGGGCGTGCTGAACCTGGTGCAGGGCGGGCGCGAAACCGGTCAGGCGCTGAGTGCGCTGAGCGATATCGACGGCCTGCTGTTTACCGGCAGCGCCGGGACGGGCTATCAGCTGCACCGCCAGCTGGCGGGGCAGCCGGAGAAAATTCTGGCGCTGGAGATGGGCGGCAACAACCCGCTGATTGTGGAAGACCCGGATGATATCGACGCCGCGGTGCACCTGACGATTCAGTCCGCCTTCATTACCGCCGGACAGCGCTGCACCTGTGCCCGCCGCCTGCTGGTGAAGCGGGGCGCGCAGGGGGATGCCTTCCTGAAGCGTCTGGTAGAGGTGAGCGCGCGCCTGGTGCCAGCCGCGTGGGATGCCGATCCGCAGCCGTTTATCGGCGGGCTGATTTCCGAACAGGCCGCGCTGAACGTGCTGAAGGCCTGGCAGGACCACGTTGCGCGCGGCGCGAAAACCCTGCTCGAGCCGAAGCAGGTTCAGCCGGGTACCTCGCTGCTGACGCCGGGTATCGTTGAGATGAGCGGCGCGAGCAGCGTGCCGGATGAAGAGGTCTTTGGCCCGCTGCTGTGCGTCTGGCGCTATGACGATTTTGATGCGGCCATTGCGATGGCGAATAACACCCGCTACGGCCTGTCGAGCGGGCTGATTTCACCGCATCGCGAGAAGTTTGAACAACTGCTGCTGGAAGCACGCGCCGGGATTGTGAACTGGAATAAACCGCTGACCGGGGCCGCGAGCACCGCGCCGTTCGGCGGCGTGGGCGCGTCGGGCAACCATCGCGCCAGCGCGTGGTATGCCGCTGATTACTGCGCGTGGCCGATGGCGAGCCTGGAAACCCCGGCGCTGACGCTGCCGGACACGCTGAATCCGGGGCTGGACTTTACCGGAGGGGATCGTCATGAAAGCGCGTGAAGTTAACTTTGACGGGCTGGTGGGGCTGACGCACCACTATGCCGGTCTCTCTTTTGGTAATGAAGCCTCGACGAGGCATCGCTTTCAGGTCTCGAACCCGAAACTGGCGGCGAAGCAGGGGCTGCTAAAAATGAAGGCGCTGGCGGATGCCGGTTTCCCGCAGGCCGTGATCCCGCCGCAGGAGCGTCCGAACGTGGCGGTGCTGCGTCAGCTCGGCTTTAGCGGCACCGATGAGCAGGTGGTCGAAAAAGCGGGGACGCAGACGCCGCACCTGCTCTCGGCGGCAAGCTCGGCCTCTTCGATGTGGGTCGCCAACGCGGCAACCGTCGCGCCGTCAGCCGACACGCTGGATGGCAAAGTTCATCTGACCGTGGCGAACCTGAACAATAAATTCCACCGCGCCACCGAAGCGGAAACCACCGAGCGCGTGCTGCGCGCCATTTTCCAGAATGACGCCCGTTTCGAGGTGCATCAGGCCCTGCCGCAGGTGGCGATGTTTGGCGACGAAGGGGCGGCCAACCACAACCGGCTGGGCGGTGATTATGGCGATCCTGCCGTGCAGCTGTTTATCTACGGGCGGGAAGAGGGCGGTCACAACGCGCCCACGCGCTATCCTGCACGCCAGACGCTGGCGGCGAGCCAGGCGGTTGCCCGGCTGAACCAGGTCAATCCGTCACAGGTGATCTTTGCCCAGCAAAATCCGCAGGTGGTCGACCAGGGCGTATTCCATAATGACGTGATTGCTGTCTCCAACCGTCAAGTGTTGTTCTGCCATGAACAGGCGTTTGCCCATCAGGAAAAGCTGCTCGCCACGCTGCACGAGCGCGTGCGCGGCTTTACGCCCATTCAGGTGCCAACGGAGGCGGTGAGCGTGCAGGACGCGGTTGAAACCTATCTGTTCAATAGCCAGCTGCTGAGCCGCGATGACGGCAGCATGATGCTGGTCCTGCCGCAGGAGTCCCGGGATCATCAGGGCGTGTGGCGCTACCTGACCGAACTGGTGAAGGCCGATAACCCGATTGACGAACTGCGCGTGTTTGATCTGCGCGAAAGCATGGCCAACGGCGGCGGGCCAGCCTGTTTACGTCTGCGCGTGGTCTTGACGAAGGACGAAATGCAGGCGGTAAACCCGGCGGTCATGATGAACGATACGCTCTTTGCGCGGCTGAACGACTGGGTCGATCGCTACTATCGCGACCGGCTAACCCAGGCCGATCTGGTTGACCCGCAGCTTCTGCGTGAAGGGCGCGAGGCGCTGGACGCGTTATCGACAATCCTGCAGCTGGGATCGGTTTATCCGTTCCAGCGCTAAGGGGCTGATATGGAAAATTTACTGGCGCTGACGCTGGCAGACGAAACGCCCGAACAGAGTGAGGGCGATGGCCCCTCATTCCACTGGCGCTGGCTGGGACGGGGCGTACTTGAACTGACGCCGTTTGCGCAGAGCGACGTATCGCTTCTGCTGTCGAGCGGTATTCACGGCAACGAAACTGCACCCGTTGAGATTGTCGACCTGCTGCTTCGCGCGTTGTACCGTGGAGAGATTACGCTCGCGTGTCGCGTGCTGCTGGTGTTTGGCAATCCGCCAGCGCTGGCGCAAAACCAACGTTACCTGGTGAGTGATATCAACCGGATGTTTGGGGGCCGCTGGTCGCAGTTCCCCCAAAGCGATGAAACGGCGCGCGCGCAGTGGCTGGAGAGCGTAGTGACGACGTTTTTTGTCACCGCGGGGGGAACGCGCTGGCACCTCGACCTGCATACGGCTATCCGTGCCTCTTATCATGTGCGTTTTGGTGTCCTGCCGCAGCGCAGTCAGCCCTGGGATGAAACTTTTCTGAGCTGGCTTGGGGATGCGGGGCTGGAAGCCCTGGTCTTCCATCAGTCGCCGGGCGGTACGTTTACTCATTTTACGTGTGAAAACTTCGGCGCGCTGGCCTGCACGCTGGAGCTGGGAAAAGCGCTGCCTTTCGGGGAGAACGATCTGACGCGCTTTGCTCCGACGCACTCTGCGCTTCGGGCGCTGCTCGGCGGCACCGCGCCGGAGCCTGCGCAGGAGCCCGTCGTGCGTTATCGGGTCGTGCAGCAGATTACCCGTCGCAGCGATGCATTCCTTCTCCATATGGCGGCCCACACGCTGAACTTCACGCCGTTCCGTCAAGGGGTACTCCTGGCAGAAGACGGTGACGAGCGATACGAGGTGCAGAAAGCCACAGAGTATGTTTTATTCCCCAATCCGTCCGTGGCATTTGGTCTGCGAGCCGGACTGATGCTGGAAAAATTAGCCTGATCTTTTCCCCTCTTGAAGTGAGAGGGGAAATTATTTTCTTAGCAATGAAAGCGATTATATCTCTTTTGCAGAATATTCCTGGTTAATTGCTTTATTAATAAACTCCACTTCGTTATACTTCTGCATAATCTCTTTAAAATCAGCGTATTGAATATTTATGTTTCACCTCTCCATGTTTTATCCTTAATTCCTTCACATTTGGCGAAAAATTGTTTTTTACACTTTCATTGTTTTACCGTTGCTCTGACTAATTGACGATAAACCCCGTAAAGTTAATATCGTCAACACGGCATAGCGCCGAAGAATAACTGAAAGTAAGGAAATACATTATGCGTAAGTTAACTGCACTGTTTGTTGCCTCTACCTTGGCTCTGGGCGCTACCAGCATGGCGTTCGCCGCAGATACCGCCACCACGACCGCCGCGCCAACTGAAGGCAAAATGATGATGCATCATAAAGGCAAGCCGGGTATGCACCACGAGATGATGATGTTTAAAGACCTGAATCTGACCGACGCGCAGAAACAGCAGGTTCGTGACATCATGAAAAGCCAGCGTGACCAGATGAAACGTCCTCCGCTGGAAGAGCGCCGCGCGATGCATGACATCATTGCCAGCGACAGCTTCGATAAAGCGAAAGCAGAAGCGCAGATCGACAAAATGGCCGAGCAGCATAAAGCGCGCATGCTTGCCCACATGGAAACCCAGAATAAGATCTACAACATTCTGACTCCGGAACAGAAAAAACAGTTTAATGCCAATTTTGAGAAGCGTCTGACAGAACGTCCGGCGCCGGAAGGTAAAATGCCAGCACCAGCCGAATAATCGGCTCACACTCTTAAGACCGCCGGGATCCTGTTCACATAAGCAAAAACGCTGTGGACAGGACCGGCGGTTTTTCTTTCTGCCCCCCTCTTGCCTGCCGCCGCCAGCGCGGTATTCTCCTGTAGTCGCATCAGAGATTTACTAAGGTTTGTCCACTCTGCTGCCGATAATACGTCTGTAGATTTCCAACGATAATAAACAAGACAGCAATGACGGCAATGTCGTTGCCCTGGCGCAGGTTGCGCCCTGAGGAGTGGTGATGGAGTTCTTTGATATCCGTAAGATGCCGGTCAGCCTCTGGCGCAATGGCGCTGGCGAAACACGCGAAATATGTTGTTTTCCTCCCGCGACGCGTGATTTTTACTGGCGCGCCAGCATTGCCTCTATCGCCAGCAATGGCGAATTCTCGTCGTTTCCCGGCGTCGATCGGGTGATCACCCTGCTGGAAGGGGGAGAGGTCACGCTGGATGCCGGTCAGGCATTTTTCCATACGCTGAAACATCACCAACCCTACAGTTTTGCCGGCGATCTGCCGGTGAAAGCGCTGCTGACGGATGGGCAGATGTCGATGGATTTTAATATTATGACCCGGCGGGATTGCTGCCAGGCGAAGGTGCGCGTCGCGGATCGGACCTTCACCACCTATGGCTCCCGCGGTGGCGTGATATTTGTGTTAAGCGGCGCATGGCAGCTCGGCGAAAAATTGCTGACGGCGGATCAGGGAGCCAGCTGGGAGGAGGGTACGCATACCCTCCGGCTGCTGGAATCAACAGGAACGCTGTTGTTCAGTGAAATTACGTGGCTGCCAGGTCATTAAGCGAAATGATCTCGTACTTGCCGGTTAACACGGGTTTGCAGAGTATTTTGTAGCCGTCGTGGTCGAATCCGGCGGGGGTACGCAGCAGGGTTGCGGCGTCTTGCAACGTATCAACGGCGCCCAGCCAAAGCCAGTTGTGGACGATGTGATACTGCGTCATCAATTCACCCACTTCCTTCAGGGCAACGGCGCCCTCCCATGGCCAGCATTTGACGCTGATGGCCGCAAGCCCGGCGAGCAGTCGGGCATTATGTTCCTCAACGCTCTCTTTCCCACAGCAGGCACCCGCGCAGCGTTTCAGCGCCGAGCGGAAACAGGCGCGACCGCGCGTGGTGCCCTCTAACCCTAAAAGGCTGTAGCAAAGCTGTAAATCGTCGGCGAGCGCCTGCAAAGCCTGCAGTGCCGCACGTTTATTGGCGAACAGGCCATAGAGGTTCGGCTCATGGGAAAAATCTACTTCACGGGCGTATACAACCTGCGGTTTGCCGTTGCCGATCTGCAGGGAACAGAGCTGGCGATTGCGGCGAAGCCGCTTATTGAACAGCGGCTGCTGCTCTTTAATCAACCGGGCTTCCAGCAGCAGCGCGCCCATTTCACCCGCCGTCGGACACCAGGTGATGCGTCTCGACTGGCGGAGCATCGCCGCTTCGTCCGGCGTGCGCAGATGGGATAATACCCGGCTGCGAATATTCACGCTTTTACCGATATAGAGCGGTAGGGTGTCGCTTTCGCCGTGAAAGATGTACACGCCCGGCTGTTTAGGCAACGCTTCAAGCCAGGGGCCAAGATGTTCGGGATATTCATAGATAGCCGCCGCTTCAAACTCAAGACGCGGGGCAGATTGACGCCTGCTCACATACTGCTCCATATACTGTTCAGGTATACAGTGTAGCAGGTGTGTTGTGGTTAAAAAAGAGCCGGGTGGCCTGATGCCCTCACCCCGACCCTCTCCCACGGGAGAGGGCGCAAACACGAAAAACGGTAACCAGGTTACCGTTTTGCTTTTATTTCTTCCAGAAGTCGTCGAACACCGTAATCGGCGTGTGACGCTTGTGCTCGGTTTTCAGATACCAGCCTTCGATGATTTTTGCGGTACCTTCATCCAGCTTTTTGCCTTCCAGATAATCATCAATGTTGTCATAGGTGACGCCAAGGGCCGCTTCATCCGGCAGGGAAGGGCGATCGTCTTCAAGGTCCGCTGTCGGCGCTTTCTTATACAGATGCTCAGGACAGCCCAGCGCGGCCAGCAGTTGCTTACCCTGACGCTTGTTGAGACGGAAGATAGGGTTAATGTCGGTGCCGCCGTCGCCGTATTTGGTGAAGAAACCGGTGATCGCTTCTGCCGCATGGTCGGTGCCGACGACGACGCCATTGGTCATCCCGGCGATGCTGTACTGCGCTTTCATGCGCTCGCGGGCTTTTTCGTTGCCGCGAACAAAATCGCTCAGTTCAATACCGGCTTCGCGCAGCGCCTGTTCGCTCGCCAGCACGGAACCTTTAATGTTCACGGTCAGAACACGGTCGGGCTGAATGAAGGCAATGGCGTCCTGGCAATCTTGTTCGTCGGCCTGCACACCATAAGGAAGGCGCACGGCGATAAACTGCAGCGCATTGTCACCCGTTTCTTCACGCAGCTCTGAAATGGCCATCTGGCACAGTTTGCCGGTCAGCGTAGAGTCCTGGCCGCCGCTGATGCCCAGCACCAGAGACTTCAGGAAAGCGTTTGTTTGTAAGTAGGACTTCAAAAAATCAACGCTTCGGCGGATCTCTTCATTTGCATCTACCGCAGGTTTCGCGCCCAGCGCCTGGATAATCTCTTGTTGCAGAGCCATTACGCCCTCCCTATGCAGAACGAGACAGAAAAATGTTATCTGTTAAAACTAACCCTTTGGGCGTAAAACGACAAGGATCACAGTTTCGAGTGCGCTAAATTGCGGCGCTTTAGCAGCTTATCGTTGTTTTATTAGAATTTTCCGAAATTCGCGTGGCGTAACTCGCAAAGTTGAACAATAGTATTTTTTATCCCATGCTTAGATAACACGCTGATAAACAAGAGGACGGAATATGAACAAGAACGTAGCAGGAATTTTAAGCGCAGCGGCGGTACTGACTATGCTGGCAGGGTGTACGGCTTACGATCGCACCAAAGATCAGTTTACCCAGCCAGTTGTAAAAGACGTCAAAAAAGGGATGACCCGTTCGCAGGTGGCTGCAATTGCAGGTAAACCTTCTTCTGAAGTCACCATGATTCATGCCCGGGGTACCTGTCAGACCTACATACTGGGTCAACGTGATGGTAAGGCAGAGACCTACTTTGTCGCCCTGGATGATACCGGTCATGTGATTAACTCCGGCTATCAGACCTGTGCAGAATACGACACCGATCCACAGGCCCCTAAGGCGCAGTAACCGCGCTTGCCTGAGGATGTTAACTAACCGGCCTGTAGGCCGGTTTTTTTATGCAACGCAAATCTTATTTCTTTGCGCGAATTATTTGCCTGAAATGTGAAGAGAGTCAACAAGCCAGGTCAATGAGAGACAATTTGACCCTATCCAGAATTATCCCCTCCTTGTACCATTGCGTATACTCATTTCAACGACAAACAACAGTCAGTAACCTACCCGTCAGCCGGGATAGCAAGTCGAGTGATAGCGCGACGGCGGGGGGCACACAAGAGGGAAGTTATTATGGAAAAGAAACATATCTATCTGTTCTGTTCTGCGGGCATGTCAACCTCATTACTGGTTTCCAAAATGCGTGCGCAGGCCGAAAAGTATGAAGTTCCTGTGGTGATCGAAGCGTTTCCAGAGACGCTGGCGGGCGAAAAGGGCCAGACAGCAGATGTCATTTTACTGGGACCACAAATTGCTTATATGTTGCCAGAAATTCAGCGTTTGCTGCCTCATAAACCGGTCGAAGTCATCGACTCGGGGCTGTACGGTAAGATTGATGGTTTAGGTGTATTAAAAGCTGCTGTTGCAGCCATTAAAAAAGCTGCTAATTAATTATTTATTTTTCCCGTCAAAGAGTTATTTCACACACAATACGCCGTAACATGCGTTACGGCATTTAAGGGTATTTTCCTATGAGTAAAGTCATCGCTTCACTTGAAAAGGTACTCCTTCCTTTTGCTGTTAAAATAGGAAAGCAGCCTCACGTTAACGCCATCAAAAACGGCTTTATTAAATTAATGCCGTTGACGCTGGCCGGGGCAATGTTCGTTTTAATTAACAACGTTTTTCTGAGCTTTGGTGAAGGTTCCTTCTTTTATTCATTAGGAATTCGGTTAGACGCTTCCACGATTGAAACCCTTAATGGTCTTAAAGCCATCGGCGGCAACGTATACAACGGCACGTTGGGTATTATGTCGCTGATGGCGCCTTTCTTTATCGGAATGGCGCTGGCTGAAGAGCGTAAAGTGGATCCTCTGGCCGCAGGTTTACTCTCTATCGCAGCATTTATGACGGTGACCCCTTACAGCGTCGGCGAGGCTTATGCGGTCGGCGCTAACTGGCTGGGTGGCGCAAATATTATTTCGGGTATTGTTATCGGTCTGGTCGTTGCGGAAATGTTCACGTTCATTATTCGCCGCAACTGGGTTATCCGTCTACCGGATAGCGTACCGGCATCGGTATCCCGTTCATTTTCCGCGTTGATTCCAGGCTTCATTATTCTCTCCATTATGGGGATTATCGCCTGGGCGCTCTCTCACTGGGGCACAAACTTCCACCAGATCATCATGGACTCTATCTCTACGCCGCTGGCGTCAATGGGTGGCGTGGTCGGTTGGGCGTATGTCATCTTTACCTCCCTGCTGTGGTTCTTCGGCGTGCATGGTTCACTGGCACTGGCGGCGCTGGACAGCGGTATCATGACCCCGTGGGCACTGGAAAACGTTGCGCTTTATCAGCAGTACGGCTCCGTTGATGCGGCGCTGGCAGCCGGTAAAACCTTCCATGTGTGGGCGAAGCCGATGCTTGACTCCTATATCTTCCTGGGGGGTACCGGGGCGACGTTGGGTCTGATCATCGCGGTCTTTATTGTCTCTCGTCGTGCCGATCATCGTCAGGTTGCGAAGCTGGCGCTGCCGTCAGGCATCTTCCAGATTAACGAACCGATTCTGTTTGGTCTGCCAATCATCATGAACCCGGTGATGTTCATTCCATTCATCCTGGTGCAGCCGCTGCTGGCGGCAATCACCCTGACCGCGTACTACCTGGGCATTATCCCGCCGGTGACCAATATTGCACCGTGGACCATGCCAGCCGGCCTTGGCGCGTTCTTTAACACCAACGGCAGCGTCGCGGCCTTCCTGCTGGCGATATTTAACCTCGGGATTGCAACCCTGCTTTACATGCCATTCGTGGCAATAGCGAACAAAGCGGCAACCGTTATCGATGAAGAAGAGAGCGAAGAGGATATCGCCCTCGCACTGAAATTCTAAAATTGCACGGCGCGGGGCAACCCGCGCCAGCTACAAGGAGCTTAACGATGTTAGATTTGGATAGTATTGTTGCAGACGAAACCGTAGAGAACGATCTGGAAGAAGTGGTGATGGGGCTTATCATCAACTCTGGACAGGCCCGTAGCCTGGCGTATGCCGCACTCAAGCAGGCCAAATTGGGTGATTTCGCTGCAGCAAAAACCATGATGGACCAGTCCCGTCTTGCACTGAATGAAGCGCATCTGGTGCAGACGAAGCTCATCGAAGGCGACCAGGGCGAAGGGAAGATGAAGGTGAGCCTGGTGCTGGTACATGCCCAGGATCATCTGATGACCTCCATGCTGGCGCGCGAGCTGGTGGCAGAGTTAATCGAGCTTCACGAGAAGATGCAGTAAGTCAGGTCAGGCAGCAGGAGGTCAGCACGATGGAAATTAAAACCGCACTTGAGCAGCAGCTGTT
The DNA here is from genome assembly GCF_018597345.1 of Enterobacter quasimori. Lineage (NCBI taxonomy): Bacteria > Pseudomonadati > Pseudomonadota > Gammaproteobacteria > Enterobacterales > Enterobacteriaceae > Enterobacter > Enterobacter quasimori. Next base: position 732,032 of record NZ_JAHEVU010000001.1, on the reverse strand, counting down.
TAATGGCAAGAATTTTCACGTGGTTATTTACAACAAGACGGAGAGCGCCAGTGGCCTGCACCAGCATGACTACTACGAGTTCACGATTGTTCTGACCGGCCGCTACTACCAGGAGATCAACGGTAAGCGCGTGTTGCTGGAGCGCGGAGATTTTGTCTTCCTGCCGATGGGCTCCTATCATCAGAGCTTTTACGAGTTTGGTGCCACTCGCATTCTGAATGTCGGCGTCAGCCGACGCTTCTTTGAGAAACATTATCTGCCGCTGGTACCGTTCTGCTTCGTGGCGTCACAGGTCTATCGCGTCAAAAACGAGTTCATGACCTGGATCGAAACGGTTATTGCCTCACTCAACTTCCGCGACAATGAGTTCGACGAGTTTATTGAAACCGTGACGTTTTATGTGATGAACCGCCTTCGCCATCATCGCGAAGAGCAGCAGGTCATTGATGACATCCCACAGTGGCTTCGCAGCACCGTTGAACTCATGCACGACAAAGGGCAGTTCAGCGACAACGCGCTGGAAAATATGGTTTCATTGTCGGGCAAGTCGCAGGAGTATTTAACCCGAGCAACGCAGCGTTATTATCGTAAAACGCCTGTGCAAATTATTAATGAAATCCGCATTAATTTTGCCAAGAAACAGCTGGAAATTACCAATTACTCTGTCACCGATATTGCTTATGAGTCAGGTTACAGTAGCCCCAGCTTGTTTATTAAAACGTTTAAGAAGTTTACTTCGTTCACACCAAACAGTTACCGAAAAAATTTGACGGTAATTAATTAATACCCGGCGATTTTATTCGCCACGAATATTGACGTAATTGCTTGCCCAAATAGCGGGAAGAGAACGCTATACCTTGCAGGCGGTTAACCTGATACGCTAAGGGAGATATTATGCAACAGAAATTAAAAGTCGTAACCATTGGTGGCGGCAGCAGCTATACCCCGGAATTACTGGAAGGTTTCCTGAAACGTTATCATGAATTACCGGTCAGCGAATTATGGCTGGTGGATGTAGAAGAAGGTCAGGAAAAGCTGAATATTATTTTCGACCTGTGCAAACGTATGGTTGAGAAAGCCGGTGTGCCATTGACCGTACATAAAACGCTGGATCGCCGTCTGGCGCTGAAAGATGCTGATTTCGTCACCACCCAGCTGCGCGTCGGCCAGCTGAAAGCACGCGAGCTGGATGAGCGTATTCCGCTGAGCCACGGCTATCTGGGCCAGGAAACCAACGGTGCGGGCGGTCTGTTTAAAGGCCTGCGTACCATTCCGGTGATTTTCGACATCATCAAAGACGTGGAAGAGATTTGCCCGAATGCGTGGGTGATTAACTTCACCAACCCGGCCGGCATGGTCACTGAAGCGGTCTATCGCCACACCGGTTTCAAACGCTTTATTGGCGTCTGCAACATTCCGATCGGCATGAAGATGTTTATCCGCGACGTGCTGGCGCTGACCGACAACGACGAGCTCTCCATCGATCTGTTCGGCCTGAACCACATGGTGTTTATCAAAGACGTGATCGTTAACGGCACGTCGCGCTTTGCCGAACTGCTCGACGGCGTGGCTTCGGGTCGACTGACCGCCGCATCCGTGAAGAACATTTTCGATCTGCCATTCAGTGAAGGGCTGATCCGCTCCCTGAACCTGCTGCCGTGCTCGTATCTGCTCTACTATTTCAAGCAGAAAGAGATGCTGGCTATCGAAATGGGCGAGTACTATAAAGGCGGCGCGCGCGCGCAGGTGGTACAAAAAGTGGAGAAGCAGCTGTTTGATTTATATAAAGATCCAAATCTTAATGTTAAACCGAAAGAGCTGGAGCAGCGCGGCGGGGCATACTATTCCGATGCGGCCTGCGAAGTGATTAACGCCATTTACAACGACAAGCAGGCTGAGCACTACGTCAACGTGCCGCATCATGGCCACATTGATAATATCCCGGCTGACTGGGCCGTTGAGATGACCTGCATTCTGGGTCGCGACGGCGCGAAACCGCACCCGCGCATTACCCACTTTGACGACAAAGTGATGGGCCTGATCCACACCATTAAAGGCTTTGAGGTGGCAGCAAGCAAGGCGGCGTTGAGCGGTGAACTGAATGATGTGCTTCTGGCCCTGAACCTCAGTCCGCTGGTGCACTCCGATCGTGACGCTGAGCAACTGGCGAGTGAGATGATCCTGGCGCATGAAAAATGGCTGCCAAACTTTGCTGCAACGGTTGAGAAACTGAAGTTTACCCACCGTTAAGAGGATGTACGATGGAAAACCTGCTGATCGTAAACGCCGATGATTTTGGCCTGTCGAAAGGGCAGAACTACGGCATCATTGAAGCCTGTCGTCGGGGTGTGGTGAGTTCAACCACGGCGTTGATTAACGGCGAGGCGGTTGAACATGCGGCTCAGCTAAGTCGTGACGTTCCCGAGCTGGGTGTAGGCATGCATTTTGTTCTGACGCTGGGTATGCCGCTTTCACCGATGCCGGGCCTGACGCGTGACGGGCAGTTAGGGAAATGGATATGGGAAATGGCAGAGCAGGACGCACTGCCGCTCGAAGAGATTACCCGTGAACTGGATTGCCAGTTTAACCGCTTTGTTGATGTGTTTGGCAGGGAGCCGACGCACATCGACAGCCATCATCACGTGCATATGATCCCGGCGATTTTCCCGATTGTCGCGGAATTTGCACAGCGTAAAGGCGTCGCGATCCGCGTGGATCGTCAGGTGCCCGGCGTGCCGGACTGCGTTGTGAAATCAACAGATGGGTTCAGCAGCGCGTTTTACGGCGACGAGATCGACGAAGCGCTGTTCCTGAAGGTGCTGGATGAGTCCGCCGCTCGCGGTGAAAAGTCGGTAGAAGTGATGGCGCATCCGGCCTTTGTCGATAACACCGTGCGTAAAAGCGCCTACTGCTGGCCGCGCCTGGCGGAGCTGGACGTGCTGACGTCGCCGTCGCTGAAGTATGCGATTGCCGAGCGCGGGTATCGTCTGGGGACGTTTGGGGATCTTTGAGATAAAGCCCGGTGGCGGCTTCGCCTTACCGGGCCTACAAAACCAATCGAATGTAGGCCGGGTAAGCGCAAGCGCCACCCGGCTTTTTTTACGCTGGGATCTGATCGATCTTGCTGCTTCGCGACCAGACGCGGTGTGCGGCGAGCAAATCAAACAGCTTCGTCATAAAGGCATCGTCAACGTTATCGCCCTCGACAATGCCGTCCTCACCCTGATCGGCCACCTTCAGCTGCGCTTTGAACTGTCGCGCGTCGCCTGCCAGGGCGATCGGTTTCAGGTGCTTATAGGCTTCCAGCAGATAATACACGGCGTCACCGTTGGGCAGCAGGCTGTCAATGTCCCCGCACGGCACAATCACCGCATCGACGGTCAGCGAAGGCGCCCCGGCAAAGGTCGCCGCCACCGGCAGCACGGAACCATCGTCGGCGGTCACTTCGCCCATGCGGGAATAGAGCAGTTTGGCATGTACGCCCTGGGTTTTCAGCGCCTGCATAATCCCCAGCACGTCGCTGGCGCGGGTTTTGTCGTTGAGCAGGATGGCGACCACGCGGCCCTTAATCGATCCGCCCGGTACGGCGTACAGGCTCAGGGACGGATCCTTTTTTAGCCCGTTAACGTCTTTCGGTGGAGCTGCGTTACGTTGCTCATCGGTCAGGGTAATACCCAGGTTACCGGCGACGCTCTGCGCCAGCTGGATGTCGATTCGCGCCAGCTGATCGACCACGCGCTCGCGGATGTAGGTACGCACCACCTTGCTCAGCTCAAAGCTGAAGCCGCCGATGATATGCTGCTGCTCGATCGGCGTCTGGCTGTTCCAGAACAGGCGAGGATGGGCGTAATACTCACCAAAGGATGGGCTGCGTTCACGAATTTTGGTTCCTTCGACGCGCTCCTGATACGACTCAAATCCGCCACGTTTTGGCCCCGGCGGGGTTTCACGCGGCCAGTTATCGTTAATGGAGTTTGGCTCGTAGTTCGCCGGGTTGGTATCGATATCCTGGCGATGCATCCCGTCACGCTGGAAGTTATGGTACGGGCAGGTCGGACGGTTGATAGGAATTTCGTGGAAGTTCGGTCCACCGAGACGGCTGATCTGCGTATCGGTGTAAGAGAACAGACGGCCCTGTAGCAGCGGATCGTTGGTGAAATCCAGCCCCGGCACAATATGACCTGGGTGGAACGCAGCCTGCTCATTCTCCGCGAAGAAGTTATCCGGGTTGCGGTTAAGCACCATTTTGCCCACCAGCTGAACCGGCACCAGCTCCTCAGGAATAAGCTTGGTCGGGTCGAGCAGGTCGAAGTCGAATTTGAACTCGTCCTCTTCCGGGATCAGCTGTAACCCCAGTTCGTATTCCGGGAAGTCTCCGGCTTCAATGGATTCCCACAGCTCGCGGCGGTGGAAGTCCGGATCGCGTCCCGTCAGCTTTTGCGCCTCGTCCCATACCAGCGAGGCTTTACCCGCCACCGGTTTCCAGTGGAAGCGCACGAAAGTGGCTTTGCCATCCGCATTAATCAGGCGGAAGGTGTGGATGCCAAACCCTTCCATGGTGCGGTAGCTGCGCGGAATGCCGCGGTCTGACATCGCCCACATCACGTTGTGTAAGGTTTCAGGCTGTAGGGAAACATAGTCCCAGAAGGTGTCGTGCGCACTTTGTCCCTGCGGTATGGCCCAGTGGGGCTCCGGTTTTACCGCATGGACAAAGTCAGGAAATTTATGCGCATCCTGAATGAAAAACACCGGGGTATTGTTGCCGACCAGATCGAAAATACCCTCTTCGGTATAAAATTTGGTGGCAAAACCACGGATATCGCGCACCGTGTCGGCCGAGCCTGCGCCACCCTGCACGGTAGAAAAGCGCACAAATACCGGGGTAATTTTATCCGGATCGGAGAGGAAATCCGCTTTGGTAATGTCTTTCAGGCTCTTATAGGGCTGGAAGTACCCGTGGGCCGCCGAGCCGCGCGCGTGAACGATGCGCTCCGGTATGCGCTCGTGGTCAAAATGGGTAATCTTTTCCCGCAGGATGAAATCTTCCAGCAGGGTCGGCCCGCGCGTGCCTGCCCGGAGGGAGTTCTGATCGTCAGCAATGCGCACGCCCTGATTGGTCGTGAGCGCAAAACCTTCGCCACCTTTGCGATGTGGCTCGAGCGATTCCAGCTTCTCGTTCCCCGTATCCGGCGATTTCATGCTTCCCGGTGCGGTAGGCTGCTCGCCAGGCGCGGAAGGGCCTGGTGAGGGGCGGTGAGAGCCGTCAGCAGGAGCGAGAGAGTCCATACCCGGTTGCGATTCTTCAGTGCCATGAATCGGTGACTGATGCGTTTTATCTTTGTTCGACATTGCACGTTTCTCCTTTATCCATTGCTAAAAACCCTATTAAGGATAGAACAATGTCGTGAGATGGCTCGCCAACTAAGAGTTTTCACATGCCGTCATTAACGAAAGGAGCCATCTCGCCCACTCTGAGCGCGACGGAAGGTAGTCGGATCGGCTATCATAGAATTTTCCTGCTTCAAGAATTTGCTTTAGTGAACCCGTCGCTTATGAAACCTCTTCGTCAACAAAACCGCCAGGTTATTAGCTATGTGCCCCGCGTTGAGCCCGCGCCGCCTGACCATGCCCTGAAAGTGGAGGGTTTTCGCGACGTCTGGCAGTTACGGGGTAAATACGTGGCCTTTGTGCTGATCGGCGAACATTTCCGCCGCTCACCCACGTTTACGGTGCCGGAGTCCGCGCAGCGGTGGGCGATGCAGATCCGCCAGGATGAAGAGGTTGAAGAATAACAGCCATAAAAAAACCGCCATCAGGCGGTTTTTTTATTTCAACAGTGATTAACGGTGAGCCAGTTCGGCGTCGTCTTCACTTTCCAGAATCGCTTTGTCGGTCTGCTTCAGCCACTGGCTGGTCAGCGTACCGGCGGTCATGGAGCCGCTCACGTTCAGCGCGGTACGTCCCATGTCGATCAGCGGCTCAACGGAGATCAGCAGCGCAACCAGCGTCACGGGCAGACCCAGCGCAGGCAGCACAATCAGTGCGGCGAAGGTTGCACCACCACCGACACCCGCAACGCCTGCGGAACTCACGGTAACAATGCCCACCAGCGTGGCAATCCAGACCGGATCCAGCGGGTTGATACCCACAGTCGGCGCGACCATGACGGCCAGCATTGCCGGGTACAGACCCGCACAGCCGTTCTGGCCAATGGTGGCACCAAAGGAAGCAGAGAAGCTGGCGATGGACTCAGGCACGCCCAGGCGACGCGTTTGCGCTTCCACGTTCAGCGGAATAGAGGCTGCGCTGGAACGGCTGGTAAATGCGAAGGTCAGCACTGGCCACACTTTACGGAAGTATTTCAGCGGGCTGACGCCGTTCACGCCCAGCAGGATGCCGTGCACCACAAACATGATGCCCAGACCCAGGTAAGAGGCGACGACAAAGCTGCCCAGCTTGATGATGTCCTGCAGGTTTGATCCCGCAACCACTTTGGTCATCAGTGCCAGCACGCCGTAAGGCGTCAGCTGCATGACCAGACGCACCAGCTTCATTACCCAGCTCTGCAGGGTATCGATAGCGGTCAGCACGCGTTCACCTTTTGGCGCATCGTCTTTCAGCAGCTTCAACGCAGCCACACCCAGGAACGCGGCGAAGATCACCACGCTAATAATGGAGGTTGGGCTTGCACCGGTCAGGTCAGCAAACGGGTTTTTAGGAATAAAGGAGAGCACCATCTGCGGAACCGTCAGGTCGGCCACTTTACCAACATAGTTGGTTTGGATTGCCGTCAGACGCGCGGTTTCAGCCGTACCCTGGACCAGGCCTTCAGCGGTCAGGCCAAACAGGTTGGTCACCAGCACGCCCACCAGCGCGGCAATCAGCGTAGTGAACAGCAGCGTACCGATAGTCAGGAAGCTGATTTTCCCCAGCTGAGTCGCATTATGCAGACGAGCAACGGCGCTCAGAATAGACGCGAACACCAGCGGCATCACAATCATCTGCAGCAGCTGCACGTAGCCGTTACCGACAATGTTGAACCATTGAATGGAATCTTTCAGTACCGGGTTATCGGAGCCGTAAACAGCGTGTAGTGCCAGACCAAAGGCCACACCCATGACCAGACCGACCAGCACTTTTTTCGCCAGGCTCCACTGTTTGTGGCGAGCCTGCGCGAGAAGCAATAGCAATACAACGAACACAATAATGTTCGCGATGAGTGGAAAATTCATCCCCGTTCTCCTGATTTATTATACGGTCGGTTTTTACCGATCCTGATGGCGCAAGGTTAGCAGAAGTGTGATGCAGCGCTTATATCCAAATGGAATGGTTTATGACAAACGGGATTATTTTGTTTGTTTACTGTTCAATCTGGTGATGAATGAAACGATTGAACTGAAATTGCAGCGAATTGATCATCTGCGACGACCAGCGGACTGCACCATTTTCGGGCAGCGTCTGCGGCATCCAGACGGCGTACGCGAAGAGTGCCATGCACAGAACGCGCTCCAGCTGATTGCCTTTTTGCGGGACGAGAATGGGAAAACGAAAACGCCACCGGCACGGCCACAGGAGGGGGACACCGGCAGGCGTCAGCATATCGGCAAGAATATGGCTTAAATAACCCAGCACCATCCCCTGTATGGCATCTGCCGGCACTATCCAGCTTTCTGGCACTTTTAGATAGAACAGAGTGAGCAGGGCAAACACGGCCAGCAGGCTGTGGGTAAACCCGCGATGGCCAAAGGCTCTGGCAATGGGTTTGGCGATCCACTTCAACCGTTGTCCGAGAAACGACCTGGGGTGGTCGATGTCCGGCAGGAGACAGGTTAATACGGCGGAAGGGACGATATGCCACCAGTCACCCTGTGCCAGCACAGGGGTCAGTTCAGCGTTTTTGGCAAACACTGCGCATGCAATTGAAAAAAGCAGGTGGCCTTCCGCCGTCATGATAAAACCCAACAAACTGTCAATTCATACAGTATAGGGTTTTTATACAGTGTGCGGAAGAGGTGACGGTGTAACTCTTTGTCACAAAGCGGCGTCAGCGCGCCAGCCAGCCACCGTCTACGGCCAGGGTGTGACCGTTGACATAATCCGATGCAGCAGAGGCAAGGAAAACAACCGGACCCTGCAAATCCTCCGGCAATCCCCAACGCCCGGCGGGGATACGCTCCAGGATCGCCTGGCTACGCTGTTCATCATCGCGCAACTGCTGCGTGTTATTGGTCGCCATATAACCCGGCGCAATGGCGTTCACGTTGATGCCATGCGTCGCCCATTCGTTAGCGAGCAGGCGCGTGATCCCCAGAACACCACTTTTAGACGCGGTGTAAGAAGGCACGCGGATCCCGCCCTGGAATGAAAGCATGGAGGCAATATTGATAATTTTCCCACCCTGACCCTGCTGGATAAACTGTTTGGCCACCGCCTGAGAGAGGAAAAAAACCGATTTGAGATTCAGGTTAACAACGTCGTCCCAGTCTTTTTCACTGAATGCCAGGGCATCCTCCCGACGAATGGTGCCCGCGTTATTCACCAGAATATCGATGCGTCCCATCTCGGCAACCGCGTTATCCACTACGCGCTGAATGCTCTCTTGTTGACCGAGATCGGCCCGAATCGCCATAAATCGACGCCCGAGAGCGGTGATGCGCGCGGCCGTTTCGTCGGGAACTTTACGGTTCACGCCAACAATATCGCATCCGGCTTGTGCGAGCGCCACGGCCATGCCCTGTCCCAGCCCGGTATCGCATCCCGTGACGATGGCCACTTTTCCTGCAAGAGTGAAGGACTCCAGTATCATACGCGCCTCAGAAGTAAGGTTATTGTCATTCTGAAGGTAAGAATAGGAGGTGAAAGCGGGAAATGCAATTAAATGAAACGATGTTTTATTTTTATTTCAGGCAGCGGAGGGCTGCCTGAGAGAGAAGGTCACTCGCCGCGCAGATGGGCAACCGTAAGGTCTTCCAGCGAGGCCAGTTTCACATCCGCCAGGGCAAAGCGGGGATCGTGGCGGCCTTCTTCGGCAGGGACAACGATGGAGCGCATGCGTGCGGCTTTGGAGGCCACCATGCCGTTAACGGAATCTTCCAGCGCCACGCAGGTGAGCGGATCCAGACCCAGTTTTGCTGCGCAGTCCATATAGACCTGAGGGTGCGGCTTGCTGTAGGGCAGTTTCTCGGCTGAGGCCAGCGCGTCGAAGCTGTCGCGCAGTTCGAACAGGGACAGCACTTTTTCCAGCATATGCAGCGGCGAGGCGGAGGCCAGCCCGACCTTCAATCCTTGCGCCTTGCACAGGGCGATCGCATCACGCACACCCGGAAGCAGGGGCTTCTGCTCTTCAACCAGCGTAATGGCGCGGTTAATTATACGCGCGGTGACTTCGTCACGGCCGGGGCCAACCCATGGCTGGTGGGCATACCAGAGGTCTACAACCATATCAATGCGCAGTCCCAGCGTATCGGGAAGTTCGCTCCGGCGGCTGATATCGACGCCGAGGCTCGCCATCACATCCAGTTCAGCCCGATCCCACAGCGGTTCAGAGTCAATCAGCAATCCGTCCATGTCAAAAATGGCGGCAAGTATTTGGCGCGGTGTCGACATCACAACGTCTCCTTATCTCAGGTGTTCGACAGACGATACGTGCTAAGCACAATCTGCAATTTAGCATAATGCTTTTAAAGAACGGGCGAAAATGATGGGCAGCAGGTAGACTTAGGCAAAAATAACGCGTCTTTTTGAAGGGGAACGAATGACGTATCAACAAGCTGGACGCATCGCTGTCTTAAAACGTATTGCCGGTTGGGTCATTTTTATTCCGGCTGTGATTTCAACGCTGATTTCCGTACTCAAATTTATGTACGATCACAGCGAAAAGCAGCCGGGTATCAATGCGGTAATGCTTGATTTCGCGCATGTGATGATTGAAATGATGCGTTTCAACACCCCGTTCTTAAACTTTTTCTGGTTTAACTCACCGACACCGAATTTCCATGAACAGGCGAATGTTGGTTTTTGGGTGATTTACGCGCTGATTTTTATCGCGATGGCGTTACAGGCATCAGGCGCGCGCATGAGTCGCCAGACGCGTTTTTTGCGCGAGGGTGTAGAAGACCAGCTCATTCTTGAGCAGGCGAAAGGGCCGGACGGGATGAGCCGCGAGCAAATTGAATCCCGTATTGTTGTGCCGCGCCACACGATTTTCCTGCAGATTTTCCCGCTCTATGTATTACCGGTAGTCATCATCGTGGCCGGTTATTTCTTTTTCTCTCTGCTCGGGTTTATCTAGCGCCAAAGCGGGTGGCGCATGACCGCCCGCTACGCCGCCAGTACCCGCTCCAGTGCGCGCTGCGCATTCACCAGATGTTGACCGCCAAACAGAATTGCCCGATTCAACAGGGTATAAAGTTGATACACCGGCTGGCGGTCGAGGAAGTCAGGCGGCAATGGCGAGATCGACTGGTATCCGTCATAAATCTGCGGCAGCTGTTCAGGATGCAGTGGCAGCATGGCGAGGTCGCACTCTCTGTCACCCCAGTAACAGGCAGGGTCGAAGATATAAGGTCCGTTCGGACCCAGCGCACAGTTATCTGACCACAAATCCCCGTGCAACAGCGAAGCCTGAGGCTGGTGCGCGGCAAGACGCTGCTGCACGTGTTCGACAATGGCGTCAATGTTGCCAAATTCCAGCCCTTTCTCTGCCGCCAGCTCCAGCTGCCAGCCAATACGTTGCTCTGCAAAGAAGGTCGACCAGCGGCGTTGCCAGGCGTTCGGCTGCGGTGTGGTGGAGAGATCGTTGTCGAAATCGAGTCCAAACTGCGGTTGGTCGCTCCACTGGTGCAATCGCGCTAGCTGCTGGCCAAGAATAAACGCGTTATGGGCATCCAGCGGGCGAGCGGGGAGGTATTCCATGACCAGAAAACTGTAGTCGCGGTCGCTGCCCACGGCCCAGACGTGCGGGACGGTGACCGTTTTGCTGCGCGAGAGCAGCTCCAGCTGATCGGCTTCGGCAGTGAAGATGGGGAGAAGTTCACGTTCATCGCATTTAACGAAAAGGTCGCGCCCCGCGTAGCGTAAATGCCACGCGGCGTGGATCTCACCGCCAGGCAGTTCATTACGCAGTTCAATTTCACCTTCACCTAATTGCTCGCTTAAAAGATGACTGATAGCCTGCCACATGATATCTCTCCCATGTTGTCTGCCAGATCATAAAGTTAGCGCAAAACGGCTGTTAAAAAATACGAACTAACGCACACCTGAGCGGTTTAAATTCATACAACGCACTTATTGTTCTTTTTTTCTCCAGCTTTCCCAGGTGTCGACCTCAATGTCCGCATTCTTGTCGGTCACGCTCTCGGCCAGACTGCTTGCCAGGGCGTGAACCTCCTCGCTGCTGAGTGCACTTATCAGGCCAAACGTTAGCGTGCCTAAATCATGAATATTGCCTTCATCGTCCGTGAGTGTGAGCAGAAAATTTGCCCGTGTAAAAGCGTTGTTGAGTTCATTGAGCTCGGTCAGTGACGCTTCATGAATGTTGACGGTAATGACGTAGCGGGTGATGTCACCACTGCTCATAGTTCACCTCATTGTTATCATGAAAGTTTTCTTAGCATAGTCGATAGTACGTTTTTGGCGACTATGGTTCGTCTTTCCCCCTCCCCGGAAGAGAGAGGGGAACGGTTAATTTTGGGACAGATAATCAACAATTTTCTCGGTGTCGGGCAGCGAACAAAGCCGCGTTCCCTGATTGATGGTTGCAGCGCTACCTGCCGCAACGCCGTAGCGCGTCATCTCCAGCAGCGACGCACCCTGCGCCAGCTTCAGCGTCATTGCCCCCACCATACTGTCGCCTGCGCCAACGGTGCTCTGGCTTTTCATGGGGGGTGGCACAACCTGTACAAAGCCCGTTCCATCCGCGGCCAGCGCACCCTGGGGACCAAGAGAAACCACCACGCGCAATGCCTTGCCGCTGCGTATCAGCTCTTGCGCGGCGTTGCGGACGTCATCCGGCTGGGTGAGTTCACGATTCACCAGCGCGCTTAGCTCTTTCTGATTGGGTTTGACCAGCTCAAGGTTGCCTGGCTCCAGAGCGGCTTTTAACGCCTCGCCGGAACTGTCGACGATGCACCGGATGCCCCGCTGCTGGGCTGCCCGAATTAATGCTGTGAGTTTCTCTGTGCTCACGCCCGGCGGCAGGCTGCCGCTAATCACCAGCAAAGCACCCCTTTCAATTGTCAGGACCTTCTCCTCAAGCTGACGAAACTCATCGTCACTCAATTTTGCCCCCGGCATAACAAAGCGGTACTGCTCGCCGCTGGACTCAACGTGAACGTGCAGGTTCTGACGCGTCCAGTCGCTGGCCTCGACGGTCTGCACGGCTACCTGTTCGTCTGCCAGCAGAGACACCAAATGTTCACCAGTGGCACCACCGGCAGGAAAAATCGCCGTCGCTTTGCCTCCAAGGTGGGTAATTGCGCGTGCGACGTTGATGCCGCCACCGCCGGGCTCAAACACCGGGGCGCTACAGCGTAGTTTACCTTCCGGGTAAATCTGTGCGGTTAAGGTAGCGGAATCGAGAGAAGGGGAGAGTGTCAGCGTGTAAACAGGAACCATCATAACCTCCTTTTTGCATGGGTTCCTTTAAGCCTGGCACCAATCGACAGGAAGGCAACGTAAATAACAGTATGATTTTAAATATGAATGCTGACAAAAGTGCGGGATTGTTTTTATAAAATAAAAGTCGTTTTGGGATCGTTCTTATTCAAAAAATGAAATAAGAAAACATTGCTATGTTATTTGCGGCTTTTTATAATTTGTTACCTTTCTCTGGACGCCTTGTCATTGATCCTCAAGAAAGTTTCCGAGACCGTGATGGTCTCTTTTTTTGTTGTATGGACTCCTTAATAAAATGAAGCTTTTGAAGACAGTACCCGCTGCAATGATGCTGGTGGGTGGCGTGTTTGCGTCATTGAATGCAATCGCCGATGATACCGTTTTTACTGTCATGGACGATCCCTCCACAGCGCAAAAACCGTTTGAAGGTAACCTGAACGCAGGGTATCTGGCGCAATCAGGCAACACGAAAAGCTCTTCCCTGACCGCAGACAGCACCTTGACCTGGTATGGCAACACCACCGCCTGGTCACTGTGGGGGAATGCCAGCAACACCTCAGCGAATGACGAACGATCGTCCGAGAAATACGCCGTAGGCGGGCGTAGTCGTTACAATATGACCGATTATGATTATCTGTTCGGTCAGGCAAGCTGGCTAACCGACCGCTATAACGGCTACCGGCAGCGTGATGTCTTCACCGCTGGTTATGGTCGCCAGTTCCTGAACGGACCGGTACACAGCCTGCGTTTTGAATTCGGTCCGGGCGTACGTTATGACGAATACACCGACGGTGATACCAAAACCCAACCGCTGGGCTATGCGTCGGGTACTTACGCCTGGCAGATGACCGACAACACCAAATTCACGCAGGGTGTTTCGGTATTCGGTGCTGATGATACGACGCTGAACTCCGAGACGGCGCTGAATGTGGCCATCAATGAACACTTTGGGTTAAAGGTAGCGTACAACGTGACCTGGAACTCATCACCGCCTGAAACTGCGCCCGATCATACCGACCGCAGGACGACAATTTCGTTGGGCTATAAAATGTAATCTTAATGGGCCGACATTATTTCGGCCCCTTTTATTTTTAGAAATTGTGCTGATTTATATTAAACGGCGTTTTAAAAAAATTGGTCCAAAAATATCTCCCTATTTTCTTCATAATTACATCCTATCCCGAATATTCAGATTATTTGACACGAATTGATAAATAAACTGACTATGCAAAAGTGTGATCCAGATCTACACTGTTGGTACAGGCAAAATACAGCCTAAGGTCTTTTTGCTCTAATTAAGTATGAGATTAATCATCATGAAAACAATCAAAACGGCTGCAGCAGCAATAGTGCTTTCGGCACTCTCTTTTGGCGTATTCGCTGCCGATCGCACAGGTATTAGCACCGCCTCTGATGTTGAAGCGGGTTCAAACATCGCTCCGTCGTCTCAGTCTACCGGTCAGTCAATGAATGATGCGTTTGACGTGCATACGCTGGTAGCCGGTGAGTGGTCCTGATACTTCTTTCGGTTTTAAATCTCACCTTAAAAACCGGATTTTGATGTACCGGTTTTCATCACATCACTGCTGTAAAGATATTCAAAGATATCCAGGGTTTGATCTCTTATTACTTTTGCGAGCAATGCGTTAACGCTAACCCCATATCATTGCAGCCCAGCGCAATAACAACATTGCACCGCAGATTGCAATTAATACGACTACCATTTTCCAGTGCTTCGCGGCAAAGCGTTTTGTTGGCATAACCTCTTCCTTGTCAGTTTATTGTTCCAGTCTACCAAAAAAATGCGGTAAAAATCGCATTAATCGGGACTAAGGGTTATGCCATGGCATTGATTCATGTCAGAACCAATGGAATCTGTCGGCAAGAATCAACACTAAACCGGCAGCGGAAAGGATGTTCAATATCACAACGGTTCTACTGGACACATTCATGTGATGCCCCTTGGGTGTGTAAGGACCTGTTCAATAATAGCTCAGCACTTTTGAATTGCGAGCCATGGTTCGCTAAAGTTCGTTTACTCATACCGATGAGTGAAGGTTCAAACTGGTCGCAGAGGGTGCATTCGCCATTTCATTAGTGTTACCATTAGGGGGCTTGCCGTAAATCCGCATTTGTCTGAAATCGGCGGGAGCATGATGACGAGCCAATTTGACGATTGTTGGTCAGATGGTTTCGCAATCTATTGTTAAATAATGATTATTTTCTTTGTATATGCTCTTATGTGTGGGGCATCACTGCAAATAAGGATATAAAATGCCTGTAATTACTCTTCCTGATGGCAGCCAACGCCATTACGACCACGCTGTTAGCCCAATGGATGTTGCCCTGGATATCGGTCCTGGACTCGCGAAAGCGACCATCGCTGGCCGTGTAAATGGTGAGCTGGTTGATGCGTCCGATCTGATTGAGAGCGATGCGAAGCTGTCTATCATCACCGCGAAAGACGAAGAAGGTCTGGAGATCATTCGTCACTCCTGCGCGCACCTGTTAGGTCATGCGATTAAACAGTTGTGGCCAAACACCAAAATGGCGATCGGTCCGGTTATCGACAACGGTTTCTACTACGACGTTGACCTCGACCACACCCTGACTCAGGAAGATATCGACGCGCTCGAAAAGCGTATGCACGAGCTCGCCGAAACCAACTATGACGTCATCAAGAAGAAAGTCAGCTGGCACGAAGCGCGTGAAACCTTTGTGAAGCGCGGCGAGAGCTATAAGGTCTCTATTCTTGACGAAAATATTTCGCATGATGACAAGCCCGGCTTGTACCATCACGAAGAATACGTCGACATGTGCCGTGGACCGCACGTGCCGAACATGCGCTTCTGTCATCACTTTAAGCTGATGAAGATCGCAGGCGCCTACTGGCGTGGCGACAGCAACAACAAGATGTTGCAGCGTATTTATGGTACCGCATGGGCAGATAAGAAAGCCCTGAACGCCTACCTGCAGCGCCTGGAAGAGGCGGCGAAGCGTGACCACCGTAAAATCGGCAAGCAGCTTGACCTGTACCACATGCAGGAAGAAGCGCCGGGTATGGTGTTCTGGCATAACGACGGCTGGACCATCTTCCGTGAACTGGAAACCTTCGTTCGTTCCAAGCTGAAAGAGTACCAGTATCAGGAAGTGAAAGGCCCGTTCATGATGGACCGTGTGCTGTGGGAAAAAACCGGCCACTGGGACAACTACAAAGATGCGATGTTCACCACCTCGTCTGAGAACCGTGAATACTGCATCAAGCCAATGAACTGCCCGGGCCACGTTCAGATCTTCAACCAGGGTCTGAAATCCTACCGCGACCTGCCGCTGCGTATGGCGGAGTTCGGTAGCTGCCACCGTAACGAGCCATCAGGTGCGCTGCACGGTCTGATGCGCGTTCGTGGCTTTACTCAGGATGATGCGCATATCTTCTGTACTGAAGATCAGGTTCGTGACGAAGTTAACGCCTGTATTCGTATGGTCTACGATATGTACAGCACCTTTGGCTTCGAGAAGATCGTGGTCAAACTCTCAACGCGTCCGGAAAAACGTATCGGTAGCGATGAGACCTGGGATCGCGCAGAAGCGGATCTCGCCGTGGCGCTGGAAGAGAACGGCATTCCGTTTGAATACCAGCTGGGCGAGGGCGCATTCTACGGTCCGAAAATTGAATTTACCCTGTATGACTGCCTCGATCGCGCATGGCAGTGCGGTACTGTACAGCTGGACTTCTCCCTGCCGCAGCGTTTAAGCGCCTCTTATGTTGGCGAAGACAACGAGCGTCAGGTGCCGGTAATGATTCACCGTGCAATTCTCGGTTCTCTGGAGCGCTTCATCGGCATCCTGACCGAAGAGTTCGCGGGCTTCTTCCCAACCTGGCTTGCGCCGGTGCAGGTCGTGGTGATGAACATTACCGATTCTCAGGCAGATTACGTTAAAGAATTGACGCAGAAACTACAAAATGCGGGCATTCGCGTAAAAGCAGACTTGAGAAATGAGAAGATTGGCTTTAAAATCCGCGAGCACACTTTACGTCGTGTCCCGTATATGTTGGTCTGTGGTGATAAAGAGGTGGAAGCAGGCAAAGTTGCCGTTCGCACCCGCCGTGGTAAAGACCTGGGCAGCCTGGACGTAAGTGAAGTGATTGAGAAGCTGCAACAAGAGATTCGCAGCCGCAGTCTTCAACAACTGGAGGAATAAGGTATTAAAGGCGGAAAACGAGTTCAAACGGCACGTCCGAATCGTATCAATGGCGAGATTCGCGCCCAGGAAGTTCGCTTAACAGGTCTGGAAGGCGAGCAGCTGGGGATTGTGAGTCTGAGAGAAGCAATCGAAAAGGCTGAAGAAGCTGGAGTAGATTTAGTTGAAATCAGCCCTAACGCCGAACCGCCAGTTTGTCGTATCATGGACTACGGCAAGTTCCTTTATGAAAAGAGTAAGTCTTCTAAGGAACAGAAGAAGAAGCAAAAAGTTATCCAGGTTAAGGAAATCAAATTCCGTCCTGGTACCGACGATGGCGATTATCAGGTAAAACTCCGCAGCCTGATTCGCTTTCTGGAAGATGGCGATAAGGCCAAGATCACACTGCGTTTCCGCGGTCGTGAGATGGCCCACCAACAGATCGGTATGGAAGTGCTTAACCGCGTCCGTGACGATCTGAGTGAACTGGCAGTAGTCGAATCCTTCCCTACGAAGATCGAAGGCCGCCAGATGATCATGGTGCTCGCTCCTAAGAAGAAACAGTAAGGCCTTCAAGCAGCAAAATCTGTGGAGCCTTCGGGTTTCATAGGTTTTGTTCGCCTATGTTTCGTTTATTTAACAATGCGAAGTGGAAGTTATTAAAATGCCAAAAATTAAGACCGTACGCGGTGCTGCTAAGCGCTTCAAAAAAACCGGTAAAGGTGGTTTTAAGCACAAGCACGCTAACCTGCGTCACATTCTGACTAAGAAAGCTACCAAGCGTAAACGTCACCTGCGTCCAAAAGCCATGGTTTCTAAAGGCGATCTGGGCCTGGTCATCGCGTGCCTGCCGTACGCATAAGTCGTTTCGTTTAACTTTTTTAACTTAGAATAGATACAGGAGAGCACACATGGCTCGCGTAAAACGTGGTGTAATTGCACGTGCACGTCACAAGAAAATTTTGAAACAAGCTAAAGGCTACTACGGTGCGCGTTCACGCGTATACCGCGTTGCCTTCCAGGCTGTTATCAAAGCAGGTCAGTACGCTTACCGTGACCGTCGTCAGCGTAAGCGTCAGTTCCGTCAACTGTGGATTGCGCGTATCAACGCAGCAGCACGTCAGAACGGTATTTCTTACAGCAAATTCATCAACGGCCTGAAAAAAGCCTCTGTTGAAATCGACCGTAAGATCCTGGCTGACATCGCAGTATTCGACAAAGTAGCGTTCACCGCTCTGGTCGAAAAAGCGAAAGCAGCACTGGCATAAGCCAGTTGAGAGAGGGGGCCTGGCTCCCTCTTTTCATATAACCCTGTAAGAAGATTGACATTTACCCGTGCAGGCTTTTCAATAAGGTCTCAACGGTTTTTACCCAACAAGGTAACGCAAGCATGAATGCTGCTATTTTCCGCTTCTTCTTTTACTTTAGCACCTGACTTCAGGAGGCTAGCGCGTGAAAGATGAAACGAAAAACAGCGCCAGATAAGCCTCCCGATGGAGGCTTTTTTTGTGCCTGAATTTGAGAGAATAACTCCACCAAATCGGTGTCTGCACCGACATAATGAGGAAAATCATGTCACATCTCGCAGAGCTGGTTGCCAGTGCAACAGCCGCCATTAATCAGGCCTCAGATGTTGCCG
Organism: Enterobacter quasimori; assembly: GCF_018597345.1. NCBI lineage: Bacteria > Pseudomonadati > Pseudomonadota > Gammaproteobacteria > Enterobacterales > Enterobacteriaceae > Enterobacter > Enterobacter quasimori. Next base: position 713,596 of record NZ_JAHEVU010000001.1, on the reverse strand, counting down.
CGTTAGACAATGTTCGCGTCGAATATCTTGGGAAGAAAGGGCATCTGACCCTTCAAATGACAACCCTGCGTGAGCTGCCGCCGGAAGAGCGCCCGGCAGCGGGAGCGGTGATTAACGAAGCCAAAGAGCAGGTTCAGCAGGCGCTGAACGCGCGTAAAGCTGAACTCGAAAGCGCGGTGCTGAATGCGCGTCTGGCGGCGGAAACCATCGACGTTTCTCTGCCCGGTCGCCGCATCGAAAACGGTGGTCTGCACCCGGTAACCCGTACCATCGATCGCATTGAAAGTTTCTTCGGTGAGCTCGGCTTTACCGTGGCGACTGGCCCGGAAATTGAAGATGATTATCACAACTTCGATGCCCTGAACATTCCTGGCCATCATCCGGCACGTGCTGACCACGACACTTTCTGGTTCGACGCTACGCGTCTGCTGCGTACTCAGACCTCCGGCGTACAGATCCGTACCATGAAGGATCAGGAGCCGCCAATCCGTATTATCGCGCCGGGCCGCGTCTATCGTAACGACTACGATCAGACCCACACCCCGATGTTCCATCAGATGGAAGGCCTGATTGTTGATAAAAACATCAGCTTTACCAACCTGAAGGGCACGCTGCACGATTTCCTGAACAACTTCTTTGAGGAAGATCTGCAGGTTCGTTTCCGTCCGTCCTACTTCCCGTTCACCGAACCCTCTGCGGAAGTTGACGTGATGGGCAAAAACGGCAAATGGCTGGAAGTGCTGGGCTGCGGCATGGTGCATCCAAACGTGCTGCGCAACGTGGGTATCGATCCGGAAGTTTACTCCGGCTTTGCGTTCGGCATGGGCATGGAGCGTTTGACCATGCTGCGCTATGGCGTGACCGACTTACGTGCATTCTTCGAAAACGATCTGCGTTTCCTCAAACAGTTTAAATAAGGGCAGGACAGAACAATGAAATTCAGTGAACTGTGGTTACGCGAGTGGGTGAACACCACGCTGGACAGCGAAGCGCTTTCTAACCAGATCACCATGGCAGGTCTGGAAGTGGACGGCGTTGAGCCGGTTTCCGGCGCATTCAACGGCGTGGTCGTCGGCGAAGTGGTAGAGTGCGGCCAGCACCCTAACGCGGACAAACTGCGCGTAACAAAAGTGAACGTGGGCGGTGACCGTCTGCTGGATATCGTCTGCGGTGCGCCAAACTGCCGTCAGGGCCTGAAGGTGGCCGTGGCGACCGTCGGTGCGGTGCTGCCGGGCGATTTCAAAATTAAAGCGGCTAAGCTGCGCGGCGAGCCGTCTGAAGGCATGCTGTGCTCCTTCTCCGAGCTGGGTATTTCTGACGACCACAACGGCATCATTGAGCTGCCGCTGGATGCGCCAGTCGGCACCGATATCCGTGAATACCTGAAGCTTGACGACAACACTATCGAAATCAGCGTCACGCCAAACCGCGCTGACTGCTTAGGGATCATCGGCGTGGCGCGCGACGTTGCCGTGCTGAACCAGACCGAGCTGAACGCGCCGGAGATTGCGCCGGTTGAAGCGACCATCAGCGACGTGCTGCCTATCCAGGTTGACGCTGCGGATGCCTGCCCGCGCTATCTCGGTCGCGTAGTGAAAGGCATCAACGTTAAGGCGCCAACGCCGCTGTGGATGAAAGAGAAGCTGCGCCGCTGCGGTATCCGCTCTATCGACGCCGTGGTTGACGTGACCAACTACGTTCTGCTGGAGCTGGGCCAGCCAATGCACGCGTTCGATAAAGATCGTATCGACGGCGGCATCGTTGTGCGCATGGCGAAAGAGGGCGAAACCCTGGTTCTGCTGGACGGCAGCGAAGCTAAACTGAACGCCGACACCCTGGTGATTGCTGACCACAGCAAAGCGCTGGCAATGGGCGGTATCTTCGGGGGCGAGCACTCAGGCGTGAACGACGAGACGCAAAACGTCCTTCTGGAATGCGCGTTCTTCAGCCCGCTCTCCATTACCGGCCGCGCACGCCGCCACGGTCTGCATACCGATGCCTCTCACCGCTACGAGCGCGGCGTTGACCCGGCGCTGCAGTACAAAGCGATGGAACGTGCGACCCGCCTGCTGATCGACATCTGCGGCGGCGAAGCGGGTCCGGTTATTGACGTGACCAACGAAGCGACGCTGCCTAAGCGTGCCACCATTACCCTGCGCCGCAGCAAGCTGGATCGCCTGATTGGCCATCACGTTGCCGATGCGCAGGTGACCGACATCCTGACGCGTCTGGGCTGCGAAGTGACCGAAGGCCAGGACGAGTGGAAAGCCGTTGCGCCATCATGGCGTTTCGACATGGAAATTGAAGAAGATCTGGTGGAAGAAGTGGCCCGCGTTTACGGCTACAACAACATTCCTGATGAACCTGTGCAGGCAGGTCTGGTGATGGGCACCCACCGTGAAGCCGACCTGTCCCTGAAGCGTGTGAAAACCATGCTGAACGATAAAGGCTACCAGGAAGTGATCACCTACAGCTTTGTGGATCCAAAACTGCAGCAGCTGATCCATCCGGGCCAGGAAGCGCTGATTCTGCCAAGCCCGATCTCCAGCGAGATGTCCGCGATGCGTCTGTCCCTGTGGACCGGCCTGCTCGGCACCATCGTGTACAACCAGAACCGCCAGCAGAACCGCGTGCGCATTTTCGAAAGCGGTTTGCGCTTTGTACCGGATAATCAGGCAAATTTAGGCATCCGTCAGGATCTCATGCTGGCGGGGGCGATCAGCGGTAACCGCTATGAAGAGCACTGGGATCTGGCAAAAGGTACGGTTGATTTCTACGATATGAAGGGCGATCTGGAAGCCATTCTCGATCTGACCGGTAAATTATCTGAAATTGAATTCCGTGCGGAAGCGAATCCAGCCCTGCATCCGGGCCAGAGCGCGGCGATTTATTTAGACGGTAAACGCGTTGGTTTCATTGGGGTTGTTCATCCTGAGCTGGAGCGTAAGCTGGACCTGAATGGCCGTACCATCGTGTTCGAGCTGGAGTGGAACCCGGTTGCAGACCGCGTTATTCCTCAGGCGCAGGACGTCTCGCGCTTCCCGGCGAACCGCCGTGATATCGCGGTTGTGGTCGCTGAAAACGTGCCCGCAGCAGATATTTTGGCCGAATGTAAGAAAGTTGGCGTAAATCAGGTAGTTGGCGTAAACTTATTTGACGTGTACCGCGGCAAGGGCGTAGCAGAAGGTTTCAAGAGCCTCGCTATTAGCCTTATCCTTCAGGATACCAGCCGTACACTCGAAGAAGAGGAGATTGCCGCTACCGTCGCCAAATGTGTAGAGGCATTAAAAGAGCGATTCCAGGCATCATTGAGGGATTGAACCTATGGCGCTTACAAAAGCTGAAATGTCAGAATATCTGTTTGATAAGCTTGGGCTTAGCAAACGGGATGCCAAAGAGCTGGTAGAGCTGTTTTTCGAAGAGATCCGTCGTGCTCTGGAAAATGGTGAGCAGGTAAAACTCTCCGGTTTTGGCAATTTTGATTTGCGAGACAAAAACCAACGTCCGGGTCGCAACCCGAAGACGGGGGAAGATATTCCCATTACAGCCCGCCGCGTGGTGACCTTCAGACCCGGCCAGAAGTTAAAAAGCCGTGTCGAAAACGCAACGCCTAAAGCAGAGTAATATGAACTAACTAAAAAGGCCGCTATTGCGGCCTTTTTTCTTTGCGCTCTTCTGCAAACCCACCGTAAAATCAATTACATCTCACGTGACTAAAACCATACCCATGCTTGATTTTGCCCATCGCCAGCACCGTTCAGATCGACGTCGCCTGCTTCTGCTTGCGCTGCTGCTCATTGTGGCCGCTGTCGTTAGCCTGTGCGCGGGGGACAGATGGCTGGGGCCGGAAAGCTGGTTGGGTCCCGATGGCCAGCTTTTCGTCTGGCAAATACGCCTGCCGCGCACGCTGGCGGTGATCCTGGTGGGGGCCGCGCTGGCGCTGTGCGGCACCATCATGCAGGCGCTGTTTGAAAATCCGCTGGCGGAGCCCGGGCTGCTTGGCGTGTCGAATGGGGCTGGCGTGGGGCTGATTGCGGCTGTCATGCTGGGGGGCGGGACACTCTCAGCGTGGAGCATTAGCTTTAGCGCTATTCTCGGCGCCTTGCTGATAACCATCATTCTTCTGCGTTTTGCCAGACGGCATCTGTCGACCAGTCGGCTGCTGCTTGCCGGGGTGGCGCTGGGGATCATCTGCAGCGCGTTAATGACCTGGGCGGTCTATTTTTCAACGTCGTTCGATTTGCGCCAGCTAATGTACTGGATGATGGGCGGATTCGGTGGCGTCGACTGGCGGCAGGGCTGGCTGATGGCGCTGTTGATCCCGGTCATACTGTGGACCTCTTTTCAGGCACAGCCGCTGAATATTCTCGCGCTCGGCGAAACGTCGGCTCGCCAGCTCGGCATGCCGATTAGCTTCTGGCGCAATGCGCTGGTGATTGCCATTGGCTGGATGGTGGGGGTGAGCGTGGCGCTGGCGGGAGCGATTGGCTTTATCGGGCTGGTTATCCCACATCTGTTGCGTCTATGCGGTATTACCGACCATCGGACGTTACTTCCGGCCTCGGCGGTTGCCGGGGCGGCAACGCTGCTGGTGGCTGACATCATCGCCCGACTCGCCCTGAGCGCAGCCGAACTGCCGATTGGTGTAGTGACCGCTACGCTGGGCGCGCCGGTATTTATCTGGCTACTCTTAAAAGCTGGACGTTAAATCACTACCCGTAAGACAACCTGAGGGAATGCTATGCAGACTGATATTCTGAATACCGAAGTGACCACCATTGACGGCGAGAAAACCACGCTGGAAGGCTACAAGGGCAACGTGTTGCTTATCGTCAACGTGGCGTCTAAATGTGGCCTGACGCCGCAGTACGAACAGCTGGAGAACATTCAGAAAGCCTGGGAGAAAGACGGTTTCACCGTACTGGGCTTCCCGTGCAACCAATTCCTGGGCCAGGAGCCGGGCAGCGAAGAGGAGATTAAAACCTTCTGCAGCACCACCTATGGCGTGACGTTCCCGCTATTCAGCAAGATCGACGTCAACGGTGAAGACCGCCACCCGCTCTATGCGAAGCTGGTGGCCGCAGCGCCGACCGCCGTGGCGCCAGAGGGCAGCGGTTTCTATGAACGTATGGCAAGCAAAGGGCGTGCGCCGCTCTATCCTGACGATATCCTGTGGAATTTTGAAAAATTCCTGATTGGTCGTGACGGCCAGGTTGTCCAGCGTTTCTCACCGGATATGACGCCTGAAGATCCGATCGTCATGGAGTCTATCAAGCTGGCGCTGGCGAAATAATGACGTTGCTGATGCAGCTCACGGACGTCGCCGATAAGGGGCGTCTGGAGCCGGTAACCGGTGCTATCAATGCCGGAGAAATCCTGCATCTTGTTGGGCCAAATGGGGCCGGTAAAAGTACCCTGCTGGCACGCATGGCGGGCCTGACCTCTGGTCCGGGCGAGATCGTGCTGCAGGGGCACGCCCTTGCCGACTGGTCACCGGTATCGCTGGCACATCGGCGTAGCTATTTAGTTCAGCAGCAGGTGCCACCGTTTGCGATGCCGGTCTGGCACTATCTGATGCTGCATCTGCATAATAAAAACAGCGCCACGCTGCTCTCGGATGTCGCGACGGCGTTAGGGTTAGACGATAAACTCACCCGTCACGTCAGCCAGCTCTCCGGTGGGGAGTGGCAGCGCGTGCGTCTGGCCGCGGTTATCCTGCAGATCCATCCGGCAGGAAATCCTCACGGACGCTTGCTGCTTCTGGACGAGCCGATGAGCGGTCTGGATGTCGCCCAGCAGGCGGCGCTGGATACCCTGCTAAGCGGGTTGTCCCGTCAGGGGATAGCCGTCGTTATGAGCAGTCATGACCTTAACCACACGCTGCGTCATGCCCACAGGGTCTGGCTGCTGTCGCGAGGAAAAATGATTGCCAGCGGCGCGCGTGACCAGGTTCTTACGCCTCCAAATCTTGCCCGCGCCTACAATATGTCGTTTCGCAGACTGGACATAGAAGGGCATAAGATGCTGATTTCTACCGCGCAAGAGTAACCGTTTCTTGCCTGGTAGCCTACTTGCACGCTAAATTACAAAAAGAATAAAAAAGCAGAGGATTCGTCTGGACATGCGATTCTGGTTTCTCTTTGTGGCAGCGCTCTTTCTTGCGGGATGCAGTAGCCATCGTGCGCCACCCCCTAACGCCCGGCTCTCGGATTCAATCACCGTGATTGCCAGCCTGAACGACCAGTTAAGCAACTGGCGCGGTACGCCTTATCGCTACGGCGGTATGAGCCGCGGCGGCGTGGACTGTTCTGGTTTTGTTCTGATGACCTTCCGCGATAAGTTTGATTTGCAGCTTCCGCGTGAAACGCGCAAGCAAGCTGAAATAGGCACGGAAATCGACAAAGATGAGTTACTGCCTGGCGACCTGGTCTTTTTCAAAACCGGTTCGGGTGAAAGCGGTCTCCATGTTGGCATTTACGATACGGATAACCAGTTTATTCATGCTTCGACCAGTCGTGGAGTGATGCGCTCTTCGCTCGATAATGTCTACTGGCGTAAAAATTTCTGGCAGGCGCGGCGTATTTAGTCGCGCCTTGACGGCTTAACGCTGGCGGCAGGGTAACTAATAAACTATGCCGCTTTTAATCATATAAGATGATTAAAGTTAAATTTACGAAGAATTAGTTATGTCCAGATGTATCTGTTTTATCTAAAACTGGCTATTACACATCAACCAGGATAAGATTAATTTAGATTCAGGGATAAATCTGAAAAACATTACGGAACTGATGAAATTAATCTTATTAAAATCAAGACAGTGGAATTGTGTCGTCAATTGCTCCAGGATGTCCTCTCTCATCTTTAATGCGGGGCGAGTGCAATGATTATTACGCTAGATAATGCCTACAAGTCTGAACTTTTGCTGCAGCCTGCGCGTAATAGCGCCGGGGAGCTTAAAGGTTTAGAGCTTGTGGTTAACTTTGCTGGCGTTGACACGGAGGTGAGGATCCCTACCGAACTGGTTATCCCGCGTCTTTCACCCGCAGAAGAGTTAGCGCTGTTTCAAGAGAAACTGCAATTGCTCGACACCTGTAAACTGTTCTTTATTCAGCACCAGTTAATTGCATGGATCAATATTACACCTGTAATAGTTGAGTTTTTATTAACGAATGGAAATGCTGTTTCATTACTTGAGCGCTATCCTTTTCTTGAGTTTACTGTTAATGAGAACTATCCAGGTTTAAATAATGGAAAAGACGATCTGAACCTGGCGAGAATGGCAATCCATTTTCCTTTAGTGCTGACAAACTTTGGCGCAGGTGCAGCATCTCTCAAAGCGGTTTATGACGGTTTGTTTAAGCGCGTAATACTGGACAAGGGGTTTATCCAGCAGCGGGCTGCAGCGCTTTCTTTTGAGCCCTTTATGCGCGCTATTCTCTGGCAAATCACCCCACACTGCCAGTCGGTTATGGTATCCGGGATTGACGATCACAGCCTGTTGCAGCGCGTGCTGACGTTTAATTTTGGCGCGATGCAGGGAAGTCTCTGGCCTGCCGTACCGGCAGAGCAGGTGACAACGCTCGTTCAATGATAACCCTTCTCTTCGCCCGTGTTTAAGACCCGCTAAACCCTCTACACTAAAAGCAGGAGGACCTATGACCCTGTCTTTTACTGCACGCTGGCATGACGAGTTGCCTGGCTTTTATACCGTACTCAAACCTACACCGTTACACCATTCCCGTCTTATCTGGCATAACGCGCCGCTGGCAGACGAGCTGGCGATCCCGCCTGACCTGTTCCAGCCTGCAGAAGGGGCTGGCGTCTGGGGCGGCGAAACGCTTTTGCCGGGCATGCAGCCCCTGGCTCAGGTCTACAGCGGCCACCAGTTTGGCGTCTGGGCGGGGCAACTGGGTGACGGCCGGGGGATCCTGCTCGGTGAACAACAGCTTCCCAACGGGGAGACGGTTGACTGGCACCTGAAAGGCGCAGGTCTTACCCCCTATTCGCGAATGGGCGACGGGCGCGCGGTGCTGCGCTCAACGATCCGCGAAAGCCTGGCGTCGGAAGCCATGCATGCGCTGGGGATCCCTACCACGCGCGCGCTGTCGATTGTTACCAGCGACACGGCGGTTGCGCGTGAGACGATGGAGCAGGGGGCAATGCTGGTCCGCATCGCTGAAAGCCATCTGCGCTTTGGTCATTTTGAACACTTTTACTATCGCCGCGAGCCGGAAAAAGTTCGACAGCTTGCAGACTATGCCATTCGCCGCCACTGGCCGCAGCTGCAGGGCGAAGCGGAAAAGTATGTTCTCTGGTTCCGCGATATCGTCGCCCGTACCGCCTCAATGATTGCCCGCTGGCAGACCGTCGGGTTTGCGCACGGAGTCATGAATACCGATAACATGTCCCTTCTGGGACTCACCTTCGATTACGGTCCGTACGGCTTCCTTGATGATTACCAGCCGGGTTACATCTGTAACCATTCGGACTATCAGGGACGCTACAGTTTTGATAATCAGCCTGCTGTAGGGTTGTGGAATCTACAACGCCTTGCGCAAAGCCTGTCGCCTTTTATTGACGTCGATGCCTTGAACAATGCGCTCGACGGCTATCAGGAGGTTCTGCTGCGGGAGTATGGTGCGCTGATGCGCAACAAGCTGGGCCTGCTGACCCAGGAGAAGGGTGATAACGAATTACTGAACACCTTGTTTGCGCTGATGGCGCGGGAAGGGAGTGACTACACCCGCACCTTCCGGATGCTGAGCCAGACGGAGCAGAACAGCGCGGCGTCACCGCTGCGTGACGAGTTTATCGACAGGCAGGCGTTTGACGACTGGTTCACGCTCTACCGCTCGCGGCTTCAGCAGGAGCAGGTGGACGATGCAACCCGCCAGGAGAAGATGAAGGCCGCGAACCCCGCAATGGTGTTGCGCAACTGGCTGGCGCAGCGGGCGATTGAGCAGGCAGAGCAGGGACAGTACGACGAGTTACACCGCCTGCATGTGGCGTTGCGCACGCCGTTTGCCGACCGGGACGATGACTACGTCAGCCGCCCGCCTGAGTGGGGCAAGCGGCTGGAAGTGAGCTGCTCAAGCTAGGGGGCGAGAAATACCTGCGGCGCGGCGTGAGCCGGATGTTGACCCACGTGCAGCTGTGCGCCATACCAGTGGGCCAGCGCATCGGCCTGCAGGACGGCCTCCGGTGTGCCTCCGGCGACCAGCCTGCCGTTATGCAACAGCAGGATCCTGTCTGCCCACAGCGCCGCCAGATTGAGATCGTGCAGCACTACGCAGACGTGCAGATCCTTTTGACGGGTCAGCGATCTCAACAGCCGCAGCAGATGCTGCTGATGATAGAGATCCAGCGCGGAGGTGGGTTCATCCAGGAACAGCCAGCCGCGCGGAGCACCGTCGCACCAGAGCTGCGCCAGCGCGCGAGCAAGCTGGACACGCTGCTGTTCGCCGCCGGAAAGCGCCGCAAATTGCCTTCCGGCAAGCGGTAAACATTCGGTGATCCGCATGATTTCCTGAATCACTGCCGCTTCAGGCGTGTGCGTCCACGGTGCGCGGCCCATGCCGATAACGGCCTCCACCGGCCAGTCAAATCCCAGCCGCGTGTTTTGTCGCATTACCGCCCGCTGGCGGGAAAGCGCGTCCGGACGCCATGCGCTGAGGGGTTTCCCCGCCAGAAGGCAGTGCCCGCTGGCAGGCTTGAGATAACCCGTTAGCAGCCGTAATAACGTCGATTTCCCGGCACCGTTCGGGCCAATTAGCGCGATCAGTTCACCCTGCGACAACGACAGCGAAATGTCGTTGATTATCGTGCGTCGTCCCGCCTGAAAAACAATATTTTCAGCGCAATAGCGGTCAGTCATGTTGCCCTCCACGACGGAAGATAAGCCAGAGAAACCAGGGGGCGCCAAGAAGGCTGGTCAGCAAACCGACCGGCATTTCAGCTGGCGCGACCAGCGTTCGCGCGGCCGTATCCGCAACCAACAGCAGCGAAGCCCCGGCGAGGACCGAACCGGGGATCGCGGCCCGGTGATCCGCGCCCAGCCACATACGCATCAGATGCGGTACCACCAGCCCCACAAAGCCGATCACGCCGCTGACCGCCACTGCGGCAGCAACCAGCAGGGCGCTGCACAGCAGCAGGATCCGCTGTACGACGGCGACATCGACACCCAGATAGTGCGCTTCCTCATCACCGAGCTGCAGCACGTTAAGCGCGTTCGCCAGCCGCCAGATAACCAGAACGGTAGGCGCCATCAGCGAGGCGACGGCCAGCAGCGTCGACCACTGCGCCTGACCGAGGCTGCCCATTCCCCAGAGCGAAAGCTGGCGAAGCTGCGCATCGTTACTCACCCAAGAGAGGACGCCGACCGCCGCGCCGCACAAGGCGTTTATCGCAATGCCAACCAGTAACAGACGTGACAGGGAGCTGTTACGCTGCTGGCTGAGCAGGAAGATCGCAACGGTAGCGGCCAGCGCGCCGAGAAAGGCTGCCAGCATCGGGGCGTAAAGCATCACCAGGGCAGGTAACGAGAGCGGAAGAACGACCCACAGCGCAACCGCCAGCGCCGCGCCGCTGCTGATGCCGAGCAAACCCGGATCCGCCAGGGGATTGCGAAACAGTCCTTGCATCACGCATCCCGCCAGCGCCAGCGACCCGCCGATGACCAGTGCCAGCAGCACGCGAGGCAGGCGGATCGTCAGCCAGATTTGACGCAGCGCCTCGTCGCTGCCGCTCCACAGCAGGCTGATCGGCAGGCGCAACGCGCCAAAGCCGGTGGCCGTGAACGTCAAGAGGGAGAGCAGGGCAGCCAGCAGCCACAGCGAAACCGTAACCCGTTGGGACATCAGGGGAGTTGCTCCGCTTTGGCGCGCAGCTGCTGGATCGCTTTCGGCGTTCGCACGCTAAAGCCCAGCAGCGCCATGTCATCAATCGCCAGCATCTGTCTGTTCCGCCCGGCTGGCGTTTGCGCCAGACCCGGCAGCGTCCACAGATTTTCTTCACCGCCCAGCGCCCGCACGCCGTCCTGCGAAATCACCACCAGGTCGGGCTGGCTGGCAATCACGCCCTCCTGCGACAGCGGCTGATAGCGGGAAAATCCCTGCATTGCGTTCTGTAAACCCGCCGCACGGATGGCGGCATCCGCGCCGGTCTGCTGCCCGGCAGCCATGGCGGTCATCCCGCCGTGGTTAAGAATAAACAGCACCCGCTTGTTCAGCGACGACGTGGGCAGTGCGGCCAGCTCCGCGTGCAGCGTTTTGCGCAGGATTTCTCCCTGCGCCTGCTGGTGCGTTGCTTCGGCGATCGTCCGGACTTTCTCGTCAATCACGCTCAGGGCGTTACTGGCGGGAACGGTGATCACCCTGACGTGGCTTTGCTCAATCTGCTTCAGCGCCAGAGAGGGCTGAGCCTGAGCGCTCGCCAGCACCAGCGTGGGACGTATGGACAAAATCCCCTCTGCATTAAGCTGGCGCAGATAGCCCACGTCTGGCAGGTCGTTCGCCGCCTGCGGCCACTGGCTGGTGCTGTCGCGCGCGACCAGAGAAGACTGTGCGCCAAGGGCATACACGATCTCCGTGACGTCGCCGCCGAGGGTGACAATTTTCTCCTGCGCGGCGGCAAACGCCACCAGAGGCAGGGCGCTCAGCAGGGCAAACCAGCTTTTCATGCGGCCATCCCTTTTGGCATCAGGGCGTCAATCTGGCTGCGCCACTGGCTCTGCTCCGGCTCGCCTTCGGTACGCTGACCATACAGCTGGGCGATTTGCGTACCGTCGGCGGCAAACAGTTCCAGGCTGGTGACATGCCCGTCAGACGTCGGTTTGCGCGTGACCCACGTTTCCGCAATGGATCCCTCAAGCAGATGCAGCGTAAAGGCGGCGTTAAAGACGTTCAGCCAGCCTTTCATCGGTACGACTTTTTCCACCGCGCCGGTGAAGATCTGCACGCAGCCGCGGTTGCCCACGAAGACCATGATTTCGTTACCGTCCTGACGTGCCGTTTCCAGCAGCTGCGCCAGCGCGCTGTTCTCAACTTTGCAGGCGAGGTCGTCGCCCACGAGGCGAAACGCCTGCTGGCGGCTGAGGTTATGGCGCTTCAACAGGCTGAAGAACTGATGAACGTCGGTCATGGCGCGCCACTCTTTGTCCACACGCGCGGCATCCGCATTTTCAGCGTGAGCCGGAGTATCGGCAGCCTTCAGATCAAGCGGCGGGTTGTCGGCAAAGATAAAACGGGTCAACACGTCGCCCCAGGCGGAGACGTCGGTATTGTCCGTGGTATACACCTTCAGCAGGGCATCGCCCTGACGATCGAAGAACTGAATGCTCTGGCGCTCGCCGCGTGCGGTGGTTTCGCTGATGTGAAACACGCTCGCCCACTGGTTGAGGAACAGGCGCAGATCCAGCGCGCGGGGGTTCAGCACCAGCCCGGCGTGGCCGTTCAGGTGCTGGTTGGTAAAGCTCCCGACCTGCTCGTGCACGGCGTAGTCGTTGCGGCAGATGCACATGGTTTCGCCCACGGCTTCCAGCGCGCCTAAAATCTCGCGGATTTCACCGTGCAGTCGCCAGGCGTCGTGACCTACCCGGGCAAAGGTCAGCTCCGCTTCGCTGATGTTCATTAACCCTGCGATGTCACGCGCGTATTTACCCGGATTCTCTTCTTTTAACTCAAGCCAGCGTGTGTAGTGATTCATTGTCTCATCCTTCTTAATATGCGTTACCACTGATAACTCACGAAAATCTTACCGTTACGACCGTCCTGCGGGATCCCCTGCGGTGACCAGTACGCTTTGTCGAAGGCGTTACCTAGCACCAGCGTGGTGGTCACGCCTTTGAGCTGTTCCTGACCTTTATAGCTGACGTAGAAATCATTGACCGCATAGCCCGGCTGTTTACTGTAGCTGCTGCTGATATGCGTTGAGCGATCGACAAAAGTACCGATCCAGCCGACGGAGAACCCGCTTTGCGCCACCGGGATATCCAGCTTGCTGGTGACGGTGTCCGGGTTAATGCTGGAGATATACTCGCCGGTATTGGTGTCTTTGCCGCGCGTGCGGTTGTAGGCCACGTCGAGGTTGAACAGGTCGGCGGAGTATTTCGCCATTACGTCCCATCCCCAGATTTTGGCGTTGGGGACGTTATAGGACATGGTGGTCGCCGCGGCAAAATCGACGGTGGTGGAGATGTAGTCTTTGGCTTTGGTATCGAAATAGCTGGCCTTAAACTCCAGCGCATCGTTGGCAAGCATCAGATCGTCAAAGCGCAGACCAAAACCGAACTCCTGGGTTTTGTTGGTTTCCGGGCGCAGGTTCGGGTTGGGTACCCAGTAGTTGGTGTAGAAGCTGCCGATGGAGAAGTGTTTCGCATCGTTATACATCTCGCCCATGGTCGGCGCGCGGAAGGCCTGCGCATAAGAGCCGAACAGCATCAGCCAGTCGGTTGGGCTGACGGTTAACCCGGCGCGGGATGACCACTTATCGGCATCCACATCGTCGTAACCCTCGCTGCTGCCGCGATAATTGTCGTAGCGCGTACCGCCCAGCAGGGTCACGGGCAGATCGCGCAGGGTGATCTCATCCTGCAGCCAGCCGGAGCTGAAATCGATTTTGGCATTCGGGAAGCCGGTTGTCGCACCGCCCGGGCGTTGCTCCTGACGATAGTATTCGCCGCCGTAGGTCAGGAGATGAGACGCGAAGGAGTCGCTGAACAGACGGGTGCGGTTTTCCACTTTGCCGCCTTTGGTGGTCTGCTTGCGGAACTCGCCGGTGCCGTCGACGTTCTGGGCGTTAATGCGCGCTTCGGACCAGTAGACTTTTGCGTCGGCGTTCAGCCAGTCGTTACCTTCCGGTGCAAGGTGGTAGCCAAGCTGCGCATCACGCTGGATGGTGGAGCGGTCGGTCATCGGGTTGCTGCTGTCGGTCGCGTCGGTGGTTTGCGGGTTTTTCGGCTCCTGCGCGTCGTTGTTGTAGTAGCGCAGGGAGCCGCTCAGGGTTTGAGCCGGGTCGATTTTCCAGCTCCCTTTTGCCAGCATGTTATTAATGGATTCGTCGTTAGGCGCCGTTGCACCGTCACTCTGGCGAATATCACCGCGATCCCGGCTCGACCATGCCACCAGACCGTCCAGCGTCTCGGTACGGCCGTAGGCGCTGGCACCCATTCCGATGCTGCGATCGCCCGTCGCGCCCGTACCAAACACGCGGTAGCCGCTGTTCTTGCCCGGCTCCAGCAGATCGCCGGCGTCGGCGGTGTCATAGGAAATCACGCCGCCCAATGCGCCGCTGCCGTACAGCAGAGCGGAGGGGCCGCGCACCACTTCGATACGTTTGATCAGCGCAGGGTCGAGGAAGGTGCTGTTGAGGTGGCCGGTATCGGTTCCCTGACGTACGCCGTCGACCAGGACCAGCACGCCGCGACGGTCGTAACCGCGCAGGTTGACGTCCTGACCATTCGTGCGGCCGGTGCCGTCCAGCGTCAGACCGGGGACCTTGCGCAGCAGGTCGGCGGCAGAGCTGGCGGTCTGGTTTTCCGGGGCGGTGGCGTCAATGACGCTGACCATCATCGGCGCCTCAAAGGCGCTGCGGGCGTTGCCGGTGGCGGTTACGGTGATGTCGTCTGTGGCGGCAAACGCAGCCCCCGGCAGGGTGCTGACAATCGCCAGCGCCAGAAGTGACGGACGTAAAGACGTGGAATGCAGGTGTGGCATAGCAACTCTCCATAAGAATTGAAAAGCGCTGGCTGCCTGGGGATAACCTGGGTGGCTGGCGAAATTATCGTGTTGTTTATTTAGTCAGGATCAGTTTTCCGGCATGGGTCTGGCGCAGAAGATAGTGCTGGCCGTCATGCTCGATAATGACCCGCCCCTCATCACCGAGCAGGGTTTTGCTGTCGATACGGCGATCGGTGGAGGTGGGGGAAGGCGCTGTGTGTGTTTTTATTGGCGTTGCCGCGCTGTTATCCGTACGTGACATAATGTTTATAAATAACAATCAATGTAACAATGATAATCATTATCAATAAACTGCAAATTCACGGCAAGCGTTTTTGTGAAAATTGTGTGACGGGATCAAAATTGGGGGTGAGGTGCGGTCTGATGCCCTCACCAACAGGGAGAGGGCACGGATCGTAGGTCGGGTAAGCGCAGCGCCACCCGACAATAACATCAGAAGCGAGAATCAACCGCAGCTGCCAGCTTCTCCAGCAGCAGCTCGCTGTCTTCCCAGCTCAGGCACGGGTCGGTGATCGACTGGCCGTAAACCATCTGCTGTCCGGTAACGATTTTCTGCGTGCCTTCTTTGAGGAAGCTTTCCGCCATAATGCCTGCCACGGCGGTGGAACCGCTGCGGATCTGCTGGCAGATCTCATCGCAGACATCCAGCTGGCGACGGTGCTGCTTCTGGCAGTTGCCGTGGCTGAAATCCACCACCAGGTGTTCCGGCAGGTCGAACTCGGCCAGCGTTTCGCAGGCTGCTGCGATATCTTGCGCATGATAGTTCGGTTTTTTGCCGCCGCGCATAATGATATGCCCGTACGGATTACCGCTGGTCTGGTAGATGGTCATGTGACCGCTCTTATCCGGCGACAGGAACATATGGCTGGCACGCGAGGCGCGGATCGCGTCGACCGCAATTCGCGTGTTGCCATCGGTCCCGTTTTTAAAGCCGACCGGACAGGAGAGGGCGGAAGCCATCTCGCGGTGGATTTGGCTTTCGGTGGTGCGTGCGCCAATTGCGCCCCAGCTGATCAGATCGGCGATAAACTGCCCGGTCACCATATCGAGAAACTCGGTCGCCGTCGGAACGCCCAGCTCGTTGACCTGTAAAAGCAGCTTCCGCGCCAGCTCAATACCGTGGTTCACGCGATAGCTGCCGTTGAGGTCAGGATCGGAAATCAGTCCCTTCCAGCCCACCACGGTACGCGGTTTTTCAAAGTAGGTGCGCATGACGATCTCAAGGCGATGCTGATACTTGTCACGCATCCCCTGAAGACGTTTTGCATAGTCCATCGCGGCATCCAGGTCGTGAATGGAGCAGGGGCCAATCACCACCAGAAGACGCTTGTCTTCGCCGTTCAGGATTTTTTCAATGCGGCGGCGGGACGCCGTTACATGTTCCGCAACGCCTGCGGAAACGGGGTGCCGCTGGGCCAGTTCAGCCGGAGTCACCAGGCTATCAATGCGCGCAGTGCGGAGTTCGTCGGTTTTGTTCATGGAATGTCTCAGAATTTTTTTGCTTCATCGGCAGACTACCGGGAAGTGATGGGCATCACCTTAAACCAATCCCTGCTGATTTCAAGTTCGGGGCAAATTCGCCCCGATGATGCCCATTATGATAACTGAAACTGGATTAATGTACTAGCATATTAGTACATTCGGCGATTCAGCCCCATGATGTCGAGGATTTTTGTAGCAATTTCTTCTACAGAATAGTTGGTGCTGTTCAGCCACGGGATCTGGTTTTTGCGGTACAGCGCTTCCACTTCGGAAACCTCCATCCGGCACTGGCGCATGGAGGCGTAGCGGCTGTTCTCTCGGCGCTCTTCGCGGATGGCCGCAAGGCGCTCCGGGTTGATGGTCAGGCCGAACAGCTTGTGCTGCAGCGGCTTAAGGGCGGCGGGCAGCACCAGGTTATCCATATCATCAGCGATGAACGGGTAGTTTGCGGCGCGAATGCCAAACTGCATCGCCAGATACAGGCTGGTCGGGGTTTTGCCGCAGCGCGACACGCCAAGCAGGATCACCTGCGCCTGGTCAAGATTACGCAGCGAGATCCCGTCGTCGTGGGCGAGGGTGTAGTCAATGGCGGCGATACGCGCATCGTACTTGGTCAGGTTGCCGGGGTTCAGCCCGTGTGTACGGTGGGCGATGGGCGTGGGGTCGAGCTTGAGCTCGCTCTGCAACGGTGCCACCAGCGCCTGCACGATATCCTGACAAAATCCTTCACTTTGCAGAATGATGCTGCGAATTTCCGGGATAACAATCGAGTAGAACACCAGCGGGCGCACGCCGGTCTGCTGGAAAATGGCGTCAATCTGGTCTTTCACCGCTTTGGCGCGGCTCTCATTTTCCACAAAGGGAAGCGTGATGCTGTTAATCGAAACGGGAAACTGCGACATCACCGCGTGCCCCAGCACCTCGGCGGTGATCGCCGTACCATCAGAAATATAAAAAACGTGACGATCGACAGCACTATCCATTTTACCCACCCTGAATATCAGACGTAATTGTCTGAAAGCATAAATTAAAAAAGTAATTTACACAGCAAAGAACTTATCCTAATTATGAATGAAACGGTGTTTTTGATTTTCCTGAAAAGTGGATTTCATTTTTCAAATAGCGACTTTATTTTTGGGGTTTCTGGCTGAATATAGAGGAATCATCGGGTTAATCGTTGATGGGAAAGTATCCGAAAAGTTGAAAATTTAAATTGCTTACACGATTCACCGTTTTTTTAGCGGAAGTAAATATGCCAGTATAAATACGTAGTCAGGTGTTTCTTACTCCGATCAAATATCACAAAAGGATTGTTTCGATGTCCAACAATGGCTCGTCACCGCTGGTGCTTTGGTATAACCAACTCGGCATGAATGATGTAGACAGAGTTGGGGGCAAAAATGCCTCCCTGGGTGAAATGATTACAAATCTGTCCGGTATGGGTGTTTCCGTACCAAACGGGTTTGCCACCACCGCCGATGCCTTTAACCTGTTTTTAGACCAGAGCGGTGTAAACCAGCGCATTTACGACCTGCTGGATAAAACGGATATTGATGACGTCACCGAGCTTGCCAAAGCCGGGTCACAAATCCGCCAATGGATCATCGACACACCTTTCCAGCCGGAACTGGAAAAAGCCATTCATGACGCGTACAACCAGCTCTCCGCTGACGATGCGCAGGCCTCCTTTGCCGTGCGTTCTTCTGCGACCGCAGAAGATATGCCGGACGCCTCGTTCGCCGGACAGCAGGAAACCTTCCTGAACGTTCAGGGCTACGATGCGGTGCTGGTGGCGGTGAAGCACGTGTTTGCTTCCCTGTTTAACGATCGCGCCATCTCCTATCGCGTGCACCAGGGCTACGACCATCGCGGTGTGGCGCTCTCCGCCGGCGTGCAGCGCATGGTGCGCTCGGACGTGGGCTCATCCGGCGTGATGTTCTCCATCGATACCGAGTCCGGCTTCGATCAGGTGGTGTTTATGACCTCCGCGTGGGGTCTGGGTGAGATGGTCGTGCAGGGCGCGGTAAACCCTGACGAATTCTACGTCCACAAGCCTACGCTGGCGGCTAACCGTCCGGCAGTGGTGCGCCGCACCATGGGCTCGAAAAAAATCCGCATGATCTATGCCCCAACCCAGGAGCATGGCAAGCAGGTTAAAATTGAAGATGTACCGCAGGAGCAGCGCGACCGCTTCTCCCTGACCGACGCCGAAGTGGAAGAGCTGGCGAAGCAGGCGGTGCAGATCGAAAAACACTACGGCCGTCCGATGGATATCGAATGGGCGAAAGACGGGAACACCGGCAAGCTGTTTATCGTGCAGGCGCGTCCGGAAACCGTCCGCTCACGCGGTCAGGTGATGGAGCGTTATACGCTGCACGCGCAGGGCAAAATCGTGGCGGAAGGCCGCGCCATCGGTCACCGTATCGGTGCCGGTCCGGTGAAAGTGATCCACGACATCAGCGAGATGAACCGCATTGAGCCAGGCGATGTGCTGGTGACCGACATGACCGACCCGGACTGGGAACCGATCATGAAGAAAGCGGCAGCCATCGTCACCAACCGCGGCGGTCGTACCTGTCACGCGGCGATCATCGCCCGCGAGCTGGGTATTCCTGCGGTTGTCGGCTGCGGTGATGCCACCGAGCGCATGAAGGACGGACAGAACGTGACCGTCTCCTGTGCCGAAGGCGATACCGGCTACGTGTATGCCGATATCCTCGACTTCAGCGTGAAGAGCTCAAGCGTGGATACCATGCCGGACCTGCCGCTGAAGATCATGATGAACGTCGGCAACCCGGACCGCGCGTTTGACTTCGCCTGCCTGCCGAACGAAGGCGTAGGCCTGGCGCGTCTGGAATTCATCATCAACCGTATGATCGGCGTTCACCCGCGCGCGCTGCTGGAGTTTGACGACCAGGATCCGAAGCTGCAGAACGAAATCCGCGAAATGATGAAAGGCTACGACTCGCCGAAAGAGTTCTACGTCGGTCGTCTGACCGAGGGGATCGCGACGCTGGGTGCCGCCTTCTATCCGAAACGCGTGATCGTGCGTCTGTCTGACTTTAAGTCTAACGAATACGCCAACCTGGTCGGCGGCGAGCGCTACGAGCCGGAAGAAGAGAACCCGATGCTGGGCTTCCGCGGGGCCGGACGCTACGTGTCCGACAGCTTCCGCGACTGCTTCGCGCTGGAGTGTGACGCGGTGAAGCGCGTGCGCAACGACATGGGGCTGACCAACGTGGAGATCATGATCCCGTTCGTGCGTACCGTAGACCAGGCGAAAGCGGTGGTGGACGAGCTGGCGCGTCAGGGGCTGAAGCGCGGCGAGAACGGGCTGAAGATCATCATGATGTGCGAAATCCCGTCTAACGCCCTGCTGGCCGAGCAGTTCCTGGAGCACTTCGACGGCTTCTCTATCGGTTCGAACGACATGACGCAGCTGACGCTGGGTCTGGACCGCGACTCAGGGGTGGTCTCCGAGCTGTTCGACGAGCGTAACGAGGCGGTGAAGGCGCTGCTCTCCATGTCCATCCGCGCGGCGAAGAAGCAGGGTAAATACGTCGGGATCTGCGGTCAGGGACCGTCCGACCATGAAGATTTTGCCGCCTGGCTGATGGAAGAGGGAATTGATAGTCTCTCCCTGAACCCGGACACCGTGGTGCAAACCTGGCTGAGCCTGGCGGAACTGAATAAGTAACGCCGCACTGAACAGAAAAGGCGAGGATATTATTCCTCGCCTTTTTTATTTCCCCTCTTATTTGCTCCCCATCACAAATAAAACAAAAAACCAAATATCATAATTTGTCTGTTAATTTAGACAATTGTTAGCGCGCAACGCGTTGCTAATACTTGAGCCTTACTGCGCATTTCTCTTCAGATGATGCGCAACTGGTTGAAATACGTTTTAACCTGATAAAAAGGCAAATAACAATGACACTCTCCTCTGTATTACGTACGAAAGATAAAATAGGTTACGGATTAGGCGATATGGCCAGCGCGCTGGTCTGGCAAACGGCGACGTTATTTCTCGCCTATTTTTATACGGACGTTTTTGGCTTGCCCGCCGCGATTATGGGCACCATGTTTTTAGTGGTGCGCGCGGTCGATGCATTTATCGATCCCTGCATTGGCGCGCTCGTCGACCGCACGCAAACGCGGCACGGTCGTTTTCGCCCCTGGCTGCTGTGGTTTGCCATCCCGTTTGGCGTGAGCTGCCTGATTACTTTCTATGTACCGGACGTTGGGCCGACGGCAAAAATCGTTTATGCCTGCGTGACCTACGCGATTTTAAGCCTGATTTACTCCGCGATTAACGTGCCTTACTGCGCTATGCCCGGTGCGCTGACGCTGGATCCGCGCGAACGTCACTCTTTGCAGTCCTGGCGCTTTGGGCTGTCGTTTATCGGCGGGCTGATCGTGACGGTGATTGCCCTGCCGCTGGTGTCACTGCTGGGTCAAGGTAACGTACAGAGAGGCTATTTCTATGCCATGAGCCTGATGGGGCTGCTGGGTATTGTTTTATTCTTCTGCTGCTTCCTGATGACCCGCGAACGTTATTCGCCGCGCAATGATACTTCCGGATCCATGGTGACGGATTTAAAGCTGCTGGCCAAAAACAGCCAGTGGCGAATTGTGTTCGTGTTTAATATTTTGCTGTTAACGGCGGTCGTGACGCGCGGCTCTGCAACCATGTATTACGTCAACTACGTGCTGCTGCGCCCGGAGCTGGTCTTTGCCTTTATTGTTTCAGGCATGGTGGCCTCATTAAGCGGGGCATTATTATCTGAACGCCTGCTCGGGAAATTTGATCGCGTTCGCGCCTATCAGTGGACCATTATGACTTTCGTGATTTTCGGCGCGCTGATTTTCTTCATTCCGCCTTCGCAGGTCTGGCTGATATTCGGCCTCAACATCGTTTTTAGCTTTATTCAAAACCTGACCACGCCGCTTCAATGGACCATGTTCTCGGACGTGGTGGATTACGAAGAGCACCGCAGCGGTCGTCGTCTGGACGGTCTGGTCTTCTCTACCGCGCTGTTTGCCATCAAGTTTGGGCTGGCGCTGGGCGGGGCCGTGGTCGGTTGGGTGCTCGGCATGGTGGATTACGCCCCGGGCCAGGTGACGCAGGCGCCGCACGTGCTCTCTACCATCAACGCGCTCTTTACGCTCATTCCTTGCGTGCTGTTCCTCTGCATGGTGGCGCTTCTTTCCATTTACAAACTCAACAGTCGGCTGGTGGATTCCATTGCCCGTGAACTTGCGGGCAAGCGTGATGTGCGTCCCGACGCAGGAAAGCTCAGCCCGGCAACCCATTCTGCAATACAGGAGTAAAACATGACGGCTATCTATAAGGACGCAGGACGTCCGGTACACGAGCGCGTCGCCGATCTGCTGGCGCGTATGACCCCGGAAGAGAAGTTTGCCCAGATGCACGCGTACTGGCTGATCCTCGATGAAAACGGCAACCACCGCGAACGGAGCGATCTGAGCGATGAGTTCGCCGGCGTGAGCGAGCAGGCTGCGCTGAGCGAACGGCTGAAGCTGGGCGTCGGGCAGATCACCCGTCCGCTCGGCACGCACATCGTTGATGCGAAAACCGGCGTGCGCGCGGCAAACCGCCTGCAGCGGATGATGATGGAAGAGACGCGTCTCGGCATTCCGGCGCTGTTCCATGAAGAGTGTCTGGTGGGGCTGCTGTGTAAAGACGCCACGCTGTTTCCGTCGTCGCTGAACTACGGATCGACCTGGGATCCGGCACTGGTGCAGCGCGCGGCAGAGCAGATTGGCAAGGAGGCGCGCTCCGTCGGCTGCCAGCAGGGGCTGGCGCCGGTGCTGGACGTGTCCCGCGACGTGCGCTGGGGGCGTACCGAAGAGACCTTCGGCGAAGATCCCTGGCTGGTGGGCGTGATGGCGACCGCCTACGTCAAAGGGTTACAGGGCGATAAGCGCGACCTGCTGGCGACCCTGAAGCATTACGTTGGCCACTCGTTTAGCGAAGGGGCGCGCAACCACGCGCCGGTGCACCTCGGGTTCAGCGAGCTGAACGATACCTTCCTGCTGCCGTTTGAAATGGCGGTCAAGCTGGCAAACGCCGGGTCGGTCATGCCCGCCTACCACGATATTGATAATCAGCCGGGGCACAGCGACAGCTTCCTGCTTACCACCGTCCTGCGTGAACAGTGGGGATTCGACGGGATTATTGTGGCGGACTACGGCGGCGTCAGCCTGCTGCATCAGCACCACGGGATTTCCCACGATGCAGCGGAGTCCGCCGCGTTGGCCTTTAACGCCGGGCTGGACGTTGAGCTGCCGAAAGATGACTGCGCGCGCCATCTGGCGGAAGCAGTAGAGCGTGGGCTGATTTCTATGGCGAAGGTGGATGAGATCGTGGCGCGTACGCTGACGGAAAAATTCCGCCTTGGCCTGTTTGAACGTCCCTATGCCGATGAGCAGGGCGGCGATCTGCAAAATGAGACGACCCGGCAGGCGGCGCGGGATGTCGCGACAAAGTCGATCACGCTTCTGGAAAACAATGGCATCTTGCCCCTCGGCGGAAAGCCTCGCGTTGCGCTGGTCGGCCCGACGGCAGACGATCCGCTGGCGTTACTCAGCGGTTACAGCTTCCCGGTACACCTGATCATCAGCGACATGGTAGAAGAGACGTCGCAGGTGACGACCCCGCGCGCGGCGCTGGAACACTATCTGGGTGCATCGAACGTGCGCTATGCCAAAGGGTGCCACATCATTGAAAAACGAATGGCGGGCGCGCCGGTCTTCCCCGGCGACAGCGGCGGTAAGCCGATGCAGCAGTCGCCGGTTTCACTGAGCACCGCACTGATCCCCGAGGCGGTCGACGCCGCGCAACACAGTGACGTGGTAGTGGCCTGCGTTGGCGATCTCGCCGGGCTGTTCCAGAGCGGCACCGTGGGTGAAGGCTCAGATACGGACTCATTGAATCTGCCCGGCGTGCAGCAACAGCTGCTGGAAGCGCTGGTCGCCACCGGTAAACCGGTGATCGTGGTGATGACCGGCGGGCGTCCGTACAACCTTCAGGGGCTGGAAGATAAGGTGGCCGCGCTGATGATGGCCTGGGCACCCGGGCAGGAAGGGGGCTGGGCGATTGCCGATGTGCTGACCGGACGCGCCGAGCCGCAGGGCCGGCTGGTGGTCAGCGTACCCAAAAGCGCAGGCGCGATGCCGTTCTACTACAATCACAAGCTCAAAAGCGGCGGCACGCCGTTTGCGTTCCATTTCGGTTCGCGTTACCCGTTTGGCTTCGGCCTCGGCTGGACGCAGTTTAGCTGGGGAGCGGCAAAAGTGGCGGCATCCAGCGTGCCGGTTGACGGCGAGGTGACGCTGAGTGTGGATATCACCAATTCCGGGGAACGCAGCGGCAGCGAGGTGGTGCAGGTCTACGTCAGGGATAAGGTCGCCACGCAGGTGCGGCCGCTTCAGGAGCTGAAGGCCTTCCAGCGCGTCACGCTCTCGCCGGGCGAAACCGCCACGCTCACCTTTATCTTACCGGTGGACATGTTCAACTTCACCCGTCGGGACGGGAAGCGCATCGTCGAGCCGGGTGAGTTTGAACTGCAGGTTGGCGCATCGTCGGCGGATATCCGCGAGACTGTGACGGTCAATGTGACAGGGGAAACGCGGGTATTGCCTGCTGAGTGGCGGATGCTCGGTACCTGTGAGGTTAAGCGCGCGTAGTCAGGATAAAAAAAAGCCCATCGTGGGAGATGGGCAAAGACTACACACAGCAATTCGTTGTTTCACTCAGGGGATTTCCATGCTTATAAATCAAGGCTTTGATTTATAACCGTGTCCTAATAGTAGGCATGTCGGCTTTTAGCGTCGATCAGATTCGTCTCAATAGTTAAAGAGACGTAAAGATTTCTTGAGGTTAGCAGCGGGTTTGCTGCTGAAATAGCGGGTCTGACCAGTGCGTAATGAATAAATACTTTAGCAGCATTAAAGTATTGTGAGGGGGAATGTAGGCCGGGTAAGCGCTAGCGCCACCCGGCAAAGAAACTTAATGCGTGTTCTTCTCTTCCAGCGCTTCCAGTTCGCTCAGGATCGCATCCGGGTTCGTTCCCGGAGGGGGAACTTCATGCACCCAGGCCGAGAAGAGACGCCATGTCACTGCGAGCAGCACCGGGCCAATAAAGAGACCGATCATCCCAAACGCGATTAACCCGCCGATCACGCCTGACAGGATCAGAATCAACGGTAAATCAGCACCCATGCGGATCAGTATCGGGCGAATGACGTTATCCATGGTGCCGACCACGCAGCTCCAGACCAGAAGCACGGTGCCCCAGGTGGTATCGCCCGTCCAGTAGAGCCAAATGATGGAAGGCACCAGTACCAACAATGGTCCCAGTTGCGCAAGACAGGTCATCAGCATGACAACGGTAAAGACGGTGGCGTACGGCACGCCGGAAATGGCCAGGCCGATACCGCCCAGCACCGCCTGCACCAGCGCGGTGACCACCACGCCCAGCGCAACGGCACGGACGGCTTGCGCAGCAAGCAGCACGGCGGCATCGCCGCGTTTACCCGCCAGTCGGGTGGCAAAATGACGCACCCCAAGGGCAACCTGCTCACCGCGCCAGTACAGGAGCGCGCTAAAGACCAGCATCAGCGCACAGTGCATCATAAAGCGGCCAATATGCGCCGCCTGACCGACAAACCAGGTGGTGGTGGTGCCAATATACGGCCGCACTTTCGCGATCAGCGCGCTGCCGCCCATCTCCAGCAGGCTGTGCCAGCCGCTGTAGAGTTTCGCGCCGACCAGCGGAATGCTGTTAAGCCACGCGAGATCCGGCAACGTCAGATCCCCGCTGGTGGCGGCACGGATAACCGGGCCACTGGAGTCGACAAGACTATTTACCAGCAGGGCAATCGGAATAATAAACAGCATGAACAGCAGCAGCGTCATGACCAGCACCGCCAGGCCACGGCGGCCAAACAGCAGTTTCTGCAGCCGTAATAGCAGTGGCCAGGTGGCGACGACAACGGTAGCGGCCCACGCAAAGCCAAGCACGAAGGGTTGAACAATCCACAGACACGCAATAATCATCAGGGCTAAAAACAGCACCGACAGCAAAATTTGCGCAACATCCCTGGGCTGACGAAGATTGACCATAAATGTAACTTTCCTTAAATGAACACCAGCATGGCTGGCGAGAACGTGAATCGCCTTTCTCTAATCATTAGTGATATCGGCGATTTTTGACAGGCGGATTTTGCCCGTAATTCTGCTGAGCGCATAAGAAAAAAATGTGATAAAAAGTTGTGATACAACGCAAACGATTTCCACAACAACTCTAATTAGGGTCGACAGTGATGATCCCACAGATTTCTCAGGCACCTGGCGTCGTTCAGCTGGTGCTTAATTTTTTGCAAGCACTGGAGCAACAGGGTTTTACAGGTGATACCGCCACGAATTATGCCGACAGGCTGACGATGGCGACCGATAACAGTATCTACCAGCTTCTCCCCGATGCCGTCGTTTTTCCACGCTCTACGGCGGATGTGGCGCTGATTGCCCGTCTGGCCTCGCAGGAGCGCTTCACCTCTCTGGTTTTCACCCCGCGCGGCGGCGGTACCGGCACCAACGGGCAGGCGCTGAACCAGGGCATCATCATCGATATGTCCCGCTATATGAACCGCATCATTGAAATCAACCCTGAAGAGGGATGGGTGCGCGTGGAGGCGGGGGTTATCAAAGATCAGCTTAATCAATTCTTAAAACCGTACGGCTACTTTTTTGCGCCGGAACTGTCGACCAGCAACCGGGCGACCATTGGCGGGATGATCAATACCGACGCATCCGGCCAGGGCTCTCTGGTCTACGGTAAAACCTCCGATCACGTGCTGGGCGTGCGCGCGGTACTTCTGGGGGGCGACATCCTTGATACCCAGCCAATGCCGGTCGAGCTGGCCGAGACGCTGGGTAAAGAGAGCACGGCGAGCGGGCGGATTTATCGCACCGTGCTGGAGCGCTGTCGCGATAACCGCCAGCTGATCCTCGACAAATTCCCGAAACTGAACCGCTTCCTGACGGGTTACGATCTGCGTCACGTCTTTAACGACGACCTGACCCAGTTCGATTTAACCCGCGTGCTGACCGGTTCGGAAGGTACGTTGGCGTTTATTACCGAAGCGCGTCTGGATATCACCCGGCTGCCGAAGGTGCGTCGCCTGGTGAACGTTAAATACAACTCCTTCGATTCTGCCCTGCGCAACGCGCCGTTTATGGTGGATGCGCGGGCGTTGTCGGTGGAAACCGTTGACTCAAAAGTGTTGAACCTGGCGAGGGAAGATATCGTCTGGCATTCGGTCAGTGAGCTGATTACCGATGTACCCGACAAAGAGATGCTCGGTCTGAACATCGTTGAGTTCGCCGGCGATGACGCCGAACTGATCGAACGTCAGGTCAGCACGCTGTGCCAGCGGCTGGACGAACTGATTGCACGCGGTGAAGGCGGCGTGATCGGCTGGCAGCTGTGCAACGATCTCTCCGGCATTGAGCGTATCTACGCGATGCGTAAAAAAGCAGTGGGGCTGCTCGGGAATGCGAAAGGGGCCGCGAAGCCGATTCCGTTTGCCGAGGATACCTGCGTGCCACCGGAACATCTGGCGGATTACATCGTTGAATTCCGCGCGCTGCTGGACAGCCACGGCCTGAGCTACGGCATGTTTGGCCACGTGGACGCGGGCGTGCTGCACGTGCGTCCGGCGCTGGATATGTGTGACCCGCAGCAGGAGATCCTGATGAAGGAGATCTCCGACGACGTGGTGGCCTTAACCGCCAAATATGGCGGCCTGCTGTGGGGTGAGCACGGCAAAGGGTTCCGCGCGGAGTACAGCCCGGCGTTCTTCGGGGAGCAACTCTTCGGTGAACTGCGTAAGGTCAAAGCGGCCTTCGACCCGGATAACCGCCTCAATCCCGGTAAGATTTGCCCGCCGGAGGGCGTTGACGCGCCAATGCTGCAGGTGGATGCAGTCAAGCGCGGCACCTATGACCGACAAATCCCGATTGCGGTACGCTCCTCCTGGCGTGGCGCGATGGAGTGCAACGGCAACGGCCTGTGCTTCAACTTCGATGTGAAGAGCCCGATGTGCCCGTCGATGAAAATCACCAGCAACCGTATCCACTCGCCAAAAGGGCGTGCGACGCTGGTGCGCGAGTGGCTGCGACTGCTGGCGGACCGCGGCGTCGACCCGCTCAAGCTTGAGCAAGAATTGCCGGAAAAACGCGCCAGCCTGCGTTCCCTTATCGAACGTACCCGCAACAGCTGGCACGCGAATAAAGGCGAATACGACTTCTCGCATGAAGTGAAAGAGGCCATGTCCGGCTGCCTGGCCTGCAAGGCCTGTTCAACGCAGTGTCCGATCAAAATCGACGTGCCGGAGTTCCGCTCGCGGTTCCTGCAGCTGTACCACACGCGCTATCTGCGACCGATGCGCGACCATCTGGTGGCGACGGTGGAAAGCTACGCCCCGCTGATGGCGCGTGCGCCGAAGACCTTTAACTTCTTTATCAATCAGCCGCTGGTGCGCAAGCTGTCCGAAAAACATATCGGCATGGTGGATCTGCCGCTGCTCTCGACACCGTCGCTGCAACGCCAGCTAGTGGGACACCGCTCGGCAAACATGACGCTGGAACAGCTTGAAGCCCTGAGTGATGCGCAAAAAGCCAACGTGGTGCTGGTGGTGCAGGATCCGTTTACCAGCTACTACGATGCGAAGGTGGTGGCCGATTTTATCCGTCTGGCGGAAAAAGTGGGCTACCAGCCGGTTGTGCTGCCGTTCTCCCCGAATGGCAAGGCGCAGCACATTAAGGGCTTCCTGACCCGTTTTGCGAAGACGGCGCAGAAAACGTCTGACTTCCTGAATCGCGTGGCGCAGCTCGGGATACCCATGGTCGGCGTCGACCCGGCGCTGGTACTGTGCTACCGCGATGAGTACAAGCAGGCGCTGGGCGAAAAACGCGGTGATTTCCACGTTATGCTGGTACACGAGTGGCTGCCTTCAGCGCTACAGCAGACTGCCGCACGTGAGGCCAGCGGTGAGCCCTGGTATCTTTTTGGCCACTGCACTGAAGTCACGGCACTGCCGGGCGCACCAGCCCAGTGGGCCGCTATTTTTGCCCGTTTTGGCGCGAAGCTGGAAAACGTCAGCGTGGGCTGCTGCGGTATGGCAGGTACCTACGGGCACGAAGTGAAAAACCACGCCAATTCGCTTGGGATCTATGAATTATCGTGGCAACAGGCAATGCAGCGTCTACCGCGTAACCGCTGTCTGGCAACGGGGTATTCGTGTCGCAGCCAGGTGAAACGCGTTGAGGGTAACGGCGTTCGCCATCCATTACAGGCTTTGCTGGAGATTATCGGATGATCTGGAAACGTGCGGTGACGCTGCAGGCGTTAAACGCCATGGGCGAGGGAAACATGGTGGGGCTGCTGGACATCCAGTTTACCCGCATTGGCGAGAATGAGCTGGAAGCGACGATGCCCGTCGATAGCCGCACGCATCAGCCGTTCGGTTTGCTGCACGGCGGCGCGTCCGTTGTGCTGGCCGAAACGCTGGGTTCGGTTGCGGGCTATCTTTGTACCGAAGGGGAGCAGAAGGTTGTCGGGCTGGAGGTGAACGCTAACCATATCCGCTCTGTTCGCAGCGGGCGCGTGCGCGGTATTTGCCGCGCGCTGCATGCCGGGAGCCGTCATCAGGTATGGCAGATCGATATTCTCGATGAGCAGGAGCGCCTGTGCTGCTCCTCAAGACTGACGACGGCGGTTGTGTAAAGTTTCATGATGTTTTTGCCTGTGGTCAAAAACTAGCCAGCGCGTTGTGGTATACTGGTCAGGTTTTGTACATAAGCGAGGACATCATGGATACTGAAATAACCCCAACACAGCTGGCAATTGAATATTTACGTCGCGATAAGAGCAACCTGTCTCCGGCGCAGTACCTGAAAAAGCTGAAACAGCTTGAGCTGGAATTTACAGATTTGCTGGCGCTCTCTTCAAACGAGCTGAAAGAAGAGATCTACTTTGCCTGGCGGTTGGGCGTTCACGTCCATTGAGTACGAATGAAAAGGCCGCGTATGCGGCCTTTTTTGTGTCTGGAATTCAGTATTTGGCGGGAAGCTTATTGATTTTTATCAGCCTGCCTTCATCGATTTCAATAAACCCGCCTGTTTTGAGATCGGCCAGAATGCGCATAACGCCGCTGCGGGAGAGGTGGGTTTTATCGCGGATATAGCGTTCAGCGGTTATCGACTTGCGAAAGGTGTCTTCTTCGCGCATCAAATCAATTAACTGACCACGAATAATCTCATAGGCAGAGGGCGCAATTCGATGAAGCATGTTTTTGTAGAGGCGATTGGTAACATGCATAATATGTTGAGATAGAATGTTCCAGAGATTGTGGGTTTCCACAACTTCCCGCGCTTTTTCTACCGAGATAACGCCCGTCAACCCCGGTGTAATGACTTTGCAGTATTCATCAAAAAAGACGTCCGTAACATTGCCTATCCCAAACAAAGCGGGGGCCTGCACGGTGAACAACAGGGTCTCATCATCCCGGCGGTAAGAGGCCACGCTTCCTTCCATAATGAGGTAGCACATGGCCTCACCATTAATTGTATGATCTAAACGCTCCCCGGCTACCGTGGTATGAAAGGATGCAAAAGGCCGCAGATGTACAATTAGTTCACTCGCGAAAGGTGATGAGCGATAACGATCATCTGCGATTTCCTCAAAATCTGGCATAGATAACGACCTTACAGTTTCATTGCATTATCGAAACATTATAGCGCCGACGGGGCTTTCAAGCTCTACCTCAGCAAGGTGTTATCAGTACTTTAACGGTAAATGATTTATCTCCTGTAGAACCCCGCGCTGCATCGTAATGTATCCGCCTGTTCTGAGTTCTGAGAGGATTCGCATGATTCCGCTACGTGAAAGCCATGTGCGGCTCTTAATGTAATTTGCCGCAGTAGTGTGTTCGCGAATGGACTCGGGTTCCTGCATGAGCTCCACGAGCTGAGTGCAGATAATATCGTACGCGGACAGCTGCGATATCATCGCGCAATGCTCGTATACCCGCGAAGCCGAGTACATTAGCAGCCTGGCGAAGTGTTCCCACAAATTGTCATTCGCAATGATCTGATTGAAGCTGGCGAGCGCCAGCATACCAATCTCAGATGTTTCCAACGCCCTGACGTACATATGACCGTTGGTATGCTGGTTACTGACGCCCAAGACAAAGGGAGCCGACTCAGAATTGAGAATAATGCCATCCCCCCGACGGTGCAGCGCAACGCTACCGCTTAACAATAAAAAGCAATAGCGTGCTTCGTCGCGATAATAGTGCATAACCTCACCTTTCTCGATTACCATCCGCTCTGAGAATGGCACCATGTGATTAATGAGTAATTCAATTGCGGAGAAAGGTTTTGTCGCTAAGGCGGAGATCCGCGCCTGAGGGGATAACGTCTCTAGCCTGGTATTCATAGTTAACCTCTGTTTTAACCGGTGCAGTTGAGCATGCGCACATAGCCGCATTATCTAAAACGTTAAGCACCAGGGAAATATACCCTACCGGTCTAAATGTAGACCGTTAAAGTAATAGTTATTATAAGTGCTTGATTTATTTATTGGCGAGTAGCTGGTCTATGTTTGGACTGGTTTTTTATTTGAGTGTAAGAATTTTCTTGGGCTTTGATTCTGTATGTGAAGTTATTAAAAGGTTAATGTTTTCTTTATAGCGTTAAGGTCTACAGTTGGACTGAAAATTAAATTGTCTTTTATCGGGCATTTTAATAAATTTCGTTTCAGCCAGTGAACAGCATTGAAGCTCCTGTCTTGTTTGCAGACGTTGTCTGTTATTTAAAGGGAGAGGGTTCAACGTTATGCTTACGGCACTTTTAAAACCGGCACATATAAATGGTCGAATAAACCATAGGGATGATGTTGCCGAAATGATAGTTATAAATAAAGTTACTAAGGATATAAATCATGAAAAAGACGATTATTGCTGCTGCTTTCGCTGCGACTGCTGCTCTGACCATGTCTAACGCATTCGCTTCTGCTGGTACCGTTAATTTCACCGGCGAAATTATCGATGCAGCGTGCACCGTTGACGCGGGTTCTGTAAACCAGACCGTTGATCTGGGCCGTTACAGCAAATCTGAATTTACCGCTGCTGGCGATAAAACCGCTGCGACTAAATTCTCTATCGTTCTGACCGACTGCCCGGCAACCGTAACAGGTGCAACCATCAAGTTTGACGGTTCTGCGGACCCAGCAAACTCCAACCTGCTGGCTGTAACCGGTGGCGCAACGGGCGTTGCTATTAACCTGATGACGGCTGATAGCCAGGATCTGCCGCTGGCGGGTGTTAACACCCACGTATACAGCCTGACTGAAGCCGTTCCAAACACGCTGGACTTCTTTGCTCAGTACGAAGCAACGTCTTCAACCATCGGCGTAGGCCCAGCAAACGGTGTAGCAAACTTCTCCGTTAGCTACCAGTAATCTTCCTGACCGGAAAAATACATTGGGGCCGGTATACGGCCCTTTTTTATCGAGGTGTAAAATGAATTTTCTTAGCAAAACTTTAATTGCCTGCGCAGTCATTTCAGTAAGCGTGTCCGCCGCCAATGCGGGTGTTATTATTGGCGGAACGCGTGTCGTCTATGATGGCAATAAAAAAGAAGCTTCCATTGATGTTAACAACCCGGATAAGACGCCGTACCTTATTCAGTCATGGGTTGAAACATTAAATGGTGGCGCTGAGAAAGCTCCTTTTATTATTACTCCTCCGTTATACCGACTCGATGGCGGCCAGCAAAACATTGAGCGTGTCGTGGTGACCGGCAACTTAGCACAGGATAAGGAAAGTCTTTACTGGCTAAATATTAAAGCAATACCGTCAGCGCCTAAAAAAGATAATACGCTGCAAATTGCGATCAAAACGCGCATTAAGCTGATTTATCGTCCCGCAGGATTAAAATCTCAGCAGCCGCAGGAGTTGAGTCATCAGTTAACCTGGCGCCGCAATGGAAACCAACTTCAGGTTACCAACCCAACCAGCTATGTCATTAACTTCAATGAAATCAGTCTGGGCGGTAAAAAAATTGAAAATGTTTCGTATGTACTTCCTGGGGAATCAATGAATTTCACGCTGCCTGCTGGCGCTAACTCAACCTCTATTAATTATAAAGTCATTAATGATTATGGGGCGGTGAGTGACGTGCAAAGCGCAAGCTTGTGAAAATAATTGGTTTTGGAATGTCGTTTCCAAGGTGACGTGAATGATGATAGTAAGGGAATATAATAATTTTAAACCTGCGCGATTGGCTTTACTGATTGCATTTGCCCTTGCTGGCTCAATGCAGAATGCTATGGCGCGTGATTACTTCAACCCGGACCTGGTTGAACTCGATAATCCGCAAAATGGAGGCAAAGCCGATCTCGCTGCGTTTGAAGCGGGCTCGCAGGCGCCGGGAACCTATCACGTCGATGTGATGCTGGATAACGAACTCGTTGATACGCGAGATATCGAATTCAAAACCTCAGGTGCTCCCAATGATGAGGGGAAATTAGAACCTTGTCTGACCGTGGAGCAGCTGAAAGAGTGGGGCGTAAAAACCGAGCTTTTCCCGGCGCTGGCAGTGGACAACGAGCGTTGTGCGAACCTGCACGCGATACCTTCCGGAACCACTGAATTCCAGTTTGGCGCACAGCGTCTGCTCATCAGCATTCCGCAGGCGGCGATTTCTCGTCAGGCCCGCGGATACGTTCCGCCAGAACAGTGGGATGACGGAATCACGGCTGCGCTGCTCAACTACAGCCTGAGTGGCGCCAATAACCGCTCGCGCAACGGGAGCAGTGATACCAGCAACACGCAGTACGCTAATTTGCGTCCGGGAATCAACATCGGGCCATGGCGTCTGCGCAACTACACGACCTGGTCACGAGATGAAGATGGCAAGGACAAATGGGATAGCGTCTATACCTACGCTCAGCGCGCGATCGTTCCTCTCAAAGCGCAGATGACGCTCGGGGACAGTACTGCGCCCGCTGATGTCTTTGACAGCATGCCGTTCCGCGGTGCGCAGCTGGCCTCCGATGATGATATGCAACCCGATTCACTCAAAGGGTACGCACCCGTCGTTCGCGGTATCGCGCGTACCAATGCGCAGGTGATTGTTCGCCAGAATGGGTACGAGATTTATCAGACCTACGTTGCGCCTGGTGCCTTCGAGATCACGGATATGTATCCGACAGGGGGAGCAGGCGATCTGCAAGTCACGATAAAAGAGGCTGACGGCAGCATTCAACAATTTACCGTTCCCTTTGCGTCACTGCCTGTACTGCAGCGAGAAGGGCGATTCAAGTACGCCGTCACGGGTGGGCAATATCGTTCCTACAACAGTAGCGTAGATAAAACACCATTTGCGCAAATTACGGGCATCTATGGCTTACCGTATGGCTTAACGGCTTACGGCGGTGGTCAAACGTCGAGCCACTACCAGTCGGTCGCTGCCGGTATGGGCAAGAATATGGGTGACCTCGGGGCGATTTCTGTCGACGTCATTCAGGCATGGTCTACCCCACAAAATCTGCCGAGCGATAGCGGTCAGTCCTGGCGCGCGCGCTACAGTAAAAACTTTGTCGAAACCGGCACTAACTTTGCTATTGCAGGCTATCGCTATTCGACCAAAGGCTTTTACGGTATGCAGGAAGTGCTTGATTCCTATGGCGATAATGGTGTGATGCAAAACAGACGTCGTAACCGTATGGAACTGACGATGAACCAGTCTCTGGGCGGTTCATTAGGTTCGATCATGGTGAGCGCCGTTCGTGAAGATTACTGGAACTCCGGGCGAGCCATGGAGTCCTGGAGTCTGGGGTATAACAATTTCTGGAACGGCATCAGCTACGGCCTGACGTATACCTCCACGCGAAACGGCACGCCAGGCACCTATGGTAACCCTACAAGCTATGACAAAGACCAGATGGTGGCCTTTAACATTAGCGTGCCGCTGGATAAATTCCTGCCGCAGACGTGGGCAAACTATAGCGTCAGTAACAGTAAAAATAGCGGAACGACCCATACGGTCGGCATCAACGGGACCGCGCTGGATAACAATGCCCTGAACTGGAACGTTCAACAGGGGTACGGCAGTGACAATGTCGGATACAGCGGCAACGTGAACGGTGATTACAAGGGTACCTATGGTGAGGTGACGGCCGGATACAGCTACGACCAGAATAATGAGCGTCTGAACTATGGTATTCAGGGCGGCGTCATCGCGCATGCTGACGGCGTAACATTATCGCAACCGCTGGGAGAAACGAACGTTCTGATAAAAGTGCCGGGAGCGAAAGGTCTGACGGTACGAAACCAGACGGGCGCGAAAACGGACTATCGGGGATATACAATGGTAAACAACGTCAACGTCTACCGTAAAAACGATATCGTAATCGATCCAGAAAGCCTGTCCGATGATGTAGAACTGGATCTTACTACCCGGACCGTTGTGCCGACGCGTGGAGCTGTTGTTCGCGCTGAATACACTGCAAACGTTGGTCAGCGCGCATTGTTTACGTTATTGCGCGGTAACGGGCAGCCCATTCCCTTTGGGGCTATTGTCAGCATCAATGGGATTAAAAACAGCGGCTTTATTGTCGGCGATAATGGACAGGTTTATCTCACAGGCTTAGGCGAGAATGTCGACCTTATTGCGCAGTGGGGTGAGGGAAGTGATAAACAGTGTAAAGCCTCATACGTTTTAAAACCTACCGATGTTAAAAATAACATTGCGGTTGTCAGTACTGTCTGTCGATAGGAAAGAAGATGAACACATTTAAATTTTTTTTGCTTTTGCTTTTGACGTTAATATCCGTGGAAAGCTTTGCAGGCTGCACTAACAATATCGCTACGCAAAACTTTAATTTGAATTTTAATACAATAACAGCGCAGCGGGATGTGATGCCGGGAACGGCTGTTGCTACTCAGACGGGTACTTATAATGTGAATTTTACATGTACTGATTCCAGTAATACCTATCAAGAAGCGGTAAACGGTTCTTCTCTGGGAGATAGCCTCTATGATATAGGTGTGAGCGGGTATGGCTTGCGTATTTCAGAAAATGATACAGGCGGCGGTTTCCACCACTACTTTCCTATGGGGTTTAATCTTGGCAGCTATAGTGCATCTTATATGTATAAAATTGAGTTGGTCAGGACATCTGGTACTGCCGCATCCGGCGCACTTCGCACTGGACAAGTTGCCAATGTGTCAGTGGTAAACCAATTTTTTGTTGCGACATGGAACATCACCGGTGGAAACATCAATACTTTGGCATGTAGCCTTAAAACAGGGACACTTACTTTCCCTATAGGGAATATTCCAGTTGCGAATTTTGGTTCGGCAGTAGGAACAACGCCAGTCATCGCACAAGCCAGTCAAGACCTTGGGTTAACATGCGATCCCGGCGCAAATATTAATATTTCTTTAAGTGGCCCGCAAAATCCTGATGTGTCCGATAGCAGCGTTTTAGCTTTATCAGGTCAGGGGGGGAATGGGGTTGCAAAGGGAATTGGTGTACAGCTTTTATATAATAGTGTTCCGCTTAACCTTAATGGAAAAGTTTTCCTGAAACAGTCTGTTGGTGGTAACGAATCATTTCATATTGTTGCTCGTTATTATCAGACGAAATCAGCTGTTTCTCCCGGAACAGCAAACGCAACAGCAACGTTGAACATTACCTACCAATAAGGGGGGAATATGAATATTAAATTTTTAGTCCTGAGCTTGTCAGCATTGATACCGATTTTGTCTTATTCAGCAGATACGGTAAATATTAACGTGACAGGGAACATCGTGGCATCACCCTGTATTGTCAACGGAGGAGCAAACAGCCTTAATGTTGATTTAGGTAATATACAGGCAACAGCACTCGCAGCTCCTGACTCATCATCTACTACAGTACCGTTTACACTGACAGTCACCAACTGCCCAACAGGCACCAGTACTGTCCGAGCAGATATAGGGGGGGCTGCATCACATGATGCGCCTAATCTTTATGAGAATTCAGGTACGGCAGGGAATGTTTATGTTGTTTTGTATAATGGCGTGACGGGTGATTATTTAGGTCCTGGTTCTGTAGAATTTTTACCAGTGCAGAGCGACCGTACAGCTTCGATGGCACTTAAAGTTGGCGCATATTCTCTTTATGGCAATACGACGCCTGGTTCGATAAATTCGGCTATCATTGTTACAATGAGTTATCAGTGAAAGTAAAATTATATGAATACTAAACTTTTTTTATTTTCCTTCGTACTGAGTTCAGCCCCTTTAATTACCTGCGCTGATACCACTATCAATGTTACCGGCCAGGTCATTGCCAGCCCGTGTGTCGTTGACACGGGCACCGTTTCTAAAGTGGTCAATCTGGGGGAAGATACAAAGCAGAATCTCATTAATGCCGGTGATGGGGGCGTTTGGTCTGACTTTGATCTGCTGGTGCAAAGCTGTCCTGCAGGCACCAGCAGCGTAACGGCCAAATTTACCGGTAATGCCGATACGCAAGATCCCACGGCATGGAAAAACAGCGGAACCAGCAACAATGTTGCATTACGTATCGCCAGCAGAGATCATGCGACATCATATAGCGTAAACAGCACAATGCAGGTGAATGTCGATAGCAGCACGCGCAGCTCAACATTTCCGCTGTCAGCGAGAATGTTTACGCCGCAAGGAAATTCCACTGCCGGAACGTTCCAGTCAGTAATGAACGTTGATTTTACCTATCAATAACGGCTGAAATATCTATTTTAAAATTATTAGTTTGAGACTTTCATGTTGATTAATTCCTTGCTTGAGCATGCTATATGTGGTGTTCGGTTCCAGCCTATCTATTCTTTACAGGAAAAAAAGATAAAGGCATGGGAGATGCTAAGTTTCTTACGCCAGGGAATCGACTGCGAAACATTTTTTGAAAAGATGTCGTTAAATGCTATCTTTCGTTTATTACGCTGGCAGTTGCGTATAACTTCACTGTGTGCAGAGAGTGAAGTCTATTTTATTAATGTGCCTGCAAAATTACTGTGCCGTTCGGCTTTGATTGATGAAGTATTGCCCAGCCTGCATTCTGGTATTGTTATTGAAGTACAAGATCCCTGTAATTTTATAGCATTGACAAAAGAAGAGCAGGAGGTTTTTTGCTTAACGCGCCAGAAAATAAAAAGCACAGGTGCACAGATATGGCTGGATGATATCAAAAGTGAACATTTGTCACTGCTGGGTGAACGCATTTGTTTATTTGACGGTGTCAAGGTAGATAAAATGAGCCTATGGGAAAACAGAGGTTCCCTATGGGTATTAAAGTCAATGATTGCCTACTGCTCTTTGATGGTAGAACAGGTGCTTATAGAAGGCATCGAAGATAACGAACTACTTGCTTTGGCTCAGGGTACAGGATGCAATTTAATGCAGGGATTTCTTTGGCCTGAAAAAAGGTTGAATATCGATTATACCTCGGTCTGATAAATGATAAATGTTTTAATTAAAGAAGATGATTTTTTATATCACCATAGCCTCAGGTCATTTATTGGCGATTTTTTTAAAAATGAATATGCGAAAGATGTCAATTTTCTCAAGGGCTATGTAGCGGAGAATATTGCTCGGGCGGCAATTATCGTTTATGCGTTCAGCAAGGGTGAACATTATACCTGTTTCCCGGAGTTAAAATGTACGCGTAAATGCGTCATGATTGGTATTACCGAAGCGGAAGAGCCGTCATCATCGTTTTTACCGTTCTGCATTCAGCAGACTTTTTTTGTATCCCGCTCAGCGTCACTCTATCTGTTGAAAAGGGTATTCCGCCAGGCATGGGGGGCATACAGTGCGTCAGTTATCCCTGACTTTTTAAAAGCCTGTGAAAGCTGTAAGCATAAAACCTTATCACAGCGCGAACTCAATATTATGGCCGGTCTTTACAAGGGTGAATCCATCAAAAACATAGCCGAGGAAATGATGCTCACGCCAAAGACAATCTATGCCCATAAGTATGCCGTTATGCATAAGTACAACCTGAGCAGTGAACACGAGTTGCTTGAGCTCCTGAACCGCTTACTGGAAAAACGCTGTAACCCCAATTTGTTTCGCGAAGCATTAGAGCAGTTTCGTTAGTGTTTACCCGGCTCCAAAAGCACTTATCCTTGGGCCGGGTAGACCAGAAGCTACAGGGTTTTTTCCTTAGACATTCACCGCGCTAATCAGCCGCGACTTCATGGACTGGTAGGCCGACGCCGCAAAGTCCTCGGCCCAGCGCTGGTCCTCAATCGCCTCCAGCTGCACCGCGCAATACTTCGTTTCCGGCGTTTTGGATACGGGGTCGAGGTTATCCTGGGTCAGCTCGTTGCAGGCGCCAATCCACCACTGATAGGTCATGTAGACGGCTCCGGCGTTGATGCGTTCGCTGATGCTGGCGCGGGTTATCACTTTACCCCGGCGTGAACGTACCCAGACCAGCTGGCCGTCTGCAATTCCCAGTCTATGGGCATCAGCAGGGTTCATCTGGACGCGTCCAGGCTCGTCGGCCAGGCTTTGCAGCGCCGCGCAGTTTCCGGTCATGGAGCGACAGGAGTAGTGTCCCACCTCGCGTACCGTGCACAGCACCAGCGGGTAATCCTCATCCGGGGTTTCCGCTGGGGCGCGCCAGGCGGCGGCAAAAAGTTGCCCTTTGCCCGTTGGAGTGTCGAACTGATTGTCCTTGTACAGGTAGGGCGTGCCGGGGTGATCGAGCGTCGGGCACGGCCACTGAACATGGCCCATCTCGCCCATTTTTGCGTAGGTCACGCCGTAGAACAGCGGGCACAGTTCGCGCATTTCGTCCCAGATCTGCTGGTTGTCGTCGTAATGCATCGGGTAGCCCATCTCCGTCGCCAGCAGGCTAATGATCTCCCAGTCTCGCTTCACGTTGCCGCTGGCCTCAATGGCTTTCCCGAAACGCTGGAAGCCGCGATCGGCGCAGGTAAAGACGCCGCCGTGTTCACCCCATGATGTGGCCGGTAACAGCACGTCCGCCACTTCCGCCGTTTTGGTCATAAAGATGTCCTGAACCACCACAAAATCGAGCGCGTCGAAACCGCGACGGACCAGGCCGAGATCGGCTTCTGTCTGAAGCGGATCTTCCCCCATGATGTAATACGCTTTGACCTTACCCTCCAGCGCAAGATGCGGCACCTCGGTGATGCGCGTCCCGACGCGATCGTCCATTCTGTTGACGTCTATCTTCCACGCATCGGCAAATTTCTGTCTGACTGCCGGGTCCGTTACCTCCTGATAGCCGGGGAACATATTGGGTAGAACGCCCATGTCACACGCGCCCTGAACGTTGTTTTGCCCGCGCACCGGGCCAACGCCGACCGCCGGACGGCCCAGGTTGCCCGTCAGCAGCGCCAGGCTGGAAAGGCCTTTCACCACATCGACCGCCTGACCAAACTGGGTAACACCCATCCCCCACATTACCGTCGCTGACGGTGCCGCCGCGAACGTGCGCATTGCCTGACGCACTTCGCGCGCGGGGATGCCCGTCAGATGCTCCACGCGCTCTGGCGCGTAATCTTTGACGATCTGTCGGTACGCCTCCAGCCCTTTCGTAAAACGTGCGACGTAGTTTTTGTCGTACAGCTCCTCTTCCAGCAGCACATAGCCAAAGGCATTCACCAGCGCCATGTTGCTGCCGTTTTTCAGCTGAAGATGCTGATCGGCAATGCGTGCCGTTTCAATGCGACGCGGATCGCAGACGATGATCTTCGCGCCATTCTCACGCGCTTTCAGCACGCGTCGGGCGACGATAGGGTGAGAGTCTGCGCAGTTATAGCCGAACACCAGCAGGCATTTTGAGTTTTCAATGTCGTTGATCGAGTTACTCATGGCGCCGTTACCGAGCGTCTCCTGCAAACCGGCAACCGAAGGGCCATGGCAGACGCGCGCGCAGCAATCAACGTTGTTGGTATTAAGCACGGCACGGGCAAATTTCTGCATGACATAGTTGGTCTCATTACCCGTTCCTCGCGAGGAGCCGGTGGTCATGATTGACCGTGGACCGAACTGTTCTTTGATGCTCTTGAGCCTGTGGGCGGTATAGCGAATGGCCTCTTCCCAGGTGACAGGGGTGAACGCCTCTCCTTTGTGGTAGCGGATCATGGGCTGCGTCAGGCGGGGGGTGAGCAGGCGGGTGTCGTTAAGGAAATCCCAGCCGTAGAATCCTTTCAGGCAAAGCGTGCCCTGATTGGTGACGCCGTCTGCTGCTTCGGCTCGGATAATACGGTTATTTTCAACGACGAGGTTAAGTTTGCAGCCTGCACCGCAGTACGGGCAGACGCTGGCGATTTTTTTCATCAATAACAGACCTGTTAAGAAATGAAGCAATGTTTAACTGGAAAGCCCAGTCCCTAATTGGGCTTAAGCAGGAACCATGCCACATTGCTTGTGCTTGATTTACAGGATGTTATTGACGAGCGGCGTGTCATCGTCAGGCTGTTCGTCAGAATTGACGATGACACGCTCGATTTTTTGTGAGGAGGGGGTCAAAGATCGTCCATGGTGTAACCGACGACGATTTCCAGCGTCTTGCGGATCACATCCGCCTGAACGACATCGTCAGTGGCTTCCAGCGTCTGGATCAGCCAGAGGATAATGGCCTTATTGGTCAAATGCCCTTCAGAGGCAAGGACACAGCGTACTGCAGTAGAAAAAACAGCGGACTCTTCAGCAAAACGTTCGCCTGCATGACGGAAGTACTCCGATAACGCACTGTCTAAAAAAGCAGAGTGAAATTCGGGTTGAAGCTGAATATTTTGTCTCATTTGTTCTCACCGTAGCTGTATGGTTGCAGTCAATGTATCTTCTTTGGATCGGATGGTTTTCCATTACCAAATAACGGCACTACATTGTCTCGACTCTCTCTGAGAGATCCCTCTCTTTTTGGTCGTCCGTGTGCGGTTCTGCGACGTTTAAAGGCGAGGTCATTTGAACCGATTTCGGCAATCACCTTCGTCAGCGTCTCCCGCCGCTGGGGATCCTTTTCATGCGCTTTCATATTGCGCAGACGCTGGATGAGACCTTCGGTTGTCACGGGGCCACGCTCTCTCAGAAGAGAAAGAACGGCTTCACCGATTAGCTGGTCGATCAGGCGATCTGCGTCACTACTGTTCATCACGTTACCGTTCGAAAAGCAGTCCAAGCAGCATGTGGTAATGCTGTTCCTCTTCCGGGCCTTCAGCCCTTTCAAGGCGACTTAAAAGTTTGGTACAGAGCGATTTGCGATTGAGATGTCGCCCGTCGCTAAGAATTTCAACAACCACCTGACCCAGCGTCTCCTGCTGAGTAGGTAGCGCGGCTTTCTCGAAGTACTGCGCGATTGCTGCTGCTGAATCTGCGACATAACCGTTCTGGTTCATGTTTCGCTCCTGTAAATATCCGTAATCAGTAACGTTACAATTAAGGTATACATATTTTTCAAATCTGTACATTCAAAATGTACAGTTTTTTAAATTTTTCTTGATATATTTTATAATATTTATAAATATCAGTTGGTTGTGGAGGCGTAGTTTAGCGTTATCGTTGCAGAATATATTGTACAATCTCGATTGTGAGCAAAGAGTTGTACAACGGCAAAACAAGGCTTTGTAAATGCGCTAAATCATTGACGTGTAAATTATTTGTTAAGCAATGAATGTGCTATAACAACACTCTATCCACGATCTTGTCGTGGCCGAACCTATAAACCCCCAGGAATAGCATGCTAACAACCATCATTTACCGCAGTCATATCTGCGAGGACGTTCCGGTGAAAGCTCTGGAAGAAATGGTAGCTGCTGCAAATCGTAAAAATCGGCACTCCGATGTCACGGGGATCTTGCTGTTTAACGGCACACATTTTTTCCAGTTACTTGAAGGGCCAGTCGATAATGTGACGGCCATCTATCAGCATATCTGCCGTGACCCGCGACATCATAATGTGGTGGAACTCATGTGCGATCACGGCCCCTTCCGACGCTTTGGCAACGTGGGCATGGAGCTTTTCGATTTACGTCAATATGATACAGACGAAGTGCTCCAGCAGGTGCTTGATAAAGGGACGACGAAGTACCGGTTGACGTATAACGACCGTGCCCTGCAGTTTTTCCGCACCTTCGTTGAGGCCACAGAAAAAGCGAACTATTTTGAACTGCCTCCGGCGAACAGCTGGGAATTTATTCCCGAAGAGATACCCTTATCCGCGCAGTCAGAGGTTGTGGCAAAAGGTGCAGATTGCAGCTTTGCGTTTCAACCTATCGTCGATCCCTTTATGCAACAGATTGTCTCCTGGGAAGCGCTGATTCGTACGCCAGAAGGGGATTCACCTGCGACCTATTTTCAGACTCTGCCGCAAGACACGCTTTATGAGGCCGATCTGAAGAGCAAGCAGGTGGCACTGTCGATGGCCAGCGCGCTGGGGCTACACACCCAAACGCTGTCCCTCAATCTGCTGCCGATGACGCTGGTTAACGTGCCTGACGCGGTTGATTTCCTGCTTACGGTCATTGAGGCGAATGGTTTTGTGCCGGAACAGATCGTTGTCGAGTTCACGGAGAGTGAAGCGATCTCCCGCTTTGACGAATTTACACACTCAGTCAGGCAGTTAAAGAGCGCGGGTATCAGCGTGACGATCGATCACTTTGGCGCAGGGTTTGCCGGGCTGCAGCTGCTGGCGCAGTTCCAGCCGGACAGAATTAAGATTAATCGGGATTTGATTGCCAACGTGCACAAAAGCGGCCCGCGCCAGGCGATTGTACAAGCCATCATCAAGTGCTGCGCGTCCCTGGAAATCCAGTTCTGCGCGGTGGGGGTAGAGCTGGCTGAGGAGTGGATGTGGCTGGAATCCGCCGGGATTTCGCAGTTTCAGGGGCATCTGTTCGCCAGCCCGCGTCTGGGCGGGATCCCGGCTGTTGCCTGGCCTGAGAAAAAGAACGATTTCTAAAAACCTGTACATGACACTCGAGAGTTAACTGTACGAAGAGAGAAATTTAGACAACAATAGATAAACGAGTGAAAGGATTTGGCCCCTTTCACTTGTCTCATAACGGGGAGTTCGTTATACAAATGCGTTGTACAATCTGATAAGGTTGGTGCGGTTAGGTATGAAAGTGTTGAGCGTGAGGGAGTTAATGGCCTATTACAGTATCGGTGAAGTCGCCGAACGATGCGGTATCAACCCCGTTACGCTGCGTGCCTGGCAACGCCGTTATGGTTTGTTGAAGCCGCAACGCAGCGAAGGGGGCCATCGTCAGTTTGACGATGAGGATATCCTGCGTATCGAAGAGATCAAGCGCCTGATGAAAACCGGCGTCTCGGTCGGAAAAGTCAAAGCGTTACTGGAAAACAAAGAAGAGCTGACGCAGGGCAACTGGGTCTCTTTTCAGGAAGAGATGATGACGGTTCTGCGTTACGCCAGCCCGGGTAAACTACGCGCCAAAATCGGCGAGTTCCGCCGCGATCATGCGATGGATGCGCTGATCGATAACATTATTTCTCCGGTCCGACAGCGGATGAATCAGGACCAAAATACCGTGCGTCACATGGCGAGTCTGCTTGACGGCGTACTGATCGAATTCGCGGTTGCAAGCCTCGCGGACTCCCGCAAAAAAGCCGGTAAAGACGCGCTCCTGATCGGCTGGGAATGCGACGACCGAACGCATCTGTGGCTAGAAGCCGCGCGATTGGCACAGAAGGGCTGGCATATTGACGTGCTGGCTGAGCCCATCGATTCGCCGCGTCCTGAACTGTTTCCGGGGCAAAAAATCTTCGTCTGGACGGGAAAATCCCCCACGCCTCGTCAGCAGGAACAACTCGATCACTGGCGTGAACAGGGGTTTGCTGTTTCATTTCATCACTCATCGTAAGAGGCCTTGAGGGCCTTTTTTTGTTTTTGTCACTTCCTGAGCAAAAGCTATCTCAAAAATAGGCATTTCCGATGCATATTTTGCTTTTCTCCTTTCCTCCACAAATGCCGCGACGAAATGCACTATTAATCAATGCATTGAACAATTAAATCCATCCTGCCTGCATCCTTCCACAGGGTCTATGCTTAATAAAAGTAACCAAAAAGGGCGGTTTACCCAGATGCCCCTACTGACAGGGGGTTGAAGTGATAATCGTTATCACTAACATGGTGTTATGCCCTGATGGCTATTCAGACGAGGTGGACCTATGGAACTGCATTCAGAAACCTTTAATCCGGCCGATTTTGCCTGGCGAGGTTTAACGCTCACGCCAGCGGCGGCGGCACACATTCACGAGCTGGTGGCAAAAAAGCCCGAGATCCTCGGCGTGCGCTTGGGCGTCAAACAGACCGGATGCGCAGGTTTTGGTTACGTGCTTGATACCGTCACCGAACCCGAGAAAGATGATCTGGTCTTCGAAACCGATGGCGCGAAACTGTTCGTGGCGCTGCAG
Organism: Enterobacter quasimori; assembly: GCF_018597345.1. NCBI lineage: Bacteria > Pseudomonadati > Pseudomonadota > Gammaproteobacteria > Enterobacterales > Enterobacteriaceae > Enterobacter > Enterobacter quasimori. Next base: position 668,846 of record NZ_JAHEVU010000001.1, on the reverse strand, counting down.
GCGATGCCCTTTATCGACGGCACCGAAGTGGACTACGTCCGCGAAGGCTTAAACCAGTTATTCAAATTTCATAACCCGAAAGCCCAGAACGAATGCGGCTGCGGCGAAAGCTTTGGGGTATAGGCGGTACTATGTCTCGTAATACTGAAGCAACGAGTGATGTGAACACCTGGAGCGGCGGACACCTGAATTATAAAGAAGGGTTCTTCACGCAGCTGCAGACCGATGAGCTGGCGAAAGGCATCAACGAAGATGTCGTGCGGGCGATCTCGGCCAAACGTAATGAACCCGAATGGATGCTCGAATTTCGTCTGAGCGCCTTCCGCGCCTGGCTGGAAATGGAAGAGCCGCACTGGCTGAAAGCGCACTACGACAAGCTGAACTATCAGGATTACAGCTACTACTCCGCGCCCTCCTGCGGCAGCTGTGACGACACCTGCGCCTCGCAGCCGGGTGCGGTACAGCAAACCGGCGCAGAAAACAGCTTCCTGAGCAAAGAAGTTGAAGAAGCCTTTAATCAGCTTGGCGTGCCCGTTCGCGAAGGGAGAGAGGTGGCGGTGGATGCCATTTTCGACTCCGTCTCGGTGGCGACCACCTACCGCGACAAGCTGGCAGAGCAGGGGATCATTTTCTGCTCCTTCGGCGAAGCGATTCACGATCATCCGGAACTGGTGAAAAAGTACATTGGGACCGTGGTGCCCTCTAACGATAATTTCTTCGCGGCGCTCAACGCGGCGGTGGCCTCCGACGGCACCTTTATTTACGTACCAAAAGGGGTCCGTTGCCCGATGGAGCTGTCGACTTATTTCCGTATCAACGCGGAAAAAACCGGCCAGTTTGAACGTACCATTCTGGTGGCCGATGAAGGCAGCTACGTCAGCTATATCGAAGGCTGTTCCGCCCCGGTACGCGACAGCTATCAGCTGCACGCGGCGGTGGTGGAGGTCATCATCCACAAAGACGCCGAGGTGAAATACTCCACGGTGCAAAACTGGTTCCCGGGCGACGGCAATACCGGCGGCATTTTGAACTTTGTTACCAAGCGCGCGCTGTGCGAAGGCGAAAACAGCAAGATGTCCTGGACCCAGTCTGAAACCGGCTCGGCCATTACCTGGAAATACCCGAGCTGCATCCTGCGCGGGGATAACTCCATCGGTGAGTTTTACTCGGTGGCGCTGACCAGCGGCCATCAGCAGGCCGATACCGGCACCAAGATGATCCACATTGGTAAAAACACCAAATCCACCATTATCTCGAAAGGGATCTCCGCGGGGCACAGCCAGAACAGCTATCGCGGGCTGGTGAAAATCATGCCGACGGCCACCAACGCGCGTAACTTTACCCAGTGTGACTCGATGCTGATTGGCGCTGACTGCGGCGCGCATACCTTCCCGTACGTCGAGTGCCGTAATAACACGGCCCAGCTTGAGCACGAAGCGACCACGTCGCGCATCGGGGAAGACCAGCTCTTCTACTGCCTGCAGCGTGGGATCAGCGAAGAAGATGCCATTTCAATGATTGTGAACGGCTTCTGTAAGGACGTGTTCTCTGAACTGCCGCTGGAATTCGCCGTTGAAGCACAAAAACTCCTCGCCATTAGTCTTGAACACAGCGTCGGTTAAGGAAAGCACATGTTAAGCATTAAAGATTTACAGGTTAGTGTGGAAGAGAAAGCCATCCTGCGTGGACTCAATTTTGACGTCAAGCCGGGTGAAGTTCACGCCATCATGGGGCCGAACGGTTCCGGGAAAAGTACGCTTTCCGCAACGCTGGCAGGACGCGAAGATTACGAAGTCACCCACGGTTCCGTCGAGTTTAACGGCAAAGACCTGCTGGAGATGTCGCCGGAAGATCGTGCGGGAGAGGGCATTTTTATGGCCTTCCAGTACCCGGTCGAAATTCCCGGCGTCAGCAACCAGTTCTTCCTGCAGACGGCGCTGAACGCGGTGCGCAAGTATCGCGGTCTCGACGCGCTGGACCGCTTCGACTTCCAGGATCTGATGGAAGAGAAGATCAAGCTGCTGAAAATGCCGGAAGACCTGCTGACCCGTTCGGTCAACGTCGGCTTCTCCGGCGGTGAGAAAAAGCGTAACGACATTCTGCAGATGGCGGTGCTCGAGCCCGAGCTGTGCATTCTTGACGAGACCGATTCAGGCCTGGACATTGACGCACTGAAGATTGTCGCTGACGGGGTGAACTCCCTGCGTGACGGCAAGCGCTCGTTTATTATCGTCACGCACTACCAGCGCATTCTTGACTACATCAAACCAGACTACGTCCACGTGCTTTACCAGGGGCGCATTGTGAAATCCGGCGATTTCACGCTGGTTAAACAACTGGAGGAGCAGGGTTATGGCTGGCTTACCGAACAGCAGTAATGCACTCCAGCAGTGGCACCGGCTGTTTGAAACGCAGGGGCAATCGCGTTCTGAACAGGCCCAGCAGCACCTTCAGCAGATGCTGCGTCTGGGTCTGCCGACCCGTAAGCACGAAAACTGGAAATACACACCGCTCGATGGCCTGCTGAACGGCGAGTTTGTGACCCGCCTGGCGGATCTCACCCCAGCACAGCGCGACGCGCTGGCCTTGCGTGTCGATGCCGTGCGCCTGGTGTTTGTCGATGGCCAGTTCCGCCCGGAACTGAGTGACACGATCCAGGAGAGCGGCTTTGAGATAGCGATAAACGACGATCGCCAGCGTCTGAGCGCTCCGGTTCAGCCCGAGGTCTTCCTGCACCTGACCGAGAGCCTGGCCCACAGCGTGACGCATATCGCCGTGAAGCGTAACCAGCGTCCGGCGAAGCCGCTGCTGCTGATGCACATCACTCAGGGGCTGGACGGTGATGAAATCAACACCGCGCACTATCGTCACCATCTTGAGCTGGCGGAGGGGGCGGAGGCCACGGTGATTGAACACTACGTCAGCCTTAACGAGGTGCGCCACTTTACCGGATCGCGCCTGACGATGAACGTGGCGGCCAATGCCCAGCTACACCACATCAAGCTGGCGTTTGAGAATGCACAGAGCCACCACTTTGCCCATAACGACATTGTCCTGGGCCAGGATGCCGCCGCGTACAGCCACAGCTTCCTGCTCGGCGGGGCGGTGCTTCGCCACAACACCAGCACCCAGCTTAACGGTGAAAATACCACGCTGCGCGTTAACAGCCTGGCGATGCCGGTCAAATCTGAAGTGTGCGACACGCGCACCTGGCTTGAGCACAACAAAGGCTATTGCAACAGCCGTCAGCTGCATAAAACCATCGTCAGCGACAAAGGGCGCGCGGTATTTAACGGCCTGATTAACGTGGCGCAGCACGCCATTAAAACCGACGGGCAGATGACCAACAACAATCTGCTGTTAGGGCGACTGGCGGAGGTGGACACCAAACCGCAGCTGGAGATCTACGCCGACGACGTGAAATGCAGCCACGGTGCGACGGTCGGGCGAATCGACGACGAGCAGATGTTCTACCTGCGCTCCCGCGGTATCGATCGGCAGGCTGCGCAGAAAATGATTATCTACGCGTTTGCCGCCGAGCTGACGGAAGCGCTGCACGATGGCGCGTTAAAACAGCAGGTGCTGGCCCGTATAGGTCAGCGTCTGCCTGGAGGCGAAGCATGAGTTTTCCCGTCGATAAAGTACGGGCAGATTTCCCCGTTCTGACCCGTGAAGTGAACGGTCTGCCGCTGGCCTATCTGGACAGCGCGGCCAGCGCGCAGAAGCCGAATCAGGTGGTGGATGCAGAAGCCGAATTCTATCGTCACGGCTACGCCGCCGTGCATCGCGGTATTCATACCCTGAGCGCCGAGGCAACCCAGCGCATGGAAAACGTGCGCACGCAGATTGCCGCCTTCCTCAACGCGCAATCCCCTGAAGAGCTGGTCTTCGTGCGCGGCACCACCGAAGGGATCAACCTGGTCGCCAACAGCTGGGGCAATGCACAGGTTCACGCGGGCGATAACATCGTCATCACGCAAATGGAGCACCACGCCAATATCGTGCCGTGGCAAATGCTCTGTGAGCGCGCTGGCGCGCAGCTGCGGGTGATCCCGTTGAATGCCGACGGGACGCTTCAGCTGGAGCAGCTTGACGCGTTGCTGGATGAGCGCACGCGGCTGGTGGCGGTTACACAGGTCTCCAACGTTCTGGGGACAGAAAACCCGGTGGCAGATATCGTCGAAAAGGCCCATCAGGCGGGCGCAAAGGTCCTGATTGACGGCGCCCAGGCGGTGATGCACCACGCGGTTGACGTCCAGGCGCTGGACTGTGACTTCTACGTCTTTTCAGGCCATAAGCTCTATGGGCCTACCGGGATTGGCGTGCTGTATGTGAAAGAAGATATCCTGCAGGCGATGCCGCCGTGGGAAGGGGGCGGGTCGATGATCGCCACCGTCAGCCTGACGGAAGGCACCACCTATGCGCGCGCGCCGTGGCGTTTTGAGGCGGGCACGCCCAACACCGGTGGGATTATCGGTTTAGGAGCGGCGATTTCTTATGTCTCCTCAATCGGCCTTGATAGCATTCAGGAGTACGAACAGCTGCTGATGCACTATGCGCTTGAGGAGCTTGCCAGCGTGCCGGATCTGACCCTCTACGGGCCTGCCGACCGGCAAGGGGTGATCGCGTTCAATCTCGGGAAACATCACGCCTATGACGTGGGCAGTTTCCTCGATAACTACGGCGTGGCGGTCCGTACCGGACACCACTGCGCCATGCCGCTGATGGCGTTTTACCAGGTGCCGGCAATGTGCCGCGCGTCGCTGGTGATGTATAACACGACGGAAGAGGTCGACAGGCTGGTGGCGGGGCTTAAGCGCATTCACCAGCTGCTAGGCTAACGGAGAGGCGAAAGATGGCGGAACTGCCGGATAAAGATAAATTGTTGCGCAACTTCGGGCGTTGCGCGAACTGGGAAGAGAAATATCTCTATATTATTGAGTTGGGGCAGCGTTTAGCGCCGCTCAGCGAAGAGGCGCATAACCCGGATAATATTATTCAGGGCTGCCAGAGCCAGGTGTGGATTGTGATGAAGCAATCTGACGATGGCACTATCGAATTACGCGGCGACAGCGACGCTGCGATTGTGAAAGGGCTTATTGCCGTCGTCTTTATTCTCTATCACCGGATGTCGGCGCAGGACATTGTCGCCTTTGATGTTCGCCCCTGGTTCGAAAAAATGGCGCTCACCCAACACCTCACCCCGTCCCGTTCCCAGGGACTGGAAGCGATGATCCGCGGCATTCGCGCCAAAGCTGCAATCCTTAGCTAGACTTACAGAACAGCATTCATTCTGTTTCGCGAGGTGGTTCCCGCCTCGCTGGTTTTTCAGCTTTCTGGCGTTCTGTCAGTGAATAAGGAATCTCAGCATGAAGCGCGCGTCTCTAATAACTCTATTACTCCTTGGTTCGCTCGGTGTGCTTAATTCGGCCCGGGCGGTGGATTATCCGTTGCCGCCCGCGGGCAGCCGTCTGATTGGGCAAAATCAAACCTACACGATTCAGGAAGGCGACAATAAGCTGCAGGCCATTGCCCGCCGTTTTAATACGGCTGCGCAGCTTATTCTTGAAACCAATAATACCATTGCACCGGTGAACCCCGCGCCGGGGACGGTGATCACTATTCCATCTCAAATGCTTCTGCCGGATACCCCGCGTGAAGGGATCGTGGTCAATCTGGCTGAGCTTCGGCTTTACTATTTCCCGCCGGGGGAGAATATCGTTCAGGTCTTCCCGCTCGGTATCGGGCAGCTGGGGCTGGAAACGCCGGTGACGACCACCCGCGTGAGTCAGAAAATCCCTAATCCAACCTGGACACCGACAGCGGGCATCAGGGCGCGCTCTCTCGCGCAAGGAATTAAATTGCCGCCGGTCGTGCCAGCAGGGCCAAATAACCCCTTAGGACGCTTTGCGCTGCGTTTAGGCATAGGAAACGGTGAATATCTTATCCACGGCACCAGCGCGCCGGACAGCGTCGGTTTACGGGTCAGTTCAGGCTGTATGCGGATGAACGCACCGGATATCAAAGCGCTGTTCGAACAGGTGCGGGTGGGCACGCGGGTCCAGATTATCAATGAGCCGGTGAAGTTTGCCGTCGAGCCGGACGGGAAACGCTACGTCGAAGTACACCGCCCGCTGGCGCAGGTTGAGGGGGAAAACCCACAGGTTGCGCCCATTAGCCACTCCGAAGATTTCGTGACCTTCGTGTCCCAATCGGGCAGTGATAAAGCGCTTATCGATAAAGCCCTGTCACGCCGTGCGGGGATCCCGGTGGTCGTCTCTGCCGCTAATGGCCCATCAGCCAGCAACAGTGTGCTGTCGGTGCAGAACAGTCGGGTGTCAGCTGCGGTAGCCGAAGAGGAAGGGGAGAAGGTGACGCAGTAGGGGTTTGACGAAGGCAAAAAAAATGGCGCACAATGTGCGCCATTTTATTAACAGGTACTATTACTTACGGTATTTAGTAGCCTGGTTGTCCAGACGCTGGTTAGCGCGAGCTGCGTCGTCTTTAGCAGCCTGAACGTCGGAACGGATTGCGTTCACGTCGTTGCTCAGCTGGTCAACTTTAGCGTTCAGAGTCTGAACGTCAGAAGACAGCTGATCGATTTTAGCGTTGCTGGAGCAACCTGCCAGCAGAGTAGAACCCAGGATTACCGCGCCCAGTACCAGTTTAGTACGATTCATTATTAATACCCTCTAGATTGAGTTAATCTCCATGTAGCGTTACAAGTATTACACAAAGTTTTTTGGGTTGAGAATATTTTTTTGATGGGAATACGCCTATTTTTGATCGTTCGCTCAAAGAAGCAACGAATTTGGCATTTTTGTCGAAAAAGCTATGTTAAAAAAGGCATTTTTCATCGGATTCATCTTAGATAAATCGCAATTAAATAGAAAAACCCGATTTGCTTTTTGAATAGATAGGGCTAATGGCAGGAATAAAAAAAGCGCCCCGAAGGACGCTTTCTATCAAAAAATAATTCGTTCGGGAATTATTACAGTACGTGAACAGATGCAGTGTTAGTGGTACCTGCTGGAACCAGGGCACCAGAAACCATTACCACAACGTCACCTTTCTGTGCCAGACCGCTTTCCAGCGCCATGGCTTTACCCTGAATGTAGAAATCATCGGTAGACGCGATCTCTTTCACCAGATGGGCAACCACGCCTTTGCTCAGCACCAGCTGACGCGCGGTGGTTTCATTGGTGGTCAGGGCCAGGATGGTGGCATCCGGGAAGTATTTACGCACTGCACGAGCAGATTTACCGCCCTGGGTCGCTACCACGATCAGAGGTGCGTCCAGTTTCTCAGCGGTTTCAACTGCACCGCGGCACACCGCTTCGGTGATGCGCAGTTTGCGGCTGTCGTTGTTGAAGTCCAGACGGCTGGTCATCACGCGGTCAGTACGCTCGCAGATGGTCGCCATGATGCCGACCGCTTCCAACGGGTATTTACCCTTCGCTGACTCACCGGACAGCATCACTGCATCGGTACCGTCGAGGATGGCGTTCGCCACGTCGCCTGCTTCAGCACGGGTAGGGCGTGGGTTTTTGATCATGGAGTCCAGCATCTGCGTTGCGGTGATAACCACTTTACGCGCGCGAACACATTTTTCGATCATCATCTTCTGCGCGAAGATCACTTCTTCAACCGGGATCTCAACGCCCAGGTCGCCACGTGCAACCATGATGCCGTCAGACGCTTCGAGGATTTCGTCGAAGTTGTTCAGGCCTTCCTGGTTTTCGATTTTGGAGATGATCTGGATCTTCTCGCCGCCGTGCGCTTTCAGGTGCTCACGGATCTCAACCACGTCGGAACGCTTACGGATGAAGGAGGCAGCAACGAAATCAACGCCTTGCTCGCAACCGAAGATCAGATCCTGTTTGTCTTTTTCAGCCAGTGCTGGCAGCGCGATAGAAACGCCCGGCAGGTTAACGCCTTTGTTTTCGCCCAGGTCGCCGTTGTTCAGCACTTTACAGATAACTTTGTTGCCTTCGATAGCGGTGACTTCCATACCGATCAGGCCATCGTCTACCAGAACGGTATTACCGACGGACAGATCGCTGGTGAAGCCTTCGTAGGTCACTGCAACGATTTCGCTGTTACCGACGACGGATTTGTCGGTGGTGAAGGTGAAGGTCTGGCCCGCTTTCAGCGAAACGTCGTTACCGCCTTCCAGTTTGATGGTACGGATTTCCGGACCTTTGGTATCCAGCAGAATAGCGGCTTTTTTGCCGGTCTTGCTCATCACGTTGCGCAAGTTCTGGATACGCTGACCGTGCTCAGCATAGTCGCCGTGGGAGAAGTTCAGACGCATCACGTTCATGCCGGCATCCAGCATTTTGCTCAGCATCTCTTCAGATTCGGTTTTCGGGCCGATAGTACAAACAATTTTCGTCTTTTTCATGACAGTCTTAGTCTTTAAGTTGGGAAGGATATGGAAATCTCGCTCCGGGGGCGCACCGCCGCGGAGTCAAACCTGTGTTGCAAAAGAGTATATGACACGCACTAAGGATAGGAGACATCAAATGAGCGTGCAGAAGAAAGTGTGCCTGAGTGTCAGCCCAACGAAGGAGAGGAGAAGTTGTACGTTGTTTTTTGTATTCCAAGCGCTGAAACCATTCACCAGGGATTTGGCGCGCATTATACGCTGATTTTAAGATAAAAGGAAAATGGAAACAGCGTTTCAAAAATAATCTGTGCAGATTCACATAAGTTTGTTATCAAGGCGTTAAGGCATAATGACAACTTATGGCGGCAGGTGCCTGACCTGCCGCGGTTTGTTTATTTTTGCAGCGCCTGACTGAGATCGGCAATCAGGTCTTTCGGATCTTCAATCCCGACTGACAGGCGGATCAGCTGCGGCACAATGCCGTTGGCCAGGCGTTGATCCAGCGGAATTGACGCGTGGGTCATGCTGTAGGGCTGGCTCACCAGACTCTCCACGCCGCCCAGGCTTTCCGCGAGGGTGAACAACTTCAGGCTGCGGATCACCTCGGTAGCGCGTTGCGCATCGCCTTTGACCACGACAGAAATCATCCCGCCCGGCAGGGCCATCTGCGTACGGGCAAGCTGATATTGTGGATGCGATTCCAGACCGGGATAGAAAACGTTTTCCACCAGGGGATGCTGTTCGAGCCATTGCGCAATCGCCAGCGCGTTAGTGCTGTGCTTTTCGACGCGCAGCGCAAGGGTGCGAATACCGCGCAGGGTCAGGAAGCTGCTGAACGGATCCAGTACGCCGCCCACTGCGTTCTGCAGATAGCCCAGCTTATCCGCCAGTTCCTTGTTGTCCCCGACAACCGCCAGCCCGGCCACCACGTCTGAGTGGCCGTTCAGGTATTTGGTGGCGGAGTGCACCACGATATCGAAACCTGATTCCAGCGGACGATGAATAACCGGCGACGCGAAGGTGTTATCCGCCACGCTGATGACGTTATGACGACGGGCGATTGCCGCGATGGCCGCCAGATCCGCCAGCTTCAGCAGCGGGTTGGTTGGCGTTTCAACCCACACCATGCGGGTTTCCGGACGAATGGCGGCCTCAAGCCCGGCCAGGTCGTCCGGTTTAACCCAGCTGACCTGCAGACCGGTGCTGCGCTTGCGCACGTTTTCAATCAGGCGGTACGTCCCGCCGTAAACATCATCAATGGCGACAATATGGCTGTCTTTATCCAGCAGTTCGAGCACCGTGGAGATGGCCGCCAGACCGGAGGCAAACGCGTAGCCGCGCGAGCCGCCTTCCAATTCGGCGATGGCGGTTTCCAGCGCGTGGCGGGTGGGGTTGCCGCTGCGGGAATACTCATAGCCGGTATGCTCGCCGGGTGACGGTTGCGCAAACGTCGAGGTAGCGTAAATCGGCGGCATGACGGCGCCGTGCTGGTCGTTGAACTCGCCGCTGTGAACGCTCAGGGTTGCCAGGTTTTTCATCTCTTATTCCTTTATTGTTGTAGACGGTTGCGCCAGGCGGTCAGGACGTCGCTGCGCGTGATCAGACCCAAAAAGCGGTCGTTGTCATTAATAACGGCCACCAGGCCACGGTCGAAAATAGCGTTCAGGGCGCTCTCAGGGGCATGTTTATCAAGGAACTCCACCTGACGCGTCATGGCTGCCGTTACCGGAAGGGCGAAGCGATCGCCATCGCCGCCGATGTGCCGCAGGAGATCCCACTCGTCGATGATGCCCACCACCTTGCCGTTCTCCAGCACCGGAAGCTGGGAGATGTCATACAAACGCATGCGCGCCAGTACGGTGGAAAGCGTGTCGTCCGGGGCGGCGGTGACGGTGGCACCTTCATCGTGACGCAGGGCAATATAGTCTGAAAGATCGCCGGCCTGAGGGCGCGTGATGAGCCCTTGCTGACGCATCCAGTCATCGTTGAACATCTTCGAGAGGTATTTATTGCCGCTGTCGCAGGCGAAGGTCACCACGCGTTTCGGCGTGGTCTGCGCCTGACAATATTTCAGCGCCGCCGCCAGCAGCGTGCCGCTGGAGGAGCCCGCCAGAATGCCTTCCGTTTTCAGCAGATCGCGTGCGGTGGTGAAGGCTTCCCGGTCGGTGATGCGCCAGGCGCGATTCACCCCTTCGATGTGGGCCAGAGGCGGAATAAAGTCTTCGCCAATCCCTTCAACCAGCCATGAGCCTGCATCGTGATAGCGTCCGGTTTCCACCTGGTCGGCGAGAACGGATCCGGCCGGATCTGCCAGGACAAACTCCGTATCGGGGGAATGTTCCGCAAACCACGCCTGTAATCCCCCCAGCGTGCCGCCAGAGCCCACGCCGACCACGATAGCGTCGATCCGCCCATCTAGCTGTTCAAACAGTTCCGGCGCCGTCGTGGTGCGGTGCGCCAGCGGGTTGGCCTCATTATTGAACTGGTCGATGTAAAACGCGCCGGGCAATTCGTTGGCCAGACGCTGGGCGTAATCCTGGTAATAGGCCGGATGCCCCTTATTCACATCGGAGCGGGTCAACACCACCTGCGCACCCAGCGCGCGCAGGTGGAAAATCTTTTCGCGGCTCATTTTGTCGGGTACTACCAGGATCAGCGAGTAGCCTTTCTGCGCGGCAATCAGGGCCAGGCCGAGGCCGGTATTGCCCGCCGTCGCTTCTATAATCGTGCCACCCGGCTGCAGCTGGCCGGTGCGCTCCGCTTCGTTGATCATTGACAGCGCAACGCGGTCTTTAATCGAGCCGCCAGGATTTTGGTTTTCCAGCTTCAGGAACAAGGAGCAGGGACCGGTATCCAGTTTGTGCAGCTGGATAAGCGGCGTGTGGCCAATCAGTTCGGTGACGGAGTGATAAATCGTCATGGTCTTTTTCCTTTAACGAGGTCATGACCGGATGATAGGACCATGAAAATTTCTCAATAAAGAACGTTTCACTGCCTTTTAGAACGGAAAGGAATATTCAGCCTGTTTTCGGATGTAAGGACAGCAAGACGTAAAGTTGTCTGGATGTGAGGATGGCTATATCGGGATAAAATGCTGCAAAAATAACCATTTTTTTTGAGGGTCAGCCATCGAATATGCGTATGGCAGATAATCATTGCTGAAAATAATCTAAATGCTTTGCACCTGTTAAATTCGCTGTTTATTTCCGAAAGTTATAACACATTCTTTTTTGTTCATTTAAAACCTGATAACGCCTGTTTACTATCGTTTGGACATCCATACTGCTAAACCGCCATGGGCGGCACGGATAACGATTAAGAATGATTGTACTGAGCAATATTTCGAAGGTTTTTGACAACGGAAAGGTGGCACTGACCGCCGTTGATAATGTCAATTTGACGATAGCACAGGGACAGATTTACGGGATTATCGGTTACAGCGGCGCGGGGAAAAGTACGCTTATCCGCCTGCTGAACGGTCTGGAAAAACCCAGTACCGGCAGCGTAACCATCAACGGGCAGGATATTTCTGCCGCCAGGGGCGAAGCCTTACGTCAGGCGCGACTGAAGATCAGCATGGTGTTTCAGCACTTCAACCTGCTGTGGTCGCGTACGGTAAATGAAAACATTGCTTTCTCGATGCAGATTGCCGGCGTGCCAAAAGCAAAAATCACCGCCCGCGTCGCCGAGCTGGTGGATCTGGTCGGCCTGAAAGGGCGCGAGAATGCGTACCCGTCCCAGCTGAGCGGCGGGCAAAAACAGCGCGTGGGCATTGCGCGCGCGCTGGCCAATAACCCGGACGTGCTGCTCTGCGACGAAGCTACGTCGGCTCTTGACCCACAGACCACCGATCAGATCCTCGATCTGCTGCTGGATATTAACCGTCGTTTCAAGCTCACCATCGTGCTGATCACCCACGAGATGCACGTGGTGCGCAAAATCTGCGACCGCGTGGCGGTAATGGAGAATGGCAAGGTGGTGGAAGAGGGCGACGTCCTGAGCGTCTTTACCCATCCGCAGCAGCCGATTACGCAGCAGTTCGTCCGTCAGGTGAGCCAGTACGCCGAGGAAGAGACCTTCAACGCCGAGCTGGCAAACGAACTGGAAGGCACGGTTATCAAGCTGACCTTTACCGGACACAGCACGCATAAGCCTGTCGTCGGTGAGTTAACGCTGCGCTATGGCCTGCCGTTTAACATCCTGCACGGCAAAATGACGCAAACTGCCCACGGTGTTTTCGGGCAACTCTGGGTGCACGTGGTGGCATCTGATGAACAACTGAACAATATCCTCGCCGACCTGCAGCACAGCGATATTGAAGGCGAGGTGATTAAACATGACTGAGGATCTCTTTCCCCATCTGAAGTGGGACCAGCTGTGGGCAGCAACCCAGGAGACGCTGTACATGACCGCGCTCTCCGGCGTGGCGACCTTTGTTCTGGGCCTCGTGCTCGGTCTGGCGCTGTTTTTAACCGCGCGCGGCGGGCTGTTCCATAACCGCACGGTCTACAGCGTGATTTCGATTGTGGTGAACGTGTTCCGCTCCATTCCGTTCATCATCCTGATTGTATTGCTGATCCCGTTCACGAAAACCATCGTGGGGACCATCCTTGGCGCCAACGCGGCACTCCCGGCGCTGATTGTGGGCGCAGCACCGTTCTACGCACGCCTGGTGGAAATCGCCCTGCGTGAAGTGGATAAAGGCGTTATAGAAGCAACGCGCTCGATGGGCGCACGACTGAGCACGTTAGTGTTTCGGGTTTTACTGCCGGAATCATCACCTGCACTGGTTTCAGGTATTACGGTGACGCTGATTGCGCTGGTGAGCTATAGCGCAATGGCGGGGGTGATTGGTGCCGGCGGTTTGGGAAATCTGGCTTATCTGGAAGGATTCCAGCGCAACCATGGTGACGTCACGCTGGTGGCAACGGTGACCATTTTAATCATCGTTTTCATTATCCAGTTCTGCGGCGATGCCATTACTTCACTGTTAGATAAACGCTAATAAATACACACAGGAACCACATCATGAAAAAAACACTGACACTGATCGCCGCAGCAACCCTGAGCGCCCTGAGCTTCGCCTCCTGGGCCGACACCCTGACCGTGGGCGCGTCCAACACGCCGCACGCTGAAATTCTGGAGCAGGCGAAGCCGATTCTGGCAAAGCAGGGTATCGATCTGGAGATTAAACCGTTCCAGGACTACATTCTGCCGAACACCGCGCTGGCGGGACGCGACATCGATGCGAACTATTTCCAGCACATTCCTTACCTGAACAGCGTGCTGAAAGATCATGCGGGCGATAAGGACTACGATTTTGTCAGCGCAGGCGCGATCCACATTGAGCCCATCGGCATCTACTCCAAAAAATACAAGTCGCTGAAAGACCTGCCGGAAGGCGGCAAGATCATCATGCGTGACGCGGTTTCCGAAGAGGGCCGCATTCTCTCTATCTTCGAGAAAGAGGGCGTGATCAAGCTGAAGCCGGGCATTGATAAAGTGACCGCGCGCATCAGCGATATCGTCGAAAACCCGAAAAAGCTGCAGTTCACGCCTAACGTCGAAGCGTCTCTGCTGCCGCAGATGTACAACAACGACGAAGGCGCTGCGGTGGTGATCAACGCCAACTACGCGATTGATGCAGGTCTGGACCCGGTTCACGATCCGATTGCGGTAGAGAGCGGTGAAAACAACCCGTACGCCAACATCATTACCGTACACCGCGGTGATGAGAAGAAAAAAGATATCGTTGCGCTGGTGAACGTCCTGCACTCCAAAGAGATTCAGGACTGGATCCGCACCAAATACAAAGGCGCGGTCATTCCCGTAAACAACTAATTAGCTGATTTTACAGATGAAGCCCGGCGAGTCTCTCGTCGGGCTTCTTTTTTGTATCCGGCAGGAGAATCATTTAAGCTCAACGTTTAAAAGGCAATGGAGTGATGACGATGGGTAACGTGACCAAAGACGAAGCGCTTTACCAGGAGATGTGTCGTGTGGTCGGGAAAGTGGTGCTTGAGATGCGTGATTTAGGGCAGGAGCCAAAGCATATTGTGATTGCCGGCGTGCTGCGAACCGCGCTGGCGAACCAGCGCGTCAAACGCAGTGAATTGACAACCGAAGCGATGGAAACGGTGGTTAAAGCGCTGGCCGGGTAAGGCGCCAGCGCTTCGCAAGCTGCTCGAGCGAGCAGCACAGCAGGTAGTAAACCACGCCCGTAAAGATAAAGATGGCCGCCGGGTAGATTTGCACCCGGTTGTTCACCTGGCCCGCCACGGTGGTCAGTTCAGGTACGTTCACAATAAACGCCAGCGACGTATCCTTCAGCAGGCTGATAAAAATCCCCACCAGAGACGGCAGAATATTGCGCATTACCTGTGGGAGCAGCACGCGCCACAGGGTTTGCCGCGTGCTGAATCCCTGAGTCAGTGCCGCTTCATATTGCCCGGCGGGCAACGCGTTTAGCCCGGCGAGTACCGAATGCATAACCGATGCCGCCGTGAACCAGGCCAGCGCCAGCGTCACGGTAAGAGCGCCGGGCAGATCGCCGCCGGTCATCAGCGGCAGCAGATACCACATCCAGAAAATCACAAAGATGAGCGGAATGCCGCGTATCAACTCTGCCCACAGAAACAGCGCCTTACGCCCAGGTCCGGGATAGCGCCACGCGGCGCACGCCAGCGCAATACCGCAGGGCAGGGCAAGTATGGCGGCTCCCGCGGCCATCAGCAGCGAGAGCAACACGCCGCCGGGTTCACCCGCAGCAGCACGCCCCCACAGCAGATAATCCAGGTTATCAACAATCACGTTAAATCCGGCAATCATGCTGAGTCCTCCCTGCGCGAGGGCCGAGTCGCGTCAGTAGCATACCCATTAGCACGCCGGTAAGCAGATACAGTGCGGTTCCCACGGTAAAGGCCTCCAGCGCGTGCGCGTTATAGCTTTCAATCTGCCGCACCTGATAGGTGAGTTCGGCAAAGCCAATGCCGCTGGCGAGCGAGGAGAGCTTCATCAGGTTGAGATACTGACCGATGACAGGCTGCCAGGCATTCGCCAGTCCTTGCGGCAGCAGAATGTAGCGAAATAACCGCCAGGCAGAAAACCCCTGCGCCAGCGCCGCCTCCCGCTGTCCGTTGGGGACGGAACGTAGCCCGGACTCAATCTCCTCAATTAAAAATGCCGAGGTGAACACGCCCAGCCCCCAGGCAGAACATAAAAATTCAGGCGTGAACCACCAGACGTCACCGGGCAAAATCGACCAGGCGTGATCGGCATTCACGACGTCCCGAAACCCGAGCGGCAGCCCGTTCCAGGCGGCGAAGTACCAGAACAGGAGCTGCACCAGCAGCGGCGTGTTGCGAAATAGCGAGACCCAGCCGCTGACGACGGCATGACCGAACCGTCCTGCGGAGAGGCGAAGCAGCAGAAAAAACAACGCAAGCAGGGTGGCAAGTCCCACGCCCGCGAGCGTGACCCACAGCGTGGTGAGAAAACCGGATACTATCCACTGCAGGGGCTGCCCGGTCAGCACTCCCTGCCAGTCGAGCGCGGCCATTACAGCGGCTCCTGGTGAAGCGGGTCGAGCACTTTTTGCAGGAACCGCTGGGCGCGTGGATGCGACGGTTGACTGAAAAATTGCGCAGGCGGGGCGGTTTCGAGAATGTGCCCGCCGTCGATAAAGACGATCCGGTCAGCAATCTCCCGGGCAAACTGCATCTCGTGCGTCACCACAATCATGGTGATCCCGCTGTGGGCGAGGGCTTTCATCACATATAACACTTCGCCAATCATCTCGGGATCGAGGGCTGACGTCGGCTCATCAAAGAGGATGATTTGCGGCGACGAGGCCAGCGCGCGAGCAATCGCCACGCGCTGCTGCTGGCCGCCGGAGAGCTGTGCGGGAAAATGATGGGCTTTTTCCAGCATCCCGACCTTTTCCAGCAGCGCCAGCGCGCGCTCCTGGGCGGGCTGTGGCTTCCAGCCGTGAACGTGCTCCAGCGCCAGAGTGATGTTCTGGCTGGCGGTGAGGTGGGCGTAAAGGTTAAATTGCTGGAACACAAAACCGACGCGGCTGCGTAACTGGCGCAGTGCCGCAGTGGCAAGCCGGGCGGTGGGTTTGTTATCAATCAGAATGTCGCCGTCACTGAGGGTTTCAAGCTGGTTGATAAGACGAATCAACGTCGATTTCCCCGAACCGGATGGACCGAGGATCGCCACCACTTCACCCGGAGAAATGCTGAGGTTAATGCCTTTTAATACCTCATGGTCGCCGTAACGTTTTACAACATCACGAAACTCGACGCTGGCGTGTTCCAGATGTGAAAAATCCGCGGCACCGGCCGCGGAGTGTGAAAATAAACCTGAGAGCATTTTACTGGGCTTCTATTTTAAAGGCGCGAGGCTGTGGAGCGGGCGTGTTTGGGCCAAACCAGACATTGTAGATTTTTGCCGCCTGACCGCTCTTCTCGAGATTAACCAGCTCGTCGTTAACGGCCTTAAGCAGCGCGGTTTCACCTTTTTTCACCCCAACGCCAATCTCTTCCTTGCTGAGCAGATCGGGCAGGATTTTAAAGTTCGCTTTATCCGGTGCCTGTGCCAGCAGGCCTGCAAGAATAGTGCTGTCCTGGGTGATGGCCTGCACGTTGCCGTTGCGCAGCGCCGTCAGCGCCAGAGGAATGTCGTCATAAGAGAGCACGCGAGACTGCGGGAAACGCTGGTGCAGCGCCTGCTCGCCCGTTGTCCCTTTCACCGCGCCAATGCGTGCCCGGCTGTATTCATCCAGCTTATCGGGTGACCTGGCGGGAACCAGGAACTGTTGTCCGGTCACGAAATAGGGGGTTGAAAAATCAATCACCTGTGCGCGTTCCGGGGTGATGGTGATATCCGCCACGATCAGATCTGCTTTACCGGACTGCAGCAGCGGAATTCGGTTCGCCGGATTGGTGGCAACCAGTTCAAGCTTCACGCCGAGTGCTTTTGCCAGCGCTTTGGCAAAGTCCACGTCGTAACCCACGATGTCGTGCGTCTTTGCATCAATAGAGCCAAACGGCGGATTGGCGTCAAAGGTGGCGACTTTCACCACCCCTGCGGCCTTAATGTCCGCCAGCTGATCGGCCTGTACCTGCGCTGAAAGCAGGCTCCCGGCTGCCAGTAATCCCAGAACCCATGTCCGTTTATTAAACCTTTTCATTTTTGCTGCCATAGTCAAACCATTCCCGTCGTTTTTTGTTTTGTCCCGCTACGCTCCCATAAGCGAAAGCTCTCGCCAAATAAGAAATCGTTCTTTGCTTTAAGCAAAAAAGCATTAGTGAACAGGGTGTTATGAACAGGTAAATGAACGGGGACGCTATTTGCAGATACTGCACATGAACAGTCGATATTGGTATTTCCCACGCGCCGACGTTGAGTGTTTAACTTAGGTCAGGCAAAGCGAAGAGGGGTAAAGACAATGAAAAAATGGATAAGCACGTTACGGCGGTTTTTTGCGACCCGGCGGGTCAACGCGGAGAACAGCGCGCAACGGGTTCTTGAGTCGATACTGCCTGTCGCCAGCCTGTATGGCGTGGACGTTGCCAACATCGATCCGGAGTGGTTCTATGATAAAACGTCACGCTGAGCTGCGCCGGACGCGCGAAATGTACTGGAATGAGCTGTGCGCTTTTTTGTTATGAGCATCGTTAACTGTTAATGTGACGGGATGTAAAAACCTGTCAGTTAACGGAATGAAAAACACACTGTTCACGCGCGCCATCATTGTCTGGATCGCCGTCTGCTTTATCAGCGGTATCCTGCTCTATGCCGAACAAATCCGCCGACAGTACTGGGAGCGCGATCGTGAGTATTCGGCGCTCTTTTCTCAGATTAGCGCCGTCCTTACCCAGAACGAGTCTGTATTGCCGCTACTGAGCGGTGATGAAGATATCACGGCACTGAATAAAAAATTCCCCCATCTTCTTGCGCTGGAGAAAACAACCGGACGCGCGCTGGACGCCGCCCGCGTTGAGCCCGCCAGCGATAGCCAATACTGGCTCTACAATCCCTGGCGGCAAATCCGTGTACGGGTTGATCTTGCCCCGCTACTCAATACGCATCATGCCTTTGACCGCCTCGACGTCTATTATTCGACGCGAAGCGAACCACACTCTTCAGATGCTTTTTGGCACTGGGCTCGCCACTTCCCACAGGTAACGCAACCTTTCGTGCTTTCAGCCGATGCTCGGCCGGACTGGCTCGGTATTCAGTGGTTTATCTTCGCGGCCGTCTTTCTCGGATGGGGTATGGTCATTGCGGTGGGCAGCGTGGCGCTCTGGCAGCGCAAGGCAAGGCGAGACGCAGAGCAGCGCGCCTTGTATTACCAGCATGCCCGACTCAACATGCTGGGGGAGATCACGGCGGGTATTGTCCATGAGATCAACCAGCCGCTCACGGCCGTGCAGACCTGGATCCAGGGCGCGCAGCGGCAGCAAAAGCTGGACAATCCGCAGGCGGTGTCCCAGGCGCTGGCAGCAGCGCTGGTGCAAACACAGCGTATCAGCGCCCTGTTAACCCGTTTTCGTGAACACGTGGTGCAGGAGAAAGTGACGCTGCGCGAAACCGACCTGGCGCAATGCTGGCAGCAGGTTGTGAATTTACTGGAGCACGAGAGACGCGCTGAACATATTATCGTCACCCATGCGTTTGCACCGGAGGCAACGACGGTTCTGGCTGACAGACTCTGGCTTGAGCAGGTCCTACACAATCTGCTCAGCAATGCGATTCAGGCTCAGCAGGCGAACGCGCAGGGTTGGGTGCGGATCGAAAGCCGGAAAGGCGCAAATGGCATTCAGGTCATCGTGACGGATGGCGGCCCCGGTTTTAGCCCGGAGGCGCTACAGAATGCCTTTATGCCGTTTTACAGCGGCAGAGAAGAGGGAATTGGCCTGGGGATGACCTTAACGGAGTCACTGATGACGCGCATGAACGGATCGATTACGCTGGGTAATTCGCCGGAGGGAGGGGCGCGAATCGTCCTGCAACTGGCTAATGGAAAGGAGACGACGCATGGATAATATCATCTGGCTGATCGATGACGATGAATCCATCAGAGAGTCGATGGCATTTTTACTTTCGGGCATGGGCTGGGAAGTGAAGACATTCGGGAGTATCGACGCGTTTACCTCGGCCCATGTTAAGGACTCAACGCTCGTCGGCTGCCTGCTGCTGGATATGCGGATGCCGGGAAAAGGGGGGCTGACGTGGCTGGAAGAGGGCGAGTGGCCGTGGCCGCTGCTGCCGGTGATTATCATGACCGGGCACGGCAGCGTCGACGCCTGCCGCCGGGCGTTCCGTAACGGCGTCTTTGAGTTTTTCACCAAGCCGCTGGATGCGGACAAGCTTATTGAATCCGTGGGGCTGGCGTGTGAGGAGAGCCAGCGACGGTTCGCCGCCTGGCAGGCGATTTCACGGATAAAAGCGCGCTTTGAACAACTCACCGCGCGGGAACATGAGGTGTTGGCGGTGTTGATGGAAGGGTTCAGCAATAAAGAGGTGGCGGCGCGGCTTAACCTGTCGCCGCGCACGGTGGAAGCGCATCGTGCAGCCGCGTTTGCCAAGCTGGGCGTCACGAGCCTGGTTCAGGCAAGCCGCGAGTACGATAAATTGCAATCCGTATAATTACCAGGATACGTGCGTAATCAACCGAATTACGCGTCGCTGCCTGCCCCGGTATCCTCGAATGGTCTTCTGTTATTCTATTCGAGGTTATGCAATGAAAAAGTTAATGATGGCGGCAGCGCTGGTCGCGGGTAGCGTAAGTCTGACTGCGCAGGCAGATTCCGTGAGCCAGAAGAGTCTCTCCCTGGCGCAGGCCAATGCGCTGGCAAACTCTGCCGTTCAGGCGTGTCTGGCGAAGAACTATCAGGTTTCGGTGACCGTGGTTGACCGTGCGGGCGTGGTGAAAGCGGTACAGCGCACCGATAATGCGGGTCCACACACGATCAAAGCCAGTGAAATGAAAGCCTTCACGGCGCTCAGCGCGAAGAATGCCTCAGGCAAAGTGATGGAAGCGGCGCAGAATAACGCGGGCGCGCAGAACATGCGTGATATCCCAGGCTTCCTGCTGCTGGCGGGTGGCTTACCCGTTAAAGAGGGCGACGAGGTGATCGGGGCGATTGGCATCGGCGGGGCGCCGGGCGGTCATCTGGATGAGGCCTGTGCTCAGGCAGCCATTGACGGGCTGAAGAAGTAACCTCAAAAAAAAGCACCGGCTTTACCGGTGCTTTGCAATCAGATCTTACAGGCGTCGCCGCAGTCATCATCGGCAACTATCGCCTGCGCTTTTTTGTCTGCGTCGTCCAGACGTTCGGCGTTACGCTCTTCTGCTTCATCCAGTCCGTTAAAGACCAGGTTATCGAGATCAATTTCCATGTGGCACCTGCTATGTTCAGTTTTTGATACTGGCACAGTATAGGGCAAAAAAAACCAGGAATGTACCTCGCAGCACATAAGGATAATCCCTGCCATACTCAGTGCGTTGTCACTGAGGAAAGCACATGATTATACTCTGTAAAGCCTGCGGGACCTCGTATGCGTACCAGCCCGACAGATGCCCTGTCTGCGAGGATGAACGCCAGTATGTTCCCGTTACCGGGCAGGCGTGGACCGAACTTGAAGGCGTCACTGCCGCGCATACCAACAAATGGCAGCAGCTGGAACCGCAGCTCCTGAGCATCAAAACGGTGCCCGCCTTTGCTATCAACCAGCGGGCACTGTTGCTGCGCACCCCACACGGCAATATTTTATGGGATTGCATCGCCAACCTCGACCCGGCAACCCGAACGCTGATCGCCGCCCTCGGGGGTATCAGTGCCATCGCCATTTCACACCCTCACTATTACACCACCATGCAGGACTGGGCGAAGACGTTCGACGCGCCGGTGTATCTTCATGCAAGCGATCGGGAGTGGGTCATGCGCGACAGCCCGGCCATTCGCTTCTGGCAAGGCGAAACGCTGGAGATTTTCCCCTCCGTGACGTTGCTGCGTCTCGGCGGCCACTTTGCGGGCGGAACGGTGCTGCACTGGCAGGAGGGCGAAGGGGTTTTGCTGGCGGGGGATATTCTGCAGGTCACGCCGGGGAAAGACGCCGTTTCGTTTATGTGGAGCTATCCGAATATGCTTCCGCTACCCGCCCACACCGTAGCGTCCGTCATCCATCGCCTTGAAGGCAGAAAATTTGAACGTCTGTATGGCGCGTTCGAGGGCCAGAACATCCAGGCTTTCGCGGACGATATTGTGCAGCGGTCGGGCCAAAAATATATTGCTTGTCTGAAGTAAAGTACGGTGGGTAAACTTTACGAGTGTGATCGCGATCATACCTAAACTACAACAGATAAAAGAGAAATTGCTATGCAACATATCATTGAAGGTTTTCTCAGCTTTCAAAAAGAGATTTTCCCGCAACGTAAAGAGCTCTTCCGCAGTTTAGCGTCCAGCCAGAATCCCAAAGCGCTGTTCATCTCCTGCTCCGACAGCCGACTGGTGCCAGAACTGGTCACGCAACAAGAGCCAGGACAACTCTTTGTCATTCGAAATGCTGGCAATATTGTGCCGCCGTTCGGGCCAGAGCCAGGCGGCGTCTCCGCCACTATCGAATACGCGGTTGTCGCGCTGGGCGTGACCGACATTGTGATCTGTGGCCACTCTAACTGCGGTGCGATGAAAGCGATTGCCGACAATGCGAACCTCGAGCCGATGCCTGCGGTCTCCCACTGGCTGCGCTACTCTGACGCGGCGAAAGCCGTGGTGGAGAAGAAATCCTGGGACCAGCCAATCGATAAAGTGAATGCGATGGTGCAGGAGAACGTGTTTGCGCAGCTGAGCAATATTAAGACCCACCCGTCCGTCGCGGTGGGCCTGCGTAATAATTCCATCCGACTGCACGGCTGGGTGTACGACATTGAAAGCGGCGACATTCGCGCGCTGGATAAAGCGACGAAAACCTTTATCTCGCTGTCTGAAAACCCTGAGGTTTTCTTCGAGTAATCAGACCGTTCAGGGCAGGGAGGCCCTGTCAGCTATCAGTAAAAGGTAACTTTTTGCGCGTAACCGACGCAGGTTTATCCGCCGCTTTTGCCATTGCCTCCCCAATCTCTGCGCACTCTGCCAGCCCCTGAACAAAGGGGTGGTCGTGCATCAGCCACGGTATCGCACCAAAGGCAATACGTCCGCGAAGCGTATCGGGCGCCAGCAGCGTGTAGTCTTCACCGACATCGGGTATGTCGTCGCCTGTCGTTTGTAGCTGTTTACGCAGTGACGGGAAGGGTAAATCTTCTGTCTTGAGCGGTTTCTGCCCGCGCGCATCAATAAAGACGTCAAAGCGGTAGCGGTTCTCTTTGGTGGTAATGACCGTTTGAGCACTACCGATATCCAGAGCGTAATCCTCACCCAATGCCAGTACGCTTACGATCCCGGCCTCGCGCAGGGCAAGCAGCCTGCGAATTGACTGAGGGGGGATGGCGGCATAGTTATCAATAAACACGCGCTCCAGCCCGGCTTTGAACCGCGATCTGTCCTTTTCGTTCAGGGCGGGTACGATTTCTGCAACGATCTCGTGCAGGCGAAGTACGGTATAGCGCCAGGCCACGGTGCGCCGTTCACGTTTGTTTCGCTCGACCTCTTTGAGATTCTCTTCCGCCCAGCTAAAAGGACCGTGCCGTTTACGCTCTTCAAACCACGCGTCGCGAAGGCTGTCGGCATCCTGTTGCCGCAGCGCGATGGTCTTACACCACGCCGGGTCGGCGAGTTCAAGCTCTTCAACCATCAGGGCAAAGATGCGGTCCAGCAAGCCGTCGGCTCCTTTGGCAATCTCGGTTTGAACAGCGAACTCGGTCAGTACCGACAGCGGCTCGTAAGGAATCGGGCAGTAAAAATCGGCCTCTGGTAAAATGCCGGTCCGGGACATCAGGACAATTTTTAGCGCCTCGCTGCCTTTATCCAGAATGAACGCGTCGTCCACAAACTGACCATGCTGCATCACCACCGCCATGGCCGCGTCCAGACCGCTCAAAGACGTTCCCATAATGCCCACCTTGCAGGGGCGGATTTCGGCGTCCATGAGTCCTGACCACGGGCTTGGGAAGAACGTGCGCGTGGCTTCATCTTCGTCTGGCCAGACGTGGCCGGTGGCGATAACCGCAAGGTCATACCGATCGGCAAACGCCTCACCGTTAACTGTAAGCGTGATGGCGTTTGAGTTGACCTCGATATCTGTGACTTCCGAGGATTCATGGATCTCGACCTTGAATCCTAATCTTTTAGCCTCTTTTACAACCGTGAGGAAGCTGTCGCGGAAATACTCACCCAGCAGGAGCCGGGGCAGGAACTGCCGGTCATGCAAACGGGCTTTATCCACCTTGAAGCGCGCCAGATGGGCTTCGCTCTGGCCCTTAAGCCAGTCGAGGTAGGTCATAAAAATGGGCGGGATTTCAATGCTCGCAATGTTCGCCAGCATCAGACGAGAGTTTTCGTCGTCGTTATAGGGCATACCCACGCCAGCTTCATCAGCTTGTTCAAAGACGGAGACCGAAAGCGGCTGCGGGTTTTTAAGAAGTGCGTAAAAGGTGTAAATCCCTGTTGGGCCGGAGCCAATAATCGCGATTTTCTTCATCGGCGTTCTTCCTGCTTTTTGGTCATGAGAAAAGCGTAGCAGGAGAATAATTAAGAAATCAGGAGATTGGGATAATTCAGAACATAAAGAGAGGATTTGCACCATTTCAGGACTGAAATGGTGCGTCCGAGTGGACTCGAACCACCGACCCCCACCATGTCAAGGTGGTGCTCTAACCAACTGAGCTACGGACGCAGAATGGTGCGTTCAATTGGACTCGAACCAACGACCCCCACCATGTCAAGGTGGTGCTCTAACCAACTGAGCTATGAACGCAACGTGTTGTCGGTGACAACGGGGACGAATATTAGCGGCACAGCATCGAGGTGGCAAGAGGCAAAATGCATTTTTCTCTCTGATTTCACGCGATTGCTGTATTACCGCGCAAAGTGAAGAGAAAGTAGCCGCCAGCCGGCGGCTACTGCCTGTTTAACGTGCGGCGCGTTGCAAAATGACCGTGGAAGGCTGGCGTTGCAGAAAACGCATACGCAGCATCATCATGATGGCCGCAGAGGTCAGACCGATGATAAAGCCCATCCAGAACCCTGCCGGACCCATGCGATCCACCACCAGATCGGTAAGCGCCAGGATGTAGCCTGTCGGCAGTCCCAGCACCCAATAGGCGATAAACGTAATAAAGAAGATAGAACGCGTATCTTTATATCCGCGCAGCACGCCGCTGCCAATCACCTGGATGGAGTCAGAGATCTGGTAAATCGCGGCCAGCAGCATCAGGTGCGACGCCAGCGTGACGACTTCCGGATTGTCGTTGTAGAGCAGCGCAATCTGCTCGCGTAATGCAACGGTAAAGAGCGCCGTACAGACGGCCATGCAGACGCCGACGCCCAGCCCGGTCCGGGCGGCCGTTTGCGCATCCAGCGTCGACCCCTGGCCCAGACGGAAGCCTACGCGAATCGTCACCGCCGCGGCCAGCGACATCGGCAGGACGAACATCAGGGAACTGAAGTTCAGCGCAATCTGGTGGCCCGCGACATCAATAATGCCCAGCGGGGAGACCAGCAGGGCGACCACGGCAAACAGGGTCACTTCGAAGAACAGCGCCAGCGCGATAGGCAGCCCTAACTGCACCAGGCGCGTCATGATGTTCCAGTCCGGCGTGCTAAATCTGTTCTCGTTGCGAATATCGCGCATGGAACGGGCGCGTTTCACAAAGACGATCATTGAGAAGAACATCACCCAGTAAACGGCTGCCGTCGCCACGCCGCACCCGACGCCGCCAAGCTCCGGCATGCCGAAGTGGCCGTAAATAAAGATGTAGTTCACCGGGATATTCACCAGCAGACCGATAAAGCCCATCACCATCCCGGGCTTGGTTTTTGCCAGCCCTTCACACTGGTTACGCGCGACCTGGAAAAAGAGGTAGCCTGGCGCGCCCCAGAGCAGGGCGCGCAGATAGCCCACGGCTTTATCCGCCAGCGCCGGGTCGATGTTATGCATCGCGCGGATGATATGCCCGGCGTTCCAGAGCACCACCATAATCAGCACGGAGACAAACCCTGCCAGCCAAAAACCCTGGCGAACCTGGTGGGCAATGCGCTCGCGGCGGCCCGAGCCGTTCAGCTGTGCGATAACTGGCGTGAGCGCGAGCAGCAGACCGTGACCAAACAGGATGGCCGGTAGCCAGATAGATGTGCCGATTGCCACGGCAGCCATATCGGTGGCGCTGTAGCCACCCGCCATCACCGTATCCACAAATCCCATTGCGGTTTGGGCCACTTGCGCGACGATCACTGGTATAGCCAGTGCCAATAACTGGCGCGCTTCATTCATGTACTTCTGCACGTGAACACCTTTATTTTGTAGTTATTTGAGAGACTAAAAAAGCCGCCGTAACTGGCAGCAAGAAGAAAATGCAGGGGGGTGCCAGCTATTGTAGCGGGCTTTAACTATTTATCTAGTGAAAAAATCGCCAGAAAATGCGCTCCACTGGCAACCTGTTTTTCCAACTGTTATTGTGATGGGATTAAACGGTGTCACCACCGTCCGGAAAAAACAGGAGTTGTAAGCATGTTTACTGGTATTGTGCAGGGCACCGCCAAAGTGGTGTCCATTGATGAAAAACCCAATTTCCGCACTCACGTGGTTGAGCTGCCGGAATATATGCTCGACGGCATAGAGACCGGCGCCTCGATTGCACATAACGGCTGCTGCCTGACGGTGACCGAAATTAACGGTAACCAGATTAGCTTTGATTTAATGAAAGAGACGCTGCGTATCACCAACCTGGGTGAACTGGTGGTGGGGGATACCGTCAACGTTGAACGCGCGGCGAAGTTCAGCGATGAGATCGGCGGCCATCTGATGTCGGGCCACATTATGACCACCGCCGAAGTCGCAAAAATTGTGACCTCGGAAAATAACCGTCAAATCTGGTTTAAAGTTCAGGATCCGGCATTAATGAAATACATCCTGTATAAAGGATTTATTGGTATTGATGGGATTAGCCTGACGGTCGGAGAAGTGACGCCGACGCGCTTTTGCGTGCATTTAATTCCCGAAACGCTGCAGCGCACAACGCTGGGCGCAAAAAAACTGGGGCATCGCGTGAATATCGAAATCGATCCGCAAACCCAGGCGGTTGTGGATACCGTTGAACGCGTCCTGGCGGCAAAAGAGGCGGCGATAATAAAAGCCGTTGAGGAAGAATAAAAAATAACCCCGGATATCCGGGGTTATTTTTTTAGCGGGCGACACGTAATCCGTGTTCAATGCCGCGACTGAAAACAACCTGCCAGAGCTGAATATCCCGCGCACGGAACGCACCCGCACAGGCATTCAGGTAATAGCTAAACATGCGTTTGAACCGTTCGGAATAGTTGTCTGCAATCTCAGGCCAGGCTTCCTGAAAACGGGAGTGCCATGCCATCAATGTGGTGTCGTAATCCGCGCCGAAGTTATGCCAGTCTTCCACAATGAAGTGGGGCTCGCTGGCGTTAGCAATCTGGCGCACGGACGGTAAACAGCCATTCGGAAAGATGTATTTATTGATCCACGGGTCCACGTTATTGTCTGTGCGCTTAGAACCAATGGTATGGAGCAGGAAAATACCGTCAGGCTTCAGGTTTCGGTCGGCAACGTCAAAATAGGTTCTGTAGTTTTTCGGACCCACGTGCTCGAACATGCCAACGGAAACGATGCGGTCGAACTGTTCGTTCAGGTCGCGGTAGTCCTGAAGCCGAATATCGACATCCAGCTCCTGGCAACGTGTCTGCGCCATTTTTTGTTGCTCAGCTGAAATCGTCACGCCCACAACGCTGGCACCGTAATGCTTCGCCATAAAATACGCCAGACCGCCCCAGCCGCAGCCGATGTCCAGCACGCGCATACCCGGTTTTAACTGCAGCTTCTCGCAGATCAGACGCAGTTTATCTTGCTGCGCCTCTTCAAGCGTTGTGGCCTTTTTCCAGTAGCCGCAGGAATATTGCATTAAGGGATCGAGCATACGACTGAACAGGTCATTACCGAGATCGTAGTGCTCTTTACCGACGATCCATGCCCGCTTTTTACTTTGCAGATTGAACAGTCGAGCGGAGGCGATACGCAGCGTGTCTTTGAAGTGGCGCGGGAGCTGATTTTCAAGACCGGCGCGCAATACGCTGGAGAAAAACATGTCCAGCCGTTCACACTCCCACCAGCCGTCCATATAGCTTTCGCCCAGGCCTAACGATCCCTCCTGCAAAACGCGTTTAAAAAAATCGGGATGTTTGACCTGCGGATCGGCGGGGGAAGACCCATTAATCGTGATACCCGCACGCCCCAACAGTTCACTGACGATCCGGGACCAGTTATCGTCCGGAACGCTGACTTCTTCTATACACGATGAACTCATAGCTTCTCCATCACCTTGCTGTGATCAGAACCTTAAAACAGCGTAGACGCTTTTTTGGGTTTGTGAGAAATCTCACGGTAAATGCCCGCGAGGCTAATATCCGACGTAGAACAGAGGAAGGGAGATAACCCTTGCCGAAAAGCCTTCCATGGTAAAACGGGAGCACTCCGGCTCCCGTTAACACTTAATATTTATCGTATTTAATCGAACCAAATTTAGTATAGGCCTCAAAATTTGGTGATTCAATAGAAAATTCTTAGCAACCTAATCACTATGTCTTAACATAATTTCTGGCGCGATTATGCGTGCGACCTTTCTACCGGCTGACGCGCATTCTGCTCGCGCTGAGCGGAAGACTGCATACGGTAGCCAAGGGCAGCCAGCGCAACGGTCACCAGCATCACGCTGGTGGTGGTCAGGAGCGGCGTGGCAATCAACGCAGAAACCACCAGACTTGCCAGGAAGCACAGACCCAGCTGTAACGTGTTCTGCAGCGCGGCGGCGCGTCCCGTCGCCTGTGGGAACGGACGTAATGCCTGTGCTACTACGATGGGGTAAATAGCACCGTTAGCAACCGCCATGACGCAGAACGGAATCAAAACTTCTGTCAGGCCCGTACCCGGAATAAACCCGACGGCCCATGTGCCGAAAACGCTTAACGCGAACAGCCCCAGTAGCCAGGGCAGCATCTGCTGACCTTCCCACTTCTGCAGGGCTGCGCGACAGCCGTAGCCGCCGACCAGGAAAGCAATGGTCTGTGGAACATAACTCAGGCCGATTGCCGCCGGGCTGTATCCCATGTCGTGCAGAATGAACGGCGAGCCGGTCAGCCACGCGAAGAAACTGGCGGAACAGGCCGCGTAAATCAGGACGTTGCCGCGATACGCTTTTGAACGCAGCAGCGAGGCAAAGGTAATCGGCTTCGCGTCAGGATGCGTCTCTTTTTTATGCGCAGGCTTGAGGAAAAATGCAGGCAGCATCAGTACCAGCGTGATGGCAAAGAGCGTGGCGAAGATCGCCTGCCAGTCGAAATGGGCCAGGATCCAGCTTCCGAGCAACGGTGCCAGGGCAGGCGAGAGACCGACCAGCGGCATAATGGTGGCGAAAATCCGGTTAGTGCGGGATGCCGGATAATAATCGGTCACCAGCGCCTGCCAGGTCACCGCCGCAGCACAGACGCCCACGGCCTGAATAAAACGCAGCACCAGTAGCCAGGTGGCATCGCGCACCCACAGCATGCCCAGGCAGCCCACGGCAAAAATAGCCAGACCCAGCAGCAGCACCGGTTTACGACCAAAGCGATCGGAGAGCGGCCCCCAGAGCAGCTGCGCGAAGGCAAAACCGGCGAGGAACAGGCTCAGGCTGGCGCTGATAGCAGCCGCGGGGGTTTGCAGATCTTCCTGCATCGCGGCAAAGGCGGGCAGATACATATCGGTCGCTAAAAAGCCCAGCACGCTTAAGCCGCCGAGCCAGACTAAAAATCCTTTCCTGGGTTGCATTGTTTTATTCTCCTGAGGAGGCAGGTGTACGTTGGCGCAGAGTGTAGGGAGTGCAAAGCGGGTTGTGAAACGCTAATATTTGCTGAGTGCATTCAAATTTTTTGCAGGCAGAACATGTGGTCAGATTATTCTCTTGAAGTTGTCGATGCCGTTGCCCGTAACGGCAGTTTCACCGGCGCCGCGCAGGAGTTACACCGCGTACCCTCGGCGATCAGTTATACCGTACGTCAGCTCGAAGAGTGGCTGGCGGTTCCGCTGTTCGAGCGGCGTCATCGCGACGTGGAATTAACGCCCGCAGGCGCGTGGTTTTTGAAGGAAGGGCGTTCTGTCATCAAAAAAATGCAGATCACCCGCGAACAGTGTCAGCAGATCGCCAACGGCTGGCGAGGCCATCTCTCCATCGCGGTGGATAATATCGTTAAGCCTGAACGGACCCGGCAAATGATCGTGGATTTCTATCGTCATTTCTCTGATGTCGAACTGCGGGTCTCCCAGGAGGTGTTCAACGGCGTCTGGGATGCGCTGGCGGATGGCAGGGTTGAAATGGCGATTGGGGCAACGCAGGCGATCCCCGTTGGGGGGCGCTATGCGTTTCGCGATATGGGGATGCTGAGCTGGACCTGCGTTGTCGCCAGCGAACATCCGCTGGCGGCAATGGAAGGCCCGCTCAGCGATGACACGCTGCGCAACTGGCCGTCGCTGGTGCTGGAAGATACCTCGCGCTCGCTGCCCAAGCGCATCACCTGGCTCCTGGACAACCAGCGCCGCGTGGTGGCCCCTGACTGGGAATCATCGGCAACCTGTCTTTCTGCAGGGCTGTGCGTGGCGATGGTGCCCGTTCACTTCGCGCGACCGCGTATCGATACCGGTGAGTGGACAGCGCTGACGCTGGAAAATCCGTTCCCGGATGCGGCCTGCTGTCTGACCTGGCAGCAAAATGACGTATCGCCTGCAATGGCCTGGCTGCTGGATTATCTGGGAGACAGTGAAACGCTGAACCGGGAGTGGCTACGGGAGCCAGCATAGCTGGCCCCGTAAAGCGATTAACGGCGATAGTCGCGGAACGGACCGTCCGCCACGGAGCGGCGCTCGATCAGGCGCGGGTGAACTTCAATCGACTGGGATTCTTCACGCTTGTTGACGATCCTGTCCATCAGCATGTTGAAAGCCGTTTCGCCCAGCGAATCTTTTGGCTGGTGAATGGTGGTCAGCGCCGGAGTGAAGAAGCGCGCGTTACGCACGTTGTCATACCCGATCACGGAGATATCCTGCGGCACCCGCAGGCCCAGCTCGTCGGCGGCGCAGAGCGCGCCCATCGCCATAATATCGCCGCCACAGAAAACAGCCGTCGGGCGATGCGGTTGGGAGACAATCTGCTGCATGGCGCGGTAACCGGATTCCGGCTCAAAGTCGCCCTGAACAATCCAGTTTTCCGGTACGGTGATAAGCGCCTCTTCCATTGCCTTCATAAATCCGGCCAGACGGCCCGCACCGGTGTTGCGCTCCAGCGGACCCGGGATCACGCCAATCTCGCGGTGACCGCGCTCGATCAGATAACGGCCCGCCATATAGCCGCCTTCAAAGGCATTATCGATAACGGAATCGGTGAAGTCCGCGCGCGCTTCGCCCCAGTCCATCACCACCATCGGGATGTGGCGGTACTCTTCCAGCATGGAAAGTACGGACTCTGGGTACTCAGAACACATTACCAGCAGGCCATCGACGCGCTTTTGCGCCATCATCGACAGGTAGGCGCGCTGCTTCTCGATACTGTTCCACGCGTTGCCCAGAATCAGGGTATAGCCTTTCTGGAAGCAGTTTTTCTCAACCGCTTCGATGATCTCGGCAAAATAGGCCGCTTCACTGCTGGTTGCCAGCAAGCCAATTGACTTGGTGTGATTCACCTTCAGGCTGCGCGCAACCGCACTCGGGGAGTAATGTAACTCCTTGATCGCCGCCCAGACGGCGTTGCGCGTCTCTTCCGCGACGAAGCGGGTTTTGTTAATTACATGTGATACGGTTGTAGTGGAAACGTTTGCGCGTTTTGCTACGTCTTTTATTGTTGCCATTCAATGTCACTCCAGACCATATCCTAAACTCCTGAAAAACTTGAAGGTAAACGTTTGCCTTCTCTCACCCTTATTACGCAATCTTGAGTTGCGACACGCCGGGAAAACGACACAGGACGTCAGGAGGGGGTCAATGGCCGGTACGCTAATAAATTTAGCGTGGAATTTTGTCCTATCTTGAAGAAAAGGGGAAGAGCTAAAGTGGATATCAGTTTAAATCCAGGAAGATTTTTGACGTAAACTGTGTAAAAATGAGCAAGCTCACTTTTCGTGGGGTGATTAAAAGGAGAAAAATTGATGAGTTCCGATCTGAAGTTTTCGCTGGTGACCACCTTTATCGTGCTGGCATTGATTGTTGCCGGTGGTTTGACGGCTGCGCTGCACTGATTTACGCGGGGGGAGCGTCCTCTCCCTCCTCATTTGCTTCCTATTGTTACCTCTCCGGCAAAAATCTTTTGCCAAAATGTTAACTTCTCAAATTTTGTGATTGATGTCATGCTTTTGACTTCTTAGTTCTGTGTCGCGTGATGACACGGCATCCGGAGTTGACTCATGAAAATCAATTTTCCTCTGCTGGCCCTGGCGATAGGCGCCTTTGGGATTGGCACCACTGAATTTTCCCCGATGGGGTTACTGCCTGTTATCGCACGCGGTGTAGACGTCTCTATTCCTGCGGCCGGGATGTTAATCAGCGCCTATGCCATCGGCGTGATGGTCGGGGCCCCGCTGATGACGCTGCTGCTGTCGCACCGCGCGCGTCGCAATGCGCTGATCTTTTTGATGGCGATCTTTACGCTGGGCAACGTGCTCTCCGCGATTGCGCCGGATTACACCACGCTGATGCTGTCGCGTATTCTGACCAGCCTGAACCACGGCGCATTTTTCGGTCTGGGCTCGGTTGTTGCGGCAAGCGTGGTGCCGAAGCACAAGCAGGCCAGCGCGGTGGCGACCATGTTTATGGGGCTGACGATCGCCAACATAGGCGGTGTGCCTGCGGCCACCTGGCTGGGTGAAGTGATTGGCTGGCGAATGTCTTTCCTGGCGACAGCCGGGCTGGGCGTGGTGGCGATGGTGGCGCTGTTCTTCTCCTTACCGAAAGGGAGCGCCGGGGAACGTCCTGACGTGCGCAAAGAGCTGTCGGTGCTGGTGCGCCCTCAGGTGCTTTCCGCGCTGTTGACCACGGTGCTGGGGGCCGGTGCGATGTTTACCCTCTACACCTATATTTCACCGGTGCTGCACGATATCACCCACGCGACGCCGATCTTTATTACCGCGATGCTGGTGCTGATTGGCGTGGGCTTCTCTGTCGGTAACTATCTGGGCGGGAAACTGGCTGATCGTTCCGTGAGCGGTACGCTGAAAGGCTTTTTAACCCTGCTGATTGTCATCATGATTGCGATCCCGTGGCTGGCACGCAACGAGTGGGGGGCTGCGATCGCGATGGTCGTGTGGGGCGCTGCCACCTTTGCCGTGGTACCACCGCTGCAGATGCGGGTGATGCGTGTCGCCCATGAAGCGCCAGGACTTTCTTCTTCCGTGAATATCGGTGCGTTTAACCTGGGCAATGCGCTGGGGGCTGCTGCGGGCGGGGCGGTGATTTCCGGTGGTCTGGGATACAGTTTCGTGCCGGTGATGGGGGCAATTATTGCCGCACTCGGCCTGCTGTTAGTGCTGATGTCCGGTCGAAAACAGCCAGAAGCTGCCTGCGCGGCGGAATAAACTAAAACGCAGAAGGGCGAACCCTTCTGCGTGTCTCTTACGCGGCGAAGTTCTTCGCCACAAAGTCCCAGTTAGCCAGTGCCCAGAAGTGCTCCAGATAGTTAGGACGCGCGTTACGGTAATCAATGTAGTAAGCGTGTTCCCACACGTCCACGGTCATCAGCGGTTTAGCGCTGGTGGTCAGCGGGGTGCCCGCATTAGAGGTGGAAACGATAGCCAGTTTGCCATCCGCTTCTTTGACCAGCCACGTCCAGCCGGAACCGAAGTTTTTGATGGCCGCATCGGTAAACTTCGCTTTGAAGTCCGCGAAGCTGCCGAAAGCGGCGGTGATGGCGGTCGCCAGTTCACCGTCAGGTTCGCCACCGGCATTTGGTGCCAGGCAGTGCCAGTAGAAGGTGTGGTTCCACACCTGAGCCGCGTTGTTAAACACGCCACCCTCTGAGCTACGGACGATCTCTTCCAGCGTTTTGCCTTCGAAATCGGTACCTTTAATGAGGTTGTTCAGATTGGTGACATAGGTTTGATGGTGTTTGCCGTAATGGTACTCCAGCGTTTCCGCAGAAATGTGTGGTGCCAGGGCGTCTTTTGCATACGGTAGTGCAGGTAATTCGAACGACATTGCTTCTCTCCTTATTTTATTTGTACGTTGTCAATAACCCTACAGACAACAGGGAAAGGATAGCAAATTGAAAGGGTATGCAAAAGAGGAACTTACCCTGCCACACGTGCGGCAGGGCAGGGGTTAGCGAATGGTTTTTGGCGTCATCACACGGCGCGCGCCAACGTAATGGCGCACCCAGTAGTCTTCACTGAGAGAGGTAATCTGGATGTCCTGGCCGCTACGCGGTGACTGAATGAATTTTCCGTTGCCGACATAGACGCCGACGTGGTCAGCCGTGCCGCGACCCTGAGTACGGAAGAACACCAGGTCACCGTTCTCCAGCTCACCGCGATTGACCGGTGCGGCGTCGCGCAGGTGGTACATTTCATTAGCGGTACGCGGAATACGGAATTTCACCAGATCTTTATAAGCGTAATAGACCAGGCCACTGCAATCGAAACCCGTACGCGGAGAAGTGCCACCCCAGTGATACGGTTTACCTATTTGCCCCATTAATTTATTCATCGCCGTTTTTTGCGCTTTCTGCATACGGACTTTATGCACTTCGGCTAATTTCGTGACTTTCGTGCACTTCGCTTTGTGACCTTTACGCGTTGTGCATTTTTCTGTTACGAGGTTGGCGGCCGTTTGCGACGCTTTACGTCGGGTAGAATGTGCGGTGTGGGTTGGGGCTGTTTTCGTCTTGCTGGAGGCGGTCTTTTTGGTCGATGTGGCTGTTTTTTTCTTTACGGTCTTACTGGTGGTTTTTTTCTTACGTTCTGTGGACTTAGCCAGATGCGTTTTTTGTACAGCAGAATGCCGCGCCTGTTCAGAGGCGTTCGCCGCTGGCGTGAAAGTGAGTGATGTAAACAGTAAAGCACAGAGCGTGATCGAGATTTTATTTATCCGCGCCACTGGGCAGTCCCCTGATTAATGCAGGCCATCAATAATACCCGCGTATGATTTACAAAGCCTGTCGATTCTAATCCATAAAAAGCCGAGAAGTTAATAGCATTTTTCATTCTAAAATCATGTTTCGTTAGCAAGTGCAAAAAAATTCATCGTTCTGTCGCACTATTGTTCACTCCCTAAGCAAAACCGTACGGCAAACAGGGATAAGCGTCATTTGCAATGCATCTTTTACCGTTAACCGTTAAAATAGTAAGACGTGACAAAAATGTTATTTTCCGATGTCTGTCTGAACCGCTACAATGTCAGACGAACGCCGTAACAGAAGTTAAAGGAAGCAAGACATGAGCACCACTATTGAAAAAATTCAGCAACAAATCGCTGAAAACCCGATTCTCCTGTACATGAAAGGTTCTCCGAAGCTGCCAAGCTGCGGTTTCTCCGCGCAAGCGGTTCAGGCGTTATCTGCCTGTGGTGAGCGTTTTGCTTACGTTGATATCCTGCAGAACCCGGACATCCGCGCTGAGCTGCCAAAATACGCAAACTGGCCGACTTTCCCGCAGCTGTGGGTTGACGGTGAGCTGGTGGGCGGTTGCGACATCCTGATCGAAATGTATCAGCGTGGCGAACTGCAGCAGCTGATCAAAGAGACGGCGGCGAAGTACAAAACGGAAGAGCCGGACGCAGAGTAAGTTTCTGTGTTAATAAAAAAGCGACCCGCTTAGTGTGGTCGCTTTTTTTTTGCCGGGTGGCGCTGCGCTTACCCGGCCTACGATTGGCGATCGGCCTCATCACCCATCGGCAGCGGCCAGCCGCCCAGACGTTTCCAGCGGTTCACAATTTCACAGAACAGTTCTGCCGTGCGCTCCGTATCGTAGAGCGCCGAGTGCGCCTGGGTGCCGTCAAACGCAATCCCTGCCGTGATGCAGGCTTTGGACAGGACCGTTTGCCCCAGCGCCAGACCGCTTAGCGCGGCGGTGTCAAAGGTCACAAACGGATGGAACGGGTTGCGTTTCAGCGAGGCGCGCTCTGCGGCGGCCATCGTAAAGCTGTGGTCGAACGTCGCGTTGTGGGCCACCATAATGGCGCGGCTACAGTCATTCTCTTTCATGCCTTTGCGCACCATTTTAAAAATGGCGTGCAGCGCGTCATATTCGCTGACCGCGCCGCGTAGCGGGTTTTTCGGATCGATACCGTTAAAGGCCAGCGCCTCTGGCTGCAGGTTTGCCCCTTCGAAAGGTTCAATATGGAAATGCAGCGTAGTGTCCGGTGTAAGCCAGCCCTGTTCATCCATCTTCAGCGTGATGGCGGCAATTTCAAGCAGCGCATCGGTTTTAGCGTTAAATCCGGCTGTTTCTACATCAATGACAACGGGATAAAAACCACGAAAACGGTCGCACAGACCGGTAAATTGAGCGTTATCGGACATCAGGGTCTCTTACAAGGGGAAAAAAGCAGTGCGCATTATGGCAAATTTTGAAAGGGGATGCAGTAAAACTACGGGCGCATAGTGCGCCCTGCGGGATCAGTTGCCCAGACCGCGGCCAGCGTCTTTGGCTTCGATCAGTTCGATTTTATAACCGTCGGGATCTTCAACAAACGCAATCACGGTGGTGCCGCCTTTTACCGGGCCCGCTTCACGCGTAACGTTGCCGCCGTTGCTGCGGATGCGCTCGCAGGCTTCCGCTGCGTTGTCCACTTCCAGCGCGATATGACCGTATGCGGTGCCCAGCTCATAGCTGTCCACGCCCCAGTTATAGGTCAGCTCGATGACGGCTTCATCGGTTTCCGGGCCGTAGCCCACGAACGCCAGCGAGTATTTGTATTCAGGGTTTTCGCTGGTGCGCAGCAGCGTCATGCCCAGAACGTTAGTGTAGAAATCGATAGAACGTTGCAGGTCGCCAACGCGCAGCATGGTGTGAAGTAGGCGCATAATTTCCTCATTAACCAATAGAATGGAGTATCTTTTTGAACAGAAACGATGTTTTAGTATAGCGGCGAAATGTCGCCGCTATCAATGCACAATGGGGGATTACAGCGAAGGGTAGTCGGTATAGCCTTCCGCGCCACCGCCGTAGAAGCTTTCAGGGCGCTGCGGGTTCAGCGCCGCTTTCTTCTGCAGACGGGCAACCAGGTCCGGGTTCGCAATAAAGTCACGACCAAACGCGACCGCGTCGATCAGGCCTTTGCCGATCAGATCTTCCGCTTTTTCTGGGGTATAAGCACCCGCACCGATGATCACGCCGTGGAAGCGCTCACGCACTTTCTGGCGGAAGGCTTCGGTGTAAGGCTGGCCGCCTGCCCAGTCCGGCTCGGACATGTGCAGATAAGCAATACCGCGTTTCGCCAGCTCTTCAATCAGATACAGCGCGTCCGCTTCTTCGTTCGGGCCGTTGTCGACGTTCTGGAAAGAACCAATTGGGGAGACGCGAATACCAATGCGGTCTGCGCTCCACTCTTCGCAAACCGCATCCACCACTTCCAGGACCAGACGCGCGCGGTTTTCGACGCTGCCGCCGTACGAGTCCGTGCGGTGGTTAGAGGACGGCGAGAGGAACTGGTGCAGCAGGTAACCGTGCGCAGAGTGCAGCTCAACCAGGTCGAAACCGGCTTCACGGGCGTTCGCCACGGCCTGACGGAAATCGTTCACAATGCCAGGGATTTCGTTCAGCTCCAGCGCGCGCGGCATGGAAG
Source organism: Enterobacter quasimori (assembly GCF_018597345.1). Classification (NCBI taxonomy): domain Bacteria; kingdom Pseudomonadati; phylum Pseudomonadota; class Gammaproteobacteria; order Enterobacterales; family Enterobacteriaceae; genus Enterobacter; species Enterobacter quasimori. Next base: position 631,468 of record NZ_JAHEVU010000001.1, on the reverse strand, counting down.
TATCGACGCGGATTGCATTGCCGTTTTCATCACGCAGGGAAGTACGGGTATTTGCGCTCAGGGCAGAAGCAGAGACCGGTGCCTGACCGCCAGGCTGGATGCTGCTGTGCGAAATACGACCGGTGTGCCACAGCTGAACCGCGATGCGGCCATCTTCTGCGTGCACGCCTGCGGTGATTTTCTTCCACGCGGCAATCTGTTCCGGGCTGTGCAGACCGGGCGCACCGGCATAGCCTTTTGCCTGGGCAGAAATCTGCGTGGCTTCAGAGATGATAAGGCCTGAGCTTGCGCGCTGACGGTAATATTCACCCATCAGAGGCGTTGGGATGTCACCCGGTTCGATGCTGCGCAGACGGGTCAGGGGGGCCATAAACACACGGTTTGGCGCGGTAACGGCACCCACTTTCAGTGGGGTAAATAACTTTTCAGCGGACATAACGACTCCTGAGTAGACCAGTCGACTAGTAATGATGTAAATAAAAACGCCTGCTAAGCGCCAGGCGCAGTAATACTGCTTTTTACATGTGCCAGCGCGCTTTCGAGCGGCACGGCACTGCGAGAAATCTTGGCCTGCAGGTTGGCTCCTAACCAGAGGGAGTACAACACCTGAGCCTGCGTCAGCGGTTCACCTGGGAAGGTGAGCGTGTTTTCATCACGCCCCTTCGCCAGCGCCTGCGCGAGCAGGGCGATAACGCCGCTGGCACCTTTATCCATCGCCGCGCGCATATCTTCGGAAAGATCGCACACTTCTGCAGAGAGTTTTACCGTCAGGCAACCGCTGATGATGCCCTGCTGACAGAACTGCGTCAGCGTCTCCTGATAGTAGTTCAGAACCCGATCCCGGTAGTTACCTGCACCGCTGGCGAAGTGGGTGGCAAGGCGCTGATGGTAGCTGGCGTAGTGCCGCTCCAGCATGGCCACGCCGAAGGCTTCCTTGGAGCGGAAGTAGTGATAAAACGACCCCTTCGGCACCTCAGCGGTTTTTAGTAGCTCACTCAACCCCATACCGGTAAACCCGCGGTGCATGCAAAGACGCTCGCCGGTTGCCAGTAAATGTTCGCGTGTATCGTGTTCAGTGTGTCTGCTCATGGATGCACTCTAATAGACCGTTCGGTCTAATGCAAGCCCGCTCAGTGACGACATGGCGACAAAATATCCATCTGTTGCTGATAAACCGTTGATTTCACGTCCATCATACCCAGTACGGTGGAGAACAAATTGTCCTGCGAAACCGCATCTTTTGCTGCATGGTCACGCAAACACTGCTCGTTGACGCCAAAATTTTTCGCGTAGTCAGGGGAGAGCCAGAACATAAAGGGAATATGCGTTTGCTGCTCTGGCGCCAGCATGTACGGCGTACCGTGCAGATAAATCCCGCTTTCACCCAGTGATTCACCGTGATCGGAAAGATAAATCAGCGCCGTGTTCATGTTGGCCTGACGGGCCTTTAAGGCGTCAATCGTTTTACTGACCACACTGTCGGTATAGAGGATGGTGTTGTCATAGGTATTCATCAGCGCCTGATGATCGCAGTCCTGAATTTCGTTGGTATCACAGGTTGGCGTAAATTTTCGGAAACTGTCCGGATAGCGTTTGCTATACGCCGGACCGTGACTGCCCATCAGATGGATAACCAGTACCGTGTCTTGCTTCAGACCGTCCAGTACATTATCCAGACGATAGAGATCCACATCATCAAGGCAGGTTTTGTCTTTGCAGAATTGGTCCAGTTTCCACTGCGTCATGTCTGTGTGCGGCACGCGGTCGCAGGCACCTTTACAGCCGCCGTCGTTATCGCGCCACAGCAGATTGACGCCTGCATGGTTAAGCACGTCGAGCAGACCTTCCTGGTGACGCGCGAGGTCGGCATCGTATTTTTTCCGGGTCATGCCGGAAAACATACAAGGGACAGAAACGGCGGTTTCGGTACCACAGGACGAGGCCTGCGGGAAGTTAATGACGTCTTGCTTTTTCAGCTCCGGGTTAGTTTCGCGCCCGTAACCGTTGAGCGAGTAGTTTGCCGCGCGTGAAGCTTCACCGACAACCAAAACCAGCACGGTTTTTTTCTGCTGCCCGACAATCAGCGGGCCTTTATGGGCATCTTCACCGATGCGTACCAGCGTTTGGTCGCCCGCAAACCAGCGCATTTTGCTGTATTTCACGACGGCGCTGACGTAGTTTGCCGGCGTGACCATTTTGACAATGCTTTTATTATTCCGAAACAGCGAGGCGTAGTCTTTATAAAAGACGGCAGCCACCAGAATAATGACCAGCAGTGCCCCCAGCATCGCTGCAAAGCGCATCAGGAGGGCGTACCACCATTTCCCGGTGCGGATCCTTGTGAGAGCGAGTATGACGGAAGGGACAAAACCGGCAACGGCAATCCACAGGATCATCTGTGGCGTGAGCAGTGCCGTCGCTTCCTGGGAGTTGGTTTCAAACACGTTAACAATCATGTTCTGATCGATAACCGCGCCGTAGGTGTACATAAAGTAGGTCGCGGCAGCACATCCCATGGTCAGGACAATCAGCAGCGGCTTACGAATAAAGGGAATATTGAGCAGGCTAAAGACAATCACCCATCCGCAAAACAGCACCAGCGGTACGGAAGCGGCGAAGAGGATATCGTGCAGATGTGCAGGGGCGATAATGGCCCAGCTGCGCTGAATAAAAAGTGCATTTAGCGCAGTGAAGAAAAGCGCACAGCCCAGAGTGAATTTTATATCGTTACAGTGTAACTTTTTTGCAAACCACATCATAACCAAACCATTCTTTATAGTGATGCGGCGAGTATAGAGAGGGAAGATTAGTGAAACCTTAATGCCACGAAACGGTGGTAAATCTCTTGCACAGTAGGCGCATAACGTCTTCACTGTAAGTGATGGTCGGTTTGTGGAGGTGAGTGTGGCAGAGCAACTGGAATTCTTCCCCATCCAGAGCCCGTGCCGGGGGATTTGTCAGGTTGATGAACGCGGCTATTGCCGTGGGTGTATGCGCACCCGTGACGAGCGGTTTAACTGGCAAAACTTTAGCGATACGCAAAAGCAGGACGTGCTTCGCCTCTGCCGACAGCGTCTGCTGCGCAAAATTCGCGCAAATAAAGCGGGCGAAACCGAAGAACCTCAGCAACCTTCACTGTTTTAACACGGTAATTGCGTATACTCATGACATCACGTTCCTGAGGAAAATGTTATGGTTCAGCGTATTACCCTTGCCCCGCAGGGCCCGGAATTCTCCCGTTTTGTCATGGGCTACTGGCGTTTGATGGACTGGAATATGTCCCCGCTTCAGCTGGCAAGCTTCATTGAAGAGCACATCGATCTGGGCGTCACCACGGTCGACCATGCGGACATTTACGGTGGCTATCAGTGTGAAGCCGCCTTCGGCGAGGCGCTCAGGCTGGTTCCGGCACTCCGCGACCGCATGGAGATCGTCACCAAGTGCGGGATCGCCACCACCGCGAAACCTGAAAACGCGCTCGGCCACTACATTACCGACAGCGCACACATTATTAAGAGTGCCGAGCAATCTCTGGTGAATCTGGCAACCGATCATATCGATCTGCTGCTGATCCATCGTCCGGACCCGCTGATGGATGCCGATGAGGTGGCGGAAGCGTTTCTGAATCTGCACCAGAGTGGCAAAGTCCGACACTTTGGCGTGTCTAACTTCACCCCGGCGCAGTTTGCGCTTCTGCAATCACGTCTGCCGTTTACCCTGGCCACTAATCAGGTCGAGATTTCCCCGGTACACCAGCCGCTGCTGCTGGATGGTACGCTCGATCAGCTGCAGCAGTTGCGCATCCGTCCTATGGCGTGGTCGTGCCTGGGCGGCGGTCGTTTGTTCAATGACGATGAATTCCAGCCCCTGCGTGACGAGCTGGAAACCGTTGCACGCGAGCTGAATGCCGAAAGCATTGAGCAGGTGGTCTATGCGTGGATCCTGCGTTTACCGTCTAAACCGCTGCCGATTATCGGTTCGGGTAAAATTGAGCGCGTGCGGTCGGCGTTGGCGGCCGAAGAGCTGCAGATGAGCCGTCAGCAGTGGTTCCGCATCCGCAAGGCCGCGCTGGGTTACGACGTGCCATAAACCGCCATAAGGTGACTTTCCGGTGAAATCTTTGCCTCTGGTATACACTTAAGAGGCAAAAAATAACCAGCGGAGGTCATATGAAGCGTTTTGCTCTGGCATTGGTCACGCTGGTTGTTTGCGCAGGGGCGCAGGCAGCCAGCGACGAAGTAGAAATGAATCTCGTCACTTCTCAGGGTGTAGGTCAGTCCATCGGTACGGTGAAGATCTCGGAGACCGATAAAGGGCTGGAGTTCGCCCCCAACCTCAAAGCACTTCCTCCCGGTGAACATGGCTTCCATGTCCATGCTAAAGGCAGCTGTCAGCCCGCTTTAAAAGAAGGCAAACCGTCGGCGGCGGAAGCCGCAGGGGGCCACCTCGATCCGCAGCATTCCGGCAAGCATGAAGGCCCGGAGGGTATGGGACATTTAGGCGATTTGCCGGTGCTGGTGGTGAACAATGACGGTAAAGCGACGGATCCGGTGGTTGCGCCTCGTCTGAAAACGCTGGACGAGGTGAAAGGGAAAGCGCTGATGATCCATGTCGGTGGCGATAACATGTCCGATCAGCCTAAACCCCTCGGGGGTGGCGGAGCACGCTATGCCTGCGGCGTGATCTGATCCCCAATCGTTCCCGGCGGTGGTGCCTGTACCAGCTGCGACAGCGAGCAGTGCAGGCGCCAGATTATCGAGGCCAAATCACGAGCCGCGGGCAGATGATGCCGCGCAAGGGTATCGCAGATCCGCTGCAGTTCAGCCAGCGTGGTTTCCAGCGGCCGCTGCTGGACACCGCGCTCGCTCATCACATCGCGTAGCAGGGAGAGGCAGACATCGCGCACCTGCGACAGCGGGTCGGAACGCGTTTCCCACCCACGAAGCTGCCAGACGACGTGTGAACAGTTCAGCAGTACCACGCCCCAGCGCAGCAGCCAGCGGCGGGAAAGAGAGTCCTGGCTATTATTGAGCTGGCTGACATGGTGATAAACCAGCGATTCATACTCGCTTTCACGCAGATGCGGTTTACGGCTAAGCTGGTCGACAAATCCCCGTCTTAGCTCACGGATATGTCTGCGGCTTTTACGCGCATCAGAACCAGGCCGCAGTACGGCGAACGCCAGCCACGCCAGACCCACACCGAGGATCTTCGCCAGATTGTCATTGAGAAAGTCGGCGTAATCATACACCGGTGGATTCGTCACGGAGATAAACGACCCCATAAAGACAATCAACTGCCCCCAAAGACCGGCCAGCCTGGGCATTTGCAGCTTCAGCAGCTGCATGGTGGTTAACAGCGGGAACAGGAACAGCAGGAACTGCCACAGGTCGCTTATCTGAACCATCAATCCGAACTTCACCACAAAACTGAACAGCGACAGCAACAGCAGCGTGCGTAACAGCAGCGTAAGCGAGTTAAACGGCGACGCCGCAACGGAATAGAGCACGCAGCTGATGGCGGCAAGCGTCAAGGCCGCAGAGCCGGATTCCCACTGGGTGGTGATGCTCCACGCGCCAACGAGGGTAAGGGCGCAAAAGGTGCGAAAACCGCTCCACAGCGCTTCCATAGAGTCGGTGTGGCGCGCCAGCGCCGGGCTGCTGGGGACGGTGAATTCCGTTATTGGACTGGCATTTTCGACCGCGTTGATCCAGCGACTGCTTCGCAGATACAGCCGACAAAAATAGTTCAGGCGCTGCCAGAACGCGCGGTGACGGTAATCGTACTCATCGACGGGGGCGAGCGGGGCGATGATCCTTGCCACGGTGTAGATGTCCGTATCCGGGCGGGCGAGGGCAGCCAGCAAGGTATCAATGACGGCGCGCGTGTTGGCAGGCGGCCCGGGCCAGTTGAGCAGCATCCGACGCAGGCTGGAGATCGCGCTGGTCATTCGCAACTGCTGATGCAGCAAATAGTTGAGGAGTTTGTTCTGCCGGCGGAAGCGATAGTGGCTCCAGAAGGCCTGAATGCGCAGCAGATTCATGGTCAGGATCTGTCCGATGACCTTTTCGTGTGCCAGACGGATTTCATCGTTAGTATCTGGCTGCCAGAGAAGGCTTGCGTGCTCCAGTAAGCGGGCGTGCATGGTCTTCAGAGCGGTGATAAGCGCTGTACCGTCGGAGGTACTGGGCAGGATCATCATCATAAAGCCGCCGCTAAGAATGCCGACAATCACTTCACAGACGCGCGCCTGGGCGATGTCCCATAGCTCGGTGGTGTCGAGTACATTCACTACGGGAAAGGCAATAATGGCGGCGGTATAACCCGCCAGCTGGAATGCGTAGGCAACGTTATTGGTAAAATGGGCGCAGGCCCAGGTACAAAACCCCAGCCAGGCCGCCATGCTCAGTAAAAAGAGCCACGGATCGTTTAGCGTATGCCCCGCAATGATTAACGCGGCGGTGGCTCCCAGCAGACTTCCGGCCACGCGTCCCAGACTTTTGCTGATGACGCCTCCGACGGTCGGGAAGCTCACCACCGCCGCAGAGGTCATCGCCCAGTACGGCTCATCCAGATTCAGATAATAGGCGACGGCCAGCGCAAGACACATGGCAATGCCGTTTCGCAGCGCGTAGCGCCACTGAGGGCGTGATGCTTTTACCCACGGTAGGTTTTGCCAGGAGAGCCCCTGCAGGTTCATCAGCGCGTTCCGATAGACACAGTACAGGTCGTGCCTGAGACCAGGGTGATATTCTGGGGCAGGCGATCAAACTCTACGCGAACCGGAACGCGCTGTGCCAGACGAACCCACGGAACGTTAGGTTTAATATCGGGTACCAGGCCGGAATCCGTTTCAACGCTTTGATCGTAAATGGCGCGCCCAATGCTGGAAACGTGACCCTGTAACCTGCTCGAACCGCTGTAGAGGGTGATGGTTGCGGGCGCTCCTTCCTGAATATGCCGAAGCTTGGTCTCTTCAAAGTAGCCCACGACATAAAAAGAGTGGCTGTCGACTAAGGCGAAAACGGGTTGCCCGGTAGTGGCATAGTTGCCCACGCGGGCCGAAAGGTTTGTCACCCAGCCATCGACCGGTGCTTCCACCACCGTTTGCGTTAACGCCCACTGCGCCTGCTTGAGCGTAGCTTCAGCGACGTGAACGCTGGCTTGCATAGCCTTAACGTTTATGTTGGCGGTGTCTAAGTCTTCAGCAGAGATATAGTTTTGCGACAAATGCCGGCGGCGGGTCGCTTCGTTATTGGCTTTCGCAAGATCGGACTCCGCTTTCGCAAGCTGTGCCTGGGCATTGAGGATCGCGATATGAAAGGGCGTATCATCAATCCGAAATAAAACGTCTCCCTTTTTGACGAACTGGTTATCCTTAACAAGAAGCGTCGTGATGCTTCCAGACACCTGCGGTGTGATGCTGACCTGCTCTGCACGAATTTTACCGTCGCGTGTCCAGGGTGACTGCATGTAATAGTTCCACATCCACCAACCGGCAACCAGCGCCAGCGCCAGAACGAGTAGGGTGGAAAAGTATTTCAGCGTTTTCAGAGACATATTCACCACACGGTCAACACAGCAAGGCCCAGACATACGGAGAGGGCAAACAGGGAGAGATCCATCAGCATGGGGTGCCAGATCTCGCCGGAATACATCCAGTCTCGCAGGAGTCGGTGAGCGACAAGCCAGATCGCAAAGCCCACCAGCACAGCTTTAAACAGGGGAGGAAAATAGACTGATGCACCAAAGATCAGGTCCTGGAGGGGTAACCCCGTGGAGTTTAACGAGAACGTCACGAGCAGTGGTCCTTTGCAGTGAACTGAGTGCCACGATGGCCTGTCTTACAATGATCTAACATGAGTATTCAGTGTAAATCATACTTTTATGAATGTTGAATGCAGTAATGCATTTGTTTTGGCAATATAAATACTGCACACTATTCTAAAATCAGTATAATAACTTAGCAAGCTAATTATAAGGAGATGAAATTGGAATCGCCATTAGGTTCTGATCTGGCAAGGTTGGTACGCGTCTGGCGTGCTCTGATTGACCATCGCCTGAAACCTCTGGAATTGACACAGACGCATTGGGTCACGCTGCATAACATTCATCAGCTACCGCCCGAGCAGTCCCAAATTCAACTGGCAAAAGCGATCGGTATTGAGCAACCGTCACTGGTGCGTACGCTCGATCAGCTGGAAGAGAAAGGACTTATCTCCCGGCAAACCTGTGCCAGCGATCGTCGCGCGAAGCGGATTAAGCTGACGGAAAAAGCGGCGCCTATCATTACTGAGATGGAAGCCGTTATCAGTAAAACGCGTGGTGAAATCCTGTCCGGGGTATCACCTGAAGAACTGGAAATGCTCATCAGCCTCATTGGACGCCTTGAGCAAAACATTCATGAGCTGCAGTCACGCGACTGAGAAGTAAAAAAGGCCTTGCATGAGCAAGGCCTTTCTCTTTTTACTGGAAAATCACCACGCGGTTTCGGCCAGTCTCTTTGGCCTCGTACATCGCCTTATCTGCATTTTCCACACACTTCTCGGCGGTTATGTCCGGCGATGCTGCCGTGAAGACGCCCATACTGATCGTGATTGGCTCGGGGAGTTGCCCCTCACTGCTGGCTTTATCAAAGCTGCTTAACTTTATGCGGATGCGTTCAGCGACCTGGCGGGCCTCTTCTGATGAGGTATTTTCCAGCATCAGGACAAACTCCTCGCCGCCGATGCGTGCCGCAATATCTTGCGGTCGTACGGAATCCATCAGCAGGTTAGAGACAAACTGCAGCACTTTGTCGCCCTGCAGGTGCCCGTAGTTGTCGTTGATGCGTTTGAAGCGATCGAGATCGCTGACAATCACCGAAACCGGACGGCTTGATTTGGCGATAGCCAGCGCCTGATTTAACGAATCATAAAAATAACTACGGTTATAAAGACGCGTCAGCGGATCGCGTATCGAGTTCTGATAAGACTGCTGATACTTTAAATGTGATTCACGATACAAATTGAAAACATCGTAGAGCAGGACAAAAATAATAAGCAGCGTCGCGACAGTTTCAAATAAACGGGCGCGATACCAGGAGATATCTTCGGCATGCCCACCCACTAGCAGCATTGACAGCGTGACCACATAACAGACGCAGAGGAAATTGCCCCCGACCCAGAAAAGATTGCGTACGCGCGTAATAAACATCAGCGCTGCTAATGTCACAATCCACAGCACAATTAATGAAATATTGATGCACTGGCTCCAGAGAACCATAAACTGGCGGGTTTCATTATCCACCAGGTCAATTGATAACCAGTCTGAATGACTTGAATAGACCCAGGCCAGAGACACGGCAAAAAAGGTAAAGACAAATAACCCGCTAATAATTGAAACATGCGCCAGCCGTGACAGTGGCCGACTTCGCGTGGTGTAGAGTAATGCCGAGACGATGATCAGTATCGCCATTAACAGATGGCGGAACATGTAGTAAATCATCGCATCGTTATAGTTGACGACGTTGAATTGGTAGAGATCCAGCCAGGCCGGGAAGCTCGACAGCGTGCCAATCATCAACAGCGCCGAACCGGCAAAGGCGAAGGCGATCGCTACCAGATACAACCGTTTCCTGTCACACCAGTATTTCATTGCCATAAAACAGGCAATAAAGAGGTGAAATACCAGCAGGAAAATGGTGAGTGTCGGGAACAGAAACGGTGAAAAGGAGGGGATCCATTCCACCAGTTTGATAAATAACGTTTGTAATATCCCGATGACAACAATGCAACCGAGACAGAACGAGATATAACGACCTTTTACAAAACGACTCATCGCAAGCATATAATTTTTAACAAAGTTATAATGAATTAAAAGAGGTAAGTGCGATGAGTCTAATCTATTAATTCAATAAATACTTTGCGCAGAAACAATATCAGATAACATTAATAATAAATGCAATAAATATATATTGTAAATATATTCATTCAAATGATGTATTTTGTAAATGGATGTGGCCCGAGAGCCACATCCGTTATCAGATTAACGCGGGGAAACCGTCACCTGACGGCCATTGCTCGCCAGAACAACGCGCTGGCCAGCGGAGAAACGGGTGCTGCCTTGTTTCTGAACGACCATAATGGTGCTGCCGTCATCTTTGCGGATTTCCAGCTCCACGCCCTGGGTTTTGTTCATCGCACCCTGAACGCCCTGGCCTGCCACACCACCGGCAACGGCACCAGCGGCTGTCGCCAGCGAACGGCCCGTACCACCGCCTACGGTGTTACCGAGGAAGCCGCCCAGAACCGCACCGCCGATAGCACCCATTACGTTGTTTTCATCGCCACCCTGAATTTGAACAGGACGCGCATTAACAATGGTGCCGTAAGTCACGTTCTGAACTTGTTTAGCCTCAGAAGCGCTATAGACGTCGCCAGAAAGTGAACTGTCATTCACACAACCAGCGAGTGTTAAACCAATCAGCGAAACGCCCAGTACACGTAAAATCATTTGAATCTCCTGTTCACCCAAAACGCCCGGTTCGGGCATCCATTATGGCTAAATTATATGGCATTACGGGCCATACTTCATATCTTTGCACTAACTATCAGAAAATTGTACTTGAATTTGGCTTAACGGAAGATAAACGGACTTTCCCCGGGCCGCCTGTCTGACATTGTTAAAAAATATTATCTCCGCATAGCAAAGCACCGCTGTTTATGGTGGAGTGGATATCCTTAGCCCACTCAACGTAAGGAAAGCGCATGAAATCGGGTCGCTATATCGGTGTGATGTCTGGGACCAGTCTTGACGGTGTCGATGTCGTTCTGGCCGCCATTGATGAAAACATGGTGGCGCAGCAGGCGAGTCTGACCTGGCCTATCCCCGTTTCGCTCAAAGAGGACATTTTGAGCATTTGCCAGGGTCAACAACTGACGCTTTCGCAGCTGGGACAGCTCGATGTGCGGCTGGGGGCGCTGTTTGCAGAGGCTGTATTAGCCCTGATGCAAAAAGAGAATCTGCAGCCGCAGGATGTGGTCGCCATTGGTTGTCACGGTCAGACCGTCTGGCATGAACCCACCGGCGACGCGCCGCACACCTTGCAAATTGGCGATAATAATCAGATTGTGGCAAAAACAGGGGTCACCGTGGTGGGGGATTTTCGTCGCCGCGATATTGCGCTGGGGGGACAGGGTGCGCCGCTGGTGCCCGCGTTCCATCAGGCGTTGCTGGCACATCCGGTGGAGCGCCGTATGGTGCTTAACATTGGCGGGATTGCAAACCTGTCGATGCTGATCCCCGGTCAGCCCGTGCGCGGGTACGATACGGGGCCGGGCAATATGCTGATGGATGCCTGGGTCTGGCGTCAGTGCGGAAAGCCCTATGATAAAGACGCGGAGTGGGCCAGCGAAGGCAAAGTCATTCTTCCGCTGCTGCAGTCCATGCTAAGCGATCCCTGGTTTGCGCTGCCCGCGCCGAAGAGTACGGGGCGCGAGTATTTTAACTACGGCTGGCTTGAACGCCAGCTGGCGCAGTTCCCGGCACTGGCACCACAGGACGTCCAGGCCACGCTGACCGAATTGACCGCTGTGTCGATATCGGAACAGGTTCTCCTCAGCGGCGGGTGCGAACGCCTGCTGGTATGTGGCGGAGGGAGCCGGAATCCGCTGGTGATGGCACGTCTGGCGGGGCTACTGCCGGGTACTGAAGTCACCACAACGGATGAAGCCGGGATCAGCGGTGATGATATGGAAGCGCTGGCTTTCGCCTGGCTTGCGTGGCGTACCGTTGCCGGTTTGCCCGGTAATTTACCTTCTGTCACCGGCGCGCGGGAGGCAAGCGTCCTCGGGGCGATTTTCCCGGCAAATCCGCGTCATAATCAGAGTTAACTGAAATTCATCGCGGCGTGCCGTCGTTAGAATGGAACGAAACAGGAGGGCAGCCATGCCCTCCAGGACCAGGAAAGTCTTCGGAATACGCCCATGAAAAAACTTCTTCTTATTGCCGCGCCTTTGTTGCTGTCAGGATGCAGCGTCTATAACCAGCTCCTTGAGCGCATGCAGACCGATACGCTGGCGTATCGCTGCGATGAAAAGCCGCTGACCGTGAAGCTGAATAATCCGCGTCAGGAAGCCAGCTTTGTCTACGACAACAAACTGCTGACCCTGAAACAGGGGATGTCGGCTTCCGGGGCGCGTTATACCGACGGGATTTACGTGTTCTGGTCGAAAGGTGACAGCGCAACGGTCTACAAACGTGACCGCATTGTGCTGAACAATTGCCAGCTCGAAAATCCGAAGCGTTGAGATTTTTACAGGGGCGGCGCACAATAGCGCCTCCCACTCTCAATGTCAGCTAACGCCATGTCAGATAACGACGAACTGCAGCAAATTGCGCATCTGCGCCGTGAATACACCAAAGGCGGCCTGCGTCGCCAGGATCTTCCCGCTGAACCCCTTGTGCTTTTCGAACGCTGGCTGAAACAGGCCTGTGAAGCGAAGCTCGCCGACCCCACCGCCATGGTTGTCGCGACGGTGGATGAAAACGGTCAACCGTATCAGCGCATCGTATTGCTCAAGCATTATGACGAGAAAGGGCTGGTGTTTTATACCAACCTGGGCAGCCGCAAAGCGCATCACCTGGAAAACAATCCTCGCATCAGCCTGCTGTTTCCGTGGCACATGCTGGAACGTCAGGTGATGGTGACCGGCAAAGCGGAACGTCTTTCGACGCTGGAAGTGGTGAAGTATTTCCACAGCCGCCCGCGCGACAGCCAGATTGGCGCCTGGGTTTCAAAACAGTCCAGCCGGATTTCTGCCCGCGGCGTGCTGGAAAGCAAATTCCTCGAACTCAAACAGAAGTTCCAGCAGGGTGAAGTGCCCCTGCCAAGCTTCTGGGGCGGTTTCCGTATCCCGATTGAGCAGATGGAGTTCTGGCAGGGGGGCGAGCACCGCCTGCACGACCGCTTTTTATACCAGCGCGACAACGGCGGCTGGAAAATCGACAGACTGGCACCCTAATCCCCGAAATTTGTTGATTTAAGCGCTAGCGCACACCGCGCTTGCGCTTTATTCTATGGTCCTTTCGCATCAGGCGAAAAGTCGTGTACCGGCAAAGGTGCAGTCGTTTATACATGGAGAATTTGATGGCAAGCAGTAACTTGATTAAACAATTGCAAGAGCGGGGCCTTGTGGCCCAGGTGACGGACGAGGAAGCGTTAGCAGAGCGACTGGCGCAAGGCCCGATCGCGCTCTATTGCGGCTTCGATCCCACCGCTGACAGCTTGCATTTGGGGCATCTTGTTCCATTGTTATGCCTGAAACGCTTCCAGATGGCGGGCCATAAGCCTGTTGCCCTGGTGGGCGGCGCGACCGGTCTGATTGGTGACCCAAGCTTCAAAGCCGCTGAGCGTAAACTGAACACCGAAGACACCGTGCAGGAGTGGGTGGATAAAATCCGCAAACAGGTGGCACCGTTCCTCGACTTCAACTGTGGCGACAACTCCGCAATTGCTGCTAACAACTACGACTGGTTTGGTGGCATGAACGTGCTGACCTTCCTGCGTGATATCGGCAAGCACTTCTCCGTTAACCAGATGATTAACAAAGAAGCCGTGAAGCAGCGTCTGAACCGTGACGACCAGGGCATCTCCTTCACCGAGTTCTCCTACAACCTGCTGCAGGGCTATGACTTTGCCTGCCTGAACAAACTGCACGGCGTTTCCCTGCAGATTGGGGGTTCTGACCAGTGGGGTAACATCACTTCCGGTATCGATCTGACCCGCCGTCTGCATCAGAATCAGGTCTTCGGCCTGACCGTTCCGCTGATCACCAAAGCCGACGGCACCAAGTTCGGTAAAACGGAAGGCGGCGCGGTGTGGCTCGATCCGAAGAAAACCAGCCCGTACAAATTCTACCAGTTCTGGATCAACACGGCGGATGCCGATGTTTACCGCTTCCTGAAGTTCTTCACCTTCATGGACATTGAAGAAATCAATGCGCTGGAAGAAGAAGACAAGAACAGCGGTAAAGCACCGCGCGCGCAGTACGTGCTGGCGGACGAAGTGACCAAACTGGTTCACGGTGAAGAAGGTCTGGCCGCGGCAAAACGCATTACCGCAAGCCTGTTCAACGGTACCCTGAGCGATCTGAGCGAAGCGGACTTCGAACAGCTGGCGCAGGACGGCGTGCCGATGGTTGAGATGGAAAAAGGCGCTGACCTGATGCAGGCGCTGGTGGACTCCGAGCTGCAGCCGTCTCGCGGTCAGGCGCGTAAAACCATCGCGTCTAACGCCATCACCATCAATGGTGAGAAGCAGTCTGACCCGGAATACACCTTCGTTGACGGCGATCGTCTGTACGGACGTTACACGCTGCTGCGTCGCGGTAAGAAAAATTACTGTCTGGTCTGCTGGAAGTAATTATAAGTACGCAGGGGCGTGGGAAACCACGCCCTTTTGTTTTTACAGGGTTTGGTAAGAAAAAATGAACAACATCCTCGCCATCCAGTCCCACGTTGTTTTTGGGCATGCTGGCAACAGCGCAGCGGAATTCCCGATGCGCCGCCTCGGTGCCAACGTCTGGCCCCTCAATACCGTACAGTTTTCAAACCACACGCAATACGGCAAATGGACCGGCTGCGTGATGCCGCCTTCGCACTTGACGGAGGTTGTGCAGGGTATTGCCGAAATCGACCAGCTTAGGCGCTGTGACGCGGTGCTGAGCGGCTATCTCGGTTCAGCAGAGCAGGGGGAACATATCCTGGGGATCGTTCGTCAGGTGAAAGCGGCGAATCCGGCGGCAAAGTATTTTTGCGATCCGGTCATGGGCCACCCTGAAAAGGGCTGTATCGTCGCGCCCGGCGTGGCGGAGTTTCACGTCCGCCACGCGCTGCCGGCCAGCGATATTATTGCGCCAAATCTGATCGAGCTTGAAATCCTCTGCGAGCATCCGGTCAACAACGTAGAAGAGGCTGTAAGCGCCTCTCGCGAGCTAATTGCTCAGGGGCCTGAGATTGTCCTGGTTAAGCATCTGGCGCGTGCAGGCCTCAGCCAGGACCGTTTTGAGATGCTGCTGGTGACGAAAGACGAGGCGTGGCATATCAGCCGTCCGCTGGTGGATTTTGGCGTGCGTCAGCCGGTTGGCGTAGGCGATGTAACCAGTGGCCTGCTGCTGGTGAAATTACTACAGGGCGCGACGCTGCGCGATGCGCTGGAGCATGTGACCGCAGCAGTTTATGAAATTATGATGGCGACGAAAAACATGCAGGAATATGAGCTGCAGGTGGTGGCTGCACAGGATCGTATCGCAAAACCAGAGCATTATTTCAGCGCAACCCAATTGTAAGAGCCGGGATAGTGTAGGCCGGGTCAGCGCAGCGCCACCCGGCAGTACAGAGTGCTCGGATTAATTCAACCCTTCCGCTTTCAGCGCCGCCGCGACGGCAGGGCGCGCCGCTACGCGCTCCATGTACGACGCAATATGATCTAACCCTTCCAGGTTCAGCTTCACCGCGCGCGCCCAGCGCAGAACGGTAAACAGATACGCATCAGCAATGGTGAAACGCGCGCCGCAGATCCACTGTTCGTCCTTCAGCGATTCATTAATGTACTGCATCTTTTTCTCAAGCAGCGCACGTACGGTCGGTTTGTACTCATCTGGGGTATCCGGGCGGAACAGCGGCGTAAAGCCTTTGTGCAGCTCGGTCGCGATGTAGTTGAGCCACTCAAGGGTTTTATAGCGAGAGATACTGCCTGTTGGTGCCAGCAGCTGACGATCCGGCACGTTGTCGGCCAGATACTGCATAATCGCCACGCCTTCGGTCAGCAGCGTACCGTCATCCAGCAGCAGAGCCGGAACTTGTCCTTTCGGGTTGATCGCGAAAAAATCATCGCCGTTTTCGAGGCGCTTTTTCATCAGGTCAACGCCGTCCAGCGTGAAATCTTTGCCGCTCTCGCGAAGAGTGATATGGGAAGCAAGAGAGCAGGCGCCCGGTTTGTAGAACAGTTTCATCGGTAACTCCTTTTTGCTGAGGTATCAGCTATGTTAGTGCGCGTTCGGATAAAAAAAAAGCCGCTAATGCTTTAGCGGCTTCTTTCCATTCAGTCGTTTCCCGATGACATTACGCGGTAGCGGTTTCGGTCGCTTTAGTCGTTTTGTCGTCGTCCTGAGTCATACGATTCAGCTTAGGCGCGGTCAGCAGCATCAGCACAGCGATAACCGCCGTGGCAATACCAATCTGCATGAACACGGTGCCGTACACGTCCAGGGAAAGCAGTGGATCAGTCACGTTTTCCGGAACCGCCATCAGGTTAGCAATCTTACCTGCAATGATTGCCGCACCCGCAGTGGTCAGGAACCAGCTACCCATGATGAAGCCCATCAGACGCTGTGGCACCAGCTGTGCAACCATCGCCAGGCCCAGACCGGAGATCATCAGCTCACCGATAGACTGCAGAGCGTAGCTCAGGATCAGCCAGTTAACGGAGACGATACCCGCGTCGGACGCAAATTTCGTTCCCAGCGGCAGCACCAGGAAGGCGCAAGAGCACAGCACCATGCCCACGGCGAACTTGTGCGGCATTGGCAGACGGTCACCCATCTTGTTATAGATAGCGGCCAGAATCGGGGAACCAATCATGATCCAGAACGGGTTCAGCGCCTGGAACTGCTCAGGTTCGAACGCGATACCGAGGATTGAATGTTCAACGTTACGGATAGCGAAGAAGTTCAGGGAAGTTGGCATCTGGCTGTACAGCACGAAGAAGATAATCGCTTCCAGCATCAGGATGAATGCAACAATCATCTTACGACGTGCAGCGCCCTGCATGGCGAAGGCTTCTTTCGCAAAGATGCAGACGATGCCCAGCGCAACCACGCCCAGAACCGCACGTGCAACGCCCTGGTTGTGCAGCAGCCAGGTGGCGATCGCGGCGAGAACGACAACGCCCGCGATGGTGGCCAGCAGTTTACCCATGTGAACCGGTTCGAAGTCTGGCTTAGAACCGTAGTCTTTAACCCAGCTGCGGCAGAACAGGAAGTTTACAACGGTGATCAGCATACCCACGAAGCTCAGTGCAAAGGCCACGCTCCAGCCGAATTTCGCTGCCAGCCATGGTGTTGCCAGCATGGAGAAGAATGATCCAATGTTGATGGACATGTAGTACATGGTAAATGCACCGTCCAAACGTGGGTCATCTTTGTTGTAGCAGGTAGAGAGCAGGGAGGACGGGTTCGCTTTGAACAGACCGTTACCGACGGCAATCGTTGCCATACCCATATAGACCACAGCCGCATCGTGTCCAGACCATGCAACCAGACCATAGCCAATCGCCAGGACAATGGCGCCCAGCATAATGACGCGTTTGGTGCCGAGGACTTTGTCACCCAGCCAGCCGCCGATAGCAACCAGACCGTACACCAGAGCACTGAAGGAGGAGAACAGCGTGATGGAATCCGCTTCGGACATACCCAGTTGTTTAACCAGGTAAACCGCCATGATCCCTTGCAGGCCGTAATAACCAAAACGCTCCCATAACTCGATAGAGAAGATGAGATAGAACGCTTTCGGCTGTTTGAAAGCGTTGAGACTCACGCTTTCATTTGTTGGTTTATTGTTTGCAGTAGACACATATACCTCTTTTTTTACATCCCATATTAACGGGGGTGTTCATAGCGTGATGACCGTAGTCCATCCGCTTTATAGTTATATTGGGAGGGGAAACGGCGGGTAATGTTCACTATCCTGACCCATCTGGCAATATGTTTGAAATACTCTGTTACATTTAACTGGAGTGGTATAATCCACGGGTCACACAAATGTTATTCAGCGTTAAATTTCATCCGTTGCGTTTTGTTGGTTTTTTTCACTGCCCCCAGCCCCTTTTCAGCCCGATATGGCGATATGTTCTGCTATTTGGCCTTTAAGGTAGTGATATAGCCCATAATCTGAAAAATGACTGGTCTTATATGCGGTAAATGAACGGTTAATTCTTGTCAGGAAAAGGTTTTGCGAGGGGTTTGACAACAAAAATCCAACATGACGTTATCAGAGTGATCTTGATCACAGATGTATAGAAATTTTTGGTGATGAAAAAACTATTAACCTGTTTGAGTGTTAAATGGCCGAACAATCCATAAGGTGGGATAGCGCAAAAGCGGACAAATTACGGTCAAAAGGAAGGTGTGCAGAGGGCCTTCCTTTTATAGGGTTTTGATTCGGGAGTGAAAAACGCTAAAGCGATCAGGGATAGACTTTTTCTTTATATTCGCAAAGATCTTCGATGATGCAGGAGCCGCAGCGAGGCTTGCGTGCGATGCAGGTATAGCGGCCATGCAAAATCAGCCAGTGATGACAGTCGACCTTAAATTCCGCCGGAACGACTTTTAATAACTTCTCCTCAACCTGTTCAACGTTTTTGCCAGGTGCAAAGTTGGTGCGGTTAGAGACGCGGAAAATGTGCGTATCGACGGCGATAGTCGGCCAGCCGAACGCCGTATTCAGCACCACGTTCGCCGTTTTGCGTCCGACGCCGGGCAGTGCCTCCAGCGCGGCGCGATCCTCTGGCACTTCGCCTCCGTGCTGTTCCAGCAAAATCCGGCAGGTTTTGATCACGTTCTCGGCCTTGCTGTTAAACAGGCCGATGGTTTTGATATACGACTTCACGCCTTCGACGCCTAACTCAAGCATCGCCTTCGGCGTGTTGGCCACCGGATAGAGCAGGGCGGTGGCTTTATTGACGCTCACGTCGGTAGCCTGCGCAGAGAGCAACACGGCGATCAGCAGCTCAAACGGGGAGGTAAAATTCAGCTCCGTCGTTGGGTGCGGGTTCTCGTCCCGCAGACGGGTCAGGATCGCAATGCGCTTTTCTTTATTCATGAAGCCTTCTCGGGTGTCCCTTCCAGAACGCTACGCTCAGCCGCGCGGCGCTTACGTTTTTCATCAATCAGGTATTTTATCGCCAGCATCATGCCAAGGCCAATAAAAGCACCCGGCGGCAGCATGGCCAGCAGGAATGGCGTATCGGTGTGGAACACTTCGATACGCAACGCTTTTGCCCAGCCGCCCAGCAGCGCATCTGCACCGTCAAACAGCGTACCGTTGCCGAGGATCTCACGAAGCGAGCCGAGGACAAACATGGCACCTGTCGCCCCCATACCGATGGCGAAACCGTCAAGCGCCGACATCGCCGGGCTGTTCTTCACGGCAAACGCCTCGGCGCGCCCGACCACAATACAGTTGGTCACGATTAGCGGAATGAAGATCCCAAGCGACTGATACAGGCCAAACGCGTAAGCGTTAATCAGCATCTGAACGATACTCACCACCGACGCGATGATCATGACGTAAATCGGAATACGGATCTCCGACGGCGTCCAGCGGCGCAGTGCGGAAATGGACAGGTTGGTCAGGGTCAGCACCAGCGTGGTTGCCAGACCCAGACCGAGCGCGTTGGTGGCGGTGGATGTTACCGCCAGCAATGGGCACATCCCCAGAAGCTGTACCAGCGCGGAGTTGTTCTTCCACAGTCCCTGGACAATAACCTCTTTAACCTGGCTCATGATTACTCTCCACAGGCCGGAAGATTGTTGATTTGCGCGGGCAGCGTTTCCGCATACAGCCCGGCGCGTTTTACGGCATTCACCACGGCGCGCGGCGTGATGGTCGCGCCGGTGAACTGGTCGAACTCGCCGCCGTCTTTCTTCACCGCAAACGCGGTGTCACCTTCGCCATGGATCGCTTTACCGGCAAAGTGCAAAATCCAGTCGCTTAAGCGCGTTTCAATTTTATCGCCAAGGCCCGGCGTTTCGTGATGCTCCGTCACACGGGTACCCAGTACGGTACCGGAAAAATCGCTGCCGACGAGCAGCTGAATGGCGCCGGAATAACCGTCGGGTGCCGTGGTTTCCATGACTGCACCCACCGGTCGATCCCCTTTGCGGGCGATAAAGACGCGGTGCGAGCCTTTCCCAAGCTGCGGCGCTTCTACAACAAAGCAGCTTTTCTGCAGGTCATTATCGTAGAAGTCCGACGGGATCACCTGATCAAACAGCGCTTTTTGCTGCTTTGCCGCCTGCTCATCAATCGTCGATTTGGTTAGCTCGTTCACCAGCGCCGTCAGGCCGGTCAGTACCGCAGCGAAAATAGCCAGCGTGACGCCGTGTTTTTGCATGGTCTTTAACATGGCGAAACCCTTAGCGATGACCGTACACGCGTGGACGCGTGTAGTAGTCGATGAGCGGAACGGTAATGTTGGCGAGCAGGACGGCGAACGCTACCCCATCCGGATAACCGCCAAAGCTGCGAATCAACCACACCAGCAGGCCCGCCAGCGCGCCGAAGATCAGGCGGCCACGGTTGGTGGTCGACGCCGTAACCGGGTCGGTAAGAATAAAGAATGCACCCAGCATGGTCGCCCCGGAGAGCAGGTGCATCTGCGGGCTGGCCAGTGACTCAGGCGAGAATACCCAGCCCAGCGTGGCGCAGACCGCCAGCGTCACGAGGAAGCTGACCGGAATATGCCAGCGGATCGCTTTCTGCTGCAGCAGGAACAGGCCGCCCAGCAGATACGCCAGGTTGACCCACTGCCAGCCGGCTCCCGCCAGCACGCCGCTGTAGATGGCGGATTTCATGATCTGCTCAACGCTGTGCCCGGCGTGCAGGGACGTCTTAAAGGTATCGAGAGGCGTCGCCTGGCTGATTCCGTCCACGCCCATACGCAGCGCGTTCATATCAGCGCCGAGAGCCGTATGGCCGGTAAAGATAACGTGCAGGGCATCCATAAAGCCAGGAACCGTGGCGGCAATGTCATGGGGTGGCAACCAGCTGGTCATCTGCACCGGGAAGGAGATCAGCAGAACAACGTAGCCGATCATTGCCGGGTTAAATGGGTTATGCCCGAGCCCGCCGTACAGCTGTTTGGCGATAATCACCGCAAACACGGTACCGAGCACCACCATCCACCATGGGGCAAGCGGCGGAATACTGATGGCCAGCAGCAGCCCGGTCAGCAACGCGGAATTGTCCGCGAGAATGCGGGAGACCGCCATTTTTCGCAGCTTCAACACGAGCGCTTCCGCCGCTAGCGCACTGGCACAGCCAAGGACCAACTGGAAAAGGGTTCCCCAGCCGAAAAACCAGAACTGAACGGCGATGCCTGGCAACGCCGCCAGGCAGACCAGCATCATGATGCGCGATGTCTGGCGCTGGTTATGGGTGTAAGGGGAACTTGCGATTCTGAAAACCATTTAATCCTCGTTAACTGCTTGTTGTGCGGCTTTCTTCGCCTGAACGCGCGCAATCGCGGCGGCGACGGCGGCTTTGCGTGGATCGTCGTTTGCGGCCTGCGGCTGCTCTTCCTGCTGGGCGGCTTTGCGCGCTTTGGCCCGAGCGATAGCGGCTTCGACAGCGGCTTTGCGCGGGTCAACCGGCACTTCGGGCTCCGCAGTTTGCGCCTGCTGCGCTGCTTTGCGCGCTTTCGCGCGTGCGATGGCCGCTTCGACGGCTGCTTTACGCGGATCCTCAGCGTCTTTCTCAACAACCACGTCCTGCTGGCCAGCTTTACGGGCTTTGGCACGGGCAATTGCCGCTTCAACCGCCGCTTTACGCGGATCGACGCCAGGTTCCGGCTGGGCAGTTTCTGCTTTTTCTGCCTGACGGGCGCGAGCCTGGGCCTTGCGCGCTTCGCGTGCCGCAATCGCTTCGCTGTTATCCGGTTTTTCGCCTGCCGGGATCACCAGGGTTTGCGCTGCAGTGGCTTTTTTCTCCCGCACGCGCGCCAGCGCAGCGTTGATGGCGTCCTGATCTTTCTCACCAGGCTGAACGGCAGCCTGTTTATGGCGCTCCTGGCGGGCGATTTTCTCGCGTTCGAGACGCGCCTGGCGGGCTTCAAAGCGCGCTTTGGCTTCGGCTGCGCGCTTCTCTTCCATTGAGATGGCATAAATCTCGGCCTTCTCCTGACGGAAGTATTGCACCAGCGGAATATTGCTTGGGCAGACCCAGGCGCAGGCACCGCATTCAATACAGTCGGCAAGATTGTGGGCTTGCGCTTTGTCGTGCAGCTGGCCTTTGCTGTACCAGTACAGCTGCTGCGGGAGCAGATCCGCCGGGCAGGCATCAGCGCAGGCGCTGCAGCGGATGCAGCCTTTTTCTTCCTGTTCTTCACCCATCTCGGTCGGAGAGGGGGCGAGCAGACAGTTAGTAATTTTGACGACCGGGACATCCAGCCACGGCAGGGTAAAGCCCATCAGCGGGCCGCCCATGATCACCATCTGGTCGCTGCCAGGGCAAAACTCAGCCTGCTCCAGCAGATGACGCACCGGCGTACCCAGACGCGCCCAGACGTTGCCCGGACGGGACACCGCTTCACCGGTCAACGTCACCACGCGCTCGGTTAACGGCTCGCCGTCAATCACCGCGCGTTTTACCGCATATGCCGTACCGACGTTTTGCATCAGCACGCCAATGTCAGAGGAGCGGCCACCGTGCGGTACTTGTTTACCGGTGAGGATCTGGGTCAGCTGCTTTGCGCCGCCAGACGGGTATTTGGTCGGGATTACGCGCAGGCTAATATCATGGCAACCCGCCAGCACGGCACGCAGCATGGAAATGGCCTGCGGCTTATTGTCTTCAATGCCTATCAGCACTTCTCGTGGCTGCAGAATATGGGCGAGAATGCGAATACCTTCCACCACCTGGGCGGCACAGTCCTGCATCAGACGGTCATCGGCGGTGATATAAGGTTCGCATTCCGCAGCGTTGATGATTAGCGTGTTAATTTTGTCGCCACCGCCGCGCAGCTTGGTACCCGTCGGGAAACCCGCGCCGCCAAGACCGGCCACGCCGAACTGATGAACGCGTTCAATCAGCTCTTCCCGGCTGCGGGAACGGTAATCGCTCCAGCCGTCACGGTCGATCCAGCGGTCTTCGCCGTCGGCTTCAATAATCACGCTTAGTTCAGACAGCGCTGAAGGGTGCGCGACGGTATGTGGGGCGATCGACACCACTTTACCGGAGGTGGGGGCGTGTACCGGCAGCATCCGTCCGCGGCCAAAGGTCAGCGGCTGGCCGCGAAGAACGGTATCGCCTTCTTTTACGCAGAGTTCGCCTTCCGCGCCGATATGCTGTTTGAGCGGCATGACGTAACGCGTCGCCAGCGGAATTTGCCGCAGCGGCGTGCCGTTTGACTGGGTTTTCATCTCCGGGGGATGGATACCGCCGTCGAAATCCCAAATCTTCTCTTTTCTGAAAGCAGAAAATAACTTAAGCATGTTGTTCCACAGGAATATTGCGAACCGGAATGGTCTGAAGATCCCATTTCCAGCTTTCGGTAGTCGTTTCAACCGGGCGCAGTTCTATGCACTGCGTTGGGCAGGGGGCCACGCAAAGGTTACAGCCGGTGCACAGATCGGCCACAACGGTGTGCATGGCGCGGGTTGCGCCCACAATGGCATCAACAGGGCAGGCCTGAATACATTTGGTGCAGCCGATACAGTTCGCTTCGTCGATCACCGCGAGGGCGCGAACCGGCTCCTGCACCTCGGCATCGCCGTCGACAGGCTGCGGGTCAACGTTAAGCAGGGCGGCAATTTTCAACATCACCGCTTCGCCACCGGGCGCACAGCGGTTGATTTTTTCACCCTGCACGCCAACCGCTTCGGCATAAGGCCGACAGCCGGGGTAGCCACATTGCCCACACTGGCTTTGCGGCAGCAGCTCGTCAATTTTTTCGACAACGGGATCGTCCTCAACCGCGAAACGGCGGGAGGCGTAGCCCAGAATCAGGCCAAACACCAACCCCAGTACGCTGATGGAGGCGATGGCAATCCAGATAGCACTCATTACAACTTCACCAGACCACTAAAGCCCATAAAGGCCAGAGACATTAAACCTGCTGTCACCAGAGCAATGGCGTTTCCGCGGAAGGGGGCGGGAATATCCGCTGCAGCCAGACGTTCACGAATAGAGGCAAACAGAACCATGACCAGTGAGAAACCGACGGCGGCAGAAAAGCCGTAAAGCGCCGACTGCATGAAGTTATGCCCGAGGTTGATGTTAAGCAGCGCCACCCCGAGTACGGCACAGTTGGTGGTGATCAGCGGCAGGAAGATACCCAGCAGGCGATAGAGCGCCGGGCTGGTTTTGCGCACCACCATTTCGGTAAATTGCACGACGACCGCAATGACCAGAATAAAGGACAAGGTGCGCAAATAGATCATGTCCAGCGGGATCAGGATCCAGGTATCAATCAACCATGCGCAGATGGACGCCAGCGTCATGACGAAGGTTGTCGCCAGCCCCATGCCCATCGCGGTCTCCAGTTTTTTGGAAACCCCCATAAAAGGACACAGGCCAAGAAACTTCACCAGAACGAAGTTGTTAACCAGCACAGTGCCGACAAAGAGCAGTAAGTAATCGGTCATTATTCAGCCTGAAATAAAAAAGCCGCCTATTATCGGACAAAGCACGACAGGCGACAACAGGTTAACAGTAAGGTTATTACGGGTTCACGAAGGTTTTCTTCACCCGCGTCGAACGCTTGAAGTAAGGGACCAGCAGCGCAGCAGCCAGTAACGGGAATAACAGCTGGCGAACCGCTAGCGCGTCAGAAACCGGAGAAAAAGCAAAGGCTTTCACCGCCAGCAGCACGGAAATTAGCAGCCAGATAATATAATGTTTTGGCACACTTTTTCGGCGCTTAAAGAACGCAATGGTCAGCCAGAGCGTGTAGTACCACATCCCGATGGCGAAGACGAACGAGGCAAACCACAACGCAATATTAAGCACGCTTTGCGACATCAGGGTCTGAATGGCATGAGGTGCGATCAGCGCGGTGGTATAGAGTAACAGCGCAAGCGATGCGCTTAATAATGCAACCAGCAGCCATGCCAGCGGGGCGATTAACCAGCCTCCAATTCTTTCTCCAGGCGATACGGTCATGCTCTCTCCCATAGTCTGCGCGAAAGGGTATACAGAAATTTGCAGGGCGGAGAGTATATAACATTTCGCGCGGATGGCTACTTTCTTATAAAACGTAACGCCATACGGACTTCGGCACTTCCCCGACGTTGAACAAACGGCCACCGGAGACCAGTTCAGCCCGGCGGTGGTCAGCGGCGCGATACATATTGATAATTTCGTGATTATCCGACAGCGTGTAGTTCAGATGGTCAAACAGTTTTTCCAGGCTCTCAAGGGAATTGATCTTGCGAAATTTTAATAAATAGTCCTGAACTGTCATGTTAATAAGTTTCCATATAAAAGTGAGTAATACCCGTGTCGGTAATTCGTTCGAATAATAAACGGATAAATAAAGACGTAAACAGCCCACTCAGGTAATGTGACGAAATTAGGAGTTTTCTTTGCAGAAAGATTCAGGCATCAGACGATGCCTGGAAGAGAAGGTTAACTCTGTTCAACACGGCTGGCAATATGCAACTGACAGAATGTGTCACAAGGGCGCTACTTCGGCTGTGCGACGGTGACAGGCTCCGGCGGTTGGTAGTTATCGATGTGGCTGGCAACGCCAAGCAAAATGACCGAAACCCCAAGGACAATCCATCCCGCTAATTCAATGATTCGATTAATTATTGATGACATGACTCGTGTTTGTAATTTATCCATAAATACAGATTGCAAATGTTACCGTGCAGCATTGACCTCGGCAAGCGGTTTGGGA
This sequence comes from Enterobacter quasimori, assembly GCF_018597345.1. Taxonomy (NCBI): domain Bacteria; kingdom Pseudomonadati; phylum Pseudomonadota; class Gammaproteobacteria; order Enterobacterales; family Enterobacteriaceae; genus Enterobacter; species Enterobacter quasimori. The sequence continues at coordinate 605,808 of NZ_JAHEVU010000001.1, read as the reverse complement.
ACGATACCCTCAATCAATCTTAGTGAGTTACATCCTTGTAACAAAAACATCTGGTGCAAGGTGCTATTTTAAGTCATATGACACATTATTAATGTGTAGTAATACCCGCAAAGCCAGTGGGAAATAAGATAATGACAGGAGGACACTTCGATGAGTGAAAATATCCGTGTCGGGCTGATTGGTTATGGTTACGCGAGTAAAACCTTTCATGCGCCTCTGATTAGCGGGACGCCGGGAATGTCGCTGGGGGCGGTTTCGAGCAGTGATGCCGCCAAAGTACATGCCGACTGGCCAACCGTTCCGGTTGTTTCTGAGCCTAAACATCTTTTCAACGATCCGAATATTGATGTCATCGTCATTCCTACCCCAAACGACACGCACTTTCCGCTAGCTAAGGCGGCGCTGGAGGCGGGTAAACATGTTGTGGTCGATAAGCCCTTTACCGTGACACTGTCACAGGCGCGCGAGCTGGATGCGCTGGCAAGAAGTCTTGGCAGGCTGTTGTCCGTTTTTCATAACCGGCGCTGGGACAGTGATTTCCTGACGGTGAAAGCCCTGCTTGGTGAAGGCACTCTCGGTGAAATAGGCTATTTTGAATCGCATTTTGACCGATTTCGTCCACAGGTGCGTAACCGCTGGCGTGAACAGGCGGGCCCCGGAAGCGGTATCTGGTATGACCTGGCGCCGCATTTACTCGATCAGGCCGTAAATCTGTTTGGTCTGCCGGTGAGTATGACGGTTGATTTAGCACAGCTTCGGCCTGGCGCGCAGACGACAGATTACTTCCACGCCGTTTTGAGCTATCCGCAGCGACGTGTTGTACTGCACGGGACGATGCTCGCCGCCGCGGAATCGGCGCGCTATATCCTTCACGGCACGCGCGGCAGCTACGTGAAGTATGGTCTGGATCCGCAGGAGGATCGCCTGAAAAACGGTGAGCGTTTGCCGCAAGAGGACTGGGGCTACGATATGCGTGATGGCGTGCTGACGCGCGCGGAAGGTGAAGAGCTGGTTCAGGAAACGCTGCTGACCATTCCTGGTAACTATCCGGCTTATTACGCGGCTATCCGTGATGCGCTCAACGGGACGGGGGAGAATCCGGTTCCGGCCAGCCAGGCGATTCAGATCATGGAGCTGATTGAGCTGGGCATCGAATCTGCCAAACATCGCGCCACGCTCTGTCTGGCATAAGTTCTCAATGTTTTTGTAGGCCGGGTAAGCGCAGCGCCACCCGGCAAATGCTCAACCGCGAGCCACTTTATCTTTAAGCGCCTGCTTCTCTTCAGGCGTCAGGAACGCAATTTCCAGCCCGTTAATCTGCGCCTGGCGGATCTGCTCGCGGCTCAGGCCCGCCTGCGGTGCGGCGATGTTGTATTCGTGAATAATATCCACACCCTGAACCGCCGGATCGTCGGTGTTCAGCGAGGCCAACACGCCGTGTTCCAGGAAGGTTTTCAGCGGATGTTTATCCAGCGTTGCCACGGTGCTGGTCTGAATGTTGGAGGTCAGGCAGGATTCGATACCGATGCGCTGCTCCGCCAGGAAATCCATCAGGGCACGATCTTCGACGGCTTTCACCCCGTGGCCGATACGCTCTGCGCCCAGCTCGCGAATGGCCTGCCAGATGCTTTCCGGGCCTGCTGCTTCACCCGCATGAACGGTAATGTGCCAGCCCGCGTCACGCGCGCGGTTGAAATGAGAGAGGAACAGGCTACCCGGGAAGCCGAGTTCATCCCCGGCGAGGTCGACAGCGGTGATCTGGTCACGATGCGCCAGCAATGCTTCCAGTTCCTGAAGGCAAGCCGCTTCACCGAAGGTGCGGCTCATAATGCCAATCAGACGCGCCTGAACGTCGAAGGCTTTACACCCTTCGCGCACGCCCTCAATCACCGCTTCCACCACGCCCGCGACGGGCAGGCTGTGGGTCATGGCCATATAGCCCGGCGAGAAGCGCAGCTCGACGTAATGCAGGCCGTTACGGGCGGCGTCTTCAATGTTCTCGAACGCCACGCGGCGGCAGGCTTCCAGCGAGGCCAGCATCTTTACGCCCCAGTCGAGCTTGCTCAGGAAGCTGACCAGGTCCGGCTCATTCGAGGTGACCTGAACATGGGGGATCAGGGTTTCAAGCGTTTGTGCTGGAAGCGTTAAATTGAACTGGCGGCCAAGATCGAGGATGGTTTGGGCACGAATGTTACCGTCAAGGTGACGATGAATATCAGTTAAAGGCAGGCGTGTATCAATCATGGTCGCACTCTTTGCTGGTTAAAGTGCGCCATATTATAAAAACAAAACGGGGTAAAAAGCTATTTGCGCAAGGGAATATTCCGTTGCGCAATGGCATTACAGCAGAGTAGCGATCCCGGCGATGAGGCGTTGCACCCCTTGTTCCAGCTTGCTGCGCGGACAGCCTGCGTTCAGGCGCACGAAGCCATTACCCTCTTTTCCGTAGGTATATCCCGGCATGATCGCCACTTTTTCCTGCTCTATCAGCACTTTTTGCAGCGCCCTGTCGTCAATGTTCAGCGGGCGCAGGTCAATCCATGCCAGATAGGTTGCTTCCGGCGGCTGCCAGTTCAGTTTCGGAAAAGCGTGGTTTAATTCCTGCGCGATAAACAACAGATTCTCTTCCAGATAACCCCGCAAGGCATCCAGCCATGGCGCTCCCTGCTGATAGGCGGCGATATGCGCCGTCAGCGCCAGCACGGAAGGGGAAGAGAGTCCGTCGCGGCCTTTAAGCGCGTGGAGGTAACCCATGCGACTCGCTTCATCGCCGATCAGGCCGTAAGCACCGGTCAGTGCCGGAATATTAAAGCTTTTCGAGCCAGAGGTGAGGAGCGCCCATTTGCCGCGTGCTACCTCATTCCACGGTGTGTGACGATGTTTTCCCCACACCATGTCCATATGAATTTCATCGCTGATCGCCGCCACGTCATAGCGTGTGCACAGTTCCGCCATCTGCGACAGCTCATCCCGCGTCCAGACCTTACCGGTTGGATTTTGCGGGCTGCAGAGCAGCAAGATTTTATTTTCTGTTTTCGCCAGGGCCGTCTCCAGCGCGGCCATATCACCCATCCAGCCGCTCGCCTGCTTCACCATCGCGACCGGAACAACGCGGCGCGCGTTGCCTTCGATGGCGTTATAAAACGCATCGTATGCCGGAGTATGAACCACCACGCCGTCGCCGGGCTGCGACCAGAGACGGATAAGCTCTGACACCATGTAGATGACGGAAGGGCCATAAACGACGGATTCGGTATCGATACGGCTGTTAAAGCGTTGCTTGAACCAGTGCGCGACGGCAGCCAGAAACTCATCGTTTTTCCAGCGGCTGTAGCCAAACACGCCGTGATCGATGCGCTGATGCAGCGCGTCGGTGATACAAGGGGCGGTGGCGAAGTCCATATCCGAGATAGTGAAGGGCAGCAGATCGGCCGCGCCAAAGCGGTCGGCGACGTAGTCCCACTGCGTACACCAGGTGCCGTGTCGATCCACGACGGTAGAAAAATCAAACATGACGTTAATCCTTAAAGTAAAACCCCCTCATGAGAGGGGGCTGGGGCATCAGGCTTCTACTGTTCGCATCAGGGTTGCCAGTTCATCCTTCACCGACTGCACCTGCGGGCCGATAACCACCTGCAAATTATGCTGATTTAACTGTACCACACCGATGGCGCGGTTAGCTTTCAGCGCATTGGTATCCACTTTCGACATATCCGCCACCGACAGACGCAGGCGGGTAATGCAGTTATCCAGCGAGGTGATGTTATCCGCACCGCCCAGCGCTGCCAGAATGGCAGGGGTGTTGTAACCCGATTTTCCGACCGTCCCCGCAACCGCTTGTTCAACGCTGGTCGCTGTTTCAGCATCGCGGCCTGGTGTTTTCAGGTTAAAGCGGGTGATGGCGAAGCGGAAGATGCCGTAGTACACCGCAAACCAGATTGCCGCCACGACCGGCACCAGATACCACTTGGTGGACAAGCCGTGCAGGATCCCGAACACCACGAAGTCAATCACGTTGCCGTCGGTGTTACCGATGGTGACGCCCAGCACCGCCATCACGGTGAAGCCCAGACCGGTCAGAACGGCGTGAATGAGATACAGCACCGGCGCGACGAACAGGAACAGGAATTCGATTGGCTCGGTTGTTCCGCCAACGACGCAGGCGATCACGCCCGAAATCAGCAGGCCTTTAATCTTATGACGATTTTCCGGACGAGCACAGTGGTACATCGCCAGCGCCGCGCCCGGCAGGCCGCCCAGGAAGGCAGGCATTTTGCCCTGAGACAGGAAACGGGTTGCGCTCTCAGAGAAGCCGTGGGTGGTCGGGCAGCTCAGCTGCGCCTGGAAGATCGTCAGCGCACCGCTCACGTCGTGACCGCACACCTCCATCGTCCCGCCCGCTTCGGTGAAGCGAATCAGGGCCACCAGAATGTGCTGCAGACCAAACGGCAGCAGCAGACGTTCACCGGTACCGAAGATCATCGGACCGAAATCACCCGCGCCGTTAATGATGCGGCCAATACCGGTGATACCCATCGCGAAGACAGGCCAGATCAGCGGAATGATCAGACCAAACAGACCCATTACCACGAGGGTGATAATCGGCACAAAGCGGGTACCGCCGAAGAAGGCCAGCGCATCCGGCAGGCGGATATTGTGGAAGCGTTCGTGCAGCATCCAGATAATCACACCCGCGATCACCGCACCGAGGATCCCGGTGTCGATAGACTGGATACCGATCACGCTCTGAATATTATTGGCTTTCAGTACGGCAGCGTCGGTGGTAGGAAGAATGCCTTTTGCGGTCAGCCAGAAGTTAACCGCAAGGTTCATTACCGCGTAACCCACGAAGCCCGCAAAGGCGGCTACGCCTTTATTCTCGCGCGCCAGGCCCAGCGGGATGGCGATGCAGAACATGACGGGCAGGAAACTAAACGCAAAGGAGCCGACTTTGCTCATCCAGATGAAGATCGCCTGCAGCACTGGGTTGCCGAGGAACGGGATCAGCGTGATGACGTCATGGCTGCTCAGGGAGCTGCCGATCCCCAGCATGATCCCGCAGAATGAGAGGAGTGCCACGGGCAGCATAAAGGTTTTACCCAGTTGCTGAAAAAACTCCCACAGCGATATTTTTTGTGCTGCTTTCGCCGTCATAAAACGACTCCTTGATGGTTAAAAATAGTTTACCTGCTTCAATGCAGCGAGAAGATAAAACGTTTTATCAAACTTTAGTGCGCGCTAAATCACATTCTCAGGCTTTTACTGGTAGTATAAAGATAACGTATTGATAAAACGTTTTACCGATCTCATTATCAGGGAGTCACGCCGACACATGGCTGTAGCGAAAAAAATCACCATCAACGATGTTGCCCTCGCGGCTGGCGTTTCCGTCAGCACGGTGTCGCTGGTTTTAAGCGGGAAGGGGCGTATCTCTCCCGCCACCGGACAGCGGGTCAACGAGGCGGTTGAACAGCTGGGCTTTGTGCGTAACCGTCAGGCGTCCGCGCTTCGCGGTGGGCAAAGCGGGGTGATTGGTTTGATCGTTCGCGACTTAACCTCGCCGTTTTATGCGGAGCTCACAGCCGGATTAACGGAGGCGCTAGAGGCACAGGGACGGATGGTGTTTTTGCTGCACGGTGGTCGCGACGCCGGGCAGCTGCTGTCCCGGCTGGATATGCTGTTGACGCAGGGGGTTGATGGCGTGATCGTGGCGGGGGCGTCGGGCGTGGGCAGCGAGCTGTGCGAGCGCGCCGCTGAGAAGGGGGTACCGCTGGTCTTTGCTTCCCGCGCCAGCTATCTCGACGAAGCCGATACGCTACGCCCGGATAACATGCAGGCCGCGCAAATGTTGACCGAGCATCTGATTCGTCGCGGGCATCAGCGCATCGCCTGGCTGGGCGGGAAAAGCTCGTCCCTGACGCGCGCCGAGCGGGTAGGCGGCTACTGTTCGACGCTGATCAAATACGGGCTGCCGTTCCACAGTGAGTGGGTCGTGGAGTGTGGATCCAGCCAGAAGATGGCGGCGGAAGCGATTGGTTCGCTGCTGCGCGCCAGCCCGACCATTAGCGCCGTGATTTGCTACAACGACGTGATTGCGATGGGAGCGTGGTTTGGCCTGATCCGCGCCGGACGTCAGAGCGGTGAAGGGGGCGTTGAAACCTTCTTCGGCCATCAGGTGGCGCTGGGGGCATTTGCCGATGTGGGCGAAAATGCCCTCGACGACCTGCCCATCGTCTGGGCGACTACCCCCGCGCGCGAAATGGGCTACACCCTGGCGGACAGGATCATGCAGCGCATCGACAATACGGAAGTCCAGGCCGGGCACCAGATTGTGGCGGCGCGACTGGTGACGGTGAAATAATCTCTGCTGCACATCGCCCGGCGGCGCTGCGCTTGCACGGGCCTACAACGGCCCGGAATCGTAGGCCGGGTAAGGCGTCAGCGCCACCCGGCAATAAAAAACCCCTCTTGCGAGGGGTTTTGACGTTTACTGCTGCGGTGCCGCCGGTTCAGCCGGTTCCGGCATCCCCAGCGCGGGCATACCAAACATGCCGACAAAATCTTCCAGCGGCATTTTATCGCCGTTCAGGGTGACCTGGCCGTTGGCATACTGCAGGCTGGTGGAAATCGTGTTGTCTTCCACTTTCGTGATGCGGAACATCTGGCCCATTGCCGCCAGACCTTTCACCTGCTGGTTCGCCAGCTTGCCGGCGTCTTCATCGCCGTAACCTTCCAGCTTCGCAATTTGGGTCATGAACTCGGTCGCCATGTCCATTGGGATGGTCAGCTTGCTCTCGAGCGACTTCACGCTGCGATCCACTTCCTGCGCCAGCGTCTGCGGTTCACCCGTTGCGGTGGCCGGATCTTTCAGGAACAGAGACAGGTTGAAGCTGGTTTCGCCTTTGCTGTTTTTCCAGCTCAGCGGCGCAACGGTTACCACCGGCTCGCCTTTCAGCAGGATCGGCAGGTTGTTGAACAGCACCGCCATCGCCTGCTGCTGGTACACTTCCGGGTTCTGCTGCAGCGCGGCATCGGTCAGCAGCGCCTGGCTCTCTTTGCTGTATTTCTGGCTAAATTCGTGCCACGCCTGGCCGTCGATATTGCCGATCTTCAGCGTTAATTTTCCGGTCCCCAGATCCTGATTCTGCACCTTCAGGCTCTTCAGGGCGTAATCCAGCTGCGTATTGATATTCTTGCCGTCTTTGGAAATGTCGGATTTGCCGTTCACGTCCATGCCTTCCAGCACGGCCATCTCTTTACCTTCAACCGCGATTGCAATCTTATCGAGAGAGAGCTTTTGATCGCCAATTCGCTCTTTAAAGTCGGTCATACGGCTGTTGCCGTCCGCTTTCAGGTTGTTGAAGCTGAGCTGAACCTTTTGGTTATATTCGTTAACCGCGTTCACCACGCCGCTTTCAGCTTCACCGGTCAGAGAGAACACGTTTCCTTCGCGGTCAGCGTCCAGTTTGAAGTTACCCCCGCTGAAGGCAACCTTCTCGTTCTCTTTCTCGTAGTTCAGCGCTTTCAGCGCAATATCGGAACTCGTGTCACCGGCATAGCTGATGCGGGTGTTAATTTCGAAAGGCGAGGTATTTTTTGCCAGATCAAACAGCGGCCTGGTGACGTCGTTATTCACCAGCACCGTGTGAACGGACGCCATTGATGGGATCAAATTAAACGATTTTAACTGCGCCAGCGGGAACGGACCGTGGCTGACCACTTCATCCAGCACCACGCTCTGGCCTGGCTTCAGCCAGGCGTTGGCGTTTCCTGCTACAGGTTTCACCACCATCTGCATATGGCTGGTAAACACGCCGCGCTGATAGTTCTGATAGCTAAGCTCAACGCCTGCCTCCGGCGCGCTTCGCTTAATCTCTCCGTTAGCCTGCGCCACCATCTCAGCCAGACGGCCTTCCAGCTGTTTCCCGGTAAACCAGGAGGCACCCGTCCAGACCACGCCTAACGCTACAATCACGCCTACCGCTACGACCGATTTTTTCATTGCGACTATCCCTAAAATGAAACCAGGCGGTAAAAACCGCCTGGAGATATTAAGCCTGCAACTAGCTTAGCAAGAGTTGTTAAAAAATTCAGTAAGTGCTTATAGCTTATTGAAAACGCGCGCCAGGCGACCGGTGCCGCTCACGCTGACCGGGGACTCATTGGCTGCAACGAATGCTGACTCACCGGGCTTAAGCACCAGACGCTGTTCGCCTTTGTGCAGCGTCGCTTCGCCCTCCACGCAGAACAGGATCGCCGCGCTCTCCTGTGCGATGGCGGTTTCGGCATGGCTCAGGTCGTGCAGAGAAAACGCAAAATCCTCAACAGGAATCGGGAAGTCCAGCTCTGCGCCGTTTTTCACCGGCTGAGTCAGCAGCTCCGCGGCAGGTTTAGCCACGAACTTCACGTTGGCGACCAGCTCAGGGATATCGATGTATTTTGGCGTCAGGCCCGCGCGCAGCACGTTATCCGAGTTGGCCATTACTTCCAGCGCTACGCCCTGCAGGTAGGCGTGCGGGGTTTCGGCGAACAGGAACATTGCTTCGCCCGGATTGAGCTTCACCACGTTCAGCAGCAGAGGGGAGAACAGGCCGCTGTCGTCCGGGTAGAATTGGGAAATCAGACGAATAGTCTCCCACGGTTCACCCTGCTGGCTGTTCAGCGCGGCTTTCAGCACCGCCAGGGCGTGAGATTTCTCTTCCCCCTGCATATTCAGCAGGCTGGCGAACAGCTGGCTCAGCGCGTCCGCGTTCGGGTTTTCCAGGAAGTGGGCGATAGCCTTGTTGGCTCCCGCCACGGGTTGCAGCAGAGAAACGATCTCCGAAAACTCGCGGAACGCGTTCATCGCCAGGAACGGCGTCAGCGCGAACACCAGCTCCGGCTTGTGGTTCGGATCTTTGTAGTTACGTTCAGCCGCGTCTAACGGAATACCCGCCGCGTTCTCTTTCGCAAAGCCGATTTCAGACGCTTGCTTGTTCGGGTGAACCTGGATGGAGAGCGGCTGGTCGGCGCACAGCACCTTAAACAGGAAGGGCAGTTCGCCGAAGCGGTGAGCAACCTTGTCACCCAGCAGCGCGGCTTTATCGGCCTCTATTACGTCACGCAGGCTGCGTACATAGCCGCTGGCGTCTTCAATTTTTGAGCTGCTCTTCGGGTGCGCGCCCATCCACAGCTCTGCCATCGGCAGGTTGTTCGGGTTGGCGATACCGTAGAGATCCGTTAACGCAGTTTTACTTCCCCAGGCGTAGTTTTGCACTGAGTTGATGAGTTTTTGCATTATCAAGCCCTGATTCAAATGTGGAATTAACTCCGGGTATTAAAGCAATAAACCGCGTGGAAGTAACCTGCGGATGTAAAAAGTCGTACTAGTCTCAGTTTTTGTTAAAAAATTGTGTAGGATAAGCTGACTCGCTTTTAAGCCGGGCAGCGGAACATCTGCCCTGAACAATCAGACCGAAGCAGTAAGTGAGAGAACAATGTCGAACAAACCCTTTCATTATCAGGATCCTTTTCCCCTCAGTAAGGATCAGACCGAGTATTACCTGTTAACCCGCGATCACGTCTCCGTCTCTGAGTTTGAAGGCCAGGAGATCCTCAAGGTGGATCCGCAGGCGCTGACGCTGCTGGCGCAGCACGCTTTCCACGACGCCTCGTTTATGCTCCGTCCTGCACACCAGCAGCAGGTGGCCGATATTCTGAGCGACCCGGAAGCCAGCGAGAACGATAAGTACGTTGCCCTGCAGTTCCTGCGTAACTCAGACATCGCCGCGAAAGGCATTCTGCCAACCTGTCAGGATACCGGTACGGCGATCATCGTCGGTAAAAAAGGCCAGCGTGTCTGGACCGGCGGCGGTGATGAAGCCGCGCTGGCGCACGGCGTTTATAACACCTACACCGAAGACAACCTGCGCTATTCGCAAAACGCCGCGCTGGACATGTACAAAGAGGTCAACACCGGCACCAACCTGCCAGCACAGATTGACCTCTACAGCGTCGACGGTGATGAGTACAAATTCCTCTGTATCGCTAAAGGCGGCGGTTCGGCCAACAAAACCTATCTCTATCAGGAAACCAAAGCGCTGCTCACCCCGGGCAAGCTGAAGAACTACCTGGTTGAGAAGATGCGCACCCTCGGCACCGCGGCGTGCCCGCCGTACCATATCGCGTTTGTGATTGGCGGTACCTCTGCGGAAAGCACGCTGAAAACCGTGAAGCTGGTCTCAACCAAATACTACGACGGCCTGCCTACCGAAGGGAACGAGCACGGCCAGGCGTTCCGCGACGTGCAGCTTGAGCAGGAGCTGCTGGAAGAAGCGCGTAACCTGGGCCTCGGCGCGCAGTTTGGCGGCAAATACTTCGCTCACGACGTGCGCGTGATCCGTCTGCCGCGTCACGGTGCCTCCTGTCCGGTCGGGATGGGCGTGTCCTGCTCGGCGGATCGCAACATCAAGGCGAAGATCAACCGCGACGGCATCTGGATCGAGAAACTGGAGAACAACCCGGGCAAATACATCCCGGAAGAGCTGCGTAAAGCGGGTGAGGGTGAAGCGGTTCGCGTTGACCTGAACCGTCCGATGAAAGAGATCCTGGCGCAGCTTTCGCAGTATCCGGTCTCGACCCGTCTCTCCCTGAACGGCACGATTATCGTGGGCCGCGACATCGCGCACGCGAAGCTGAAAGAGCGTCTGGACAACGGCGAAGGGCTGCCGCAGTACATTAAAGATCACCCAATCTACTACGCGGGCCCGGCAAAAACGCCTGAAGGCTACGCCTCCGGCTCGTTAGGCCCAACCACGGCAGGGCGTATGGACTCGTATGTCGACCAGCTGCAGGCCAACGGCGGCAGCATGATCATGCTGGCGAAAGGCAACCGCAGCCAGCAGGTGACGGACGCCTGCCACAAGCACGGCGGCTTCTACCTCGGCAGCATCGGCGGTCCGGCTGCGGTGCTGGCGCAGGGCAGCATCAAGAGCCTGGAGTGCGTGGAATACCCGGAACTGGGGATGGAAGCGATCTGGAAAATTGAAGTGGAAGACTTCCCGGCGTTTATCCTCGTGGATGACAAAGGTAACGACTTCTTCAAGCAGATCCAGTCTTCTCAGTGTTCGGCGTGTGTGAAGTAGTCTGAAGAAAATGCCGGGTGGCGCTGACGCTTACCCGGCCTGCATTCTCGTAGGTCGGGTAAGCGTCAGCGCCACCCGACACCAAAAAGAGCGCACAAAGCGCCATAACGTTTCTCAGAAGTCATCAATACTTATCCCTTAGGCATGTGAGCAATCCCTCTTTTGTTATCAAGGAGAAAGTAATGACCACGGTACGCCATGAGAAAGACTCGATGGGCGCCATCGACGTCCCGGCCGACAAGCTATGGGGCGCGCAAACCCAGCGTTCGCTGGAGCATTTCCGTATTTCGACTGAAAAAATGCCCGTTTCGCTGATTCAGGCGCTGGCGCTGACCAAACGCGCTGCCGCCAAAGTGAATCAGGATTTAGGCCTGCTGGCGGCAGACAAGGCCACCGCCATTATTAATGCCGCCGACGAAGTGCTGGCGGGCAAGCATCCCGACGAATTCCCCCTCGCCGTCTGGCAGACCGGTTCCGGTACCCAGAGCAATATGAACATGAACGAAGTGCTGGCGAACCGGGCAAGCGAACTGCTGGGCGGCGTGCGCGGCATGGAGCGTAAGGTTCATCCGAACGATGACGTCAACAAGAGCCAAAGTTCTAACGACGTCTTCCCCACGGCCATGCACGTGGCGGCGGTGATTGCCATCCGCGAGCAGCTTATCCCGCAGCTCAAGGTTCTGAAATCCACGCTCAATGAGAAAGCGCAGGCTTTCCGCGACATCGTCAAAATCGGTCGTACGCACCTGCAGGACGCCACGCCCCTGACGCTCGGGCAGGAGATTTCCGGCTGGGTGGCGATGCTGGAACACAATCTGAAGCACATCGACCACAGCCTGCCGCACCTGGCGGAGCTGGCGCTCGGCGGCACGGCGGTGGGCACCGGGTTAAATACTCATCCGGAATACGCGGTGCGCGTGGCTGAAGAGCTGGCAAACATCACCGGACAGCCGTTCGTCACGGCGCCCAACAAGTTCGAAGCGCTGGCGACCTGCGACGCGCTGGTCCACACCCACGGCGCGCTGAAAGGGCTGGCGGCATCATTAATGAAAATCGCTAACGACGTGCGCTGGCTGGCCTCGGGCCCGCGCTGCGGCATCGGTGAAATCAGCATTCCGGAAAACGAACCGGGCAGCTCCATTATGCCGGGTAAAGTCAACCCGACCCAGTGCGAAGCCATGACCATGCTCTGCTGTCAGGTACTGGGCAACGATGTGGCCGTCAACCTGGGCGGCGCGTCCGGCAACTTCGAGCTGAACGTCTATCGCCCGATGGTGATCCACAACGTTCTGCAATCGATTCGTCTGCTGGCGGACGGGATGGAGAGCTTTAACGAGCACTGCGCGGTAGGGATTGAGCCGAATCGCGAGCGCATCAGCCAGCTGCTCAATGAATCCCTGATGCTGGTAACGGCGCTGAATACCCATATCGGCTACGACAAAGCCGCCGAAATCGCCAAAAAAGCGCATAAAGAGGGGCTGACGCTGAAAGCCTCCGCCCTGGCGCTGGGCTATCTGACGGAGGCGGAGTTCGACGCCTGGGTTCGCCCGGAGGCGATGGTCGGCAGCCTGAAATAATCAACTCGCCACGTACAGGTGCAGCCGTGGAATAATCAGCTGCAGCGGCTGCGCCTCAGGTCGGTAACGGTGCTGGACATTTTCAGCATCGTAATTCAGCAATTCACCAATATCCGGCACGATGGCCCCCCGATCGGCATCATAGAGCGCAATCAGCGGCGTTGGGCAGGCATGCTGCACCTGCTTTTGCTGCCCGGAATACCAGACGCGGGCGATAGGCTGAACCTTCACCGGACGCTTTATTTTGAGGCGCGTATCCGCCGGTAGCGAGGCGATGCTGTGATACTCCTGCTCCAGGCGCTCGATCCACTGCTCGCGAGACCACGGCGCGACGGTGCGCGGCGCCTTCAGGCTTTTTTCCAGCTGCGCCAGAATCTCATCCCGGGTGAAGTTTTTAATGATGTGCTTATTCGCCCAGCCGAAGCGCAGCGTGGCGGGCTGGCGCAGTACCGTTAGCGTGCGATAGGCATTCAGGGTAATCAGCCCAGGAAGCTGACGGTGCACCCACTCAAACCGGGCGGCAGGGGCGAGGCCCGACTCTTCGGTGACGATCTTTTCAAATGCCGCTTTCAGGCTGTTGATATGGGTAATCTGGCCTTCCAGCGTTTCACGCATTGTCGCATCGGTTTGCAGGCAGATCACGCCGGGCAGGCGTACGGCCGCCTTGCTGCTGCGGTTTTCAGACTGCTGCTGGATGAACAGGTGACGATAGTGTTTTAGCGTCAGCTCAAGGGCGGCGCTGCCGATGTGCTGTTCAACCTCGATGGTCTCCAGCGGATCGTGTTCTGCCCCCTTAGCTACCTCGGGCAGGGTAAAAACGCGCGCGGCCAGCAGGCGGCAGGTCTGCAAACGTTCTGTCAGGGTCAGCAGCTCGTGTTCTATTTCCCGAAACGTGCTGTTCAGCCGTTCAATAAGATCGTAGGTCGCCATGTTAATTCTCATTAGTTACAACATACTTACCATATAGCACAGCACGCCGGGTCAGGCCAGCGTGCGGTTGAGGTCAGGCAGGAACGGGAAGGGCGATGTTATGGTACACCGGCCAGCTAAAGCAGAAGCGCGCGCCGCCGAGCTCGCTCTCCTCGCAATGTACCGTGCCGCCCATGGCCTGCGCGATAGAGTAGACAATGGCCAGCCCCAGACCACAGCCTCCGGTGGCGCGATCGCGGCTGGGATCGAGGCGGACAAAGGGTTCAAACACGGTTTCGCGTGCCTCCGGCGCAATCCCCGGCCCGTCATCCTCTACGGTCAGGCTGGCCTGATTGCCCTGCAAATCCAGGCCAATCCGCAGCGTACTTTCGCTGTAGCGCATGGCGTTGTTCATCAGGTTATCCAGCACGCGCTCCATGAGGCGCATATCCAGTGCGCCGTAATCCCCCGGGGTCACCGCCGTTAACAGCGTGCGTTGGGGATTAACGCTCTGCACATCATCAATATGCGCCTGTAACCAGACGGGTAGATCCGGCGTGCTGAGGTTAAGCTCGTTTTGCGGACGGTCGAGGCGGGCGTAGGTCAGCAGCTCCTCAATCAGCGCTTCAAGCTGGCCAATGTCGCGATTCAGCGCCTGATTCTCCGCCTCGGTCAGGTTCTCACTCATCTCCAGCCGATAGCGCAGGCGAACCAGTGGCGTACGCAACTCGTGAGCAATCCCGTCGATCAGCTGTTTTTTGCTGGCAATCAAGGCGTTAATGTTATCGGCCATCTGGTTAAACGCAATGCCGAGGCGATCGAAACTGGAACCGCTGTCGAAATGAATCCGCTCGGTAAGATGACCCTCACCAAAACGCTGTGCGGCGGATTCCAGCTTCAGCATGTCCTGCCAGTGCGGGCGCATCCAGATAAACACCGGAAAAGCCAGTGAAATGGCAATAAACGCCAGCAGGGCGAGATCTAACAGGCGCATCTGATGCAGATAATACAGATAAGGCACCGGCCCGACGGCCAGCACGTAATGGCTGCGCGGAATACGCTGGATAAAGGTGTACTTCTCATCCAGCGCTACAATGTCCCCGTCACGCAAACGCTGCATGGTGGGGGCATCTAAATCGAAATCTTTTAATGGCTCGATGCGCAGATCGAACGACAGATTTAAATCCAGCTCTTTGAGGGTCTTCGCCCAGTCGTGCGGGGGAATTTCCCGCAGCTCGCTGCGCATCAGATAGAGCGAGCTTTTCATCAGATCGTCCAGCGACTGCCTGCCCGCACGTTCGGCGGTAAATTTATAGACCAGCCCAACCAGCATGGTCATCACCAGGAAGCAGACAAACAGCAAAAGATAAAACTGCACAAACAGCTTTTTCATTGGATCTCACCGAAAAAACAATACATGCAGAATATACATGAAAAACCCACGGTGTTTTCATGTCTCTTTAGCGTGTGGAAAGCGTTATCTCTTTCGGGTAGAGCGCATTACATCGCGCGTGCACTGCTTTTAATCTTAGCGATGAATGTTTCCGTTGCGGCCAGGCCTTCCGCAATATGCGTATCAATCACGGCAGTCCCGAATTCGTTAATTAAATCCAGAAGTATTTCGTAAGACTGGATGAGTTCAAGGAGATTAAAGAGCGCTTTTTGATCGGGGCTGAGGGGGAATAATGGCTGAACGCTGCCTGATTCACAATCCACTCAAGATTGGTTTTGATGGCTTCTACCTGATTGTAGCTATACATATTTCATGGGCTTAAATCCTCATTTCAAGATTTTTTGGGAGAGGTAGCGTGAGAGCTTCACGATGAACAGAGTCTGTATATAGACGGCACGGTACTGGCTGTAGAAAGGATGGGTGGAAATTTAATTATGGGATAGTTCGCGCGCTTAGCAAGTTAATTGTTGCGCAAACGGATAAATAAAAGCGCGAAGGCGAGGGCATCGCTGTGTAATGCCTTCATTTCGCGCATGTTATGCTAACCGGATAACGGAATCAGGTTTCCCAGGCGTGCGGGGCGAACAGGTAACCCTTGTTACGCACGGTTTTAATGCGGTAGGGCTCGGTAGCGTTATCCTGCAGCTTTTTGCGCAGGCGCGAAATCGCGACGTCCACGCTGCGGTCCATTCCGTCGTAGCTCACGCCGCGCAGGTTTTTCAGCAAAGCATCGCGGTCCATGATCTGCCCGGCATGCGTTGCCAGCTCCCACAGCAGGTCAAAGTCTGCGGTGGAGAGAGCGATAAGCTCGCCAGAGAGCAGCACCTGGCGGTTAACGGGATCAATAGACAGCGTACCGAAGCGCATTGCTTTGTGCGGCGTCAGAGACGGCGCGGGTGCTTCGCGTTCGCTGCTGGCGCGCTGGCGCAAATGAAGCCTCAGCCGGGCCAGCAGAACGGCCGGCGGCGTGGTTTTGAGAATGTAGTCGTTAGCGCCCATCTCCAGCGACAGAATATGGTTCATGTCGCTGTCCAGAGAGGTCAGCAGCACGATAGGCCCCTCCCACCGGGCGCGCAGGTCACGGCAGAGCGTCATGCCATCTTTACCGGGCAGCATGATGTCCAGCAGCACCAGATCCGGGTTTTCGCGTAGCACAACCTCTTCGGCACGATCGCCGCGAGGCTCAACGATGACGTCCATATCGTGTTTACCCAGGTAAGCGGCGATCAATTGTCCGACTTCGGGTTCATCTTCTACATAAACAATCTTATTCATACTGCGTCTGTTATCGCGAAAAAAGCCAACATACACCGCACAACCTTAACCTTCCATTAATCTTTCAAAATTAACGCCAGTTCCGTTATTCTGCCTCATATTGTTTCTTGATTGTTATGGAAAAAATGATGGGGCTGCTGATTAAAGCCGCGCTGGGTGCGCTGGTGGTGCTGTTGATTGGGGTACTGGCGAAAACGAAGAATTACTACATTGCCGGGTTGATTCCGCTCTTTCCGACCTTTGCGCTCATTGCGCACTACATCGTAGCGTCCGAGCGTGGCATTGAAGCGCTGCGGGCCACCATCGTGTTCGGAATGTGGTCCATCATCCCGTATTTTCTCTACCTGCTGTCGCTGTGGTACTTCACCGGTTTTATGCGGCTTCCGCTGGCGCTGGGCGGGGCAGTGGTCTGCTGGAGCCTCAGCGCCTGGGTATTGATCTTCTTCTGGAGCCGCTTTCACTAGCGAAGCGGGCGTCCTCCGTCCACGGAGAAGGTTCTGCCCGTCACGTAGCAGCTGGTGAGCAGATAATCGATAAGGTCGATCACCTCTTTCTCGCCCGGGGCGATTTTCATCAGTGATTTATTCAGCGCCTGCTGGCGATACTCTGCATCATCATGTTCGTTAAACAGAATCATCGCCGGGGCAATGGCGTTCACTTTCACTTCGGGTGCCAGCTTGCGGGCAAACGAGCGCGTCATGTTGTCCAGCGCGGCCTTGCTGGCCGCATAGGCGATATGCTTGTCGCTGCCGCGCTCCACCACATAATCGGTGAAATGAATAATATCACCCGCAGCATGCCCGTGCCCGCGCAGCAGGTCCTGCAACGCATGGTTCAGCAAATAGGGCGCATTGACGTGGATTTGCAGCATGCAGGAGAGCGTTTCGCTAAGCGGTGTTGCAGGCGTTTCGGCCTGCCAGGCGCTGGCGTTATGAATAATGGCGCGCAGCCCGCGGGTGGTGGCCTTCACCTTTTCAGCAAAGGCAAGAATCCCTTCATCGGTTGAAAAATCGGCCTGGATGCAAACTGCACCGGCTTTTCGTAATCCTTCAATCGAGGGATATTCACTGCGGTAACTGACAATAACCGGATGGCGAAGGTTGAGAAAGTGATGGGCGATGGCGAGGCCGATACGGCGGCCTCCACCGGTGATCAGTATTGGGCGTTGTTGTGCATTTCCCATCGTATTCTCCTTTTCAGTTCAACAATGGGAAAGGCGATGCTATCCCATTAACATCCACGTGGCCGGTACGGCTGCAATCAGTAACAGCCCGATCGCGGCCATTTCACGGCGCTTTAGGGCGTTCTCCAGCTGATGCGTGCGACGTGCATAGATAAACACCAGCAGACCCGGCGCATACAACACCACCGACAGCAGCAGATGCATAGGCCCGGAAGCATACAACAACCACAGGCCGTAAATACAGGCACCGACGCCAACAATATAGTGCGCCGGGCGCGACGCGATTTTTAACAAATACGCGCCCACTAAGAAATAGGGTACCAGAATCATTTCAGAGGCAATGGTCAACAGGGTGTTATAGTCCGAACCTGTGAGCCAGATCAGCACCAGACAGACCTGCACGCTGATGTTGGTGAGCCAGAGTGAGGCCGACGGCGCATTGTTTTTATTCTGGCGGGCAAACAGGCGGGGAAATGCCTTGTGCGTCGCGGCCAGGAACGGCACTTCAGCCGCCATGATGGTCCAGCTCAGGTAAGCGCCGCAGACGGAAACGATAAGCCCTGCAGCAATCACCACATCTCCCCACGGGCCGAGCATTTTCACCATCAGCCCAGCCATCGACGGATTACGCATTTCTGCCAGTTCAGGACGCGAAACTACGCCCAGCGACAGCAGCGTCACCAGCAGATAGACACCCAGCGCCGCCAGCACGGCCAGCAGCGTGGCGCGGCCGACATCGCGCTTATTACGCGCCCGGGCCGAGACCACGACGGCGCCTTCGACACCGATGAACACCCACAGGGTGATCAGCATGGTATTTTTAACCTGCTCCCAGACGGGCACGCCCAGTGCGATACCGGTGAAGTCGAGCTTAAAGACGTCAAGACGAAACGCAATAAATGCCAGCACGACAAACAGGCCAAGCGGGACCAGTTTTGCCAGCGTCGCGACCAGGTTGATGCTGGCCGCCGTCTGGACACCGCGTAACACCAGCCAGTGCACCACCCACAGCAGGACCGAGGCCCCGACAATGGATTGCCAGGTATTACCGTCCCCGAACAGGCGCAACTCAGGGGTATCGGTAAAGAAACTGAGCGCCGAGAAGACAATCACCAGGTAGGAGACGTTAGCGATCACCGCGCAAAGCCAGTAACCCCATGCGGAACAGAAGCCAATCAGCTCCCCGAAGCCTTCGCGGGCGTAGGTGAAAATGCCGCCATCCAGATCGGGGCGAATGCGGGTGAGCAGCAGCATGGCAAATGCCAGCAGCAGGATCCCGACGCCGGTGATCGCCCAGCCAATGATTAACGCGGCAGGGCTTGCGACCGCCGCCATGTTCTGCGGCAAACTGAATACACCCGCACCCAGCATTGAGCTTAAAACGAGTGCAGTTAATGCACTCAGGCCAAGTTTCTTTTCCATTGGCTTCCTGTTATGAAAGGTCCAAATCCAGAATAATTATTTCGCACGGGCGCATAAAAATGGTGGATCACACTAAGGCGCGCGATTTTACGGAGTGTCAGGAAAGCATGCAATGATGTGTGGCCGAAATTAGAAAAAAAGTAACAAAAAAGGCGGCATTACGCCGCCTCGGATCAACCGTTTTGTTACTTATACAGATCGGCGCTGATGGTCATGTTGTTACCACGTTCCTGCCACTGGCGGGTGATGTGGTAGTACTTCGCGCCTTTCTTCGCCGCACGTTTCGCGACCTGATAAGAGACTTCCGTTCCGTTGCCGTAGTTGCCGGTAAACTTGATGCTGTCGAACGGTACCATCTGCGCAGCAGTGGCGTTGTTCAGCTCTTCAATTTTGGTTCCGTCCGGCAGGGTGACGGAATAGCGTCCACCTTTGGTGGTTTGCGTTTCAAAGAAACGGCCCACTTCGGCGCTTGGCGCTGCAGAGGTCGCCACGCCTGGGATCTCAACTTTCTTCGCTTCTTCACCGCCTTTCGCTAACGCCGCACGTCCCGCATCGGAATCCGCAGGGATAGCGTCCGGGCTTTGCAGAACGCGTTTTTTCGCATCTTCTTTGTAGATGAACGCGGTAATACGCTGGTTGCCGCCCTGGTTAGCATCTACCTGACGCACGATATAGAAAGAGTAAGCCCCTTTCTGTTTCGCGGCTTTGGTGATGGCATCATTCACTTCAGGCTGGCTGCGGTAGAAGCCCTGAACGGTAACGGTGTCGTACGGCTCAAGCGCAATCGCCTGATCTTTTGGCAGCTCAACGATGCCGTTAATCACGCGGTTTTTCTGTTCATCCGCTTTAGGCGCATTTTCTTTGTACAGCGCAATGGTGACGCGCTGGTTACCGCTGTTGCCCTGATCGGACTGATCGAGCACATAAAACGAAGCCGCGCCTTTTTTATCAGCGGCTTTTGACGCGGCGGCAACGCCGTCGCCAATGGAGTTGTAGCGACCCACAATGACCGTCTGGTCAAAAGGTTTTAACGCTGCCGCTTGCTCCGGCGTTAACTCTGTCGCGGCATTCGCAGACAGGGCGGTCGCGGAAAGAAGTGCGGACGCCAGGAGTGTGTTCTTAAGCTTCATAAAAATAATCCTTCGCCTTGCGCAAACCATGTACTGGTATTGTTGTTAATTTGAGACGGTCCCGATTATGGCATTTAAATCCCGTCGCTGTCTGCGCCATTTTTCACAGCCTGTGCTCAGCGCATGACCCCATTCGATAACATTTAGTGATATGTTGAAAAAACAGACGTTTGACAAGTAAAACTGATAAAGCTTATGACTTTTACAAGTTAATTTAATGTTAATAAGATGTTCTGTTATGGCGCTATATCATGTTTTTGCCGCTTCGCTTGCGCGTTTTATCGGTCTCAGCGATGAATTTAAGGTAAATATATCTGTCCGCGATGCCGATCGCTTATTTTTCACAGATAAAGTAAGAAATAGTGTTTTTGGACGGTAGATCACGGGCGTTATTTTCAGTAGGTTATAGAAAGTTTGTTACTGTTTTATTTTCCGGGGTGGATCATTTTTCGTCGTTAGGTGGATGGCGAAATCTGCGACAGACCGCGGGCAATTATCGACAAACCATCATCAAAAACCGATGGAAGGGAAAACTATGCGTATTGGGGTACCAAAAGAACGGTTAGCCAATGAAACCCGTGTAGCGGCAACACCGAAAACGGTGGAGCAACTGCTCAAACTGGGTTTTACCGTCGCGGTTGAAAGCGGCGCGGGCAAACTGGCCAGTTTCGATGACGAGGCCTTTATCCAGGCCGGTGCGGAAGTGGTCGAAGGGGCAGAGGTCTGGCAATCACCGATCGTCCTGAAGGTCAACGCACCGGAAGAGAACGAGATTGCGCTGCTGAACGCGGGCACGACGCTGGTGAGCTTCGTCTGGCCTGCACAAAATCCAGAGTTAATGGAGAAGCTGGCAGCCCGTGGCGTCACCGTGATGGCGATGGACTCGGTGCCGCGCATTTCTCGCGCCCAGTCTCTGGATGCGCTGAGCTCCATGGCGAACATCGCGGGCTACCGCGCTATCGTTGAAGCGGCTCACGAGTTTGGTCGTTTCTTTACCGGTCAGATCACCGCGGCGGGTAAAGTACCGCCAGCGAAAGTGATGGTGATTGGTGCGGGCGTGGCCGGTCTTGCGGCGATTGGCGCGGCAAATAGCCTGGGCGCTATCGTCCGTGCTTTTGATACCCGTCCGGAAGTCAAGGAGCAGGTCCAGAGTATGGGCGCCGAGTTCCTTGAACTGGACTTCAAGGAAGAAGCTGGCAGCGGTGATGGTTACGCGAAGGTGATGTCCGAAGCCTTTATCAAAGCCGAAATGGAACTCTTTGCCGCGCAGGCGAAAGAGGTCGACATCATCGTTACCACGGCGCTGATTCCGGGCAAACCGGCGCCGAAGCTGATCACCCGCGAGATGGTCGATTCCATGCAGCCTGGCAGCGTGATTGTCGATCTGGCCGCGCAGAACGGCGGTAACTGCGAATATACCGTGCCGAATCAGGTGACCACGACCGCCAACGGCGTGAAGGTCATTGGTTATACCGATCTGCCGGGTCGTCTGCCAACCCAGTCTTCACAGCTGTACGGCACAAACCTCGTCAACCTGCTGAAGCTGCTCTGCAAAGAGAAAGACGGCAACATCACCGTTGATTTTGACGATGTGGTTGTCCGTGGCGTCACCGTGGTACGTGACGGTGAAATCACCTGGCCTGCGCCGCCTATTCAGGTTTCCGCGCAGCCTCAGGCGGCACCAAAAGCCGCGCCAGAGCCAAAAGAACCCGCTAAACCGGCTTCCCCATGGCGCAAATACGCGATCATGGCGCTGGTGATTATTCTGTTCGGCTGGCTGGCTGACGTCGCGCCAAAAGAGTTCCTTGGTCACTTCACCGTCTTCGCGCTCTCCTGCGTCGTGGGCTACTACGTGGTGTGGAACGTCTCCCATGCGCTGCATACGCCGCTGATGTCGGTGACCAACGCCATCTCCGGGATTATCGTGGTCGGGGCGCTGCTGCAGATTGGTCATGGCGGCTGGATCAGCTTCCTGAGCTTTGTCGCGGTACTGATCGCCAGCATCAATATTTTCGGTGGTTTCACCGTGACTCAGCGCATGCTGAAAATGTTTCGTAAAGGCTAAGGGGTAGCATATGTCTGGAGGATTAGTGACAGCCGCATACATTGTTGCTGCAATCCTGTTTATTTTCAGTCTGGCGGGACTTTCCAAACACGAAACGTCTCAGCAGGGGAATAACTTCGGTATCGCCGGGATGGCGATTGCGCTGATTGCCACCATCTTCGGGCCGGACACCGGCAACGTTGCGTGGATCCTGGTGGCGATGATCATCGGTGGCGCAATTGGTATTCGCCTGGCAAAACGCGTTGAAATGACCGAGATGCCGGAGCTGGTTGCGATTCTGCACAGCTTCGTGGGTCTGGCCGCGGTGCTGGTGGGCTTCAACAGCTATCTGTATCACGAACCGGGCCTGGAACCGATTCTGGTGAACATTCATCTGACGGAAGTGTTCCTCGGCATCTTTATCGGTGCGGTGACCTTCACCGGTTCGATTGTGGCGTTCGGCAAGCTGCGCGGGAAAATTTCCTCTAAGCCGCTGATGCTGCCAAACCGTCACAAGCTGAACCTGGCGGCGCTGGTGGTCTCATTTGTGCTGCTGGTGGTCTTCGTGCGTACCGAAAGCGTCGGCCTGCAGGTGCTGGCGTTGCTGGTGATGACCATCATTGCGCTGGCGTTCGGCTGGCACCTGGTGGCGTCCATCGGCGGTGCGGATATGCCGGTGGTGGTCTCGATGCTGAACTCCTACTCCGGTTGGGCGGCAGCGGCGGCAGGCTTTATGCTGAGCAACGATCTGCTGATCGTTACCGGTGCGCTGGTGGGTTCTTCGGGTGCGATCCTGTCTTACATCATGTGTAAGGCGATGAACCGCTCCTTCATCAGCGTCATCGCTGGTGGATTTGGTTCTGACGGCTCTTCTACCGGTTCCGATGAGGAAGTGGGTGAGCACCGTGAAATCAGCGCGGAAGATACCGCGGATATGCTGAAAAACTCACACTCGGTCATTATCACCCCGGGCTACGGCATGGCGGTGGCGCAGGCGCAGTATCCGGTTGCGGAAATCACCGAGAAGCTGCGCGCGCGCGGTATCAAGGTGCGCTTTGGTATTCACCCGGTGGCAGGGCGTCTGCCAGGCCACATGAACGTGCTGCTGGCGGAGGCGAAAGTGCCTTACGACATCGTGCTGGAGATGGACGAGATCAACGATGATTTCGCCGACACTGACACCGTGCTGGTCATTGGCGCTAACGACACCGTTAACCCGGCGGCGCAGGACGATCCGCGTAGCCCAATCGCCGGTATGCCGGTTCTGGAAGTGTGGAAGGCGCAGAACGTGATTGTGTTTAAACGCTCCATGAATACCGGCTATGCAGGCGTTCAGAACCCGCTGTTCTTCAAAGAGAACACCCACATGCTGTTTGGCGATGCCAAAGCCAGCGTGGATGCGATTCTGAAAGCGCTCTGACAGGGTAAAGCCCGGTGGCGCAAGCTTACCGGGCCTACCAAACCCGTAGGCCGGGTAAGGCGTAGCCGCCACCCGGCAAAAAAAAACCGCCGGTTCGCCGACGGTTTTTTTTCATCTTGCGGGTCAATCGTCTTCCGGGTCATCCAACTCAACCGGCGTCTGGAACTCATCCGGCTTAATCACCAGCAGGTCGCAGCGCAGATGGTCGATCACCTGTTCGGCGGTATTGCCGAGGAACGCGGCTGAAATACCGGTGCGCCCGATGGTTCCCAGTACCACAATCCCCGCCTGAAGATGTTCCGCTAAATCCGGGATCACCTCTTCAGGCAGACCTTTTTCAACGTGCGTCATTTTCTCATCAATGCTGAATTTTTGGCGCAGCGCTTTCATCGCCAGCAGGTGCTGTCCGCGGATCGCGTCGTTATAGACGCTCGGGTCAAATTCAGGCAGCTCAATGGCAATGTTAATCGGCGTGACCGGATACGCGCCCACAAGATGCACTTCGGTGTGATTGACCTGTTCGGCAAGCTGGATGGTTTCCTTCACCAGCTTCTCGTTCAGCGAATTGTGGTAATCCTCTTCGCTCGCGAGGTTTACCGCCACGACGGCTTTCCCGCCCTCAGGCCACGGCTGGTCTTTTACCATCCAGACCGGACAAGGACATTTACGCAGCAGATGCCAGTCGGTAGGGGTGAAGATCACGGATTCCAGCTTGTCATGCTGGTGCGCCATTTTCAGCAGCAGGTCGTGCCCACCGGCGACAACTTCCTGGATAATGGCTTCGAAAGGTCGGTTGTGCCAGACCACTTTGATATCAATAGGAACACCCGCTTCCAGGTAATATTTCGCCTGTTCACGGATCCACGCGGTACGCTGGCCGATCACGCCCTGACGCATAGCGGTGCGCTCGTCAGGCGACAGAAGGGTGGTCATCTCATACGAGAAGTCATAGATCGGCAAAAACGCTTTGATTTTGCCACCAATCCGTTGATGTAAATACACAGCACGTCGTAATGCCGGCTGATCGTCCTGATTCGGATCGATAGCTACCAGCATGTTTTGATACTTGGCCATACAGGTCTCCTTACTACTGTCACCACAGTCTGTAATTAAAAGAGTAACCTATATATCCTGAATGAAACAGGGGGAAGGTTTTGTCAGATCAATAATTCATGCAAATTTCTCAAAGAAGCAGAACGGTCATCGTCACGGCGATAAACGCAATCAACAGCAGCACCATCACCGCTATCGCAAAGGTCGTTGAATCCTGCACATAGGTCTTTTCCTCTCCCTTCATAGGGCCGACAAGCATGATCCAGATGAATATGAAGGTGATTGAGGCAATAACGACTGAAACGAAAAATAAACTTTCTCTCAAATCATAACCTCAACGGGAACGTGCCAGGCGCAGACCGGGGAGTGGGAGCGGTTGAAAAGGACAATGTAAAATGCCAGTCCCGTCATCATGAAAATGTACGAAACTGGCATGAATCATTCGGGGATGTTATGCGACGTTGCGGGCGTGCCCGGCGAGAACCGCCAGCGCTTCACCGTTTTCGATGGTGATGTACTTACCCTTAACGGCCAGCATCCCGCTTTTCTGGAAACGACCCAGCAGGCGGCTGATGGTTTCTACGGTCAGGCCCAGGTAGTTACCGATATCGCCACGCGTCATCGTCAGACGGAATTCACGCGGGGAGAAACCACGCTCGGCGAAGCGGCGGGAGAGGTTGTAGATAAACGCAGCCAGGCGCTCTTCTGCATTCTTTTTGGAAAGCAGCAGGATCATGTCCTGATCGCCTTTGATCTCACCGCTCATCAGACGCATCATCTGCTGACGCAGGTTAGGCATCTTACCGGAGAGATCGTCCAGGGTTTCAAACGGGATTTCGCAAACCATTGAGGTTTCGAGCGCCTGAGCAAAGCTCGGGTGATGGCCCGTGCCGATAGCATCAAAGCCTACCAGGTCGCCCGCCAGATGGAAGCCGGTGATCTGCTCATCACCCTGTTCGGTGATGGTGTAGCTCTTGATGGTGCCAGAACGGATAGCATAGAGCGATTTCAGTTCGTCTCCCGCTTTAAACAGCGTCTGCCCTTTCTGAATAGGCTTTTTACGCTCGATGATATTATCAAGCTGATCGAGTTCATGCTCATTCAGGGTAAACGGGATACAGAGCTGGCTGATGCTGCAATCCTGGCAATGGATAGCACAACCGCCAGACTGAATGCGTCGTATAATTCGCTTTTCCGGGATCATAGGTTTGCTCAAGCCTTAATTGATATTGGTCAATTTTAACATCTTTTTGGTAAGTACGTAAGCCTGGCAAACCCTCAATAAGGACAAGTGGCGACATTGTGTCGCCATCTTCTTGAAATTCCACAAATTGCTTATGGATTTTTAGCCTAACCGGTAGAAAATTAAGCACAAAAAGCCTGGAAACTAGAGCAAAAGATACCCTTCATGGCGCAGTAGCCACTCTTTTCGCTGCACGCCACCGGCATAGCCCGTCATGGTGCCGTTGCGGCCAATCACGCGGTGGCAGGGAACCACAATGCTGACCGGGTTGGAGCCGTTTGCGGCACCCACTGCGCGCGCCGCGCCCGCACGACCTAACTGCTCTGCAAGCTGGCCGTAATGCATCACCTGTCCGCACGGAATCGACCGCAGGGCCTGCCACACTTCGCGCTGGAAAGGGGTGCCTGCCGTGGCGGTCGGCAGCGTGTCAATGATGCTGAGATCGCCCTCGAAGTACGCCGTAAGCCTGTCGCTCAGCCCACCCGGGTTGGTGGCGCTGATACGCTCAAAACCCTGCGCGCGATAATGAATGTTCAGCAGCTCTTCCATGCGGTCGCTGTGCTCTTCCCATTCGACGGCGCGCAGATTGAACGCCTCATCGGCGATAACCCACAGCGGCCCAAGCGGCGTCGCAATCTTATCTTCGAGTAATCTCAGCATCCTCATTCCTTTAGTTCAGCCTCGGGTAAATCCCCGGCCCAATCGGCAGGCCGACAAGATACCACGCCACCAGCATCACCAGCCATACCCCTAAAAAGATAAGCGGGTAGGGTAAAACCAGCGAATAGTAGGTACCCAGTTTGGCCTCCGGTTTATAGCGCTGGAGGAAGCCTAAAAACAGCGGAACAAACGGCGAAACCGGCGCCAGCGGAATGACCGAAGAGTCCGCGATGCGGAACAGGATTTGCGCAAAAGCCGGGTGGAAGCCCAGCATCATAAACATCGGTACGAAGATCGGGGCCAGAATCGACCAGATGGCGGAGCCGCTGGCGATAAACATGCACAGCAGGGATGACAGCAGCGCCAGGCCGACAAACGCCGGTACGCCGCTTAATCCGGCAGCCTCCAGCGCGTCGGTCAGGCCCACGGCCATAAACTTGCCCATGTTGCTCCAGTTAAACATCGCCACGAACTGCGCCAGGGGAAACACCATCACGATAAAGCCCGCCATCTCTTTCATCGGCTCAATCATCAGCTGCGGCAGATCGCCCTGACGGCGGATTTTGCCGGTGGCGATACCGTAGGCGAGCGAAACGACAAAGAAGAAGAGGATAATCAGCGGCACGATGCCCTGAATAAACGGCGACGGCAGGACGGTATGTTTAACCGGATCGCGCAATATGCCGTTTTCCGGCACCACCATCAGCGCCACCGCGGCGATAAACGCCAGCGAGACAATCCCCGCCACGCGCAGGCCGAAGCGCTGCGCATCGCTCAGCGTCTCCAGCTTTTCATCACTGCGGCCTTCCCATCTACCCAGCCGCGGCTCGATGATTTTATCGGTAATTAGCCCGCCAACAATCGTCAGGACAATCACCGAGCTGGCCATAAAGTACCAGTTGTCGATCACGCTGACGTGCATTGCCGCATCAATGGTCTTCGCCGCCTCCGTACTGATGCCCGAGAGCAGCACGTCGGTGGTCACGATCAGCAGATTGGCGGTAAAGCCGCAGCCCACGCCCGCAATCGCCGACAGCAGGCCCGCCACGGGATGGCGCCCGACGGCGAGGAAGATCAGCGCCCCCATCGGCGGCATGATCACCAGCGCGGCGTCGGAGGAGATATGGCTGAAGAAGGCGATAAACAGCACCATGTAGCTCGCGTACCGCGCGCTGACGTGAGAAGCCATCTTCACCATCAATGCGGGCAGCAGGCCAACGCGTTCAGCCAGACCGGCGCCCAGCACCAGCGCCAGAATGGCGCCGAGCGGGGCGAATCCACTGAAGTTTTTAATCACGTTGGGTAAAAACCAGTGCAGCCCTTCAACGCTGAGCAGGTTTTTCACCGCCACCAGGCTGCCGTCGGCCGGGCTGCGCACGCTGACGTCAAAGGCGGAGAGCACGGCGGTGGCGACCATCAAAATCACAATCAGATAGATAAAAAGCAGGAAAGGGTGCGGCACTTTATTGCCGATCCTTTCAACCCAGCCATAGAGCTTACCGGATGGGGAATGCGAAGGTATGGATGACATACTCATGGGCGTTCCTCGGGAGTGTTGTGTTGTTGTGTTATGTTTTTTTATTTTAAAGGTGACGGTGTCACGCCCCGTGGGATCGGGCACACGTACGGTTTTTCTTGTAATTGTTGTTCGAACTCTTCACGGCATTTGTTCAGCAGCGCTGCGTCCAGCAGCAGATTGAGCGCGGTCGCACCCATCACTTTTCCGGCCAGCAGCATGCCTTTGTGAGCAATGGAGGTACGCCCCTGGGACACCAGCTGCCAGGTGTGCAGCGGCGTGCCGACGGTAAAGCAGGGGCTGAAGCACTGGGCGACCGGCATTTTCCAGCTGACGTCGCCCACGTCCGTTGAGCCCGCCAGCACGTTGTCGGTAATAGCGTAGGGCGCGACTTCATCCACCAGCAGCGTCGCCTGATGACGACGGGCAAAGGCTTTACCCGCTTCGCCACCCGTGGCGGCAATATTTTTCAGGCTGTTTTGCAGATCGTTGGGCGTCAGCGTGGCGTGGATCTCGCGGGCAAACTCTCGCTCCTCGTCGGTCCACTCCGGCGTGCCGTAGTGCTGCAGGGCGCGATACATAGCCGCCTCAAGCGTGCGGTTCGGCAGGTAGCTGGAGCAGGCTTTATCAAAGCGGCATTCGACGGTGGTTTCGGTCATCAGCGCCGCGCCCTGGGCGATTTTCTCGATGCGCTCGTAGATCTGCTGCGCATCCGCCATCTCCGGGGCGCGGATCAGGTATAGCACCTCGGCCTGCGCCTGCACCACGTTGGGCGAAATCCCGCCGGTATCGGTAATGGCGTAATGGACGCGCGCTTTCTCGATAATGTGTTCGTTAAGGAAGTTGGTGCCGGTGGTCATCAGCGTCACGGCGTCCAGCGCGCTGCGTCCCAGGTGAGGGGAGTTGGCCGCGTGCGCCGCCACGCCGTGAAAACGCCAGGCGGCCTGAATATTCGCCAGCGTGCTGACGTTAAACATCCCGGCAAAGGCTTCCGGGTGCCAGGTGACGGCGGCATCGACGTCATCAAACAGCCCTTCGCGCACCATAAAGGTTTTCCCGGAGCCGCCTTCTTCGCCGGGACAGCCGTAAAAACGTACCGTTCCGCTGCCACCGTGCTGCTCCAGCCAGCTTTTCACCGCCACCGCGCCCGCAAGCGCCGCGGTGCCTAAGAGGTTATGCCCGCAGCCATGGCCGTTGGCTCCCGGCGTGGCGGTCTGCGCGGTCGCGCAGTGTGCCTGCTGGCTTAATCCGGCCAGCGCGTCGTACTCGCCCAGCAGGGCGATAACCGGTTTCCCGCTGCCGAAGCTGGCGATAAAGGCATTTGGGATACCGCCTGCCTCGCGGATCAGCGTGAAGCCTTCGCCTTCCAGCTCGCTGGCCAACCGTTCGGCGGACCAGAACTCTTCAAAGCGGGTTTCGGGACGATCCCAGATCGCATCGGCAATATCGGTTAACGTCCGACATCGCGTGTCGATCGCATCGGCAATAAAAGCGTAGTTCTCCTGCATTACACACCTCGCGTCCACGGGAAATTGAGCGCAGTTCGCGCCAGCGTTTCGATGGCGACAGGCATGACCTGCTCATCAAAGTCGAATTTTTCGTTGTGATGTCCGGCGCTCAACTCCGTGCCAAACACCATATAGGACGCCATGCCGCCGTTCTGCTGCACGCGGGCCATCATCAGCGTGGCGTCTTCGGAGCCTGCCGGGGCTTTCACCTTATCGATGGCATGGACAACCCCGGAAACCTGGCTCGCCTGCTCGCGCAGATAATCCACCCAGGCCGGCGTCGGTGCGCTGGAGGTGGCAGCCCCCATCAGGCGCATCTCGGCGTTCACGCCGTAGAGGGCCGCCGCGCCGGTAACCACTGCCTGCGCGCGTTCAAAGACGTACTGATTAATCACTTCGGTTTCGCCGCGGGTTTCAACTTTGATCAGAGCATTGGCGGGCACCACGTTGCGTCCGCTGCCCGCCTGCATCACGCCGACGTTTACCCGGGAGGCACCTTCGCTGTGCGGGGCGATGCTGTGCAGGGCGAGGGCGGCCTGCGCGGCGGCGAGCAGGGCGTTACGACCGTCCTCCGGCTTACCGCCCGCGTGTGCGGCCACGCCGGTAAAGTTCACGTCGAACTTGGTGGTGGCCATAAAGTTATCGCTGCCGCAGATCACCGTTCCGGCAGGCACGCCGGTACCAATATGGATGGCGGTGAAATAGTCCACGTCGTCCAGCGCCCCGGCGGCAACCATGGCGCGCGCGCCGCGCGTACCTTCTTCGGCGGGCTGGAAGATCAGCTTGATGGTGCCGTTCAGCCGGGCTTCATTCTGCTTAAGCACCTGCGCCAGCCCCAGACCAATGGTGGTGTGGCCGTCGTGCGCGCAGGCGTGCATCATTCCCGCGTTGCAGGAGGCAAACCCGTCGCGGGACGGGCGATGGCTGTCGTCGAGCGCTTCGCTTAAATCAAGGGCGTCCATGTCCACGCGAAACGCCAGGGTTGGGCCAGGGCGGCCGGTATTCAGGGTCGCCACAATGCCGGTAAAGCCGCCTTCAAACGGCGCCAGCCATTTCTCAGGCGCGCCCTGCGTCCGCGCGCGGGCAAACTCATGCGCCAGGGTAGCGGCATCGGGCAGCCCCATACGGCTTTCGGCATCGACCACGTCGCGCCCCATCGCCAGTTCGTAACCCAGCGAGTCCAGGATTTCCGCGACTTTCGCGGCGGTACGAAACTCTACCCAGCCGGATTCCGCGAAATGGTGAAAATCACGACGCCATGCGCTCAGTTGCGGGGTTAACGTCTGGATGTACTGCGCCAGTGTGTCCATATCTGTTCCTGTCATCATTAAAATATGTGAACTGCTTCACGCTGTGATAGTTTTTACTTATCACTAACCGATTTTTCACAGTTTTAACCGTTCAGGAATTACCCTCGCACATCCCTTTCCATTAAAGTAGATGACAGTTTCTTTACTCTGATAAACAACGGTTATCGATCGGGCTATGACATTCCAGATTAAATTTCATCAAATCCGGGCGTTTGTTGAAGTCGCGCGTCAGGGCAGCATTCGCGGTGCCAGCAGAACGCTGAATCTTTCGCAACCGGCGCTGACCAAATCCATCAAAGAACTGGAGGAGGGCATGGCGGCGCAGCTTTTCGTGCGCAGGAGTAAGGGCGTCGCGTTGACGGAATGCGGTGAGGGCTTTTACCAGCGCGCCCGGTTAATTCTGGAAGAGCTGCGCGCGGCGCAGGATGATATCCGTCAGCGGCAGGGCGAACTGGCCGGGCAGATCAACATCGGAATGGGGGCCAGCGTTTCACGCAGCCTGATGCCCGCCGTCATCACCCGTTTCCATGCGCAACATCCGCAGGTCAAGGTGCGAATTATGGAAGGGCAGCTGGTGTCGATGATCAATGAATTACGCCAGGGCGAGCTGGATTTCACCATCAATACTTATTATCAGGGGCCTTACGACCATGAGTTTACGTTTGAAAAGCTCTTTGAAAAACCGTTTGCGGTATTTTGTCGGGAAGGGCATCCGGCGACGGGGGCAACCTCTATTAATGAACTTCTGCATTATAACTGGACAATGCCGACGCCGCGGGGAAGTTATTATAAGCAATTGGAGGAGGTATTTAGCCACCGCTCGCAAATACCGCGAATTGGTGTCGTCTGCGAAACCTTTTCTTCCTGCATTAGCCTTGTCGCGCAAAGTGATTTTTTAAGCATATTGCCGCAGGAGTTGGGCTGTGACCCTCTGCTGGCGCACCGTCTGGTCATGCTGCCGGTCGTTGAGTCGCTTCCTAAAGCAACCTATTATTTAATTCAGCGCCGTGATTCACGTCAGACGCCCCTTGCCGAATCATTAATTACGCAATTCAGAAGGGAAGCGAGAAAAATAGTCGTCGCGTGAAGTGCATAATATAAAAAAACAGGATCTGCCCGACATCAGACAGACCCTATAGTACACACAGCAGTACATCCTTTCGCCAGTCCTGAGTATTATATCCATGAGGCAGGTATATTTAGGTATAACATCTTTTCTGAAAAATGAAAGGCAGGCGAGTGATTGATTTTATAAAAATTTAACGCAAATCACTCATTTTAACTTTACTGAAGTTTTAGTTAAGTCCGCTTTAACTATTTTTAATAATGGCTATATATATTCACCAGGATAATATGTATCTCTCCCCCCGCATTCTGCAGGGGTGATTGAGGCGCCTGTCTGGTGCAGGTATAGTACAAGCCCAGATGTAGCCGGAGGATTTCCATGAACCCTGACGACAAATCCCTTTTTCTTGACGCCATGGAAGATGTTCAGCCCCTGAAGCGCTGCACGGATATCCACTGGCAGCAAAGCCGTAATTCACGGGCTCGCCAGGACATTGATACCGAACAGCTCGACAACTTTCTGACGCTGGGTTTTCTGGAATTGCTGCCGCTCGAAGAGCCGCTGATGTTCCAGCGCGAAGGGGTTCAGCAGGGCGTTATCGATAAGCTGCGTTCCGGTAAATATACCCGCCAGGCAAGCTTAACCCTCTTACGTCAGCCCGCCGAACGCTGCCGCCAGATGCTGTATTCTTTTATCCGGCAGGCGAGTCGTGACGGGCTGCGCAACCTGATTATCGTGCACGGCAAAGGGCGTGAGCTGAAGTCGCACCCTAACGTGGTGCGCAGCTATCTGGCGCGTTGGTTGACGGAGTTCGAGGAAGTGCAGGCATTTTGTGTCGCGCTGCCGCACCATGGCGGCAGCGGGGCTTGCTATGTTTCGCTGCGAAAATCCGACGAAGCGAAACAGGAGACCTGGGAGCGGCACGCCAAGCGCAGCCGCTAGCGGTACGGCCTAGAACGTTTCCCAGTGATTGTCGCCCGACGCGCTGGCCGTTGCCGGACGCAGCAGCTGCGGCGTTTTCACATTTTTGGGGCGCGGCGCGGCACTTTCCTGCACGTTCAGGCGAAATGCAGCCACGGCCTGACGCAATTGCTCGGACTGGTCTTCCAGGGCCGCTGCGGCCGTGGCGGATTCCTGCACCAGCGCGGCGTTTTGCTGCGTTACGCTGTCCATCTGCGATACGGCCAGGCTCACCTGCTCAATCCCGCGGCTCTGCTCGTCAGAGGCTGATGAAATCTCACCCATAATATCGGTGACGCGGGTGACCGCGGCGACGATCTCTTTCATCGTTGCACCAGCCTCGCTCACCTGTTCAGAGCCGGTGTTGACCCGGCTGACGGAATTCTCAATCAGCCCTTTGATCTCCTTCGCCGCCTGGGCGCTGCGGCTCGCCAGCGTACGGACTTCACCGGCAACAACCGCAAAGCCACGGCCCTGTTCCCCGGCGCGAGCGGCTTCCACCGCCGCGTTAAGCGCCAGAATGTTCGTCTGGAAGGCGATGCTGTCAATTACGCCGGTGATGTGCGCGATTTGCTGCGAACTGTCGGCAATTTCGGTCATCGTGCGAACTACGTTATCCACGACGTGACCACCGCGTGCGGCCGTTTCAGAGGCATTTTTCGCCAGCAGCGTAGCCTGACGCGCGTTATCGGAGTTCTGTTTAACCGTTGCGGTCAGCTCTTCCATACTGGCGGCCGTCTCTTCCAGCGAGGCCGCCTGCTGTTCGGTACGGGCCGAGAGGTCGTTGCTCCCGGCGGCAATTTCACCCGCGCCGGTATAGATCGAATCCGTGCTCCCGCGTACGGCACTGACCGTGTTAACCAGCGACTGCTGCATCTCATGCAGGCCAGCCGCCAGCTGTCCCATCTCATTGCGGCCAGAGATATCGACGTTTTGCGTCAGATCGCCGCCCGCGATGGTGCGGATGTGGTTCATGATGGTTTTGAGCGGTTTCAGCAGCAGGTGCTGTAAACCCTGCCAGATCACGACCAGCACGGCGATCACGGCCAGGAAAATCCCTGCCAGCGTCCACTGCATCTGCGTAAAGCTGCTCTGGTTTTCCTGTGTCGCCGCTTTAAGCAGGGTGTTGTTTTCGGCACGCCAGCGGTTATAGACCGCCTCCATCCCGTCCTGCGCCTGCTGGGCATCCAGGTCACCGTAAGCCTGGTAGTTGTCGGCGCGCAGATACTCAATCGACAGACGCATCACCTCGTGCATTTGATTCCAGGATTTCTGCATCTCTTCGGTTAACGCCGCGTTTTGGCCATTCACCTGCGGCATTTTCTGCCACTCTTTGTTATAGGCTTCGGCTTTCGCCAGTGAGTCATTGGCGGTGCCTAACAGCTTGTTGATCGCCGCGAGGGACGCAGGATCGCGCTGGTTTTTCAGGTAACGGATCGCCACGCGGGTGACGGTAACGCGCGTTTTTATCAGCGTATTGACGCTGTCGCTCAGGCTCTCCTGTTGGGCATTGAGCACCCCGGAGTTCTGGAAGTTATGGCGATCGTTGCTGACGGCAGAGTAGAACAACCCTCCCGTGACAACTTGCAGCAGACAGAATATGGTGAGGGCAAAGATAATACCGGTAATTACGTGCAGATTTTTCAGCATAGCGGTCGTCCGTTAGAGAGATGCAGAGGTACATCAATACTATCGTCGTATAGAATTTAAACTTTAATTTAACTCGTGCTTAACTTAGGGCTCCGATCGGAAACCTGTTGTAAATCCGGATCATTTTATGAGGAAGGTCAACATGAGCAGCATTGATAAAAGCGGAACGTACGCGCTCGGCACGCGAACGGTTAAACGACTGGGCTATGGCGCGATGCAGCTTGCCGGGCCGGGCGTATTTGGCCCACCGAAGGATAAGCAGGCCGCGCTGGAGGTGCTCCGCGAAGCGGTGGCCGCGGGTGTGAATCATATCGATACCAGCGATTTTTACGGCCCGCACGTGACTAACCAGCTAATCCGCGAGGCGCTTCATCCTTATCGGGACGATCTGACCATCGTGACCAAAATCGGCGCCCGCCGTGACGACAAAGGTGCCTGGCTCCCGGCCTTTTCCGCGCAGGAACTGACTCAGGCGGTGCATGATAATCTGCGCAACCTGCAGCTGGACGTACTGGATGTGGTCAATCTGCGGATTATGTTTAGCGCCCACGGTCCTGCGGAAGGATCGATCGCTGAACCGTTGTCCACGCTGGCGGAGCTACAGCAGCAGGGGCTGGTTCGCCATATTGGATTGAGCAACGTCACTGCCTCTCAGGTCGCCGAGGCGCAGAAGATGGTGCCCGTGGTGTGCGTGCAGAACATGTACAACATTGTGAATCGCGGTGATGATTCGCTGGTGGATACGCTTGCGCAGCAGGGGATTGCCTGGGTGCCATTCTTCCCGCTGGGCGGTTTCACGCCGCTGCAATCTTCCGGGCTGCAGACGGTTGCGGATGCGCTGGGCGCAACGGCAATGCAGGTTGCGCTGGCGTGGCTGTTGCAACGTTCCCCGAACATCCTGCTGATCCCCGGAACCTCCTCCGTGGCGCATCTCCAGCAAAACCTTGCCGCCGGGGATCTGGTGTTACCGCCGGACGCGCTGGACACGCTGAATTCACTGGTGGATTAAGCGAAAACAGAATACCGCCTGCCAGATGAAGCCCTGGCTTAGTCTGCTGCAGGCGTCATCGGGTTATTCTGCCGATGAAGCGCTAATGCTTCCGCCACAATCTCTTGCTTACTTTTGCGGGTTTCATAGGCGGTGGTTCTGATGTACTCCATCAGGTCGGGATCGATGCGGGCGCTCAACATCCTGAGATCGGCCTCCTTTGCTAAACCGCGAGCAACGCGCTTGTCGGGATAATCACGGGCTGGCATAGAAAACGTCCTCCAAAAAGTCTTGTTAATTTGTGCTGTAAAATATGCATTAGTCTAAATTTAAAGTCAATCATTAGTGCTTTTATAGTGATTGGTTTAGTTTAACCATCTCAATAAGTCATAAGTAAGTCATTATTTTAAAGATAACATGGTTATTTTTATTATTGTCGACCATGCTATTTATAATCATAACCCTGTAGGGTAGACACGTTGATGCGTAACACTTTTGTGCCTGTCGCAGCAGCAGTAGCCATTTTTATTGCGGGTATTTTTATCCTCAATATTCAACTCTGGTATTCAGCACGGGCCGACAGTCAGTCGGGAGCCCGATATGCTGTAAGTGATATCAATGACATTCTTGACGAGGCGCGCGTTGCCGCCCGAACGGCGACGGAAATTATCGTCAGGGGGTGCGATGCAGAAGGCCAGTACCAGCTGGGTACGGAGGCCGCTCTTCAGCCACATCTCAGAACCATCGTCGTCATCAGGCAGGGGCAGCCCTGGTGTTCCTCTCTGCCGGGAAATCGCGTGTTATTGCGGCATGTTAATACATTACCCGATACTCCCTTATTTCTTGTTCCGGCAAGCGATACGGTAAACGGGCAGCCGGTGTTGCTCTTCCAGACCCGGTTTGCGGAAAACCGTATTATCGTGACGATCAGCGATCGCCATATCCGGGATGCGTTAAGCACGCCGTTAAAGCACGTGAACTATTCATTAGCGGTGGGCGTGAGCGCAATTGACGCCTCTGGCGCACTGCACGTTATACCTCCCGGCGAACGTCTGGCCAGACAGGTTCACTCTGAACAATACGCCTATAGCA
This sequence comes from Enterobacter quasimori, assembly GCF_018597345.1. Classification (NCBI taxonomy): domain Bacteria; kingdom Pseudomonadati; phylum Pseudomonadota; class Gammaproteobacteria; order Enterobacterales; family Enterobacteriaceae; genus Enterobacter; species Enterobacter quasimori. The sequence continues at coordinate 569,226 of NZ_JAHEVU010000001.1, read as the reverse complement.
TCCGATACAACCCTGCGCCTTTTTTTAGCCTGAAAAGACTTCTTATCCAGGGGGGCGGCATACTCCTTTTCTTACTGCTGGTTGCCGGTATTGCGGCTTATGTTCTGTATAAATACCTGAACAAACACACGCTTCCTGAAGAATCACTACGCGGTGCGATTGCGAAGAGAGAAATCATTCCGTTTTACCAGCCGGTGGTTAACGGCAGGGAGGGCACATTGCGGGGCGTGGAGGTTCTGGCAAGATGGAAACACCCCAAAGCGGGGTATATTTCCCCCGGCGCATTTATTCCGATTGCTGAAAAATCGGGGCTGATTGTTTCCCTCACGCAAAGCCTGATGGCGCAGGTGGTGACGCAAATGAATGCCATCTCCAGCAAGCTTCCGGAAGGTTTTCATGTCGGGATTAACTTCAGCGCTTCCCATATCGCGATGCCTGGCTTCGTGGACGAATGCCTGAAATATAAAAATAGCTTCGTCAGAAAGGATTTAAACCATGTGATTGAGGTGACAGAGCGAGAGCCGCTGGATATTGATGAACGCCTTGTGCAGACCCTGAACGTGCTCCATGAAAATGGTTTTGCCATTGCCCTGGATGACTTTGGTACCGGCTATTCCGGGCTCTCTTATCTGCACGATCTGCATATCGATTACATTAAGATTGACCACAGCTTCGTCAGCAGAGTCAATGAACACGAGGATTCCACCCGGATCCTCGATTGCGTATTGGATTTGGCGCGTAAGCTCTCCATCAGCATTGTGGCGGAAGGCGTTGAGACGAAGGCGCAGTTAGACTATCTCAACCGAAATGACATCGTATACCAGCAGGGATACTACTTCTTTAAACCGGTCGCCTTCACCGGGCTTATCCATATTTTGCTGTCTAAACCCAGAGTGAAGGTCGTGGTGGATTGATTTGTACAGGCTATGGCTAAATTAAATCCGCTCAAACTTCAACGCGTTTGGGTTCGCCTCCGGAAATCATCTTGATCCTTGTCCATAATCCGTAATACTGTATTTATATACAGTATCTGGCGAGAAAGGCATTATGGACACTCTCTTTTCTTATCACCCAAAACAAGTCATTGAATTACCGTTATTTTTAGAGCGCGTCGCCTGTGGTTTCCCGAGCCCGGCGCAGGATTACGTGGAGGATCGTCTCGATCTTAACCGGCTGGCAGTGAGACACCCCAGTGCGACCTATTTTATCAAGGTGAGCGGAGACTCCATGATTGGCGCGGGGATTAGCGACGGCGATCTGCTGGTGGTGGATCGGTCGTTAAATGCCGAACATGGGGATATCGTCGTGGCATCGGTCGCCGGTGAGTTTACGGTGAAAGAGCTACAGACCCGCCCGGTTCTGAGGCTATTGCCACATAATGTCCGCTATCAGCCGATCGCCTTTCAGTCCGAAGAGGAGCTGCAGATCTTCGGCGTCGTCACCCATACGCTTAAAACGCATAAACATGTTCGCGCTGGTTGATGTGAACAGCTTCTATGCCTCCTGCGAGCGGGTATTCCGCCCCGATCTGGTGGGGAAGCCCATCGTGGTGGTGTCCAATAACGACGGCTGCATAATTTCACTCTCGCGGGAGGCAAAGCAGTTCGGCATAAAAATGGGTGAGCCCTATTTTAAATTCAAAGAGAAGCGGTTTCCGGAACGGGTTTACGTCTTTAGCTCGAACTATGCGCTGTATGCCGATCTCAGCAGTCGGGTGATGCAGACGCTGACCGATCTCGCCCCGGCCATAGAAATTTACTCGATCGATGAGGCGTTCGTGAACGTTTCAGGGATCGGTAACTGCCTTGCGCTGGAAACGTTCGGTCACCAGATGCGCACGCAGGTCTTTAAAAATACCGGCTTAACCGTTGGCGTCGGTATTGCCCCGACAAAAACGCTGGCGAAGCTGGCCAACTATGCGGCGAAACGCTGGGCCAGCACCGGCGGCGTGGTCGATCTCTCAGGCCGCGAGCGGCAGCGTAAACTGCTGGCAAAGGTTCCGGTAGAGGAGGTATGGGGCGTAGGGCGGCGCATCACGAAAAAACTGAACGCGATGGGGATTACCACAGCGCTGGAGCTGGCGGAGGCCTCCTCGTGGGTCATTCGCAAACATTTTAACGTGGTGCTGGAGCGTACGGCGCGCGAGCTTCGCGGTGAGCCCTGTCTTGACCTGGAAGAGTTTGCCCCCACGAAGCAGCAAATCATCTGTAGCCGTTCGTTTGGTCATCGCATTACGCAATATGAAGAGATGCATCAGGCGATTTGCGCCTACGCGGAGCGCGCTGCAGAGAAACTGCGCGGCGAGCATCAATACTGTCGTTTTATCAGCGTGTTTGTGCGCACCAGCCCGCATGCGGACAACGAAGTTTATTACGGCAATCAGGCTTCGGTCACCCTGATGACGCCCACCAATGACTCGCGGGATATCATCCGCGCCGCCACGGAGGCGCTGGGGCGGATATGGCTCGACGGGTATCGCTATATGAAGGCCGGGGTCATGCTGGCGGACTTTTTCAGCAGCGGCGTCGCCCAGCTTAACCTGTTTGACGATAATCGCCTGCGCGCTAACAGCGCGGCGCTGATGGAGATGATCGACAGCGTAAATCACTCCGGCAAAGGGAAGATATGGTTCGCCGGGCAGGGGATTGAGAAACCATGGGCGATGAAGCGGGAAATGTTGTCACCGGCCTATACGACGCGATACGCGGATTTACCGGTGGCGAGGTAGAAGCTAACTATGTGTGACAAAGAACCGCAGACGGTTTGCGGACGCTGCTCCTGTGCAGCGCCCATAGCATCAGGGTTAAGGGCTTACTCAACCGTTAACGCATCGACAACCTCGGCCACGCTTTTCACGCTGCGGATATTCCCGATCCCCGTGCCGAGCGCGATATAGCCTTCATCGGTGTTATCTTCCAGCATGCCCAGGCGCAGGCCCCGTAATCCGCCCATCGCCTTGCCCAGCGCTTCGTTGCTTGCGCCTGCTTTGTCCATCGCCGCCAGTTTTTCCGCCAGCTTGCCGGGAAGAGAGCGGTAGTAATGGGGCACGGTGCGGAAAAGCAGCAAATCGAGGCCGTTGGCGGCAACAATTTTCTCTTTCACGCTCTGCGGCACGCGGCTTTCTTCCGTGCTGATAAAGACCGAGCCGGCAAACACGCCTTCCGCACCCAATGCATGCGCCGCTCTGGCGGTGCGATTATCGGTAATACCGCCCGCGGCCATCACCGGGACGTGCTTCACGGCATCGGCAATCAGCGGCACGATGGAAAAGGTGCCCAGCGCCGTTGCGGGTAAGGTACCGCCCTCATCGAAACCGGTGGCGACGATAATGTCTGCCCCCAGATCTTCTGCGAGGCGGGTGTTCTCCGGCGTTGGATTGATGTCGCGGTAGATAATGGCGATACCTGCCTCTTTTAACTCGCTGAACAGCGCGGGAATAATGCTGCCTTCTCCATAGCCCGTATACACCGCAACCCTGACGCCTTCTTCTTTCACCACCTGCAGGATCGGCCCTGTCCAGACGTCATTAACGGCTGTGGGGATCAGGTTCACGCCAAAGGGTTTCTCCGTCAGCCGTTTGGTTTTACGAATCTCCTCGCGCATTTTTTCGGCGGTCTCTTCTGGTGTGGAAACCGCGGTGTCGGCGGTTAAACCGGCATTGGGTCCCAGCACGCCGAGCCCGCCGGCGTTGCTGACCGCGGCAACTAAACGGGCATCAGTGAGCCAGGATAACGGCCCCTGAATAACAGGTTTTTCGATACCCAGGATCTGACAGATACGGTTATTTTTCATAGCAGACTGTTCCTCTTGTTTGAATGGAGGAGAGTGTAGGGTGAAGGATTGTTAGGAAAAATAGCCAAAAAAATTCATCACTGTTATAAGATTAATAACAATGCGTTTATCCTGCTCGCGGCAAGAACATCCTGTATGAACATAAACCTCTTTGAATCTATCCGAATTTTTATTGAAATTGTCGAGTCGGGAAGCTTGTCGAGGGCTGCGGAAAATCTGCAGATCCATCGCCCCGCGGTCACCAAAGCGTTACAGCTTCTGGAGCAGCACAGCGGCACGCGTTTGCTGCAGCGAACAACGCGTCGAATTAGCCTGACGCCGGATGGCGATGCGTTTTATCGCCGGAGTAAACCCCTGCTGGCGCAGGCGGACGAATTGCTGGAGTCGTTTGGTACTGACCGGGCAATACACGGTCAGCTGCGTGTGGACATGCCCATCGCTTTTGCGACGCTGCGGGTGATACCGAACCTGCCTGATTTTTATCGGCAGCATCCTGAGATTGACATCATTCTGAGCAGCTCCGATCGCCGCCGGGATATGCTCCGGGACGGCCTGGACTGCGTGCTGCGGGTGGGCGAACTGGACGATGGGGACTATATCGCGAGAAAAGTGGGGGACATCAAAATTACGACCTGCGCCAGCCCGTCCTGGCTGGCACAACACGGCACGCCAGAAACGCTGGATGATTTACGCCAACATCAGGCCATCAACTGGGTGAATAACAACAGCAGACAAATCCATCCGTGGACGTTTACGACGCCGGAGGGCATCGCGGAGATTAAACTTCCCGGTAAGCTTGTCGTGGACAACTCTGAAGCCTACATCGCGGCAGGTCTGGCCGGGCTGGGGTTAATGCAGGGGATGAATCTTTTTCTCCAGCCTTACATTGACCGCGGCCTTCTGGTTGAGGTTCTACCAAAGCATCGTTCCCCGGACCGCAAACTGTCGCTTCTCTACCCACACCGTCATCTCTCCCGCAAGGTGCGGGTCTTTACCGAGTGGCTGGAGAGTCTGGTGTAGCGGGGGCGTGCAGCAGGCCCCGAAGGATTACTTCTTCTTATCCATCATCGCTTTTAAATCGGCAAACGGGTTAAACGTGGCGACGCCCACGTCTTTTTGCGCGTCTTCCCCGGCGACCACGGTGGTGCCGTACCGATCCGCTTCGGTGTATTTTGAGTGCTCATGGTCATGGCAAAACAGGCACAACAGCTCCCAGTTGCTGCCATCTTCCGGGTTATTCGTATGGTCGTGATCGATATGGTGAACCGTCAGTTCACGCAGGTTGGAATAGACAAACTCCCGCGAGCAGCGTCCGCAGACCCATGGGTAGATTTTTAAAGCTTTTTCGCGATAGCCGCTTTCCAGCCGCGCGTAGTTTTTGGGGATCAAAGCCATTGCCGGTTTTACCTGCCATGAAAAGAGAGGGAAATATTATATCCCATTATGGCGCGTAATGACGCACTGCTCAATTCTGTCAATTTATTTGAATCACTCCGTTAAATAAACGCCATTTATTCTCACCCGGTAATGCGTAAAGTAGGTACAACGCAAAGCATTATCAGGACACAGAGTCATGAAAAAGATCGGGTTTTTATCCTTTGGTCACTGGACGCCGTCGCCGCAGTCCGGTACGCGCTCGGCGGCAGACACGCTGCTGCAGTCTATCGATTTGGCCGTGGCGGCCGAAGAGCTGGGTGCAGACGGTGCCTATTTCCGCGTGCACCACTTTGCCCGCCAGCTGAGCTCGCCGTTCCCCTTACTGGCGGCGATAGGTGCAAAAGCCAAACGTATTGAAATCGGTACGGGCGTGATCGACATGCGCTATGAAAACCCGATGTATATGGCGGAGGACGCGGGGGCAGCGGATCTCATTTCCGGCGGTCGTTTACAGCTTGGCATCAGCCGCGGTTCCCCGGAGCAGGTCATTGATGGCTGGCGTCATTTTGGCTATGTCCCACAGGAAGGGGAAAACGAATCGGATATGGCGCGCCGTCATACCGAAGTGCTGCTTGAGGTGCTGCGCGGAGAAGGATTTGCAAAACCGAATCCGCAGCCAATGTTCCCGAACCCGCCAGGGTTACTGCGTCTGGAACCGCATTCCGAAGGCTTACGGGACCGCATCTGGTGGGGCGCGGGGTCGAATGCGACCGCGGTATGGGCCGCTAACCTCGGAATGAATTTGCAAAGCTCGACGCTGAAAGACGATGAAACCGGCGAGCCGTTTCATATTCAGCAGGCAAAACAGATCCGCGCGTACCGGAAGGCCTGGGCCGACGCGGGGCATACCCGTCAGCCGCGCGTGTCCGTCAGCCGCAGCATTTTTGCCCTGATGGATGACCGCGACCGGATGTATTTCGGTTCAAGCCGCAATGAGAGCGATAGTGTCGGTTATCTTGATGAGAAAACGCGCGCTATTTTTGGTCGCAGCTATGCCGCAGAGCCTGACGTGCTGATCGAACAGTTGAAAAAGGATGAGGCCATCGCCGAGGCGGATACGCTCTTGCTGACCGTGCCGAACCAGCTGGGCGTGGACTATAACGCGCACGTTATTGAGTCCATTCTGAAGCATGTCGCACCGGAAATGGGCTGGCGATGATGTCCCGTGCACTCTGGAGCGCCGATTCGGCGATCCAGAGTCCGGTGCAGGGCGCTAGCGATGGTCCATATCGCTTAGCAGCACGGCGATGCTTTGCCCGCCCGCCGTTTGCTCCAGGCCAATCTTCACGATGATCGTCAGCGGAACAGAAAGCAGCATACCCACGGGACCCAGCAGCCAGCCCCAGAATATCAGGGACAGGAACACCACCAGCGTGGAAAGCCCCAGCCCGCGGCCCATCATGCGTGGCTCAAGAATGTTCCCGAACACCAGGTTGATTGCCAGATAACCCGCTAACAGAACCAGCGCATCATAAAGCCCACTGAACACCAGCGCCTGAAGAATAGGGGGGATCGCCGCCAGCACGGAACCGATGTTAGGAATGTAGTTGAGGGCAAAGGCCAGCAATCCCCAGACGAAAGCGAAGCGGACATCCAGCGCGACGAGCATCCCCCAGACCACCAGGCCAGTCACCAGGCTGATGGCGGTTTTCAGCACCAGATAGCGTGAAACGCTGTCCAGCGCGCGCTGAATCGCCCCCATACCTTCTACCGGACGAACCATGATTTGCTGCAGCTTTGCGGGCAGTTGCGGCACTTCCAGCAGCATAAACACGACCGTCAAAAACAGCAGGAAAATGGATGTCATAGCGTTAGAGAGCTGCGCCAGCAGGCTGGTAACGAGGGTCATGGCGGCATTCGGATCGATATACTTCAGCAGTTCCTCAACCGAGACCTCAATACCTGCCCGCTGCAGCCAGGGCTCGAGTTGCAGGAGCGGGATCGCCAGCGAAGAACGGTATTTTGGTAGCGTACGTGCCAGCTCGTTCAACGATGTCCCGAGATAGGCCACCAGTAGCACCATGATAACGATGATAATGCTGATGAGCAGCGTGATCGCCAGCACGCGGGGAACGCGTAGCCGCACCAGGCGCTGTACCAGCGGGTTCAGGATCACCGCAATAAAAAGCGCCAGAATAAATGGCACAATGATGTCGGCTGCAAAACGAACGCCGGTCAATATGATGACCAGCATGCCCAGCATAATGACAATCTTCAGCCCGTTCAGGGTAATGATGGGTTTAGCCATGGAAGTTCCTGAATAATGTTTTATTTATAATAGATGCATTATCCGAGTAAAAAAACTAACCAAAATCAAACGGAATGGGTAAAGAAATGAAAAGACTTTGAGTAAAACCCTGGCTTATGGTACAAATCTAGCGTGTTCAACTACCGAGGACAATTTTCATCCGCAAAGACGAGAAGCAACAACGCGGATAATTGTAATTTTATGGACAATTTGTTCAGGACGTATTTTTCAACAAACACCGCTGTATTCTCCACTTCCTTCTGCCTTCTGTCTGGTGAGCAACACTGGCGCAACGCGCTGTAGTCACGTCTTCTGCCTGAGCTGGCGCCCTGCGCTTAGCTGTCTGATCTCATTTAATATTTTTTGGTTTGCTGTCCAACGCGAGCCACGATGGATTATATTCTCAAGCAGGAGAAGAACATGTTTTACTGGATTTTATTAGCCCTGGCTATTATCGCTGAAATTACCGGCACCCTGTCGATGAAATGGGCAAGCGTGAGCGATGGTAATACCGGTTTTATTTTAATGCTGGTGATGATTACCCTTTCCTATATTTTCCTCTCATTTGCGGTAAAAAAAATCGCGCTGGGTGTCGCGTATGCCCTGTGGGAAGGTATCGGTATTTTATTGATCACGCTGTTCAGCGTCATGATATTTGACGAAACCTTGTCGACAATGAAAATTGCCGGATTAACCACGCTGGTGGTAGGGATCGTGCTGATTAAATCGGGTACGCGTAAACCGACGAAACAGCAGAAGGAGCAGGCTCATGCAGCAGTTTGAATGGATCCACGCGGCCTGGCTGGCGCTGGCCATCGTGCTGGAAATCGTGGCTAACGTCTTTTTGAAATTCTCTGACGGTTTTCGCCGTAAGTTTTATGGACTGATGTCGATTGCCGCCGTTCTGGGGGCATTTAGCGCCCTGTCGCAGGCGGTGAAAGGGATCGATCTTTCTGTGGCCTATGCGCTGTGGGGCGGCTTCGGTATCGCCGCCACCCTGGCAGCAGGCTGGATCCTGTTCGGTCAGCGTTTGAATCACAAAGGCTGGATCGGCCTGATTCTGCTGCTCGCAGGCATGATTATGATAAAACTCGCCTGATGTCAGTTTCGACATCCTCTTCAGGCAGCGATATTCGCTGCCTTTTTTATTGCTGCGCGAGCGCCTCCAGCTTGTCGCGAAAACCGGTAACCGACAGGGCACGGTTATCGGCGCGCCATCTGTCTTTAGCGGATGGCGCGGAGCTTTGAACACCAATCAACTGCCAGCCATTCTCGGTTTTCAACATCAGCGGAGACCCGCTGTCACCCGGTAGCGTATCGCACTGATGCGAGAGCACGCTGTTTTGCGCCCAGCCGGTGACCGTGCAGTCAGTGTGGGTGTAAAGCGAATCAAGATGATCGACCGGGTAGCCGGATTGCGTGACTTTTCGGTCGACAGCTTTCAGTGCCGCCGTCAGCGCGGCTTTGTCACCGTCGAATAAGGGCAGGGGTGTGATACCCGATGGCGGATAACGCAGAACAATCAGCCCAAAATCCCAGGATGCGGCGGCAGGGGGCACAATCCAGCCCTCACCATCCGGTTTTAAGCGTTTACCCAGAGAGGGATCAACCCGTCCTTCAATGCCGTGGATCTCATAGCGCCAGACGCCTTTTTGCGACACAAAGCGCAGGGCGATAGCTTTATCCGGTTTACCGGCTGGCGGCATGAGAAGGCAATGACCGGCCGTCAGTGCCAGTTGAGGCGTAATTAATGTTGCGGTACATAAGTTACCGCTGGCCGTTTCCAGTTGTCCTATGGCATCCCAGGGGGCCTGCGTTGGATCGGTAACCCGCGTGCGGTCATCGTGACCAAAAAAAAGGGTCTTGACCTCTTTGGCGCTGATAGCGTCTTCATCACCATCGTCCGCATGTAAGAATCCTGAAAAAAGACCAAACGTTCCCAGTAACAACACAACAGATTTACGCATATCACACTCTGGTGGGGTAATTATGATTATTAAAAGTGAACCCTATGAAAATACTATAGACGGGACGGCGCGAAAGTGGGAGTAAAATCAGCGTGCTACAATCAGGAAAGATAAAACTGGCTTGCGATGAGCGCGCATAAAATAAGCAAGATAAGAATGAGCTCAAACCGATAGCGCCGCAGCATACGCCCTCCGGATAAAAAAACGGCGCGGAACTGGTCGGTTCAGCGCCGGTTTACCAACGTGCCCCGAAGGGCACGGTTTAGCTTGTACGCTTACGCAGCTGGCTGTGCAGCTGGTTTAGCAGCTTCGTGTTTTACTGCTTTTTTGTGATGCTTTTTAGCAGCCTGCGCTTTCTGCTCTACAGCAGGTTTGGTCGCTTTTTTGTGGTGCTTTTTAGCGGCCTGGGCTTTCTGCTCTGCAGCAGGTTTTGCTGCTTTGTGATGTTTCTTATGGTGAACCGCTTTGGCTGGCGCAGCGTTGGTGGTTGCAGCTGGAGCCGCAGCAGGTGTTGCGGTCGCGGTAGTTTCAGCAGCAAATGCAGCAGAAGACAGACCCATAGCAGCGGCAACAACCAGAGCTAATACTTTTTTCATTTTCATACCCTCGAATTTGGTTTTTCATTTAACCCCACTGCGGGGCCGTTGAAAGAACTATATCCCTGTAAACTCGAGGTTTCCGTGAGTGATTGGTATCGGCGTGTAACCGTTTGTACAACGCCGGGATTGCCCCGGCGGTGTCGATTACAAATAGCGTGACGTCAGATGTTCGCGGAAGTAGCGGATATTCAGATCGTCCCCCGTCGCCTGGGTAATCAGCTGAGAGGTGCTAAACCGGCTGCCGTGCTGCCAGACGTTCTGGCGCAGCCAGTCGAACAGCGCTGAGAAATCGCCGTCAGCAATAGACGCCTGCAGACCCGGAAGCGCCGTTTTCGCGGCGTGGAAGAGCTGCGCGGCGTACATCGCACCCAGCGTGTACGACGGGAAGTAACCAAAGCCGCCGTCGGTCCAGTGGATATCCTGCATACAGCCGTTGCGGTAGTTATCTTTGGTCGACAGCCCAAGCCAGGCCTGCATTTTCTCATCCCACAGCGCCGGAATGTCGTCCACCTCAATGTCGCCGTTGATCAACGCGCGTTCAATTTCATAGCGCAGCACCACGTGCGCCGGGTAGCTCACTTCGTCCGCATCAACGCGGATATAGCCCGGCTTCACGCGCTGGTTCCAGGCGATAAAGTTCTCTTCGCTGAACGCGGCCTGGCTGCCAAAGCGGGCGTGAACGGCAGGCAGCAGATGCTTCAGGAAGGCCTCGCTACGCCCGAGCTGCATCTCAAAGAACAGGCTCTGAGATTCGTGGATTGCCGTTGAGCGCGCCAGCGCCACGGGCTGTCCGGCCCAGGCGCGCGGCAGGTTTTGTTCGTAGCGCGCATGTCCGGTTTCGTGGATCACGCCAAACAGCGCGCTCAGCAGCTCGTCCTCGTCGTAGCGCGTGGTGATACGCACGTCTTCCGGCACGCCGCCGCAGAACGGGTGGGCGCTGACGTCCAGACGACCGCCGTTAAAATCGAAGCCGAGCATCTTCATGGCTTCCAGACCCAGCTCACGCTGCGTCGCGGTCGGGAAAGGGCCCTGCGGCGGAACGAACGACCGCTGAGCCTGTTTTTCCACGACGTTTGCCAGGAGGTCCGGCAGCCAGGATTTCATGTCGCCGAACAGCACGTCCAGACGCGCGCTGGTCATGTCTGGTTCAAAAATATCGAGCAGCGCGTCGTAGGGCGAACAGCCTTTGGCGTCGGCGCGCAGGCGAGCCTCTTCGCGGCTCAGTTTCACCACCTCTTTCAGGTTGGCGGAAAACCCCTGCCAGTCGTTGGCGGGACGCTGGGTACGCCACGCGTGCTCGCATTTGCTGCCCGCCAGCGATTTGGCTTCCACCAGCGATTCGGGCAGCAATGTTGCTTGTTGATAATGACGCGTCATTTCACGCAGGTTGGCCTGTTCGACGTCGTTCAGATCTTCACCCGCTGCTGCCGCTAACAGGTCGCCCACTTTTTTATCGGTCAGGATCTGGTGCTGCAGGACGCTCATCTCCGCCAGCGCTTCACCGCGCGCGGCGCTGCCGCCCGGCGGCATCATGGTGAACATATCCCAGCTGGCGATGGCGGAGAGATGGGAGAAGCGGGAGAGACGCTGGAAGGTGCGGGTGAGTTGCTGGTAGTTATTGTTTTTCATGAAGTCCTCGTGTCTGAATCAGCCGATGACAAAAATTAGCATCGGCTCGATTTAAACACGAAGGGCGCAGAATGTTAATGCAGACGTTTATGCAAACTTGTCCCCACCAGCAGCGCCGCGCACAGCATCAGCGCGATAAACCCGCCCACGCCGTTCCAGCCGTAGTTGTGCCAGAACACGCCGCCGAGCGTACCGGCAATGCTTGAGCCAAGGTAATAGCTAAACAGATACAGCGACGATGCCTGGCCTTTGGCGCGACGGGCGCGCGGGCCAATCCAGCTGCTGGCGACCGAGTGGGCGGCGAAAAAGCCTGCAGAGAAGAGCAGCATTCCGGCAAAAATCAGCCACAGAGAGGAGAAGAGCGTCAGCAGCAGGCCGAGCAGCATCACCGCCGTGAAGACCAGCATCACCGGGCCACGACCGTAGCGTGCGGTCATCGCCCCGGCTTTTGGCGAACTCCAGGTACCGGTGAGGTACGCCACGGAAAGCAGGCCGACCACCGCCTGGCTGAGATGCCACGGAGAGAGCATCAGACGATAGCCAATGTAGTTAAACAGCGTGACAAACGACCCCATCAGCAGAAAACCCATCAGGAACAGGCGCGGCAGCCCTTTATCGCGCCAGTGCAGGCGGAAATTAATAAACAGCGTTTTGGGGCGCAGGGACGCCGGGCGGAAGTGACGGGATTCCGGCAGAATTTTCCAGAACATCAGCGCAGAGGCGAGCGCAAAGCAGCCAATCACCGCCAGCGCGATGCGCCAGTTAAAGAAATCCGTAAACACCCCGCTCAGCAAGCGTCCGCTCATCCCGCCGATGGAGTTCCCGCTGATGTACAGCCCCATAGAGAAGGCGACAAAGCTCGGGTGGATCTCCTCGCTGAGATAGGTCATCCCGACCGCCGCCACGCCGCTCAGCGATAACCCGATCAGCGCACGCATTATCAGGATGCCGTGCCAGCTGGTCATCATCGTCGAAAGCAGCGTACTGACGGAGGCCAGCATCAGTGCGGTGACCATGACCTGCTTCCGGCCAATCGCGTCTGATAGCGGCCCGGTGAACAGCAGACCCACCGCCAGCATGCCGGTAGAAATGGAGAGTGAAACGCTGCTGCTGGCAGGCGACACGCCAAACTCATGGGACAACACGGGCAGGATCGGCTGAACGCAATAGAGCAGGGCGAAGGTTGCAAGACCCGCGGAGAAAAGCGCCAGCGTGACGCGCATAAACTGAGGGGTACCACGTTTAATAAACTGCACCGGCTGCGATGCTGCAGGTAAATCATCAATATCATTTGCCGGAGTGATATCAATGGTAGTTGTACGACTCACACATGTTCCTTGCTTAAACATCCCCGTGATTTCTGGTGACGGGTATGACCACAGGATCAGGGTAGGAAAATGTAAATATTCTGTCTAATATATTAATAATCTCAAATGATACTTTAAAAATATGAATATCGAACTGCGTCATTTACGCTACTTCGTGGCGGTAGCGGAGGAGCTGCATTTTGGCCGCGCGGCGGCGAGGCTGAACATCTCTCAGCCACCGCTCAGCCAGCAAATTCAGATCCTCGAACAGCAGGTTGGGGCCCGTCTGCTGGCGCGTACGAACCGCAGCGTGAGCCTGACCGCCGCGGGCAAGCAGTTCCTGACCGACAGCAGGCAAATTCTGAGCATGGTGGATGACGCCGCTGCCAGGGCGGAGCGGCTGTATCTGGGGGAGACCGGCGAACTGCGGATCGGCTTTACCTCGTCGGCGCCCTTCATCAGCGCCGTGTCAGAAACCCTCTCATCGTTCCGCCGCCATTTCCCGGACGTGCACATTCAGACCCGCGAAATAAACACCCGCGAGCAAATTTCGCCGCTCAACGAGGGGGCGCTCGACCTGGGGCTGATGCGTAACACCGCGCTACCGGATTCCCTGGCATGGCAGGTTATCCTGCGCGAACCCCTGATGGCGATGATCCCGCAGGATCACCCTCTGGCGTCGCAGGCTTCCGTGACGCTGGCAGAGCTGGCAAAAGAGCCCTTTGTCTTTTTTGATCCTCAGGTCGGCACCGGTCTGTATGACGATATTTTGGGCCTGATGCGTCGCCACGATCTCGCTCCGGTAATTACTCAGGAAGTGGGGGAGGCCATGACCATCATTGGTCTGGTTGCCGCCGGGCTTGGGGTTTCTATTCTTCCGGCATCCTTTAAGCGGGTACAATTGCAGGAAATGCGCTGGGTGGCGATTGCCGAAAAAGAGGCGGTTTCCGAGATGTGGCTGGTCTGGTCAAAACATCGCGAACAGAGTCAGGCGGCGCAGCGTTTCAAAAAGCAGCTCATCACAGCCTCGGCAGGGCGATATTTATAGGGAAACTGGGGTAAAAATGTGCGGTAAATCACATGGCTAAGTAAATATTTGACGACGCCTGGTGAAGTGCTTCACCATAGCCAACAGTTTATTTCGAAGCTCGAAAATAAGGGAGTACGAGGTGGTTGCTGATAGCCAGCCAGGGCATATTGATCAGATTAAGCAGACCAATGCAGGCGCAGTGTATCGCCTGATTGATCAGCTCGGTCCGGTTTCGCGTATCGATCTTTCGCGCCTGGCACAACTGGCACCCGCCAGTATCACCAAGATAGTCCGCGAAATGCTGGAAGCCCACCTGGTCCAGGAGACGGAAATACAGGAGCCTGGCAGCCGTGGACGTCCTGCTGTCGGGCTGGTGGTAGAAACGGAAGCATGGCACTACTTGTCACTGCGCATCAGCCGGGGGGAGATCTTCCTTGCGCTGCGTGACCTGAGCAGCAAGCTGGTGGTGGAAGACCGGCTGGAGCTCCCGCTCGATGCGGAACAACCGCTTCTTGACGCCATTCTGACCCATATCGATCACTTCTTTATCCGCCATCAGCAGCGGCTCGAACGATTAACGGCGATTGCTATCACCATGCCGGGTATCATTGATACCGAGAATGGCATCGTGCACCGCATGCCGTTTTATGACAATGTCAAAGAGATGCCGCTGGGTGAGGTGCTGAAAAACCATACCGGCGTGCCCGTCTACATTCAGCATGATATCAGCGCCTGGACCATGGCGGAGGCGCTGTTTGGCGCATCTCGCGGCGCGCGCGACGTCATTCAGGTTGTGATTGATCACAACGTGGGAGCGGGGGTGATTACCGACGGTCGCCTGCTGCACGCCGGAAGCAGCAGCCTGGTGGAAATTGGCCACACGCAGGTCGACCCCTACGGTAAACGCTGCTACTGCGGAAACCACGGCTGCCTGGAGACCATCGCCAGCGTCGAAAGCGTGCTGGAGCTGGCGCAGGTGAGGCTCAGCCAGTCGATGAGCTCCTCGCTTCACGGTCAGCCGCTGACCGTGGATTCACTGTGTGCTGCTGCACGACAGGGAGATTTACTGGCGAAAGATATCATCACTGGCGTCGGTAACAACGTGGGCCGCATTCTCGCCATTATGGTCAATCTGTTTAACCCACAAAAAATTCTGATTGGTTCGCCGCTCAGCCAGGCGCCGGATATTCTCTTTCCGGCGATTTCTGCCTGCATCAACCAGCAGGCGCTTCCTGCATACAGCAAAAACATCGTGGTCGAAAGCACCCAGTTTTCGAACCAGGGAACGATGGCCGGTGCCGCGCTGGTGAAAGATGCGATGTATAACGGCTCTTTACTGATCCGTTTGTTGCAGGGTTAACTCTTTTCCATAGATTTAAGAAATATTGCGCTATCTCAAGCCGGGTAGCGCACGCATCCCGTAGACTTCCCCCACTGAATTATTTACCTGGTTTATATTTTCGAAGCATACCCAAGAGGTGGAATGAGTCATGCTTAAGCGTTTCTTTGTTACTGGTACTGATACCTCTGTCGGCAAGACCGTCGTATCCCGCGCATTGCTGCAGTCTCTGGCAGCCAGCGGTAAACGCGTGGCAGGGTACAAACCGGTCGCAAAAGGCAGTAAAGAGACGCCAGACGGATTGCGTAATAAAGACGCCCTGGTGCTGCAAAGCGTTTCGTCCATTGAATTACCTTATCACGCGGTAAATCCTATCGCGCTGAGCGAGGATGAGAGCAGCGTGGCGCACAGCGGTCTGATCAACTACAGCCTGCTTTCCGACGGTCTGGCAAGCCTGAGCGGGAAAGTAGACCACGTTGTGGTTGAAGGTACCGGCGGCTGGCGCAGCCTGATGAACGATTTACGCCCGCTCTCCGAGTGGGTGGTGCAGGAACAGCTGCCCGTGGTGATGGTGGTCGGCATTCAGGAAGGGTGCATCAACCATGCCCTGCTGACGGCACAGGCGATTGCCAATGACGGCCTGCCGCTGGTGGGCTGGGTGGCTAACCGTATTAACCCGGGGCTTGCGCACTACGCTGAAATCATTGATGTGCTGAGCAAAAAACTCCCCGGACCTTTAGTGGGTGAATTGCCCTACCTGCCGCGCGCCGAGCAGCGCGAATTAGCGCAGTACATCGACCTCTCTGCTTTCAGCAGTATGGGGTCCGTAGACCGAGTCGTGGCGTAACGTCCTCGACAGTACCGACGCGACGACGCACGCGACCAGCAGGCCGGGCAGTAAAAAATACTGCCCGGTCATTTCACAGACCATCAGTGCCGACATAATCGGCGCATGCGTCGTGGCAGCCAGCAGCGTTGCCATGCCTGCCAGCCCCAGCAAAATTGCTGTTTCAGAGCCCGGAAACCACAGCGCGAACAGCTGCGCAAACAGCATCCCCGTTGCCATCCCGACAAACAGCGTGGGCGTAAACACCCCGCCCGGCGCGCCCGAGCCGCTGCTTGCCAGTACCGCCAGCAGTTTGCAGATAAACACGCCTGCAATCACCGACAGCAGCGGCGGGGCGAGCAGAAAAGCCTGAACCACGCTGTAGCCATTCCCCCACACCTTCGGCGTCAGCAGCGACAGCAGCCCGACGATCAGCCCGCCCAGCGCCAGCTGCCACGGCGGCGAAAGCTTAAGGCGCAGAAACAGGGCGTGGCTGAAGGACATCAGCCACATCAGCAGCGGCCCGCACAGCCCGGCCAGCAGGCCCATGCCGACAATCAGGGAATAATCCACCGCGGTAAGGCTTTCGCTGAGGTGAACCTGATAAAGGGTGTTTGCGCCGGGGCTGAGCAGGCGGGTCGTAAGCAGCGCGACCACCGCAGCAATCACCACCGGGCCGAGCGAGGCCAGCATCAGCGTGCCAAACAGGATCTCCGCGATAAACAGGCTTCCGGCTAAGGGGGCGTGGTAGGCGCTGGCCATCCCGGCGGCGGCCCCGCAGGCAATCCACAATTTCCATTCTGATTTAGGGGTAAAGCGCCGGGCGAACAGGGACGCGGCGAGGGCGGCAAGCAGGATCATTGCCCCTTCGCGCCCGATGGCGCTGCCGCTGGCGACCACCAGCAACGAGGCGAGCGATTTCACAAGGCTGGCACCGTAATCAAACTGCCCGTCTTCGGTTTCCAGCGCTTCCATATAGTCGGTTGGCGCGTGAGGCCGCTGCGCGGTACACCGTTGCCACCCCCAGAGCAACAATCCTGCGGTCAGACCGCCCAGCGCGGGCGTCAGTACCCGTCGCCAGGGCGATAATGCGGCGGCGGCGTTCACCAGGCTGCCGCTGTCATTGCTCAGAAACAGCCACTCCAGCAGATACATGCTGTGGCGGAATACCGCAACGGCCAGCGCGGCCAGCACGCCGGTAACGGTGGCAATGAGCAGTCGGCGAAACATCGCGCGTATGTCGGGGTAGGCGTGAAGACGTTGCATGGATCGCGAGTCAACGGGAAAGATACAATATTGTGGCGGGAAATCGCGGGGCTAGCAAAAGGTATACGTGCGAAAAAGCCGGGCGATGCCCGGCCAGAAAGGTTAACTCTCACTATGAATATTCAGCGCCCGGCGCGTACGCCCTGAACTCAGGTACTCAGCAATGTAGTCCTGAGAAATCTCGCCGTTGTAGCGCCCGTCCTCATCCACGATCGGCATCCAGCTGGTATTACTCTCATACAGACGCGAAAGCACCACGCGCAGGTTATCTTCCGCTTTGCCGGTCATGCGGAACGGATGCAGGATGTCGGCGCAGGTGCCGCTGGCGTTACGCGCTTCTCGACGCTTCACAAAGCCCAGCGGTTTGCCGTGCTCGTCGACCACGGTAATTGCGCGAATGTCATTATCGTCCATGGTCGCAAAGGCTTCGGGAAGTGGGGTAGAACCCCGCACCGTAATGGTCGGCTGCTGGTCGGTGACGTCGCCCGCCGATACCAGCAGCAGACGCTTCAGCGTGCGGTCCTGACCGACAAACGAGCCGACAAACTCATTCGCCGGTTTCGCCAGCAGTTCATCCGGGCTGGCGCACTGCACGATTTTCCCCTGACGGAATACCGCAATACGGTCGCCGAGCTTGAGGGCTTCGTCGATATCGTGGCTCACCAGCATGACGGTTTTTTTCAGCTTGCGCTGCATCTCCAGGAACTGGTTCTGGATCACCTCGCGGTTGATCGGGTCTACCGCGCCGAAGGGCTCATCCATCAGCAGCACCGGAGGATCCGCCGCCAGGGCGCGGATCACGCCGATACGCTGCTGCTGGCCGCCGGACATCTCGCGCGGGTAGCGGTTGAGGAACTTATGCGGATCCATCGCCACCATGTCCATCAGCTCTTCAGCGCGGGTTTTGCAGCGCGCTTTATCCCAGCCCAGCATACGCGGCACGACGGTAATGTTCTCTTCGATGGTCATGTTCGGGAACAGGCCAATCTGCTGGATCACATAGCCAATGTTGCGGCGCAGGGTGACGGTGTCCATCCCGCTGGTGTCTTCGCCGTTGATGAGGATTGTCCCGCTGCTTGGGGTAATGAGGCGGTTAATCATCT
The DNA here is from genome assembly GCF_018597345.1 of Enterobacter quasimori. Classification (NCBI taxonomy): domain Bacteria; kingdom Pseudomonadati; phylum Pseudomonadota; class Gammaproteobacteria; order Enterobacterales; family Enterobacteriaceae; genus Enterobacter; species Enterobacter quasimori. Next base: position 550,683 of record NZ_JAHEVU010000001.1, on the reverse strand, counting down.
TCAGCGTGGTGGTTTTCCCGCAGCCGGACGGGCCGAGCAGGACGCACATTTCCCCTTCGGGCACGTTCAGGTTGACGTTATCCACGGCCTTAAAGGTCTGGCCGTGCTTCTGTGAAAATTGTTTGGTGAGGTTTTCCAGTTTTATCATTATCGAATCCCCTTTGGAGTCAGAACCACCTGCAGACGGTGCAGCAGCCAGTCGAGCACAATCGCTAAAAGACAAATCATCAGCGCGCCCGCGATCAACATGCGAATATCACTTCCGCCGATGCCGTTGAGCAGCAGAAGCCCCAGACCGCCCGCGCCGATCACCGCGGCAATCGCCATCACGCCGATGTTCATCACCACGGCGGTACGGATCCCGCCGAAAATCACCGGCAGCGCCATCGGGATTTCGACCCAGCGCAGGCGCTGCCAGAAGGTCATGCCTATGCCGCGCCCGGCTTCGCGCAGGCCCGGCGGCAGGCTGTCGAGCGCCGTGTGGGTATTGCGCACAATCGGCAGCAATGAGTAGAGAAAAACAGCGGTGATTGCAGGAAGGGCACCGATACCCTGACCGATCAGCGAAAACAGCGGGATCATCAGGCCAAACAGGGCGATGGACGGAATGGTCAGCACGATGGTGGCTATCCCCAGCACCGGCGTTGCCAGCCACTTGTGGCGGACAATCAGAATGCCCAGCGGTACGCCGATGATGATGGCTAAACCTACGGCCAGCGCCACCAGCCACAGGTGCTGCAGCGTCAGGGTTAAGAGGTAATCCCAGTTGTCCAGAATGTAGTGAATCGTCTCCATAGCGCCTCCTACAGCAGCTGTTTGCTACGCAGGAAATCGCGGGCGACCTGCTGCGGTGACTGATGGTCGATATCCACCTTCTTGTTCAGCTCGGTGATAACGTCGTTGTTGAGCTGGGCCGAGAGGGTGTTGAGCGCCTCTTCCAGACCGGGGTTGGCCTCCAGCGTGTCCTTACGCACCACCGGCGTCACCGCGTAGCTCGGGAAGAAGCCTTTATCGTCTTCCAGCACCTTGAGGTCGAAGCCCTTCACGCGCCCGTCGGTGGTATAAATCAGCCCGGCGTCAACGAAGCCGTCGCGCACCGCGTTATAGACCAGGCCGGGGTCCATCTGGCGGATCTGCGGGCGGTCCAGCTCCATCTTATAGGCCGCCTGAAGCGGCTTCATGCCGTCGCTGCGCCCGGCAAATTCAAGGTCTAAACCCAGCAGCCAGTTTTTGTCCGGGTTGGTTTTACGGATCTGCTCAATCTTCGCCACCATCTCCGACATGGTGCTGATGTGTTCCGCCTCGGCGCGCTTGCGCTGCATGGCGAAAGCATAGGTGTTGTTCATGTCTGCGGGCTTGAGCCAGACCAGACCGTGCTTCGCGTCCAGGCGTTTCACCGTCTCCCAGGACTCCTGCGGCGTCATGCGCTTGTTGATGTGGTTAAAGATGATCAGCGACGTGCCGGTGTACTCCCAGGTCATGTCAATCTGCTTGTTGATCATCGCGTTGCGGGAGATCACCGTGGCAATGTTGGTTTGCGGCTGCACCTGAAAACCTTTCTTTTGCAAGTACTGCACGGTCATTGCCGAGAGAATGTGCTGCTCGGTAAAGCTCTTGGTCGCCAGAATCAGCGGGGCCGCCATCGCCTGGCTGGTGAACAGCGCCGCGGCACACAGCGCCGTCAGGCCGGAAAACAGTCTCATAAAAGCTCCTTGTTATTGTTATCGAGCGAGATGGGGGCTCATCACGCGACCCAGCGCCGCCAGCAGGGTATCGAGGATCAGGGCGAAGAGGGCGGTGGCCGCCGCGCCGAGGATCAGCGTCGGGAAGTCGTTCAGATAAATGCCGGGGAAAATCAATTCGCCGTAGCTGCTGGCACCAATCAGGAACGCCAGCGGTGCGGTACCGACGTTAATGGCGGTGGCGATGCGGATCCCCGAGAGCATGACCGGCCAGGCGGCAGGCAGCTCAACCTGACGCAGGCGCTGCCATTTGGTCATCCCGATGCCGTTTGCCGCTTCCAGCAGCGACGGCGGGACCGAGCACAGCCCTGCGTAGGTGTTACGCACTATCGGCAGCAGCGAGGCGAGGAACAGGGCGATGATGGCGGGCGTATCGCCAATGCCAATCACCACCATCGCCAGCGCCAGCACGGCCAGCGGCGGCAGGGTGTTGCCCACGTTAAAGATTTGCATCACATATTCGGCGATACCCCGCGCCGCCGGACGGCTCAGCAGAATACCGGCTGGAATACCCACCAGCAGGGCAAAGAACATCGACGAGAAAACCAGAATCATGTGCTGTTGCCCGAGATAGACCAGGTCAACCTGTCGCGCCCTGATCGTCTCCATCCCGATACCCCAGACGAGGAGGGCGAGAACCACGATAATGGCGCCGACAAACAGCAGCGAACGTTTGAGTAATGGGTGCATTGCGGTGTGTCTCCCTGTGCGCATGCGTTATAGCAACCACCGGTTGCCTGTTGTTATGCCATGTTTCGGCAGGGGTATTTCACCTATAGCAAGCGTTTGGGAAGGGTTCCAGCGAAGGGGTAAAATCAGTAACCCTATGAAAACAGTGACAACCTCGGGATAAGCCTTATGGCGTAAGGGCTGATAGAGGGGCGGGCAGAATAGTCCTAAAGAGAAGAATGAAATGTGACGTTGTCACGTTCCATGCGCCGCCCCCCTGTTGATGCGGCGAAAACATTACGCTGCGCCAGCCTCTTTTGCTTTCCACTCTTGCCAGAGGTTCTCGAGTCCCTGCCGGTATGACGTAACGGTGAACTCGGGGAAACGCTCCTTAAACTTTGTCGAATCAAACAGGTTGTCAGCATCGTACCGGGGCAACAGCTCGCGCATTTCGCGCGCCCCCTGCGAAAACAGCGCCGTCGCGGCGAAGGCCAGCTTGCCGAGGACGGCGTAGTCCGCTGGCTGTCCGAAGATTTCACAGGCGAGAGTGACGAACTGTTGGTACGTCAGCCTTTCGTCGCAGCAGGGCAAGTGCCACGTCTGACCATAGGCCTCAGGCATATTGCCCAGCAGGGCGAGCGCGCGGCTGGCATCCGGCGTCCAGATGAGAGTGCGAAGCGTATCGTCACGTACCGGAACGCGCGGACGTTTGTGCTGCTTCAGCCTGTCGATAATGAGCGTATTGGTGAAGCTCTGCGTTCTCTCAGGCCCGTAAAACTCCGGTGCCCGACCGATGAGGACGGGAATGTCGGCCCGCTGCATTTCGGCAAGCACCCGGTTGGCCATCATCGCACGCACGTTGCCTTTTCGTCCCCGGGGCGAAAAGCGCGTCTCTTCAGTTTGCGGCACGTCGCTCTGGGGGTACATGTAGGTATTGTCAAAATAGACGAATCTTGCGCCAGCCTTCCGCGTGGCTTCCAGGGCATTGTCCAGCATGGTCGGAAACTGACGCTCCCACAGCCCGGAATCAGGCGGCAGACCGGCGGTAAAATAGACCGTGTCACTGCCGTTAACCGCCTCCTGCGTCTGCTGCGCATCCAGGAGATCGGCTGCAACCGTGCTATCGCTGGCGTTGATTTTCTGCGGATGGCGGCTCACCAGCCTGATCTCGTTGGCGTATTCGCGTTTAAGCTCGCGGGCAAGTTCAAGGGCAATTTGCCCGCTGGCACCCAGAATAGTGTGCATTTTCGCTCCTGATGACATGACGATCCGGTTGACCGCATAAAAAGTCTAAGCTTAAAGTTAACTTTAAGGTCAATATGCCAGAGCGGATGAAATGAAAATTGGCGAGCTGTCGAAAATGACGGGAATTACCCCGTCGCGCATTCGGTTTTATGAGGCGGAAGGCTTACTGCCGCGCCCCGTCAGGCAGGGGAACGGATACCGCGTCTATTCCGCTGATGCGGTTGCGCTGCTGAACATTATCGACAACGCGCAACGAACCGGATTCACCCTCGAGCAAATACGCCGCTTCCTGCCGCAGCCGCAAAAAAGCTGGGATCATGAGGGACTGATCCAGTCCCTGAAGGCACGCATTGCTGAAATAGAGGCGATGCAGAAGCAGCTGGAGGAAAACCGAAGGGAGCTGCTGGACCTGGTCACGAGTATCGCCCACAGGCCGGAGGGAATCACCTGTGACGACAACAAGCAGCGCCTGCTGGGGCAGCTGCAACACTCAGATGCCAGCCCGAACCCGTCGAACCCGCGACGAGACGGTGATAATTGAGACGGTGGCGACAACCGCGAGCATCAACCCCAGCGCCAGCATGGCGTTAAAGCCAATCCATCTGAACAGCAGCAGCCCCGCGATACCGCCCGTAATGAACGAAAACAGGGTGGTTAAGTGGGTTTTTAGCTGGCTTTTTTGCGCCGCCGTATCTTTGGAATAATCCCTGCGAAGCATCGCCACCAGTACGGAGGCCAGGGAAATCCCCGCGTCCGTTAGCGTGCCGGTTATGTGCGTCGATCTTACCCGTCCGCTGGACAGCTGCGTGGAAGTGGAATTATGAATGCCCATCAGGCCGCACAGAAAAAGAATAATTTCGCGGTTGCTGGTGAGAGCATGAAAATACATCTCGTAGAAGGAAACGCCGGTCAGTAATATCCCCTCTACAAAAAGGATCTGGCAAAAAACCAGCCTGACGTTATGGATAATGCCCCATATCACGATCGTGCGGGCAATAATGGCGCCTGCGACAAAGGAGAGAATAATCGAGCCGAAGAAAATAATATCGCTCAGGTCTGTTGAAGAAACTTCGCTGGATAATTGAGAGGTGTTGCCGGTCATGTGTGAGGGGAAAAAGCCAAATGCGCCGAGGGCGATGGCGTTCAGCAAACCTGCCGAGGTCGCCAGCCAGAGAGCAAGCCGGCGATCCTCCTTATGCGTTCGTTCTTTCTTGAGTCTAATCAGCAAGAATACCTCCGGGTTGAGCTTTGCCTGACTATTCAGGCTAGCAAAGCGGTGCAATGGGCTGTCCAGGATATGGCTTAATTATTATTCTCTCTGACACGTTTCAGGGTTTAGTAATTAAATAAAATATCTTTGCTCAACATGGAGGCGTGAATTCTTTATATCATGCCGTTATTGCCGTGACGCAAAAAAGCCGGACGCTGGTTAAGGCGCTCGAACCAGGCCTCAATGGCGGGCACGTCTGGCTTATCAAACGGCGTCATCTTCCAGCGATTCACCGACAGCCCAAGCACCACGTCCGCGAGGGAAAACGTCTCGCCCGCCGCAAAGGCCCCGGTGCGCTGTAACTGGTTTTCCAGAATGGTGATGCAGTGGTTCCACTCTTTGATTCCCGCCGCAATGCGCTCAGGGTCGTTAAAGTCCGGGTTTTTACGCCCCAGCGCCGGGAAGACATAGCGCCAGGCGTTATTGAATTCGGTTGCCTGCCAGTCCATCCAGCGCTCAACGTTGGCGCAGGCCTGCGGCTCTGCGGGCAGCAGCTCGTGACGTCCGGCCTTGCGCACCAGATAACGGCAGATGGAATTGGACTCCCACAGCACGAAATCGCCATCAATCAGCACCGGCACCATGGCGTTGGGGTTCAGGGCGCGGAAGGCATCCGTTTCCGTTGAGGCAAAACCACTGCCGTAATCTTCCTGTTGATAGGTTATGCCTGCTTCTTCGCAGGTCCAGAGTACTTTACGCACGTTGATGGAGGTGGTTTTGCCGAGGATGGTGATCATTACGCAGGTGTCCTTTAATGGATGTTATTGTTTAAAAACAATACACGAACGGTGAAGAAAAGCGTCAAAAAATCATCCGGTGCGTTATTTGTGAAGACGCGAAAGCAGAAACGTTAGCGCTGCCGCAAAGAGGAGCACTATGCCACTCAATGCAAACGTGCTCTGCCAGCTATAACGATCGAACGCTATACCGCCCGCCGTTGAGCCGAGCGCAATGGCGAGCTGGATCACCGCAACCATCAGTCCACCGCCGGCTTCAGCATCCTTCGGCAGCGTTCGCGCAATCCACGTCCACCACCCCGTCGGTGCTGATGTTGCCAGCATCCCCCATAGGCCTGACAGCAGGGCCACAATCCACACGTTATGCCCGGCGAGAATCAACGCGACTGCGATGGCCGCCATCAGTAGAGGGATCGCGATCAGCGTTATGTAAAACGCGGCATTAAGCACCAGGGCAACGAAAAGGGTGCCCACAAAACCCGCAACGCCTATGGTGAGCAAAATCAGCGACAGCCCGGCTCCGCTGACCCGGGTGACGGTTTCAAGGAACGGGCGCAGATAGGTAAACAGCGCAAACTGCCCCATAAAGAACAGGCCGCAGGCCAGCAGACCAACGGAAACGGCAGGCTGGCGGAATAACCGAAAAACATTTCCTCGTGATGTACCGTTTTTACGCGCGTTCATGTCAGGCAGGCTTAAACACTGCCAGATGAACGCGACTATCGCCACGGGCACCAGACAAAGAAATGCGCCGCGCCAGCCAATAGTGCCCCCAAGATAGCTGCCAAGCGGGGCGGCCACCACCGTTGCCAGCGCGTTACCGCCGTTGAAAATGGCCAGCGCGCGCGCAACCTTATGCGGCGGAACAAGGCGAATGGCCGTTGCGGCAGACATGGACCAGAACCCGCCTATAGCGATACCGATCAGCGCGCGGCCTGTCATGTAAACCAGATAGTTTGGGGCGAAAGCGATAATCATCCCCGAGAGCGCCATCAGGATCGTCATGCCCAGCAGAAGGTGTTTGCGGTTCATATTCCCGGCAAGCCGGGAAAGGAAGAGGCTGGTCAGAACCGCCAGCGCGCCGGAAATCGCGATCCCCTGGCCAGCGAGCCCCTCCGTAACGCCCAAATCTCTGGCCAGGGGCGTGAGCAGGCTGACGGGCATAAATTCCGAGGCAATCAGGATAAATACGCACAGGGTCATGGCAAAAATACCGCCCCAGTGCGCGCGTTCCTCATGCTGTGAGGTGGAAGGGTTCAGAGTGGACATAGTCATCTTTCACGAAGCACCGCCCGCTCAACACGGGCGGCGGAGAGGTTTATTTCAGGCTGGTTTTGAAGAACTGCTCAAACTGGCCGAACGGGATCTTCCCGGCAGCATTATCGTAGAGATCGACATGGTTTGCGCCCGGAACAATCACCAGTTCCTTCTGCTTGCTGCCGACCGCTTTAAACGCATCTTCAGCAAAGTAGCGGGAGTGTGCCTTTTCACCGGTTACGATAAGCGTCGGGATAGTAATTTCCCCGGCATAGCTCAGCAGCGGCATATTCATAAAGGATAATGGTGTGGTCGCGGTCCATGCGCCGGTGGAGTTGATGGAGCGCGCATGGAAGCCGCGCGGCATGCGGTAGTAGTCATAGAACTCCTTCAGTACCGGGTGCGGGTCTGCTGGCAACGCCTCTGGCAGAATACGCTCAGCCGCCGTCACCTTGCCGTTCTCATCGACATAAATGTCATGACCGCCGTGCGCGAAGGTCCCATTCTCAGCATCTTTCCAGCGCTGTGCGTTCAGATACTGCAGAACGGCACGGCGATCAGACGTTGAATAGCGATCTTTCCCGTCGCCCACGCCGTGGCCCATCGCCCGGCTCATGTCATACATCACGCTGGTGGCGACCGCCTTCACGCGGGTGTCCATGGATGCTGCGTTGAGCGCCATACCGCCCCAGCCGCAGATGCCGAGAATACCAATGCGGTTACGATCAACCTCTTTCTGCAACCCGAGGAAGTCCACCGCCGCACTAAAGTCTTCGGTGTTGATATCCGGAGACGCGACGTTGCGCGGCTGGCCACCGCTTTCGCCCGTATAGGACGGATCGAACGCCAGGGTCACAAACCCATTTTCTGCCAGGGTTTGCGCATACAGGCCGCTGGACTGCTCTTTGACCGCGCCAAATGGCCCGCTGACCGCAATCGCTGCCAGCTTGCGGTCGCCGCGGTTTTTGGGAAGATACAGATCGCCCACCAGGGTGATCCCGTATCGGTTCTGGAAGGACACCTTACGGTGATCGACTTTGTCACTTTCGGCGAAGGTTTTATCCCATGTCCTCACCATCGAAACAGGCGCGTTTGGGTTGGTGGTTTCTGCGTAACTCATTGTTGTCACTCCACTTAATGATGCACATAGCAGCATCGCAACGGACAGTTTTTGGGTAAATGTTTTCATAGAAATGAACCCTGGGTTGTTGTGTTGCGGTCATTATAGTTAGCAGAAATAGTGCTGATTAGAGGGCGAAAGCTGCTAGGATTCATATCATATTGTTATAAATGGGTGGGGATGATGGCGAAACGGGAAAACTATAATGAGCTGTACCTGTTCATGCAGGTGGTACGGGAGGGGAGCTTCACGGCGGCCGCGCTTCGGCTTGGGCTGGCGCAATCCGGGATCAGCCGCTCGGTTCGCGAGCTGGAAGCTCGATTGGGCGTTCAACTTCTGGTCCGCACCACGCGCAAGCTCTCGCTCACCCACGCCGGGGAACAGCTTTATCAGACCGCCGAGTCTGCATTCGATACGCTCGATACGGGTCTGGCGACCCTGGCACACTATCGTCAGACGCCGTCCGGCACGGTGCGTATTAATGCCAGCCAGCACGCTATCGATAAATGTCTGCTGCCAAAGCTCGCCATTTTTAAACAGCGTTACCCGGACATCAGGCTGGAACTGATGAATGAAAGCCGCTTCGTCGACATTATCGCCGAGCGGTTCGATGCGGGTGTCAGACTGGGGCCGGAAGTGGGGCAGGGAATGATTGCCGTGCGTATCACGCCTGATATGGAAATGGCCGCGGTGGCTGCCCCGGAACACTTCAGACGCTACGGTTTTCCGCAGACGCCAGCCGATTTAGTGGCTCATCCCTGCATTGCTTACCAGTTTGCCGACGGTAGTGACTATCAGTGGGAACTGGTGCAGGACGGGAAAAAAATCACCCATCGGCCAGAGGGGCAATGGGCGCTGTCTGACAGCTACATGGAAGCCGAGGCCGCCCGGCTGGGGCTTGGGCTGGCCTATGTCCCGGTGGAGCTGGTGTCTGACGATCTGGAGCGCGGAACGCTTATCCGGGTGTTGCAGCGCTATAGCCTGCGCATGGACGGGTTGTATCTCTATTATCCGCACCGCAACGTGTCGCCTGCCCTGAGGGCTGTGATCGATACGCTGAAAATTTAGGGCAGCGTTGTCATTCTGGAAGGCGCCTCGCAAACCGAAAAGTAACCTTATGAAATTCAGCGTTATGTCTTTTCCTCTACGAGGCGCGGTCGTAAAGTGCCTGCGTTGCGGCACATCCGCAATCGGGCGTAGGAACCCGCATCTACAGAGCGATATTTATATGTCGCGACAGCGCCGATCTCGTTAAAATTGCGGTGGCGCTGACGGAGCAGCCGCAAGGCTGGCCGTTTTCTCTGTGGGCGGTATTCCTACCTCTGTCAGCGCTACCCCCTCGAGCGTAGGAACTCATCGGGTGGTTCACCCAATTTATACACTGAGGATGCCTTACGATGGCTACTATCCCAACCCTGACTTATCTTCCATCTGACGAAAACGTCATTCTGCAACTTATCTCCCGACCGCTTCCGGCCGATGCCGATCTCTTTGACGTCGCCGACAACTGCACCGCGCTGGTGAGCGTGCTGGTCGAAACCGATGATATCGCGAGCCGTACAGCGCTGTGCGAGCGTCTCCTTCAGGCCCTGCGCAAACTGCGTGAACTCTGTGATGTCGATCTTCCGCCATACCTGATTGAACAGTTGATCATGGGGGAGAAAACCAACTCCTGCGTGCCCGACTGCTGGCAGGACACCCTGACTCAGGTGGACTATGTTCTGGCGCTGACGCAAGCCGTTATGGGGGGAACGCTACCCGCTCACGTAGTGAAGGAGCTGACAGGCCTGCTGCACGATATGGTGTGGCTGCTGGCTGAGTTTGTGAAGGAGCCGCGCATTACTGCGCATTAAGGGGCTGGCGTGGAGGGGCGGCAGCGCCCCTTTGAAAGTGTGATTAACGCGATCGGTTCCCGGTATCCAGAAGCGACGTGCCGTAGGAGTTGTCGATAGTACAAAGCCAGCGACCGTCGCTTTCCTGCCGAAAAACATAGGTCGCGCGGCGCGACATTTCCGTTATTCCACCCTGATCATCAGGAAAACGCAGAACGGTTTCCATGATAACGAGGGCATTGTCACCGCCTTCGATCACCTGCTATTCCATCAGGGCGTCATAGTTTTTGGTGGTGATGGCGTGGTCACAGGATTCGATGATCTGGCGTAGCGGATGTGGGGTCGTGCGCGTTTCCTCGTTGTAGTGGGTAACGCGTATTAACATAACAGTCTGGTGTGTTTGTATAGCTACCAGGTTTTATGGCGGGGTGTTGTGGGAAAGTTGAGGGGGGAGATAACGTTAGGTCTGCTGTGAACGAACAGCGGACATCATTTCCGATGGTTGATAACGCAAAGCAGCCTGCTGTAACTTCCACCAGGCTGCGTTGAACAACGGCGCCAATAAGCTGGTTGCGCCAGTATTATCATAAAACCCAGACGATATGTCAGACAGGCTTATCGTCACAGTGGCTGGTATAGAAACTCACGCCATTGCCATCAGGGTCCTGCATTGAGAAGTAATAATGTCCATACAGCGAACCTTCTGCAATTTCCAAAGGGGAATACCCTTTTTCAATCAATCCGGTTCGATAAGTCTCAAGATCTGATTTGGAATGACCCGCGATCATCAGATCAATTTTTTCGGAAATAAAATTAGAGCGCTGGCCGACACGGCTGTCGTGAAGCGTATCGGTCATTGGATCGTCTTTTGCCGCTAACAATAAATGTGTGCCGCCGCGTAGTTCGATGATTGCCATTCCGGGAAATTTGTCGAATCCGCGAAGACCTAACCCCTGATAAAAATCGTAACTCGACTCAATATTTTTCACTTTCATGACAAAGTGTGCGATGGCTGCAGATGGGAAACACTCTTCCATTTCATTGCCTTATATGTGTTTAGTGGTGGAAAGTTACAGGAGCGATCTTGTCGTACCAGGATCGCAGTGCTAATCTGACTGGCCAGTCGAAAACATTATGCGACTGATCAGTCGAAAAAGACAAGGGGAAGTTGTGACACGTAAAAAAGAGATCGACAGAGAGCACGTTTTAGATGCTGCTGAAAGCATCATCCTTGAGTCTGGAGGGCGGATATTTACGCTGGATGCCGTCGCGGAGCGTGCTGGCATCAGTAAAGGCGGCCTTGTGTATACCTTTTCATCAAAGGATGGCCTGATATACGCCGTGCTTGAGCGCGAAGTGACGCGTTTCCAGCAGGCAGTCAGCCAGCGTCTTAAAGATACCGCCGCAGGACCACGAGAATTAATTCTTGCGCACATCGAGGAAGCGCTGGAGGAGGAGGATGCTGTAACACAGATGGCGGCGTTTCTTATCACGGCTCTCGTGCATGCGCCAGGTATGCTGGAACCCGTTCGCAACCTGTATCGCTCACTCCTCGAACCACTACGCGAGGCTGGAGAGGAGACGGCCGATGTCAGGCACGCGTTTCTCGCTGTAGAAGGCATATTCCTGCTACGCGGACTGGGGCTCGCTGATATCCCGGCAGACGAAATAAAATCGGTATTGCGTCACGCGCGTGAAATGATTTTGGCGGCGTTGGCACGAACCCGCTGAGACAATACAATAAAAGCACCTGTTCAGTAGATGCTTTTATTCAGAAAATATGTCTTAGATTTTGCCCAGCAGAATATTCAACATGCGGCGCAAGGGCTCCGCCGCGCCCCACAATAGCTGATCGCCAACCGTCAGAACCGAATATATTGGATCGTTGTTGAGTGACATTTTCTTGTAACGGCCAATACCAACCTGAAGCGAACCGCTGATATAAGCCGGGGTCAATTTACTGACGCTTTCAACTTTGTTATTGGGCACATAGTTAACCCAGGGATGAGAATGCGTCACTAACGCTGCGAATTCTTCTTCGCTGACGTCACGCCTGAGTTTCAGGGTGATTGCGGCGCTGTGGCAGCGTATCACGCCAACACGAATACACAATCCATTTACCGGGATCGCACCAGGAGACAAACCAAGAATTTTGTTTGTTTCGGCTTCACCTTTCCACTCTTCACGGCTATTCCCATCCCCCAAATCGCTGTCAATCCACGGTATAATGCTGCCCATTAAAGGCGCGCCGAAATTCTGTATCGGCATGTCAGCGCTGTTAATTAACATACTGACTTTATTGACTAAAGGCAGCACTGAACCTGATGATGCCAGTTCATCAGAGGACAAATGCTTACTGATCCAGGCACTTTGAACAATTAATTCCCTGACATATTGCGCCCCCGCACCTGATGCAGACTGATAGGTCATAACGCTCATCCATTCGATCAGGTCAGCCTTAATCAACCCAGCCAGCCCCATAAGACTCAGCGTGATGGAACAGTTGCCACCGACAAAAAGTTTAATTCCCTCTTTAACGGCACGATCAATCGTGGGGCGATTGACAGGGTCGAGAATAATGCATGCTTTCTCATCCATCCGTAGCGCTGAGGCCGCGTCAATCCAGTAGCCTTGCCAGCCACGATTAATCAAAGCAGGATAGATTGCTTTTGTGTAATCACCGCCCTGACAGGTAATGATGATATCCATTTCGGCCAGATCACTGATGGAATTAGCATCTTTGAGTGTGTAGCTGACGCCGCCAATGACTGGACCGGCGGCCCCGGGGCTTGAAGTACTGTAAAAATGCGCTGAGATATCGTCGAAGTCGTTCTCTTCGACCATTCTCTGTAATAAAACAGAACCGACCATTCCTCGCCAACCAACAATACCAACCTGCTTCATTTGTTTAGCCTTATCAACGTTACAAGAATGTTAATTTCAGCAGCAGGTTATATCTCATCCCAGGATGAAGATCACTACGGACTGCAGCTAATTCCTTCATTATTAAAATGTTTCATAAGACATCAGCGATATTTATACCTGATAAAACCATCAGTTTAAAAACGATCGCAGGCATGACGTGCAATGACTGTCATTGAAGAATGAAAGAGCAATTATTAAGTAGGGAATCTCTGGCAAAGGGGGAGCCCGGAATTGGCTGCCGGGCCTGGTGAAGAGTTCAAAATGAGTGATGATTGTTCTGGCAATCAGGCCGCTTTCACAGCCCTGATTTTTTTCGTGTCAGCCGCGTCGGATTCTGTTTTATCCGCTACAGCTGGAGCAGTGAGATCGGGAAATTTGCTGGTACGCAGAATATGCTGCACGGTCTCTTTCTGCTCGGCGAGATACAGGCCAAGATTTTCAGCCTGCGTTTCATCCATCTGCATTCCGCTTTGCAACAGCCAGTCGGTGAACGCGTCGGCCATATCGAGCAGCTTGTCGTGAGCGTCAGCCTCTTTCTTACTGGCAAATGTCATTTTCTCTTCACCTTTTCTTACGACAACAAATTTTGTTTCAACAGCCATCGTGCACCTCGCTATACTGTATTTATATACAGTATAGCAGCAACAGATCGATGTTGCAGCAAAATATGCATTACTGGCGAAGCTGCTGCGTTTCGGGGCCACCCATACTGCGTCGCCATGCCCCAGGCGCCTGACCATACTGGCGCTTAAAGCTGCGGTTGAAGGACTGCTGGGAGTCAAAGCCCAGCGCGATCGCCACGTTCAGAATCGGTTCGTCGCTGTGGGATAACCGCTCAACCGATTTTTGCAGCTTTTGCGCGCGAATATACCCGGCGAGGGGATAGCCCGTATGCTCTTTGAACAGGCGCTGGAGGTGCCATTTCGAGTAGCCGGAACGCCTGGCGACGGTCTCAATGTCCAGGCGGCTGTCCAGGTTGTTGTCGATCCAGTCGAGTAAATCATGCATAAATGCGCCAGTGTTCATCTGGGTACCCCCACGCAGCGGATGAAAAAGTATCTTTGTCTATTGCATTTAAAGGTGGCGCGTTTTTGCAGTAATTGCAAGTTTTATTGTTGCATTTAAATCCCTGACCGAAACGGGTCTTTTTACATCGACTCAAATAGCACATAAAGTGCAATAATTATTCTTGCACTTAGTTAAGCGCCTTCCTACAATCGCCGCGAATAGTGTATTCGCAACTGTTACAGTTTTGTGGCGATGAACGACACAAATGGCCTTAAGACAGCCCCCGGACAAAGGAAGTGGCGCGGTGCCTCCTGCTGCGTCTTGCCCGGTGGCGACAATTATCGGAATAAAAATAATGAGCCTGCAAAAAACCTGGGGTAATTCTCATCTGAGCGCGCTGGGGGCAATGTTGCTCTCCGTGCTGCTCGTCGGATGCGATAACAGCGTCGCGCAAAATGCCGCGCCACCTGCGCCTGCCGTGAGTGCCGCTGACGTGGTGGTGAAATCGATTAGCCAGTGGGATAGCTTTAACGGCCGGATTGAAGCGGTGGAGAGCGTTCAGCTGCGCCCGCGCGTCTCCGGCTACATTGATAAGGTGAATTACACCGACGGCCAGGAAGTGAAGAAGGGCGAGGTGCTGTTCACGATTGATGACCGTACCTATCGCGCCGCGCTGGAACAGGCGCAGGCGAACCTGGCGAGAGCCAAAACGCAGGCCAGCCTGGCGCAAAGTGAGGCTAACCGTACCGATAAGCTGATCAATACCCATCTGGTCTCACGGGAAGAGTGGGAGCAGCGTCGCTCGGCTGCCGTTCAGGCTCAGGCCGACATTCGCGCCGCGCAGGCGGCGGTTGACGCAGCCCAGCTCAATCTGGACTTCACTAAAGTGACCGCGCCTATCGATGGTCGCGCCAGCCGGGCGCTGATCACCAGCGGGAACCTGGTGACCGCGGGCGACACCGCCAGCGTCCTGACCACGCTGGTCTCGCAGAAAACGGTGTTCGTCTACTTTGACGTGGATGAGTCAACCTACCTCCACTATCAGAACCTGGCCCGCAGCGGGCAGGGGGCGTCCAGCAATCACACGGCGCTGCCGGTTGAGATTGGCCTGACGGGCGAGGAGGGCTATCCCCATCAGGGCAAAGTGGACTTCCTGGATAACCAGCTCACGCCGAGCACCGGGACCATCCGCATGCGCGCGCTGCTGGATAATGCGCAGCGTCAGTTCACGCCGGGACTGTTTGCCCGCGTACGCCTGCCGGGCAGCGCGGAGTTCAAAGCCACGCTCATCGACGACAAGGCGGTGCTGACCGATCAGGATCGTAAGTATGTTTACGTGGTTGATAAAGAGGGCAAAGCGCAGCGTCGCGATATCACGCCGGGACGTCTGGCTGACGGTCTACGCATCGTGCAGCAGGGGCTGAACCCTGGCGACAAAGTCATCGTCGAGGGTTTACAGAAAGTGTTTATGCCGGGTATGCCGGTTAACGCCAAAACCGTTGCCATGACTGCCACCAGTGCCCTCAACTGATCCCTTGACCTGAGAATCCAACCATGGACTTTTCCCGCTTTTTCATCGACAGGCCGATTTTTGCCGCGGTGCTGTCGATTCTGATTTTTATCACAGGGTTAATCGCCATCCCGCTGCTGCCGGTGAGCGAATATCCAGACGTCGTGCCGCCAAGCGTGCAGGTGCGCGCGGAGTACCCGGGCGCCAACCCGAAAGTGATTGCCGAGACCGTGGCGACGCCGCTGGAAGAGGCGATCAACGGCGTTGAGAACATGATGTACATGAAGTCCGTCGCGGGTTCCGACGGCGTGCTGGTCACTACCGTCACCTTCCGTCCGGGAACCGATCCGGATCAGGCGCAGGTTCAGGTGCAAAACCGCGTCGCGCAGGCCGAGGCGCGTCTGCCGGAAGACGTGCGGCGTTTGGGCATTACCACCCAGAAGCAGTCTCCGACGCTGACGCTGGTGGTGCATCTGTTTTCGCCAAACGGTAAGTACGACTCGCTGTATATGCGCAACTACGCCACGCTGAAGGTGAAGGACGAGCTGGCGCGCCTGCCCGGCGTCGGCCAGATCCAGATTTTCGGCTCCGGCGAGTATGCGATGCGCGTTTGGCTGGATCCCAATAAAGTGGCGGCGCGCGGGCTGACCGCTTCTGACGTGGTCACGGCGATGCAGGAGCAGAACGTGCAGGTCTCCGCCGGGCAGCTTGGCGCCGAGCCGCTGCCGAAAGAGAGCGATTTCCTGATCTCCATTAACGCCCAGGGCCGTCTGCATACCGAAGAAGAGTTCGGCAATATTGTCCTGAAAACGACGCAGGACGGCACGGTCGTCCGCCTGCGCGACGTGGCGCGGATTGAAATGGGCTCCGGCAGCTATGCGCTGCGTTCCCAGCTGAACAACAAAGACGCGGTCGGGATTGGTATCTTCCAGTCGCCGGGGGCAAACGCCATCGATCTGTCTAACGCGGTGCGCGCGAAAATGGACGAACTGTCCACGCGCTTCCCGGCGGACATGAAGTGGGCGGCACCTTACGATCCGACCGTTTTCGTGCGCGATTCCATTCGTGCGGTGGTGCAGACGCTGCTGGAAGCGGTGGTGCTGGTCGTGCTGGTGGTGATCCTGTTCCTGCAAACCTGGCGCGCGTCGATCATTCCGCTGATCGCGGTGCCGGTGTCGGTGGTGGGTACTTTCAGCATTCTCTACCTGCTGGGCTTCTCGCTGAATACCCTCAGCCTGTTTGGGCTGGTGCTGGCCATCGGTATCGTGGTGGACGACGCCATCGTGGTGGTGGAAAACGTCGAGCGAAACATTGAAGAGGGGCTTGCGCCACTTGCGGCGGCGCATCAGGCGATGCGCGAAGTGTCCGGGCCGATTATCGCCATCGCGCTGGTGCTGTGCGCGGTGTTTGTGCCGATGGCGTTCCTCTCGGGCGTTACAGGGCAGTTCTACAAGCAGTTTGCGGTGACGATCGCGATATCTACGGTGATTTCAGCGATTAACTCGCTGACGCTCTCTCCGGCGCTGGCGGCACTGCTGTTAAAGCCGCACGGCGCGCCGAAAGATTTCCCGACCCGGCTTATCGATCGTCTGTTCGGCTGGATTTTCCGTCCGTTTAACCGCTTTTTCCTCCGCAGCTCGAACGGCTATCAGGGGCTGGTAGGCAAAACGCTCGGCCGACGCGGCGCGGTATTTGTGGTGTATCTGCTGCTGCTCTGTGCCGCAGGCGTCATGTTTAAAGCGGTTCCCGGCGGGTTTATTCCGACGCAGGATAAACTGTACCTGATTGGCGGCGTGAAGATGCCGGAAGGTTCATCGCTGGCGCGCACCGATGCGGTGATCCGCAAAATGAGCGAAATCGGGATGAATACCGAAGGCGTGGACTACGCGGTCGCGTTCCCGGGGCTGAACGCGCTGCAGTTCACCAACACGCCGAATACGGGGACGGTCTTCTTCGGCCTGAAGCCGTTCGACCAGCGTAAACATACTGCGGCGGAAATTAACGCGGAGATCAACGCGAAAATTGCGCAAATCCAGCAGGGCTTTGGCTTCTCCATCCTGCCGCCGCCGATTTTAGGGCTGGGTCAGGGGTCGGGGTATTCCCTGTACATTCAGGATCGCGGCGGTCTGGGCTATGGCGCGCTGCAAAACGCGGTAAACACCATGTCCGGTGCGATTATGCAGACGCCGGGAATGCACTTCCCGATCTCAACCTACCAGGCTAACGTGCCGCAGCTGGACGTGCAGGTTGACCGCGACAAGGCGAAAGCGCAGGGCGTGTCGCTGACCGATCTTTTCGGGACGCTGCAAACCTATCTGGGCTCGTCGTACGTGAATGACTTCAACCAGTTCGGGCGTACCTGGCGCGTGATGGCGCAGGCGGACGGGCAGTTCCGCGACAGCGTGGAAGACATTGCGAATCTGCGCACCCGCAACAGCCAGGGCGAAATGGTACCGATTGGCAGTATGGTGAACATCACGACCACCTACGGGCCGGACCCGGTGATCCGCTACAACGGCTACCCGGCGGCGGACCTGATTGGCGATGCCGACCCGCGCGTGCTCTCATCAGCACAGGCGATGACGCAGCTGGACGGAATGTCGAAGCAGATCCTGCCGAACGGGATGAACATCGAATGGACGGACCTGAGCTTCCAGCAGGCCACGCAGGGCAATACGGCGCTGATCGTCTTCCCGGTCGCGGTGCTGCTGGCGTTCCTGGTTCTGGCGGCGCTGTATGAAAGCTGGACGCTGCCGCTGGCGGTGATCCTCATCGTGCCGATGACGATGCTGTCCGCGCTGTTTGGCGTCTGGCTGACCGGGGGCGATAACAACGTCTTCGTGCAGGTAGGGCTGGTGGTGCTGATGGGGCTGGCCTGTAAAAACGCCATTCTTATCGTGGAGTTTGCCCGTGAGCTGGAAATTCAGGGCAAAGGCATCATGGAGGCCGCGCTGGAGGCGTGCCGCCTGCGTTTACGCCCGATTGTGATGACCTCCATCGCCTTTATTGCCGGGACCATTCCGCTGATCCTCGGCCACGGCGCGGGCGCAGAAGTGCGCGGCGTTACCGGGATCACGGTCTTCTCCGGGATGCTGGGGGTGACGCTGTTTGGTCTGTTCCTGACGCCGGTGTTTTACGTGACGCTGCGTAAGTTCGTGACGCGCGGCAAAAAAGCGGAAAGGGACGTGCTGCCCGCGTAGGGATGGTGCAGATAATAAAAAACCGCCTTCACAGCAAGGCGGTTTTTTTTTGCACTCGAGGAAAGTTAAAGGGCTTCTTTATACTTGGCGATAAGTTCAGGCACCGGATCGCAGCCGCTGGTATCGGCTTTTTTCACTTCTTCCAGCGCGCTTGCCACGGTGTGGCGCGCCAGTACCTGTAACGAAGCCTGCTCCGCTTCTTCGGAGATAGACTTGAAGTACCAGCAGGCGTTAGCGCTGACCACGCAGCGGGCCGGTACGTCAGGACGCGATGCCCACAGCTTTTTATCTTCGATGACGGAAAGGTAGATATCGCGCAGGGTGATCTCTTCTGCCGGGCGTCCTAGATGAATCGAGCCGTTACGGCCAAGGGTTGAGACGATAATACCGTCACGCGTGAGAGGAACCATCAGTTTGCGGATGAAGCTCGGGTTTGCTTCCAGACCGTAGGCCAGAATCGCACTCGTCGAACGTTCACCCAATTGCTCCGCCATTGCTACGCTGAGAACCATCTGCAAAGCTGTCGGGAAGCGGTAATCTAACATTTTTGTATCCTGGGTTGCGGTGAATCTTGTTCTTTTTGGCACCGCAGAGGTGAATAAGCAATAAACAACAATATAACAAATACGGTAATTTTTTTGAAGCAATCTGCGGCATTTGCGATCGAACCCCCTGTTCTGCTTTAGCTATACGTGCGGTTAGGGAAGTCGACCGTCACCATCAGGCCAGCCTCTGCGGAAGTGCTCAGGTTTACGCTGCTGTTGTGCTGCTGAGCCACCGCTTTAACGATGGCAAGCCCCAGTCCACTCCCGCTTTGCAGTTGATTGGGATCGCGGAAAAATCGGTCGAACACGCGCTCGCGCAATTCAACCGGAATACCGGGCCCTGCATCGGAAACGCGTAGCCGCGCGAAGCCATCTACTGTGCGGACATCGACCTGAATCCGCCCGCCTTCAGGGCTGTACTTCACGGCGTTCTCAATAAGATTATCAATGAGCGACACCAGGCGTTCCCTGACGCCTGAGATCCAGATTTCATCCTCGGCGAAGAATTCCAGCTCAATCCTGCGCGCAGACGCCAGCGGTTCAAGCTCGGCCATTCGCTCTTGAATGAGCGTCGTTAGCGGCACGGGCTCCAGGTCCGTATCAAGGCGTGCTTCACTGTGCATCATCAGCAGCAGCTGATTGACGAGACGCGCAGCACGACTGTTGCTGCGAATAATCCCCGCAAGTAATTCTTGTTGGCTCTCGCTGAGTACATACGATTGCAACGCTTCCACGTTGATGCGCATCGCCGCTAGCGGCGTTCGCAGTTCGTGAGCCGCATCGGCAATAAAAACCCGCTCCCTTTCCGCGCTTTCTCGTACCCTGGCAAGAAAGTCGTTAATCGCATCGACCATCTGGCGAAGCTCCCTGTGTTTTGGTACGGCTTTTAAGGGGGAGAGATCGTCTGGCGTGCGCAATGCAATTTCATTGACCACCTTGTTCCAGGGGCGCATGGCAATGCGGATTGACAGCCACGCGGGGAACAGAAGAAAAGGGAAACAGACCAACAGCGGCATGACGTAGTAACCGCGCGAGTTGAGGTAGATAAAGAAGTTCCAGCCACCGGCCGGGGTGAAAAGGGTGACCTCCACATCGGAATGAGCGGATTTAAGGGTTCGGCTGGTCCAGGTACGACCGTCGCTCTGAACACGCTGCATTTCCCCAAACCGGGTGTTGGTTACCCCCGTTGGTGCATCAGGCGATGAAAAAATAACCGCGTTATTTCTGCGCACGATGAAGTTGATCGACAGGGCGGGATCTTCACCGCCGCCATAGCCCTCTCGTAACGCTTTGCTGAAGGCTGCCAGCACGGCAGTACGATCCTGCGGGTGTTCGTCCATCCGCTCGACCAGGGTAAAAAGCGTTTCATAGGTATGACTGCCCGTGAGGATGGGAGGGCTGCGCAGGTCCTCCCACAGAATGAAGGTTAAAAATAGACACCACAGCAGGGTAAGCAGCAGCAACTGGGCGATGATAATTCGGCGTACCAGCGTCGGGCGCCTCAGGTGATACCACAGGTTTCGCATTACGTCGTCACCTTCTGAACAGCAACGGTATCAATAACATACCCGACGCCACGCACCGTTCGCACATAGCCGTCGCCGATTTTTCTTCGCAAATTTCCCATGTGCACGTCGAGCGCATTACTGAGGTTCTCTTTGTTGCCGAATATCCGTTCTTCCAGAAACCGTCGCGTAATCACGCGGTCCGCACGCAGCATCAGCGTTTCAAGCAGCGCATATTCACTCGCCGTCAGGTCTATGTGGCGTGCGCTCACCGTCACGCGACGCGTTGGTACATGAAGAGATAAGCCTCGAATCTCTATCGCCTCATTCTCGAAACCGTAACTGCGCCGCGCAAGGGCTCTTACCCGCGCCAGCAGTTCGGCGAGAACAAAAGGTTTAACGAGATAGTCGTCTGCACCTGCATCCAGCCCCCAGAGGCGATCCTGCAGCGTGCCTCGCGCCGTCAGGATGATGACCGGGATCCCTTTAAGCTGCTGGCGTAAGCGCGTCATGAGGCTCATGCCGTCGCCGTCGGGCAGCCCCAGGTCGAGCAAAATAAGTTCTGGCACGCAGACGTCAAGCTGATGCAGCGCATCCTCTTTACGGCGAACCCATATAACGTCAAATCCTTGATCGGCAAGGGCGATACGTACGCCATTGCCCAGATCCAGGTCGTCTTCGATGAGTAGAATTTTCACACTGGTAACTGTATCAACCGTGAATGAAGAACATCTTAAGAAAAAACGGTATCAGGAAATCTGTCCGGTTTACAGCACCCGCGCGCGCTTCAGTGTTTCTTCATTTTCGGCTCATAAGAACCTTAGGGTCAGTATTCAAAATGGGCGTTCTGGCGTTTAACCGCTTGCATCGTCACTATTTGAATCCAGAAGGACTTCTTTAATGAGAAACATCGAACTGCGTCATTCGTCCCCACACTTGCTCTCGGGCCGCAGCCTGAAAAACATCGTGCCGGGCGTCGTTCTGGCGTTACTGACCACGCCTGTGCTGGCGGCAGAGCAGAGCCAGGGTAATGTTTTAACCCTGGGGGGCGGCGTGGACGTCGCGCCGCGCTACTCGGGTTCAGATAAAACCCGCGTCGGTGCGGCGCAGGTGGTGGATTACGCCATGGAAAACGGCTTCTTTATCAGCACCACGCGGGGCGTCGGTTACGGCAACAACATCGGCAACCTGGATTACAGCGCAGCTGTGAGCTATCGAACAGGCCGTAAAGATAAAGACGTGAGCAGCGATTCGATCAGCTCCGGCAGCGACTACCTGCGGGGTATGGGCGACATCAAAGGCTCTGCCATCGTTGTGCCTGGGCTGGGGTATAAGGTGACCGACTGGCTTCATCTGCAGCTGCAGGCTGAGGTTCCGGTTTCTGAAAGGGAAAACGGTGAGGCGGTACATTTCGGTATTATCAGCCCGCTCTATACCTCACCAAAAAATGAGGTGGCGCTGGCGCTGACCGGCAGCTGGGGCTCCGACAAGTATATGCAGACGTACTATGGCGTCAGCGCCGCCCAGTCGGCCGCATCGGGGTTTGCCCGACATGACGCCGGTGCCGGAATTTATGCGTACTCGCTGAATCTTGACTGGACACACAGGCTCACCTCGCGCTGGAGCGTACTTGCCGCAGCGGGCGTGACGCAGCTGACGGGAGATGCGGCCGATAGCCCCATTGTGCAACGCAAAACGTCGCCTACGGGAAGTTTGAAGGTGACGTACAGTTTTTGATGGTTGGTAACTTATGGAGATGAGCGCGCAATAGCGACGAATTCGAGCCGCCCCGGGAAGATGACGGACGGGGGGCGTAGGTCCGCTGTGAGCGAAAAGCGGACATCTTAAGTCGGTTGTTTTTAACTATTACCTCTATGTAGCCATGTTATATGGCTACATTTATACAGAAGTAAGGATTAGTCTTTTCCTGGACCATAATTGAATTTTGTACCTTTACCAATGGCGTAAAACTGTCCGCCAGCTACGTAATGGACAGTACGTAATTCATCAGGCGCATCATCAAAAATCCAGTGCCCATTTCTGAAAACGCGGTCATCACTCCATGCTCCGACAATTTCCCCCATGAACAAGTTGTGCTGCTTTTCATTTTCTACATTGGGTATGACCTTACAGACTAGCCAGCCAGCGCAACCTTCAACTAAAGGAAGATCGAACTCTTCCTGATAAAATAGTGGAATTTTACTGTTTTTATCGGGTGTGTCAGAATAACTGTGGCCTCCAGCATATAAAACCATTTCCATCTGTTTTACTACGGGGATCTGGACAACGTAATATCCACTTTTTTCTACAAGTCTGCGAGTAAATGCCTGTGGACCTATAAAAGCCATCACTTTGTTATTTCCTACTAACCCCACCCAGGCTGCTGCCATGACATTTTCAATTCCATCATTTTTAGCCGATATCATCGTTGTTGGCCCGACCTGCAATAAACGATAGGCTTTGTTTAACTCTACTGGTTGAATTGACATAATTTACTCTTTTGAGTTCTGATAAAAATTAAGACAGGTTACTTATTTGATTGTTCGATTATATGACTGGAATAGTTGCAAATTAATTGCTATTATCAAAATACATTATTGCAATTTTCACAACAATCATGAACAAACTTGATGCTCTAAAGTTTTTTATCATTGCCTCTGAAACCCTGAACTTCCGCGAAGCAGCCATAAAGCTGTCGGTTTCACCATCAGTAGTAACCCGAACAGTCGCTGAGTTGGAGAAACACCTTGGTGAACCACTTTTCAAACGTAATACTCGGTCGATCTTTCTCACCAGTTTCGGTGAGTTATTTTTACCCCAAGCGAAGCGACTGCTGGAAGATTCTGAAAAACTATTTCAGACAGCGAAAGATGATAATGAAATGAAGGGTATTGTTCGTATCACGTTACTTCGATTTCCAAATCATGAACAAATCTTGTATGAACTATTGACTGCACTACGCCCATATCCTGAGTTATTTATCGACTGGCGTTTAGATATGATGAAACTTGATACTATCGAGCATCGTATCGATATAGGTATACGTGTAGGGCGAGAACCTAATCCAAACTTTATAATTAAAAACATCGGGCAAGTTGAGCATATTTTGGTTGCATCCCCTGAACTCATTGCGCGCCTGGGAGCACCAACTGATTTAGAAGATCTTCGACAGCGTTATCCATTCAGTGGTTTAATTAATCCTGAAACGGGAAAAATATTTGAGTTTATGAGTGACGTAGTGAATACTTTTGTCCCTCGTCATATAGAGTTTTATACCACAGACCCATACGCCGAAATTCAGGCTGCATTGGCCGGAAAAACGGTCGTACAATCCAGCGATTTTATCTGTAGGGAGTACTTAGCAAGCGGCCAACTTGTTCCCCCACTGCCTGAACTGCGACAGGAAAAGTGGCAATTTTATTTATATCGGCCTTACCAGCTGATTACTCCAAAAAGGGTGACTGTCGTTTTCTCGCTATTAGAAAAAATATTACGCAAATATTTCGCATCAAAATAATCTTTTCCGCAACGTCCGCTCCTGGCACAAAGCGGACATTCTATTCTGACTTGCTTAACCCTCGCCTTCGCAGCATCTGCAACAAAACGTTCGAAAATTCGGGGAAATTTCCGTTTGGCATCACGGAAGCCATGCCGTCTGAATCTATCGTGACCTCTACCTTGCTGGCGCGCGAAGTACGCTTTGTACCCGAAGATGGATACGCGAAATAAAATTCCTTCTCTTAAGTCAGGGAGCAGGTGAGGGTGTCGCGAAACCTGGTCAGGTTGAACTATCGAGGCTACTGTTAAATATCTGCACACAGAAGAACAGTGGTATGCGCACAACAGCAATACCCAGGACTGCCGTATCCATCAGGGGCTTGTCGGGGTCGCTGGATAACAAAAGTTCAGTGATTCGTGACGCGAAAGACCACTAAACCGTTAAATTGGATGGAGAAGCAAAATGTTATTCAGACACTGCGTGCTCATTATTGTCTTAGGCCTTGTCGGTTGTACCAACACAAGCAATCTTTCCGGCGATGTTCATTCAGCCTCCACTGCAGGTCGGGTACAGCAGGTATATTACGGCACGCTAGTTCACGTTCGTGCCGTGCAAATTCAGGCGGGTGAGGAAAATAATGCCATGGGGGCGGTGGCCGGTGGTGTTCTCGGAGGTCTGGCCGGGAGTACGGTAGGCGGAGGCTCTGGTCGCAGACTGACGACGGCAGCTGGGGCTGTCGCCGGGGGAATGGCTGGGCAGGGCGTACAAGGGCGTATGAATCTTGTCCAGGGCGTAGAGCTTGAGATTCGTCTGGATGACGGACGCATGCTTATGGTAGTGCAACGCCAGGGGCCGACCCGCTTCTCCGCTGGACAAAGGGTGGCCATATCATCCGCGGGCGGGCAAACGACGGTGTCACCTCGCTAATTATTCCCCGGGACTCGGGTATCTATGCCTTCATTGATACGCTCAATGATATAAGGGTAGAAGGGGTTTGAAGACTGGCGCATAAGAGAATCAAGTCCGACGATCAGTACCGCGCGTTCTCCACGCGCGGCAAAGGTTCCCAGGCTAATACCGTATTGATTCTGTGGTTCAGGATAACGGCCATACAGGGAGTCAGTCAGAGGGAAAGGCAGGGCGACATGAGAGAGTGAGTAAACGTCCGGCAAATAGCGCAGCCCCATTTTTTCAACGATCTGTTCTGTTTTACCCGCTGGAATCGTGCGGATTTCCATCTCTGTGCTGCCCGCGGTGACATTCGTGATTATCGTTGTGTCGTATCGACGTGGGGGCGAAGGGAGTAATCTCGACAGCGCGGTGTAAGAAGATCTCCGCAATAGCGCATTAAACCTGACGGCATGGTTCAAATCGAATAAAACGACTTCGCTGTGGTTAACCGGCAAACGATTATATAACGCTGTAATGACCGCTCGGGCACTGACGGTAGAGTCCATTGCCGACTGAAATGTCATTATCGGCGGTAACTGGTCTAGTTTTTTGTTTCGTGAATCAGCCGCAATTTGGGTTTGCAGCGCACTGGTTAGCAGAAAAGACTGCCGGGCGGCATTCGTCGGGAATGAATTAAATTTAAACGGGTTGAACTCTGGCATGATGGTTAACCATGCTGCTTTCGCAAACGCGGGCAGAAATGATGGCCAGCCCGCAACACCTGAAAAACGCGCGAAACTGGTAACGCCAATCATCGGTGAAATCAGGATAACGCGCTGAGGTTTTGCCAGACGGGGATCATTAAGAGCGTCCAGCGTGTATTTCATGGCAAGAGCACCGCCATTGGAAAATCCGACAATATGTAGCGGTACATCATTACCCGCTAACTTTTTAGCTTCTCTGACTGCAAGGCGCGTCGCGGCCAGCCAGTCCTGCCATGTCACATTCGTCAAGGCTGCAGGGACCGTACCATGTGCCGGTAATCGGATACCAATAGCAATAAATCCATGCTGACGATAATTCTCTGCAATATGTCGCAGACTGTACGGGGTATCGGTTAAACCATGCAACATCACCACGACACCTTTGGGTTTGGCATCAGGGAACATAATGTAAGAGCGATTCCAGTTAGTCTGGAATCTGTCAGGATAAATGGGACTGCCGGAATAATAGCGATTGAGTTCCGTTTGCTGTTGAGCATCCAGCTTGTCCGTGACATTGAGTTTCACTTCTGTGAAAAGAGAACCCTCAACCTTCAGGTAATGGTTCCAGTCTGCTTTGTCTATTTCGTCAGCATCCATTTCATGAGGAACATAGGTATGCCAGAGTTGCAGGTCCGGTCCGCGCTGAATGTCATAAAGACGTAGGCCCATTGCGCCAATGACCAACAAAACAAGGGATAAGACAATGCGTTTGAACCATCTTAAGAATTTCAACGTCAGGCTCCTTGTCTGCCGAGGGCGCGTGGTACCTAAAATAATGGCACAGCATTACTCGCGTGGTATGTAAAAGATACACTGTGTTAACTCGTCCCCGGCTTTTCAAAATTTGCCCGACTCTTTAAAGGCATCACAGATAATGTCGGGACAGCTCATGCTAAAAAATATATAACTTTTGTTTTCACCGACGATAAAGAAGGGATTTCAATGGTTGAGGTTGAGGTAATAAAAATGAAGTATCCAGGCGTAGATGCCTGGCAAATGGGTGACAGCCCGGAACTCGCCAGCGAGCTTGCGGACCTGATCAAAAAAGGGATCAAAACGGCCTCTTGCGGATCTTTTGCCTCTTTCCAGCAGGAGGATTCTGCCCTGAGGATTGGGAGTTATAACATTATTCTTGATGGCCAGAATGTTCCGGTCTGCGTGATCAGACTGGTTTCATTGCGGCTTGTGCGTTTTTGTGATGTGACTGAGGCGTTCGCTCGCAAAGAAGGTGAAGGGGATTTAAGCCTTGAATACTGGCAGAAAGAGCATCAGAGATTTTTCAGCCGCGAAGGTCATTTTTCTGAAGATATGGAGTTGATCGCAGAAGAGTTTGAAGTGGTTGAGATCCTGTAGAACAGAGTAAACGGATTGACGTTCATCAATTTCCATTTATATGACTATCCGCTTCTGGCACGAAGCCGACAGTCAAAGTAGATATTTTTCATGGTTGTCCGTGCATATCCCACCGGGCAGAACCCATGTCGTCGTAAACATGCTGGTTAGTAAATGGTGGGAATTTTGCTTGCCTGGAGGCTTCAGCTAAAGCACGGCAGTAATCCTTATCTCCACTCTTTATGATGAAATTCTGCAAGGTGCCGTCCATATTGAAATCCAGATGCACATTACATCTTTTCCCACTCCAGGCATGGGGTTTGGTCAGTGCTGCATCGAGTGCTTTTTTTATACCTGATGCTTGTTCGCCATAAATGTCATTATCGGTTACTTTTCCTGAACGTTTGTAAGAGCACGAATCAAGAGCGCTTTTCTTCTGGCAATCTTTTGGGGTTAATGGAGTGCAACCAGCAATGGTTGCTACCATTGCTACCAGCATCAAGATTTTGGTCATGTCTAAGTCCGTTTATGATTTTTCCAAAAGTATCGATACGCACCGATGAATCGGGGCATTATGGCACGAAAATCAGAGAGGGGGGCTTGTTGGCTCATATACCCCCAATTTTAAGGGGGGCAGGCTTGAAAATTGCAGGAAAAATCAGCCTGGGCGCAGTAAGATTTACGTTGCGCTGGCTCCCTGGACTCGTCCATAGATCACCAAACCGTTCGCTGTATTGAGCTACGCTTAAATATGAACGTCGGCTATGAGCGAAGAGCGGACATTATGACCTTATCACTCTCTGCAAAAGTTGAACTTAATATTCATGACATAAGTCTCTTCAGCGAAGACTTTAAAGCATCCAGAAAGACAGTAACGCGGCATGGCAGGTAGCGCTTTGTCGGAAACAGCGCCCAGATTGCCAGCATGTGGCATTCCACATCACTCAGTGTTATTTCGACGAGTTCTCCGGTTGTCAGTTCAGAGTGAATATCGGCTTTTGTTAGCTGTGCCAGACCCGCTCCGGCCTTACACATACTTCGGACACCCTCCACATTGTTACAAATGAACCGTGGCTCAAACAGATGACTGATCAGGTTTTCATCTTTCACAAATGTCCACTGAGACACCATTGCCGTTCTCAAACACTGATGATTAGTCAGTTCTGCCAGAGTGGTGGGGATCCCGTGCCGGGAAAGATAAGCAGGTGAGGCGCAGAGGACCCGGGGGTTGCTGCTGAGTCTGTGGGCAATCAGGTTCGAATCCCTGAGCGGGGCGACCCTGATGGCCACATCGTATCCCTGACCCACGATATCCACCACGTCATCGCTAAGGTTGAGGTCGATTTTCATCTTCGGATTCCGTTCCATGAGTTCAGGCAGCAGGGGAAGTATGTAACGCCGGCCGATGCCGGAGGGTGCCGTGATCCTCAAGAGGCCTGTTGCCCCGCCAGCGTCCTCGCTGAACATAATCCGCGCGCCCTGTTCTGCTTCCATCATGGTTCTGGCATAGGGAAGAAACTCTTCGCCTTCGCTGGTCAGTGAGACCGCGCGGGTCGTACGCTGAAACAGACGCGCACCTAAATCCTTTTCCAGCTGGGCGAGATGTCGCGACACGCTCATCGCGCTCATGCCAAGTCTGCGTGCGGCCTGAGAAAGATTGCAGGTTTCCGCAAGAATGGTGAACAGTTCGACGTCCCGGAGATTCATTATATCGTTTTCCGTTATACAGTGATGCGTATTTTACCAGTATAACGTTCATGACAACGGCATTATAATTATTTTTATTATAATTGTTACCGGGGAGTCACCATGCGCCACGCATCATTATTCGAAGCCACATTTATCAACCGCACTCTGTTTCGCAATCGCATCATGGTTGCCCCTATGACGCGTATCTCCGCGTCTGAAACCGGCGTACCGGGTGAAAAGATGCAGGATTATTACCTCCGCTTTGCCAGGGGAGGTTTCGGCGCCATCATCACCGAGGGGATCTACATTGATCGGGCGTGGTCACAGACCTATGCGTTTCAGCCAGGCATCGTGAATGAAGAACAGATCTCCGGCTGGAAAAATATTGTCGAAAAAGCACATCAGCGCGGTGCACGGGTCATAGCCCAGCTCATTCATGCCGGCGCATTGTCTCAGAAAAATATCTACCGTCCGGACTCTGCCGGTCCTTCCGCCGTGAAACCTAAAGGGCAGCAGCTTGAGTTCTACTATGGTTCCGGAGAATACCGCACTCCCCGGACTCTCAGTGAAGAGCAGATCCGCGACATCATCTCCAGTTTTGCCGACAGCGCGGAGCGCGCCGTCAGTGATGCAACATTTGACGGGGTTGAGATCCATGCGGCGAACGGGTACCTGCTTGACCAGTTCCTGACAGACTATACCAACCAGCGTACTGATGGATGGGGCGGTTCCCTGGAAAACCGGCTGGCCATTACGCTGGAAGTTATCCGTGCCGTACGCGGCAAAATTGGCGCAGAAAAGACGCTGGGCGTCAGGATTTCGCAGGGAAAAGTAAACGATTTTCATCATAAATGGAAAGAAGGTGAGGTCGGTGCCAGGAAAATCTTCGGTCTGCTCGCCGATGCCGGCGTGGACTATATCCATGTGACCGAATACAAATCCTGGCTACCTGCATTTGAGAACAGCGACAAGAGCCTTGTTGAGCTTGCCCGTGAAGCCGCTCCGGAGACCATCATCATTGCTAACGGTGGGCTGGATGACGGTGAAACGGCAGAAAAGCTGCTGGGTATGGGGGCAGACTTTGTTTCCATTGGCAAGGCTGCACTTGCCAATCCTGACTGGCCACGAAAAGTCAGCAGCGGTCTGCCACTTCACGATCTGCCTGGCGATATTCTTTCGCCGGTTGCGGACATTAAGGAAAAAGAGCGTTTTTAATTGTTATCACCAGCTGTGCTGAAACCAGGGAGTTAACATGACTGACAAGTCGAAAAAAACCATCAGGATCTTATTTCCACAGTGGCAGGGTGGCAACCAGGCGCTCTACGGGTTTGGTGCCCGGTTGCTGCACTGGCTCTCTCCGGAGTCACGCTCCCCTCTGCATACTATCAGCGTGCCGGAATTTAACCCGGACACGCCTGAGCCTGAAGAGGGGCTGCTTTATCGCCGGCAGTTACTCAGCCAGCATGATGAGGCCTGGGCAGTGCTGGAAAAAGAAGAACCGGATCACATCGTGGTGTTTGGCGGTGACTGCCTTGTAGACCAGGCTCCGTTTGCCTGGATGAACGCCAGGCACAATGGTGAAATGGGCGTACTGTGGATCGATTCACACCCTGATGTGAAGACCCCGCGCGATTTTACCAACGGCCATACCATGGTACTGGGCAATCTTTTAGGTGGCGGCGATCCGGAGTTTGCTTCAAAAGTGAAAACTCCGGTAGCACCCTCGCGCGTTATGTATGCCGGTCTGATTGAAGAAGGGCTGACTGAGCAGGAATCGTCCGTTATAAGCGATCTTGGTTTGCAGATCGCCCGACCTGAAGAACTTTATGAAAACAGTGACAGGATCACTCGCTGGATAAAAGAACAGAACATCTGCAAACTTGCCGTGCATCTGGACCTGGATGTCCTCAACCCGGACGTCTTCCGTTCGCTGCTGTTCGCGGAGCCTGAACCTGAGTTTGACTGGCAGGCGGTGTATCCGGTAGGGAAACTGAACCTTACGCAGACGCTCAGGATTATCCGTGATGTCTCTGCCGAGACAGAAATTGTGATTATAGGTATTACCGAACATCTGCCGTGGGATGCCTGGAATCTTAAAGAGTTTCTAAACAAGCTTCCTGTGATGAACGAGTAAGAGCCCAGATCTAATTTTGTCAGCCCGTTCATCTTCAAGATGTACGGGCTTCTAACATAAGTTATTGGAAGTACTTATACTCTCACATCGTCCGCTTCTGGCACAAAGCGGGCAGATTCGGCAGATCGGTAACAATTGCCCAACAAAAATGCCAGCAATCCGTTGCCCTGGAAAGTTATCCGATAACATCCGCTCCTTCGGATAAAGAAAATATCTGCTACCGATTCACTTCTTGCTTTTCCTCCGCGGCTAAGCTTGCTCTCAGCACGAGATAACCGGGTAGGGCGGTGCGGTCACTGCTGCAACACGCCACTGACCAACAGGGTGAAAACCTCAATCGCTTTGGGCAATGCCTGCTTCGGATCGTCACTCGCGGCCACCCACTGGGCGGCATTCAGTGCGGCACCATTTAATAACCAGGCGGTGGCACCAACGTCTACCGGTTTGATTACGCCACGTTCAATCAGGTCTGAAAGGCTTTCGCGAGTGGCGTCGAGGCAGGTATTCTGACTTGGCCATTTTGTCGGATCCCCAAGAAAAGCTGGGCCATCAAGCAGAACGATACGCCGGACTTCTTCATCCAGCGCCATCTTGATATAAGCTATCCCTTCGGCCAGAAGCTTTTGCTGGTCATCACCGGACTGCGCCGCTGCATGTTTGGCGCCTTGCGCCATTTCAGAATCAATCTGGGTCACCACCGCG
Organism: Enterobacter quasimori; assembly: GCF_018597345.1. Lineage (NCBI taxonomy): Bacteria > Pseudomonadati > Pseudomonadota > Gammaproteobacteria > Enterobacterales > Enterobacteriaceae > Enterobacter > Enterobacter quasimori. The sequence goes on along the minus strand of NZ_JAHEVU010000001.1, from coordinate 519,107 downwards.
GCAAGTAACCCTTTTTTATCCCCAAAATTATGGTAGAGGGCGCCACGCGTCAGGCCGACGCTGGCGGTCAAATCATCCATCGACGCTGCCGCAAACCCTTTTTCAGCGAAGGCTTTTCGTGCAGCCGCAATCAACTTTGTGCGGGTTTCTTCCATCGTTTCGGCGCGGCGTTTGGCTGCCATACGGGCTCCTTATCCTGTACGCCGCGCAGGATGTTTGACATACGCGGCGTATGTGTGATTAAGTTGACATACGCTGCGTATCTTAATTCATTTATGGATGCCACGCATCCGCTGTTGCACATCCAAAGAAAGGATATGTTATGAACCAACCGAAACCTGTTTTTCCTGCAAATCGCCACGCACTCTATGAACAGCATGGTTATTCCGCAGCGATCCGCTCTGGTGATTTACTGTTTGTTTCCGGACAGGTGGGTAGCCGGGAGGACGGTACACCCGAGCCCGACTTTACTACGCAGGTAGAGCGTGCTTTCGAGAATCTCAAGGCTACGCTTGCCGCCGCGGGATGCACGTTTGACGATCTTATCGATGTGACCACCTTTCATACCGATCCGGAGAATCAATTTCCAGCCATTATGCAGGTGAAAAGCAGCATTTTCCCGAAGCCCCCGTATCCGAACTGGACAGCCGTGGGGGTTAACTGGCTTGCAGGATTTGATTTTGAGATAAAGGTTATCGCCCGCATTCCTGAACATTAAGAAGGCAAACGATGCACAGAGATATCAAGAGAAACGATATCTCACCGATCCGTAATGGCCACTCTTAACTGTTTTTGGATTCAGTCATTAGGAGCCTGACAATTCTGTCTATCATAAAGGGCGCGGCCTGATTAAGCTCCCGATCGCTTAATAGCTTCGCGGCAACGTTTAATGCGAAACGGCGAACGGCATCATTGTTCTCTACGCACGCCGTACGGCCGCGATCTTCATTCGCGTGAATGACGTTGGATAATTCGCGAATGTTACGCACTGGAGCCGCCGGGCTGCGCCTGTCCGGAAAAGGGATAACTGCCATACACTCTCCACTACAGGGATATGTTTTGAAGTGAAACCATCCTAGTAGTAGGATGGGGTGGTGTCAATGATATCAGGCGGCTTTTTCCCGTTGGTCCTTTGCGGGCCCGGCTATTTGACATTCCTGTTGCCGCTCAGTAGGTTGTCCCGGCGGGACGCGCCTGTCACAGACAGCACATTTTTTCACTGGATTGAACACTGGAGCGTGAAATGATCGAACGTTCGCCGAAAGCGCGCGAAATTATGGCAAATACGAGGCAGCTGCTCACAACGGGTGGGTACAAAAGCTTTAGCTATGCCGATCTTGCGGAGCGCGTGGGTATCCGCAAAGCCAGTATCCACCATCATTTTCCGGGCAAAGAAGATTTAGTCAAAGCTGTTGTGCAGGAATACCGTGCAGAAGCACGGAGTGGCATGGAAGCGATGGATCGTCAAACCAACGATCCTCTGATCAAAGTGAAAGGCTATGCTGATTTCTGGTCGGCCTGTATTAAAGAGGGGGCTTCACCATTTTGTATCTGTGTGATGCTGGCCGTTGAGCTTCCGACCTTACCTGCGGATATTGCCGCAGAAGTGACCGGCCATTTTAACGATCTCTCTGACTGGCTGACCGCATTACTGAGTGCTGGCGAAGCGCAAGGCGTTTTCACTCTGAGCGAAAGTGCTGAAGTCGAAGCCAGGGCTCTCATGGCGGGCATGCATGGTGCCATGCTGGCAGCGCGGGCGTTTAATAATCCGCACGTCTTTGAGCAAATTGCTTATCCACTGATCGATAAGGTTCTCACCGCAGCCTGAAGGACGCCCGGTTATTGACCGGGCTGTGCCTGTTTTCAACACGTCTTTCATTTTCCCGCGCCTTGACGATCCATTTGTAACGGTTAGCGTAAAACATATTGATCTTTTATCTACCTACTAGTAGGTTCGTTGTTGGGTGAGGCATGCTACTCTGCTTCGTTTGTTAAATATGCCAGGTTAAGAGGTCTATATGTCCGACACTATCCACCACGGGAATCAGCAGAACTGGCTACAACAGTATTATTTTATCCGGACGGTTTTCTCTGTTTTATGGGTTATTGCCGTGTTCACCGCTGGCCTGTCTTCGCCTCTTGGCGCATCGATTTTGCTCATTCTTTACCCCGCATGGGATGCAATGGCGAATTATCTTGATGCAAGAAAAAGCGGGGGATTTGGCCGCAACCGGATGCAGACCGTTAATATTATCGTTAGCGTTATAACAACGCTGGCCGTCGTGTTGGCTCTTAAAAGCAATATAAATGATGTCATTCGGGTATTCGGCTGCTGGGCGATATTATCCGGTCTGTTGCAGCTGGGCGCGGCAACACAGCGCTGGAAACATTATGGTGCGCAATGGAGCATGATATTAAGTGGCGCACAGTCTGCACTTGCAGGCGCGTTTTTTATCTATCAGGCCCGGACGCCTGAGCCACCGTCAATAGCAAATATCGCGGGGTATGCTGCGTTTGGTGCCGTCTATTTTTGCCTGTCAGCCCTGACGTTAACATTCCGACAAAAAAGAGAAGCGAAACGGTCATGCTGATTTCAGGCACGACGCGTCATCACCCCCTGCACGTTTCGTTTTGACATATCGTGAGCAGAATGAGTTAACAATATGAACAGTAAAGTACGTTTAAACAGACAAACGGTTGTACGTCTGGCGCTGGTCTGCATTATTCCCCTGATCCTTTTTTTATTATTCCTGTGGACTGGCGGTTGGCTGACGCCTCAACGTCTGACGTCGGATAAGCTCGTTGATGTATTACAGCAGTCGGGTGTAGTACATAAAGGCTATCGCCGTAATCATGCTAAAGGCATGTGTGTGCTGGGCTCGTTTATCTCAAACGGGAATGCCAGTGTGCTTTCACGTGCCTCTCTGTTCAGCAAAGGTGAAACCGCTGTCACAGGACGTTTTGCTATTGCGGGCGGGGATCCGGCTGCACCGGATTATGCCGTGCCCGTTCGGAGTATGGCGCTCTCCTTTCAGCAGTCGAATGGTGAGCAGTGGCGCACCGGTATGAACGCCATGCCATTTTTCCCCGTCAGTTCCGTTGAGAGTTTCTATGAACTCCAGACGGCCACCCTGCCGGATGCCGCAACCGGAAAACCGAACCCGGAAAAATTACGTTCCTTTGTCATGAACCATCCGGAAATAAAACCGTTTTTTGCGTGGGCAAAGCAATACACACCCTCCTCAAGCTGGGCCAGCGATCGCTTTAACAGCCTGAATGCTTTTCGCTTGATTGATAAGGCAGGCCATGAACAACTGGTGCGCTGGAGCATGGTGCCTCATGCCGGATTTACTCCCATAAGCGACGCCGATAAACAGAACAGCGATTTCCTGCAACAGGATCTTCAGCATCGTCTGGAGCAGGGCGCGCTGAAATGGGATTTAGTGTTCACGCTTGCTCAGGCAGGTGATAAAGGCGACGACGCCACCAGGGCATGGCCAGCCGACAGGAAAACGATTAATGCCGGAACGTTAGTCTTAAACAAGGCTATCCCTCAACAGCAGGGCCCCTGTAATGACATCAACTATGACCCGTTGATTTTACCCGACGGTATGGCACCGTCCGCTGACCCGATACTTAACGCACGCTCATCGGCTTATGCCAAATCCTATAACCTGCGCACCCATGAACAGGCGCAACAGAAGGGAGAGACGTTATGAAACAGGCCGTCTATTTTCATCCGGCTCTGCGCGTCCTGCACTGGCTGATGGCCGCAGCCACTCTCATGATGTTGTTTATCGGTGTTGCGATGGTCTCGACCGTCTCCTCCGCGCACAGCCTGCTGGTGTCGATCCACAAGCCTCTCGGGGTGATGATATTGCTTCTGGTCATCGTGCGATTATGGCTGCGATTCACGACGGCCAAGCCCGCGTTGCCAGCGTCCATTCCGGCCTGGCAGCGCGGTATGGCCCATCTCTCGCATTGGATGCTCTATCTGATGATGGTGGCCCAGCCGCTGATAGGCTGGGCAATGCTCTCAGCAGCCGGGTATCCCGTCACGCTGGGTAACGGCATCGTTCTGCCGCCGATCGTGGACATCAGTAATGATCGGTATGCGATACTGCGGCCACTTCATACCTGGGTTGCCCTGGCGTTATTCGCGATGATAATGCTTCACCTTGCCGCTGCGCTGCTTCACGCTTTCGTGCTGCGTGACGGTGTCTTCAGCAGTATGACTGGCCACCGTAAACCCTAGGCTCATGCTGTCGCCGTGGCGGGATCGGCAAGCATCGTATCGGCGATATCCATCATGACCCGCAGGCGATCCATATGCCGGAGGTCGGAGTGATACCCTACCCAGATATCTTTGGACGGCGGTGGCTCCGGCATGCTAATGGCCTGCAACCCGGTGATGGCATCACCCAGTGGACGCGGTAATACGGCGATGCCCATCCCCCGACTGCACATCTGCGCCTGCACGGCCCGGCTGGTGCTGGTGAAGACGCGTGGGGAATGTGGGAACCTGTCCAGCAGCCAGGCCACGTCAGAAAAGTGGGATTGGGCCGTATTCATCAGAATCAGCCCCACTGCGGCCGGGTCGTGTCGGGCGATATCGGCGATGTCTGGCGTCCCGTAAAGCGCGTAGGGAATGCACATCAGGCGGCGCTGGACAATATCGGGTTCGGTAAAGGGCACGATGCGAAACGCAATGTCGGCATCACGTCGCGACAGATTGAGTAAGCGGTAGCTCGCGATAAGTTCAGGGACAATCGCCGGATGACGACGCGTCAGCTCGCTCAGGACAGGTGCCAGAACATAGTTAGCAAACCACTCTGCTGACGATATCCGTAAGAGGCCTTCAAGACGGTCGTGATTTCCTGCCAGGCGTCGTTCCATCGCCAGCGCGGAGTTTTCCACCGCTTCTGCCAGCTTCAGAACCCTGTCGCCCGCGTCGGTCAGGACCAGGCCCTCCTTGGTCCGGCGAAAGAGGGCTTGCTGCGCCTCATCCTCAAGCGCCTTTATGCGGCGACCCACCGTAGGATGGCTCACGCCAAGGCTTCGGGCCGCTTCGCCGAAAGAGCGCTTACGCATAACTGCCAAAAATACCCGGACATCACCCCATTCCATGTCAGTTTCTCACCGTACAAAAATGAACATTGAATATACAAAAGTGGCAGTTCTAAAACAACTTTGTCGATATCAATATGACCTTCTCAACCACACCGCCACGGGCGGTAAATCAGGAAGCTGAAGACATGAACAAATTAAAAGACAAAGTTGCCATCGTCACCGGTGGCTCCAAAGGTATCGGAGCTGGTATTGCTCGTCAGCTGGCGGCTGACGGCGCGAAGGTCATTGTTAATTACGCCTCAAGCAGAAGCGATGCGGATAAGGTCGTTGCCGATATCGAAGCCGCGGGTGGAAAGGCGACGGCGGTTGGGGCGGATATCACCTGCCAGACCGAGGTTGAGGCGCTGATCAACGCGGCTGTAAGCCATTACGGGCGGCTGGACATTGTGGTGAACAATGCAGGCGTTTATGCCTTCGCGAGGATTGAAGAGAGCACCGAGACGCTGTTTCGCAGGCAGTTTGATATCAACGTGCTGGGCCCGTTGCTGGTGGCTGGGGCGGCTGCGCCGCATCTGACAAAAGGCAGCAGCATCATCAATATCAGCTCATTCGTCACCCGCGTCTTTATTCCTGAGAGCGCCATCTACAGCGGCACCAAGGGCGCGATTGACGCCATTACCGGCGTACTCGCACGCGAACTCGGCCCGCGCGGCATTCGCGTCAACGCGGTCAATCCCGGCCTTATCGAAACGGAAGGGAGTCATAGCGCGGGCGCGATGAACTCGGATTTCCAGACATGGAATGAAAGCCAGACGCCGCTTGGCCGCATCGGCCAGGTGCAGGATGTGGCCCCGATTGTTTCATTTCTCGCCTCAGACGATGCGGCCTGGGTGACCGGCGAGGTGATTCTGGCCTCTGGCGGCATGCGTTGAGCTAAGCCACGCGGCGGCCGCCCACAATCCACAATAATGTCTCTTAACGGGCACGGAACCGTTATCTATGGAGTGTTCTATGTCGACACATACCCTCACGCAAGCCGAGCCCCGTCGCTGGGCAATGTTTATTATCCTGCTGGTTGGCGCATTTTTGCCTCCGCTCGATTTTTTTATTGTCAATGTGGCACTGCCTGCAATTCAGGGCGAGCTGAGCGCCACGTCCTCTGCTGAACAGCTCGTCATTTCGTCCTATGCTGCCGTTTACTCGGTAACGTTAATCACCGGCGGACGGCTGGGGGATATTTACGGTCGCGGGAAGATGTTTTTTCTGGGGCTCATCGGTTTTGCTGCGGCATCGCTGTTGTGCGGTTTAGCCTGGTCACCGTGGGTTCTGATAACCGGGCGCATATTACAGGGCGCCACGGCCGCGATTATGGCTCCGCAGGCGCTGGCTTCCGTTCAGGCTATTTTTCCGGAGGCGGAAAAACCGCTCGCGCTGAGTATCTATGGCGCGGTGTTTGGTCTGGCTTCCGTTATCGGGCAGGTATTGGGCGGAGCCCTGCTTTCAGCGGATCTGTTTCATCTGGGATGGCGGGTTATTTTTCTGGTTAACCTGCCGGTGGCGATGCTGGTCATTCTTTTTGGACTGCCGCTGCTAAAAGAGACGCGCGCGCAATCTGCACAGCGTCTGGATCCCGTCGGAATGCTGCTGGCAACCGTCACGCTGAGTGCGCTGATTGTGCCGTTAATTGAAGGCCGCGAGGCGGGATGGCCCTGGTGGACGTGGCTGTCATTTCTTGCTGTGCCTCTGCTGGCGAGGCTGCTGTGGCGTTATGAGCGGCATCTTAGCCAGAGCGGTGGTTCACCGCTGCTCGATCCTTCCGTGCTGCGCGCGCCGGGGCTGGGGCGGGGGCTCACAGTCGTTTTGCTGTTTTATTCGATTGGTGCCTTCTTTCTGTTATTTTCTGTTTATCTCCAGGATGCGTTGCATTTAAACGCCCTGACGGCGGGACTGATTTTTCTGCCCTTTGGCATCGGCTTTCTGATCGGACCGTTGCTGACGCCGTACCTGAGGCGGTTTGTCGGAAATTACTTAAGCGCCATCGGGATGGGCTGCGAGACGGTGGGGCTGGCAGGCCTTGCGTGGCTGGTTGCCCACACGCTGACAGGGCGCCCGCCAGCCATGTTGCCGCTCGCGGCACTGCTTTTAGTTACCGGTCTTGGACAAGGGCTGGCAATGCCGACGCTGGTGCGCATGGTGACGGGCCGCGTGGCGCCTGCGTTCTCAGGCACGATCGCCGGCGTGACCAGCTCGACGCTGCAAATCAGCACCGCGCTGAGCGTTACCATCATCGGCGGCATTTTTTACAGCATGTTGGACGCTGGAAAAAGTGAAGCCGCTATCACGCACGCCTTTATCGTCTCCCTTCTGACCATGGCGGTATGCCTTGCCATAGGCGCAGGACTCAGCGTCCGGCTTATCAGGTATGCTTCGTGGGGACGTTTTCCAGAGCATAAATCAACGTGTTAAAAGAGACATCATCATGAAAAAATCGATAGTTCCTGACGCATTCCAGCATTACTTCGATGACTGGCACTTTTCCCCCGTCATCGAAGCTGATGGCACAGTCTATCTCTCAGGGGTGACCGCAGCGCGCAGGGACAAACCCATAAGCAAGGAGCCGGAAGAACAGTTTCATGATGCCTTTTATAAGCTGGGTGTGTATCTGAACGCCGCTGGCTTAGGCTATGAAAACATTCTTGAGATGACCACTTTTCATATTGATCTCAAGAAACATATCGCTGTTTTTTCTAAAGTGAAGGATGAGTATGTCAAGGCGCCATACCCGGCATGGTCCGCCATCGGTGTATCAGAGTTCATTCCGGAAAATGCCCTGGTGGAAATGCGGATCGTGGCAAAAAGATAGTTTCGGTCGTATGGGCTAAAAAGAAGGCTTGCTCGCCACCCGCGAGCAAGCCACACCCCTTAGCGATACAGCGTCTTTTCCGCAACCGGAATAAGTAACGCAGAACGCCAGTCTGCGAGCGTCAGCTGCGCGAGCTGACCCAGTGCGGTATAAAACGGATGCCCGGCGTTGTCGACAAACACCGACAGGAAGCGGGTGCTCCACGGCAGCAGGTGCCACGCCAGAAGCCGATCGCACTCCGCTTCACGGCCATTCTCGGCCAGCCACGCCGCCAGCAACAGCAAGGTGCCGAAATGATCTTCCGGTTCATTCTGCTGCATTTCAAATGCGATATTATTCTCACGCATCCACTGTCGCAGCGCGAGGGTCGAGTCGCCAAACAGCACGGATTCGCGGTCAAGCCAGACGGAACCCCACGGCGGTGCGGGCAGGGCATAAGGGCCAATAAACAGCCGTTGCCACGCGTCCGTCAGCGTCTCATCGGAAGAGGAGGCAAAGGTATCGGCTACGGGGCGCAGCGTTTCCGAAGGCAGGGGCCAGTCCTGAATCCAGTCGCCCGCGGTGAGGGCCTGCACCAGCGGCGCGGCCTGCTCGCTGTCGGGAGAAAAATAAAACAGTGCGCCCAATACCCGGGCACTAAACGCGAACGATTCACGTGGTGAGACATCATTCATTACAACCTTCCTTTCTCGCGCGGAAGATGTCCGCGCGACTGCGTTAACCGATAATACTGACCATAGAATAAACCACGGTCTCGCGTTTCACCCTCTACACCTTCTCGATCTGCACCAGATTGGTGTGCTGCGGGTTGCCTTTTGCCAACGGTGACGGGCGGTGCGTGGTCAGCGTATTGATGCACGAACCGTGGTCGATACGATCGCCACTCATATTGGCATCGTGCCAGGCGCCCTGGCCCATGGCGCTCACGCCGGGCATGATGCGTGGCGTCACTTTCGCTTCGGTTCTCACTTCACCGCGATCGTTAAAAACGCGCACCGTATCGCCGTTTTTAATGCCGCGTTTTTCGGCATCGACAGGATTAAGCCAGACTTCCTGGCGGCAGGCCGCTTTCAGCACGTCGACGTTGCCGTAGCTCGAGTGGGTTCGGGCTTTGAAGTGGAAGCCAAACAGCTGCAGCGGAAATTGTGCGCGCTCGGGTGCATCCCATCCGTCAAAGGTCGAGGCGTAAACGGGAAGGGGGCTGATGGTCTCATCCTTTTCCAGCTCCCAGGTGGCGGCAATGTTCGCCAGCCTGCTGGAGTAGATTTCAATCTTGCCCGATGGCGTTTTCAGCGGATTGGCCTCCGGGTTCTCGCGGAATTTTTTATAGGCCACAAAGTGTCCGTTTGGATCTTTACGCTTGTAAATACCCATTTTTTTCAGTTCGTCATAGGACGGCAGCTTAGGGTCTTTCTCAAGCATTTTGGCATACAAGAACTGCAGCCACTGTTCCTGCGTGCGTCCTTCGGTGAATTTCTGATGGATGTCGGGCCCGAGGCGTTTTGCCACTTCGCTCATTATCCAGTAGATAGGCTTACGCTCAAACTTCGGCGCGGTCACGGGCTGGAGGAAAATCAGGTAGCCCATGTTGCCTGCATAATCGTTAGGAATAATGTCTTCCTGCTCGACGGTCATCAGGTCCGGCAACACGATATCGGCGTACTTCGCTGACGAGGTCATGAAGTTGTCGATGACGACAATCATTTCGCACTTGCTTTCGTCCTGCAGGATCTCGTGAGTTTTATTGATATCAGAGTGCTGGTTAATAATGGTGTTGCCCGCATAGTTCCAGATGAACTTAATAGGCACGTCAAGCTTATCTTTCCCCCGCACGCCGTCGCGCAGGGCGGTCATCTCCGGCCCGCGGGCGATGGCGTCCGTCCAACTGAAGCAGGAGATTTGCGTTTTGACCGGGTTGTCCGGCAGCGGCATACGTTCAATGGTGATGGTGTAGGTTGACTCACGCGCGCCGCTGTTACCGCCGTTGATCCCCACGTTCCCAGTCAGAATAGGCAGCATGGCGATGGCGCGGGACGTCAGCTCGCCGTTTGCCTGGCGCTGTGGTCCCCAGCCCTGACAGATGTAGGCCGGCTTCGCGGAGCCGATTTCGCGGGCAAGCTTAACGATGCGATCCGCCGGAATGCCGGTGATGCGTGAAGCCCACTCTGGCGTTTTCGCCGTGTGGTCATCGCCCTGGCCGAGAATATAGGCCTTGTAGTGACCGTTAGCGGGCGCGCCTTCCGGCAGCGTTTTTTCGTCATAGCCGACGCAGTATTTATCCAGGAACGGCTGGTCCACCAGGTTTTCGTCGATCAATACCCATGCAATGCCCGCAACCAGGGCGGCATCGGTACCCGGACGGATCGGGATCCATTCATCTTCGCGTCCGGCTGCGGTATCGGTATAGCGCGGGTCGATGACAATCATGCGCGCGTTGGAGCGCTCGCGCGCCTGCTCCAGATACCAGGTAATCCCGCCGCCGCTCATGCGCGTTTCCGCCGGGTTATTGCCGAACATCACCACCAGTTTGGTGTTTTCGATGTCGGACGTGCTGTTACCGTCGTTGCTGCCGTAGGTGTAGGGCATCGCGCAGGCGATTTGCGCCGTGCTGTAGGTGCCGTAGTGGCTCAGGAAACCGCCGTAGCAGTTCATCAGGCGCGCCACCAGCGAAGCGTAAGGGGAGGAGCGGGTGATATTGCCGCCGACGATGCCGGAGGAGTAGTTAATGTACACTGCTTCGTTGCCGTATTTTTTGACCACGTCTTTCAGGCTGGCGGTGATGGCGCTCAGGGCTTCGTCCCATGTGATGCGCTCAAACTTGCCTTCGCCGCGTTTGCCCACGCGCTTCATCGGGTAGTTCAGACGATCGGGGTGATTGATACGACGGCGAATAGAACGTCCGCGCAGGCAGGCACGCACCTGATGGTTACCGTAAATATCCTCGCCGGTGTTGTCCGTTTCGACCCAGTAGACCTCATCGTCGCGGACGTGGAGGCGCAGCGCGCAGCGGCTGCCGCAGTTGACCGAACAGGCTCCCCACACCACTTTATCTTCCGCAGGCTGGACGGCGGTTTGCACTGCAGCAGCGGCAGTTTTCAAACCAAACGGTAATGAGAGTCCACCCGCGGCAAGCGCCAGCGAACCCATCGCTGTAGATTTAACAAGCGTTCGGCGGCTAATACCGCCGTGATGATCGACCTCAGACATGGCTCACCCCAACATTGAGATTACGTATTATTTTTACCCGTGATTACAACCGGGCTAATGATGGGGTGAGTGTTACTTATTTTGAGGTACTAAACGTTAATCCTTATCAAATCAATGGACATTGAGCGGGAAGTTACTGAGGTTCGCTCGGCGCATTGTCCTGGCTGCCAGAGGCAGCACCGCTTCCTGTGCGGGTGTATAAAATTTTAAAGGTGTCGTTGGCACAATGCCCAACCACCTGTGCATCCGGCTGGTCTGCCTGATCGTTTGGCACGATGTTCAGCGTAAAGCCAGACTCAGGCACGCCGTTGTTGACGATCTTCTGCTGAATGTCGCGCTTCACGCGCTCGCAGGAGTCCGGTGCCGCCAGCGCGGCCGTTGAAGCACTCATTAACAGCAGGGCGGTAATCCAGGGTAACCGTTTCATCTGTAGCTCCTTTCTCTGTGTAGAGATTAATTTTAGCAGGCTTCGTGTAAACATCTGTATTTGCTAATATGATTGGGAATAATCTCTCTGAAACGGTAATAGATGTGAAGAAATACGCAGCGATATCGCTACTGGCAGCAACACTGGTGGGGTGCGACAACAACTCCGCGCCGCTGTCGTATACGCCTGAGATGGCGAGCTTTTCTAATGAATTCGATTTCGACCCGCTGCGCGGTCCGGTGAAAGACTTTACCCAGACCCTGTTTAACGACAAGGGCGAAGTGTCAAAGCGCGTGACCGGTACCCTGTCGACAGAAGGGTGCTTTGATACGCTGGAACTGCACGATCTTGAGAACAACACCGGCGTGGCGCTGGTGCTGGATGCAAATTACTACCTGGATGCCGAAACCCAACAGCAGAAGGTGAAGCTGCAGGGGAAATGTCAGCTGGCGGAATTACCCTCAGCCGGGGTGACGTGGGAGACCGACGATAATGGATTCGTCGTCGCGGCGCACGGCAAGGAGATGGAAGTGAAGTACCGCTACGATGCGGATGGCTATCCGCTGGGCAAAACCACCGTCTCTGGGGACCAGCACTTATCCGTACAGTCGACACCGTCGAAGGATCTGCGCAAAAGAATGGACTTCTCGGCCGTGAGTGTGTTGAACGACAAGCCGCTCGGCAATGTGAAGCAGAGCTGCGACTACGACAGACATAATAACCCGGTGAGTTGCGATCTGACGATCACCGATGACAGCGTTAAGCCCGCCGTTGAGCGCAAGTACACCATCAAGAACACGATTGAATATTACTGAGAGTAAAGCCGCGCAGGTTACTGCGCGGTAGGTTTCAGCAGGCTGGCGCCTGACGGCTTGTGTCCGGCCAGGTGCTGGTGCTGGAAGATGCACATGCGGATGGTGTTGCGGTATTCACCGTTGATGAAGAACTCGTGAATCAGTTCGCCTTCCACCATAAAGCCCAGCTTGCGGTAGATATGGATCGCTTTCTCGTTCTCTTTATCCACGATGAGATAAAGCTTATAGAGGTTGAGAACGTTGAATCCGTAATCCATCGCCAGCTTTGCCGCTCGTGAGGCAAGACCTTTCCCCTGGTGCTCAGGCGAAATGATGATCTGAAACTCCGCCCGGCGGTGAACGTGGTTGATCTCCACCAGCTCGACCAGACCGGCTTTTTCACCTTCACACTCAACCACAAAACGGCGTTCGCTCTGATCGTGAATGTGCTTATCGTAAAGATCCGACAGCTCGACGAAGGCCTCGTAAGGCTCTTCGAACCAGTAGCGCATCACGCTGGCATTGTTGTCGAGCTGGTGGACGAAACGGAGATCTTCACGCTCCAGCGGGCGAAGCTTAATGTCATACAGTGCAGGCATCAGGGTGCAACCGTGCGGCCAGTGCGACGATCCAGGCAGCGCAGGGTGTTTGGCTCCCAGTAGGCGTTGACGTTGGCGCTTTGCTGGCACTTATCACGCGCGTCGAAAGCGACATCTTCTTTGTCCCACTCTTTCTCGGCACGCGTATTAACCTTCTGACGAAGGCTGCGAGTGTCATTCCATTGTTCTTTGTCCATCGCCGCGTTCTGACGGCTTTGTGCGCTATCGCCGGATTCAATAATCAGCTTGCTGGTTTCGGCGGTCGCCGTCGCGGTGAAAGCGAGCGTTGACAGCGCCAGCGCGGCGGTCAGACAAAGGCGTTTGCTTAATGTAGTCATAGCGTTTCCTTTTTAATGGGGGCAGATAATCACGTTACCCTGTTCAGATTCTACACCAAAGCGAGATAGCGTCATACCCGCGGTTATCATCGGGTAAGATGGTTAAATCAATCCTCACCAGAAGAGAATTATGTTCAAAACCACGCTGCTTTTTTTTGCTACCGCGCTCTGTGAAATCATTGGCTGCTTCTTGCCCTGGCTGTGGCTGAAGAAGGGGGCATCCGTGCTGCTGCTCATCCCCGCGGCTGTTGCGCTGGCGCTGTTCGTCTGGCTGTTAACGCTTCATCCGGCCGCGAGCGGACGCGTCTACGCCGCGTACGGCGGTGTCTATGTCTGTACTGCGCTGCTGTGGCTACGCGTCGTGGATGGGGTCAAACTCAGCGTCTACGACTGGGCCGGTGCCCTGGTTGCGCTCTGCGGGATGCTGATCATCGTGGCGGGATGGGGGCGCACCTGAGCGCCCTGATTTTGTGATCTCTCGCTGATATTATGATCAATATACTTGTATGGTAGTTGCGTAATTGCGTAAATTTCCTGCATCACAACATGCGATGTAAGGAAAGGAATTATGAAAATTGTCGCGGCTGACGTATTCGTTACCTGCCCGGGGCGTAACTTTGTCACCCTCAAAATCACTACTGATGAGGGGATCGTGGGTCTTGGCGATGCCACCCTGAACGGACGCGAACTCTCTGTCGCGTCCTATTTGAAAGATCACCTGTGTCCGCAGCTGATTGGCCGCGATGCGCACCGTATCGAAGACATCTGGCAGTTTTTCTATAAAGGCGCTTACTGGCGTCGCGGCCCGGTCACCATGTCGGCTATCTCCGCCGTTGATATGGCACTGTGGGATATCAAAGCCAAAGCGGCCAACATGCCGCTCTACCAGCTGCTGGGGGGCGCATCCCGTGAAGGGGTGATGGTCTACTGCCACACCACCGGGCACACCATTGACGACGTGCTGGAAGATTACGCCCGTCATAAAGAGATGGGCTTTAAGGCGATCCGCGTGCAGTGCGGCGTGCCGGGCATGAAAACCACCTACGGCATGGCCAAAGGGAAAGGCCTTGCCTACGAACCTGCCACCAAAGGCGACTGGCCGGAAGAGCAGCTGTGGTCAACTGAGAAATACCTCGATTTCACTCCGAAGCTGTTCGACGCGGTGCGCAGTAAATTTGGCTTCAATGAACATCTTCTGCACGACATGCACCACCGCCTGACGCCAATCGAAGCGGCGCGCTTCGGCAAGAGCATTGAAGCGTTCCGCATGTTCTGGATGGAAGACCCAACGCCTGCGGAAAATCAGGAATGCTTCCGCCTGATCCGCCAGCATACCGTCACGCCAATTGCGGTGGGTGAGGTGTTCAACAGCATCTGGGACTGCAAGCAGCTGATTGAAGAGCAGCTTATCGACTATATCCGCACCACCATCACTCACGCGGGCGGGATCACCGGAATGCGCCGCATCGCGGACTTCGCCTCGCTCTACCAGGTGCGCACCGGCTCGCACGGACCGTCCGATCTGTCGCCAATCTGTCACGCCGCGGCGCTGCATTTCGACCTGTGGGTGCCGAATTTCGGCGTGCAGGAATACATGGGCTACTCCGAACAGATGCTGGAGGTCTTCCCGCACAGCTGGCGCTTTGATAACGGCTATATGCATCCGGGCGACAAGCCGGGGCTGGGCATCGAATTTGATGAAAAGCTGGCGGCGAAATACCCCTACGATCCGGCCTATCTGCCGGTAGCCCGTCTTGAAGACGGCACGCTGTGGAACTGGTAAGCGAGGAGCGAACGATGAAAAGCGTAGTGATTCAACAGCCGAACCAGTTGGTGATTGAAGAGCGGCCACGCCCGGAGCCAGGCGCAGGCGAAGTCCGCGTCAAAATCATGCTGGCAGGAATTTGCGGCTCAGACAGCCACATCTACCGTGGACATAATCCGTTTGCGAAGTATCCGCGCACGATCGGCCACGAGTTCTTCGGCGTGATTGACGCCGTGGGCGAGGGCGTCGACAGCGCGCGACTGGGGCAGCGCGTCTCGGTTGATCCGGTGATCAGCTGCGGGCACTGCTACCCGTGTTCCGTCGGGAAACCGAACGTCTGCACCTCACTGGTGGTACTGGGCGTCCATCGCGACGGCGGCTTCAGCGAATATGCGGCTGTGCCCGCTAAAAATGCCTGGCCTATCCCGGATGACATTCCCGATCGCCACGCCGTCATGGTTGAGCCCTTTACCATTGCCGCCAACGTAACGGGGCAGGCGAAACCGACGGAACAGGATGTCGCGCTGATTTACGGCGCGGGCCCGATGGGGCTGGTCACCGTGCAGGCGCTGAAGGGCGTCTATAAGGTGAAGCAGGTTATCGTCGTCGACCGCATTGATGAGCGGCTGGCAATGGCCCGGCGCAGCGGCGCGGACTGGGTCTTTAACAACGACGAGCAGTCGCTGCAGGCCGCGCTGGAGGAAAAAGGCATCAAACCGACGTTAATCATTGATGCCGCCTGTCATCCGTCGATTTTACAGGAAGCCATTACCCTGGCCTCCCCGGCGGCGCGCATCGTGCTGATGGGCTTCTCCAGCGAGCCGAGCCAGGTTGTGCAGCAGGGCATCACCGGCAAAGAACTGGCGATCTTCTCTTCGCGCCTCAACGCCAACAAATTCCCGGTCGTGATTGACTGGCTGGAAAAGGGGCTGATCGACCCGGAAAAACTGATCACCCATACCTTTGACTATCACCACGTCACAGACGCCATCGAACTGTTTGAAAAAGACCAGCGGCAGTGCTGCAAAGTCTTGCTCACGTTCGCTCAATAATAAAACACGCGGTTAAGAGCCTGCGCAGACAGGCTCTATGTGGTACGCATCTTACCTTTTAGAGATAGCCATTATGACGCAAGCACAACCTCAACGAACCACCTCCGATCTGGTGAAAGCCGCCGTCTCCGGCTGGCTGGGCACCGCGCTGGAGTTTATGGATTTCCAGCTTTATTCGCTGGGTGCCGCCCTGGTATTCCACGAAATCTTCTTCCCGGAACAGTCTGCCGCGATGGCGCTGATTCTGGCGATGGGGACCTACGGCGCGGGCTATGTCGCGCGTATCGTCGGGGCGTTCATCTTCGGCAGAATGGGTGACAGCATTGGCCGTAAAAAGGTGCTGTTCATTACCATCACCATGATGGGGATCTGCACCACGCTGATTGGCGTGCTGCCGACCTACGCGCAGATTGGGATTTTCGCGCCGGTCCTGCTGGTGACGCTGCGCATTATTCAGGGGCTGGGCGCTGGCGCGGAGATATCTGGCGCTGGCACGATGCTCGCGGAATACGCCCCGAAGGGGAAACGCGGCATTATCTCCTCGCTGGTGGCGATGGGGACCAACTGCGGGACGCTGAGCGCAACGGCCATCTGGGCTGTTATGTTCTTTGCCCTCGACCGTGAAGAACTTGTCGCCTGGGGCTGGCGCGTACCCTTCCTCGCCAGCGTCGTGGTGATGATCTTTGCCATCTGGCTGCGAATGAACCTGAAAGAGAGCCCGGTCTTTGAGAAAGTGAACGACGCAGAAACTGTCGCGCCGGTGGCTGCCCCGGAAACCTCCCTGGGTGCGATGTTCAAAAGCAAATCCTTCTGGCTGGCAACCGGGCTGCGCTTCGGGCAGGCGGGTAACTCGGGTCTGATTCAGACGTTCCTGGCGGGCTATCTGGTACAGACGCTGCTGTTCGATAAGGCAATTCCCACCGATGCACTGATGATTAGCTCTGTCCTCGGGTTCATCACCATTCCTCTACTGGGCTGGCTGTCTGACAAGGTAGGGCGTCGGCTGCCGTACATCATCGTTAACACTTCCGCCATTCTTTTGGCTTACCCCATGCTGTCGATTATCGTCGATAAGAGCTACGCGCCGGGGACGATCATGCTTTCTATTATCGTCATTCATAACATTTCGGTACTGGGGCTGTTTGCGCTGGAAAACATCACCATGGCTGAGATGTTTGGCTCACGTAATCGCTTTACCCGCATGGCTATCTCCAAAGAGGCGGGCGGGCTGGTGGCGGTGGGCTTTGGTCCGGTACTGGCGGGGATCTTCTGCAACATGACCGGATCCTGGTGGCCGATTGTCGCCATGCTGGTGGCCTATTCCGTGATTGGGCTGGTCTCGGCAATCCTGATGCCGGAAGTGCGTGACCGCGATTTGAGCGCGGCAGAAGATGCGGCGGAAGCGCCCCGGCGCGAATCAGTTGGCTATGGCGCACTCTCGTCACGACGTTAATGGTTTATATCCTGAGTGACTTATCACACAACTTTTCGATCATGTCACACCACATGGACAAAAGTTAATATAAATCAATATCTGAAATTGAAGTATCAGTATGGTTGATGGCAGTTATTTTTTTACCCCAACTGCCATTCTAGTTGGTGTAGTCAGCAGGCGCTGCCGCGTTGGAAGAAGAGCGGCAGCGGATCGCAGCTTTCATTAATTAACGAGTCTCAATCATGGAAAACCGGTTATTACAGGCGAAAGCGACGCTGCCCCAGTACGATCGCGGCAGCCTCCAGGCGCGCATTGTTCATTTAGGGTTCGGCGCATTTCACCGTGCCCATCAGGCAGTGTATGCCGATATTCTCGCGGCTGAACACGGCAGCGACTGGGGATACTGCGAAGTGAATCTGATTGGTGGCGAACAGCAAATTGCCGATCTCAACGCGCAGGATAACCTCTACACCGTCGCGGAGATGTCTGCCGATGCCTGGACATCGCGCGTCGTCGGCGTGGTCAAAAAAGCACTGCACGCGCAGGTTGACGGGATGGAAGCCGTACTGGCGGCGATGTGTGAACCTCAGGTCGCGATAGTCTCCCTGACCATCACCGAGAAAGGCTACTGCCACTCCCCGGCGACCGGACAACTGATGCTCGATCATCCGTTAATCGTCGCCGACCTGACAAACCCGCTTCAGCCGAAATCTGCCCCTGGCGTCGTGGTTGAAGCGCTGGCGCGTCGTAAAGCGGCAGGTCTGCCTGCTTTCAGCGTGATGTCCTGCGACAACATGCCGGAGAATGGTCACGTCATGCGTAACGTAACCTGCGCCTACGCGCGCGTCGTAGACGGCGAACTGGCGGACTGGATAGAAGCCAACGTGACCTTCCCGTCAACGATGGTGGATCGCATTGTGCCTGCAGTCACCGCCGATACGCTGGATAAAATTGAGCGGTTGACCGGCGTGCGCGATCCGGCGGGCGTGGCCTGCGAGCCGTTCCGCCAGTGGGTTATTGAAGACAACTTTGTTGCTGGCCGTCCGCAGTGGGAAAAAGCAGGTGCCGAGCTGGTCGCAGACGTCATCCCGTTCGAAGAGATGAAGCTGCGTATGCTCAACGGCAGCCACTCGTTCCTGGCCTATCTCGGCTATCTGGCAGGGTATCAGCACATCAACGACTGCATGGAAGATAAAAACTACCGTGTAGCCGCGCGCGCGCTGATGCTAAAAGAGCAGGCTCCCACGCTGAAGGTGAAAGGCGTCGATTTAGGCCACTATGCTGACCTGCTGATTGCGCGCTACAGCAATCCGGCACTGCGTCACCGCACCTGGCAGATCGCGATGGACGGCAGCCAGAAGCTCCCGCAGCGTATGCTGGACTCCGTGCGCTGGCATCGAGTGAACCAGAAGCCTTTCCCGCTGCTGGCGCTGGGCGTGGCTGGCTGGATGCGTTATGTCGGCGGTGTGGACGAGCAGGGTAATGCCATTGAGGTGAGCGACCCGCAGCTGGCGGTGATTCAGGCGGCAGTAAAGGGAAGCGCAGAGGGGCAAAGTCGCGTTAAGGCGCTGCTGGGCATTGAAGCCATTTTTGGAAACGAACTGCCGCAGGATGTCGTGTTTGTGAATGCGGTGATGGAGGCCTATCAGACGCTGCTGCAGAAGGGGGCGAAAGCCACAGTGGCGCAGTACGCGGTACAACCCTAATGTATTTCATGCCGCCGCTGGCGGCGGCATGAACCTGCACGCTTAGTGCATTCCCAGACGAATCAGTTCGATCGGTTCGTACCTGCCTTCACTTCCTTCCACTTCAACCGTTTTGCTGCGGCGCACCTGCGCGGCGTCCAGCCCCTCGCTGTGAATCGCTTTAATCACGCCGGTGCGGCCGGTGCCGCTAATCATGACCCGGCTACCGGTGGTAATGGCGTTACGGTTACGGTCGTATGTCATCATGGTATTTTCTCCTCTCTTACTCTTCGCTACGGCGCTATTTTACCTGCTGCCGTTCACGGGCATTATTAATACGCCTCTCGCCGCATAAATTATTTGCTTTTGATCAAGCTCACACTTTTTTTATCCTCAGTGCAGCCCGCTGACGGTTCCGGACGGTAATTTACAAAGCCGACAGTTATTTTCCTTAATGGATAATTTCACCCTGCAAGCGTTGAGGGTTTGTTTATATTGCCAATGGCACTCTTGAGCCAGGAAATAATCCTCTCATCGGAATAAGGAGTCAGGCTTATGTACAAGAAAATATTGATGCCTGTAGACGTGTTTGAAATGGACTTGAGCGATAAAGCGGTTCGCCACGCGGCTAACCTGGCCAAAGCCGAAGGCGCGACGATTACCCTGGTCAACATTCTGCCTAACAGCAGCCGCTCGCTGCTTCGCGGGTTTAACGCGGACATAAAGAAGTTTGAAGAGTATATGACCGCGGAGTCCGAGAAAAAAATGACGGCGTTAAAGCGGCTCTTCGATATTTCGCCGAATGATATTCACTGCAAAGTGTGTTTTGGCAACGTGCGTGATGAAATTATCAGGCTCAGCAAAGAAGGGGAGTATGACGTTATTGTCATCGGGTCGAAAAATCCGAGCATCACTACCCATCTGCTGGGGTCAAATGCGGAATCTATCCTGCGCTACGCCACGATCCCGGTATTAGTCGTTCGCTAAATACATCGCCGCACCCGAAAGGTGGCGGCGAATATTACTCTTCGCTAAACCACTCGCTATTTTCCTGACGAATCAGCTGCACGGATTCGCTAATTTCCTGAAGATGCCGCGTCATCGCGGTTTCCACGCCGTCCGCGTCGCGCTTTTCCAGCGCGTTGAAAATATCGTGATGCTGTCGGAGCAGCATTTCCGGCGGAGAGACGTGATCGAGACTCATATAACGCACGCGGTCGATGGTGGCCTTGATGTTTTCGATGGTATCCCACGCCAGCTGGCAATCCGCAATTTGCGCCAGTTTCTGGTGGAATTCATCATCAAGCTGGAAGAAGTCGTTGAGCTGCTTGCGATCAATCGCAATCCGCTGCTGATGGAGGTTTTGCTCCAGCAGGTAACACTGGTTGTCATCGATAAGCGCTGCGGCACGACGTGCCACTGCGCATTCAATGGCCTGGCGGACGAAACAGCCATTACGGACTTGCGAAAGGGAAATCTTGTTCACATAGCTGCCGCGCTGGGGGCGGATCTGAATCAGGCCATTTTCAGCAAGTTTGATAAACGCCTCGCGCACCGGCTGACGGGACACGTCAAAACGCACCGAGACCTCTTTTTCAGAGAGCGGCGTTCCCGGCGGGATCAGGCAGTGGACGATATCGCGTCGTAAAATACGATAAATTTGCTGGTTAACGGGCTGGGTAGGATTGAGTTGCGATTCAGCGGCCATGGGTTGTGATTTCTCAGAGAGTTAACCTGTACATACTACCATTCTTTTGCCTGCCATCACATACCCGGCCCGCAGGCCGGGAAGGGCGTAATTAGCCTCTATGGACGCTAAGTCCGGCAAAGCTCTGGCTGACTGGCATCATCTCTACGGTGTTGATGTTGACGTGTTTTGGCAGCGTCGCCACCCACCAGACCGTTTCGGTGACATCTTCCGGCGTCAGCGCGTTAGCATTTTCGTAGGTTTTGCCCACTTTCGCGTCGTCGCCTTTGAAACGTACGTTGGAAAACTCGGTGCCACCCACCAGGCCCGGCTCGATATCGGTAACGCGAATGGCGGTGCCGTGCAGATCGGTACGCAGGTTAAGGCTGAACTGGCGCACAAACGCTTTCGTCGCGCCGTAGACATTGCCGCCCGCGTAAGGCCAGCTCCCGGCAGTCGAGCCGATGTTGATGATGTGACCGCGGTTGCGCTCGACCATACCCGGCAGCACGGCGCGGGTCATATACACCAGCCCTTTGTTGTTGGTGTCGATCATGTTTTCCCAGTCTTCAACGCTGGCTTTGTGGGCGGGCTCCATGCCCAGCGCCAGACCGGCATTGTTAACCAGCACGTCGATGGCGCGCCATTCTGCTGGCAGATTAGCAATCATCTCTTCAATAGCCGCGCGGTTACGCACGTCCAGCTGCGCGGTCAGGATGCTGTCACCTAACGCCTCTTTCAGCTCCTGAAGACGTTCCTGACGGCGACCGGTCGCAATCACCTTGTGTCCGTTGGCGACGAAGCGACGCGTGATGCTTTCACCAAAACCCGCTGTCGCCCCGGTAACTAAAATAATCATCTCACTGTTCCTCAACGCTTTTTGTGTTGTATTAACATAGCACGCTCTCAGGCGCGCCGTTAAGGCAACATTTGTATGACGCCATTGCAGGCCGGGGCTGCCTGTCCTACTCTGGGGAGATATACCGTTCTCAGGAGTGAAAGATGTCGGCCAATAATCCTTTTTTTAACATTAGCCTGTTGCCTTATCAGGCGCCGCGTTTTGATGAGATTAACGATACTCATTATCGCCCGGCCTTCGATGAAGCGCTTCGCCAGAAGCGGGCGGACATTGCCGCCATTGTCGCGCAGACCGCTGCGCCAGACTTCACTAACACCGTGCTGGCGCTGGAGAAAAGCGGCGCTTTGCTCGCGCGCGTCAGCAGCGTATTCTTCGCCATGGCCTCCGCGCACACCAATGCGTACCTGCAGGAGCTGGAGGAGCAGTTCTCTACCGAACTTGCCGCGCTGGCGAACGATATCTGGCTGAATGACACCCTTTTCGCCCGCGTGGAGAGCGTCTGGCAGGATCGTGCTGCGCTGGACGCTGAATCTCTTCGGCTGGTCGAGGAGACATTCCAGCGGTTTATTCTGGCCGGTGCGCGTCTAAATGAGACGGAAAAAGCCGAGCTGAAGGCGCTGAATACCGAGGTGGCCTCCCTGACCAGCCAGTTTAATCAGCGCCTGCTGGCTGCCAATAAGGCGGGTGGGCTGGTAGTGGATTACGCGCATCAACTTGAGGGGCTTAGCGCAGACGAGATCGCCACTGCCGCGCAGGCCGCTGCGGAGAAGGGGCTAAACGATCGCTGGCTGATCCCGCTCCTGAACACCACCCAGCAGCCAGCGCTATCGGCGCTGCGTAATCGCCAGACGCGCGAAAACCTGTTCAACGCAGGCTGGACACGTACCCAGAAAGGGGATGAAAACGACACTCGCGCGCTGATCCTCCGTCTGACGGCGCTACGCGCGCGGCAGGCCCGGCTGCTCGGATTTGACGATTATGCCAGCTGGAGCATCGCCGATCAGATGGCGAAAACCCCGGCCGCCGCGCTGGAATTTATGCGCGGCATTGTGCCTGCCGCCCGCGCCCGCGCGGAACGCGAGCAGGCCGATATTCAGAAAGTCATCGACGACGAGCAGGGCGGTTTCACCGTGCAGGCCTGGGACTGGGCCTTTTATGCGGAGCGCGTGCGCCAGGCAAAATATGCCCTCGATGAGTCGCAGATCAGGCCCTACTTTGCGCTCAATACCGTGTTGCAGGATGGCGTATTCTGGGCAGCCAGCCAGCTGTTTGGCATTCGCTTCGTCGAACGCTTTGATATCCCGGTGTATCACCCGGACGTGCGCGTATGGGAAATTTTCGACCACACCGGCGAGGGCATGGCGCTGTTTTACGGTGACTTCTTTGCCCGCGATTCCAAGCAGGGCGGAGCATGGATGGGGAATTTCGTCGAGCAATCCTTCGAGTTTGCTGCCCGTCCGGTGATCTACAACGTCTGTAACTACCCAAAACCGGCGAATGGCGGGATCGCGCTTCTCTCCTGGGATGACGTCATAACCCTGTTCCACGAGTTTGGCCATACGCTGCACGGTCTCTTTGCCAGCCAGCGTTTCGCCACGCTTTCCGGCACCAATACGCCGCGTGATTTTGTTGAGTTCCCGTCGCAAATCAACGAGCACTGGGCCAGCCATCCACAGGTGTTTACCCACTATGCGCGCCATTACGAAACCGGTGAGCCGATGCCGGACGCGCTGCGGGAAAGCATGCTCAACGCGACCCATTTCAACAAGGGTTATGACATGACGGAGCTGCTGGGTGCCGCGCTGCTGGACATGAACTGGCACGGGATTAGCGAAGCCGTTTCGAACGTTGACGCGTTTGAAGCGGAAGCGTTGAAAAAAGAGGGACTGGATCTGCCCGCCGTCCCGCCACGCTATCGCAGCAGTTACTTTGCGCATATCTTTGGCGGCGGCTATGCGGCGGGCTATTACGCCTATCTCTGGACGCAAATGCTGGCGGACGACGGCTATCAGTGGTTTGTCGAGCAGGGTGGTTTGACTCGCGAAAATGGACAGACATTCCGCGAGGCGATTTTGTCTCGTGGGAACAGCACGGATTTAGCTGAACTGTACCGTAACTGGCGTGGACACGACCCGAAGATTGAGCCTATGCTGGAAAATCGCGGGTTAAACGAGTAGCGTGAATTTTGCTGAATATAGAACCGGGCGCGATGCCCGGTTTTTTTATATAGCCTGGCAGCTTACGGAGGCGATAATTTTATTCCCACCAATGTTGCCCATAATCAGATCGAGTAATTTTCGATATTCCTCTCGAGTCATGACTTCGGCCCGTATTTCCGTGGTTCCTGTTATTTCCGTCGTAGCTGAAGAAATCGCTTTCAGGCCTAACGTCAACTCTTTTGCCATATTTACCACGCGCTGCCGTACGACGACACCATGTTCGTCACTGCAGGTGATTTTCAGGATGTAGCATTTCTCACCCTCATTAACCGCAGGAACCTGATTAATGCGTTGAGCGGCTTCGCGAAGCAATATGTTGGCGCACAGAATAATTAAGCTGGCCATGGCGGCGTTCCAGAACTGGCCTAATCCGCATAATACGCCTATACCGGCAGAGCACCACAGCGTTGCGGCGGTATTTAACCCACGAATATTCATTCCTTCACGCATGATCACGCCAGCCCCAAGAAATCCTATTCCGGAGACAATCTGCGCCGCGATGCGTCCTGGGCTATCGGGCGAGGTGGATACGGAACTCAAAATAAACACCGCCGCGCCGGTGGCAACCAGAGCATTGGTTCTAAGCCCGGCCATTCGCTGACGCCATTGTCTTTCCGCGCCAATAATCGCGCCCAGCAGCATCGCTGCGAGCAGATGAGAGATATAAGGGAACATAAGCCTGTCGCCTGTTAACATATTTCAAATAAGAAGCATCAGTGCGGCGTAAAGCACAGTGACACCGTTAAACGCTATGTCTGTCAGGACGAAGGTGGCGGGAAGAGGGTGTTATTAAACATGAACATCGCGATTACCCACAAATTAAGCGGTACGTATTGTGTCGGGATGCAATCGCTGAAAGGAGATTGCTGCCCACCGTGAGGGTAAGCAGCGAAAATATCGCGTTAGCTTACCTTCGTATTCACTATAAAATGACTTTCCAACGAAGGGCTCCTGTAAGATTTCTTGCCAGTATAATCACGCTTTATAGTGAGTAAAGCGAAAAAGCAGCGTTCTTTATGAATCGTTTAAGTTCAGGAAAAACGTTTTTTTAAGCCGTCATCTGATTTTCCACGCTATCCCGTATACTGCATTCTCTTCACTACAGGCGATAACATGCAAAGGCAGGAAGTATGTCTCTTCGTTCGCTGCGGGCGTTATGCCTGACAAGTTTTTTCATTGCCGATGTCCGTGATGGCCTCGGTCCCTTTCTCGGCATCTTTCTGACTGAACGCCACTGGAGCCCCGATAGTATCGGCATCCTGATGACGGCCGGTGGGCTGGCGGGGTTGCTGGCCACGCTTCCGGCTGGTTTTATCACCGATACCTCCCGGAACAAACGCTCCGTGCTGGCACTGGTCTGCATCTTGATCACCCTGAGCACGTTGCTGCTCTGGTTTAGCCAGCAAACTGGCGTTGTCGCCGCTTCGCAAATGATCACCGGCATCTGCGCGGCGTTTGTGGGGCCGCTGATTGCCGGGATTACGCTGGGCCTGACCGGTCAGGGCGGGTTCAGCGCGCAGATGGGCAAAAACGAGGCGTTTAATCACGCGGGCAATTTCCTGACTGCACTGATTGCAGGCGGAATTGCCTGGTACTGGGGCGTCGGGGGGATTTTCCTGCTGATGACCTGTACGACGCTGCTCACGCTCTGCGCGCTGCTTGCCATCCGCAACGAAGACATCGACAACGACGC
This sequence comes from Enterobacter quasimori, assembly GCF_018597345.1. NCBI lineage: Bacteria > Pseudomonadati > Pseudomonadota > Gammaproteobacteria > Enterobacterales > Enterobacteriaceae > Enterobacter > Enterobacter quasimori. Next base: position 493,414 of record NZ_JAHEVU010000001.1, on the reverse strand, counting down.
GGCGCGTGGACTCTCCTCTTCAGCGAACCTGCCAGTGCCGGGCTTTGCGGTGCTGATTAAAAACCGCGCGCTATTTGTGACCGGGCTGACGCTACTGCTGTTCCACCTTGCGAACGCTGCGCTTTTGCCGATGCTGAGCATGGGGGTTGCAGCGGCACCCGCCTCGATCAACCCCGGTTTGTATGCCGCAGGTACCGTCATCATCTCTCAGGCCGTGATGATCCCCGTAGCACTTTGGGTCGCAGGCCGGGTTGAACGCTACGGCTACTGGCGCTTAATTATGCTGGCGCTGCTGGTCATGCCGGTGCGCGCTGCGCTGGCGGCGTCTACGGACGCGCCTCTGATGATGATCCCGGTACAAATCCTCGACGGTCTGGCTGCCGGGATCCTGGGCGTCGTGGTACCGTCGTTTATTGTGGTGCTTTTGCGTGGGAGTGGGCACGTCAATGCCGGGCAGAGTGTGGTGATGCTGATGCAGGGGGTTGGGGCATCCATGAGCCCGGCATTAACCGGGACGATCGCCGGTCATTACTCGTTTGCGACGGCATTCAGTGTACTGAGCGCGATTGCCCTTGTTGCCGTCCTGCTCTGGTGGCGATGTGCTCAACGGACCAGGGAAATACCTGCGCCGGGTGAAGCATAGCCCCACCCGGCGAAACGCTTAAGCCAGCTCGTTAGGGCAGGCTTCACCTTTTTCCAACTGCTGCAGGTTACCCAGCGTGGTTTCTGAAATACTGATTAACGCTTCGGCCGTCAGAAACGCTTGGTGTCCGGTAAACAGCACGTTATGGCAGGCAGACAGGCGGCGGAACACGTCGTCCTGAATCACGTCGTTGGACTTGTCTTCAAAGAACAGGTCACGTTCGTTCTCATACACGTCCATGCCCAGCGCGCCAATTTTCTGGGTCTTCAGCGCTTCGATAGCGGCCTGAGAGTCAACCAGTCCGCCGCGGCTGGTGTTGATGATCATCACGCCATCTTTCATCTGGTCAAACGCCGCCTGGTTAAGCAGGTGGTAGTTTTCCGGCGTCAGCGGGCAGTGCAGGGAGATCACGTCAGACTGGGAGAACAGCGTCGGCAGGTCAACATACTCCACGCCCAGATCCAGCGCGGCTGCGCTTGGGTACGGATCAAACGCCAGCAGGCGCATACCAAAGCCTTTCAGGATCCTCAGGGCAGCCACGCCAATTTTGCCGGTGCCGATAACGCCAGCGGTTTTACCGTACATGGTAAAGCCCGTCAGGCCTTCCAGCGAGAAGTTGGCATCACGGGTGCGCTGATAAGCGCGGTGAATACGTCGGTTCAGGGACATCATCATGCCGATGGCATGTTCCGCGACCGCTTCCGGGGAGTATGCCGGAACGCGTACCACCCTCAGACCCAGCTCCTTCGCCGCGTCGAGGTCCACGTTATTGAAGCCTGCACAGCGCAGGGCGATATACTTCACCCCATGCTTTTTCAGCTCTTCCAGCACCGGACGACTGCCATCATCGTTCACAAAAATGCAGACGCCTTCACAGCCGTGCGCCGTTTTGGCGGTTTTTTCGGACAGCAGAAAGTCGAAAAATTCAAGCTCAAACCCGTAAGCCTCGTTAACATGTTGCAGATACTTTTTGTCGTACTGCTTTGTGCTATATACCGCGAGTTTCATAAGACTTTCTCCAGTGATTTTGCATTCACGTTAGCATGATTAAAATAATCTTACAATTTCTAAAATATTATTGAATTCAATAAGTTCTATCAATTATTCTAGAACATATGTGCACCCTAACTCCATGATACTCATATCTAACGCTTTCTTAAGGGGGGGATACCAGAGACATGTCTGTTAGTTTTAATATTGGGGAGACTCAAGTGGTTTACCAATGCCTGAAAACGTGACCATGCGTAGTTATTGATATTGCGTAGCTCTTTGAATGTATTAACATCAAAGGTAGTATTATCGTTATTGTTTAAAAATGACAGGGAGACCGAATGTACAACCATAATCGGGGAAAAAGTCATTTCGAGGAGAAAGCCTCAGAGATTGAAAATCTTGCGCAGCGAATTGCCACAAAGCATTTGCTTTATGGTACCTCTGGCATGTTTTTTGAAACTCAACAACTAGTTGCTCGTTTGAGAAGGGAGATCGAATCGCATTGCTTGACTTGGTCAGGCGGGATTCAAGTTCTTGATGAACAGATACATCATCTTAAGGAACAAGATGACTTACTTACCTTCAATAAGGCTAAATTATTCATTGTTGTTGAAAAAAATCGGACAACAACGACGACGTTAGCGCTTAAACAGATCGGTTTCGTTGCCGGTGGGGCGCAAGTGTATGGGGGCGCTAGTTTATGCGTCGGTTCGCTGGGTCTTGCCTGTGCTGCCTATGGTGCACCTATGATTACTCATGGGCTAAACAACATGTATGAAAATGGATACTATCTCCTCTATCGTGAAGATCGGTCTGGCACGCTAAGAGATGCTTATCGCTACGCAGCAGCGAAGCTCGGCTATGGGAATAATGAAGCTGATATTGTCTATGGTGTAGTTGATATCTCTTTATCAGCCTATGGCGCGGGCAGAAAAGTTCTGGCTCCCAGAGAAAAATCCTGGAGTCTGTTTCGCAACATTGAATCTGATTATATCAGAGGATGGCAAGAGGCTTCTAAAACAGCTATGGCTCTGGATTTAACCAGTGGAAGCGTCACAGGTTGGCAGATGTACCAGATAGCTAAAGAGAATTAATTATGTCGGAACAGTTCGAGTTGTCATTAACCCCACCGATTCTACCTGCTGTGTGCTATTTTATTGTATCTATTGTCATTTTTTGCTTGTTGTACCTCGGGAAACTCAAGGTCAACAGGCTTCGTAAATATCCTCTGTTCATTGCCTATACGCTGTTTGTGATAGCCATTGCAGCCATCCAGATTAACGTTTTTGCCAACGGCTATGATTTTGTTCGCGGTTTTTTACATATCGATTTTGATCCCTGGCGGTACGACTCGGTGTACTGGGGGTCATTGATATTCGCAATGCTTTACCTGCTGGCAATGCCCAGGAACAGGTATTAATTACGCAGTTATTCCGGCTTCTTCGCCTGAAATTATGCGTAACCCACTGAATCTAAATTGTGTTCTTTAGGTTACGCATAGCAAAAAAGTTACCTCATACTATTTACAGCATCTATCCTTAATCTTGGCGTTAACTTCAACTCAACCGCTAAACATGCGACAATGATCGGCACTGCCGGCTTAATTCTTTCGCTAAATCAGGATATTAACTGCCCATGAAGGGTAAATACAAAGCCGCGATTGCGCTTTTACTGCTGTTCATACTGTTGCCGCTGACGCTGCTGATGACGCTCGCCCAGTGGGTGCCAACGCTCGCCGGGATCTGGCTCCCCGTCGGAACGCGTATCGCTTTCGAGGAAAGCCCAAAACTCACCCGTCACGCGCTGGTGATCCCCGATCTTCGTTATCTGGTGGATGAGTGTGAAATTGCGCGTATCGATAACGTGACGTTGTCACACCCAAGCCGCTGGAAGCTTGATGTAGGCACCCTTGAGCTTAACTCCGTCTGCCTCAGCAAACTCCCTCAATCTGCGCCGTCGACGGTGGCACCCAAAACGCTGGCCCAGTGGCAGGCGGTGTTACCGAATACCTGGCTGACGGTGCATCGTCTTTCTCTTGCCCCCTGGCAGCAGTGGGAGGGCGAACTTCATGCGTCACTCACGCCCGCCAGTCAGGAAATTACCTATAAAGGCGAACAGGTCAGCATTAAAGGCCAGCTACGCGGACAAACTCTCTCTGTCAGTCAGTTCGATATTCGCCTTCCAGACCAGGCACAGCCTGTCAAACTGGTCGGGAAATTTACCCTGCCGCTGGTGCCGGACGGTGTGCCGGTGAAAGGGCACGCCGTTGCCACCTTTAACGTGCCGCAGTTGTCCTCTCTGGTCGATGCCGATCTGGACTGGGAAGACAATCAGGGGCAACTGGTGGTGATGGCGCGGGACAATCCCGATCCGCTGCTCGACCTGCCGTGGCAGATTACAGCCGAACGGCTGAATATCAGCGACGGACGCTGGAACTGGGCGCTGCCCGGCCTGCCGCTGAGCGGGCGGGTTGGCCTGCGTATTGATAACTGGCAGCAGGGGCTGGAAAAAGCCACCGTTTCCGGGCGACTGAATGTGCTCACGCAGGGCGATGCGGGCAAAGGTAATGCGGTGCTGAATATTGGCCCGGGTTCGCTTAGCATGGAAAACAGCGATATGCCGCTGTATTTGAGCGGCGAGGCGAAACAAAACGATCTCATTCTCTATGCCAAACTCCCGGCCAAACTGACCGGAAGCCTCAACGATCCGCAGCTTTCCTTTGAACCCGGCGCGCTGCTGCGTTCGCGCGGTCGCATTATCGATTCGCTGGATATTGATGAAATCCGCTGGCCGCTGGCGGGCGTGAAGCTCACGCAAAAAGGCGTTGATGGCCGACTTCAGGCTATTCTGCGCGCGCATGAAAATGAAATGGGCGATTTCGAACTGCACCTGGACGGTCAGGCCAACGACTTTTTACCTGATAATGGCCTGTGGCAGTGGCGCTACTGGGGAAAAGGGAGCTTTACGCCTATGCACGCGCGCTGGGATGTCGCCGGTAAAGGCGAGTGGCGCGACGCGCTTATTGAGTTAACCGAACTCTCGACCGGATTCGACAAGCTCCAGTACGGCACCATGACGGTAGGTGAACCGCGCCTGGTCCTGGATACCCCCGTTCGCTGGAACCGCGATCCGGCCAAACCCTCCTTTAGCGGCGCTTTAGCGCTGAATGCCGGACAAACAACGTTCTCCGGCGGAAGCGTACTGCCGCCTTCGGTGCTGAGCTTCAGCGTTGATGGCACCGATCCGACACTCTTTCAGTTTAAGGGCGACCTCCATGCCGACAAAATTGGTCCGGTACAGGTCAATGGACGCTGGGACGGCGAACGCCTTCGTGGTCAGGCCTGGTGGCCGAAACAGTCGCTCACCGTGTTCCAGCCGCTGATCCCACCAGACTGGAAAATGACGCTGCACGATGGCGAACTGTATGCCCAGGTTGCCTTCTCGGCTGCGGCCGGTCAGGGCTTTGAGGCGGGCGGACACGGGGTGCTGAAATCCGGCAGCGTCTGGATGCCGGATAACCAGATTAACGGTATCGACTTTGTCCTGCCGTTCCGTTTCAGCGAAGGCACATGGTCGCTGGGTACGCGAGGGCCGGTCACGTTGCGTATTGGCGAGGTGCAAAACCTGGTCACGGCGAGGAATATAACGGCGGATTTGCAGGGGGACTACCCCTGGAGCGAGGAGAACCCGCTGTTGCTCACCAACGTTAAGGTTGAGGTACTGGGCGGGAAAATCACCATGCAGCAGTTGAGGATGCCCCAGCACGATCCGGCATTGTTGCGCGTGGACAATATCTCGTCCAGCGAACTGGTAAGCGCCGTCAATCCGAAACAGTTTGCGATGTCCGGGCCGGTCAGCGGCGCGCTACCGTTCTGGCTGGACAATGAAAAATGGATCATCAAAGATGGCTGGCTGACCAACCCGGGGCCGATGACGCTGCGTCTCGACAAAGACACGGCTGATGCCATTGTGAAAGACAATATGGTCGCAGGGGCGGCGATTAACTGGTTACGCTATATGGAAATTTCCCAATCGTGGACAAAACTCAATGTAGATAATCTGGGTGTATTAACGCTGCAGGCGACCATTAAAGGCACCAGCCGCGTTGATGGCAAAAGCAGCTCCGTGAACCTGAATTACACCCACGAAGAGAACGTATTTACCCTCTGGCGCAGCCTGCGCTTTGGGGACAACCTGCAAACATGGTTTGAGCAACATGCGGCGATACCGGGTCTCCGCAGTTCGACGGGCAAGGAAAGTGAGGAACAACAATGAAAAAGATGGCTGGTGTGCTCACCGTTGCCGTTGCCGCGCTGATGACAGGCTGTACGCCGCGCATTGAAGTCGCTGCGCCAAAGGAGCCGATTACCATCAACATGAACGTCAAAATCGAACACGAGATCCATATTAAGGTCGATAAAGACGTTGAAACCCTGCTGAAATCGCGCAGCGATCTGTTCTGAGGACGCCATGAAACGAACGTTAGCTCTCATTTTACTGGCGCTGGGAATGCACGTGCAGGCGGCAACGCTTACCCTGAATGACGCCCGTGCGCAGGGGCGCGTGGGGGAGACCCTGAGCGGCTATATCGCGCCGATCGCACACGATGCCGAAACGCTGGCGCTGGTTAGCCGCATTAACGCGGCGCGCACGGAAAGCTATCAGAAGCTTGCCGACAGCAATAACTTACCTGTTGATGAAGTGGCAAAAATGGCGGGGCAAAAGCTGGTTGCCCGCGCGCAGCCGGGTGAATATGTGAAGGGCATAAACGGTAAATGGCTGAAGAAGTGATCAGCGGAAGCGCTTGCGATACTCTCCCGGAGACACGCCAAAACGCTGCTTAAACGCCGTCGAAAAATGGCTGTGATCGGCAAAGCCCCAGCTGTAGCCGATCCCCGCCAGCTTTTCATCATCGCTGGCGGAGCGCAACACCTGCGCGCAAAGGTCCAGGCGGCGGTTTTTGATGTACTGTGCCACGACCAGTCCCTTATCGGCAAACATGCGGTACAGGCTACGTACCGACATCCCGCTCTCTGTAGCAATCCACTCCGGTCGCAGGGCATCAGACTGAATATGATCGTCAATCAGCGAGAGGACGTGCTGGAACTGGCGTTCCTTTCGCGGCTGGACGACGTCACGTTGCTGAAAGGCCGGACGGAGCAGGCAGACCATCGCCTCCAGCGCCGCTTCGCTCTCTCTGTCGCTCAGCTCCGCATTTCCCATACTCTCCTGCAACAGGCGGTGGCTCAGCTGTACGGTCGGCAGGCTACGCGAAAGCGTCAGGGCGCAGCTCACCTCCTGAAAACGACACTGCTGCTCAATGATTTGACGCGGCACGAGGAGTGAAATCTGGCGGGATTTATCCTGCCAGGAGATGGAGCAGGGGCGTGACGCGTCGATGAGCGTTATGTCGCCGGTATTGAGAATGGAACGTCGTTCATCCTGTTCAATCTCTGCACCGCCTTCAAGCTGAAACACGGCGTAGAACCAGGCATCGTTACTGTTTTTTATTTCCCGGCGGGTGCGGAACAGGTTGACGTTGCCTGCGGTCACGGTGCTGAGCTTCAGGCTTCTTGCGTAGCTGGTTTCCAGTTCGCCAATGAATGTGCCCTCTAACGGGCGAGCGTCAAACCGTCCGCAAACCTGGTTAATTTGCGCCAGCCACTGCTGATACTTTTCCTGTTCGCTCGCACATGCCATCGTTTATCTCGCCGCACCGTCAATGTTTTTGCATTGTTGCATTTGTGTTGCAATTTGTCAGAGCCATGAGGCTGACTATAGGAAAGAACACTCACCGGTAACAGCGTTATAAGCGGTAATTATCATGTTTTGCGGAGCCTGTCACAGGTGGCAAAGCGAATGTCACACAGACAAAAGCGGGAATGCGAAACGCCTCGTAGACTGCATTAAACACCCTACGAAGAATAACGAAGGAGTACCCTATGTCTGAATCACAGGTCGCCGTCCTGCCCGAGGTCCAGCGTTTTATGGATCGCCATCACGGCTTGTGGATTGAAGGGCGTCAGGTTGCGTCCGATAGCGAAAAGCGCCTGAACGTCTACAACCCGGCGACGGGAGAGGTGATTGCCTCAACCGCGGATGCCAGCGTCGATGACGTGGATCGTGCGGTGATGTCCGGCTGGCGGGCCTTTGTCGCCCGCAGCTGGGCTGGAAAACTTCCGGCAGAGCGTGAACGCATCTTGCTCTGTTTTGCCGATCTGGTCGAACAGCACAGCGAGGAGCTGGCGCAGCTGGAAACGCTGGAGCAGGGGAAATCGATCAACATTTCCCGCGCCTTCGAAGTGGGCTGTACCCTGAACTGGATGCGCTATACCGCCGGGCTGACCACCAAGATTGCAGGGAAAACCCTCGATCTCTCCATTCCATTGCCTCAGGGCGCGCGCTATCAGGCGTGGACGCGCAAAGAGCCGGTTGGCGTCGTTGCCGGGATTGTGCCGTGGAACTTCCCGCTGATGATTGGTATGTGGAAAGTGATGCCCGCGCTGGCGGCAGGCTGTTCCATCGTGATTAAACCTTCAGAGACCACGCCGCTCACCTTGCTGCGCGTTGCGGAGTTAGCGAGTGAGGCGGGAATTCCGGATGGCGTGTTCAACGTGGTGACCGGGAGCGGTGCGGTATGTGGCGCCGCGTTGACCTCGCATCCGCATATTGCAAAAGTGAGTTTCACCGGCTCGACCGCGACGGGAAAACAGATTGCGCGCGCGGCGGCGGATACGTTGACGGGCGTTACCCTGGAGCTGGGCGGCAAAAACCCGGCGATCGTGTTGAAAGATGCGGACCCGGCGTGGGTGATCGAAGGCTTGATGACCGGCAGCTTCCTGAACCAGGGGCAGGTCTGTGCGGCAAGCTCACGTATCTACATTGAAGCGCCGCTGTTCGACACGCTGGTGAGCGGGTTTGAGCAGGCGGTGAAATCCCTGAGCGTCGGGCCGGGCATGTCGCCGGAAGCGTTTATCAACCCGCTGGTATCGCGTGCGCACTGCGACAAGGTGCAGACCTTCCTGGATGAGGCGACGGCACGCAACGCAGAGCTTATCACCGGCAACCGCGGCCCGGATGGCAAAGGGTATTACGTATCGCCGACGCTGGTGGTGAACCCGGATGCCGCGCTGCGGCTGACCCGCGAAGAGGTGTTTGGCCCGGTGGTCAACCTGGTGCGCGTATCCGATGCAGAAGAGGCGCTCCAGCTGGCAAACGACACCGAATATGGCCTGACGGCCAGCGTCTGGACGCAGAACATCAGCAAGGCGCTGGAATATACTGACAGGCTGCAGGCGGGCACCGTGTGGGTGAACAGCCATACGCTGATCGACGCTAACCTGCCATTCGGCGGCATGAAGCAGTCTGGTACCGGGCGTGACTTCGGCCCGGACTGGCTGGACGGCTGGTGTGAAACCAAATCGGTTTGCGTGCGGTATTAAAAAACAAGCCGGGTGGCGGCTACGCCTTACCCGGCCTACAAATCCAATATATTCCTGAGATCCCGTAGGCCGGGTAAGCGCAGCGCCACCCGGCTTCTATTTAAAGCGACCACCGATTCCGCCCAGCCTCTTTTGCCCGGTACAGCGCGGCATCGGCGCGGGCGATGATCTCGGTGCCGGCCAGCCCATCCGCCATGCTCGCAATCCCCATGCTTACGGTTACATGGTCGCTGACCGTAGAGGCGCCGTGCGGTATGGCTTCCGTACACAGGCCGTCCTGAATACGCAGGGCAACCTTTTCCGCGATGTTTGCCGGGCAGTTAAACAGGATCACCACAAACTCCTCGCCACCATAGCGTGACACCACATCGTCAGGGGTTCGCACCGATTTCTTAAGCACCTCAGCCACGCGAGTCAGGCACGCATCACCGGCCTGATGGCCGTAGGTATCGTTGTAACGCTTGAAGTAATCGACATCCAGCATAATCAGGGTAAAGGCTTTTCCCTGCTCAACCGCATTTTCCAGCACCAGCTCCATCGCCCGGCGGTTAGCCGTTTTTGTCAGGGGATCCTGATGCGCCAGCGCATCCAGACGCGAAATCAAGAGTTGGTTCTGCTGGTTGCGACGCCAGGCTTCTTCAAACCAGCTCAGCAGGATGAAACGCCCGCAGACCAGAATGAGCGTAAACACCCCCCATACCACGCCAAAACGCAGATTAACGCCCTGATTCAGCGTGATACTGGCCACGGGTAGGGCAATCCACAGAGGCACAACGAAAGCCAGCAGCCCCGCTGGATGAAAATAGAGCGCCGTCAACCCCGCCATCAACAGAACCGCGAACATGGGCCAGGCGTGAGGAAGTTGCACGACGGTGATTAACCAATAGCAGGCCGCTGACCAGAGCAGGCTGCAGATGAACAAGACGGCGCTAATGCCCGCCATGTGCCGCCAGCCCATCAGCACTAACGTCGCTGACAGAATGATCACTCCCAGCATTGAGGTATCCACCATCAACCTGAGATGCTGTCCTGCGTGTAAAACGTTATCAATATCGTTAAATAACGTATTGCGTAGCAGGAGCATGAGCGCAAAGCTCGCATTCACAAATGCCAGCCATGACAGGTTCATTTCCAGACCGTGGAGTACCATCGATTTGCGGGTTGGCCATGTGGCAAGGTCCGGGGGGGGGTTGTGTCTTTTTTCCATGAGAGGCATTTTCCCTTCCAGGGGAGAAAACAAGTGGATGATATGTCACTAACTATAAGCAGAGTCGACAATTCCTCAAAGTTTAAGGGAAAAATAAACCGGGCATTGCGCCCGGTTCGTTATTTATTTCTGTTCGTCTTTCTTCTTTCCGAGCGTTGGCGTCTCGTCGAAGAAGTTCCACGGTTTAAGCAGGGTATGCACCCATTCCGTCGGCATGATCGGCCACTCTTCCGCGCGTGCGACGTGGGTAGTCCCGGTGGTCATCCAGACCACGTCATCCTGGTCGTGGAGCGACTCGTTATCCTTGCTGTACTGCCCCAGCCCCGTATCGTGGATGGAGCGGTTCGGGAATTTGCCTTCCGGGTAGAGCTCATCCGGATGGTAGCGCGTCACCCACAGCTGTTTGTCCATAAAGCTGAGACGATGGTAGATCCACTCGTCCGGCGCAAATTTCGCGCCGGTCGCCACCGGGTGCGTACCGCCCGCGTAAGGGATAATCTGGTACGAAACCGGGTTGCCCATGCGGTTCTCTTTACTTGTGTTGCTCAGCAGCCGAATGGTGCCTGGGTCGAACTTCTGCGCCGCCTGCTGTTCGGTGTCAATATCGTACTGATTCACCTGCATGGTACTGGTGCGCGGGCCACCGGCGGTATTCGGCTTCACTTCCGGGTCCATCGCCACCAGCTTGTTGTTGATGCCGTCCACATCCATATCCAGGCGGAAGTTGTAGATGTGTTGGTGCGTGGTGCCGACGATGTTATGGTCGATCAGCGTGCCGTATTTTGTGTCGTCTTTGGCGGTGGCATCATGCATGGTTTTCGCCTGAACGCCTTTTACCGCCTCGATACCCGTTGCACCGGCGTCAATGCCGATGGTGCCATTTTCATGAAACACCCAGTCGAAGATGTAATCGTAGTTGCCCACGGTACTTACCCAGCGCACCACCAGCTCGCGTCGCTCGGTGCTGACGTTCGGTTGGCCCATCTCCTGATGCTTATATTCCGGCCCCGCGTAGCGTTCGAAAATCGCAATCGCGCGCGGGATCTCCATCGGCGCGCCGGTGTAGTCCGGGATGGTTTCATTGAGCATCACGGCGTTAGACGGCACGTCTTTACCGCGCACCAGCGGTGAGGTCAGGGTGCCCATGCCGTAGTCGCCGGAGTCGAGATAGGCTTTAAAGTACCAGCCCACGTCCGGATCGCCGTAAGGGACGATCATGCCGCCGAGCGAACCCTGATACATCACCTGGCGTTTTTTGCCGTTGTCGTTATAGGTAACGGTTGAAATCATCGGGCCCACGCGGGAGTCCAGGCTCAGGTGGAAATCCCAGTTCTGCCAGTGCACCATATCGCCGGTGATGGTGTAGTTCTTGCCTTCCGGCTCGACGATCTCCAGGGGTTTTTTCACCGTTTCTACCCGGTCGCGGCCGTCATACGGGCGCGGGGTGAGCGGAACCGGGATGACCGGGCCTTCTTCGATCTTCTGAATTTTCTTCTGTTCAAGATCAACAACCGCGACCAGGTTCTCAATCGGGTGCGCCCAGTAGTTGCCGTCGCCCACGTCCAGATAGCTCACCACCTTCAGCAGGCGATCTTCCCGCTTCAGGCCGTCCTTGCCGTCGAAATAGCCGACGGTCAGCGGGGTGGTAATCACTTTCTTCGTATCGGTGATACCGCGCTTTTTCAGCACTTCGGCAAACTCGGTGCTCTCGTTGATGATCTGCTGTACCGTGGCGAAGTCATCCAGCAGAACCATGCCGTGCGCGTCTTTTACCGGTTCCCAGCGCAGAATTTTTTTATCCTTCAAGCCCACCACGCTTTCGATAACGTGCTTGCCATCGAGCATGACGATCTTCGCCAGGCGGGGGGAATCGACTGCCGTACCGTTGAGCACAAAGTCCCACACTTTGGCTTTCTCCGGCTCTGCAAGGGCGATCTGGGTAAAGCGGGTATTGGGTTTAAAATCCGCCGAGGTTTTCACAATCTCAACGGCTTGCTTAATTTCGTCCGCCGTTAGCGCGTTTAACGGGTGAGGGCGTTTTTCAACCTGGAAGGTCTGATCGAGGCCAGACTGGAAAACATCGTTGATGAAGGTCTCAGAGATAAAGGCTTTTTTGCCTTTCATCGCCACCGGTACCTCAAGCTTGAGGGTTTTACCGTTGACGATGGCGGTTTTTGCTCCCGGTTTGACCTTCACAAAGGCACCGTCTTTCGCAATGGTGAACATCTGTGCGTAATCATCCCACTGAACGTCCGCGCCAAAGTCCTGCAGCGTTTTGTCCATTGGGACCATATGCGCCTCGCTGCCGTGGGCGAAAACAGGGGATTGCCAGGCGCAACACAGCGCAACGGCCATGGCCAGCGCCGTTCTACGGGCAGAAAAAGAAGAATTGCTTCCCATCGTAGACCTCATCTTGTTGTGTTTATTGTGTTGTGACAGCCTTATCCTGACAGGCCCATGAGAAAAGCGTTTGCCTGCATCTGCCAGGTTATTTGTTGGTCTTGCCAGGTTAAAAAAAGAGCGGGGATAAATCACATGCTGGGCCATTTCCTCTCCCCACAAATGATGTCAGCACAGGCGACCCCCTCTCCCTTGAGGGAGAGGGCTGGGGTGAGGGGGTACATACGGCTCTGGTGGTCATTCCGTTCACTTTATGTTCCTTGCTACTCTGAAACTGCATGACCTGTGAACGTGCCAGGGTGGCTCAATCGCCACCACCCTGGCGACCCGGGCTCCCGGCGGTAAATCGCCGCTTCGCGGTGCCCTCAGCTTATTCCTTCAGGCTATCGGGGCGGGCATGAGCCTGCATCCCTGCAGGCCACGCCCTCTCGGCGCATCCCTGCGCCTCGCCCCGGCCTTACGGAAACGCCTCGGCGATTTACAGCCGGACCAGGGCATCGCTGTAAGCCATTAATTTTCCTGAAGCAACATTTATCGCTTCCGGTTAAAAAATTACTGGGATCCCTCTCCCCTTTGGGGAGAGGGTCAGGGTGAGGGGCGTTAGCTGAAATCACCCCGCTGGCGCGCCACCAGCGTCAGAATGGAGTAGAGCGCCACGGCCTGCTGGTGCTGGTTGAAGATCTCAACCGCCCATTCCACCACGCCGGTCGGTTTTTCCTCTGCGGTGCGCTGCTTCTTCAACGTTTTACGCTTGCAGGTCAGACGCACCTGAATGGTGTCGCCCGGCTTAACCGGCTCGATAAAGCGCAGGTTTTCCATGCCGTAGTTGGCAATGACTGGCCCGACACCCGCGTCGACAAACAGTCCTGCAGCAGCGGAGATCAGGAAGTAGCCGTGCACCACGCGCTCGCCAAAGATCGACTCTGCCGCACCGATCTTATCCATATGGGCGTAGAAGTGGTCGCCGCTCAGGCAGGCAAAGTTCACAATGTCTGCTTCCGTGAGGGTGCGGCGCGGCGTCAGCAGGCTGTCGCCCGGCTGTAGCTCTTCAAAGTATTTGCGGAACGGATGCACGCGATCTTCCTGCACCGTTGCGCCACGCACCCACTGTTTGCCAACGGCGGCCAGCATCGACGGGCTGCCCTGAATCGCGGTGCGCTGCAGGTAGTGCTTCACCGCGCGCAGGCCGCCCAGCTCTTCGCCACCGCCCGCACGTCCGGGACCGCCGTGCACTAGCTGTGGCAGTGGGGAACCGTGGCCGGTGGATTCTTTCGAGGCTTCCTCGTTGAGGATCTGAATACGCCCGTGGGCGCGCGCCGCGCCGAGAATAAACTGGCGGGCAATGTCCAGGTCTGCGGTAACCAGCGTGCCCGCCAGGCTGCCGCCGCCCGCGCGGGCAAGCTGCATTGCGTGCTGTGCGTTGCGATACGGCATCAGGGTCGCGACCGGCCCGAAAGCCTCCGTTGCGTGGACGGCAGGGGTTTCATCCGGCTGCGGGCAGAACAGCAGGGTCGGCGGGAAGAACGCGCCCGCGGTCTGCAAATCCGCTTTGCCTCCAAGACGGATCTGGCAGCCTGCGGCGATCAGCCGATCCACTTTCTGCTGCACGTCCGCGCGCTGTTCGGCGTTGACCAGCGCGCCCATCTTTACCCCTTCCTGCGCCGGGTCGCCCACCACCACCTTTTCCAGGCGGGCAATCAGCGCCTGGCTCACGGCGTCAATCTGGCTCTGCGGGACGATAATGCGGCGGATGGCCGTACATTTCTGCCCGGCTTTGGCGGTCATCTCGCGCACCACTTCCCGAATGAACAGGGCAAATTCCGGCTGCTCCGGCGTGACGTCTTCCCCCAGCACGCAGCAGTTCAGGGAGTCCGCCTCCATGGTGAAGGGAATGGAATTCGCCACAATATTCGGGTGCACGCGCAGGCTTTGCCCGGTGCTGGCGGAGCCGGTAAAGGTCACCACGTCCTGGCTGTCGAGCTGGTTCAGCAGGTCACCCGCGCCGCCGCAGATCAGGCTGATGGCGCCGTCCGGCACCAGTCCGCTTTCCACGATGGATTTCACCATCGCCTGCGTTACCTGTGCGGTAGCGGTAGCGGGTTTGATAATGGCGGGCATCCCGGCAAGCCAGGTCGGCGCCAGCTTTTCCAGCATCCCCCAGCAGGGGAAGTTAAAGGCGTTGATGTGCACCGCCACGCCGGATTTCGAGGTCAGGACGTGGCGCGCCGCAAAGCCGCCTTCTTTCGACAGCGGGATTAACTCATCTTCCGGCCACAGCGTATCGTCCGGCAGCTCGCGGCTGCCCAGGCTTGCGTAGGTGAAGAGGGTGCCGATCCCCCCTTCAATATCAACCCAGCTGTCCGCCTTCGTCGCGCCCGTCTGGGCTGACAGGGCATAGAACGTCTCTTTCTCGCCAAGCAGGTGCTTTGCCACCGCCTTCAGCATGGCAGCCCGTTCGATAAAGGTCATCTCGTGAAGCGCTTCACCGCCGCGCTCAATCGCATAGCGACGAGCGTGGGCCATATCCAGCCCTTCGCTGGTCACGCTCCAAAGCGCTTCGCCACTGATGGCGTGATGAATAGTGCGTTCGCGGCCCCGGCCAGACTGCCAGGTACCGGATAAGAAGCTGGCTAACTGCTGCATCGCTTATCTCCAAATGTTACGTGATTTACTCGTTAATAGTTTAATCATGAATCATAAAAATCAAGCTGCATTTTTAATGAAATGTTAACGATGTGATCTGCCAGGATGATTTGCAGAACACAAAATCCCGCCAATTAAGGCTTGTAGCAAAAGCCTTGCGAGCAACATCACAGAATCAGGAAACAATTCTTGGGGTTATATTTAACCTTTGTGTAACTTTTAAAAAACAAAGTGATTCAACATTACGCTTTAATTTGCAAACTAACGAATCATAAAGGTGATGACGTGACGCAAGAACAACGGTTTGAGCAGCGCATAGCGCAGGAGACGGCGATTGAGCCTCAGGACTGGATGCCTGACGCCTACCGTAAGACGTTGATCCGCCAGATTGGCCAGCATGCGCACTCCGAGATTGTCGGCATGCTCCCGGAAGGGAACTGGATCACCCGCGCCCCGACGCTGCGCCGAAAAGCGATCCTGCTGGCGAAAGTGCAGGACGAAGCCGGGCACGGGCTCTACCTCTACAGCGCGGCGGAAACGCTGGGCTGCGCGCGGGAAGACATCTACCAGAAGATGCTCGACGGCAAGATGAAATACTCCTCCATCTTCAACTATCCGACCCTGAGCTGGGCCGATATCGGCGCGATCGGCTGGCTGGTGGACGGCGCGGCCATCGTCAACCAGGTAGCCCTGTGCCGTACCTCTTACGGTCCTTATGCCCGCGCGATGGTGAAAATCTGTAAAGAAGAGAGCTTCCACCAGCGTCAGGGCTTTGAGGCCTGCATGGCGCTGGCGCAGGGCAGTGAAGCCCAGCGTCAGATGCTGCAGGACGCCATCAACCGCTTCTGGTGGCCGGCGCTGATGATGTTCGGGCCGAACGACGACAATTCGCCGAACAGCGCCCGCAGCCTGGCGTGGAAAATCAAACGTTTCGGCAACGACGAGCTGCGCCAGCGCTTTGTCGACAACACGGTGCCGCAGGTGGAGATGCTGGGCATGACGGTGCCGGATCCCGACCTGCGTTTTGATGAAGAGAGCGGCCACTACCGCTTCGGCGAGATCGACTGGCAGGAGTTTGACGAGGTCATTAACGGGCGCGGCATCTGCAACCACGAACGCCTGGCCGCCAAACGTAAAGCCTGGGAAGACGGGGCGTGGGTGCGCGAAGCCGCGCTGGCGCACGCGGAAAAACAGCGCGCCCGTCAGGCCGCATAAGAGGAAATAACCATGAGCAATGTCTACTGGCCGCTGTACGAAGTGTTCGTACGCAGCAAACAAGGGTTGTCCCACCGTCACGTGGGCAGCCTGCATGCCGCCGACGATCGCATGGCGCTGGAAAATGCGCGTGATGCCTACACCCGCCGCAGCGAAGGCTGCTCTATCTGGGTGGTTAAGGCGAGCGAGATTGTCGCCTCCCAGCCGGAAGAGAGCGGCGAGTTCTTCGACCCGGCGGAAAGTAAGGTTTACCGCCATCCGACGTTCTACACCATCCCTGACGGCATCGAGCATATGTGAGGCAAAGAATGAACTCAGTGACTGCCTATGCCCTGCGTCTGGGCGACAACGGTTTGGTGCTCTCCCAGCGCCTCGGCGCCTGGTGCGGCCACGCGCCGGAGCTGGAGATCGACCTCGCGCTCGCCAATATCGGTCTCGACCTGCTGGGCCAGGCGCGCAATTTCCTGACCTATGCCGCGCAGCGGGAAGGCCAGGGCGATGAAGACACGCTGGCGTTTGGCCGCGACGAGCGCCAGTTCCGCAACGTCCTGCTGGTGGAGCAGCCGAACGGCAGCTTCGCCGACACCCTTGCCCGCCAGTATCTGATGGATGCCTGGAACGTGGCGCTGTACGAACGGCTAACCCAAAGCCGCGACGGCCAGCTTGCCGCGATTGCCGCCAAAGCGATTAAAGAGGCGCGCTACCACCTGCGCTTCAGCCGCGGCTGGCTGGTGCGTCTGGGCGACGGGACCGAAACGTCCGCGCAAAAAATGCAGCAGGCCATCGACGGCCTGTGGCGTTTTACGGCGGAGCTGTTTGAAGCTGATGACGTCGAGCTGGCGCTGATTGAGTCCGGCGTGGCGGTTGACCCGCGCACGCTGCGCCAGCCGTGGGAAAGCGAAGTGTATGCCGGTCTGAATGAAGCCTGCCTGCAGGTGCCCGCCGAAGTGGCGTACCGCACCGGGGGCAAGCAGGGGCTGCATACCGAACATCTGGGCCCGATGCTGGCGGAAATGCAGTATCTCCAGCGCGCGTATCCCGGTCAGCAGTGGTAAAGGAGAACGCTATGCAACGCCTCGTCGACATCGCGCCCGCGCAAATCCCGCAGATCTGGGCGCTGCTAAGCCAGATCCCTGACCCGGAAGTGCCGGTGTTAACCATCACCGATTTAGGCATGGTGCGCAGCGTGAAGGCGCAGGGGGAAGGCTGGGTCATTGGCTTTACGCCGACCTACTCGGGCTGTCCGGCGACGGAACATCTGCTGGGGGCGATCCGCGAGGCGATGACCGTGCACGGCTTTACTCCGGTGCACATTGTGCTCCAGCTTGAACCCGCCTGGACCACCGACTGGATGACCCCCGACGCGCGTGAGCGCCTGCGGGCGTACGGCATCAGTCCGCCGGTGGGGCATAGCTGTCACGCGCACACGCCGGTGGAGGTGAGCTGTCCGCGCTGCGCCAGCACCGACACCTCGCTTATCAGTGAATTTGGCTCGACGGCCTGCAAAGCGCTCTACCGCTGCAACACCTGCCGTGAGCCCTTCGACTATTTCAAATGTATTTGAGGCTGCCATGACAACGTTTCATTCATTAACAGTGGCAAAAGTGGAACCCGAAACCCGCGACGCGGTGACCATTACCTTTGCGGTGCCGCAGGCGCTGCAGGAGGCCTACCGCTTCCGTCCCGGCCAGCACCTGACGTTAAAAACGACGCTTGGCGGAGACGAGCTGCGCCGCTGCTACTCCATCTGCCGTAGTACCGCCCCGGGCGAAATCAGCGTGGCGGTCAAAGCCATCGACGGCGGGCGCTTCTCCCGCTATGCCCGGGATGAGATCAAAGCGGGCATGGCGCTGGAGGTGATGGTTCCTCAGGGGCAGTTTGGCTACCAGCCACAGGCCGAACGCGAAGGCCACTACCTGGCAATTGCGGCAGGCTCCGGGATCACCCCGATGCTGGCGATTATCTCCGCGACGCTGGCGACCGAACCCAACAGCCATTTCACCCTGATCTACGGCAACCGCAGCAGCCAGAGCATGATGTTCCGCCAGGCGCTGGCGGACCTGAAGGACAAATACCCGCAGCGGCTGCAGCTGGTCTCCATCTTCAGCCAGGAGCGGCTGGACAGCGATCTGCTCTATGGTCGCATCGACGGGGAAAAACTGCAGGCGCTGGCGAAAACCCTGATCAACTTCCGCCAGTACGACGAGGCGTTTATCTGCGGCCCGTCGGCGATGATGGACGACGCCGACGCTGCGTTGAAAGCGCTGGGGATGCCGGACAAAGCGATCCACCTTGAGCGCTTTAACACCCCGGGAACCATCGCTAAACGCGCGGTGCACGTCCAGGCGGAAGGGCAGAAAGTGACCGTGCGCCAGGACGGGCGCGACCGTGAAATCACCCTGACGGCGGACGACGAAAACATTCTGGATGCCGCCCTGCGTCAGGGGGCGGATCTGCCGTATGCCTGCAAGGGCGGCGTTTGCGCCACCTGTAAATGCAAAGTGCTGCGCGGGAAGGTGGACATGGCGACCAACTACAGCCTGGAGCCGGACGAGCTGGCGGCCGGGTATGTGCTGAGCTGCCAGTCGCTGCCGTTAACCGCCGACGTGATCGTCGACTTTGACGCGAAGGGGATGGCATGAGCGAACTGATTGTTACCCGTCATGGCCGTGTGCTCCAGCTGACGCTCAACCGTCCGGCGGCGCGCAACGCCCTCAACAATGCGCTGTTGACGCAGATTGCTGAGCAGCTTGAGGCCGCGGCTTCTGACATCGAGATTTCTGTCTGCGTGATTTACGGCAGCGAGCGCTGCTTTGCCGCCGGGGCCGATCTCAACGAAATGGCGGAGAAAGACCTGCCTGCCACCCTGAACGATATTCGCCCGCAGCTGTGGGCGCGTATCAACGCTTTTCCTAAACCGCTGATCGCCGCCGTGAACGGCTTCGCGCTGGGCGCGGGCTGCGAGCTGGCGCTGCTGTGCGACGTGGTGATTGCCGGTGACAACGCCCGTTTCGGCCTGCCGGAAATCACGCTCGGCATCATGCCCGGCGCGGGCGGCACCCAGCGTCTTATCCGCAGCGTCGGGAAATCGCTCGCCAGCAAAATGGTGCTGACTGGCGAGAACATCTCCGCGCAGCAGGCGCTGAGCGCGGGGCTGGTGAGCGATGTGTTTCCAGCATCCCTTACGCTGGAGTATGCCCTGAAGCAGGCGGCGCTGATGGCGCGCCACTCTCCGCTGGCGCTGCAGGCGGCGAAACAGGCGCTGCGTCAGTCTCAGGAGGTGCCACTGCAGGCCGGGCTGGCGCAGGAGCGCCAGCTTTTTACGCTGCTTTCTGCCACCGAAGACCGACGGGAAGGCATCGACGCCTTCTTGCAAAAACGCACCCCCGACTTTAAAGGACGCTAATTGTGGAATGTATTCTCAGTCATGTAGAACAGGGCGTGATGACCATTACGCTGAACCGTCCGGAGCGTCTGAACAGCTTCAACGACGTGATGCACCAGCAGCTGGCCGAGTGCCTGAAACAGGCCGAGCGTGATGACACCGTGCGCTGCCTGCTGATCACCGGGGCAGGGCGCGGCTTCTGTGCCGGTCAGGATCTGAACGACCGCAACGTCGACCCCAACGGCCCGGCGCCGGATCTGGGGATGTCCGTTGAAACCTTCTATAACCCGCTGGTTCGCCGCCTGGCAAAGCTGCCGAAACCGGTCATCTGTGCCGTTAACGGCGTGGCGGCGGGCGCGGGCGCCACGCTGGCGCTCGGGTGCGACATGGTGATTGCGGCCCGTTCCGCCAACTTCGTGATGGCCTTCAGCAAGCTCGGCCTGGTGCCGGACTGCGGCGGTACCTGGCTGCTGCCGCGCGTGGCGGGACGCGCCCGCGCCATGGGGCTGGCGCTGCTGGGCGACAAGCTCAGCGCCGAACAGGCGCAGGCGTGGGGGATGATCTGGCAGGTGGTGGATGACGAGCAGCTCTCCACCACGGCGCAGCAGATGGCGCTGCATTTTGCGTCGCAGCCGACCTTCGGGCTGGGGCTGATCAAGCAGGCCATCAACGCTGCAGAAACCAACACCCTGGACGACCAGCTCGATCTGGAGCGCGACTATCAGCGCCTGGCCGGGCGCAGCGACGACTACCGCGAGGGCGTCAGCGCCTTCCTGGCGAAGCGCGCGCCGAACTTTACGGGGAAATAAGATGCTGAACATACGGACTGTCGCCGTGATTGGCAGCGGCACGATGGGCGCAGGCATTGCCGAAGTGGCGGCAAGCCACGGTCATCAGGTTCTGATTTACGACATTTCTGCCGACGCCATTTCCCGCGCGATTGACGGCATTCGTCAACGCCTCGCGTCCCGGGTAACGCGCGGAAAGCTTTCTGCGGACGCGAGCGGACAGATCCTCGCCCGACTGGTTCCGGTGACGGATATCGATGCGCTGGCATCGGCAGATTTGGTTATTGAGGCGGCCTCCGAACGCCTTGACGTCAAAAAAACGCTGTTTGCGAAACTGGCGGAAGTCTGCCCGCCGCAGACGCTGTTGACCAGTAACACCTCCTCTATCTCCGTCACGGCGATTGCGGCGGACATCCACCATCCGGAGCGCGTCGCAGGGCTGCATTTCTTTAACCCGGCACCGGTGATGAAGCTGGTGGAGGTGGTCAGCGGGCTGGGGACCTCGCCGGAAGTGGCCGAGGCGCTGTGCGAGCTGGCGCTGAACTGGGGGAAACAGCCGGTTCGCTGCCAGTCCACGCCGGGGTTCATCGTCAACCGCGTCGCGCGTCCGTTCTATTCCGAAGCCTGGCGTGCGCTGGAGGAACAGGTCGCTCCGCCGGAGGTGATTGACGCCGCCCTGCGTGAAGGCGGCGGCTTCCCGATGGGGCCGCTGGAGCTGACCGACATGATTGGTCAGGACGTCAACTTTGCGGTGACCTGCTCGGTATTTAACGCCTTCTGGCAGGAGCGTCGTTTTCTGCCTTCGCTGGTTCAGCAGGAACTGGTGCTGGCAGGAAGGCTGGGCAAAAAGAGCGGGAAGGGCGTGTACGACTGGCAGGGTGAAAAACCGGACGTGCAGTGGGTTGAGTCGGTGAACGACAGCTATAGCCCGATGCGCGTGGAAAAAAGACGTGACGGTGTCACAGAAATTGATGATGTGTACCTGATTGAAACGCAGGGCGAAACCGCGCAGGCGCTGGCGCTGCGGCTCAACGGCCCGGTGGTGGTGGTCGACCGCATTGAGCGTGACGTGGCGGTCATTGCCGCCGCCGCCAGCAACCCGCATACCGCGACGCAAAAAGCCATCCGCTACCTGCAGCAGCAGGGTAACCGGGTGGTGCAAA
The DNA here is from genome assembly GCF_018597345.1 of Enterobacter quasimori. NCBI lineage: Bacteria > Pseudomonadati > Pseudomonadota > Gammaproteobacteria > Enterobacterales > Enterobacteriaceae > Enterobacter > Enterobacter quasimori. The sequence goes on along the minus strand of NZ_JAHEVU010000001.1, from coordinate 471,535 downwards.
TTGCCGATTATCCCGGCCTGCTGGTCTGGCGGACGCTGGCAATGATTGCCAACGAAGCGCTGGATGCCCTGCAAAAAGGGGTCGCCAGCGAGAAGGACATCGATACCGCCATGCGCCTGGGCGTGAACTACCCGAGCGGACCGATCGCCTGGGGCGAGCGTCTGGGCTGGCAGCGCCTGCTGACGCTGCTGGAGAACCTGCAGCGCCATTACGGCGAAGAGCGCTATCGCCCCTGTTCACTGCTGCGCCAGCGCGCGCTTCTGGAGAGTAGCTATGAGTCTTAACGCCTGGCATAACGCCCGCGCCATGTACGAACGGGACGCCTGCGCGCAGGCGATGGGGATGGACATTGTCGAGATGGATGAGGGCTACGCGGTGGTGACCATGACCATCACCCCGCAGATGCTGAACGGCCACAAAACCTGCCACGGTGGGCAGCTGTTTTCGCTGGCGGACACCGCCTTTGCCTACGCCTGCAACAGCCAGGGGCTGGCGGCGGTAGCCTCCGGCTGCTCGATTGACTTTCTGCGTCCGGGCTTCGCCGGGGACACGCTCACCGCCACCGCGCGCGTGATGCATTAGGGCAAGCTGACCGGCGTGTATGACATTGAAATCCAGAACCAACAACAGAAAACCGTTGCCCTTTTTCGCGGAAAATCTCACCGCATCGGCGGCAGCGTGACAGGAGAGGCAGATGCGTGACGCATTTATTTGTGATGGTGTTCGAACCCCTGTGGGGCGTTATGGCGGCGCGCTTGCCGCAGTCAGAACCGACGATCTCGGTGCCGTGCCGCTGCGCGCGCTGCTGGCCCGCTACCCGCAGCTCGATCTGGAGCGGATTGACGACGTGATTTTCGGCTGCGCCAACCAGGCGGGGGAAGATAACCGCAACGTGGCGCGCATGTCGTCCCTGCTGGCCGGACTGCCGCAGACGGTGTCCGGAACCACCATCAACCGCCTGTGCGGGTCGGGACTGGACGCGATTGGTTTCGCCGCGCGCGCCATTAAGGCAGGCGATGGCGACCTGCTGATCGCGGGCGGCGTGGAGTCCATGTCCCGCGCGCCGTTTGTGATGGGCAAAGCCACCGCCGCGTTTCAGCGTCAGGCGGAGATCTTCGATACCACCATCGGCTGGCGATTTGTGAATCCGCTCATGCATCAGCAATTCGGAACTGACAGTATGCCGGAAACGGCAGAGAATGTAGCTGAATTGTTAAATATCAGCCGTGCCGATCAGGACGCGTTCGCGCTGCGCAGCCAGCAGCGTACCGCGCAGGCGCAGCAGAACGGCGTTCTGGCGCAGGAGATTGTGCCGGTGCCGGTGCCGGGCAAAAAAGGGGCAGTCACAGCGTTCAGCGTGGATGAACATCCGCGCGCGGACACCACGCTCGAGCAGCTTGCCGGTCTGAAAACGCCGTTCCGTAAGAACGGAGTGGTTACGGCGGGAAATGCCTCCGGCGTCAACGACGGCGCTGCGGCGCTGATCGTCGCCAGCGAGAAGATGGCGCTGGCTCAGGGGTTAATCCCGCGCACGCGGATCGTGGCGATGGCGACGGCGGGCGTGGAGCCACGTCTGATGGGGCTCGGCCCGGTACCGGCCACCCGCAGGGTGCTGGAGCGCGCCGGACTCAGTATTCACGATATGGACGTCATTGAGCTTAACGAAGCGTTCGCCGCGCAGGCGTTGGGCGTGCTGCGTCAGCTGGGCCTGCCGGATGATGCCGCGCACGTCAACCCGAACGGTGGCGCGATTGCGCTGGGCCACCCGCTGGGCATGAGCGGCGCCAGGCTGGCGCTGGCCGCGAGTAACGAACTGCACCGACGCGGCGGGCGCTACGCGCTGTGTACGATGTGCATCGGTGTGGGTCAGGGCATTGCCATGATCCTTGAGCGTGTTTGAGCATAAAAACAATGTGAGTACCCTACAATGACAAATACAACAAAGCTTGATCCGATTGAAACGGCCTCCCTTGACGAACTACAGGCGCTGCAGACCGCGCGTCTGAAATGGACGCTGCATCACGCCTACAACAACGTGCCGATGTACAAACGCAAGTTTGACGCCGCGGGCGTTCACCCTGACGATTTCAACGAACTGGCGGATATCTGCAAATTCCCGTGCACCACCAAGCAGGACCTGCGTGATAACTATCCGTTCGATACCTTTGCCGTGCCGATGGAGCAGGTGGTGCGCATTCATGCATCATCCGGCACCACCGGCAAACCGACCGTGGTGGGCTACACGCAGGGTGATATCGACAACTGGGCCAACCTGGTGGCCCGCTCCCTGCGCGCCGCGGGTGGCAGCGCGAAGGACAAAATTCACGTGGCGTATGGCTATGGCCTGTTTACCGGCGGGCTGGGGGCGCACTACGGCGCCGAGCGTTTAGGGGCGACGGTGATCCCGATGTCCGGCGGCCAGACGGAGAAACAGGCGCAGCTGATCCGAGACTTCCAGCCGGACATGATCATGGTGACGCCATCCTACTGCCTCAACCTGATTGAAGAGCTGGAGCGCCAGATGGGCGGCGATGCCAGCGGCTGTTCCCTGCGCGTGGGCGTCTTCGGTGCCGAGCCCTGGACGCAGGCCATGCGTCGCGAGATTGAAAAACGCTTAGGCATTACCGCGCTGGATATCTATGGCCTTTCCGAAGTGATGGGACCGGGCGTGGCGATGGAGTGTATCGAAACCGTCGACGGCCCAACCATCTGGGAAGATCACTTCTACCCGGAGATCGTCAACCCGAACGACGGCACGCCGCTGGATGACGGTCAGCAGGGCGAACTGCTGTTCACCACGCTGACCAAAGAGGCGCTGCCGGTGATCCGCTACCGCACCCGCGACCTGACCCGCCTGCTGCCGGCAACCGCGCGCAGCATGCGTCGTATGGACCGGATCAGCGGGCGCAGTGACGATATGCTGATCATCCGCGGCGTCAACGTCTTCCCGTCACAGCTGGAAGAGGAGATCGTGAAGTTCGAACACCTTTCTCCGCACTACCAGCTGGAGGTGAACCGCCGCGGGCATCTTGATTCACTTTCGGTGAAGGTGGAGCTGAAAGAGAGCAGCCTCACGCTGACGCACGAGCAGCGCTGCCAGGTGTGTCACCAGCTGCGCCACCGCATTAAGTCGATGGTGGGGATTTCAACCGACGTGACGATCGTGAACTGCGGCAGCATCCCGCGCTCGGAGGGGAAAGCCTGCCGGGTGTTTGACCTGCGTAAAGCGGCGGCCAACGGTTAAAACACCTTACCCCTCATCCTAACCTTCTCCCCGAAGGGGAGAAGGGACTGCTCGGTTTGGCCTTTTCCCCTCTCCCCTCTGGGGAGAGGGTCAGGGTGAGGGTCCTGTGCTATGATTCATCCAGGACAAAAATTACAACAGAATGAATCACATGAATAAACTCGACGCCTTTATCCAGCACGCGGTTAGCTCCGTTCCCGTCAGCGGGACGTCGCTTATTTCTTCGTTATACGGTGACGCGCTTTCCCATCGCGGCGGTGAGATTTGGCTCGGCAGCCTTGCCGCTCTGCTGGAAGGCATGGGGTTTGGCGAGCGCTTCGTGCGTACCGCGCTGTTTCGCCTCAACAAAGAGGGCTGGCTGGACGTCTCGCGCATCGGGCGTCGCAGCTTTTACCGCCTGAGCGATAAAGGGCTGCGTCTGACGCGTCGCGCGGAGAATAAGATCTACCGCGCGGAACTGCCCGCCTGGGACGGCAAATGGCTATTACTGCTCTCAGAAGGGCTGGATAAAACCACCCTTGCCGACGTCAAAAAACAGCTGATCTGGCAGGGGTTTGGCACGCTGGCACCGAGCCTGATGGCCTCACCGTCGCAGCATCTGGCGGACGTGCAGTCCCTGCTTCACGATGCCGGGGTGGCGGAAAACGTGATTTTCTTTGAAGCCCACTCGCCGCTGGCGCTCTCCCGCGCGGCGCTGCGTTCGCGGGTGGAAGAGTGCTGGCAGCTGACCGAGCAAAACGCGATGTACGAGACGTTCATCGATTCATTCCGCCCGCTGCTGCCGCTGCTGAAAGAGGCCGGGCCGGAGGAGCTGACGCCGGAACGCTGTTTCCAGATTCAGCTCTTACTGATTCACTTTTATCGTCGCGTGGTGCTGAAAGACCCGCTGTTGCCAGAAGAGTTACTGCCCGCGCACTGGGCGGGACAAAGTGCCCGACAGCTTTGCATCAATATCTACCAGCGCGTCGCGCCGGGGGCGCTGGCGTTTGTCAGCGAAAAAGGCGAAACCTCGGTTGGGGAACTGCCCGTGCCCGGCACGCTTTACTATCAACGTTTTGGTGGTCTGAATACTGCGTAAGGAGAGGTTATGCCTGTTTATCAAATTGATGGTCTGACGCCAGTGGTACCTGACGAGAGCTACGTTCACCCAACGGCGGTGCTGATTGGCGACGTGATTCTGGGCAAAGGCGTTTATGTCGGTCCTAACGCCAGCCTGCGCGGCGACTTTGGTCGCATCGTGGTGAAAGACGGGGCGAACATTCAGGATAACTGCGTGATGCACGGCTTCCCGGAGCAGGACACGGTGGTGGAAGAGGACGGGCATATCGGCCACAGCGCCATTCTGCACGGCTGCATTATCCGCCGCAATGCGCTGGTGGGCATGAACGCGGTGGTGATGGACGGCGCGGTCATCGGTGAAAACAGCATCGTCGGCGCGGCGGCGTTCGTGAAGGCGAAAGCGGAGATGCCCGCCAACCATTTGATTATCGGCAGCCCGGCCAAAGCGATTCGTGAACTGAGCGAGCAGGAACTCGCCTGGAAGCAGCAGGGCACGCGGGAGTATCAGGTGCTGGTGGAGCGCTGCAAGTTAACCATGCATCAGGTAGAGCCGCTGCGCGAGGAAGAGCCTGACCGAAAACGGCTGGCGTTTGATGAGGATTTAAGGCCGAAGTCGACGGTGTAGGACGGGAAGTTCGCGCCACGGCACTAACGGGAAGATGTTACCCGCCTCATCATGCTATTAATCCTCCGGTACAGACTTATCACGACAGAGGACGCAGAGTTATGCTGAGAGGTAAAAGAGCTGTTATCACGGGTGGCGGTGGGGGATTTGGTCAGGCGCTGTGCGTCTGGCTGGCGCGGGAGGGCGTTGAAGTGATTTTTAGCGCCCGTCGGGAGGTGGATATTCAAAAAACCTGCAGCTTCATCGCGGCTGAAGGTGGTGAGGCGAAAGGGTATCTCTGTGATTTAGCCCTGCCGGAATCCATTTCTCAGTTCTCTTCGCAGGTCTTACATTCAGACAGGCCAATCGATATTTTAATTCTGAATGCTGCTCAGTGGTTGTCAGGGACAATAGACGAACAGTCGAGCACAGAAATCTTCAATACCGTCAGTTCAGGTCTGACAGGTTCAATCCTGCTCACTCAGGCAATGCTACCGGGTTTAAGACGCTCAGACAGTGCAGACATCATTGCGATTATATCTGCGTGCGGTATTCCGAACTTTACAGATTCGATTGCCCATCCCGCTTTTTTTGCCAGCAAACACGGGCTCAGCGGCTTTACAACGAAACTGTCAGAACACTTATCCAAAGAAAACATTCGGGTAACCGGGTTATATCCACCTGATTTCGAACTGACCGGCTTAGAGGCGCATGTCGATAATCGGTCAAGAATGGGGGAGCGTCTGGTGAATGGATGGTCAATATGGGAAACGATTCGTTTTGTACTGACTCAGCCTCGAAGTTGCCATATCAGCACGATCTACTTTCAGGGGCCGACTCGCGAAGATTTGGCGCATCAGGCCTGAATCTGACGGCGGGCGTTCAACACTATTGCGGATATACGCGTTTTGGAATCCCATACCAGCCTGACAAAGTTGCTGATATGATAATTTTTTGTTAATTGGGAGGGGCGATGGACACAGGATCGATTGTCGCGTTATTCAAATTCAAACGCTGGGCAGATACGGAAACCTTACAAGCAATACAGAGGGTCGATACCCCAGCAAATGCTGAAAAGCACCACCTAAGGATATGCTAACCGTTTTTCTAAGAGATCATAATCACTAATATGACCCACTTTCATCAACTTAGCGCCACCCGTCTGGACGGGCAGCTTATCTCAATGGCCGACTATGCGGGGAAGGTGGTTCTGGTCGTGAATACCGCCAGCCAGTGTGGATTCACGCCGCAATATGCTGGTCTTGAAGCGCTATACAAGAAATACGCCGAACAAGGTTTAGTGGTGCTTGGCTTCCCCTGCAACCAGTTCGGTAAACAGGAACCCGGCGGCGCTGATGAAATCTCAAAGACTTGTCACATTAACTACGGCGTGAGTTTCCCGATGTTCGAGAAAGTCGAGGTTAACGGTAGCGCAGCGCACCCGCTGTTTCGTTATCTGAAAAACGCATTGCCCGGCGTGCTGGGGGAGCGGATCAAGTGGAACTTTACGAAGTTCCTGATCGGCCGCAACGGGGAACCTCTCAAGCGCTTTGCACCGATGACCAAGCCCGAGAAAATGGAAGCAGCGATTGTGGCTGCCCTGGAAAGTTAATGATCTTCGTTTTTAGCAGCCTGATGGATTTTAAGGGGGACTCAGACTGCTGATACAGTGCGATTTGTGCGTTTCGCCCGGCGGCGCTACGCTTGCACGGCCCTACGTTGCGAAATGTAGGCCGGGTAAGCGCAGCGCCACCCGGCAAAAAGACGGTTAAAATGTTGATGGCGGGGGTTGTCATCAGTCCCAGGCCCCGTGAGGGGCCTGGTCTGTTTTAACGTCTGGATTAGAAGCGATATTGCAGACCCGCCGTAATGGTATAGTTGTGGTTAGAAATACCTGCTGCATCCCCGCCAATAGAGCCGGACTGCCCGGTATTGGTATCGATAATCTGCGTACCGCCTTTACCTTCTTCGTAACTGCTATAGGTAAATTCAGCAAAAACTTTGGCGTGCGGCGTCACGTAATATCCGGCATCAACGGATGCGCCATAATAACGGGAATCAGATGTTTTCTCGCGGAAGGTCAGATCGCGCATATAGTGCTCGTCGTTATCATGCGCGCGAACCCAGTCACTGAATTTGAACAGGGCGTTAAATTCAAAGTCATTAAAGCGGTACTGTCCTGCAAGGCCAATATACGGCATAGAGAAGCGCTGGCTATAACCAATACCGCGTTCGCCTGCAGGGAAATTACCCTGATAAGCACCATTGTCGTAATTGTAAGAACCCCCGGTCGCCGTCCAGCTGAAGCGGGTTTCCTGATAACCTGCGGTGACGCCGGCTTTATAGTTATCGCCCTGGAAGATCCAGCCTTTTACGTTGAGATCGTATTCATTGGCATAGTTCACGTTCGTTGCAGGATGGCTTGAATGATCTGTCCAGGAGGATTGTTTTGCATTCATCCAGTCATAGTCGTCCATATGACCTGAGCCTGATGCCAGGGACGTCCAGCCGCGGGCGTTCAGTGTCAAAAATGAGTATGCATCCCAGGAAATATCGCCTTTCAGAATAGCGACATTTTTTATTTTCCAGTCCAGCTGGCTAATTTTTCTTCCGGTGACTTCGTCATAAACCATCTCGTGGGATTTTCCGCTCAGCATCCCGGCAGAGGCTGAAACCGTTAAACTTTCCGGTGAAAAATCCGGTGTGATTTGTGAGGCACCTGCATATACCGCCCCTGAAAATGCGGCCATCATCATTCCCGCAACAATATTTCTTGTCATTTTTATTTCCCTAAAACAAATTAATCAATGAGTTGCAGGGGAATATTAAAAGTCATACAAATAAGAATCAACTGCCAGTTTTGGTAATTTTTTATAATTTGACGTAAGGGGCGATATTTAACTTTGGGCCGTCTGAAGAGGCGGCCGATAATATTTAAATCATTACTGGCTCGGTGCGAAATAGCAGTCAGCAGCAGATAAAACAATGCCCGTGCTGAATAGCGACATTACCGTGATGGCACGCCCAGTAGGGTAGTCAGCAGGCTGAATTGCGTAGCCGTTAGCCCCGCTTCGCGCTGAAGTACGGAAAACAACGGTCCGACAGAAGCCAGAATAGGGCGCAGGTTCAGCCCGACGATAAAAGCGATAACGGCGAAGAGTAATGGCGACGTGCGTTTCAACAGGGAATCCTTTTCAGTTGTGAATGGCTCGGGCAAATTGCCGCGAGCATTTGTCTTAACGTTAAGATAAAATACGTTTTTGCGTAAGATGTACCGCACAACAGGATAAATACCCACGCCAACAGGGGTGAAAATGAAAGACCATGTAGACTTCGTTGTCGACCAGTGGAGCCGTGCCATGCCGGAGCTGGACGCCTCGTCGATGAAAATTTTTGGCCGCATGCTCCGGCTGATGAAGCACCTGGGAAAAGAATGGGCGGAGGCCATGGCGCAGTTTGGTTTTCGCGAGGGGGAGTTTGACGTTCTCGCCACGCTGCGTCGCGCCGGTGAGCCGTACTGCCTTTCGCCCACGCAGCTGTATAAATCGCTGTTGATCACTTCAGGCGCGATGACGAACCGGCTCAGCCATCTCGAACAGCAAGGGCTTATCAGACGTATTGCCGATCCGGACGATAAGCGCAGCACCCTCGTAAGCCTGACACCGCACGGGCAAGAGCTTATCGAGGAGGCGCTGATCGTGCATACACAAACGCAAAATGCGCTGCTGAGCAGCTTGTCTGACGCGCAGCGCGCGCAGCTTGAGTCCCTGCTCAGGGAGCTGCTGCTGACGTTTCCGCCCGAGGGTCTGGGTGGCAAGTCACAGAGTGCCGATAATACAAAAACTGCATAGCCAAACCTCACTGAAAGGGAACGTATGTCTTTACCACCACTGTATGCCTTGCGCGCCTTTGAAGTTGCCGCGCGGCTGAACTCCTTCAGCAAAGCGGCTGAGGCACTGAATATCACGCCGGGCGCGGTCAGCAGGCATGTCCGGACGCTTGAAATGTGGTTCGACTGCGAGCTGTTTAAACGGCAAGGGCCGAGAGTTGAAGTCAGTGAAGCCGGGCGTATTCTGGCCGGACAGCTTAGCGAAAGCTTCTCGAACATCGAGTGGGCCTGCCGCGCGTTCAGAAGTGAAAATCACCTTTTGCGCCTCAAGGCTCCCAGCACCCTGACAATGAGATGGCTTCTTAACGTCCTGAAATCGTTTCGTGAAAACCATGCGAAACCGAAAGTAGAAATTGCCAGCGTCTGGATGGACTTCGACACCGTTGACTTCAGCCGTGAGCCCTATGATTGCGCGATCCTCCTCGGTAATGGCTATTTCGGCGAGTCAACAGAAAGCAGGCTGCTCTTCAGCGAATGGCTCATTCCGGTTTGTACCCCGTCTTTGCTTGAGTCTGCCCGGCATCAACTACCGCAGTGCGACCTTATTCACCCCTCTCCGGACAGACGGGACTGGCGACGCTGGCTGAAAAGAACGGGGCTATTTCCCGGTCTCGACATGAGCGGCGGGATTGTGTTTGACACCCTGGAGCAGGGAAGTCTCGCCGCCATGCACGGACACGGCGTGGCGATAGCCGATCTCCGGCTCACGCTGGAAGCGCTGAAAAGCGGCCTGCTCGCGCTGCCCTTCAGGGAGGCGATTGCAACAGGGGATGGCTACTACCTCGTCTGGCCGAAAAATTCGCTCAGAAGACAGAGTATTGAACGTCTGCTGGCCTGGCTAAACCTGAACTCGCCGGTAGTGCCTTCTCTGGATATCGTTTGTCTTGAGTACGATGAAAAACGGCTTTCTTAAAGTAAGCAGGATATTCCTGAAGGGATATCCCGCATATTCAATGCATTTATGCGTAGGGGATATTTGCCATTTTCTTATATCTTTCCGGCAGGGCGCTATTAAGGTTGAGTAATTTATCCAGAATATAAAGCGCAGGCGTACCCTTTGCGCGCTCTGCATCGATCAGCGCAGCGCGTAATACATTGGCAGCCGCGGTCATTTTATAAAAGTACGCTTCTGATTCAGGCGTCTGCGCTTCGCCAGACGTGGCGTACCGCACCTGGGGCCACTCGGCGAAGTCAAGCAGGGGAAGCGTTCCATCTTCTTTTGGTAAATGGGCAGCGAGCAGCTCCTCGGCGTTACCCGGATTGCTTTGGGCGAAAGACAGGAGATGCAGTCGATGGATAAAAGGGGAAAGCGCATCGGTTCGATGGTTTTCTGACGAAAGTAACGTTATGAGCGCAGGTATATTTTCATCCGCGGTGTTTTTTTCTGGTGAAAGCATTTCCATTAAATGAAATAAAACATCGAGTGTCATAGGTGCTCCATATACGCACATTATTATTTATTGTTTTAATGCCGCTATCCACTATCGACAGCGCTATACCAGGGGTGAGTGGATGGTATTTCATCGCGATAGCGGTTGAAAAACGATAAATAGTGGGCGTCAATGTGAGTTTTACTCAACGTAGGATTTCATATCCTATGCTTTTCTTAGATATGGTGGTGACCCGGCGCGCGAAAAGGCAAGCCGGGTAAGACAGGCGGGCTTATTAAATGCTCTCGAGCCCCTGCAGGAAATCCTCCACCTGGGCAGGTGTTGCCGTGTCAGCCTGGTAAAGGATGTCGAGCTTCACGTTCTTCAGCCCGCAGAAGCCAAATACACCTTCGATTATCTGCGTCTGAATTGCCGTCGAATAGCCATGTTTGTCGAATCCGGTGAGATCGCTGCCGCCGGTGGCAATCAGGCGGACGGGCACATCGCGTAAATTGCCCACAATCCGGCCATCGTCGGCCACTTTATACGCCCAGTTCAGGGTCAACACCCGATCGAACCAGCCTTTTAACAGTGCGGGGACTGACCACCAGTACACCGGGAAGACAAATACCAGCATATCTGCGCGCTCAACGCGCTGCTGCTCGCGCAAAATATCCTCGGGAAGCGCAGTGGGATCGCCGTGATACAAATCAAGGTCGGGACGAGACATGGTCGGATTAAAGCCTTCAGCATGAAGATCGGCAATTTCTACCTGCGTCCCTTGCTCGCGTAACGTCGCGGCAATGCGATCCGCCAGCGAATGGGATAAAGAATGTTCAACAGGGTGAGCCGTCACGATCAGTGCATTATTGATGACATGTGTAACAGACATAGCAACCTCAGCAGGGGAGTGAATTGACACCTATATTACTATTGGTAAGTTAGGTGTCAATCCGACAGCAACGATCATTTTGTGCTGTTGGCGTAGGTATCCAGAACGCCAGACATGGCGCCGCTGAGCATATCTTCTGCGACGTTGCGAGCGAGTATCCCGTTACCCGCGGCAGTACTGAGCGCGTCCGCGGCACCGATGATGGCTGTCAGTACCGCTTCACCCTGAACGCCTTTAAGCACGATAAACGGAGAAAGCGCCGTGCGAAGACAGTCGGCACATTCGGCAACGCACGCCTCGCGGAACGTCTGCAGCGCGCGGGAGCCGGACAGCGCTGCGGCTATCGGACCCGTTTCCGGGCCGGCGGTAATGGCGCAGTCGATATAGGCAGCGCTGAAAAAGCGGATCGTCTTCTCCAGCGTTTTGCTGTCGACCGCCAGCGTCTCGCGGAACTTCGCCAACTGACTATCGCTATAATCCTGGTACAGCGCCATCAGCAAGCCTTCACGATCGCCAAAGTGGTCATAGGGAATAGGCTTTGTCACGTTAGCCCGCTCGGCAAGATAGCCCAGGGTGAGCGCCTCGGTGCCTTGCTGGCGAACAATGCCGCGAGCAACCTCCAGCAGCTGCACCCGGCGATCCTCTTTTCTTAAGCGCTTAACAACCATGATGTCCCTCGTATCGTTTATCTACTGATAGTAGTTTACACGCTTTCTGCCAGAGGCTGAACGCTTTGTGTCGCAGGACGGATCCTGAACCAGATCGCATACATCGCTGGCAGGAAGACCAGCGTAATGATGGTTCCCCCTAACGTTCCGCCGATCAGCGTCCAGGCGAGCGTTCCCCAGAATACGGAATGCGTCAGGGGAATAAAGGCCAGAACGGCGGCCAACGCCGTCAGTAAGACCGGTCTGGCACGCTGTACTGTCGCTTCGACAACCGCATGGAACGGATCGTGCCCCTCTTTCTGGTTATGATCGATTTGACCAATAAGAATCAGCGTATTGCGCATCAGAATGCCCGAAAGGGCGATCAATCCGACGAGGGCGTTAATGCCAAACGGCTGATTGAACAGCAGCAAGGTTGGCACTACGCCGATAAGCCCCAGCGGCGCGGTAAGAAAGACCATGACCATGGCCGACATGGAACGCACCTGCAGAATGATGATCAGTAGCGTCAGGGCAATCATAATGGGGAACAACGGCAACATTGCCCGGGTGGCTTTGCCTGATTCCTCAATCGATCCGGCCATTTCAATACGGTATCCTGGCGGCAGCGAATCCACGATCGGCTGGAGCTGTTTCATGATGGCCATCGACACGTCCGGTGGCTGAAGCGTTTCGTCGATATCACCCCGGACGGTGATGGTCGGCGTTCGATCGCGACGACGCAGCAGCGGATCTTCCATTCTCACCTCAACATCGCCAATTTGTGACAGAGGGATGCGCTGGCCCGCATTGCCGACCAGGGTAAAGCCCGCTATTTTTGCCGGATCCAGGCGAATGTCACCTGCGGCGCGGCCAATCACCTGAACGGCGCGAATGTCCTCTCGTACAGACGTGATGGGAACACCGGACAGAAGGAACTGCAGCTGCTGAGCAACGGCATTCGAGGTTAAGCCAGTGGCCTGCAGACGGTCCTGATCGAGCGTGAAATGCAGTGTGGGTACGCGCGTTCCCCAGTCCGTGTTGACGGTCCGCATCATCGGGCTTGCCTCGAGCACGCCTTTCACTTTGTCAGCGATGCCGCGTAGCGTATCGACATCGGGTCCCGTGACTCGCCAGGCGACCGGGAAGGGAGAGTAGGGACCAAACACCAGCTGCGTGACGCGCACGCGCGCTTCGGACGCAAGGCCTTCGGCAACCGCTTTACGTAGTCTGAGCTTGAGTGCCTCACGTGATGCCGGGCTATCCGTCAACACCACTATCTTCGCAAATGACGGATCGGGTAACTCAGGAGCCATGGCCAGATAAAAGCGCGGTGAACCCTGACCAATGTACGATGTGACGATGTTGGCTTCTGGCTGTTTCTGCAACCAGTCTTCTATTTTCGCTGCGGCGGCGCTGGTTTGCTCGATTGACGTGCCGTAGGGCATCTGCACTTCAACCAGCACTTCGGGGCGATCCGACGTCGGGAAAAATTGTTTTTTCACCAGCCCCATGCCCAGGATCGCCAGGATAAAAATGGCGACAACCGACCCCGCCACAATCCATTTTCTGGCGATGACGCGGGTTAAGAGATGGCGAAAACGGTTATAGCGAGGCGTACCGTAGATAGCGGCATGGCCTCCTTCCACTTTGGGCATATCCGGCAGCATTTTCACGCCGAGATAGGGAGTGAAAACCACGGCGACGACCCAGGATGCAATCAGCGCCAGGCCGACAATCCAGAACATATTGCTGGTGTATTCTCCCGCCGTTGACTGGGCGAAACCATTCGGCATAAAGCCAATGGCCGTTACCAGCGTGCCGGCGAGCATCGGAGCCGCGGTATGGCTCCAGGCGTAGGCGGAGGCTTTGATTCTGTCGTAGCCTTCCTCCATTTTTACCACCATCATTTCGATGGCGATGATGGCATCATCAACCAGCAAGCCCAGGGCAAGAATGAGGGAGCCCAGCGTGATGCGGTCAAAGTTAATGCCGCTGGCCTCCATTACCACAAAGACCACGGCCAGTGTCAGTGGAACCGCCGCCGCGACGACCACGCCCACGCGCCAGCCCATACTGACAAAACAAACCACCATTACAACCAGCAGGGCGACGAAGAATTTGATCATGAACTCATCCACCGACGAGCTGATGTTCACGGACTGATCGGTGACTTTCGTCAGGGTCATCCCCAGAGGCAGACCGTCATTGATTCTCGTCGTTTCGGCATCCAGCGCTTTCCCCAGCGCCAGCCCGTTCCAGCCTTCGCGCATCACAATACCCAGCAGCAGAGCCGGTTCATGCTGGTTGCGAATTTGCAGAACAGGCGGGTCTTCGTAACCTCGTTCCACCGTGGCGACGTCGGAGAGCTTGAGCGTTTTGCCCTGCGCAATAAACGGCGTATCGCGGATTTTCCGCAGGGTATCGAAGGCCCCGTCGAGGCGGATAAAGATCTGCGCGCCGCGCGTCTCAATTGAACCCGCAGCCGTCAATACGTTCTGATTGTTCAGCGCATTGAAAATATCCTGAGGCGACAGGCCCAGCGTCGCGAGACGCTCGTGAGAGAAGGAGATATAGATGCGCTCTGCCTGCTCGCCGATGATATTGACTTTCTTCACGCCCGGGACGTGCAGGAGCTGCTGGCGCATGGTTTCGGCATCGCGCACGAGCAAACGCTGCGGCTCTCCTTTTGCTTTGAGCGCAAAGAGAGCAAATGTCACATCGGCGAACTCGTCATTGATCATCGGTCCCGTTACGCCTGCGGGAAGATTTCGGCTCTCATCCCCAAGCTTTTTTCTGGCCTGATAGAACTCTTCCTGCACCTCAGAAGGTGGCGTATTGTCCTGTAATGACAGCGTGATAAAGGCCATGCCGGGGCGGGTATAGGTTTCCGTACGGTCATACCATTTGAGCTCCTGCAGGCGTTTTTCCAGCGGTTCGGCCACCTGATCCTGGATCTCCTGCGCGGTCGCGCCGGGCCACACGGCGATTGCGGTCATCTGCTTCACCGTGAAAGGCGGATCTTCTGCACGCCCGAGCCCAAAAAACGAGAGAATACCGGCAATTGTTACCAGAATAATCAAAAACAGCGTGACCGAGCGTTCGCGTACAGCGAGCGCTGACAGGTTGAAGCGTCCTGCGCTCATGGCTGACTCTCCGAACGCTGTTGAGCGAGGCGGACCACTTCGCCTTCATGCAGAAGATGCACCCCTAGCGCGACAATCTTTTCACCGGGCGTCACACCCCCCGTTACCTGGGCGGCATCATCGCTCACGCTAAGCACCTTGACGGGCTGCCAGGTCACTTTGGCGGGTTGATCCGAGATCCGCCAGACGCCAGGCCCTTTGCCCGCATCGTAGAGCGACGCTAGGGGAACCTGCATGACCTGGTTTTTCTCATTACTGTTCCCTATGTTCAGCGTGACGGTCGCACCCAGCGGCGCGTCTGCCAGCGCGCCTGCCAGAACATACCGCGCCTCATAGGTGCGGGTGGTGGCATCGGCGGAATCAGAGAGCAGACGAAGCGTTGCGGTAACAGGCTGTTTTTCGTTGCCATAGCGGGTCGCCTGTGCTTCGCTCCCGACGACCGGACGCAGGGTCTCTGGAAGTTGCACCAGCGCCTCACGTTGTCCCGCGCGGGCAAGACGAATCACTGCCTGTCCGGCGCTTACGACCTGACCTGGCTCAGCGAAGGTCTCCATCACCACGCCGTCTGAATCGGCCAACAGTACGGCATAGCCTGTCGCGTTTTGCGCGACGCTGGCCTGCGCCCTGGCGGCACTCAGCTCCGCTCTGGCGGTATCGGCCGCCGCTTTAATTTGGTCGTACTCGGAGGCAGACACAGCGCCCGTAGCCACAAGGCCCCGGTATCGCGCTTCGTCAGCGATCGCTTTTCTTGCACGCGCCTGGGCGGCATCCACCGTCCGTTGCTGAGCCTGCGCCTGTAACGTCAGATCGGCGGGATCGAGCCGCATTAAAGGCTGGCCTTTTTTTACGCTCTGGCCCGTATCAACAAGTCGCTCAAGGATTTTGCCCTGAACCCTGAAGCCGAGATCGCTCTGCGTTCTGGCAACCACCACGCCGGTAAACGCGCGGGACGTCGCGTTCGCGCGTTCTACGGACGCGGATCTGACGAGCGGTGGGTGCGTGCGCGGATCGTCACTCGCCGCGTTATCGCCGCAGGCCGCGAGGGCCAGCGGCAGGAGAGAGACGAGACAACGGGCTGATGTAAGCCTGAGCATGGGAAACCCTTATTAAAATAACAGGACAGTTTCCACATTCTCTGACTAGTGACCAATATTGTCAATGGTCACTAGTCAGGGAGCCAGGCTTCTTAAAATCAGTGAGGGGAGAAGGATCGCAGCAGTGGGGGCGGTTTCGAGATTGTATTGCAGTTGAATGGGGTTAATGAAAGGACACATCACCAGATATATCGCGAGCGTTGCCTCATCGAGCGGGGTTTTCCTTTCGAACTCCCCGGCCTGCCTGCCTTCAACAATAATACTCTCAATCAGTTTTAGCAGGTGTTCTGAGTACCTTTCAGTTGAGGGCCATTTTTCGCGCGCGGCAACGGCGGCGATGTCGTAGAGCTTACGATCGTGGAAAAACAGTTCGCTTCCCGCCTCGGTGAGCGCCCTGAAGAGACGACGTATTTTCTCGCTGGCGGAGGGCGCATCGGCGAGCGCCGAATGCACTGCGGTCATGATCAGTTCCAGGCGGTTAGCACAGATCACCTCGCCGATAGCCTGTTTGGAGTCAAAAAATTTATAAATGTAGGCCTTTGAAAAGCCGATGGATTTAGCAAGCTCTGCCACGGTGGTTTTTTCATAGCCGTAGTGACCGAAGTGCTCAAAGGCCGCTTCGACGATCTGCTCTCGGACGGAGTGGTCAAGTGGACCACGCGTAACTGGGACGTTCAAATTTTTAGTCATTTTTTAAGCTTAGCGTGACAGGCTTCGAATGACAACGAGTGACCATTTTGTGATTTGGTTACATGCGTTTTCGTCATGAACCCTTCAGACGGGACGATAAATCAGATGGGGTAAGTGTATCACTGTTTTTCGCGCGCAATGGCATCTATATGACAGTGCCAGCCTTGTGTCGATGCGCTTTAATGGGGAGGGGAGGCCGCAAAACCATCGCGGCCCGAGACGCATAGGGTAGCCCTGAGGCCACGCCTGAAATAGGCGCTATCTCTTAATAAAGCTATAAGCCCAGATCGCTCAGAGAGGGGTGATCGTCCGGACGTCTTCCCAGCGGCCAGTGGAACAGTCGCTCTGATTCTTTTATCGGCATATCGTTTACGCAGGCAAAACGGCGCTTCATCAGTCCGTCCGGCTCAAACTCCCAGTTTTCATTACCGTATGAACGGAACCAGTTGCCGGAATCATCATGCCATTCATAGGCATAGCGCACCGCGATTCGGTTATCCGTAAATGCCCAGAGCTCTTTAATCAGACGATAATCCAGCTCTTTTTTCCATTTCCGCGCCAGAAACGCCTGGGCTTCTTCACGGTTGGTCGCGAATTCTGCGCGGTTGCGCCATTGGGTATCGAGCGTATAGGCGAGCGCGACTTTCGCCGGGTCGCGGCTGTTCCAGCCATCTTCTGCCAGTCTGACTTTTTCGATAGCGCTTTCACGGGTGAAGGGCGGTAAAGGAGGACGTGTATTCATTGCGATTACCTCTGGGTTATATGATGTAGACAGGTCTGTCTACTTGCGGTAATCTATGCCTGTAAAATAACGCTGTCAACCTCCGTTTTGAGGCTACTAAAAAATGAAAACAGAACCCGCAGGCAACGATACTAAAATTAGCGTCAGAGATAAGATATTACTCACGGCGCACGATCTGTTTTATTCCACAGGCTTCAGGGCGACGGGGGTGGATACGCTGATTAAAGCGTCGAAAGTGACCAAGGTGACTTTTTATCGCCATTTTCCGAGTAAAAGTTTACTTATTCTCGCCTATTTACACTATCGGCATGAAATATGGATTAGCTGGTTTGAGACTACGCTGCGCCGACATCTTGACGAAGGCGAAATACCTTCTGATGCGATATCTGCAACGCTTTACGAATGGTTTATTTCGCCCGAGTTCCACGGCTGCGCGTTTATTAATGCCAGTGCAGAGGCTAAATCGGAAGATATTGAAAGTGAAATAAAAGAGATATGCCGGGACCATAAGTCAGAGACAAAGAAAACAATCGTCACGCTCACCGGTATAAATGATGAAGAGACCGTCAATGACATGATGATGCTCATTGACGGCGCTATTATTCATGCGCAAATGGGTATGGATCCAGAAAGGGTGGTAAAAGCGTTAAAGACGGGCTTGGAGAAACTGACCGGTCAGTGATATTCCTCTGCCCTATGCAAATGAAACAAAAATGAGAACACAGAAACGATGTCTTGGTTGCGTGGCTATTGTAGTTGTTGGCTACGATCGCGCTATTGATTCTTAAACGCACAAGCTGGGCTTTACCCTCGTCGAGGATACGCCACAGCCGGGTAAGCGCTGGGTAGCCCACGCGTGAAGCGGATCATATGGGAATATCTCTTTAGGACGAGCACTCGTCCCGCTGCGCCATCTCAAGCGCGCTGGCACTCGCGGGGTCGAACAGCGAGATGCTCTCAATCTGGTTGAGCAGAATGACCTTGCGGAAATCCATTGCGCTTCGCGGGTCTGAATCCAGCGTAATATCGTGTTCGTCATACCACCTGCTGTAGTTATTTTCGATGCGCAGATTCATCGTCTTCTCGTCGCGATAGCCGCTTAACATGGGGATCAGCACGATATTGGCCGTTTTTTCGTACTCCAGCGTGGCGGTGTGGATCATGCCGATGTAAATCCGCCCCGACCTGAGCGACACCTGCGCCAGCTCGCCTTCCTCCATGCACTGATAGAGCACCTGTTCAATACCGCTTGACTGGGCGAGCCGCTTGTAGAGCTTTTTCCTGCCTTCACCGTCCAGCCTGGCACTGCCTGCCCAGTTAGAGCGGTAGAGGCAAAACAGGATGGCAAACGCCAGCATCACGACCACCGGCGCCTGGATGCCTAAAAAGCTCCAGTTCATAAAGTCGATTTGCCAGTCGGTATATTTCGGTGAGGCAAAGTGAAAAGCGTTATTGGCGGCGGAAAGGGAGAGCAGGAGTAGCCAGAGCAGACCGGTGGCAATCACGCCCTGAAGAACAAAAATACAGCCGTAAAGCGCCACGAGAAAATAGACGTCCCAGCCGAAGGAACGCTTGATTTTGAAGCGGGTGGACAGATCGCGGCTGGTGTACCAGTACCCGCACACCATCAGCACCATAAAGATTGCCGTTCCCATATCAGGCCCTCTTCAGCGCGTCGACGTGACGCAGAAAATCCTGCCGTACCTCGTTGCTTTTGTAGTTCACCGAAGCGTTCCCGTCCTGGTCGATAATGATGCGATCGCCATCTTCTACGGCTTCAATGATTTCCTGCTGGCTCATTACCTGGAGCAATGACTCAGGGCTGGAGAAAAGGGAGAGAAAGAAGCGTTTCATGTCAGGCATCCTTATGAATAAAAAGGATAAGCCTGGAAGAAGGGTGGCGAGTTTGCCTTAAGGATAACCTGAAAGTGAGTGAAAGCCGGGTGGCGGTTACGCCTTACCCGGCCCACAAAATCTTCAAGTAAATGAGCTTTCAACTTATTGATATTTATGATTAATAAAAAATAAATTCGCACAAACTTGGACAAGTAACGTTAATTGTGTAAGTTTTAATTATGCGATTACGCCACGTTGTTTGCCGCCAGGATGTGACCCATGAGCACGTTGCCCTCCATTGTCAGTCGGTTTGTTGATTACTACGCCACGTTGGACGCTCAGCCGCCGTCGGCGCTGGCGGGGCTTTATCATCCGGATGCCACGCTTGTCGATCCGTTTGGCGAACACAACGGGTTTTTTGCGCTCCAGCGTTATTTCACCCATTTGCTGGCAAATGTCGAAAACTGCCGTTTTACCATTGATGCCCCCCTTCTGAGCGAACGCCGGTTTGTCGTCACCTGGACAATGCACTGGTCGCACCCGCGCATTGCCGGGGGGGAGCCGCTTGACCTGCCGGGGTGTTCAGTGGTGGACACGGAAAACGATCTCATCACGCGTCAGCGCGACTACTACGACGCGGGGGAGATGATCTACGAACACCTTCCTCTGCTGGGCTGGGCGGTACGCGGCGTGAAGCGGAGGGTCAAATCATGAAAACGGTGCTCATTACCGGTGCCAGCTCGGGCATTGGGGCCGGGCTGGCGAAATCCTTTGCCGCGGACGGCTACCAGGTGATTGCCTGCGGGCGCGATGCGTCGCGTCTGGACGCCCTCCAGCTGCACAGTCCGAACATCACGGTGCGCCGCTTCGATATGACAGACAGGGACGCCTGTTGCCAGGCATTGAAGGACTGTAACGCCGAACTGGCGATCCTCTGCGCCGGGACCTGTGAATACCTCGATCGTGGCGTGGTGGATGCCGCGCTGGTGGAGCGGGTGATGAAGACCAATTTCCTCGGCCCGGTCAACTGCCTCGCCGCGCTACAGCCGCAGCTGGCTGCGGGTCATCGCGTGGTATTGGTCAGTTCGATGGCGCACTGGCTTCATTTTCCGCGAGCCGAAGCCTACGGAGCGTCCAAAGCCGCGCTCACCTGGTTCGCCGACACGCTGCGTCTGGACTGGGAGCCGAAAGGCATTGGCGTAACCGTGGTTTCTCCGGGGTTTGTGGATACGCCGCTGACCCAAAAAAATGATTTTGCCATGCCGGGCAGAGTGACCGTTGACGAGGCCGTGAATGCAATACGCGCCGGGCTGGCGAAAAATAAAAACCATATCGCGTTCCCTTCCGGATTCGGCCTGATCCTGCGGCTGCTCTCACGGCTTCCGACCCTGATCCAGAACGCGCTGCTGCGCAGGATGGTGCGCTCATGAAGATCGCGATTATCGGCAGCGGTATTGCCGGGCTGACCTGCGCCTGGCGTCTGGCGGGCCATCATCAGGTCACCCTGTTTGAAGCGGGCGCAACGCCGGGCGGACACACCGCGACGGTTGACGTCTCCACGTCCCAGGGGACCTGGGCCATCGACACCGGGTTTATCGTCTACAACGACCGTACTTATCCGCGCTTCATGGGCCTGCTCAGCGAGTTGGGCATCAGCGGCCAAAAAACGCAGATGAGCTTCTCTGTGCACAACCCGCAGTCCGGCCTGGAGTACAACGGACACACGCTGACGTCGCTGTTTGCCCAGCGCCGAAACCTGGTGAACCCGGCATTCTGGCGGCTGCTGGGGGAGATCGTCCGCTTCAATCGTCTGGCAAAACAGGCGCTGGACGGGGAGGTGGACCCGAACGCCACGCTGGAGACGTTTCTGGAACAGCACGGTTTCACGCCGTTTTTTGCACGCCATTACATTCTGCCGATGGGCGCCGCGATCTGGTCCTCGTCGCTTCAGGAGATGAGACGCTTTCCGCTGCCGCTGTTCCTGCGCTTCTTTGCGCATCACGGCCTGCTGGATATTACCCATCGTCCGCAGTGGTACGTTGTCCCCGGCGGCTCGCGGGAGTACATCCGCGCCATGCTCGACAAGCTGGGCGACCGTCTGAACGTGCATCTCAATTCGCCGGTGCAGCGGGTGAGCCGCCACGAGCACGGGGTCACGCTTCAGCTTGAAAACGACAGCCATACCTTCGATCAGGTGATTTTTGCCTGCCATTCCGGGCAGGCGCTGGCGATGCTGGACGAGCCGACGCCTGCAGAACGTGCCGTGCTGGGCGATATCGGCTGGCAGCGCAACGAGGTGCTGTTACACAGCGACAGACGCTGGCTGCCGGTGCGCGAGCGCGCGTGGGCGAGCTGGAACTATCGCCTGAGTGAACGTGACCAGGCCAGCGCCTGCGTCACTTACAACATGAACATTTTGCAGGGGCTGCCCGAGGGGAGTCCGCTGTTCTGCGTCACGCTGAATCCTGAAACGCCGGTGGATGAACGTTTCGTTCTGAAGCGCTTTATCTATGAACACCCGCTGTTCAACCCTCAAAGCTGGCGCGCGCAGGCGCGTCGCGGGGAGATTAACGGTCATCGACGGAGCTGGTTCTGCGGAGCGTACTGGTACAACGGTTTTCATGAAGATGGCGTGCGCAGCGCGCTGGACGTGGTCAATGCGATAGCCGCCGTGGAGGGGTACTGAGATGAACAGCTGCCTTTACCACGGCGTACTGCGCCACCGCCGCCTCCAGCCGAAAACCCACGCATTCAGCTACAGCGTCTTTATGGCCTGGCTGGATCTCGATGAGCTGGAAACATTGCCCTCGGTCGGCGTACGCCGTAACCGCATGGCCGCCGCCTCGTTCCACGACGCGGACTATCCGCTGGGGACGCCGCTCAAGGAGAACGTGCTGAGCAGGCTGGAGAGCCTGACCGGGGAACGTCCGCAGGGGCGGGTCATGCTCCTGACGCAGCTGCGCTACTTCGGGTTCCATTTTAATCCGGTCAATTTTTACTACTGCTATGACCAGCAGAATGCGCTTCGCTGGGTGCTCGCCGAAGTGCGCAACACGCCGTGGAACGAGCGGCATTACTATGCGGTAGACGGGCAGAATGCCCGGCCCACGGAGAAAGCGTTTCACGTTTCGCCCTTCAACCCGATGGACATGGTCTACCACTGGCGCTTCAACAACCCGGACAACACGCTGCATATGCACATTGAAAATCATCAGGAAGCGAAGGTCTTTGACGCCACGCTGGCGCTTCGTCGGGAGCAGCTGACCCGTCCGGCGCTGCGTTCGCTGCTGCTGCGCATCCCGCTGATGACCCTGAAAACCGTTTTCGCCATTTACTGGCAGGCGCTGCGGCTGTGGCTCAAGCGCGTGCCGCTGTATAACCATCCCGTCAGCAGGAGTGAACGCTCATGACCGATCCCGTCTTTGCGCTAGAACCCGATATCCCGCGCAACGTCCGCATCGCGCGCTGGCTGCTTTTTAGGCTGCTAAGCGGCATACGCGGCGGCTCGCTGACGCTGCGTGAAGGGGCGCAAACCTTTCACTTTGGTGAGGCATCTGCCGCGCTGCATGCCGACGTGCAGATCCTCTCGCCTGGGCTTTACTGGCGCATCTTAACGGGCGGCAGCCTGGCGGCGGCAGAGGCCTGGATGGACGGCGAATGGGAGACCCCGCACCTGACGCCGCTTCTGGAGCTGCTGGCGCTCAACGGCAAGGTGCTTGGCCGTCTGGAGAATGGTTTCCGCCTGCTCGGCAGGCCGCTGGAGCGGCTGCGCCACTGGACGCGGCGTAACTCCCGCGCGCAGGCGCGGGAAAATATTGCCGCCCATTACGATCTGGGCAACACCTTTTATGCCCACTTTCTGGATCAGGAGCTGCTCTATTCCAGCGCGCTGTTTACCGCTGACGAGCAGGATCTTACTGCAGCTCAGCAGGCCAAAATGGCGCGTCTGTGCGACCAGCTGGCGCTTAACGCGAGTGACCACCTGCTGGAAATTGGCACCGGCTGGGGAGCGATGGCGGAATACGCGGCCCGTCACTACGGCTGTCGGGTCACCACCACCACGCTGTCGCAGGAGCAATATATCTGGGCGACCGAGCGCATCGCCCGCGCCGGGTTGCAGGATCGCGTTGAGGTGCTGCTCTGCGACTATCGCGACCTTACCGGGCAGTACGACAAGCTGGTGTCGATAGAGATGATTGAAGCCGTCGGGCAACGCTATCTGCCCACGTTCTTCCGTACCTGCCAGGCGCGGCTGCGCCCGGGGGGACGGATGGCGATTCAGGCCATCACCATTCAGGACCAGCGCTACCGCGACTACAGCAAAAGCGTCGACTTTATTCAGCGCTACATTTTCCCCGGCGGCTTTTTGCCGAGCGTCACCGCCATGAACGAATTGATGACGCGCCACACCGATTTTGTGTTGCGCAACCTCTTCGACATGGGGCCGGACTACGCCCGCACGCTGGCTCACTGGCGGCAGCGCTTTGTCCACGCCTGGCAGGAGATTGAAACGCTCGGCTTTGACGAACGTTTCCGCCGGATGTGGCTCTACTACTTCGGCTACTGCGAAGCCGGGTTTAACGCCCGCACCATCAGCGTGGTGCAGCTGACAGCGGAACGCGTATGAGACGTTACATGCAGGTGTTCCTGATGGCGATTGCGTTCGATCTCTACTGGACGCTGGTGGTGCTGTTTCGCGAGCGGGGGCTGGTCGTCTGGCTCGCGCTGGCGATCCTTGCCTGCCTGATGCTGTCGCCTGCACACCGTATTTACGCCATTTTGCTGGCGGCGGCAGGCAGCCTGCTGGACGCTCTCTGGGCGGTGACGGGGCTTATCGCCTTCACGGGCGACTCGCTGATGCCCCTGTGGATGGTGGCGCTGTGGCTGACGTTCGCCACCGTCTGGACCCGACTGACGTGCACCACTACCTTACCGGGCTGGATCTTAACGCTGTTGGCGACCGTCGGCGGGCCCGTGGCGTACCTTATCGGCGAGCGGCTGGGGGCTATTACGTTCCTGGAACCTGATTTTATCGTCGTCAGCTGGATGGCGCCGGGCTGGCTGGTATTAATGCTGTTTTTCCACCTGCTGATGGGGAGACAACAATGAAAACCCTGCTGATGCTAATCTGTCTGACCTTTACCGTACCGGTCGCGAACGCCGCTGACTGGCTAAGCTGGCGCAAAGTAGGCAGCGCCACGCTCACCTGGGGGCCCTTCACCGTCTATACCTCGCAGCTGCTGACGCCCGATGGACGCTACGCCGGCGAAAACAGAGATCAGGCGCTGATCATTACCTATGCGCGCGACATCGACCGTAAGGATCTGGTTGAAGCGACGCGCGATCAGTGGCAGGCGCAGGGAATTTTGCAGCAGGAGCCGCTGAGCGAAGCATGGCTTCACCGGCTGGAATCGCTCTGGCCGGACGTCAAGGCAGGCGCGCAGCTGGCGTTTGTGCTTAAAAATCAGCAGGGACAGTTCTGGTACCGCGCGCCTGACGCGCAGACAGGTTTCACTCCACTGGGGCCAGCGCAGCCAGCGGCGTTCAGTACGCGCTTTCTGGCCATCTGGCTCGATCCCCGCACGCAATACCCTGAACTGCGTCAGCAGTTAATCGGAGGCCAAAAATGAAACGTTTCCTGACCCTGGCGCTGGCGCTCACGATGCTGCTGGCAGGCTGCAGCACGGAGGTAACGGAGTACCGCCAGCAGCAGCCGCGGCTTGATATCTTCCATTACTTCCAGGGGAAAACCGAAGCGTGGGGCATGGTGCAGGATCGCAGCGGGAAGCAGATCCGCCGCTTTCACGTTGAGATCGCCGGGGATGTGATTGGCGATACGCTGACGCTCAACGAACGCTTTGTTTACGACGATGGTGAAAAACAGCAGCGCGTCTGGCACATCCGGCGCCTGGGGAACGATCGCTACGAGGGAACGGCGGGGGATATTGAAGGGGTTGCTACGGGGCAGGCCGCAGGCAACGCCTTTAACTGGCATTACAGCATGAGCGTGGAGGCCAACGGCAAAACCTGGTTGCTGCACTTTGACGACTGGATGTACCTGCAGGATGAGGCCCATCTGTTCAATAAAACCGAGATGAAGAAATTTGGCGTCACCGTCGCCACGGTGACGCTGTTCTTTACCCGTAAGTCCCCGGCTTAGTCGCGGATGCTGCCGGTTTTGCTGCTGGAGTAGATGAAGTACAAGGCGATCCCAAGGCAGACTACCGCGCCCAGTCGGCTCAGCGAAAACGGAATGGCGGCATTCCCCAGCCAGCCAAAGTTATCAATCAGCATGCTCATGGTGAGCTGGCCGAAGATCACCGCTACCGTGGCGACGGCGGTGCCGATCCGCTGTACGGCGAGCACCATTATCACAATATAGGGCACGCCAAACATCGCGCCGAGGAGCTGCCATTTCGGCACGTCCAGCAGCGTGACCGCCGGCTTAGGCTCAAAGAAGAAAATGAGCAGGGCGGTCACCAGCGCGCCGACGGAAAACGTCAAAAACGCGCTTTTAAATACGCCCACGCTGCTGCCGAGCTGCCCGTTTATCGCGGCCTGAATGCTCAGCGTCGCGCCGCCGCAGACGGCCAGTAGAATCATCATCAGTGTCATGCGCTTACCCCTGTGCCACCAGAACCAGTGCGGCAATAATAAAAACCAGCGCCACGATGCGTTTTGCGTTTATCTTCCTGTGTGGCGTACCCAGCAGACCAAAGTGATCGATGATCAGGCTTTTAAACACCTGACCGGCCAGAATGCCAATCATGGTCATCGCGATGCCGATAGCGGGTGTTGCAACGGTCAGAATGACCACGTACACGGGGCCGAGCACTCCGCCGAGCAGTTGCCAGGACGGCAGTGTAAAAAATGACGGACTGTTGCGCGGGCTGAAAAACAGCATCAGCAGAAACGTCAGCGCGGCACCCACGCCGAAGATACTGAACGTGGCCCACAAATCACCCACTTCGCCCCCTAGCGGTCCCAGCAGTCCCGCCTCTACGGACAGCCCCATCCCGCCAGCAATCACCAGGAAAATTAAAATAAGTTGCATAGCTCACTCTCTTGTTGTCCAGGCGACGAAGAATACGGGGTATCAGCAGTGAGAAAAATGCCATAATGCAGGAAACACCATTGCAGGAAATGCACTAATGATCGATGCCGGAAATATCAGCATTCGCGCGCTGCTGATCTTTATCGCGGTTTATGAATCGCAGAATTTCTCCGTGGTTGCGCGGCGGGAAGGGATCTCCGCCTCGCAGGTTTCACGCGTGATCCACCAGCTTGAGGACGCGCTCGGCCAGCAGCTTTTTTATCGCAATACGCGGGCCGTGATCCCGACGGAAAGCGGGAATCTCTTTATCCGCTACGCCCGGGCGATGGCAGGAAGTCTTGACGAGGCGCGCCGGGAGCTGGACGAGCGATCCCTCGAGCCAACTGGGCTCATTCGCATTAACTGCCCGGTATTTTTTGGACAGCGGCACGTAGCCCCTGGCCTGGCGGGGCTGTCGACGCGCTACCCCCGGCTCAATCTTGAGTTGACCCTCACCGACGACTTTATCGACCCTCACCGGGACGCCGCCGACGTGCTGTTCCGCATCGGCACGCTGACGGACTCCTCTTTTCACGCCCGGGTGCTCGGGCAGCAGCTGTATCATCTGGCGGCATCGCCGTCCTATCTGCAACAACACGGTGCGCCCGATGTGCCGGAGGATCTGACGCATCACCGCTGCCTTGTCTATCGCGGATCGTCCGGGCCTAACCGCTGGCTCATTCGCCGTCCAAATGCGGCGTGGGTTCACTATCCCGTTGCGCCGCTGATGACCTCCAACAACGCCGAAACGCTGCTGATTGCCGCGCTGGGCGGAATGGGGATCGTGCTGTTCCCCGACTGGCTGGTGAGCGAAAGGCTAAACAGCGGCGAGCTGGTGTCGCTTCTGCCGGATCATGAATGTTCGATCAACACCGAGCCGCAGACCATCGCGGCGATCTACCCGAACGCGCGTCATCCGCCCCTTAACGTCAGGGCGGTGATCGATTATTACGTGGAGCGGTTCGGCACGCCGCCGTACTGGCAAAGATGAACCCGCGATTGCGCGACCTGGCCGCTATCCCTTACTGTAGCGAAAACGTAAAAGGATAATCCTGGCCTATGCATCTTGATTTTCGCCAACTGCGCAACTTCGTCGCGCTGGTTGAATACGGCAGTTTTAATCGCGCGGCAGAGGCGGTGTGCCTCTCGCAGTCGGCTTTTAGCCGCAGCATTCAGGCGCTGGAGCAGAGCGTCGGGCATCCGTTATTTGACCGGCAAAGCAAGCTGGCCACCCTGACGCAGCACGGCCAAACGCTGCTGCCCTACGCCCGACGGTTTCAGGAGCTGAACGTTGAGCTCAGCAGCCAGATGCGCGAAGCTGAGGAGGCGCAGACCGGCGAAGTGACGTTCGGCTGCGGTCCGGCCCCGGCTGCCCGCCTGATCCCCGCCGCGGTGGGGGCGTTTCATCGCAGCATGCCGCAGGCGAAGGTACGCTTTCAGATCGACAACTGGTTTACGCTGCATCAGGCGCTGACCACGCAGCATTATCCATTTGTCGTGGCCGATAGCTGGCAGGCGGAGCTGGATCCCCAGCTGCGGGTGCAGCCGCTCAGCCCGCAGCGCTGCTTCTTTATCTGCCATGCCGACCACCCGCTGGCGCAGCAGGGCATCGTATCCGTACAGGCGCTGTTGCGTTACCCCTTTGCGGCACCCTATTTACCGC
Source organism: Enterobacter quasimori (assembly GCF_018597345.1). Taxonomy (NCBI): domain Bacteria; kingdom Pseudomonadati; phylum Pseudomonadota; class Gammaproteobacteria; order Enterobacterales; family Enterobacteriaceae; genus Enterobacter; species Enterobacter quasimori. Next base: position 443,566 of record NZ_JAHEVU010000001.1, on the reverse strand, counting down.
CGGGCGTGCGCAAGGTGCTGGCTACCCTCAGCCAGCAGCAGGATTTTACCCCCGCGATCCAGTGCGATCACGTCTATGCGCTGCTCTCAACGCTCGCCTATACCCACGCGATAAGCTTCGCCAGCGAGGATGGCTTTGCGCTGTGCCAGCACAGCCACCGGCTGGTGAAGCTGGAGATATGCGACCTGCCGGAAGAGTGGCGGCTGATGCAGACCCGGTTTGCCATTATTTCCCCGGTCCATGCTACCCAGCCGCCGCTGGTGGAAAAGATGATTGAGACGATCCTCCATGCCGACCGCCAGCATCAGAATCAGCTGCTGGCGCAGGAGGAGGGGAGTTAAAGCGGCTGGCCCTGAGGCGAGTACTGCGGCCAGTGGTTTTCCAGCTTTTGCGCTTTCAGGGCCTGCTCGACGAAGGAGCCGTCAACCCACTCTTTGGTACTAAAGGCGCTGCGGATCAGACGGCCCGAATGCGCCTGTTCAACGCTGTTGGTAAAGCTGTCGGTCAGAAAGGGATCGATGCGCGGTGAGGTGGTGAAGTTAAGATCCTGCGGCTGCAGCTCCTCCAGGAACAGCGCCCTGGGGATTTGGCTTTGCTGTGCCATTTCCGCCGACCAGGCTTCACGGTTGTTCGGATCGCTGATTTCTGCCGCGTTCTTCACCAGCACGTCGATAATCTGCTGCGTCGCCTGCGGCCAGGCGTCAATAAAGGTTTGTGTCCCAAGGAACCCCGCCTGCGTGGTGTTCTGGCGACCGGAATCGCCGCTCTTCACCACCACGTCGATCTTATCGCCCCGCAACGCCAGAAGAGACACGCCGCCCCAGACGGCATCCACGCGGCCCGCCGCCAGCGCCGCTTTTCCGGCATTCCAGTCGAGATTAATGACCTGCAGGTTTCTTTCCGTAAGCCCGACGGTTTGCAGGGCGCGGTCGAACGCCAGCTGGTCCGCCGTACCGCGATAGACCGCGACCCGTTTACCCTTTAAATCCGCCAGGGTTTTAATGCCCGAGGCGCGTGTGACCGCGAGGTAAGAGTCCGACCCGCGGCTGCCCAGCAGCAGGCGCGTGGGAAGGCCGTTCGCTTTGCCGATGATGGCCGCCAGATCGCCAAGGTAGACAAAATCGAGCTGTTGGTTAGCCAGCGCTTCATTCACCGCCGGACCCGCGCCCTTAAAGAACTGCCACTGGATTTCTACGCCCTGAGGTTTGAACACCGCCTCAAGCTGGTGGCGGATGTAGGCCATGCCGACCGGGCCCTCAATAAAGGGCTTACTGCCCGCACTTTGATCCGGCACGCCGATACGAATGGCGTGCAGCGCTTCGGCGCTGGCGTTTCCCATCAGGGCGAGGGCGGCCACCAGCGGCAGCAAAGCGCGACTAAAAAATGCTTTCATCATAACAAGTTACTCCAATGTGTTTTTTCTCACCCTAATGAGCCGCCCGGCCCGCTGTTAAATGCTTTTATTGGAAAAGGACAGGTGAAAATGAGCTAAATCAGCGCCCGCGAGTCCGGCAGGCTGAAATGCATTTGTTGCATCGGGATTATTCGCGTAACGCAATGACGAAGGGGAACGGGACGGGTTTTTATAGCGGCATGACGGGTTTAAACGTGAATCACTATGTCGCAGATAATTTTAAAAACGGGCTCATCCGGAAGGCAGAAAGTACGACTGAACGGCTGGCCGTGGATATTGCCCGCGCTACTGCTGCTGCTGTGGTCCATCGCGGCAGAGCGCCACTGGATGCCGGAACAAATTTTACCCGCGCCTTCGGCGGTCGCCGACACGGCGCTCTCGCTCCTGGCCGGAGACCTTCTCTCCCAGTGGGCGTTTAGCCTGCAGCATCTGCTGCTGGGCCTGCTGGCAGGCGCGTTCGCCGGCACGCTGCTGGGCGCGCTGTTCGGCCTGGTTCCCGGTGCGGCGCGTCGCGTGGAGCCGCTGTTTTACGCGCTGGCGCAAATCCCGACCCTGGGGTGGATCCCGCTGTTTATGGTGCTGTTCGGGATCGATAACGGCCTGAAGCTGGCGGTAATCATCAAAACCACCATCGTGCCGATGACGATTAACACGCAGCAGGCGGTAACCAGCGTGCCCCATACCCTGAGCGAGGCCGCCAGGGTGATGAACTTTTCACGCTGGCAGCGTCTTCGCTGGCTGGTGATCCCCGCCAGCCTGCCCGGCTGGTTTACCGGCCTGCGGCTGGCGCTCTCTCAGGCCTGGGTGTCGCTGATCGTTGTTGAACTGCTCGCTTCGTCGGAGGGCATTGGCTACCTGATGGTCTGGGGGCGCCAGCTTTTCCAGCTGGATATCGTTTTCGTCACCATTGCGGTGGTGGGCTTCAGCGGCATGCTGATGGAGTGGGCGGCGAATCGGGCCTTCTCCCGGCTGGTATTCTGGCCCCAGCCCGCCGTCGGGCGTCTTGCCTGGAAACCGCAGGCCAGCTGGCAGGCGCTGCAGCTGCCGATCCTGCTGCTGGCGCTGTGGCAGCTGGCTAGCCGAAGGGGATGGATTGACGGGGCGCTATTCTCTTCGCCGCTGGCGGTCGCCGAGCGCTTTATGCAGGGCGCGGCGAGCGGGGAGCTGGCGGCGGCGATGCTGGCGAGCCTTGGGCGCGCCTTTGCGGGCGGGGCGGCGGGTATTGCCGCTGGCCTGCTCTGCGGATTACTGCTGGCGCTGCGGCCGCGCGCCGGGCAGATCGTGACGCCATCGCTCAACGTGCTGCGCCATATAGCCCTTTTTGCGTGGCTACCGCTGCTGACCGCGTGGGTAGGCAACGATAACGTCGGCAAAATCGTCTTTATCGCCCTGGCCTCGTTCTTTCCGATGTTCTTTAGCACCCTTCAGGCCGTGCTGCAGCGCAGCCCGCAGCTGGACGAAGTGGCGCGTGTGCTGCGTTTAGGCGGCCTGACGCGCCTGCGAATGCTGATCCTTCCCGGCGCGGCGCCCGGCATTTTCGCCGGGCTGCGGCTGGCGATGATCTACGCCTGGCTTGGCAACATTGGCGCGGAATACTTCATGTCCTCGGGCGCCGGGATCGGCAGCCTGATGATTAACGCCCAGCAGCTGCTGGATATGCCCACCATTCTCTGCGGCATGGTGCTGGTCGGTCTCACCGGCGCAGCGCTGGATAAAGCCGGACGTTTACTGGAACTTCGCGCCACCCGCTGGCGCCAACAGGAGCCATCATGACCGCCCAAACTCTGGTCTCATTTCAACACGTGCGTAAAACCTGGCAGCAGGTCACGGCGCTGCAAAATTTTAGTCTCGACATCGCTGCCGGTGAACTGGTGGTGCTGGTCGGCAGCAGCGGCTGCGGTAAGTCGACGCTTCTGCGCATGCTGGTCGGCCTTGAAGAGGCGACGCAGGGGGAAATCCGCATCAGCGGCGAGCGGGTCACCGGCGTGGGCAAAGAGCGCGGCATCGTGTTTCAGGAGCCCCGGCTGTTCCCGTGGCTGAGTGTGATCGACAACGTCATGCTGGGGCTGGCAGATGAAAAACTGAGCCGGGCCGCCAAACGCCAGCGCGCGCGGGAGATGCTGGCGCGGGTGCAGCTCGCCGAGTTCGAGGGCGCGCTCCCCGCGCAGCTTTCCGGCGGGATGGCCCAGCGCGTCGCCATTGCTCGCGGCCTGGTTGCCCGCCCACAAATTCTGATGCTGGACGAGCCGTTCGGCGCGCTCGACGCCCTGACGCGTCACACCCTGCAGCAGGCGCTTTTGCAGATTCACAGAAGCGAGGGAACCACCACGCTGCTGGTGACCCATGACGTCGAAGAAGCGGTCGCCCTGGCTGACCGGGTCGTGGTGCTTTCCCCACGTCCCGGCCGCATACGCGAAGTGGTAAGCCTTGCGCTGCCGCATCCGCGACAGCGTGACGACGCCGCGTTCACCGACGCCTGCCGCCATATTCGCACTCTTATTACCTCTGCCTGATAACCTTCACTAAGGAGCAATACATGGGACATCCTTCCGTTTTCCCCACCGGCGCGACGCTTTACGATCCTGCGCGCGCGTGGAGCGGCTATACCCTTTTCCAGGCCACCGAGCATGGCGCGGTGCTGGTCGACATGAACGGCGCCGTGGTGCGCGAATGGCCAGAGCTTCACGGTTTCCCCAACAAAATCCTGCCCGGCGGGGCGATCCTCGGACACAGCGGCGAGCGCGACCCGCGCTACGGCATGCAGGATATGCTCGACCTGATCCAGGTGGACTGGGAAGGCAATGTGACATGGTCCTTCGATCGCTATGAGAACGTGAGCGACCCCGGCAATGAAACCCGCTGGATGGCGCGGGCGCACCACGACTATCAGCGCGCGGGCAATCCGGTTGGCTACTACGCGCCGGGGCTGGAGCCGCAGGTCGAAGGGGGGAATACCCTGATTCTCGCCCACACCAACCTGGTCAACGAGGCGATATCGGACAAGGTTCTGCTGGACGACACCATTATTGAGGTCGACTGGCAGGGAAACGTGGTTTGGGAATGGCGCTGCAGCGATCATTTTGAGGAGCTGGGCTTCGACGATGCGGCACGCACCGCGCTTTACAATAACCCCAACATGCGCGCCAGCGGCGGCGGAATGGGCGACTGGATGCATATCAACTCGATGTCCACGCTGGGGCCGAATAAATGGTATGACGCCGGAGACAGCCGCTTCCACCCTGACAACATCATCTGGGACGCCCGCGAGTCCAACATCATCGCCATCATCGATAAGCAGAGCGGCAACATCGTCTGGCAGCTTGGCCCGGATTACAGCACGCCAGCGCTAAAACACATCGGCTGGATCATCGGCCAGCACCACGCGCACATGATCCCGCAGGGGCTGCCCGGCGCAGGCAATATCCTTATTTTCGATAACGGGGGCTGGGCCGGATACGGCGCGCCAAACCCGGCCTCGGCGGACGGGGTGAAAAACGCCTGGCGCGACTATTCGCGGATCCTCGAAATTAACCCTGTGACGCTGGATATCGAGTGGCGCTACTCGCCGTATGAAGCGGATCTGCCCCAGCCAACCGATTCATACCGTTTTTATAGCCCGTACATTAGCAATATGCAGCGCCTCGAAAACGGCAATACCCTGATTAATGAAGGCTCCAACGGGCGCATTTTTGAAGTGACTCGCAATCATGAAATCGTCTGGGAGTACGTGTCGCCGTTCTGGGGCAAGACGCTCAACAACAACATGGTTTACCGCGCGTACCGCATTCCTTATGCCTGGATCCCGCAGCTTCCTCAGCCGCTAGAAACGCCAATAGTCCCGGTGGATGTTCGAACCTTACGCCAGCCTGGCGCGGCGGCGGCTGGCCCGGCGCAAAGCGTTGTGCGGGTCGCAGGCGTGAAGCCCTACAGTAAAAGCGCCGATGCGCTATGCGTCGCGACGGATAACGACACCCTTCGCCGCAGCCCAAAACTGTTCCGCGTGGCGGAAAGCGCGTTTAAAACGGTGAGCGCGTCGAGCGAGCTGGAAAGCGATGGCCCGATACTGCTGTTTGTCGGGGCGGAGCGCTGCGTGCACTGCCGCAGGCTCTGGCAACTGCTGGCGAACGAGAAGCTGATTCCGCTGACGGCGCGGTTTGATACCCGCTATCTGGACGCCGATCTGAACACGGAACTGGCAAGCCAGCTTGGCGTGCGCGGTTTGCCCACGCTGCTGGTGCTCAGGCAGGGTCAGCCGGTCTCGCGTGCGCCTGCGCAGCAATCGGTAGAAAGCGTCGGTGAGTGGTTGCAAGGCGTGAGTGAATAATGCGATACCCGGGAGAGTGAGCCTCTCCCGGGAAGGGCGAGATTATTTTGCCAAAATCTCACGGCGAACGATCTCTGCGCCTGCGCTCAGCGCCCTCAGCTTGCCGTTAGCAACCTGACGGGAAAGGGGAGCCATTCCGCAGTTGGTGGAAGGATAAAGCTTGTCGGCATCGACAAACTGCAGCGCTTTACGCAGCGTATCGGCGACTTCCTCCGGCGTTTCGATATGGTTCGTCGCCACGTCAATCGCGCCCACCATCACTTTTTTGCCGCGGATCAGCTCCAGCAGATCCATCGGCACGCGCGAGTTGTGGCACTCCAGCGAAATGATGTCGATGGTTGAGGTCTGCAGCTTAGGGAAAGCCTCTTCGTACTGGCGCCACTCGGAGCCGAGCGTCTTTTTCCAGTCGGTATTGGCCTTGATGCCGTATCCGTAGCAGATGTGTACCGCGGTTTCGCACTTCAGCCCTTCAACGGCGCGTTCAAGCGCGGCGATACCCCAGTCGTTGACCTCGTCGAAAAAGACGTTAAAGGCAGGTTCGTCAAACTGGATGATATCGACGCCTGCGGCTTCCAGCTCGCGTGCTTCCTGGTTGAGAATTTTGGCAAATTCCCAGGCCAGCTTTTCGCGGCTTTTGTAGTGGGCGTCGTAAAGCGTGTCGATCATGGTCATCGGGCCCGGCAGCGCCCATTTGATCGGCTTGTCCGTCAGCTGGCGCAGGTACTTCGCATCGTCCACGAATACCGGCTTTTGACGCGCAACGGCTGAAACCACGGTCGGCACGCTTGCGTCATAGCGGTTGCGAATGCGCACCGTCTGGCGGTTCTCAAAATCGACGCCGCTCAGGTGCTCAATAAAGGTGGTAACAAAGTGCTGGCGGGTCTGCTCGCCGTCGCTGACGATATCAATGCCCGCGCGGAGCTGTTCATCGAGGGATAAACGCAGCGCATCCTGCTTACCCGCCAGTAATTCATCATCCTGAAGTTTCCACGGGGACCACAGCGTTTCAGGTTGTGCAAGCCAGGTTGGTTTAGGTAAGCTGCCAGCCGTTGATGTCGGGAGCAATGTTTTCATAATAGAAGACCTTTATTATCGGTTAATTAAAGCGTGAAGTTATGAGACCACTGCTCAAGACGTTGTTTGTAAGGCTTAATAAACTGTTCTTCCGTAAATTTGCCCTGCTGAATCGCTAACTGGCTGCGCTCTTCACGGTCATAAACAATTTTCGTTAATGAATGATCCTGCTGATTCAGATCAGGCTGATAGCACTGTCCGGCGGTCGAGTTCGCATTATAAATTTCAGGGCGGTAAATCTTCTGGAATGTTTCCATGGTGCTGATCGTTCCAATCAGTTCAAGATTTGTATAATCCGCCAGCAAATCACCGGAATAATAAAAGGCAAAAGGCGCAGCGCTGTTCTCAGGCATGAAATAACGCACCTTCAGGCCCATCTTGCCAAAGTATTGTTCAGTCAGTGATGTCCCGTCCGGCTGGTACTCAATTCCCAATACAGGGTGCGTGTTGCCCGTACGGTGGTAGGTATCTTTGCTGGAGACGCTCAGGCAGATCACCGGCGGTTTTTTGAAGTTTTCTCTGTATTCAGCAGAGCGGGTGAAGTGCTTGAAGATGTTGCCGTGCAATTCACCAAAGTTCTCCGGGATGCTGAACGTTGAGCGATCTTTATTATGTTCGAGCAGCAATACGCTGAAGTCATAGTCACGCACGTAGGAAGAGAAGTTATTCCCGACAATGCCTTCGATGCGCTCATGGGTTTGCTTGTCGACAATGAACGTCTGCAATATTTCTATGGCCGGGAAGCTATTTTCTCCATCGATGTTCATATCAACGGAAATAATTTCAAGCTCAACCGCATAACGATCGGCTTTAGGGTTATCCCAGCGCGCTAAGGCGTTGAAGCGGTTGTTGATCATCACCAGCGTATTGCGCAGGTTTTCCTGACGCTTTTCGCCGCGCGCCAGGTTAGCAAAGTTGGTGGTGGTACGCGTATTTTCTGACGGGTTGTAATTTTCATCGAAGCAACTGCGCTTAAGGCTAAATGTAAAAGCTTTACTCATTGTGGTTATGCATCCTAAGTTCATGTTGCCAGGAAGTTATCAATGCATAATTTATGCCTGAGCCAGTGTCAGAGGGGAAGTGACTTAATTTCAATGCAACATGAGCGAACTTCATGAACGGCGCACTTCACGTTATACTGCCCAAAATATCCAACCGGTTTAGAAACAATCATGACAAAACTCACCTTACAAGAGCAGATGCTGAAAGCGGGCCTCGTCAGCAGCAAGAAAGTGGCGAAAGTGCAGCGCACGGCAAAGAAATCACGCGTTCAGGCGCGTGAGGCCCGTGAAGCGGTCGAAGAGAACAAGAAAGCGCAGCTTGAGCGCGACAAGCTGCTGAGCGAGCAGCAGAAACAGGCGGTGCTGGCGAAAGAGTTTAAGGCGCAGGTGAAGCAGTTGATTGAGATGAACCGCATCACCGTGGCGAAAGGCAACATCACCTTTAACTTTACCGACGGTACGCTGATTAAAAAGATTGAAGTCGATAAGCAAACGCAGACCCAACTGATCAACGGCCGTCTGGCGATTGCGCGCCTGGTGCTCAATGCTAACGGTGACTGCGACTACGCGATCATTCCGGCAGTGGTGGCCGATAAAATTGCCCAGCGCGATGCCGATAGCATCGTGTTAAACAGCGCGCTCAGCCAGGAAGAGCAGGACGAAGACGATCCGTACGCGGACTTCAAAATCCCTGACGATTTGATGTGGTAAACCCTGTCTAAAACGGAGCCGCGTGTCGGGCGTTAATCGTCTCGCCGCTCACCGGATGCACAAAATCCAGCCCGCTGGCGTGCAGCATCAGCCGCGGCGTCGTTTCAGCGCCCGGCACGTCAAGACCGCCATACAGATCGCAGCCCAAAATAGGGTGACCCAGCTGCTGGCAGTGTATGCGCAGCTGATGGGTACGCCCCGTCTCTGGCGTGAGCGCAACCCGCGTCAACGGTAACCCCGTCGTCTGATAAAAACGTTCGATAACCCGGTAGCGGGAGCGCGCCGGTTTGCCCGTGACGGCGCAAATCGACATCAGCGGGAACAGCGCCGGGTCTTTGGCAATCGGCGCGTCAATCACCCCTTCGTCATTTTCAACATGTCCGCACAGCAGGGCGCTATACACCTTCTTCACGGCGCGCTGGCTGAACTGATAACAAAGTGCGGCGTTAATCGCTTTATTACGCGCAATCACCATTAAACCGGACGTGCCAAAATCAAGGCGATGCACCAGCGTGCAGCCCGGGAAGTTTTGCACCAGACGGTAATGAACGGAATCCAGGTTTTGCGGGTTTTTGCCCGACAGGCTAAGCAGGCCGGAAGGTTTATCGATTAGCAGCAGGTGCTCGTCCTGCCAGAGAATGTCAATCTCATCGAGACAAGGTGGGGCAATAAAATTATCGACGATTGCAGACATCAGGCCGCCCGGCTGGAGAGTGGGAGCGGATGATAACGAAAAGCGGGGGAAAAGAAAAACCCTCCCACCTGGCGGTGAGAGGGGGAATTCTTAGGCTGCGACGAAGCCGTCGATAGCTGCTTTCGCATCGGTCTGCGCTTTGGTCGCCACTTCAGGACCGTAAGCGATACCTTCAGCGAACACGAAGTTCACGTCGGTGATACCGATGAAGCCCAGGAAGAGGGTCAGGTACGGCGCAACCAGATCGGTTGGGGTATCTTTGTGAATACCGCCACGGCTGGTCAGTACAACCGCACGCTTGCCTTTCACCAGACCTTCAGGGCCGTTTTCGGTGTAACGGAAGGTCACACCCGCACGCGCCACCAGGTCGAAGTAGTTCTTCAGCTGGGTAGGGATGTTGAAGTTGTACATTGGGGCGTTGATGACGATAACGTCGTGCGCCTGCAGTTCTGCAATCAGTTCATCAGACAGGGCCAGGGCTTCCTGCTGACGCGGAGTCAGTGGTGCATCGCTTGGACGCAGCGCGCCAACCAGCTCGCCGTCCAGCACAGGAATCGGGTTTGCAGCCAGGTCACGCACGGTGATTTCGTCAGCAGAATGCTGTTCACGCCACTGTTCAACGAAGTAATCAGACAGCTGACCAGACTGAGAGTACCCTGCCAGAATACTGGATTTCAAAACTAATACTTTGCTCATGGGTGATTCCTGTTGTTGCATTTGATTGAAGGGGGTTGCCCCGTTGCTTGTTGACACTCTATTCACAATCCTGCCACAGAGATAGCGCAATATATCGAAGTCTATGTTCGAATTTTTTGAATAAGGCGCGAAAGGCGTCAATGTGGTACTCTATAGCAATCATTAAAAAGAGAGTTTATCAGGGCGTGTACTGCCCTTTAACGCTATGACAGAACAACAAAAATTAACCTTCCCGATGCTCCTGCAACAGCTTGATTCCCTGATGCTGCGCGATAAACAGCGCTTTGCGCGCCGTCTGCACGGGGTGAAGAAGGTTAAAAATCCTGATGCACAACAGGCCATTTACCAGGAGATGGCGAAAGAGATTGAACAGGCGGCAGGGAAAGTTGCGCTGCGCGAAGCCGCACGCCCGGCGATCAGCTATCCGGAAAACCTGCCCGTCAGTCAGAAAAAACAGGACATCCTTGAGGCCGTCCGCGACCACCAGGTGGTCATTGTCGCGGGGGAAACCGGTTCGGGGAAAACCACCCAGCTGCCGAAAATATGCATGGAGCTGGGACGCGGCCTGAAAGGGCTGATTGGCCACACCCAGCCGCGTCGTCTGGCGGCGCGTACCGTGGCGAACCGTATTGCCGAAGAGCTGCAAACGGAGCCGGGGGGCTGCATTGGCTACAAGGTGCGATTCAGCGACCACGTCAGCGATAACACCATGGTTAAGCTGATGACCGACGGTATTCTGCTGGCGGAAATCCAGCAGGATCGCCTGCTGATGCAGTACGACACCATCATCATTGACGAAGCGCACGAGCGCAGCCTGAACATCGACTTCCTGCTCGGCTATCTGAAGGAGCTGCTGCCGCGTCGCCCGGATCTGAAAGTGATCATCACTTCCGCGACCATCGACCCGGAGCGCTTCTCGAAGCATTTCAACAATGCGCCGATTATCGAAGTCTCGGGACGCACCTATCCGGTAGAGGTGCGCTATCGCCCGATTGTTGAAGAGGCGGACGACACCGAGCGCGACCAGCTGCAGGCCATCTTCGATGCCGTCGACGAGCTGGGCAACGAAAGCGCGGGCGACATCCTGATCTTCATGAGCGGCGAGCGTGAAATCCGCGATACCGCCGATGCGCTTAGCAAGCGCGACCTGCGCCACACCGAGATCCTGCCGCTTTACGCGCGCCTGTCAAACAGCGAGCAGAACCGCGTGTTCCAGCCGCACGGCGGACGCCGCATCGTTCTGGCGACCAACGTGGCGGAAACCTCGCTGACCGTGCCGGGGATTAAATACGTGATCGACCCGGGCACGGCGCGCATCAGCCGCTACAGCTACCGCACCAAGGTCCAGCGTTTGCCGATTGAGCCGGTCTCTCAGGCCTCCGCCAACCAGCGTAAAGGCCGCTGCGGCCGCGTGTCGGAAGGGATCTGTATTCGTCTCTATTCCGAAGACGATTTCCTGTCGCGCCCGGAATTTACCGACCCGGAAATTCTGCGTACCAACCTGGCGTCCGTTATCCTGCAGATGACCGCGCTGGGGCTGGGCGACATCGCGGCGTTCCCGTTCGTCGAAGCGCCGGACAAACGCAACATTCAGGACGGCGTACGTCTGCTGGAAGAGCTCGGAGCGATCACCACCGACGAACAGGCGACGGCCTATAAGCTGACGCCGCTGGGCCGTCAGCTCAGCCAGCTGCCGGTCGATCCGCGTCTGGCCCGTATGGTGCTGGAAGCGCAGAAACACGGCTGCGTGCGCGAGGCGATGATCATTACCTCGGCGCTCTCCATTCAGGATCCGCGCGAGCGTCCGATGGACAAACAGCAGGCGTCTGACGAAAAGCACCGCCGCTTCCACGACAAAGAGTCCGATTTCCTCGCCTTTGTGAACCTGTGGAACTACCTCGGCGAGCAGCAGAAAGCGCTCTCCTCGAACCAGTTCCGCCGCCAGTGCCGCGTGGATTTCCTCAACTACCTGCGCGTGCGCGAGTGGCAGGATATCTACACCCAGCTGCGCCAGGTGGTGAAAGAGCTGGGCATTCCGGTTAACAGCGAGCCGGCGGAGTACCGCGAAATCCATATCGCGCTGCTGACCGGCCTGCTGTCCCATATCGGGATGAAGGATGCGGACAAGCAGGAATTTACCGGCGCGCGTAACGCCCGTTTCTCCATCTTCCCCGGTTCCGGCCTGTTCAGGAAACCGCCGAAGTGGACCATGGTTGCCGAGCTGGTAGAAACCAGCCGCCTGTGGGGGCGCATTGCCGCGCGTATCGATCCGGAATGGGTCGAGCCGGTGGCGCAGCACCTGCTGAAACGCTCGTACAGTGAACCGCACTGGGAGCGCGCGCAGGGCGCGGTAATGGCGACCGAGAAAGTGACCGTCTATGGCCTGCCGGTGGTTGCCGCGCGTAAGGTGAACTACAGCCAGATCGATCCGGCGCTCAGCCGCGAGCTGTTTATCCGCCACGCGCTGGTGGAGGGCGACTGGCAGACGCGCCACGCCTTCTTCCGTGAAAACCTGAAGCTGCGCGCCGAAGTGGAGGAGCTGGAGCACAAGTCCCGCCGCCGCGACATTCTGGTGGACGACGAGGCGCTGTTTGAGTTTTATGACCAGCGCATCAGCCACGATGTTATCTCTGCCCGCCACTTCGACAGCTGGTGGAAGAAGGCCAGCAAAGAGACGCCGGACCTGCTCAACTTCGAAAAGAGCATGCTGATTAAGGAGGGGGCGGAGTCGGTCAGCAAACTCGACTACCCGAACTTCTGGCATCAGGGCAACCTCAAGCTGCGGCTGACCTATCAGTTCGAGCCGGGGGCCGACGCGGATGGCGTGACCGTCCACATTCCGCTGCCGCTGTTAAACCAGGTGGACGAGAGCGGTTTCGAGTGGCAAATTCCCGGCCTGCGCCGCGAGCTGGTGATTGCGCTGATCAAATCTCTGCCGAAACCGGTGCGCCGCAACTTTGTGCCTGCGCCAAATTACGCGGAAGCGTTTTTGGGCCGCGTCACGCCGCTGGAGCTGCCGCTGCTGGACGCGCTCGAGCGCGAGTTCCGCCGCATGACCGGCACCACCATCGACCGTGAGGACTGGAACTGGGATCAGGTGCCCGATCACCTGAAAATCAGCTTCCGCGTGGTGGACGATAAAAACAGAAAGCTGCAGGAAGGTCGTTCGCTAACCGAGCTGAAGGATGCCCTGAAGGGTAAAGTTCAGGAAACGCTGTCTGCGGTGGCGGACGACGGCATCGAGCAGAGCGGGCTGCACATCTGGAGCTTTGGCCAGCTTCCGGAAAGCTACGAGCAGAAGCGCGGTAACTATAAGGTCAAAGCCTGGCCTGCGCTGGTGGACGAGCGCGACAGCGTGGCGATCAGGCTCTTTGATAACCCGCAGGAACAGCAGCAGATGATGTGGCGCGGGCTGCGTCGCCTGCTGCTGCTCAACATCCCGTCGCCGATCAAGTATCTGCACGAGAAGCTGCCGAACAAGGCCAAGCTGGGGCTCTACTTTAACCCGTACGGCAAGGTGCTGGATCTCATTGACGACTGCATCTCCTGCGGCGTGGACAAGCTGATCCACGAGGCGGGCGGCCCGGTCTGGACGGAAGAGGGCTTTGCTCAGCTTCACGAAAAGGTGCGCGCGGAGCTGAACGACACTGTGGTAGAGATTGCCAAACAGGTCGAGCAGATCCTTACCGCCGTGTTCAACATCAATAAGCGCCTGAAGGGGCGCGTGGATATGACCATGGCGCTGGGGCTGTCTGACGTGAAGGCACAGATGGCGGGACTGGTCTATCGCGGCTTTGTCACCGGCAACGGCTTTAACCGTCTGGGTGATACGCTGCGCTATCTGCAGGCGATTGAAAAACGTCTGGAGAAAATGGCGGTCGATCCGCACCGCGATCGCGCGCAGATGTTGAAAGTGGAGAGCGTGCAGCAGGCGTGGCAGCAGTGGCTCAACAAGCTGCCGCCCGCGCGCCGCGACGATGAAGACGTGCAGGCGATCCGCTGGATGATCGAAGAGCTGCGCGTCAGCTTCTTTGCCCAGCAGCTCGGTACGCCGTATCCGATTTCGGATAAACGTATCCTGCAGGCGATGGAGCAGATTTCCGGTTAAACCTTGCCCGGTGGCGCTGCGCTTACCGGGCCTACGGGTGCGAAATGTAGGCCGGGTAAGGCGTAGCCGCCACCCGGCTGGTTATCGTTCTACAATCGCCAGCGTAAACCCATCCCAACCCTTAATCCCCACCGTTTGCAGCGCGGTGGCGGTTAAGCGCGGGTTATCCCCCATCATCTCAATAAAACGCCGCACGCCCAGCACGCGCGCGTCGTCGCTTTGCCCGTTAATGACCTCGCCGTCGCGCACCACGTTATCGCCAATGATTACCGTGCCGGGGCGGGAATAGTGCAGCGCCCACTCCAGATAGCCGGGATTGTTTGGCTTATCGGCATCGATAAAGATCAGATCGAACGCTGGAACGTCACCGAAATTCTCCAGCGAGCTCAGGGCCGGGCCTTCAATTAATTCAATACGTTCGTTTAGCCCCGCGAGATGAATATTCTGGCGCGCAACGCTGGCATGCGCGGGATCGGCCTCAAGCGTAATCAGCTTTCCGTCCGGCGGCAGGGCGCGCGCCATCCAGATAGCGCTATAGGCACCCAGCGTCCCGATCTCAAGAATGCGCCTTGCCTGCGTCATGCGCACGAACAGCGCCAGCAGCTGCCCCTGATTGGCCGCTACGTCGTGTTCGGGCAGCCCGGCGCGTTTGTTGTTTTCCAGTACCTGATTGAGTACGTCATCGTCAGGAATAAGCGAAGAAATCATGAAATTATCTACTGCAGACCACTGTTGTTGCATAGATTGACTCCTTGAGAGGGATTGCCGGGTGGCGGCTGCGCCTTACCCGGCCTACGGGGTGAAATGTTTCAGGCACTGACCCAGCCGCCGCCCAGCGCTTTATACAAATCAATCTGCGCCAGCAGCAGGTTATTTTTCACCTGCACCACGCTGGTCTGAACCGAGAACAGCGTGCGCTGCGCGTCCAGCACGTCAAGATAGGAGGAATAACCGTTGCGATAGCGATTCTGCGCAATGCGCAGCGTCTCCTGCGCCACATCCTGCTGTGCAAGCAGCTCCGTCAGCTGTTCCTGATAGCGCGTAATGGCATCAAGGCTGTCATTCACCTCAGCAAACGCGTTACGCACGGTTTTTTCGTAGCTGTACAGCGCCTGGTTACGCTGGGACTGGGAAATATCCACCTGCGCATTCAGCGCCTGACGGTTCAGCAGCGGCGCAAGAATGCTGCCGCCAACGCTCCACAGCTGGAGTGGGTTATCCAGTAAGCCTGACAGGGTGCGATCCTGGACCGATCCGGTTGCGGTCAGGTTGATCGACGGCAGCAGGCTGGCGCGTGACGCGGCAAGCGTCGCGTCTGCCGCCACCAGCTGACGTTCAGCCTGAACGATGTCCGGTCGACGATTCAGGAGCGTAGAAGGCAGCTGTGACGGCAGCGTCAGCGGCGTCAGCGCCGCAAAGCTTTCGCTGCGTGCCACCGCGCCGGGATTGCTTCCCAGCAGCAGGCTCAGGGCATTCTCCTGCTGCGCAATCTGGTGCTGCAGCACGGGCACCTGCGCCCGCGTTGAGCGAAGTTCGGAATCCGACTGCATCAGCTCCAGACGCGAGCTGTAGCCCGTCTCAAACTGACGTTTCGCGAGGTTAAATGCCTCTTCGCGCGATTTCAGCGTGGACTCCGTCACGCGCAGCTGTTCGTCAAGCGAGAGCAGGGTGACATAGCCGGATGCAACGGAAGACGCGACGGTCAAATCCGCGGCAGCGGCGGCGGCTTTTTGCGCCTCCAGCGAGGCCTCGGCGGCATTGGCGGTGCTGCGGTTGACGCCCCAGATATCAACGTCATAGCTCGCCGTCAGGCTCCCTCTGTACAACGTCCCGTAGACCGGCAGCCCGGTCGCGGCAGACTGCGAGCGGGCGCGCGTGCCCGTTACGCCCGCATCCAGGGACGGGAACAGGCTGCCGTCCGCAGCATAAACTCGCGCCTGATACTCGTTTATCCGCTCGCGGGCAATCAGGACGTCGCTGTTGTTTTTCAGCGCCTGGTCCACGTAGCGGTTCAGGTTGCTGTCGTGGAAATTGCGCCACCAGAGCTGCTCCGCCGGGCTGTTCGGCCCCGACGCGGCGCGCCACTGGGCGGGGATGTGCAGCGTCGGCTGCGCCGGCTTGACGTCGACGGACTGGCATCCGGCCAGCATGACCGCTGCCACCAGCGCGGCTATCGGGCGAAGGATCATTGCTTCGCCTCCCGCGTATCAATCGTCACCTGTACCGACATACCCGGACGCAGCAGCGCGGATTCTTCCGGTTTCCCGAGTACCTCGATGCGCACCGGGATACGCTGGGCGATTTTAACAAAGTTGCCCGTGGCGTTATCCGGCGTGATGGCGCTGAATTCAACCCCGGTTGCAGGCGAAATACTCTCCACGCGGCCCTGATACGCTTTGTCGTTCAGGGCATCGACGGTGAATTTGACAGGCTGTCCGACGCGCAGCTCCGCGAGCTGGGTCTCTTTGATATTGGCGATTACCCAGTGCTGCGGCGGAACCAGCGTGGTGAGGTGCGTCCCGGCGGTGACATAAGCGCCCAGACGTACGGCAATCTGGCCGAGCTGACCGTCGCGCGGGGCGATAATGCGGGTGTTTTGCAGGTCAATCTGCGCCAGCTCCAGCGCCGCTTTCGCGTTTTCGACATCCGCCTCCAGCGCACCGCGATTGACAATCACCGTCTGCAGATCCTGACGCGACATCTCAAGCGTCGCTTTCGCCTGGTCGATGTCGGCGCTACCCTGAGCTGCACTGGCCAGCGCCGCGTCGCGCTCGCGAATCGAGAGCGAGCCGTCTGACGTCAGCTCTTTCACGCGCTTTAAATCCGCCTGCGTTTTCAGGCTCTGGGCGCGGGCGTTTTTCAGCGCGGCGTCGTTTTTGGCAATCGTCGCTTCGGCGCTTTTACGCTGCTGCAGGTTGTTGTTCAGGGCGGCAATTTTCATCGCCAGCTGCGCCTCGGCCTGATGGACGCGCTGTCGATAGATACGATCGTCGATCTGAAACAGCACCTCGCCTTTTTTAACCTGCACAAAGTCCTGAACGTTCACCTCGGTGATATAGCCATTCACCTGGGGGCTGATAAACGTCGTCTGGCCGCGCACGTAGGCGTTGTCGGTAAACTGTGCGTGGCGGGTGAACGGCGGCAGCTGCCACGCGTACAGGATCACCAGCACGCCGACAACACCGATAGCGGCGGCGGTGAATACGGAAACAATGCGCACATTTTTGCGGGTGTTGGCCTGCTCTTTGGCGGCATCCTGCTGACTCATAAACTCTCCAGAAATAGTTCAATTATTTGTTGCCGGTGGCGTTCTTCAGCGCCATACGGGCAGTGATGCGCAGGCGCAACAGGCGCCATAAAATCCAGACCAGGGTGGCGGCAGCGATGCTGGCCGTCAGCAGGTAAGTATCGTTGTAAGCCAGAATATTCGCCTCGAGCGCGGTGACCGTTTGCAGCTGCGTTATCGCCTGCGTCCCCAAAAGCGAGCTGTCGCCGATCAGGCTCTGGTACATCTGGGTGTAAGCCTGAATGCGTTCATTCACCAGCGGGTTCAGCGTGGTGAGCTGGTCGGCCAGCAGGCTGGAGTGGTACTTCTCGCGCCAGGTCTGAAAGGTGCCGAGAATAGCGGAACCCAGCAGGCCGCCGATGTTCTGGCTCATGCCAAACATCACCGAGAAGCTGACCAGATTGCGCGGGTCGGCGATGACCCCACCGATGGCTGCCAGCATCGCGGGGGCCAGGAAGAAGGCGCTGCCGAAGCCGAGCAGGAACTGGCTTAACATCAGCTGATCCGGCCGGGTCAGGCTGTTGGAATGGCTGTCCAGCAGCGAGGCGATAATCATCAGCGCCAGAGAGGTTATGATTGGCCACGCCAGTTTCGTCGGCTTGATGGTAAGACAGCTGGTGACGATCCCGCAGACAATCCCGGCGAAAATGGACCACGCCAGGTGGGTCATCTGCTCGTTCTGTAACCCCACGTACTGCAGCCAGCCGATGACCCCGGTGTTTTGCTCGGCCAGCACGATGCGGATCAGCAGCATGATCAGCCCTAAACGGACGATGCTGCCGCTCGAAAGCCAGCGGGTGTTCAGCAGCGGGTTGCTGCGGTTATGTTCGAACACAATGGCGGAGACAATCAGCACCAGCGAGAGCGCCAGCGACCAGCCGATCCAGGGGGCTTCGAACCACCAGTCAAGACGGCCTAAAGAGAGCACGGCGCAGATCAGGGCCATTCCCGGGGCCATTAAAAAGAAGGTGATGAAGTCTTTTTTCTCAAAGACCTTGCGCCTGTCCCCCGGCGGCAGTTTTAAGGCGATGACGCAGGCCAGGGAGATCAGCGCCAGCCCCAGTTCGAAGAAATAGAGCCCTCGCCACTCGTCCAGCTGCAGCAGTTCGGTCGAAAACAGGCGCGCCAGCGGGATTGCCAGCGACGAGCCGGTGATGCCAATCGTCAGCGCTTTCAGGCGATGCTTCGCGGGCCACGCCTGGATCTGGTAGTAAATACCCAGCGAGCTCAGCGCGGCGGCCACCATGCCGTGCGCGGCGCGCACCATCAGCGCGGAGCTGAGATCGTTCACGAACAGGTGGAAAAAGGTCACCAGCACATACAGCACCAGAAAACCTTCCGTAAAGGCGCGCAGGCCGTACTGCTGACGGAATTTCACCAGCAGCAGGTTGATGGAAACGTTGGTCATCACGTACACGGCGGGCAGCCAGGCGATCTCGGTTGACCACGCCCCGAAAGTGCCCTGAAGGTTTTGCAGATTGGCGGTGACGACCGCGTTACCCAGCGCCCCCGTCAGACAAACCAGCAGGCCGACAACGCCGTAAGCGATCCGCTTTGGCGTAGGGTGTTCCGGGGTGGAGGGGGAACCCAGCAGGGCGGGCTTCTCATGTGGCTGCCACTCGCGAGGAGCATAAGGATCGCGTTCGGGCAGGCGCATAGCGTTGTTTACCTTAGAAAAAATGTAATGATTAGAGGGCTAATGATTCTACGTCTGACGCAAATCATAATTCAAGTGAATATGATTATCGCATGTTAATCAAATGTTGAGGGGACGCTTGAACAAAAAGAGCGGCCCGGGAGGGCCGCTGGATATTCAGATGTGGTCAGGTTGCGCCTGGACGGCGGGTGTTGGTTTGACCCGGCTGGCGCAGAAAATGGCGATCAGCGAGATAACGACCGTCACCGCCAGATACCAGGCTACCGGCACCCAGTCGCCGTCGTATTTCGCCAGCAGACCGGTGGCGATCAGTGGGGCGGTTCCGCCTGCCAGCGCTGCCCCCAGTTGATACCCGAGGGTGATGCCGGTGTAGCGCACGTTGGCGCTGAAAATTTCAGAGCACAGCGTGCCGAGCACCGCCGTTACCGGCGCCCAGAGCACGCCAAACGCGATGACGGTGGCGAGGACAATTCCCCAGGTCGTGCCGGTATTGAGCAGCGTAAACCACGGGACGATAAACAAGCCGAGCACGAAGACGCTGACCGCGTACATGCGCTGGCGACCTATTTTATCGGAGAGCAGCCCCATCAGCGGGATCATAATGGTGGCAACCAGCGCGCCCAGCGTCACGGCTTCCAGCGCCTGAGATTTTTGGTACGTCAGCGTGGTGGTGGCATAGCTCACCACAAACGTCGAGAAGATATAGAACGGGGCGGTTTCGACGACCTTCAGACCGGCGGCAATTAACACTTCACGCCAGTGGTGTTTCAGGGTATCGCGCAGGGGCGCTTTCGCCACCTGGCCCGTTTGTTTTACTTTCTGGAAATCAGGCGTCTCGTCGATGTCCTTACGGATCCACAGCCCGATCAAGACCAGAACTGAGCTGAGCAGGAACGGGATGCGCCATCCCCAGGAGAGGAAATCTTCCTCACTGAACAGCGTCATCAGCGAGACAATAAAGGTCGCCATCAGCATGCCGATGGTCACGCCCGCCTGAGGAATGCTGCCGAAAAAGCCTTTACGTTTTTCAGGTGCATATTCGTAGGCCAGCAGCAGCGCGCCGCCCCATTCACCGCCAATGCCCATGCCCTGAATGATGCGCATCAGGATCAGCAGGGCGGGTGCCCACATGCCAATCATGTCGTAGGTGGGGAGCAGGCCAATCGTGACGGTTGCACCTCCCATTAATGACAGCGTCAGCACCAGCGTTTTTTTGCGCCCAATACGATCCCCGATGTGGGCGAAGAGAACACCGCCAATGGGGCGGATAAAAAAGGTTAGCGAGAACGAGAGATAGGAGAGGATCAGCCCGATAACCGGGTCGACCATCGGGAAGAAAATTTTGTTAAACACCAGCGCGGCGGCAGTGCCATAGAGAAAATAGTCAAACCATTCAATGGAACTGCCGGTGAGGCTGGCAATTAACACCTTCTTGTTTTTTCGTAAAACCGCTGTCGTACTTTCATGTTGTGTCATGACCCGAAGCTCCGCCACGTAGAGGGTGAAAGCGGTGTCACCTGGCGCGCTTCAGGTGCAACCCGCAGGAATGAAAAAGGTTGTAAAATTGTTAAGCAACTTAGGGTTGGATGTTGTGTTTGGCAAGTGAGGGGCGGGCGAGACTGGTCAGATCACGGTGAATTAAGCAGCGGCTGGTGCTTTTTGTCGGCGGTTTGGCTGGCATGATGTTTTGTAAGTCGGATAATCAAAAGCATAACCTGCAGGTGCAACCCAATTGTTTTTGGATGTTTCTGGTTATTTCAAAAAAATGACAGAAATGCCGAATAACGGGCGTTTTGGCTTTCGGAGAGATCCCCTGTTCAGCCGCGACGCGTGCAGTACTCTGAACCTAAATGCTGTAAGGAGGTAACGATGACGCTGGCACTTTTTCCATGTCTGCCTGGATCCACTCTGAATGCCGTCAACACCGTCGGGGCGTGGCTTGCGCAGGACGATCGACGCGTCCCGCCTGTTGATATCGTCATTCTGGCGGGGAATGCGGTTATCCCTGCGATTGATGCGGCCTGTAGAATTGCGGCTGAACAGAACGTCCCGCTGCTGATCAGCGGCGGTATCGGGCACTCAACCACCTTCCTGTATGCCGCGGTGGCGAAGCATCCGCGTTATAACACCCTTCCCACCACCGGACGGGCAGAGGCGGCAATCCTCGCCGATATCGCGCGTGAGTTCTGGAACATTCCGGCAGACAAAATCCTGATAGACGATCAGTCAACGAACTGCGGCGAGAACGCCCGGTTTAGCTGGCACATGATGAAGCAAAAGGCCCTGAACGCCGGGCGCGTCCTCGTGGTACAGGACCCGACCATGCAGCGCCGCACGATGGCGACCTTTGCCCGCGTTTGCCGGGACGAGGCCGTTACGCCGGAATGGATTAGCCATCCCGGCGTAACGCCGGTGCTGCAAAACGGTGAAGACGGCCTTGCGTTTAGCGGCGGTAGCGAAGGGCTCTGGCCGGTGGAACGCTATTTGTCGCTGGTGCTGGGGGAACTGCCGCGCCTGCGGGACGACATTAACGGCTACGGCCCGGCGGGGCGAGACTTCATTGCGCACGTGGACATTCCTGACGAGGTGGAGAACGCGTGGGCCATTCTGCGCAATGACGCCATCCTCACCGACGCGCTGGTCAGCCGTTCTCTGCTGTAGCCCTCTGCCCGTTTGCGACAGGTTTTACGCAAACGGGCATTTAATGTTGCAAGTTTGTGATTGAATGGATTGGCTGACCCGTTTCTTTTTTGAGATATCTCACAAAAACAGCCTCATAGGATAGGAAATCCTCCCTGGAATTATAGTTTTTAACAATGCATTTACTTGTCAAAAACAGTGTAATTACAGGAGCAGGTCATGACGGTACCCGTACAACATCCTATGTATATTGATGGACAGTTTGTTGCCTGGCAGGGTGATGCCTGGATTGATGTGATCAACCCGGCCACAGAAGAGGTCATTTCCCGTATTCCCGATGGTCGTGCCGAAGATGCGCGCAAAGCCATCGACGCCGCCGAGCGTGCCCAGCCTGACTGGGAAGCTTTACCCGCCATAGAACGCGCCGGCTGGCTGCGTAAAATCTCTGCCGGGATCCGCGAACGCGTCAGCGAACTCAGCGCGCTGATTGTCGCTGAGGGCGGCAAAATCCAGAAGCTGGCAGAAGTTGAAGTGAACTTTACCGCAGACTACATCGACTATATGGCCGAATGGGCGCGACGCTACGAAGGCGAAATCGTCCAGAGCGACCGTCCGGGGGAGAATATCCTGGTCTTTAAACGCGCCCTGGGCGTGACCACCGGGATCTTGCCGTGGAACTTCCCGTTCTTCCTGATTGCCCGCAAGCTCGCGCCAGCGCTGATTACCGGCAATACCATCGTGATCAAACCCAGCGAGTTCACGCCGAATAACGCCTTCGCATTCGCCAAAATTGTTGATGAGATCGGTCTGCCGAAAGGGGTCTTCAACCTGGTTCTGGGGCGCGGGGAAACCGTGGGCCAGGAGCTGGCGGGGAACCCGAAGGTGGCGATGGTCAGCATGACCGGCAGCGTGGGGGCGGGTGAGAAGATCATGGCGGCGGCGGCAAAAAACATCACCAAAGTGGCGCTTGAGCTGGGCGGCAAAGCGCCCGCTATTGTGATGGACGATGCGGATCTGGAGCTGGCTGTGAAAGCCATTGTGGACTCCCGCGTGATCAACACCGGGCAGGTCTGCAACTGCGCCGAGCGCGTTTACGTACAAAAAGGCATTTACGACCGTTTCGTCAACCGTCTGGGCGAGGCGATGAAGGCGGTGCAGTTTGGTAATCCCGCAGAACGCACCGATATTGCGATGGGGCCGTTGATTAACGCCGCCGCGCTTGAGCGCGTGCAGCAGAAGGTGGCGCGTGCGGTCCAGGAAGGGGCGCGAGTCGCGCTCGGCGGCAGCGCCGTTGAGGGGAAAGGGTACTATTATCCGCCAACGCTGCTGCTGGATGTGCGACAGGAGATGGCCATCATGCATGAAGAGACCTTTGGCCCGGTGCTGCCGGTCGTGGTTTTCGACACGCTGGAAGAGGCGCTGAAGATGGCTAACGACAGCGACTACGGGCTGACCTCGTCTGTTTATACCCGCGATCTGAACGTGGCGATGAAAGCGATTAAGGGGCTGAAGTTCGGCGAAACCTATATCAACCGCGAGAACTTTGAAGCCATGCAGGGCTTCCATGCGGGCTGGCGCAAGTCAGGAATTGGCGGAGCGGACGGTAAACATGGCCTGAATGAATACCTGCAGACGCAGGTTGTCTATTTGCAGTCTTAAGCTGAACATCCCCTCTCCGGTGAGAGGGGATTTTAGGCTACAGCGACGCGTATTTATCCAGCGTTCGCACCAGCTGCGTGACGAAACCGTACTCGTTGTCATACCAGGCAACGGCTTTCACCAGCTGCACATCCCCGGCTTCGGTCACCTCGGTCTGCGTGGCATCAAACACCGAACCATAATGGGAGCCGATCACGTCTGAAGAGACAATCTCTTCATCGGTATAGCCAAACGATTTATTGCCGAGCGTCGCTTTTTTCAGGGCGGCGTGGATCTCCTCAACCGTCACTTTTTTCTCCAGAATCGCCACCAGCTCCGTCACCGAACCGGTTTTCACCGGCACGCGCTGGGCGTGGCCCTTCAGCTTGCCGCTGAGGGAGGGGATCACCAGACCAATGGCTTTCGCAGCCCCGGTGGTGTGCGGAATGATATTTTCCGCCGCCGCGCGTGAAGCGCGAAGATCCTTCCCGCGCGGGCCGTCCACCAGCGCCTGCGTCCCGGTGTAGGCATGAATGGTGGTCATCGTGCCCACCTTTATACCAAAAGCATCGTTCAGGGCTTTAGCCAGCGGCGCGAGGCAGTTGGTGGTGCAGGAGGCGACAGAGACGATGGTATCGCTGGCATCGAGCGTGTCGTCATTCACGTTGAACACAATGGTTTTCATCTCACCCGCAGGCGCGGAAATCAGCACCTTTTTGGCGCCTGCATCCAGATGGGCGCGGGATTTTTCTTCAGAGGTATAAAAACCGGTGCATTCGACGACGATATCCACGCCTGCCGCTTTCCACGGAATATGTTTAGCCTCTTTTTCGGCGTAAACCGAAATCGATTTTCCATCAACAATCAGCGAGTCTTCCGTGAAATCCACGCTCCACGGAAAACCGCCGTAGTTGGAATCGTGTTTGAGCAGATAGGCAAGCACCTTCGGCGAGGTGAGGTCGTTGATGGCGACGACGGTGTTGCTGTCCTGGGTTTCAAGAAGGCGACGCAGGACAAGGCGTCCGATGCGTCCAAAACCGTTAATACCAATTTTACTCATCGTATTCTCCTGGTGAACATGTTGAGGGGACCGTTTGAACTCATCCAGGCTTAGACTATGACGCGCCTGACGGCAATTGAAGATGCTTCATCCGCGGGGAAGTATTTGAAAAACCATACAGAAAACTTAATGAATTTTTAAGGAAAGCGGATTATGTTGGCGCTGTATTTGTCTTTTATCAGGAAATCACATGCGTACTAAATATACAGGCCTGCAAATCGGTATTCACTGGCTGGTGTTTCTGTTAGTTATCGTGGCCTACTGCGCCATGGAGTTCAGAGGCTTTTTTCCGCGAAGCGATCGCCCGATGATTAACATGATCCACGTCTCCTGCGGGATCTCCATCCTGGTGCTGATGGTGGCGCGCCTGCTTCTTCGTCTCAAATACCCGGCTCCGCCGATTCAGCCAAAACCGAAAGCGATGATCACCGGCCTGTCGCACCTTGGACACCTGATCGTTTACCTGCTGTTTATTGCATTACCGCTGATTGGCATTGTGATGATGTATAACCGGGGTAATGACTGGTTTGCCTTTGGTATGGTGATGCCGCATGCGGCGGAAGGGAATTTTGACCTGGTGGATATGCTGAAAGAGTGGCACGTCACGCTGGCCAATCTGGGGTATTTCGTGATTGGTCTGCACGCCCTTGCGGCGCTGATGCATCACTATTTCTGGAAAGACAATACGCTGCTGCGCATGATGCCTAAAAAACGCCTGTAGCCCGCTTATTGCCCGGCGGCGCTACGCTTGCATGGGCATACGATTCAGAAACCTTTGTAGGCCGGGTAAGCGCAGCGCCACCCGGCTTGTTTTTTAACGCAGCAGAGCACGCTCTTCAGCCGTTAATTCCAGCGTCTGGGTTGACCCTGTTTCGGATGACTTCACCGCCGCTTCCAGCACCGCCATCACCGCCAGCGCTTCAACCGGATGAACCGGGTTCTCGATTTTGCCCATCAGCGCATCACGCACGTTAATGTAATACTGGCGCTGATCGCCTTTCGGCGTTTTCAGGCGCGTCGCGTCTCCGGCGGCATCAAACAGCACCATATCGTCGCTGTCTTCGCCCCAGATTTCGCTGCCCGGGATAACACCCGCCAGCAGCTGTGCTTCCTGCTGATCGATGCGTGCCTTCACCACGCTGGCTTTATCGCCGTGGACGGTAAAGCGTGAGGTACCGCCAGCCACCAGCATGCTGGCGTGCAGAATCACCTTATGTTCAGGGTAATTCAGGACCACGTGCGCCCAGTCGTTAATTTCAGCGCCGTCGCGCAGGGTGGCGATATTGCCCTGAACCGACTGCGGCAGCCCGAAAAGCTGCAGCGTCTGGTCGATCAGATGCGGCCCAAGGTCAAACCACAAGCCGCTGCCCGGAACGTTTTGCTCTCTCCAGCGCACGCGCACTTCCGGGCGGAAGCGGTCAATGTGTGACTCAAACAGTTTCACCTTGCCGAGACGGCCTTCCTCAATCACCTGCTTAATGCCGAGAAAATCGCTGTCCCAGCGGCGGTTGTGAAAGACGGAGAGCAGACGCTGTTTCTCATCCGCCAGGGCAATGAGCTCGCGGGCTTCCTGCATGTCGAGGGTGAAGGGCTTATCCACCACCACGTGCTTGCCAGCGTTAAGGGCAAGCGCTGCCAGCGGCGCGTGGGTGGCATTAGGGGAGGCAATCACCACCAGATCGACATCCGGGTGTTGAATGGCTTCTTCCGGGGTAGCGACCACCAGTACGTTCGGCAGATCGCGTTTCACTTTCTCTTCATCCCGGGAAGAGACGACCGCAAGCGTTAACCCTTCGATGGACTGGATCAGCGGGGCGTGGAACGTCTTACCCACAAATCCGTACCCGATCAGCGCAATGTTAATTGTCTTAGCTTTATTCATGACCTTCTCCACGTTAGTCCGCGCACACCGTGACCTGCAATGCGCCGGTATCCCCAAGCTCAGCCCAGGGCCTGTCTATAAACAGTTGATGAATTTCGCTTACCCCGGCGACCAGCCAGGGTTCACAGTGGTTTAATTTCATATGGTCCGCGACGATCCAGTGCTCATGGCTTGCCGCGAGCATCGCCCGCTTAACATCCGCATCCGCTTCTTTGCTCGCGCTTAAGCCAAGCTGCGCGTGGATAGCACACGCCCCGAGAATGGCGATATCCGCGCGATAGCGTGACAGCAGGGACAGGGTAGCGCTTCCGGCGAACAGGCGCTGCTTTTGGTCCCACTGTCCGCCGAGCAGGATCAGCTCGATATCGTCCCGGTCACTGAAATGTTGGGCGATATCCAGTGAGGTGGTGATCGCTTTCAGGGGGCCCTGAAGGAAAGTGGCGACGGCCATCACCGTGCTCCCGGCATCGAGAAACAGCGTGGAGCCGGTCGGCACGCGCTGTGCCACCGCTCTACCGAGCCGCTGTTTTGTTTCAGGCAGTAAGGTATTTCTGCTCTGGCGATTCATGCCGGAGAGATCGAGCGCAATCGCACCGCCGTGGTTCTTTTGTGCCAGGCCCTGTTTTTCCAGATCGGTCAGGTCGCGACGGATGGTATCTGCGGAAACCTGCAGTTTCTCAGCAAGCTCGGTAATGCTGGCCTGGCCTTGCTCGATGATGAGATCGAGCACGTACTTCTGACGGGCAGTTTTATGCATGACGCGGTAATCCTGCAAAATGTCGCAATAAATCGCATAATACAGCATTTCTGAGCGGAGGGAAGAGAAGGTTTAGCCGAAAACAGGAAGAAAACCTGATAGTTTAGATGCGTAACTATTGAAATTTTATTAAGCAAACATCATCAAGGCGTTTGGAATAGTGACCACGATGTTATCGTTATGTTTTATTTAACTGTTTGGGTGATATAACCAATACACAACCATTGATTGGCATTTAATTCCATTTATGTGAAATTAATTAGTTTTTTGCTTTGATAATGGCTTTGTATGTGGATTTTAATATTGAATGAGCTCGGCTGATTACCTAAATTGACACTTCTTTGAAAATCTTTGTGTCTGAGTCATTAGGAAATTAACGCAAAAATGTACATAAACGAAATTAGGAATTTTCTTTAAATAACAGGGGGTTTTTATGTTTCATTTGAAAGGCCACTTTTCGTATTTTGTCCAGAACCTGCATGTTTTTTCTTATTTGTAACACCACATTAACATTGAGGGTGTAGTTGCCTATAACGCATTTTGTTATGCTCCAGACCAGTAAAAAAAATAAGTAAATTCTTATACGAAATAAGAAGAAACAATCTCATCTCCAATGGAAATGGATGCGGGGGAGTTTTGCCTGAAATTCAGTGAGGAAGTTAAAGAAGATATTTGTCTAATTATCTATACCTCCTTTTGGGTAATTGCTTAAGTATCACTCAGAGTCAGGGAGATAAAAATGACGGCATTACGAAAGAACGTTTCACTCAAATTTACACCGACAATCATATTAATTACGCTCGCAATGAATATGGCGTACGCCAATAGTGGCCAAACGCAGATGGCCCCGGTGGCGGCGATAACCTTAAAAGAAAGCATTTTATTTGCTATCGATCGCGATCCGTCTATTAGCCAGCAGGCCGCACAATTAGGTATTGGTCAGGCTCAAATAGATGAGGCACGCAGCGGCTGGATGCCGCAAATATCGCTGAACGGCAGTACGGGGCATAGCCAGACCACCGACTCAAGCGGATCGCTGAAGAATTCTGCGGCCTGGGGGGTTAGCCTGACGCAGCTGTTGTACGATTTTGGCAAGACGAATAACAGCATCAGCCAGTCCTCAGCCCAGCGCGATAGCTACCGCTACCAGCTGATGAGCACGCTCTCTGACGTGGCGGAAAAGACGGCGCTCGGCTACGTGGAGGTTAAACGCTATTCCGATCTCTTACAGGCTGCCAAAGACAACGTCCAGGCGCTCAAAAACGTTGAGCAGTTGGCGAAACTGCGTGCGGATGCAGGCGTGAGTTCCACTTCCGATGAACTCCAGACCCGCACGCGCATTGCCGGTATGCAGGCGACCGTGGCGCAGTATAACGCCGCCTTAAACAGCGCCCGCGCAAGGCTCGCGGTGCTGACAGGTCTGCAGGCTGAGACCTATTCGCCTGTTCCTGCGAACCTCGCCGTTGAGCCGGATTCCCTCAACCGCATTGATTATTCGTTGATACCGACGGTGTTGGCCGCGCAGAACATGGAGCGCTCGGCCCAGTATGGCGTTGAAACAGCAAAATCGCAGCACTGGCCAACCCTGAGCCTGAAGGGAGGACGTACGCGCTATGAGTCTGACAACCGTTCTTACTGGGACGACCAAATCCAGCTCAATATAGACGCACCGCTTTATCAGGGCGGCGCGGTTTCCGCACGCGTGCGTCAGGCTGAAGGGGCGCGTGCTATGGCCTCCTCTCAGGTAGACCAGGCGCGCTTTGATGTCCTGCAAAAAGCCTCCGTCGCGCAGGCTGACTGGACCGGCGCCCGGGGAAGAATGGAGGCCGGAAAACAGCAGCTGGAAAATGCCCTGCGCGCCCGCGCTGTCTATAAAAATGAATATACCCTGAGCAAGCGGAGCATTAACGATTTGCTCAGCGTTGAGCAGGATGTCTGGGCCGCCACCTCCGCAAAAATAATGGCTGAATATGACGGCTGGAGTTCGGCGATTAACTACGCTTCTGCGGTTGATAATTTGATGCCGCTTATCGGAATAGAGAAAAACGCTGCCGCAAAATTACCCGATTTGAGTTAAAAAAAGACGCGCCTTTCTGCGTGAAATAAGTCTGACAATAATGGGTGTTTTTTCCCAGGGATAGCTACATCCGTCTGGTGGACATATCCACAGGAATCCGTACACCTGCAAGGAGAAGAATATGAGTAACGTAAAAGTTGTTGATGTCATCATTCGCAAAACGGCGGAGAAAACGAAATTAACCGGCGAAGGAAATCTGTCGGTATCCATTTCATCGCCGAGCGTGATTGAAATCCAGGGCTCTGCTCAGGACGTGGTGCGTTATGTCCGCCAGGGGAAAGACCTCCTGATTTATATGAAAGATGGCAGTGTGATCCGCTGCAATAACTATTTTGTCGAAGATCCAGAAACGCATAATCAGTCAGAGCTGGTGTTCAACGATAATCAGGAACTGACGCATATTTCTTTTGCCGATGCCGGGGAAGCGTCAGGCATGGCCGCGACGGAATTAACCGCGCAGGCCGCACCCATTAGCAGCATTGAGCCTTTCCTGGAGCAGGGAAGCGTATTAAGCGATGCGCCGTGGGGCTGGATTGCGGGAGCGGCATTAGGCGGCGGTGCCATAGGAGCGCTGCTGGCTCACGGCGGTGACGGCGAAACAAAAACGAAAGTTATTGATAATACCAAAGAGGTTGAGAGCGCCACGCCGACCTTTTTGCTGACGGATAACGCGGGTGACAAGCAGGGCGTGCTGAGTGCAAAAGAGATCACGGACGATAACACCCCAACCTTTAGCGGTACCGGGCAGCCGGGCGCGACCATTCAGATTAAAGACAGCGGCGGCAGCACCATCGCCAGCGCCATGGTCGCGAAGGACGGCACCTGGACGGTAAAACTCCCGACACAGACCGACGGGGAGCACACCTGGTCGGTCGTACAGATCGACGGCAGCAAAACCACCTCTGCGGGCAGCATCACCGTAACCGTCTCAACGGCCGAGGCCGCCGTGACGCTCGCTACCACGGCGGGCGATAACGTGATCAACGCCAGCGAACAGTCCGCGGGCTTCACGCTTTCCGGGGCCAGCAAAAACCTGGCGCAGGGAACGTCGCTGACCGTCACGCTGAACGGAAAAACCTACACCGCAGAAGTCGGGGCAAACGGCGCGTGGAGCGTGAAGGTGCCTGCCGCAGACGCGCAGGCGCTGGGCGACGGCACCTGGACGGTCAACGTGAGCGGCAAAGACGCGGCGGGTAATATCGTAAGCGGCAGCCAGACGATTGGCGTCGATACCGTTGCGCCTGCGCTCTCCGTTAACGCAATCGCGCAGGACAATATCATTAACGCCGCTGAACATAATCAGCCGCTGACGATTAGCGGTAAAACCGATGCGGAAGCGGGCCAGATTGTGACGGTCACGCTGAACGGTAAAAATCACACGGCGACCGTGGGCAGTGACGGCACCTGGTCCGTCACGCTTTCTGCCGGCGAAGTACAGGCGATGGCTAACGGCGGGCACACCCTCACGGTCAACGTCAGCGACAAAGCGGGTAACGGTTCTTCCACCACCGCCGATTTCACGGTTGATACCGCCGCTCCCGTTGTGACGATCAACACCGTCGCGGGTGACGACATTCTGAACACCAGCGAGCAGGGCCAGGCGCAGATCGTTTCCGGGAAGGCGAGCGGCGCGGCGGCAGGCGACGTGGTGACCGTGACCGTTGGCGGACAGACCTTCACCGGTGTGGTGCTTGCCGACGGCAGCTGGAGCGTCGGCGTGCCTGCCTCCGTCATCGGCGCACTCGGTGAGGGCAGCCACACGATTTCTGCCTCCGTCACTGATGCTGCGGGCAACACCGGCAGCGCGACGCACGGCGTGACGCTGAGCGGCAACCCGCCGGAATTCACGATTGACGCCATCAGCCAGGATAACGTTCTGAACGCGCAGGAGGCCATGCAGCCCCTGAGCCTGAGCGGCACCAGCAGCCTGCCGAACGGCAGCGCCATCACCGTCACGTTAAACAGCGTTAACTATCAGGCCACGGTTGAAAACGGTATCTGGACGGTTCAGGTGCCGGTTTCTGACGTGCTGAATCTGGCGAACACCCTTTACACCGTGAGCGTCAGCGGCACCGACAGCGTGGGTAACAGCGGCTCTGCCGAGGCGAATCTGCTGGTGGACACCGTGCTGCCGCAGGTCATTATCAATACGTTTGCGGGCGACAACCTGGTCAATAACGCCGAAGCGGGCGTCGATCAAACCCTCAGCGGACGCGTTACCGGCGCGGCGGCAGGCGATACCGTCTCTGTCACCGTCGGCGGCAAGAGCTACACCGCAACGGTTGGCAGCGATCTGACCTGGAGCGTGAAAATCCCGTCAGCGGATCTTCAGGCGTTCGGCGACGGGGATTTGACCTTCAGCGCATCCGTTACCAACGCGCACGGCAATACCGGCACCGGCGAGCGTGATATCAATATCAACGCGGAGCTGCCGGGCCTGCGCGTGAACACCATTTCCGGCGATGACGTGATCAACGCCATTGAACAGCAGCAGGATCTGACCGTTACCGGCTCCAGCACCCATCTGGCCGCGGGGACGCAGATTGTCGTCACCATTAACAACGTTGAGTACGTTACCGCGGTTAACGCCAGCGGCAACTGGCAGATCGGCGTTCCGGCGGCGGACCTGCAGGCCTGGACGGCGGGCGGCATGACGGTTAGCGTCAGCGCCGTAGATGCCTGGGGCAATACCGTTGCGGCTGAACACCCGATTGAACTCGATCTGAACGCCGTGGCGGTCACCATTGATACCGTCTCCGGCGACGACCTGCTGAACGCGGCGGAAAAAGGCGCGGACTTAACCCTTTCCGGCCAGACGCAGGGCGTGGAGGCAGGGCAGACCGTGGTGGTGAAATTCGCCGACCAGACCTTTACCGCACAGGTGCAGCAGGACGGCTCCTGGAGCCTGAGCGTTCCGGCCAGCGCCATGGAAACCCTGATCGACGGGCGCGCGCAGGTGAGCGTCAGCGTCACTAACGTCAGCGGCAACAGCGCGGACGCCGCGCGCGTGGTCACGGTGGATACGCAGCCACCGGCCATTACGCTCGATAACCTGACCGACGACAACATCATCAATGCGGCTGAAGCGCAGCAGGATTTAGCCTTAAGCGGTACCAGCACCGCGGAATCGGGCCAGACGGTCACCGTGACGCTGAACGGCAAAACGTATCAGACCACGGTTCAGGCGGACGGTACGTGGCGGCTGAGCGTGCCTGCGGCTGACGTGGGTGCCCTGACGGATGGCATTGTTACCGTGACCGCAACCGTGAGCGACGTGGCGGGCAACAGCAGCAGCGCGGATCGCGTTGGACTGGTGGACGCCACCGTACCGCAGGTGACCATTAACGACTTTGTCACCGACACCAATACCGTTAACCAGCTCGCCCATTCTCAGGCGCAGATCCTGAGCGGCTCCGTCACCGGCGCGGCAGCGGGCGATCGGGTGACCGTCACCATTAACAGCGTCGATTACGCCACCGTGGTAGATGCGGCGGGGAACTGGAGCCTTGGCCTGCCCGCGTCCGTCGTGCAGGGGCTGAC
The DNA here is from genome assembly GCF_018597345.1 of Enterobacter quasimori. Taxonomy (NCBI): domain Bacteria; kingdom Pseudomonadati; phylum Pseudomonadota; class Gammaproteobacteria; order Enterobacterales; family Enterobacteriaceae; genus Enterobacter; species Enterobacter quasimori. The sequence continues at coordinate 411,007 of NZ_JAHEVU010000001.1, read as the reverse complement.
GGACGGCACCTGGACCATCGACGTCTCCGTAACCGACCGATCCGGCAACACCGGAAGCAGTTCGCTGGATGTAGTGGTGAATACCGTGGCGCCTGTTATTGGTATTAACACGCTGGCGGCGGACGACGTAATCAATGCGACCGAGAAGGGCGAAGATCTGCTGCTCTCCGGCACCAGCAACCAGCCGGAAGGCACGCGCGTCACCGTTAACCTGAACGGCATCAACTACACCGCCACCACCGACGCCAGCGGTAACTGGAGCGTGACCGTACCGGCCTCGGCCGTAAGCGCGCTGGGAGAAGCTCATTACACCGTGACGGCGAGCGTCACGGATAGCGTAGGCAACAGCGCCTCAACCTCACACGATGTGCTGGTGGACAGCTCGCTGCCGGTGGTGACGATCGACACGCTGGCGGGCGACAATATCGTTAACGCGGCGGAAGTGGCGGCAGGGCAAACCCTGTCCGGTAAGGTAACGAACGCGGCGGCAGGTGACACTGTCACGATTATTCTCGGCGGCCAGACGTACACCGCTACCGTGCAGGACGATCTGACCTGGAGCCTGCCGTTAAGCGAAAGCCAGTTAACCGCGCTCGGCAACGGCGACCTCACCGTATCCGCCAGCGTGACCAACGCGCACGGCAATACCGGCTCTTCTTCTCACGACTTCACCATCGACGCCCAGCTCCCGGGACTGCGTATTGATACCGTCGCGGGTGACGACGTGATTAACGTGATTGAACACGCTCAGAACCTGATTGTCTCCGGCACCAGCACCGATCTGGCGGCGGGCAGCACCGTGACCGTGACCATTAACGGCAAAGCCTATTCCGCAACGGTGCTGTCCGACGGCACCTGGCAGGCGGCGGTACCGGCGGCGGACGTGTCCCAGTGGGCGGACGGCTCGCTGGATATCAAGGCCAGCGCGCAGGATGCCTCCGGCAACCCGGTGGCTATCGGGACCGTCGTGGACGTCGATCTCGCGCCTGTCGCCATCACCATCAGCAGCGTGACTGACGATAACGTGCTCAACGCAGCGGAAAAAGGCCAGGACCTGGTGCTTTCCGGCACCACGTCCAACGTTGAAGCGGGTCAGACCGTGACAATCACCTTCGCGGGTAAAACCTATACCACGACGGTGGATACCAACGGCGACTGGACCTGGACCGTACCGGCTTCCGATCTGAGCGGCCTGAAAGACGGTGACGCCAGCGTGCAGGTCAGCGTCACCAACGTGAACGGTAACGCGGCGTCTTCGGTGCAGGAATTCAGCGTCGATACCACCGCGCCGACGGTGACCATCAACACCATCAGCAATGACAATATGCTGAACGCGGCAGAGGCGGCGCTGGATCTGACCCTGAGTGGGACGTCTACGGCCGAAGCGGGCCAGACGGTCACCGTGACCTTCAACGGCAATCAGTACACCGCCCAGGTGCAGGCGGACGGCAGCTGGACTCTCGACGTTCCGGCGGCGGACATGGCAGGCATCACCGACGGCAGCGCGGCGGTCACGGCGACCGTGTCCGATAAGGCAGGCAACCCGGCCAGCGCGGGCTCCTCGGTGCTGGTCGACACCACCGTACCGCAGATTTCATTCAACATCGTTGCGGGCGACGACGTCGTGAATATTGCCGAGCACGGCCAGGCGCTGATCGTCTCCGGCAAGGTGACGGGTGCGCAGGCGGGCGACGTGATTACCCTGAGCCTGAACGGCAAAGACTACACCGCCATGCTGGATGCGTCCGGCAGCTGGAGCGTGGGCGTTCCGGCGACAGACGTGGGCGCGCTGGCAAACGGCGAGCAGACGATCTCTGCGACCCTCACCGATAAAGCCGGCAACAGCACCACCGCCACGCACGAGTTTGACGTCTCGCTGACCGCGCCGACGATCGTCATCAATACCCTGGCGGTTGACGACGTAATCAACGCGACCGAGAAAGGCCAGGATCTGCTGGTGTCCGGCACCAGCAACCAGCCGGACGGAACCACCATTACGGTGACCCTGAACGGTATCAGCTATACGGCCACCACCGACGCCAGCGGCAGCTGGAGCGTCACCGTTCCGGCGGCAAACGTCTCTGCGCTGGGCGAAGCCAGCTATGTGGTGACGGCGAGCGTAACCGACACCGCAGGCAACAGCGCGAGCGCCGGGCACAGCGTGCTGGTCGACAGCGCGCTGCCACAGGTCACCATCAACCCTGTCGCCACGGACGATGTCATTAACGCCGCGGAAGTGGCTGCCGGGCAGACCCTGAGCGGCAAAGTGAGCGGTGCGGCGAGCGGTGACACTGTCACTATTTCAGTCGGCGGCAATACCTGGACCGCGACGGTTCAGGACGATCTGAGCTGGTCGGTCAACGTGCCGTCCACGGTGTTAACCGCCATCGGTAACGGCGAACTGACGGTATCAGCCAGCGTCACCAACGGCCACGGCAACACCGGAACCGGCGAGCGCGACATCACCATTGATGCCAACCTGCCGGGCCTGCGCGTCGATACCGTGGCGGGCGACGATGTGATCAATAGCATCGAACACGCTCAAAACCTGATAATCACCGGTTCCAGCGACGGTCTGGCAACGGGCGCGGCGCTGACCGTCACCGTCAACGGCAAAACCTACACCGCAACCGTGCTGGCGGACGGTACATGGACGGCGGCCATTCCGGCGGCAGACGTCAGCGCGCTGAATGCCGGCACGGTCACCGTGACCGTGGAAGGCCAGAGCGCGGTGGGCAATCCGGTTTCCATCAGCCACGACGTGAAGGTGGATCTGGCGACCGTTGCCATCAGCATCAACGCCATCGCCACCGACGACGTGATTAACGCGGCGGAGAAAGGCGCGGACCTGGTGCTGTCCGGCTCGACCACCAACGTGGAAGAAAACCAGACCGTTACCATCACTTTCGGCGGCAAGTCGTACACCGCGACGGTCGATGCCAGCGGCAACTGGACGGCGACCGTACCGTCCGCCGATTTGGGCAGCCTGAAGGACGGCGATGCCAGCGTGCAGGTGAGCGTCACCAACGTGAACGGCAACAGCGCGTCGGCAGGCCGCGAGTACAGCGTGGACGCCACCGCGCCGACGGTATCTATTGAAATTGTCAGCGACAACAACATCATCAATGCGGCCGAAGCGCAGCAGGATCTGGTCGTTAACGGCGTGACCAACGCCGAAGCGGGCCAGACCGTCACCGTAACGCTGAACGGCGTGGACTACACCACTACCGTACAGGCGAACGGCAGCTGGAGCGTGACCGTGCCGTCTGCAGACGTGGGCGCGATTACCGACGGCAACTACACCATCAGCGCCGCCGTGTCTGATAAGGCGGGCAACCCGGCCTCTGCGGATCGCGACGTGCTGGTGGATACCACCGTCCCGCAGCTGACCATTCACACCGTTTCCGACGACGACGTGATCAACAGCGCCGAGCATGCGCAGGCCCTGATTGTCACCGGTTCCGTGACCGGCGCGGCGGCGGGCGACGTGGTCACCGTAACCCTCAACGGCAAATCCTACACCGCCACCCTGGACGCCTCAGGCAACTGGAGCGTCGGCGTGCCTGCGGCGGACGTCACCGCGCTGGCCGCCGGGGATCACACTATTACCGCAGCGCTGACCGATAAAGCAGGCAACAGCAACAGCGCCACGCACGGCGTGGAGGTGAACCTGACCGCGCCGGGGCTGACCATTAACACCGTTTCCGGTGACGATGTGATCAATAATACAGAGAAAACTCAGGATCTGACGATCACCGGTACGGCCTCCGGCCTGGCGGCAGGGGCGGTGGTAACCGTGATGCTCAACGGCAAAGCGTACGGCGCGCAGGTGGACGATAACGGAAAATGGACCACCACCGTTCCGGCAAGCGAAGTCGGTCAGCTGGGCGAGGCGCTTTACACCGTCACCGCATCGGCAACGGACAGCGTCGGTAACAGCACCAGCGCGTCGCACACCGTGAACGTGGAGTCCGTTCTGCCGGGCGTGATTATCAACACCATTGCAGGTGATGACATCATTAACGCGGCGGAGCTGGCAGCCGGGCAGACCATCAGCGGTAAGGTGGTAAATGCCGAAGCGGGCAACACCGTGACCGTGACCATTGGCGGTAACAGCTACACCGCAACGGTGCAGAGCGATCTGACCTGGTCCGTGAACGTGCCGGAATCCGTTCTGACCACGCTGGGCAACGGCGATTTGACCGTGTCAGCCAGCGTCACCAACGGCGTGGGCAATAGCGGAACGGGCGAGCGCGAAATTGTTATCGACGCCAACCTGCCGGGCCTGCGCGTGGATACCGTGGCGGGTGACGACGTGATCAACAGCATCGAACACGGGCAGAACCTGATTATCACCGGCTCCAGCGACGGGCTGGCGGCGGGCGCGGCGCTGACCGTGACCGTAAACGGCAAAACCTATCCGGCGACCGTGCTGGCGGACGGCACCTGGAGTGCGGCGATCCCGGCGGCGGACGTTGGCGCACTGAGTGCGGGCACGGTTTCAGTCACCGTTGCGGGTCAGAGCAGCGCCGGTAACCCGGTCTCCATCAGCCACGATGTGACGGTGGATCTGGCGACTGTGGCCATCAGCATCGATGCGATTGCCGCCGACGACGTGATTAACGCCGCCGAGAAGGGCGCGGATCTGGTGCTCTCCGGGGCGACCTCGAACGTTGAGGAAAACCAGACCGTTACCATCACCTTCGGCGGCAAGAGCTACACCGCGACCGTAGGCGCCGATGGCAAATGGACGGCCACGGTGCCAGCCGCCGACCTGGCGGGTCTGAAAGACGGCGACGCCAGCGTGCAGGTGAGCGTCACCAACGTGAACGGCAACAGCGCCTCGGCGGGCCGCGAGTACAGCGTGGATGCGACCGCGCCGAGCCTGACCATCAACACCCTGGCGACGGACGACATTCTCAATGCCACCGAAGCGAGGAGCGATCTGACCGTGTCCGGTACCAGTACCGCCGAAGCGGGCCAGACGGTCACCGTATCGCTGAACGGCAAAGACTACACCACAACCGTCGGCGCAGACGGCAGCTGGACGCTGAACGTTCCGGCGGCGGATCTGGCTGGATTAACCGACGGCAGCGTGACCGTCACCGCATCGGTAAGCGATAAAGTGGGTAACCCGGCGTCCGTGGACCACAACCTGGCGGTAGATATCACCGCGCCTGCGGTGACCATCAACACCGTGGCGGGCGACGATGTCATTAACATCGCAGAACACGGCCAGGCGCACATCATCAGCGGTACCGCCACCGGCGCGTCAGCGGGCGATAAGGTCACCGTCACCATCGGCGGCCAGACTTACACCACCGTGCTGGACGCGGCGGGCAACTGGAGCGTGGGCGTACCGGCGAGCGTGATTTCCGGCCTCAGCGACGGCACCGTAACCGTCACGGCGTCAGTCACCGACGCGGCGGGCAATACCGGCACCGGCAGCCATGACGTGACCGTCGACACCGGCCTGCCATCGGTCAACTTCAACGCCATCAGCGATGACAACGTCCTGAACGCGGTTGAAAAGGGTCAGGATCTGAGCGTCAGCGGCACCAGCGCCAACCTCGCGGAAGGCACCGTGGTGACCGTAACCCTGAACGGTAAAAACTACGCGGCCACCACGGCGGCAGACGGCACCTGGAGCCTGACGGTTCCGGCAGCGGATCTGGCCGGTCTCGGCCAGGCCAACTACACCCTGAACGCGACCGCCACCAACGGCGTGGGCAACAGCGTGAGCAATACCGCGAACCTGCTGGTGGACACCGCGCTGCCGACCGTGACCATTAACACCGTGGCGGGCGACAACGTCATCAACGCGGCGGAAGTGGCGGCAGGCCAGACCCTGAGCGGCACCGTGGCGAATGCCGAAGGGGGCAATACCGTCACCGTCATCATTGGCGGCAACAGCTACACCGCAACGGTGCAGAACGATCTGACCTGGTCCGTGAACGTGCCGTCTGACGTGCTGACGGCGCTGGGTAACGGCAGCCTGAGCGTGACGGCGACCGTCACCAACGGCCACGGTAACACCGGGACCGGCGAGCGCGAGATCGCTATCGACGCTAACCTGCCGGGCCTGCGCGTCGATACCGTGGCGGGCGACAACGTGGTCAACAGCATCGAACATACTCAAAACCTGATCGTCAGCGGATCCAGCGACGGGCTGGCACCAGGTACGGCCCTGACCGTCACCATCAACGGTAAAGACTATGCGGCCACGGTGCTGGCGGACGGCAGCTGGAGCGCGGCTGTTCCATCAGCGGACGTGAGCGCGTGGCCGGAAGGTACCGTCAAAATCAGCGTTACCGGCGACAGCTCAGCGGGTAACCCGATTACCATCAGCCACGATGTGACGGTAGATCTGGCGACCGTTGCCATCAGCATCAATCCGATTGCGACCGACGACGTGATCAACGCGGCGGAGAAGGGCGCGGATCTGGTGCTGTCCGGTGCGACCACCAACGTGGAAGCCGGGCAGACCGTGACCATCAGCCTGAACGGCAAAATCTATAGTGCGACAGTAGACGACAGCGGCAACTGGACCTGGACCGTACCGTCTGCGGATCTGGCTGGCCTGAAGGACGGCGATGCCAGCGTGCAGGTGAGCGTCACCAACGTGAACGGCAACAGCGCCTCGGCGGGACGTGAGTACAGCGTGGATGCGACCGCGCCGTCCGTAACCATCAACACCCTGGCGACCGACGACATTCTGAATGCCGCTGAAGCGCAGTCCGATCTGACCGTGTCCGGCACCACCACCGCCGAAGCGGGCCAGACGGTGACCGTAACGCTTAACGGCAAAGACTACAAGACAACCGCAGGCGCGGACGGCAGCTGGACGCTGAGCGTTCCGGCGGCGGATCTGGCGGCGCTCGGCGATGGCAGCGTGACCGTGACGGCGAGCGTAAGCGACAAGGCGGGCAACCCGGCATCGGCCGATCACAATCTGACGGTGGACGTGACCGTTCCTGCGGTAACCATCAACACCGTAGCGGGCGATGACGTGATTAACATCACTGAGCACGCTCAGGCGCACATCATCAGCGGCAACGCCACCGGCGCGGCAGCGGGCGATAAGGTCACCGTCACCATCGGCGGCCAGACTTACACCACCGTGCTGGACGCGGCGGGCAACTGGAGCGTGGGCGTACCGGCCAGCGTGATTTCTGCTCTGCAGGACGGCACCGTGACCGTCACTGCGTCAGTGACCGACGCGGCGGGCAATACCGGTACCGGCAGCCATAACGTGACCGTCGATACCGGCCTTCCATCGGTGGCGTTCAACGCCATCAGCGATGACAACGTGCTGAACGCGGTCGAGAAAGCTCAGGATCTGAGCGTCAGCGGCACCAGCGCCAACCTGGCGGAAGGCACCGTGGTGACCGTGACCCTCAACGGTAAAAACTACGCGGCCACGACGGCGGCGGACGGCACCTGGAGCCTGACCGTTCCGGCAGCGGATATGGCGGGTCTGGGCGAAGCGAACTATACCCTGAGCGCCGCCGCGACCAACGGCGTGGGCAACAGCGTGAATAACACCGCGAACCTGCTGGTGGATACCGCGCTGCCGACCGTCACCATCAATACCGTGACGGGCGATAACGTCATCAACGCGGCGGAAGTGGCCGCGGGCCAGACCATCAGCGGCAAAGTGGCGAATGCGGAAGCGGGGAATACCGTCACCGTCACCATTGGCGGTAACACGTACACCGCAACGGTGCAGAGCGATCTGACCTGGTCCGTGAGCGTGCCGGAAACGGTCCTCACCGCGCTGGGCAACGGCGATTTGACCGTGTCGGCGACCGTCACCAACGGTCACGGCAACACCGGCGCGGGCGAGCGCGAAATCGTTATAGACGCCAGCCTGCCGGGTCTGCGCATTGATACCGTGGCGGGCGACGATGTGATTAACAGCATCGAGCATGGGCAGAACCTGATCGTCTCCGGCTCCAGCGACGGGCTGGCGGCAGGCACCACGCTTACCGTAACCGTTAATGGCAAAACCTATGCGGCCTCCGTGCTGGCAGACGGCACCTGGAGCGCGGCGATCCCGGCGGCAGACGTCGGGGCCTTCGCAGCAGGTACGGTCACCGTCACCGTTGCAGGTCAGAGCGCGGCGGGCAACCCGGTGACCATCAGCCACGATGTCACCGTCGATCTGTCTGCCGTTGCCGTCAGCATCGATGCGATTGCCATCGACGACGTGATTAACGCGGCGGAGAAAGGCGCGGATCTGGTGCTCTCCGGCAGCACCTCGAACGTGGAGGAAAACCAGACCGTTACCATCACCTTCGGCGGCAAGACCTATACCGCGAAGGTGGATGCCGACGGTAAATGGACGGCCACCGTACCGTCTGCAGACCTTGCGGGTCTGAAGGACGGCGACGCCAGCGTGCAGGTGAGCGTCACCAACGCGCACGGCAACAGCGCCTCGGCGGGCCGCGAGTACAGCGTGGACGCGACTGCGCCAACCGTGAGCATTGATACGGTCGCTGGCGATAACGTGATTAACGCCAGCGAAGCGGCTGCGGGCGTGGCCATTTCCGGCACCACCACGGCGGAAACCGGGCAGACGATCACCGTGACCCTGGGCGGTAAGAGCTATACCGCCCAGGTGCAGCAGGGCGGTATCTGGAGCGTGAACGTGCCGGGCACTGACCTCTCCGCACTGGCGGATAACGGCTACATCGTGCAGGTCAGCGTGAGCGACGCCGCGGGTAACCCGGGCAGCGCGGGCAAAGCGATTACGCTTGATACCACGCCGCCGACCGTCAGCTTTAACGCTGTCGCGGGCGATAACGTCATCAACAGCGTGGAGCACGGGCAGGCGCAGATTGTCAGCGGCACGGCAACCGGCGCGAACGTCGGGGATAAAGTGGTTATCACCCTCGGTTCGAACCAGTACACCACTACCGTTGACGCCAGCGGCAGCTGGAGCGTGGGCGTTCCGGCCAGCGTGATTTCCGCGCTGAACGACGGCACCGTGACCCTCAGCGCGACCATTACCGACAGCGCGGGCAACAGCAGCACCCAGACCCACGACGTGGTGGTCAACACCGCCTCCGTGGCGCTGACGGTGAACACCGTTAGCGGTGACGACGTCATCAACGCGGCTGAAGCCGGTTCGTCCCTGGTGATTAACGGCTCCAGCGCCCAGCTCGCCAGCGGCACGCAGGTTACCGTGACGCTGAACGGCAAGAGCTATACGGCCACCATCCAGAGCGACGGAAGCTGGACGACCACCGTTCCGGCCGCAGACGTGGGTGCCCTGGCCGATGGCGCGCGCTATCAGGTGTCCGTGTCGGCGCAGGACAGCGCGGGCAACAGCGCGTCGGCGACCCACGGCATCAGCGTGGATACCACTGCGCCGGTGGTGAGCATTGCGACGCTGTCGGCTGACGACATGCTGAACGCGGCGGAAGCGCAGCAGCCGCTGACCGTACACGGATCTTCCAGCGCGGAAGCGGGCCAGACGGTGACCGTGACGCTGGGCGGCAAAACCTACACGGCCATCGTGGCAAACGACGGCACCTGGACGCTGGACGTTCCGGCCGCCGATCTTGCCAGCCTGAGCGAAGGCGCGCTGACGGTGACCGCCTCGGTCAACGATAAAGCGGGTAATAACGGCCAGACCACGCACACCTTAACGGTAGACACCGTCGCGCCAGCCGTAACCATCAGCACCGTGGCCGATGACGATATCGTCAACAACGCCGAGCAGCTGGCGGGCCAGACCATCCGCGGCACCACCACGGCGGAACAGGGCCAGACGGTGACCGTCTCCTTCAACGGGCACAGCTATCAGGCGACCGTCGGGGCGGACGGATCCTGGTCGGTCTTCGTACCGGGCCGTGATTTCCTTGGCCTGAGCGACGGGGATTACACCATTACGGCTACGGTGAGCGATAAGGCGGGCAACCCGGGGAGCGCAACGCACGACGTGACGCTGAACGGCGATGTCCCAACCATCACCATTAACACCTTTGCGCAGGACGATATCGTCAACGCCGCCGAGCACGGCACGCCGCTGGTCATCAGCGGCACCACCGACGCGCCTGTAGGCCAGACGGTGACCATCACGCTGAACGGTAAAACCTATACGGCGACCGTGCAGAATGACGGCACATGGAGCTACACGGTCGGCAGCGCAGACGTGACCGCGCTGGCGGACGGCGGTTCGTACGAGATTAACGCGCAGGTCAGCAATACCATCGGCAACAGCGCCAGCGATAACCACACCGTGACCGTGGATCTCACCGCGCCGTCGATGGGAATTACGATTGATTCGCTGCAAAACGACACCGGCCTGAGCGCGAGTGATTTCATCACCAACGACAGCCAGGTGGTGGTCAACGGCTCCCTGACCGCGCAGCTCGGCAATAACGAGAAGGCGCAGATCAGCCTCGACGGCGGCGTCACCTGGATCGACCTGACCGTGACCGGCACCAACTGGCGCTACGCCGATGGCCGCACCCTGACGGACGGTACGTATCAGTACCAGGTGCGCGTGATCGATAACGCGGGCAACGTGGGGGCCACGGACAGCCAGGACGTGGTGATTGACCTGACGAAGCCTGCGGCGACGACGATTACGGTTGATTCCATCACCCAGGATACCGGCCTGTCCGACAGCGATTTTATCACCAGCGACAGCCAGATCAGCCTGAAAGGGACGCTCGGCGCGGCGCTCGGCAGCGGCGACCACGCGCAGATCAGTCTCGACGGTGGCGTGACCTGGATCGACGTCAGCGTCAGCGGCCTGAGCTGGACGTATGTTGATGGCCGCACGCTGGCCGACGGGGATTACAACTACCAGCTGCGCGTGATTGACGATGCGGGCAATATCAGCGCCACCGCCAGCCAGGTGGTGACCATTGATACGGTTGCGCCGGACGCCAGCAAAACGATCGCCATCGACAGCATCAGTGACGATACCGGCCTGAGCAGCAGCGACTTTATCACCAACGATACGTCCCTGACGCTGCACGGCTCGCTCGGCGCGACGCTGGCCGACGGGGAATACGCCCAGATCAGCATCGACGGCGGTGTCACCTGGCAGAACGTCATCGTCACCGGCAACAGCTGGTACTACGTCGATGGCCGCACGCTGGTTAACCAGACCTATGACTACTACGTTCGCGTGGTGGATGCGGCGGGCAACGTGGGTGCCAGCGCTCATCAGCAGGTGACCGTCGATACGGTCGCCCCGGATGCGGCGATTACGGTGACCGTGGATAACATCACCGTGGATACCGGCTTCGACAATAACGACTTCCTGACCAGTTCGACCTCGTACACGCTGCACGGAACGCTCGGCGCAGAGCTGGGCGCGGGTGAATTCGTACAGGTGAGCATGGACGGCGGCAGCACATGGGTTTACGCCACCGTCAGCGGGACGCAGTGGAGCTACAGCGACACCCGTACCCTGACCGACGGCAGCCATAGCTATCAGGTGCGGGTCGTTGACCAGGCGGGGAACGTCGGGGCCACCACCACGCAGGCGGTGACGGTGGATACCCAGTCGCCGCAGTACGGCGTCACCATCGACAGCATCAGCGACGATACCGGCCAGTCCGGCAGTGATTTCATCACCATGGACACCACGCTGACCCTCAACGGTTCGCTGGGCGGCGCGCTGGCAAGCGACGAGCGCGTACAGATCAGCCTGGACGGCGGAAATACCTGGCTCGATACCACGGTCACCAACCAGCGCTGGAGCTACACCGATACCCGCGATCTGCCTGACGGAGACTACACCTACCAGGTGCGGATTATCGACCAGGCGGGCAACGTCGGCTCCACCGCCTCTCAGGTGGTGACGGTGGACACCACGCCGCCAACCACCGTAGGCACGGTAGTGAGCTATACCGACGGCGAAGGCGAGCGTCAGGGCACCTTTGGCAGCGCGGTGGCAACGGACGATAACTCGCCGCTGATCAACGGCACGCTTAACCGCGCCCCGGACGACGGTGAAATTGTGCAGCTCTATCGTGACGGCGTCCTGCTCGGTCAGGTGACCATGAACGGCAGCGCGAGCTGGTCCTTCCAGGACAATGGCCTGAGCGACGGGAATCACACCTACATTGTGCGGGTCACCGATAAGGCCGGTAACTACACGGAATCCGACGGCTTTGTGCTGAACGTTGATACCAGCATCCCGACCACCACGGCGGCGATTACCGCGCAGACCACGTCGGACACCACGCCGATTGTCAGCGGTACCGTCTCCGCTGACCTGGTGAACGGTGAATACCTGGTGGTGACGGTGAACGGTAAAACCTACACCTCCCAGACCGGCGGCGCGGTAGTGGTCGATCCGGATCACAACACCTGGTATCTGCAGATCCCGGACGGCGATGCGCTGAGCGTGTCGAGCTACAGCGTGACGGCGCAGGTGAAGAGCTGCGCGGGTAACGGCAATACCACCGGTACGGCGACAGGCAGCCTGGTGATTGACACCACCTCGGTGAATACCGACTGGGCGAACACGGCGGGGAACAGCAACAACTCCACCATGACCCTCGGCATGAACAGCAGCGGTCTGTGGAATATCATTGCTAACGGCCAGTCTTACTCCAGCAGCGATAGCTCGACCTATGCCGGAAATACGCTGACCAACACCCGCGGCTACTACGTGGTGAGCCAGACCGCCGCTGACTTCGACCGTAACGGCACGCAGGATATCTTCGCGACGGAAAATACCTACGCTGGCTCTACGCAGGTGATGTGGACCTATGATGGCAGCACCTATAACGCCAGCCAGCTGGCGATGGGGACCACCATCTGGTACGGCGGCGTCATTGCCTACGATAAAACCGGGGATGGCTATCTGGATCTGGCGTACGGCGATGCCGGCATGGACTCACTGACCTATCTGGTGAACAACAACGGCGTTCTGTCGCCGGACGGCACCGGTGGCGAAGGCGGTTTCTACGGTCAGTTCGATTCCGGGCGCGAAATCTCCGGCGTCGATCTGAACAACGACGGCACGGTAGACATTGTCCAGCACACCAACCGTAGCGGCGCGTACTCGTTAACCGTGATCAACAACAACGGCAACGGCACGCTCTCTATCGGTCAGAACCTGACGAACGTGTTTGTGGCCAATGCCTCGAATACCACCACGGCGGCATCCATGACGTGGGCGGACTTCAACGGCGATGGCTATATGGATCTGTACCTGGGCAGCAGCTACAACAACAACGGCGGGGTGATCTACTACAACGACGGTACCGGGACGCTTTCTGCCACCAAGAGCGCGGTGGAAGCCTCTAACGCCACGGCAGGGTATCTGTCGGTGGCGGTGGACTGGAACGGCGACGGGCAGATGGACATCATCAAGCTCAGCACCTACGGCGGCTCGCAGACGGCGACCTTGTTCACCAACAACGGCTACGGCTCTACCTGGACCTCAAGCCAGCTTGCGTCAGGTATTGCCTACGCGACCGGCGTGGCGGCGGTGGACTACAACTGGGACGGCGCGCAGGATCTGCTGGTGTCGCAGCAGAACGGCAAGGTGGTTCTGGTGCAGAACAGCAAAACCATTGCTGACGGTACCGCGATGCATCTGCACATTGTCGACAGCGAGGGCATCAACGCCTACTACGGCAACACGGTCAATCTGTACAACGCCGCGGGCGTACTGGTGGCGTCGCAGATCATCAACGCCCAGTCCGGTATCGGCTCGAACGATACCTCTGCGCTGGTGAGCTTCTACGGACTGGATCCGAATGAAACCTATTCGGCTGAGATCCTGAAGATTACCAACGGCGTATCGGATAACGTCACCTGGAGCGGTCTGGAAGCGGGTAACGGCAAAGAGGGCTACGTTCTGACGGCCGAAGCAGCCACTGGCGGCCACAGCGGGACTATCACCGGGACCGGGTATAACGACACCTTTATCGCAGAGGACGGCACCTATACCTATAACGGCTCCGGCGGCTGGAATACCCATTCCGACTACGACACCTGGAGCAACACCGGCGGGATGGACGTGGTGGATTACCGCAATGCGACCTCCGGCGTGACCGTTGACCTGCGCCTCTCTACCGCGCAGGACACCGGGTTCGGGACGTCACGACTGCTCAATATTGAGGGGATCAACGGCTCGAACTTCGACGACGTCATTACCGGCAACAGCGGTGATAACCAGTTCGAAGGCCGCGGCGGGAACGACACCTTCAACATCGGCAGCGGCGGTCACGATACGTTGCTCTACAAGCTGATCAACGCGACGGATGCGACGGGCGGTAACGGTCACGACGTGGTGAACGGCTTTACGGTCGGCACCTGGGAAGGCACGGCGGACACGGATCGTATCGACCTGCGCGATCTGCTCTCCGGCAGCGGCTATACCGGCACGGGCTCGGCGAGCTACGTGAACGGCGTGGCCACGCTGGACAGCAGCGCGGGCAATATCAGCGATTACATCCGCGTGGTGCAGAACGGCAGCAACACCGAGATCCAGGTGGACCTGGACGGGACGGGCGGCCAGTTCTCGCCAACCGCCCTGGTGACGCTGAACGGCGTGCAGACGGATCTGGCGACGCTGCTGGCGAACCACCAGCTGTTAATTGCGTAAAACAACGCCGCGGGGAGCGATCCTCGCGGCCTTTTGCGTTTCTTTACACGAATAGCCATAACCCTATATTTCACAAGATTATTTTGCGGACTCGTTTAGGAAGTGTTCGATTCTTAATCATTCCGTAAGGGTATCATTTCAGGGCGAAATTATCGCCCTGAACAGGACGTAGCATTATGAAGACACATCCACAGTACGAACCCTGGCTGCAGGGCATGCTCATCATCGCGAAGCACTATCGGCTGGACTTTTCGGCGGAGCACGTTCGGGTCACGATTAACCATGAAAGTCAGTCTCCGCGCCAGCTGGTGCTGGAGGAGATGGCGCGCCAGCTTGGGCTGGGGATGCGTGTGGTGGCGGCTGAAGCGGTATCCCTCGACCCGTGGCGTCTGCCGCTGCTGGCGGAGTTCACCGGCGGACAAATCGCGGTCATTAACCGCATGGACAGCGAAGGCAACGTCAGCCTGCAGTTCAGCGGCGACGCGGGGCTGGAGACGACCCTGACGCGTGACGAACTCGGGGCGCGGTTAACGGGGCTGATGGTGTTGCGCCCGCTCGAATCCACGCCGGATGCTCGCGTGGACGACTACATCAAACCCTATGAGAAAAACTGGTTCTGGCAGCTGGCGCTGAAGGACTGGCGACGCTACAGCGACATCATGCTGGTGGCGCTGGTCGCTAACGTGCTGGCGCTTTCCGGCATGGTCTTCTCCATGCAGGTCTACGACAGGGTGGTGCCGTCGCAGTCGGAAGCCACGCTGTGGGTGCTGTTTGGCGGCGTGATGATTGCCATTCTGTTCGAATTCATCATGCGCATGCTGCGCGTGCATATTTCTGACGTGGTGGGGAAGCGCGCCGATCTGCGTATCTCTGAACGCGTGTTTGCCCACGCGCTGCGGATTAAAAATGGCGCGCGATCCAAATCAACCGGATCGTTTATCGCGCAGATCCGCGAGCTGGAGTCGGTGCGCGAGCTCATCACCTCGACCACCATTGCGGCCATCTCCGATCTGCCGTTCTTCCTGCTGTTCGTCTTTATTCTGTGGATGATTGGCGGTCCGCTGGTGCTGGTGGTCCTGCTCGCCGTGCCGCTGCTGCTCATTCCCGGCCTGCTGGTGCAGCGCCCGCTGGGGAAACTCTCCAGCGAAGGGATGCGCGAATCCGCCATTCGTAACGCCACGCTGGTGGAAGCGGTGCAGGGCCTTGAAGACATCAAGCTGATGCGCGCCGAACAGCGTTTCCAGAACCAGTGGAATAACACCAACGACGTCGCCGCCAGCGTCGGCATGAAGCAGCGCTGGCTGACGGGCCTGCTGCTCACATGGACGCAGGAGGTACAGTCAATCGTCTATGCGGTGGTACTGCTGGTCGGCTGTTACCTGGTCATCAGCGGCGACATGACCACCGGTGCGCTGGTAGGGACCTCGATTCTGGCGTCTCGCACTATCGCGCCGCTGTCGCAGATCTCAGGCGTGCTCTCGCGCTGGCAGTCGGCAAAGGTGGCGCGCAAGGGGCTGGACGACCTGATGCAGCGCCCGATTGACGATCCGCAGCACGGCAAGAAGGTGCACAAAGCCCACCTGCGCGGCGACTATAGCCTTGAGGACGTCGGGTTTTATTACGACGAGGAAGAGAAAC
Organism: Enterobacter quasimori; assembly: GCF_018597345.1. Classification (NCBI taxonomy): domain Bacteria; kingdom Pseudomonadati; phylum Pseudomonadota; class Gammaproteobacteria; order Enterobacterales; family Enterobacteriaceae; genus Enterobacter; species Enterobacter quasimori. The sequence goes on along the minus strand of NZ_JAHEVU010000001.1, from coordinate 394,782 downwards.
TCACCGTGCTCAACATCAGCAAGCTGCAGATCCGCGCCGGGGAGCGCGTGGCGGTGCTTGGGCGTAATGGCTCCGGTAAAAGCACGCTGTTACAGCTTCTGGCGGGTATGCAGGAGCCGCAGCAGGGGAGCATCCTGCTCGACGATATTGCCCTCAATCATCTGGACCCGGCCGATGTGCGTCGCGACATGCAGCTGCTTAGCCAGCAGGCCCGGCTGTTCTTTGGCTCCGTGCGGGACAATATTCTGATGGGCAACCCGCTCGCCACCGACGATGAGATTCATCAGGCGCTGGTCAACAGCGGCGCGCTGGAGTTTGTGCGTAAGCAGAAAATGGGGCTGAACACCATCATCAACGAAGGCGGAACGGGCCTGTCGGGCGGGCAGCGTCAGGCGCTGCTGCTGGCGCGCGCGCTGATCGTCTCACCCAATATCCTGCTGCTGGACGAACCGACCGCCTGGCTGGACGAAATGAGCGAGAAGCAGTTCATACAGCATCTCCACAAATGGCTGGGTAAACGCCGGACGCTGGTGGTAGCGACGCATCGCCTGCCGATTCTGGATTTGGTGGACCGCATCATTGTGCTGGAAAACGGCAAGGTGGTGATGGACGGTCCGCGCGATGCGATCCTGCACCAGCACGGTATGGCACCGCAGAAAGCCGTACAGCGTACCGTCACCATGAAAACGGAGGGCGTGGCATGAATGATTTCTCTCGCTTTAACAGCCGTCTGAAAGAGCCGCGCCTGCCGCGCGCGTCACTGGTAGCATGGTCGCTGTTCGCCCTGCTGGCGGTCTTTATCACCTGGGCGAGCCTGTTCAAGCTGGATGAGGTGACGACCGGCAGCGGTAAGGTGATCCCATCCTCCCACGAGCAGGTGATCCAGTCCCTGGAAGGGGGGATTATCCACAGCCTGATGGTGCGCGAGGGTGATATTGTTGAACGCGGCCAGCAGCTCGCGCAGCTTGACCGGACAAAAACCGAGTCCAGCGTGCTGGAGAGCGAGTCTCGCCTGAATGCGGCGCTGGCAACGGCGGCGCGCCTGAAGGCAGAGGTGAACGACACGGAACTTGCGTTCCCGGAAGAGCTGGATGACGACGTTGAGCTGGTTAAACAGGAAACGGCGCTCTACCAGTCCCGTCGTGAGAGCCTCGAAAAAGGGCTGGCCGGTTTACGTCAGGGAGCCGAACTGGTGCAGCGCGAGCTGTCCTTAACCCGTCCGCTGGTGACCCAGGGGGCGGCCAGCAAGGTTGAGGTATTACGTCTTGAGCGTCAAAAAAATGAGCTTGAGAATAAAATCACCGAGATGAAAAACCAGTATTACGTTCGCGCCCGCGAAGAGCTGGCGAAAGCCAACGCGGAGATTGAAGCCCAGCGTTCGGTGATGAAAGGGCGTGAGGACTCCCTGACCCGGCTGACCTTCAATGCGCCGGTTCGCGGGATCGTGAAAGATATTGACGTCACCACCGTGGGAGGCGTTATCCCGCCGAACGGCAAGCTGATGAGCCTGGTCCCGCTGGACGATCAGATGGTGGTTGAAGCGAAAATCTCGCCGCGCGACGTCGCCTTTATTCATCCCGGCCAGAAAGCGCTGGTAAAAATTACGGCCTATGACTATTCCATTTACGGCGGACTGGAAGGGGAAGTGACCATGATTTCCCCGGACACCCTGCAGGATGAGGTGAAAAGGGATGTCTACTACTATCGCGTCTATATTCGTACCGACAGCAACCATCTGACCAATAAGCAGGGTCAGGAATTCCCGGTCTTTCCGGGCATGATTGCTACCGTTGATATTAAAACCGGCAGCAAAACCATTCTGGATTATCTGTTGAAGCCGCTGAACAAGGCGAAAGAGGCGCTGCGCGAAAGATAAAATAGTGGCGTTCGGGATCCCGAACGCCATGTTAATTATACCGTTGACGTCACGTTATTGAGGTGGCGTCGTTCTTTCGGAACCACGTTGATGTAATGCGTGACATACGCGAAATACAAACCGGCATAATTTTCCACCAGTTCGATAAAGGCCGGGTAAATCGACATCCTTCCATCACCCCGATCTTTAAGATAGCCCGCCTCTTGCGCCGTTTTGATAATTCGGTTGACGTGAATGCGTGAAACAAAAAATTCTTTAGCGAGCGTGCTGGCAGAATAATCAATAATTGCGCCATGTGCTGATTTATTTTTTACCGCCTGTAGATAAAGATATAGCATAATCATCCGGCCTCCGTCTTTATCGATAAATAACCCCACTTCCGGTAAAACTTTCCTGAACGTTAACCCCCGAAAAAGGTATTCCGCCGCGCGCCGGAAAAAGTTATTTCTTAAAATATCATTATCCAACAAATTGACGTCAATATTAAATGCAGGATACAGAATGCTGACGGGTATAAATGCGCCGGACATATAGCGTTTAAGTTCATTCAATCCTTTTTCGGTTGGGGCAATTCTTGTTTTTCGCCTGTCTTCCGTACAGCGCCAGGTCCTGATGCGCCCGGTGGTTCGAAGTATCGTAATGATCGCAATGACGCTGTTGGGGCTGGCTATTTTATAGCGTGAACATAACTCTTTAATCTCTGAAACGGATTCGGCCTGATTTCCAAAAATAAAGCAACACATGGAGAGAATAATGTTAAATCGTGATTCCTGCAGCATTGTCTTGTAGAACAAAGGTTGTTTTTTGTAGATGGTATCATTAATTGTGTAGTGCTCTAATATTGCCTCGCCGAATCGCGGGTTGTGCTTTATAACATCCCTTCGATGTAGCAAGGCCCTGGATGAGATGTGATTATCCATAGCGTTTTTCTCGTGTTTAATGAACCGATAGATGAAGTGTTAAGCCTTCTTTTTCGGAATATTCATTATACCTGAGAAACTGTCGTTTGCGGTCGTTATTTGAAAAGAAAGATATATTTTCAGTCATGATAATGGGCAGGTGATTAACGCAAAGATGTTCCGGTCAATGGCGTCGATAACGATATCTTAACCACTCGGCGTGCTGTAAAATCATTATTCAAGCCAGGTGTATTCAGCTTTTTGCATTTATAAAAAATGAGATTGGCGCTTTCGTGCCCAGGAGCAGGTTATGACTCAAAAAACGTCTCTCAGAAATGCTGCTTGCGATGAGCAAAAATTTGTCATCTCAACCTGTTGTTTCACATTTCAGGGATATTGTCTGCTGCTCAAACAGTATGGGATAAACGCCTCACTTATTCACTTTGAGGAAGATGAGGTGCGCCAACGAGATCTTGAAGATATCGTTAAAAATCAGCATGCTAGCGTTTCAGTATTTCTTGGGAAGGGCGTTGTGGAACTTCTTGCCAGCCTGAAGCGGCTGGCATCAGTGCTGAACGCGCTGCCCGTTATTCGACGCGTAACCCTGTATGGTGACATCCCCGATGGTTGGCTCTATTGTACGCTGAGAAGCCTTTTAAATAATAGCCAGCAATTGTCAGTGATTCGTATATCCAGCGTTGCTGATTTGGCATCCAGCCTTAATATTCGCGGCGAAAATCTTAAGGAGCTTTCGCGCTTATTACGCAGCCAATATATGGCATCCGCCAATCAGGTAAAAATAAAAGGCTTAACAAAAAGAGAGATTGATGTTTTATTACGCTTCTACCGAGGGATGTCCGTAAAAGAGCAGTGTGAAAGCACTGGGTTGTCTAATAAAACTATTTATACTCACCGTAAGGAAGGGATGAATAAATTACATGTGATTAGACAATGGCTAAACGATCCGCGCAATTTCAGAGCGGAAAGCCGTGACGTCCTGCCCAATAGAAATGAAGGATTCACCGATAAAGAAGTCGATATCTATAACGCACTGTTGAAAAGGGAAATATTTCCAGCGTATCAGATCATTACCGATCGTGATAAAAAAGGGGTAGGTTTTGAGATACTTATTCGCTGGAATAAAAACGGTAAAATTGTTAAGCCCGCCAGCTTCCTTAATGATATCTCACATCATGAAATATGGTTAAAGATTACGGCGCTGGTCATCCATGCCGCCGTTTGCGGAATTAATAAATATAATGGGAAGTTTTATTTTTCCGTGAATATTCCACCTCGTCTGGCCTCCGGGAATGCCTTGCCGGATATGGCCCGGAAGGCTACCGGCATGCTGCTCAAACCGCAGTGGGCGGAAAAGCTGGTGTTTGAATTCGCGGAAAGCATTGATGTGATGAAGGACAGCAGGATCCCTGAAACCATGCGTCTCCTGCGGAAAACGGGGTGTAGGTTATTTTTGGACGACTGCTTCTCCAACCATCATACCCTGTTCCCCGTCAGGCAGGTGCATTTTGACGGGCTGAAGCTAGACCGGGATATCGTTGAACATTTTGTGGCAAATGATAATGACTACCATCTCATTAAAGCGATACAAATTTATAGCGACATGACCGGAACGGATTGCATCGCAGAGGGCGTTGACAGTGAAGAGAAATTTGAAAAATTAGTTGAGCTGGGGGTGAAAAGCTTCCAGGGTTATTATCTGTCACGGGCTGTGAAAGAGGAAGAATTAGACAGGATGGTAAGAATGTTTAGCTAGAAAATAAAGCCCCGGAGGGCCTTTATTATTTGCGTCCCAGCAACAGACCGAGAACAATACCCACAGCACCGGCGGCAATGAGCCCGGTCAGTGGATTATTCTTAACCGCTTCCGTTACGTCAGAAACGGCATCACTGGCCTGCGCGGCATATTTTCTCGCCGCACCTTTGACCTGATGCTTTGGTGAATCTACGAATTCACCAAACTGCTGCTGTGCTGAACCTGCCAGTTCATCAAGCTTATTTTTGGCTTTGTCTTCAGCGAACTGGGTGTTTTTATCGGCATTGATATCAGACATGTTTACCTCCTTTAGTGAGTAATTAAAGGATAGCCGCTCTTTGCCGATGTGAGAGACGAAAGGTTTATTTCGGCCCCTGGCAGGGCTGTTTTCGGATATATCTCTGTGCGTGAGACTCGCACAGAGAGACGCTGTTATTCGGCAAAACTTAGCAGCGCTTCACCATCAAGACGATAGCGAACCCATTCAGACTGCGGCAGCGCGCCTATGCTCAGGTAAAAATCAATGGCGGGCTGGTTCCAGTCCAGCACGCTCCATTCAAGGCGGCCGCACTGCCGTTTTACCGCGAGCTGCGCGATATGTTTCAGCAGCGCTCTTCCCGCGCCTTTGCCACGATAATCCGGGGAAACGTACAGGTCTTCCATGTAAATACCGTTGCGTCCTAGCCAGGTAGAATAGCTGGTGAAGAACACGGCATAGCCGGCGATCTTACCTTCACATTCCGCGATCAACGCTTCCGTTTGACCGCCGGTACCAAAGAGCGTTTCCCGGATCTCCTCTGCCGTGGTGACGACTTCTTCCGGTGCTTTTTCATACACGGCGAGCTCGTAGATCATGGCGTAAATTGCCGCCGCATCTTCGGGACGGGCCTGACGAATGGTTATGCTCATTGTTTTTCCTGTTTTTTTAGCCTGCATTTCGATTGATGGCGATAAGCATACGGAGTATTGTCCGAAGAATTAAGTGCAATGAAATCAACGAATGATGAATATTATGCATCCGGCACTGAGACGCCTTGATTTAAACCTGCTGCCCGTTTTCGACGCGATTTACCGCCACCGTTCCGTACGGTTGGCCGCTGATGAACTGGCGATGAGCACATCGGCACTGAGCCACGCGCTGTCGCGTTTGCGTATCACCCTTAATGACCCGCTTTTTTTTCGGGAAGGGCATCGCATGTCCCCCAGCGTGTATGCCACTCAGCTTGCGCCTTCTATTGCTTCCGCATTGTCGTTCCTGAATCATGAGCTGACCCCGCAGCCGGAGTTTGACCCGGCCAGCAATACCGAAAGCTTACAAATTGGGATTACGGACTTTACCGCGCTGTGCATTTTCCCCGTGCTGATGCACAAACTGCAGCTTGCTGCCCCGGGTTTGCGTTTCGAATTACGCTATCTGCCGCACAGCCCGGCGCTGACGGAACTGCTGGCGGGCGAAGTGGATCTCGCGCTGGGGTTCAGCACTCAGGATGATATCCGGCACCCGGAACTGGAAGAGATCGACTGGTTTGAAGATGAGTATGTGGTCATCAGCAACGCCCGGCGGACGCGTCTGACGCTGGAGGATTATCTTGCAGCCCGACACCTGGTGGTGACGCCATGGAATGAGAAGCAGGGCGTTCTGGACGTGCGGCTCGAACAACTGGGCTATACCCGGCAAATCGCGATCAAAACGCCGTCGATGCTCAGCGCGCCCTTTATCGTTGCGGAAAGTGACCTGCTGATGGCGATCCCCCGTTTTGCCGCTGAGAAGCTGACTGCGGCAGCGGACCTGAGGATTTTTCCTTTACCGTTTTCGATACGTACGTTTGAAGTGAAAATTTACTCGCATAAACGCAGCGGCCAGCGAGGCGCGACCCGCTGGCTTAAGGAGGAGCTGCAAATGCTGGCGCAGGCTGGCCGCTAAACGCCAGAATCCTGACCGAACTTGCTAATTATTTGCTTGGTTTATGAGATGCAGTTGAGGCGCTGCTGTTGTTGCAACATCAAATGGGAGGTTTACATCCTCAGACAACTAAAATACCATACCCCCCTATAGTATATTAACGGAGGGCGTATGCCGCATTCACCCGAAGATAAAAAACGCATTCTCACGCGCGTCCGTCGCATTCGGGGCCAGGTTGACGCCCTTGAACGTGCGCTGGAATCGGGCGAACCCTGCCTTGCCATATTGCAGCAAATCGCCGCCGTGCGCGGCGCTGCCAATGGCCTGATGGGCGAAATGGTCGAAATTCACCTCAAAGATGAGCTGGTGACGGGGGAGACAACCCCGGATCAGCGGGCAGTTCGGATGGCGGAAGTCGGCCATTTGCTGCGCTCTTATCTAAAATAAACCCACAGACATCACATAAGGGAAGTCATTATGAAATCACGCGCAGCCGTCGCATTTGGTCCAGGCCAGCCGTTAAAAATCGTTGAAATCGACGTTGCACCGCCAAAAAAAGGCGAAGTGCTGATCAAAATCACCCATACCGGCGTGTGCCATACCGATGCGTTTACGCTGTCCGGTGACGATCCTGAAGGCGTTTTCCCGGCGGTGCTTGGCCACGAAGGTGGCGGTATCGTGGTTGAAGTGGGCGAGGGCGTAACCAGCCTGAAGCCGGGCGATCATGTTATTCCTCTTTACACCGCTGAATGCGGCGAGTGTAAGTTCTGTAAATCCGGCAAAACCAACCTCTGTCAGGCCGTTCGCGCCACCCAGGGCAAAGGTCTGATGCCGGACGGTACTACCCGTTTCTCCTACAACGGCGAGCCGATTTATCACTACATGGGCACCAGCACGTTTAGCGAGTACACCGTCTGTGCGGAAATTTCACTGGCGAAGGTCAACCCGCAGGCGCCGCTGGATAAAGTCTGCCTGCTGGGCTGCGGCGTGACCACCGGTATCGGTGCGGTACACAACACCGCGAAAGTGAAAGAAGGCGATACCGTTGCGGTGTTCGGTCTCGGTGGGATCGGTCTGGCGGTTATTCAGGGCGCAGTGCAGGCGAAAGCTGGCCGTATCATTGCGGTGGACACCAACCCGGAAAAATTCAAGCTGGCGGGTGAAATGGGGGCGACCGATTTCGTGAACCCGAAAGATCACGAAAAGCCGGTGCAGGACGTAATTGTTGAGCTTACCGACGGCGGCGTTGATTTTAGCTTCGAGTGTATTGGCAACGTAAACGTCATGCGTTCCGCGCTGGAGTGCTGCCACAAAGGCTGGGGCGAGAGCATCATCATCGGCGTGGCGGGTGCGGGCCAGGAGATCAAAACGCGTCCATTCCAGCTGGTGACCGGTCGCGTGTGGCGTGGTTCGGCGTTTGGCGGCGTGAAAGGGCGTACCCAACTGCCGGGTATGGTTGAAGATGCGATGGTCGGCAAAATCCAGCTGGATCCGTTCATTACGCACCGTTTGCCGCTGGAGCAGATCAACGAAGCCTTCGATCTGATGCATGAAGGTAAATCCATTCGTACCGTCATTCATTTCGGCGACAAGTAACTCTTCTGCCAGCGGTTTTTCGCCGCTGGCGTTTCTTTAATAATCTTCTCTAAAGTGTGACCAGTGCGGCGTTTTTAGCCGTAATCTAAATCCCTGTCGTGCCGATGACTATCTAACAGGCGTGTTTTTACGCATCTTACCTATAAGAGAGTCGACGGTCATGGACAACACAACTTCGATGCAGGCGCAGCGCAGGCTGGGCTTCTTGCATCACATCAGGCTGGTTCCGCTGTTTTCCTCCATTCTCGGTGGCATTATTCTTCTGTTTGCCTTGAGCGCAGGTCTGGCGGGGTATTTCCTGTTGCAGGCGGATACCGATCAGCAGGATGTCACAGCAGAAATTCAGGTGCGTATGGGGCTTTCGAACAGCTCCAACCATTTACGTACCGCGCGAATTAATATGATCCATGCCGGTGCGGCGAGCCGTATCGCGGAAATGGAGGCGATGAAGCAAAACATCAGCGAGGCGGAAACGCGCATCAAGCAATCACAGGCAAGCTTTACCGCCTATATGAATCGCGCCGTGCGCACCTCCGCGGACGAAGCGCTGGATGCTGAGCTGAAAGCACGCTACGACGCCTATATTGCGGGGCTGCAGCCGATGGTCAAATTTGCCAAAAACGGCATGTTTGAGGCGATCATCAATCATGAGAACGAAACCGCACGTCCGCTGGATGACGCCTACAACGCCGTCCTGCTGAAGGCCATCAAAATCCGTACCGATCGCGCCAGCGCGCTGACAGCTCAGGCACACACCCGTACACAGCTTGGGCTGATGTTTATGGTCGGCGCGTTTGCGCTGGCGCTGGTGTTAACGGCCATGACCTTTGTGGTGCTGCGCCGGACGGTGATTAACCCGCTTCAGCGGGCTGCCACCCGCATTGAGAACATCGCGAAAGGTGATTTAACCATGCCGGACGATCCGACAAGCCGGAGCGAAATCGGTCGCCTGACGCGGGATCTGCAAACCATGCAGCATTCGCTGGTGACCACCGTAGGCACCGTGCGCCAGGGTGCAGAAGAGATTTATCGCGGCACCAGCGAGATCTCTGCGGGGAATACCGACCTCTCTTCTCGTACCGAACAGCAGGCAGCCGCGATTGAGCAGACCGCCGCCAGCATGGAGCAGTTGACCGCAACGGTGAAACAGAACGCCGATAACGCTCATCATGCCAGCAAACTGGCGGAAGATGCCTCCGGCAAAGCCAGCCGCGGCGGCCAGATGGTGTCCGGCGTGGTGAAAACGATGGGCAATATCTCGACCAGTTCGAAGAAAATTTCAGAAATTACCGCCGTGATTAACAGCATTGCCTTCCAGACCAACATTCTGGCGCTGAACGCTGCCGTTGAAGCGGCGCGTGCAGGCGAACAGGGACGAGGCTTTGCGGTAGTGGCGAGTGAAGTGCGCACGTTGGCAAGCCGCAGCGCCAACGCCGCGAAAGAGATTGAAAGCCTGATCAACGAGTCGGTGACCCTGATTGACCAGGGGTCGGGTGAAGTGGTCGCGGCCGGGAACACCATGAATGAAATCGTCGAGGCGGTGAAGCGCGTCACCGATATCATGCTGGAAATTGCTGCCGCGTCCGACGAGCAGAGCCGTGGCATTGTCCAGGTGAGCCAGGCCATTTCTGAAATGGATAAAGTCACCCAGCAAAACGCCTCGCTGGTGGAAGAAGCCTCAGCGGCCGCGGCATCGCTGGAAGAGCAGGGTGCGCGTCTGACGGAAGCAGTGGGGGCATTTCGGCTGAACGGGGCAACGGCGGGGCGTGCGGTAGCGTCTGCGCCAGTGGCGAAGGGCGTGCCGTTGCGCCAGGCGGCTACGGTTTCCGGAGATAACTGGGAGACGTTCTGAGTTGCCAGCAGTGTCGGGTGGCGCTGCGCTTACCCGACCTACAAAACCAGCCCAGTAGGCCCGCGTAAGCGAAGCGCCACCGGGCAAAAAAAGGGACCACATGGTCCCTTTTTCATCTGTTACTTCTTATCGGGTAACGCATACGCGATAACGTAATCACCGCGATCCGGCGACTGACGAGCTCCGCCTGCATTAATGATGATGTACTGTTTACCGGTTTTCGGTGAAACGTAGGTCATCGGCCCGGACTGGCTGCCTACCGGCAGGCGGTCTTTCCAGATCTCTTTCCCGGTGGCGGTATCAAACGCGCGCAGGTAGAAATCCTGAGTACCGGCGAAGAACAGCAGGCCAGACTGCGTGGAGAGCGATGCGCCAAGGGTTGGCATGCCGATGGGGATTGGCATATGCATACGAATGCCCAGCGGACCGGTATCTTCCACGGTGCCGACAGGAACCTGCCACACCAGCTTGCCGGATTTCAGATCGACCGCTGACATGGTGCCAAACGGCGGCTTCTGGCACGGAATGCCCAGCGGCGACAGGAAGCGCTCACGCATCGCGCCGAACGGCGTGCCGTCCATCGGGACAATCCCCATCTCAATGCCGCTTGCGTTTTTGGCAACATTCGCGCGAGGCACCATATAGTTCGCCAGACCCAGACGCATATCGTTGACGAACATCAGGCCGTTGTTAGGGTCAACCGACACGCTGCCCCAGTTCATCCCGCCGAGAGAACCAGGGAACTGCAGGGAACGGTCGAGGCCCGGTGGGGTAAAGACGCCCTGATGACGCATCTCTTTAAACTGAATACGGCACAGCAGCAGGTCAACAGGCGTCGCCCCCCACATGTCGGATTCGGTCAGCGTCTGGTTGCCAATCATCGGCATGCCCACGGAATACGGCTGGGTCGGAGAGTAGCGTTCACCCTCAACGTTACCCGCCGGAACGGGACGCTCTTCTACCTTCGCCACCGGCTTACCGGTTTCGCGGTTAAGCATGAAGATCATGCCCTGTTTGCTGGTCTGCACCAACACCGGCGTGGTGCCGCCTTTACCGTCAGGGAGATCGTACAGCAGCGGCTGAGAAGGCAGGTCAAAGTCCCACAGATCGTGGTGGGTGGTCTGGAAATGCCAGCGCACCTGACCGGTCGTTGCGTCGACGGCCACGATGGAGGAGCTGTATTTGTCGTCCAACTCGGTGCGTTCGCCCGCCCAGAAGTCCGGGGTGGCGTTGCCGGTTGGCAGATAAATCAGGTTGAGTTTTGCATCGTAAGACATAGCTGACCAGACGTTCGGCGTACCGCGCGTGTAGGTCTGGCCTTCCGGCGGCAGGCCGGTCAGGTTCGGATTACCCGGATCCCACGCCCAGGCCAGCTTGCCGGTGTGAACGTCGTAGGCGCGCACCACGCCCGGCGGTTCGCCGGTGGAGTAGTTATCCGCGACGCGACCGCCGACGACAACCACATTCCCGGCCACCAGCGGCGTGGAGGTCTGCTGATAATAACCGGGCTTAATTTCGCCCATGCCGACGCTCAGATCCACGGTGCCGTGATCGCCGAAGTCTTCGCAGACCTTGCCGTTATCCGCATTGATGGCAATCAGGCGGGCATCGGTAGTCGGCAGGAACAGGCGGCGAGGGCATGCTGCAGGCTGTGTTTCCGTCAGTGGGGCTGTCACGCTTGAGCTATCTTCAAAATAGCCCAGACCGCGGCAGCGCTGCCAGTTAGGGGCCGTCGCTTTAGAATCGTAACGCCATTTTTCTTTACCGGAATCGACGTCCAGCGCCAGCACTTTGCTGTACGGCGTACAGACGTACAGCGTGTCGCCAATCTGTAACGGTGTATTCTGATCTTCCGCGCCCGAGCCGTTGCTCTGCGGGATATCCCCGGTGTGTGCAACCCAGGCGACTTTCAGATCGCTGACGTTTTGCTTGTTAATCTGGTCCAGCGCGGCAAAGCGATCGCCGTGGGTCGTGTTCCCCCAGTGCGCCCAGTTTTTCTGCTGCTCGCCTTCGGCGACAGGTTTTACCGGCACCGATTCATTCGCGGCAACCAGCGTCTGCGGCTTAAACATCCAGCCCAGGCTGACCAGCATGACCACGGCCAGCACGGCGGCAATGCCAAAAGCGGGCGCTTTGTTAACCGGCTCACGGGTATTCGCGGCGCGCAGGAAGGGCCACACGATGGCGCACAGGAACGCCAGCACCGCGAAGGTGAAGAGGCGGGAAAAGAGCGGCCAAAAATCCCAGCCTGCATCGCTTACCGCCCAGAATAACGAGGCGATAAACGCGATACCATACAGCACGATGCCGCTGGTGCGGTTGGTGAAGATCAGGATGGCAGCAATTACCATCACTGCCCCCATGATCAGGAAGTACAGGCTTCCACCCACTGTCGCGAGCTTAAAGCCCAGCCCGCCGACTGCCAGACCGATGAGCATCATCAGTCCGACAAGGAGCCACTGCAGGATACGAGGTAACCCGCGTGGCGCGCTGCCAAATGCCATGTCTATCTCCTTAAATACGCCCGCCCGTCTGGTGTGCTGTACGCATCTGTACCAACTGGGTCATGCAGGACGGGCGTTATGATGTTTTTACCGTTTGAATAGCGTGAAATTCACTCATAAAAATTTGTGTGCGAACCATTTGGTGAATTCGCGGCTATGATAAAACTGTTAAATTGTTTTACGCAATTGTTAATGAATGATTTCGCATTATTTGCCCATGAGAAGGGAAACCCGCCTTTACGGCGGGCCAGGGCAGGGATATCAGGCTGGCATGGACTTGCGGATCGCGCTTAGCAGAGCTTGTGCGCCCGTGGAGAGCGGGGCATCAACACGGGTCAGGATCCCAATAGGTTCCCCGGCTCCGGGCGAGGTCACCGGGAGGGCGGTCAGGGTGCCGCGGCGTAAATCGTCTTTGACAGCACCTGAGGGGACGAACCAGACGTAGTCATAGTCCACGGTAAGCTGGCGCGAAAGGGAGGCTGACAGGGTTTCAATGCAGCCCGACGGGAGAGTGCAACCCTGCATTTCGAGTAGCGTTTCGGCACTCTGACGCGGGACCGTACCTTTTGGTGACACGACAACCGGCCACTCCATGACGCGGCTCAGGGTCACGGTGTCCTGCAATAGCGGATGATCGGGACGGACCACCAGCTTGAGTGATTCCAGGAACAAGAGTTCGTAATTGAGGCCGCTCATCAGTTCCGGATCGGACATTCTGCCTATACCCAGATCCAGCTCGCCCGCTTTCAGCCCGGCAAGCAGCATCGTGTTATTCATGGTGGCGACCTGAATCGTGGCGTGCTTTTGCTGCTTGTGAAACTGACCAATCACCGCGGGCAAAATGCCCAGCGCCGCGGTAGGAAGCGCGCCCACGCGCACGATATCGCTGGCAGGTTCCTCTTTCCGGTTCAGCGCCTGGCCTGCCGTGTTGAGGGCATCCAGCACTTTTACCGCGTGCGTCAGAAATTGCTCACCCACGATCGTGAGCTGTGCGCCCAGACGACCGCGATCGAAGAGCCGCGTTCCGGTAAGCTGTTCCAGCTCGTTCAGGGTTTTTGATAGTGCAGGTTGACTCAGGTTAAGGGTTTCAGCCGCACGCCCCAGCGTTCCCTGTTGAGCGACGGCCACAAATGTATGCAAATGGCGCAAGCGTATGCGCTGACTGAACAGACCATTTTTTTCCATAGGCGATGTTAAAAACAGAGCGATGAGGGTGACAAGTTAAGTTGTTTGATTTTGATAACTTGATAGCAAAATATTTTTAACATTTGATCTATTTGAGTTACAACCTGTTTTTGGTCATGGACAGGCTTTGACCACTCGCCTGTCTGGATCACAATTCGTAAATTCTTCCCGCCGGAAGGAACGGGCTTCTCTACACTCCAGGTAATATTCACTGGAGGCATGACATCATGGCGAACACCATCACGGCTGATGATATTCGGGAACACTTTTCGCAGGCTATGTCGGCGATGTACCAGCAGGAAGTTCCGCAGTACGGCACCTTACTGGAACTGGTGGCGGACGTTAACCTGGCGGTTCTTGAAAATAATCCACTCTTACATGAACAGCTGGCGAACGCGGATGAACTCGCGCGCCTGAATGTTGAACGTCACGGCGCAATTCGCGTCGGCACCGCGCGGGAACTGTCCACCCTGCGCCGCATGTTCGCCATTATGGGAATGTATCCGGTCAGCTATTACGATCTCTCGCAGGCGGCGGTGCCTGTTCATTCCACGGCGTTCCGCCCGGTGGACGATGCGGCGCTGTGTCGTAATCCGTTTCGGATTTTTACCTCGCTGCTGCGCCTGGAGCTGATTGAAAATGTCGGGCTGCGCGAGCGTGCCGTCGGGATCCTCGCCCAGCGGAACATATTCACGCCGCGTTGCCTGGAACTGATCGACCTGCATGAGTCAGAAGGCGCATTCACTGAAACGCAGGCGCGCGAGTTTGTTCAGGAAGCGCTGGAAACATTCCGCTGGCATAGCCATGCAACGGTCGACCAGGAAACCTATCTGGCGCTGAGCAAAGAACATAAGCTGATTGCCGACGTGGTGTGCTTCCCCGGCTGCCACATCAACCATCTGACCCCACGCACGCTGGATATCGACCGGGTGCAGGAGCTGATGCCGAAGTACGGCATTGAGCCAAAAATCCTGATTGAAGGGCCGCCGCGCCGTGAGGTGCCGATCCTGCTGCGTCAGACCAGCTTTAAGGCGCTGGAAGAACCGGTTCTTTTCGCCGGGGAACATAAGGGAACGCATACCGCACGCTTCGGTGAAATTGAACAGCGTGGCGTTGCGCTGACGCCGAAAGGTCGGGAGCTGTACGACAGTCTGTTAAGCCAGGCCGGTACCGGTAAAGATAACCTTACGCACCAGCTGCATCTGCGCGAGGTGTTTAGCGCATTTCCGGACAGCGAAATGTTCCTGCGCCGTCAGGAGCTGGCCTATTTCCGCTATCGCCTGACGCCAGCGGGTGAAGCGCATCGGCACGCGTTTCGACCGGGAGACGATCCGCAGCCGCTGATCGAACGCGGCTGGGTGGTTGCTCAACCTATAACGTATGAAGATTTTCTGCCGGTTAGCGCGGCGGGTATTTTCCAGTCCAACCTCGGAAATGAAACGCAGGCGCGTAGTCAGGGAAATGCCAGCCGCGAGGCCTTTGAAGCGGCGCTGGGCTGTACGGTGTATGACGAATTCACGCTCTATCAGGAGGCGGAAGCGCGCAGCAAACAGCGTTGCGGTTTGCTCTGAAATCGTTACTCTGCAGGGGTGTGATGGAAAAAGAAGGTGGTTATGCAAAAACCCTCCGCCCCTGTGGTTGAAACGCGCCAGGGCGCACTGGCTGGTTTCACGGACAACAATATTCATGTGTGGTGTGGGATCCCCTACGCTGCACCGCCGGTGGGCGACTGGCGCTGGCGCTCTCCGCGTCCTCCGGAAAGCTGGGAGGGCGAACGGCAGGCAACGACGTTTTCGCCCTCAAGCTGGCAAAACATTGAGTACTGCAAGGAGCTGGGCGGCGGCGATCCCGGCCAGTTCTCGGAAGATTGTCTCTATCTTAACGTCTGGTCTCCCGTCGATCGCGCCGGGCCGCTTCCGGTCATGGTCTGGCTGCACGGCGGCGGGTACACGATTGGTGCCGGTAGCCTGCCGCCATACGACGGTAAAGCGCTGGCGTCGCGCGGCGTGGTGGTTGTGACGATCAACTACCGTCTGGGTCATCTCGGCTTTTTCGCGCATCCGGCGCTGGAAGGTGAAGAAAGCCGCGTGGTGCATAACTTTGCGCTACTTGACCAGATCGCCGCGCTGGAGTGGGTGCGGGATAACATTGCCGCGTTTGGCGGGGATCCGAACTGCGTGACGCTGTTTGGTGAATCTGCGGGCGCGCGCAGCGTGTTGTCGCTGATGGCATCGCCGCTGGCGGAAGGATTGTTCCATAAAGCGATCGTGCAAAGCGGGTACACCTTACCGGATACGCCGCGCGAGAAAGCTCTGCAAAAAGGGGAAGCGATAGCCGCCCATTTTGGGCTGGAGAACGCCACCGCCGGGCAGCTGCGCGCGCTGCCGCCTGAGGCCTTCTGGCCGCTCACGTCGCCGCTGAACGTTGCGCCTGCGCCCGTCGTCGGGGATTGCGTCCTGCCGGAAGCGATGCTGGATGTGTTCTTTGCCGCGCGACAGCATCCCGTTCCGCTAATGATTGGGTCGAACAGCGATGAAGCCAGCGTGATGGCGGTGTTTGGCGTGGATCTTGCCGGGCAGATTCAGAAGCTTCGCCAGGAACGACGCTTTGGCCTGGGGCTGATTAAGCTGCTCTATCCGGGCGTGAAGGGGGATGAAGAGCTGGGCAGGCAGGTGTGCCGCGATATGGCCTTTACCACGATGGGCTATGTGGCGATGCAGGCTCAACAGCGTGTGGGCGGGCTGTGCTGGCGCTACTGGTTTGATTATGTCGCGGAAGCGGAACATGGCACCTATATCAACGGTGCCTGGCACGGCAATGAAGTGCCTTACGTATTCGATACCCTGGGCCAGGTGGAACCTTCGCGTCAGTACGTGAACGAACGCGATCTGCAGTTTGCTGCCCAGGTCGCGGATTACTGGGTGAGCTTCGCGCGCGAGGCCGGGGCGCAGGACGGCTTATCCGGCCCGGTGTACTGGCTCGCCTGTCGCAAAGGGCGCGACGTATTGTTGCGTATTGGAGTGAATAAACATGCAGGTTTCAGGCTTGAAAACCGCTTTATGCGCGCCCGCATGAGTCTGTTCAAACGGGTGATGAAGCACCACGTCAGCCTCGATTAAGCAAGCAGGCGCGAAACGCCGCCAGGCCATTTTCCTCGCCTGGCGTTTCGCGCAGCACAAGCCGGTAGCTCGCGCCAGTTTTTATGCTTGTCTCATAAGGCCGCATCAGCCTTCCTGCGCGAATATCTTCCGCCACCAGCGTTTCGTCGGCTATGGCGACGCCGAGTCCCTGAATGGCGGCAGTGATGGCGAGATCCATAGTGTCGAAGTGTTGATTTTTGTGCATAACAAACGCCGGGCTTTCCTGTTTCGCCAGCCACAATGACCAGTCGGTTTTATCTCTTGTCGGATGAAGAAAGGTCAAAGCGCCCAGCGCTGCGCCTGCCCGGAGCGGGCTAAGCACCGGCGTCAGCGCTTCTTCAAACAGCAAATCGCCCGCGCTCATGTGGGTGCCGAAAACAATGGCGGCATCGTAAGACTCGGTTTTGAAATTGACGTTGTGATCGGTCGTGGTGGTCAACGCAATTTGCAGATCCGGCTGTTCGCGCTCCACGTCCAGCAGCCGGGGAATTAGCCAGCGCATGGCGCAGGTCGGCGCTTTCAGGCGAATGACGGTCTGGTGCGCCCGCGCCCGATCCGCGACGTTCAATAACTGCGTAAAGGCCGATTGCATTTCAGGAAGCAGGGCACTGCCCTGAGGAGAGAGCCGCAGCCCGCGCGCATGGCGTTCGAACAGGGGAAAGCCAAACCACGCTTCGAGTGAGGCAATTTTGCGGCTCACGGCACCCTGCGTCAGGCAAAGCTCCTGCGCCGCATGGGTAAGGTTCAGATGACGCGCAGTGATCAAAAAGGCGTCGATGGCATTAAGCGGGAATGAACGGCGCGACATACTACACCTCAGCTATGCATTTTTCTCATGACTATTATGACAACAATTCGATTGTCCCGACAGCGGAGATGTTGTTTGAATAGTTATGCAACAACCATGAGAAGGGACAGAGGATGACTTTACAGACACCGGTGCAAACCCGTTCAAAATTGCCTGACGTGGGGACCACGATTTTTACCGTTATCGGGCAGCTTTCTGCACAGCATAACGCCATCAACCTTTCTCAGGGCGCGCCCAATTTTTCCTGCGACCCAAAGCTTATCGCCGGTGTCACCCGCGCCATGGAGGCGGGGCATAACCAGTACGCGGCAATGACGGGCCTGAGCGCCCTGAAAGAACGCATTGCGGAAAAGATTGCCACGCTTTACGGCACCCGGTATGACCCCGGCAGCGAAGTGCTGGTGACCGCCAGCGCCAGTGAAGGGCTCTACTCGGCCATTAGCGGGCTGGTCCATCCTGGCGATGAGGTGATTTACTTCGAACCGTCATTTGACAGCTACGCGCCGATAGTGCGGTTGCAGGGGGCGACACCCGTTGCCATTAAGCTGACCGTTCCGGATTTTGCCGTTAACTGGGACGAGGTTCGCGCCGCGATTACGCCGCGCACGCGTATGATCATCATCAACACGCCGCATAATCCGAGTGGTCAGGTCTTCTCAGCGAACGATCTGCAACAGCTGGTGGCGGTGACCCGTAATACCGACATCATTATTTTGTCTGACGAAGTGTACGAGCACGTCGTTTTTGACGGCGAGCCGCACCACGGCATGGCGACGCATCCGCAGCTGGCGGAGCGCAGCGTGATTATCTCATCGTTCGGAAAAACCTATCACGTCACCGGCTGGCGAGTGGGTTACTGTGTTGCCCCGGCGGTGCTGATGGACGAGATTTGTAAAGTCCATCAATTTTTAATGTTTTCTGCCGATACGCCAATGCAGCACGCGTTTGCTGAACACATGGTCGATCCGCAAACCTGGCTGTCGCTCTCTGCATTCTATCAACGCAAGCGCGACCTGCTGCAAAGTTTGCTGGCGGAATCACCGTTCCGACTGCTGCCAAGTGCCGGATCGTTCTTCCTGCTGGCGGACTACAGCCATTTCAGCGACGAGCGCGACAGCGAGATGGTCAAACGGCTGATCGTCGAGTGTGGCGTGGCCACCATTCCGCTGTCGGCGTTTTACGCGGACGGCACGGATAATAAATTGATTCGTCTCTCTTTTGCCAAAGATGAGGCGACGTTACGGGCAGGTGCCCAAGCCCTGTGTCGGGTTAAACCACGCTGAGGAGTGTGAGATGAAATTACGCGCGTTAATAGTCGGCATGGGATTGCTGTGTACGTTTTCTTCCTTCGCTGCCACCGAGTTACGTTACGGCCTTGAGGCGGAATATCCGCCGTTTGAAAGCCGAAATGCGGCAGGCGAACTGGAAGGGTTCGACGTTGAGCTGGGCAACGCTATCTGCAAAGCGGCAGCGCTGAAGTGCAGCTGGGTTGAAACCTCATTTGATGCGTTGATCCCGGGCCTGGTGGCGAAAAAATTCGATGCCATTAACTCGGCGATGAACATCACCGAGCAGCGCCGCAAAAGCATTGATTTTACCCAGGCGATTTACCGCATTCCGTCGCAGCTGGTCGGCAAAGCCGGTACGGCAGTAGACACGACGGCTGAAGGGCTGAAGGGGAAAACCATTGGCGTACTGCAGGGGTCCATTCAGGAAACCTATGCCAAAGAGCACTGGGAAAAACATGGTGTCACCGTGGTGTCTTATAAAGATCAGAATATGGCGTGGGGCGATCTGCTAAATGGCCGTATCGACGCCTCGCTGGTGATGTCCGCGGCCGGGCAGGCAGGTTTCCTCAGCAAGCCGCAGGGTAAAGGGTTTGGCTTTATCGGCAAACCGGTGTCTGACGACACTATCCTCGGCAGTGGGATCGGTTTTGGGTTGCGCAAAGGTGACGAGGCCACCAAAAAGCAGCTTGATGCCGCGATTGATAAAGTACGTGCCGACGGCACGATCGCTAAACTCGCTGATAAGTACTTCCCGGGTATCGATGTCAGCGTAAAATAACCGCCTCGTTAGCCCCGGTGAGTGATGTCGCGCCGGGGCATTTTTCTACACATTTTCCAGGCTTTCTTTACACCACTTTCGGGCCGTTCTGGTCGACAGAAAATATTTCTCACTTTGTTCATATAATCACCGGCCAACAATTGGATTCTTAACCATTTTTGTTTAGGCTGTGCGTTCTTTCTTGCCGTCATTTCGCCGCGCGCGAAACACATTCACACGACCATAAGGACGTTTTTCCAGGCATGAATCGCAGACGTTTTCTAAAAGGCTCGCTTGCAATGGCTGCCCTGAGCGGCACATCTGGCCTTGCTTCCCTGTTTTCCAAAGCGGCTTACGCGGCTGACTCTGACATTGCAGACGGCCAGAGCCGTCGTTTCGACTTCTCCGTACTGCAATCCATGGCGCATGACCTGGCGAAAACCCCGTGGGGTGGCGCGCCGCGTCCGCTGCCGGAGACGCTGGCAACCATGACGCCGCAGGCGTATAACGCCATCCGCTACGACGAAAAACAGTCTCTGTGGAATAACATCGAAGGCCGTCAGCTGGACGTGCAGTTCTTCCATATGGGGATGGGTTTCCGCCGCCGCGTGCGTATGTTCTCGCTGGATCAAACAACCTCTCAGGCGCGTGAGATCCACTTCCGCCCTGAACTGTTCAGCTACGGCGACACGGGTGTGGATACCAAACAGCTTGAAGGCCAGAGCGATCTCGGTTTTGCAGGCTTCCGCGCCTTTAAAGCCCCCGAGCTGGCGCGTCGCGACATCGTCTCGTTCCTCGGTGCGAGCTACTTCCGCGCGGTGGATGACACCTATCAGTACGGCCTTTCCGCACGCGGTCTGGCGGTGGATACCTTCACCGACACGCCGGAAGAGTTCCCGGATTTCACCTCCTTCTGGTTTGAAACCGTTAAGCCGGGCGATACCACCTTTACCGTTTACACGCTGCTGGATAGCCCAAGCATCACCGGTGCCTATAAGTTCGTGATCCACTGCGAAAAGAGTCAGGTGATTATGGAGGTGGAAAACCATCTCTATGCGCGTAAAGACATCAAGCAGTTGGGCATCGCGCCGATGACCAGCATGTTCAGCTGCGGCAACAACGAACGCCGCATGTGCGACACCATTCACCCGCAAATCCACGACTCTGACCGACTGGCGATGTGGCGCGGCAACGGGGAGTGGATTTGTCGTCCGCTGAATAACCCGCAGAAGCTGCAGTTCAATGCCTACATGGATAAGAACCCGAAGGGCTTTGGCCTGCTGCAGCTTGACCGCGATTTCTCTCACTATCAGGACGTGATGGGCTGGTATAACAAACGTCCAAGCCTGTGGGTGGAGCCGCGAAACAACTGGGGGAAAGGCGCGGTAGGGCTGATGGAGATCCCGACGACCGGCGAAACGCTGGATAACGTGGTCTGCTTCTGGCAGCCTGAGAAGCCGGTGGAAGCGGGGGACGAGCTGGACTTCAAATACCGCCTTTACTGGAGCGCGCAGCCGCCGGTGCGTTCTCCGCTGGCGAACGTCTTCGCCACCCGTACCGGTATGGGCGGCTTCCCGGAAGGCTGGGCGCCGGGCGAAAACTACCCGAAAGTGTGGGCCCGTCGCTTTGCCATCGACTTCGTCGGCGGCGACCTGAAGGCCGCTGCGCCAAAAGGCATTGAGCCGGTGATCACGCTCTCCAGCGGTGAAGCGAAGCAGGTTGAGATCCTCTACGTCGAGCCGTTTGACGGCTATCGCATACTGTTTGACTGGTACCCGACCTCGGATTCGACGGAACCGGTGGATATGCGCCTGTTCCTGCGCTGCCAGGGCGACGCTATCAGCGAAACCTGGCTGTATCAGTATTTCCCGCCGGCGCCGGATAAGCGTAACTACGTTGACGACCGGATAATGCGTTAACGTTTGTGGGGTTGTGCCGGGTGGCGGCTTCGCTTTACCCGGCCTACGTTTCGATACTGTAGGCCCGGTAAGCGCAGCGCCACCGGGCGATGACGAGGCACCATGACATCTGAAATCATTCCCGTTTCACAACACATTGAACTGCGCTCCGTCGAAGAGCGTTACACCGCCGACCTGCACAACCTCGTCATCAAAAACAAAATCTTCCTGCAAACCGCCTTTGACTGGGCGCAGCACGTGGGCAGCGAAGAGGATACCCGTCGCAACGTGCAGAGCAACCAGATGCTGCACCAGCGCGGTTACGCCAAAATGTTTCTGATCTTCAGGGATGATGCGCTGGTTGGCGTGCTGTCGTTCAACACGATTGAACCGACCAACAAAACCGGCTACATCGGCTACTGGCTGGATGAAGACCACCAGGGGCAGGGCATTCTCTCTCAGTCACTGCAGGCGTTCATGCGCTACTACGTCGAACGCGGTGAGATCCGCCGTTTTGTGATCAAGTGCCGGGTGGCGAATCAGCACAGCAACGGCGTTGCCGTGCGCAACGGTTTTACGCTGGAAGGGTGCCTGCGGGAAGCGGAATACCTGAATGGCCGCTTTGACGATGTGAACATTTACGGCAAGATCTCTACCCTATAACGCCCCCAGCAGCGGGGTGCGGGTGATGCGCTGGTCGCCGTTAATCACTTTTTCGCCGCGCAGGTGAATGCTCTCGCCGGCAAACGCTTCAATGACCGCGTCGTCGGTGATTTCAACCCGATGTTCGATGAGCACATCACCGCTTATTCGCGCGCGCCCCTGGATCACCACTTTATCATCCAGCATGATCGGCCCGCCGCGCAGCCAGGCCTGACCGCCAATCAGGACGTGGTGCTTGATGACGCAGTTTCCCTCCACCACCGCGTTTTCCGCCACCTGGGAGCTGTAGCGCACGGTGGGGATAGCGTCGTCATCAAAGCCCGCAATGAGGCGCGCGTTGCCGTACACTTTAGCGCAGTCACAGACCCAGACGTTATTGAGATCGTTCCCCTCCAGGATGGCCCTGTCGAAGACTTCAGCACGGTGTTCAATAAAGGCATAGCTGACCAGCGCATCGCCGTAGATTTGCGCCTGATGCACAATGCGCGACTCGCTCACCGTGGCCCGGTCATAAATTTTGAGGATCTGTTCCTGGTCGGGCGTTAAGCCTTTCGCGGCAATCACTATGCTGTTGTGGATCACGCGGGCATCACCGTAAATATGGCATTCGCCGCGTACGGTAGATTGCTGAATAGTGACGTTGTCACTTATTTTTGCCTCATGGCTCACCTGTGCATTGTCCAGCCAGCTGTTACCGCCGACGCAGGCACGGTGGCTCACGACGCAAGGCTGGGTAAGACGAGCGTTATCCGATATTGTCGCGCCCGCAAATACCACGCTGTTCTCGTCGTAGATCCAGCAGTCCCCGTCCTGCGCGAGGGCGCTCTCGTCGTCAATCCAGCCGCCTGTCGTGCCGGCCGTCACGTCGTTAAAATCCGCCGTGGCGATAATCTGCCGCAGCGTGGCTGAGTGGGTTGTCTCGCCGTTTTTCCACTGCCAGAGGCGGGTCTCGTCGCTAAGGCGGTATTTGTTCATTTTTAGGTCTCTGATAAGCGTCTTAACTAAACGTAGCAAATTTTTCGGTTTTCGAACGGTTGGCAACCTGAGGAGAAACGCCTTAAAATGGCATTCAAAATACACTTTCAACTTACGCAGGTTCAGGAAGAATAATGACCGTCGATGAGAATTACTTCACAGAGAAATATGGCTTAACCCGTACCCATTCAGAGGTGCTGTACAGCGCGGAGATCGTTAAACCGGGTAAAACGCTGGACCTGGGCTGCGGCAACGGCCGCAACAGCCTTTACCTGGCGGCCAACGGCTACGATGTCACCGCCTGGGATAAAAACCCGATGAGCATTGACAACATCGAGCGCATCAAAGCGGCAGAAGGGATTACGACGCTGCAGACCGCGATCAAAGATCTAAACAACCTGAGCTTTGACGGTGAGTATGATTTTATCCTCTCAACCGTAGTGCTGATGTTCCTGGAAGCGAACACCATCCCTGGTCTTATCGCCAATATGCAGCGCTGCACGAAGCCGGGCGGCTACAACCTCATCGTGGCCGCCATGGATACGGCAGATTACCCGTGCACCGTCGGCTTCCCGTTTGCGTTTAAAGCCGGTGAGTTGAGCAACTACTATGAAGGCTGGGCGTTGCTCAAATACAACGAAGAGGTGGGCGAACTGCACCGCACCGACGAAAACGGCAACCGCATCAAGCTGCGCTTTGCCACCATGCTGGCACGCAAGCCCGCTTAGCGGGCGGCCAGCAGGCAGATCTGCAGGGCAGTGTTGTACGACGCCTCGAACGACGACAGCGGTAAAAACTCGAACTTCGAGTGGAAGTTATGCGCGCCGGTGAAGAAGTTCGGGGTAAGCAGTCCTTTTGCCGAGAGCGCCGCGCCGTCTGTACCGCCGCGCATTGGCGTTGGTTTTGGCGTGATGCCGAGCGATTCCATCGCCTCGAACATCAGATCGATGGCGCGTCGGTCTTCGCCAATCGCATTGCTGATATTGCTGTAGGTATCTTCAATGCGATAGTCCACGCTGGCCGTCGGATATTGGGCGGCAATCAGCGCGGCCACGTCGGCAATCTGCTGCTTGCGCGCGGCAAAGCGCTCCTTGTCAAAGTCGCGGATATTGGCCTTAAGAACGGCCTCGTTCTGTCCGGCCTGAATGCCGTTAAACCAGATATAGCCTTCACGTCCCTCGGTGCATTCGGGCGTTTGCTGGCGGTCAAAATGGCTGATGTAGTCAGTCGCCATCAGCAGGGGATTCACCAGCACGCCTTTCGCGGACATCGGGTGCGCCGTCACGCCGGTAAAACGGATCTCCGCCGCTGCCGCGTTAAAATTCTCGTAGACAATTTCACCCAGCTCGCAGCAGTCGATGGTCCAGGCAAAGTCGACGTCGAAGCGCTTAAGATCCAGCGCTTTGGCGCCGTTCAGGCCGATCTCTTCGTCAGGCACAAACGCCACGACGATATCGCCATGCCGATGCTCTGCCGACAGGTTTTCCAGCACCGTCATGACCACCGTGACCGCCGATTTATTATCCGCGCCCAATACGCTGGTACCGTCGCTGAAAATAATCTCCTCATTCGGATAAGCCAGAATTTCCGGATGCTCTTTAACCCGCAGCCAGATGTCATTCTCTTTATTCAGACAGAGATCTTCACCGGTAAAGGTTAATATTTGTGGATGAATATCCGGTGACAGTCCCACGTCCACGGTATCGATATGGGTAATAAAGCCGATGCGCGGCGCACCGGGCACGTTGCCTTTTTTTACCGCCGTTACCGTGGCGAATTCATCAATCACAATATCGTCTAACCCTAGCTGTGCCAGCTCCTGCGCAAGCTCCCGCGCCATGTCGTGCTGGCCCGGCGTTGAGGGCAGGGTTTTGACTTTAGGGTCGCTCTGGCTGGTGATCGCGAGATAGCGGAAAAAACGGTGCGTTAATTGTCTGGAAAGCGGCGAGCCCATAGTGATTTATTCCTTATTTATTTATCAGGTGTTTGCCACATCACTTTAATGTTATTTATGAAATGGCAAAAGAATTAATTAGCCGTCGAATTAAAAAGACAGGAATAAATGATGAAAAGCAAACTCACAACTATAGCGCTGGCGCTCGCGGCACTCACGGTCAGTTCCGCCGTTGCCGCGAAAACGCTGGTGTATTGTTCCGAAGGATCGCCGGAAAACTTTAATCCTCAATTATACACCTCGGGAACCAGCGTGGACGCCAGCGCCGTGCCGGTCTATAACCGTCTGGTTGATTTCAAACCCGGCACAACGGAGCTGGTGCCGAGCCTGGCGGAGCGCTGGGAGGTGAGCGACGACGGCAAGGTTTATACCTTCCATCTGCGTAAAGGCGTTAAGTTCCAGAGCAATAAATCCTTCATGCCGACCCGCGACTTTAACGCCGATGACGTGATCTTCTCGTTTATGCGGCAAAAAGACGTGAATCATCCCTACCACAACGTCTCTAACGGCAGCTACTCCAACTTCGAAAGCCTGGAGTTCGGTAGCCTGATAACCGCCATTGATAAAGTCGATGACCACACCGTGCGCTTTACCCTGGCTCACCCGGAAGCGCCGTTTGTCGCCGATCTGGCCTGGTATTTTGCCTCAATCCTTTCAGCGGAGTATGCCGACGCGATGCTGAAAGCGGGCACGCCGGAGAAGGTGGATATGGAGCCCATCGGCACCGGGCCGTTTAAGCTGGCGCAGTATCAGAAAGATTCCCGCATTTTATTCACGGCGTTCCCGGAATACTGGCAGGGTAAATCGAAGCTGGACCGCCTGGTCTTCACCATCACGCTGGATGCGTCCGTGCGTTTTGCGAAAATCGAAAAAAATGAATGTCAGGTGATGCCGTTTCCGAACCCGGCCGATCTGCCGCGCATGAAGGCGAACAAAGACATCACGCTGATGAGCAAGGCGGGGCTGAATACCGGTTTTCTGGCATTTAATACGCAAAAGCCGCCGCTGGATAATGTGAAGGTCCGTCAGGCGCTGGCGATGGCGATCAATAAACCTGCCATTATTGACGCGGTATTCCACGGTACGGGCACTGCGGCGAAAAACCTGCTGCCGCCGGGCGTCTGGAGCGCAGACAGCGAGCTTAAGGATTACGATTACGATCCTGAAAAGGCGAAAGCGCTGCTGAAAGAGGCCGGTTTTGCCAACGGCGTCAGCATCGACCTGTGGGCGATGCCGGTGCAGCGTCCCTACAATCCGAATGCGAAACGCATGGCCGAGATGATTCAGGCCGACTGGGCGAAGGTTGGCGTGCAGGCCAAAATCGTCACCTATGAGTGGGGGGAATACCTCAAGCGTGTGAAAGGGGGCGAGCATCAGGCTGCGCTGATGGGCTGGACAACAGCCACGGGCGACCCGGATAACTTCTTTGGCCCGCTCTTTACCTGTACGTCAGCCAACGGCGGGTCGAACTCGGCCAAATGGTGCTATAAACCCTTTGATAAAATTATTGCCGAAGCAAAATCGATAACCGATCAGAATAAACGTATTGCCTTGTACAAAGAGGCGCAGCAGATGATGCATGACCAGATGCCAGCCGTCATGATTGCGCACTCCACCATATTTGAACCGGTACGTAAGGAAGTGACTGGCTACGAAATCGACCCGTTTGGTAAGCATCTGTTCTGGCAGGTAGATATTAAGCCGTAATTTTGTCCTGCCCGGACCGCGTTCGGGCAGTCTTTTTGCAATTTGTGCTGCCTGCATCATTTTTTGCCACAACAAATCCCTTCATCTTTTGCTATAACTTCAAGTGCATACTTGCAGATAACATGGAATACCATCATGCGTACTCACACTTTTTTTAAAGTTGCAGTGCTTTCTGGTCTGTTGGCGTTGGCGGGCTGTGCATCGAAAGTTGCCGCTCCCGAACAATATTCAGGCTTTTTAAAAGATTATTCAGGCTTGCAGCAAACGACGTCAGCGACGGGGAAACCAACGCTGCGTTGGGTTGATCCTTCCTATAACGAAGCCAATTACGACAGTATTCTCTGGACGCCGATAACCTATTATCCGGCGCCAAAACCGACCACTCAGATTGGTCAAAAAACGCTTGATGAGCTTCTGGCCTATACCAATACCAAAATGAAAACGGCAATTGGTCAGCGTAAGCCCGTTGTGTCGACTCCAGGTAAACACAGCCTGATTTTCCGCGGGGCCATCACCGGCGTGAGCTCGCAGAAAGAAGGACTGCAGTTCTATGAAGTGGTGCCTGTCGCGCTGGTCGTAGCGGGTACGCAGATGGCTACCGGTCACCGCACAATGGATACGCATCTGTTCTTCGAAGGTGAATTGATTGACGCGGCAACGAACAAAACCGTCATGAAAGTGGTGCGTAAAGGCGAAGGGAAAGAGTTGGCTAACGAAAATACGCCAATGGGCTTCGCAACGCTGAAGCAAGTTGTGGATGACATGGCGACAGATGCCACCATGTTTGATGTGCATAAAACAGCGAAATAATGAATCAGGGCCTGCAGCGATGCAGGCCTTTTTTTATGCCGTTCTCAGTCGTCTGTACCAGGTTTCTGGCTTCGTAAACATCACCATATTTCCGCCCAAAATCAGCAATAGCCCAACAATCCCATTCACGTGCCACACGTATCCTTCGTAGATCGTCGAAATAGAGAGCGCAACCAGCGGGAACAGCAGGGTGCTGTAGGCGGCTTTACCCGGACCGATGCGTCCGACCAGCGTAAAGTAGGCGCCAAAGGCAATCACCGAGCCAAACAGGGCCAGATAGAGCAACGCACCGATGTAGCTTACCGTCCACTCCGGCATAAAATTGTCCCCTCTGGCGAGTGCAATACCGCCCATCACCAGCGTACCGTAGAGCATCGCCCAGGCGTTGGTGGTCATGGTCTCCAGACCGTTACGCTGGTGGCGCATGCTGATCATATTACCCAGTGAGAATCCGTATGTGCCCAGTGCAGACAGGCCAATGCCCGTTAGTAAAGAGGCGCTCCAGCCGCTTGCCAGCAGATCGTCCCAGAAGAGGGTGATGATCCCGACCAGGCCCAGCGCGGCGGCTGCCCAGAAGCGAGCGGGCGGGCGCTGTCCGAAGAAAATAAAGCTGTTAATGGCGTTATACAGCACCGCCATGGAGAAAATCACCGACTCCAGGCCGGTATTGATGTGCGCGGCGGCGGCGTAAAAGCACCAGAAATTGAAGCAGAAAACGCAGCATCCCTGCAGCAGGCAAAAGAGGTGATCCCGCAGGGCCATCTTGCGCAAACGGCGTAGGGCAAGTAAGACGATCATTATCGTGGCGGTGGCCACGGCAAAGCGCCAGAAAATCGACACCGGGGCCGGGACAGGTCCCTGCTGCAGAAAAATTGCAATCCAGGTCGTTCCCCATATCACGACCACCAGTCCATAGAGCAATGCGTTCATTGTTTCTCTCTTCTCATACCGCGAAAAGCACAGTCTGACCCGTCTGGCGCCGGGCTGCTTTCATCCCCTTGCGCTGGACTTGCAAATTCTTGCGCTTTTTTGTTGCGCGAAGGCTGGCATCGCGCGACAACACTTCTTAGACTGAGGGTCTGATCAACCATCCGTTCACGGCTATGCCTCACGCTTACGATACCTTTGAAACGCTACGCCAACAGAATGCAGTGCTCCGGGAAACGGTCGCGCTCAATTCCGGTATTCAACTGGCGGCGTGGTACAACAAGCACGATACGATTACCGTAAAAAGCAATCACCATACCCTCAGCCTGTACGTGGCCGATGGCTACGAAAGCTACCAAAAAACGCCGGGCGGCTGGAAGAATGGCGGCGGTCCGGACCGTTTCTGCCTGATGCCGAAAGAGAGCGAATCGACGTGGGATATCCGCGATGACCTGTCGTTTGTTCATCTGTACTGTACCGATGAACATCTGCGCGACGTTGGCGAAAAAATCTGGGATAAACGCCCGCTGTCGCTGACTCTGGATGAGAAAATCTTCGGCAGCGATCCGAAAATAACCGCGCTTTATCGCCAGTTTTTGCTTGGCTGCGACTGGCAGCAAAAAGCGAATCAGCTCGCCCTCAGTACCGCCTCTACGCTTTTACTGACGCATCTGCTCCAGAATTACGCCAGCGTGCAGTGGAAGCTGCCGGTCGTCACCGGCGGGCTGTCGCCGTTTGTGCTGCGAAACGTGCTGGCATTTATCGAAGAGCATCTCTCCCAGCCGCTGACGCTGGCCGATCTGGCCGATCAGGCTGCGCTGAGCGAGTATCACTTTGCCAGAATGTTTCGTCAGTCGATGGGGCTGGCTCCGCATCAGTACGTTATGCAGCGCCGTATGGAGAGAGCCAAAGCGCTGGTGCAGCATACCAACACGCCGCTTACGGATATCGCACTCGCCTGCGGGTTTAACTCCGCCAGCCACTTCAGCAACCGTTTTCGCAGCATAATGGGGATAACCCCGTCACAGCTACGCGCGGCGACGGCGTGAAAACACGGCGTAACAGAGGCCACCCAGCACCAGCCCCCAGAAAGCAGAGCCAATCCCCAGGATTGTTGCCCCGCTGGCGGTCATCAGAAAGGTGACGATCGCCGCGTCGCGTTCCGCCTCGAGATTCAATGCCTGATACAAACTCCCGCTGATGGTGCCGAGCAGCGCCAGACCGGCAAGCGTCTGGATCCAACTGAGCGGTAATGCGGCCATTAACCCTGCGATCGATCCGCCAAAAATGCCCGCCATGAGATAAAACGCGCCCGCAGCTGCGGCGGCAAGCCAGCGTTTACCCGCATCAGGATGGGCATCAGGGCTCTGGCAAATGGCGGCGGTAATGGCGGCGATACAGATGGAGAACACGCCGAAGGGAGATAACAGCAGCGCCAGCCCGCCCGTCACGATAATCAGCGGTGAGGCCGCCAGCGGATAGCCCGACGCTTTCATCGTGGCGAACCCCGGCGCGTTTTGCGAGGCCATGGTGACCAGGAAGAAGGGCACGCCGATGCTCAGCAGGCTGGTGAAGGTAAACGCCGGTGCGATAAATTGCGGCATAACGACAGAAAGGGCGATATCGCGTGTGACAACGTCACCTCCCGCCCATGCTACTGCGCTACCCACCAGCAGTGTGGCGACAATGGCGTACCGGGGCGCAAGGACTTTGGCCATCAGCCAGGCCGCAAGCATGCTCCCGCACAACAGAAAATGCCCGTCGAGATTGCTGAACGCCTGCAGGCCAAACCGCAGCAGCACGCCTGCCAGCATCGCGGCGGCAAGGGAATGCGGGATGAGCTTCATCAGGCGGGCAAATAGGCCGGTCACGCCACACAGTAAAATGAGCGCGTTGGCAAAGATAAAAATGCCGATGGTTTCGGCAAGCGTCACGCCGTTGAGGCTGGTGGCTAACAGCGCCGCGCCGGGCGTTGACCAGGCGGTGAGTACCGGGGCTTTGTACCACCACGATAACGCAAGGGTGCTGATGCCCAT
This sequence comes from Enterobacter quasimori, assembly GCF_018597345.1. Classification (NCBI taxonomy): domain Bacteria; kingdom Pseudomonadati; phylum Pseudomonadota; class Gammaproteobacteria; order Enterobacterales; family Enterobacteriaceae; genus Enterobacter; species Enterobacter quasimori. Next base: position 364,229 of record NZ_JAHEVU010000001.1, on the reverse strand, counting down.
CCCAATACCCAGCGCGGTCATCCAGCCCGCAACCTGGTGCGCATTTGCGCCCGCCGCCGCTGCGGCCTGCCAGATGATGGCTGCCGAGCTGGCATACCCCACCAGTACGGCAACAAACCCGGCAAGGACGGCAGGAAAGAGAAGAGTTGAAGGGCGCATAAAAAAACTCCGTTGTGCGTTATAGCGTCCGGCATAAGGTAACACTGTGCGTTATAGCGTACAAGTGGTATGCTGTGTGGGTATCTGGAGGGACCATGGAAATTACACAACATCTTGCTCATACCCTGAAAACCGAGCGCCAGGCGCGCGGCTGGAGCCTGTCGAAGCTGGCAGAAGAGACGGGCGTGTCAAAGGCCATGCTGGGCCAAATTGAGCGCAATGAATCCAGCCCGACGGTGTCGACGCTGTGGAAAATCGCCACCGGGCTGAACGTACCCTTTTCTGCCTTCATCGCACCAGAGGCGGACGGGCAAGCCGTGTTTGATCCCCAGCAGCAGGCGATGGTTGTGAAACCGTTATTCCCGTGGGATGAAACGCTGAGGTTTGACCATTTTTCGATTACCCTCGCGCCCGGCGCGCTGAGCGAATCCACGCCGCATGAAGCGGGCGTCATTGAACATGTGGTGGTGATCAGCGGCGAACTGGAGATGAACATCGACGGCGAGTGGCGCACGATCCATGCTGACGCCGGAGTGCGTTTTGCGGGGGATAAACCGCACGCCTATCGCAACAGCAGCGCCCGGACGGTGCATTTTCACTCCCTTATTCATTATCCCCGCTGAGGCTACGCAAAACTGTTTCGCTGACGCATACTTCTGACTACAATAGCCGCCATTTTGACCATAACGGATAACGACGAAGTATGCGCCTGCAATCCCATCATCTTGAACTTTTAAGCCCGGCCCGCGACGCCGCCATTGCCCGTGAAGCGATCCTTCACGGTGCCGATGCCGTCTACATTGGTGGCCCTGGCTTCGGTGCCCGCCATAACGCCAGCAACAGCCTGAGCGATATTGCCGAGCTGGTGCCGTTCGCCCACCGTTTTGGGGCGAAAGTGTTCGTGACCCTGAACACGATCCTTCATGATGATGAACTGGAGCCTGCGCAGCGTCTGATTACCGATCTCTACCAGACCGGCGTGGATGCCCTGATTGTTCAGGACATGGGCGTTCTTGAGCTGGATATTCCGCCCATTGAACTGCATGCCAGTACCCAGTGCGACATCCGCACGGTAGAAAAAGCGAAATTCCTCTCTGACGTCGGTTTCTCGCAGATCGTACTGGCGCGCGAGCTGAACCTGAACCAAATCCGCGATATTCACCAGGCTACGGACGCGACCATCGAGTTCTTTATTCACGGTGCGCTGTGCGTCGCGTATTCCGGCCAGTGCAATATTTCTCACGCGCAGACCGGCCGCAGCGCCAACCGCGGCGATTGCTCGCAGGCCTGCCGTTTGCCGTACACCCTGAAAGACGATCAGGGGCGCGTGGTGGCCTTCGAAAAACACCTGCTGTCCATGAAGGATAACGATCAGACCGCTAACCTTGGCGCGCTGATTGACGCGGGGGTGCGCTCCTTCAAGATTGAAGGGCGCTATAAAGACATGAGCTACGTGAAGAACATCACCGCGCACTATCGCCAGATGCTGGACGCCATTATTGAGGATCGCGGTGACCTGGCGCGCGCGTCGGCCGGCCGCACCGAGCATTTCTTTATTCCGTCGACGGATAAAACCTTCCACCGCGGCAGCACTGACTATTTCGTGAATGCCCGTAAAGGGGATATCGGCGCGTTCGACTCACCGAAGTTTATCGGTTTACCGGTTGGCGAAGTGCTGAAAGTGGCGAAAGATCACCTGGACGTGGAAGTGACGGAGCCGCTGGCGAACGGTGACGGCCTGAACGTGATGATCAAGCGTGAAGTCGTGGGCTTCCGCGCCAATACCGTGGAAAAAACCGGCGAAAATCGCTATCGCGTCTGGCCAAACGAGATGCCAGCGGATCTCTACAAAGCGCGCCCGAACGCGGCGCTGAACCGTAACCTTGACCATAACTGGCAGCAGGCGCTGCTGAAAACCTCCAGCGAGCGTCGCATTGCGGTAGATATTGCGCTTGGTGGCTGGGAAGAACAGCTGATCCTGACCATGACCTGCGAAGACGGCATCAGCGTGACGCATACGCTCGATGGCCTGTTCGAGGTGGCAAACAACGCGGAAAAAGCGCTGAATAGCCTGAAGGACGGGGTGGCGAAACTGGGGCAGACGATGTATTACGCCCGTAACATCGACGTGAATCTCCCGGACGCGCTGTTTGTCCCCAACAGTCTGCTCAACCAGTTCCGCCGTGAAACGGCCGACATGCTGGATGAAGCACGTCTGGCGAACTACCCGCGCGGTAGCCGTAAAGCCGAAGCGGTGCCCGCGCCGGTCTATCCGGATACGCACTTGTCCTTCCTGGCGAACGTCTACAACCACAAAGCGCGTGAATTTTATCACCGCCACGGCGTGCAGCTGATCGACGCGGCCTATGAAGCGCATGAAGAGAAGGGCGACGTGCCGGTGATGATCACTAAACATTGTCTGCGCTTTGCGTTTAACCTCTGCCCGAAACAGGCGAAGGGGAATATCAAGAGCTGGAAAGCAACGCCAATGCAGCTGGTGAACGGCGACGAGGTATTGACCCTTAAATTCGACTGCCGCCCGTGTGAAATGCACGTCATCGGTAAAATGAAAAATCACATTTTTAAGATGCCGCAGCCCGGCAGCGTCGTGGCGTCAGTCAGCCCTGATGAACTGATGAAGACCCTGCCTAAGCGTAAAGGCAGCTAACTAGCGAAAATGGGTGTCTGGTTTGCGCGATTTCTGCCACTGGTGGTGCTCGCGCAAGCCTTCCGCTGACTCCTCCGCTGCGGTACGCAACTCATCGCTGTCGGCTTCATGCCGAAGCTGATGCTCCACGCTCTTCACATACAGAAATTCATGTCCTTTGTGCCCGGCCATCAGTTGACCGGAGAATAATGCGCACGTCAGTAATATTATCGATAAACCTTTTCTTAACATTATTTCACCGCAGCAGATTCTGTCGTGGCTATCATGGCAATAATTTCGTGGTGTTATTATTCAAAAAGACAAAGTAGCGAAAAGAGTTTGTCAATAACTGTAGTGAAGCGGCGATCTGGTAATATCCCGTAACCAATAAGAGGTCATCCATGCCTATTTTAGGAATATGCTGAATTACATTACCCCTGCCAAATTTGATATGTATCCGGCTCACCAAAAAGTAGAATAATCCTATATAATGGTATTCCTCTGGCTAAGGAATGAGTCTGATTAAATGAAAAAAATATTACCTATTGCGCTCGTGGTGGTTTCTGTTGGTGCAGTTGCAGGGATAGGCTATACCCGCACTGGCGCCCCGGAATATATCCAGTCGGCAGAATCCCGTGTGGGCTCCTATTTAACCAGCGATTACGGCCGTGTGGCGTGTATTAGCAGCCAAAAGAGCGAGCAGCGCTGGGAATTAGATTGCACCAATCAGGCAAAAGGGAAGTCATTCCAGTTTGCCGTATATCCTTCCGAAAAGGCGCCCTATGGCGTATCACGCTCTTTTTATCTTGAAGCGATTAATGATGACGCTAAACAGAGCGCGGAGCAGGGACTGATGCGTTACCTGCAAATAAATACCCAGGCAGGTTAAGCGGTCTGTTTACCTTTCGTTGAGTCTGATGGTGTTAGGTTGTATGGGATCCGCAGCCCGGCATGGAATGTCGGGAACGTAGATACCAAAATACAAATCTATCCATGCAAGCATTTACCGCCAGCTAATGGCGGTTTTTTTTTGCCCATATTCAGCCCGTGCGGGCGAACTGTTTGCGATACCGCGCAGGGGAAAGGGCGTAATGCTGCCGGAAATGGTGCCTCAGGGTAGCGGCCTGGCCAAACCCGGTCTGTTCAGCGATGCTGTCGATGCTTAATTTACTGTTTTCAAGATAATCTTTGGCGCGCAGCAGGCGTTCATTCAGCAGCCAGCGCGTAGGCGTGGTCCCGGTGGCGTCCTGAAAGCGCCGCAGAAAGGTGCGCTGACTCATGCCAACCCGACGCGCCAGGGAGTCCACGGTGTGCGCCAGAGCCAGATGCTGGTGCAGGAAATCAAACAGCTGGCCCAGACGCTGGCTTTCCCGCAGCTGGGCAACCGGACGGCTCAACTGCTGGGTTTGCGAACCGTCCCGATGCGGCGGAATGACCAGACGCCGCGCCACGCGGTTTGCCGCTTCCATGCCGTAATCCCGACGCACCACGTGCAGGCACAAATCGATTCCCGCAGCGCTCCCCGCAGAGGTCAGAATATCGCCTTCGTCCTGATACAGGACATCTTCAACCACGTCGATGGCCGGATAACGGGTTTTAAGCGCCTCAATGTAGCGCCAGTGCGTGGTGGCTTTGCGCCTGTCAAGCAGTCCGGTAGCGGCAAGTACAAAGACCCCTGAACAGATGGACAACAGCTGGCACCCGCGCGCGCTGGCCCGGCGTAAGGCATCACAAAGCGCGTCAGGTACGGCGGCGTCAATACCGCGCCAGCCCGGCACGAGGATTAAATCTGCACGCTCAAGCAGGCTCAGATCGCCATCGGCCAGAATACGGATGCCCCCCGTGGCCCGTAACTCGCCTTCATCCACGCCTGCAACCGCAAACCGATACCAGCTCTCGCCCATTTCCGGGCGCGGCAGGCCGAAGATTTCCACGGCCACACCAAACTCAAAGGTACACAAACCGTCATAGGCCAGAACGACGACTCTGGGAGGAGAAACCTGTCTTAAGTTTGTCATCTTTTTGCTGTTTTCTGGCATACGCGGACGCATTCACTGGCTGAATTTATGGATAGAGTAGTGTTAACACAAACACCCAAGATGAGGAAGGATCATGAGCTATGTTACTGAAATCCCGGCGGCAGAACCGCAGGAAGCCGTTGCCCATTTTCTGCATCGCCTGAGCGTCGAGACCGACTGTGCTGACGTGCATCATGCCATTGCTAACAATGAACAGGACTTTGTTTTGCTGCACGTGGTGGGTAAAGCAGAGCAGTTTGCCCGTCGCCACGTCCCCGGCGCGCTGCACTTGCCCTGGAGCCAGATCTCCGCAGAACGCATGGCGCAGTGGCCTGCAGGCACGCTGTTTGTCGTGTACTGCGCCGGGCCTCACTGTAACGGCGCAGACAGGGCTGCGCTTAAGCTCGCACGCCTTGGGCTGCCGGTCAAAATCATGCTCGGGGGGATTACCGGGTGGGAAGACGAAGGCTTCACGTTTGCTCATGAGGCATCGCCCGTTTCGCTGTGAAGATGAATTTTTTTCAACACAGGTGAAATTTTCTCGTTTGCCGGAATGCGGCAGATATGACATCTTTTTTGGACATTTAGACATCCAGAAGTCTAAAAATTCAAATGATGAATTATCACTGTTGGCAACCATTGCCGACAGACAGAGGAGATTTCCATGCAGCGACAACACGCCCCGTACCGCGCCGACGTAGTTGGCAGTTTTTTACGCCCGGATGCCATCAAGCAGGCTCGCCAGAAATTTGCCAACGGTGAGATTGATGCCGGGCAGCTTCGTGCGGTAGAAGATGAGGCCATCCGCCATGTTGTCGAACAGCAGTGCGCTTGCGGGCTACACGTCGTCACTGACGGCGAGTTTCGCCGCGCCTGGTGGCATTTTGATTTCTTCGACGGCCTGCAGGGCGTGGAGCGCTATGATTCGCAGCAGGGCATTCAGTTCAACGGCGTGCAGACCAAGGCCCACGGCGTTCGCGTGACGGGCAAGCTGGGCTTTGGCGAGCACCCGATGCTGGACGATTTCCGCTACCTGAAAAGCATTAGCGGCAACGCGCAGCCGAAGATGACCATTCCAAGCCCGAGCGTGCTGCATTTCCGCGGGGGACGTAAAGATATCGACGCTACGGTTTATCCCGATCTGGCTGATTATTTTGACGATCTGGCGACCACCTGGCGCGATGCCATCCGCGCGTTTTACGACGCGGGCTGCCGCTATCTGCAGCTGGACGATACCGTCTGGGCCTATCTCTGCTCGGACGACCAGCGCCGTCAGATCCGCGAGCGCGGCGATGATGCCGATGAACTGGCGCGGATCTATGCCCGCGTGCTGAATAAAGCGCTCGAAGGCAAGCCTGACGATCTGACCATCGGGCTGCACGTCTGTCGCGGTAACTTCCGTTCGACCTGGATTTCCGAAGGCGGCTATGAGCCAGTGGCCGAGGTGCTTTTCGGGACGGTCAACGTTGACGCGTTCTTCCTCGAATACGACAACGACCGTAGCGGCGACTTTGCGCCATTGCGTTTCGTGCGTCCGGGCAAGCAGCAGGTGGTGCTGGGCCTTATCACTACCAAGAACGGCGAGCTGGAAAACCCGGAAGGGGTGAAGGCGCGTCTGGAAGAAGCGGCGAAATACGTGGCGAAGGAACAAATCTGCCTTAGCCCGCAGTGCGGCTTTGCCTCGACAGAAGAGGGCAACAGCCTGAGCGAATCCCAGCAGTGGGATAAAGTGCGTCTGGTGACGCAGATCGCCAGCGAAGTCTGGTAAGCCTCCTCCAGCGCTGCATTATAAAAGTGCAGCGCTGATTCATTCTGAGTCGTTCTCTTTACAACCCGCGCGTCATCTCCCGCCATTCCGCTCTCTCCATTCTGGCATCCTTTTTGCTCTCCTGAAGCTGACACACTGTTTATCTGCGTCCCTGCGGTATCGGACGCTTTCGCACAGCTTTCTTTTCAGGAGTGAAAATATGCACCGTCGTACCTTGTTAAAAGCTTTTGCACTGTCGGCCTCCGTGGTCGCGATGGGAATGAGTTTTGGCGTGCAGGCTGCCGATACCATCAAAGTGGGGATTATGCACTCGCTGTCCGGCACGATGGCGATCTCCGAGACGCCCCTGAAAGACGTTGCCCTGATGACGATTGATGAGATCAACGCCAAAGGCGGCGTGCTGGGCAAGAAGCTGGAGCCGGTGGTGGTTGACCCGGCGTCGAACTGGCCGCTGTTTGCCGAGAAAGCCCGTCAGCTCATCAGCCAGGATAAGGTGGCGGTGGTGTTCGGCTGCTGGACGTCGGTGTCGCGAAAATCCGTGCTGCCGGTGTTTGAGGAGCTGAACGGCCTGCTGTTCTACCCGGTTCAGTACGAAGGTGAAGAGATGTCGCCGAACGTCTTCTATACCGGCGCCGCGCCGAACCAGCAGGCGATCCCGGCGGTGGAGTACCTGATGAGCGAAGACGGCGGCGCGGCGAAGCGCTTCTTCCTGCTGGGCACGGACTACGTGTATCCGCGCACCACCAACAAGATCCTGCGCGCCTTCCTGCATTCAAAAGGCGTTGAGGATAAAGACATTGAAGAGGTTTACACCCCGTTTGGTCACAGCGATTACCAGACCATCGTAGCCAACATTAAGAAATTCTCCGCAGGCGGTAAAACGGCGGTGGTGTCGACCATCAACGGCGATTCCAACGTTCCATTCTATAAAGAGCTGGCTAACCAGGGGCTGAAGGCTACCGATGTTCCGGTGGTGGCGTTCTCTGTCGGTGAAGAGGAACTGCGTGGGATCGACACCAAACCGCTGGTGGGGAACCTGGCGGCGTGGAACTACTTCGAATCCGTGGATAACCCAACCAACCAGACCTTCGTGGCGGATTACAAAGCCTACGCCAAAGCGCACAGGCTGCCGAATGCCGATACCGTCGTAACCAACGATCCGATGGAAGCCACCTATGTGGGCATTCACATGTGGGCGCAGGCCGTCGAAAAAGCAGGCACCACCGACGTGGATAAAGTGCGTGCCGCGATGGCGGGCCAGTCCTTTAAAGCGCCGTCTGGGTTTACGCTCACCATGGATGCCACCAACCACCACCTGCACAAGCCGGTCATGATTGGGGAAATCGAGGGTAACGGTCAGTTTAACGTGGTCTGGCAAACCGACGCGCCGGTGCGCGCCCAGCCGTGGAGCCCGTTCATCGCCGGAAATGACAAAAAGCCTGACCAGCCGATGAAAACCGCCAGTAACTAAGCCATCACCGCAGGGAGAAACGTCATGAACGCCATGCGCATGTTCATCGCTCTTGTATGGCTTACCGGACTGCTGCCAGGGATGGCGCAGGCATCGGATGCCGATAACTTTGTTGCTGCGAGCCGCACGCAGCAAGCAGCAATGCTGACCGCGTGGGCGGCTTCACCGGATGCGGCAAGGATGCCGCTGCTTCAGGCACTGCAAGCTGAAAGCCTGTTTATCGACGGCCAGAAGCATGCCTTTGCCAGGCACGGCGGCGAGATGGTGCCGCTCGGGGCGGCAACGGCGGCAGAAGGGCCAACCAAAGCCGTACGCCTGACCAACCGACTGCGTGTGCTGGCGGCGACTGCCCTGGCGACACATCAACTCATAAGTGACAACGTCACCGAAAGGCGCGACGCAGCCCGGCAGCTCCAGCGGGATACCCTGCCAGATATGCTCGGTTTTCTGCAAAAACAGGTCAGTCTCGAAACGGATGACGTGACGCGGCAGTCGCTGCTGCTGGCGCTGGCGAACCTCCAGCTTGCCAGTCCTCAGGCGGAGACCCGTCTTCAGGCTATTGAACTGCTGGGTCAATCCGACGACCCGGACGTGCAGGCAAAAATCACGCCGTTTACCCAACCGCAGACGGAGCCGGATGCGAAGGTGCGTGCGGCGGCCGCCGAGAGCCTGAGCCGCATTCAGCATCGTCTGATGTGGGGAGACCTGCTTGGGCAAGCGTTTATGGGGCTTTCGCTGGGCTCTGTCCTGCTGCTGGCTGCGCTGGGGCTGGCAATCACCTATGGTCTGCTTGGCGTCATCAACATGGCCCACGGTGAAATGTTGATGTTAGGGGCGTATGCCACCTGGATGGTGCAGCAGGTGATGGCGCAATTTCTGCCCCAGTGGCTGGCGCTTTATCCGGTTATTGCGCTGCCCGTGGCATTTTGCCTGACGGCGGGCATCGGGATGATTCTCGAGCGCACGGTGATCCGCCATCTTTACGGCCGTCCACTGGAAACGCTGCTGGCGACATGGGGGATAAGCCTGATGCTTATCCAACTGGTACGCATGACGTTCGGGGCACAAAACCTGGAGGTGGCAAACCCGTTCTGGCTTTCCGGAGGCGTGCAGGTGTTCGCCAACCTGACGCTGCCGTGGAACCGTATCGTGGTGCTGGGCTTTGTGCTGCTGGTGCTGTTCTTCACCTGGCTGATTCTGAACAAAACCCGTCTTGGCCTGAACGTCCGCGCGGTGACCCAAAACCGCAGCATGGCTGCCTGCTGCGGAGTGCCTACCGGGCGCGTCGACATGCTGGCGTTTGGGCTGGGGTCCGGCATTGCCGGTCTGGGCGGCGTGGCGCTTTCCCAGTTGGGGAACGTCGGGCCGGAGCTGGGTCAGGGCTACATTATCGACTCGTTCCTGGTGGTGGTGCTGGGCGGCGTGGGCCAGCTGGCCGGCAGCGTGGCGGCGGCGTTTGGCCTCGGGATTTTCAACAAAATCCTCGAACCGCAGATGGGTGCGGTACTCGGCAAAATCCTGATTCTGGTGGCGATCGTTCTGTTTATTCAGAAACGCCCTCAGGGACTCTTTGCCTTAAAAGGGAGGGTTACTGACTGATGAGCCAGCCGCTTACCTTAACGATGGCGCGTAAAGCGCCGCGCACGACTCAGATTGCGGGCAGCCTGCTGGTGGCGTGTCTGCTGATCTTACCGTTTTTCGCGTTGCTGCCCGCCACGCATCCCCTGGCGCTATCGACCTGGATGCTGACGCTGATTGGCAAGATCCTCTGCTATGCCATCGTGGCCGTTGCGCTCGATCTGGTGTGGGGATACGCAGGCATGCTCTCGCTGGGACACGGCATTTTCTTTGCCCTTGGCGGCTATGCGATGGGCATGTACCTGATGCGCCAGGCGGCGGGGGACGGTCTGCCTGCGTTCATGTCCTTTCTCTCCTGGAGCGAGCTGCCGTGGTTCTGGTGGGGCACCCAGCACTTTGCCTGGGCGCTGGTCCTGATTGTGATGGTTCCGGGATTGCTGGCGCTGGTGTTTGGCTGGTTTGCCTTCCGCTCAAAAATCAAAGGGGTCTATTTTTCCATCATGACCCAGGCGCTGACCTACGCGGGCATGCTGCTGTTCTTTCGTAACGAAACCGGTTTTGGCGGTAATAACGGCTTTACCGGTTTTACGACCCTGCTCGGATTCCCGGTGACGGAGACCGCCACGCGCATCGCGCTGTTTCTGGCGACCGTGTTGCTGCTGATTCTGGCATTAGGCACAGGATTTGCGCTGGCGAAAAGCAAGTTTGGCCGCATCCTGACGGCGGTGCGTGACGCGGAAAACCGGTTGACGTTCTGCGGTTACGATCCGCGCGGGTTCAAGCTGCTGGTGTGGACGCTGTCCGCGGTGCTGTGCGGTCTGGCGGGAGCGCTGTACGTCCCGCAGGTGGGCATTATCAACCCTGGCGAAATGTCGCCGACCAACTCGATTGAAGCCGCGATCTGGGTGGCGCTGGGCGGGCGCGGCACGCTGGTCGGTCCGGTGATCGGCGCGGCGCTGGTGAACGGTGCCAAGAGCTTCTTCACCGTCGCGATGCCGGAATACTGGCAGCTGTTTCTCGGGCTGATTTTCATCGCCGTCACGCTGTTCTTGCCGCGCGGCGTCTACGGCCTGTTGCGTAAGGGGGAGAAATAATGCAGCCATCTGACGGATTATTCACCCGGCAGCTGCCGGGTGACCGCTACCGGGAACAGACCGATCCCGTGTTGCAGCTTGAGGCCATCAACGTCAATTTTGACGGCTTTCAGGCGTTGACGGATCTCTCGCTCAATATTGGCGTGGGCGAACTGCGCTGCGTGATTGGGCCTAACGGCGCGGGCAAAACGACGTTAATGGACGTCATCACCGGCAAAACGCGGCCTCAAAGCGGCAAAGCGCGCTATGACCAGTCTGTCGATCTGACCCTGCTCGATCCCGCCGCCATTGCCCGGCAGGGGATCGGGCGTAAATTCCAGAAACCCACGGTATTCGAAGCGCTGACGGTGTGGGAAAACCTCGAAATCGCAATGAAAACCGACAAATCCGTCTGGGCGAGTCTGCGGGCAAAGCTAAACGGCGAACAGGTCGATCGCATTGATGAAATGCTGGTGCTTCTGCGGCTCAGCAGCGAGCGCGACCGCCGCGCCGGGCTGCTTTCTCACGGGCAAAAACAGTTTCTGGAGATCGGTATGCTGCTGGTGCAGGATCCGCATCTGCTGCTGCTGGACGAGCCCGCCGCCGGAATGACGGACGCGGAAACCGAATACACCGCAGAACTGTTCAGAACGCTGGCGGGCAAACACTCTCTGATGGTGGTGGAACATGACATGGGGTTTGTGGAAACCATCGCCGACCGGGTGACGGTGCTGCATCAGGGGCGCGTGCTGGCAGAAGGCTCGCTTCGTGAGGTACAGGCCAACGAGCAGGTGATTGAAGTCTATCTGGGACGCTAAGGAGCCGTAATGCTACAGGTTAACGAACTGAATCAATACTACGGCGGCAGCCATATTCTGCGCGGCGTGAGCTTTCAGGCTCTTAGTGGCGAGGTCACCTGCCTTCTGGGGCGCAACGGCGTCGGTAAAACCACGCTGCTGAAGTGTCTGATGGGGCTGATCCCGGCGAAAAGCGGTGACATCGTCTGGCAGGGCAAGAAAATCACCCACAGCAAGCCGCACCAGCGGGTGCACGCTGGCGTGGCGTATGTCCCGCAGGGGCGCGAGATTTTCCCGCGCTTAACCGTTGAAGAGAATCTGCTGCTGGGGCTGTCACGCTTTTCCGCCCGCGACGCGAAGCAGGTGCCGGATGAGATCTGGCAGCTGTTTCCGGTGTTAAAAGAGATGAAGCACCGCCGCGGGGGCGATCTCTCGGGGGGACAACAGCAACAGCTGGCGATAGGACGCGCGCTGGCAAGTCGGCCCCAGCTTCTGATCCTCGATGAGCCGACGGAGGGCATTCAGCCATCGGTTATCAAAGAGATTGGACAGGTGATCCGCTCGCTGGCGGATCGCGGCGATATGGCGATTCTGCTGGTTGAGCAGTTTTATGACTTTGCCGCCGAGCTGGCCGACAGCTATCTGCTGATGTCGCGCGGCACCATTATTCAGCAGGGGCGTGGTGAAAATATGGAGCAGGAGGGCGTTCGCGGACTGGTTGCGATCTGAAATGTTATAATATAACATTATCATTCTTATAAAACGGAATGAGGGTTTTGTTTTGGCTGCACATATTGGAAAAATTGCCATGACTCTGGGGGCGCTGCTGGTCAGCGGCCAGCTGTTTGCCCATTCGCACGGTCACCAGATGACCGAGGCGGAACAGAAGGCGGCGAACGGCGTGTTTGAGGATAAAGACGTGAAGGACAGAAAGCTGTCGGACTGGGACGGCACCTGGCAATCCGTCTATCCGTTCCTGTTGGACGGTTCGCTCGATCCGGTATTTAAGAAGAAAGCGGAGAAGGACCGCAAATCCGTTGAGGCGGTGAAAGCCTATTACCGTACGGGCTACGCAACGGACGTGGGATCTATCGGCATCGAAAATAATGTGATGGAATTCCACCAGGGGGAAACGGTGAGACGCTGTCACTATGACTACAGCGGTTACAAAATCCTGACCTATGCCTCAGGCAAAAAAGGCGTTCGCTATCTGTTTGAGTGCAAGGATGCCAGCAGCCAGGCACCGAAGTTTGTTCAGTTCAGCGACCATATCATTGGACCGAAAGCCTCTTCACACTTCCATCTTTTCATGGGCAATACCTCCCATGAGGCGCTGCTGAAAGAGATGGATAACTGGCCGACGTACTACCCGAACGAGATGTACAAAGAACAGGTGGTTGAAGAGATGTTGCACCACTAGCTTTTGCCTGAGCCGGGTGGCGGCTTCGCCTTACCCGGCCTACATGGTTACGCGACTTTGGGCGCGTCGCACCACGCTTTCACGCTCATCCCACGCAAAATCATCAGCCAGGCAATGACGATGGCGGCCATCATAATCACAAACAATGACCAGTGCGGCAGATGGGTCAGGATGAGCCCGGTGATCATCGGGTTCGCCGCCGCGCCCAGCCAGCCCAGCGCCTGGGCGGAGAAATAGCTCGCCTTCATTCCCGGCGGGGCGATGTTGTCGATCAGCATATATTCCCCCGGTGCATAGATAATCTCCCCGAGGGTAAAGATCGCGGCAGCGATGCCCCAGTAAACCAGGTTTTCACCGGAGAGCATAAACCCGCCCAGACCCACGATGAAAAACAGGGTGGCAATGGTCATCAGCGGGCGAATGTTGCTGGCTGAAATTTTACGCCCGAGGGCGTATTGCAGCGTCACCACCACGGCCGCGTTGACGGGGAGCACCACGGCCACCACTTTTTCAGCGAAATCACCGTCCGCGTGCGCGGCAAGCACATACTGTGAAATGCAGGTTGCAAACGATCCCCCGACGTAAGACGCGAGCAGACCAGACAGCGTGTACCAGAACAGGGCGCGGTCCTTCAGCAATACCGACGGTTGCCATGGCGCCTTTTCTTCAGCGGTATCTAACGCAACGCTTTTCTGTACAAAGAAATGGATAAAGCCGAGCGGCAGTGCGGCGCAAAAGGCCGCCAGCCAGAACGGGAGCTGCAGGCTGTACATCACCAGCAGGGTTCCAAGCGGTGGTCCGATCGTCCAGCCTATGTTCAGGAAGCTGTAGTTCAGGGAGAAGACGCGGGCTTTCTCGCTTGAGGTCAGCACATCCGCAAACCAGGCTTTGAGTACCGTTGAAAAAACCGAGTAGGCGCAGTTGATCAGCGCAAAAAACAGCACCACCAGCGTGACGTTATTAACCAGCGGAATGGCCACAAACCCCGCAATAAACGCCACAATGGCGATCAGCATATAGCGCTTTTTATCAAACTTATCGGCGAGAATGCCAAACCCTAAGCTGAACACGACGCCAATGGTCAGCGCAATGGTCAGCGCATAACCGATATTCTCGACGCTCATGCTGTACGCGCGCGTGAGATAAATGGTCATAAACGGCAGCGTTGCCCCTCGACCGATTGTTAATAACAATGACGATGCCAGCAGCGCTGCGGTAGAGCGCCTGAGAGATGGTTTCATATTCCTGCCCGACAAATGCTTATGCTTTTTTTGTTGTGTCATAAAAGGAGTATCACGACATAAGGGGCTTGTATAGCGCCTAATTTATCCGTAAGTGCTTCGCCTGACTGCCAGAATTAATGATCTTCTCGTGGTGCTATTTTTTCTGTTACCTTGAAGTGTTAACAAATTATTAATAATTCAGGGGCAGGGTATGACGCGTAAAGACGGGCTGCTGGCGTTGCTGGTGGTCGTAGTGTGGGGGCTTAATTTTGTGGTCATCAAGCTGGGGTTGCACAATATGCCCCCGCTGATGCTGGCAGGTTTACGTTTTATGCTGGTGGCGTTCCCGGCGCTCTTTTTCGTGGCGCGTCCGAAAATCCCTCTGAAACTGCTGCTGGGCTACGGCCTGACCATCAGTTTCGGGCAATTTGCGTTCCTCTTCTGTGCCATTAAATTCGGCATGCCCGCCGGTCTGGCCTCGCTGGTTCTGCAGGCGCAGGCGTTCTTTACCATCATTCTCGGCGCGTTTGTATTTGGTGAGCGTTTACAGGGTAAACAGCTGGCGGGGATCACGCTGGCGGTGTTTGGCGTGCTGGTGCTGATTGAAGCCAGCCTGAACGGCCAGCATGTGGCCCTGCTGGGCTTTATGCTCACGCTGGCGGCGGGGCTGAGCTGGGCCTGCGGAAACATCTTCAACAAGCTGATTATGCAGCATGAAGCGCGTCCGGCGGTGATGTCTCTGGTGGTGTGGAGTGCGCTAATCCCGATTATCCCGTTTCTGGCGGCATCGTTTATTCTGGACGGCCCGGACATGATGCTAAAAAGCCTGGTCGAGATCGATCTGACGACTATCCTGTCGCTGATTTATCTGGCGTTCGTCGCCACGATTATCGGCTATGGCATTTGGGGGTCGCTGCTGGGTCGCTATGAAACCTGGCGGGTGGCGCCGCTGTCTCTGCTGGTACCCGTGGTGGGGCTGGCCAGCGCGGCGTTGCTGCTGGATGAAAAGCTCAGCGCGCTGCAGCTCTTTGGCGCGGTGCTGATCATGGGTGGACTCTACATCAACGTGTTTGGTTTTCGCGTGCGTCGGGCGACGCGGGTACGGAGTTAGGGCACAAAAAAGCCCCGCAAACGCGGGGCAAAACGAATCAGAAGCCGTGCTGATTGTAATACGGCACGCCTAATTCGTCGGATTTGTCGCTACCAGCCCCCATATGGTTGAAATCAAAAGGTGACTGGTCATGTGCTGACGGCAAAATCATCGTGTCACGATTATTTTGCTGCGTTGCACTGGGCGTTTGCTCCGCGAAGGTCTGGCTGGAAAACAGCACCAGCAAGGCGAGGGCGGCGGAGACGGTAACTTTCATGATTTCCTCGGTACGTCTTTACAGGCGTTGTTTAACTACAGTGTTTTAACGGATACAGATATCGGGATTCACCCGGCATGCTGGTGATACGATACTTATGAGGCGGCACATCAAAGTAGTTCTTAAACGTGCGCGTCAGGGTTTGTTGCGATTCAAATCCGTAACGCTCCGCCAGATAAAGGATCGGCTCATTACTTTCTTTCAGTTTTTGGGCAATCTCCGTCAGCTTGCGGCTGCGAATATATTGACCTAATGAATGACCGGTCTCTTTTTTGAACATCCGTTGCAGGTGCCATTTTGAGTACCCTGAACGCTCTGACACTTTTTCAAGGGAGAGCGGCGATTCCAGGTTGTCCTCGATCCAGTCCAAAATGCTATGAATGGTGATAGCGTCAGTATTGCGTCTGGACATCGTCATACCTCTTTTTCTGTTTACGGCAGTATTTTCTTAAGCAAAAGCTCAAGCGTTGCCACTTCATCTGCCGTTAAGTTTTTTGTTAGTTCCTGATGCAGTGTTTGTCCTACGAGTTGATGACATTGCTCACACATGGCCGCGCCGTCGCTGGTCAGTTTGATCAGCACGCCGCGTTTGTCATTCGGGTTAGGGCTTCGTTCTATCCATCCTTTGCAGACGAGACGATCCAGCATGCGGGTTAACGCACCCAGATCGACAGAGAGCACCTTTTTCAGCTCAACCGGCGTGATACACACTTCGCAGCGAATGGAACACAGCACTTTGAACTGTGTTGCGGTGATATCCAGCGGTGACAGATAGTCATTGAGCAGGCGATCTTTTTTCTGGTTAACCATGTGAATAAGACGGCCCAGTGGAATGATGTCGTTAAAGAGATCGCTGGTGCTTTTCACAATGGTTGCCCTGGCAAGTAGTTTAGTCACGGCAGATATTATTGCTCAGGCAAGTATAAGTCAACTGAATGAATCGACGGATGCCACGAATTGCTAAAACGTTTCATGAACTTTTTTTGAGTGCTTTCAAATCATATACATAACGCAGGGTTATCTTTGCAGTGAGAAAATAATGGTTACGTTGTGGTCATGGCTGAATGTCACACTTTCACCCTATAATTGCGGGGATGAATATGGATAAGGACAACGACGCACTATGTTGGATTTGATTAAAGCAATTGGCCTCGGGCTGGTGGTGTTGCTGCCGCTGGCGAACCCGTTAACGACGGTGGCGCTGTTTCTGGGGCTGGCAGGGAACATGAACAGCGCAGAGCGAAATCATCAGTCGATGATGGCCTCTGTCTATGTGTTTGCCATCATGATGGTGGCTTACTACGCCGGGCAGCTGGTGATGAACACCTTTGGGATTTCGATTCCCGGCCTGCGTATCGCCGGGGGGCTGATTGTGGCCTTTATTGGGTTCCGTATGCTGTTCCCCGCGCAAAAAGCGCATGAATCACCGGAAGCGGCCAGCAAATCCGAAGAGCTGGAAACAGAGCCCAGCGCGAATATTGCTTTTGTCCCGTTAGCGATGCCGAGTACGGCGGGGCCGGGAACGATTGCGATGATCATCAGCTCCGCCTCAACGGTGCGTGATAGCTCCACCTTCCCGGACTGGGTGCTGACGGTTGCGCCACCGCTGATTTTCGCGCTTATCGGTATTATCGTGTGGGCGTCGCTGCGCAGTTCCGGCGCGATTATGCGCTGGGTAGGAAAGGGCGGGATTGAAGCGATTTCCCGTCTGATGGGCTTCCTGCTGGTGTGTATGGGCGTGCAGTTTATTATTAACGGCGTGCTGGAAATTATTAAGACCTATCATTGAGGTCATTGCCGGGTGGCGGCTTCGCCTTACCCGGCCTACAAAAAGACGGATTTCGTAGGCCGGGTAAGCGCAGCGCCACCCGGCACAAACAAACCTCACCCGTGCTGACCCTGTTCCTCGAGCGCCACCGGCCATTTGCGGAAGATCAGCAGCGACCAGATAAGCGCCACCAGCGCAGGGATCGCCCCGAGATAGCCAATCGCCGACATCGACACGTGCAGGCTAATCTGATTTCCCACCAGCGCGCCCGCGCCAATCCCCAGATTGAAAATCCCCGAGAACAGCGACATCGCGACGTCCGTGGCATCCGGTGCCAGCGCCAGCACTTTCACCTGCATGCCCAGACCGATAATCATGATTGCTACGCCCCAAAACAGGCTGAGGATCGCCAGATGGCTTTCGCTGCCCGCGGCAGGCATCAACAACAGCAGGCACGCCAGCAGCAGGCCAATGGCGCTGCTCACCAGCGTAGACGCATGCTGGTTGCCGAGCTTACCAAACAAAATACTGCCGATAATGCCCGCGCCGCCCAGAATCAGCAGCAGAACCGTGGCGAAATTGGCGCTAAAGCCCGCCACAACCTGCACAAACGGCTCAATGTAGCTGTAGGCCGTGTAATGGGCGGTTACCACAATCACCGTAAGCAAATAAATGCTCATCAGCGCCGGGCGACGCATCAACAGCGGCAGGCTTTTCAGCGAGCCGGAATGTTCGCTCGGCAATGCTGGCAGCAGCTTGATGAGGCAGACCAGCGTGATCAGCGCCCCCATGCCGATGGCAAAGAAGGTGGTACGCCAGCCGAAGTATTGCCCAACAATGCGGCCAATCGGCAGGCCGAGCACCATCGCCAGCGCGGTACCGGTGGCAATCAGGCTCAGCGCCTGCGCGCGTTTCCCCGCCGGTGCCAGGCGAATAGCGAGCGACGCGGTAATCGACCAGAACACCGCGTGGGCAAAGGCAATACCGATGCGGCTAACGACCAGCACCGTAAAATTCCACGCCATAAATGACAGCACATGGCTGGCGATGAAGACCACAAACAGGCCAATCAGCAGCTTTCGCCGCTCCATCTGGCTGGTCAGCAGCATAAACGGCAGCGACATCAGCGCCACCACCCAGGCGTAGATGGTCAACATAATGCCCACCTGCGCCGTCTCCATCTGGAAGCTGTCGGCTATGTCAGACAGCAGCCCAACCGGAACAAATTCAGTGGTATTGAAAATAAACGCAGCGATGGCGAGCGTGACCACACGTAGCCACGCGACCCTGCGGGAAACCGTGTTTGTTGTCATAAAGATGTCTGGGATTGATTAACGATGAGGAGACGATCTTAAAGCTTTAAACGGCGAAAACTCAACCATAATGTGACCTTAATCACAAAATTTACCGTGCCACAGCGGTAGCGGCGGGCGAGGTTTTCCGTGAAGATAAAGAACAACACAACGATAACAGGCGGTAAGTCGATGCAGGAGATTGATTTTTATCTGGTAGATGCGTTTAGTGATACCTCATTTGGTGGCAATCCGGCGGCGGTTTGCCCGCTTAAGGCATGGCTACCGGATGAGACGTTACTCAGCATGGCGCAGCAGCATAACCAGTCCGAAACCGCGTTCTTCGTGTGCAGTAAAGGCGGGATTGAGCTGCGCTGGTTTACCACCTTAACCGAGGTCAATCTCTGCGGACACGCAACGCTTGCCGCTGCGTATGTGCTGTTTAACGAGCTGGACTACCCGGACTCGCGCATTCACTTTGAGACCGCCTCGGGCCGCCTGACGGTCAGCCGGGAAGGTGACTGGATGACGCTCGATTTCCCGGCCAGTCCGACGCAGGAATTGACCCCGCCGCCAGAGATGCTCGCCGCGCTGGGGATCAACCGCTACGTTGAGGCCCGAAAGGGGCGCGCCTGGGTGGTGGTGCTGGAAAATCGTGAGCAGGTGGAAGCCGTGACGCCAAACTATTCCGCGATGACGCCAGGTGAACACAAGGTTGCCGTCACCGCGCGTGGGGAGGGTGAGTACGATTTCGTCAGCCGCTTCTTCTCTCCGGGGGTTGCCGTACCTGAAGATCCTGTCACCGGCTCTGCGCATACGATGCTCATTCCTTACTGGAGTGAAACGCTGGGAAAAACGACGCTGTTTGCGCGTCAGGTTTCGGCCCGTGGCGGTGATGTGCGCTGCGAACTGAAAGGCTCGCGCGTGATGATGAGCGGCCAGGCATCATTATATTTGAAAGGCACAGTATTTCTGCGCTAGAAAAAAAGAGGAAGAGACCATGCAGGAAATTGATTTTTATCTGGTAGATGCCTTCAGCGACAGGGCGTTCGGTGGTAATGCGGCGGCGGTTTGCCCGCTGGAAGAGTGGCTTCCGGATGAGACGCTGCTCAACATGGCGAAGCAGCATAACCAGTCGGAAACGGCCTTCTTCGTGCGTACGGATAACGGCTTTGAGCTGCGCTGGTTTACCACGCTTGATGAAATTAACCTCTGCGGACATGCCACGCTGGCGGCGTCCCACGTCATTTTTGAATATCTCGATTACCCGCATACCGAAATCACCTTCTCGACGCGTTTTGTTGGCGACCTGACGGTGAAGCGCAACGGAGACTGGCTGACGCTCAATTTCCCGGCATGGTCGACGGAGGTTGTCGACAATCCGCCCGCGTTACTCTTTAGCGCGCTGGGCATCAGCGGTGCACAAGAGATCCGCGCAGGGCGCGATTACATGGTAGTGCTGGAAAGCCAGCAGCAGGTGGAAGCCTTAACGCCGGATATCGCGGCAATGATCCCGCTGGATAAAATGGTCTGCGTCACGGCGCCGGGGGACGCGTATGACTTTGTCAGCCGCTTCTTCTGTCCGGGTGAAGGCGTGCCGGAAGATCCGGTGACGGGATCGGCGCACAGCATGTTGATTCCGTACTGGAGCGAAAAACTGGGTAAAACGTCACTGAATGCCCGCCAGGTATCAGCCCGTGGCGGGGATCTGCGCTGCGAGTTAAAGGGCGACCGCGTGCTGATTGGCGGGCAGGCGACGCTGTATCTGAAAGGGCGGATCTTTTTGCGCTAGCTGAGCGATGCGCCGCCGCAGATCGCAATCTCTTGCCCGGTAATGGCGGCGGCCTCTTCGCTCAACAGGAAGTTGACCAACCCGGCGACCTCTTCTGGCCTGATAAGCCTCCCTAACGGCGGACATTTCGGCGGGGAGGTTTCCCGCCCCGGCGAACTGAGCATTGGCGTTTGGGTGGCTCCGGGAGCGACCACGTTCGCGGTAATCCCTCGTGGGGCCAGTTCGGCGGCCCAGCTTCTGATCATCCCAACCATTGCCGCTTTGGTGGCGACATACTGGGAACGTCCGGCTGCGCCGCGTGACGTTCTGCTGCCTATCGCCACCAGCCGTCCTCCGGACGCCATGCGGGGTGCGAAGTGGTTAAACAGTACTTCACACGCCTGCACGTGCAGTCGCCAGAGTGTGTCACCCGTAGCAGACTCCAGCAGCCCCAGAGGCGCGGCAGCCATCATTCCGGCAGCATGGATCACCGCGTGAGGCGGAGGGAGGGGCTGTAATAGGGCCATCAGCGCATCAGGCTTGCTGATATCAACGCTCAGACTGGTGAAGTTGGGTGTTTCCAGCGTGACGGGGCGTCGGCTTAGTCCGGTCACCTGCCAGCCTTCAGCCAGCAGACGTTTAACGATCGCCTCACCAATGCCCGAGCTGGCTCCGGTAACGACAGCATGGCGCATCTCAAACCTCCAGCATCGTGCGGGGAATTTTGAATACCGCTTTACGCACCGTCATGGGCGACACGGCAGCACACAGCGCCTGATGGGGCTCACCAGGGTAAAAGACGGCAAAATCACCCGCGCCGAGACGGATAGCGACGCTGTGTTCAGCGGTGGAGGCAATAAACAGATCTGGCTTGCGCTCTTCATCACCCGGCCGCCCGATGGGAAGTGCTCCGGCGTGAATATATTCTTCGCCTGCTAACACAACCTGAATATCTGCCCACTGGTGATGGTACTCCGTGTGCCGCTCGATACGCGGCTGCGTCCTGGCAGGCCCGATATGGCAAAACCAGTCGCTATTCTCCGGTTGCCAGCGACCATCAGCGCGCGCCATAAGAGCCGGAAGCGTGCACTCCGGGCGGGAAAGCAGGGCGTATAACGCCGACGGTAGCCCTGCCAGTGGCAGGGCGTTGAGATGCCCGATAATCATATTAGCCCCTTGACCCATTCTGGCGTCACCCGCACGTATTTGATGGCCTGACGGAAGTAGGTGTAAGCGATATGAATATTGCCTTCCGATCCCTGTTTGATGCTGGGATAGGAAAATTCGCGATTGAGTTTTTCCATGGAGTTGTTGGTCATACAGTAACCGTCCCCCTCGTCCAGGTTACGCTGCCACGGCCAGCTTTTCCCGCCGTCCGGCGAAATGGCGACGGTCATCGGCGCACGCGGCGCACCCCAGAAGGCAGCACGACCGCGGGTAACGACCGGCTCTTTACGGTCATCACCATCATCAATTTCATCGTAGAGAGACGCCCGGCGCTCAAGCGCACCGGCGGCGCTCATGTGATTGAACACCAGCGCCAGTTCACCGCTCGAAAGCGTCGTTACCTGAATGGAGGAGTTGTTATTGGGTAGCGCCGTCGGCTCCGGTACGGACCAGCTTTCGCCGCCGTCCGTTGACTGGCTGTAATAAATATTGTCCGCCCAGCGGCTGCGGAACAGCGCCACCAGGGTGCCGTTGTGAAGCGGGGTAATATTCATATGCACGCAGCCCAGGCTTTCGGGCACCACAACATCACGCCAGGTTTTTCCGCGATCCTCCGAGATTTTCACCGCGCTGATATCGTCGTTACCTACCCATTTCTCCCCCGGCCGTGTACGGCAGTAAAACACCGGTAGCAGCCAGTTGCCGTTTTCCAGCACCACTATCGGCTGGCGGATAAAGGTGCCCGGTTTATCGAGAAGAGTATCAATCTCGCCCCAGGTTTGGCCCAAATCCAGTGACTGGCGATAGCGCACAATCGCCGTGTCCTGATTGCCGGAAATCTGGGCGGTCCACAGCAGCCACAGCACGTTGTCCGGGGCAAGGAAGAGGACCGGGTTTTGCTCAGAGCGCGTCGCGTCGTCAGAGAGTTTAACCGCGTCGCTCCACTGCTGGCTGCCCTGTGTCAGGCGTGAACCCCATACGGAGATATCCGCAATCCCTTCCTGCGTCCCCCCGAACCAGACGCACATCAGCGCGCCATCTGGCAATGGCAGCAGGTTTGCCGCATGGTTTTGTGGGCAAGAGGAAGGCAGCATGGCTGTCTCCATGTGAATGTCCTGCGGGTGCGGACGAACAATCCCGTCGCGGGTTACGGTTACAGACATATCAAACTCCATTATTTTCTGCAGGGGTGGGCGCTTTTGCGTTCGCTTTTCCCGGAATAAGCCGCTCTATCACCATGATGACGGCTGGGGTCAGCAGAGCGATATACATATTGTTTATACCAAACGGATCGCCAAGCAGATACCAGACCGACGTGACGACGCAGGCACCAATTAGGCCAGCGTTAGCCCCACGGGTGCTGCGGAAGAACGGGGCGTAGAAGGCGATAACGGCCACCACGGAAATCGACAGGCGAATGGCGCGGGTAAAGAACGAGAGCTTCAGGACTTCAGGCACCAGCAGAACAAAAATCAGCGGCAGGAAGCCAATCAGCAGTGAGATCCAGCGGGTTGCCTTAAATTCCTGCTCAGGCGTCGGGTTGCGCATCGGCACGTAAAAGTCTTTAACCACCAGGGAGGCGATAGCCAGCGCAACGGTACTGACGCTGACGAAAATAGACGCCACCAGAGAGGTGGTGACCAGACCGGCCAGCCACGGGTTCATATCCTGCAGGAAAATCGGCATCGCATACAGGCTGTCGATCTCCGGGTGCAGGTATTTAGCCGCCACGCCGATTACCGCGATGGCCAGCGCAATCGGCAGACAGAAGAAGAACGCGACCCAGGTTGAACGTTTGGCCGATTTCACGTCTTTGGTGGAGGAGATGGCCTGAATCACAAACTGGGTACAGAAGATGGAACCAATGGTGCCGATGAGCCATGCGAAAATGGTCGACGCGCCGATATTGCCATCCCAGGTCCAGTAGAAGTCCGGCATGTTTTCAACCATTGGCGCGAAGCCGCCCGTCTTAGACAGCGCGAAGCCCATGATGACCAGAATGCCGAAGTATTTCAGCGCACTGTGCAGCACCGTCACCCACGCCACACCCTTCATGCCGCCAAAGGCGAAATAGAAGGTGCTGACGATAGCGGTAATAAACGCCGCAACGGGCAAATTGACCTTCAATACGGTGGAGATGGCCGCCGCACCGCTGACGTAGTTCCCTACGTTAACCAGCAGAAGGGCGTAGATCATGATGATGGAGATAATATTTTTGGTGCTGTTACCGTACTTTTCGGCAATGGCCCCGGAGATGGTGATTTTCCCTGTGTTATAGATGCGCTTGACGAGCAACAGACCAAACAGCGGAAAGCCAATCGCCGCACCGATGACGGACCAGGAGGCCGCAAACCCGTCTTCAAACGCGGCCTGCGCCGTGCCGATAGTGGATTTTGCGCCGATATATTCAGACATGAGCAGGATCCCGACAATAAATGCTGGCATTGCGCGGGAGCCTTCCATGAAATCACCGGAGTTTTTACTGCGGATCCGGAAGGTTAGCCAGGTCGTGAACAGAATGTAGACAATCACTATGCCGACAATGATTAGGGTATCTTCAGCGGTAAAATTATTCATCTTTGCCTCTCTTCAGGGCGAGTGAATCCTGGGCACCTCAGGCACCCGGTATTCTTATTGACGAAACTGACGCCGGTTAATTCAGTGACGCTGTCACTATCTGGCGTATCTGTTGCAGCTGTTGCGCGTTAAACGCCACGGCGTATCGGCTTTCTCCAACGTCTTCTCCCATAATCTGCAGCGCTTTTTTGACTGCGGCGGGGGAAAACGCGACGCTGTATAACTCCGTGCGAAGCTGGGTGACGCTTTCCTGAGCCCGGCGGGAACCGTCGATGTCACCCGCATTAAAGCGTGACCAGATGGCGTTAATGGCCGCCGGTGCGACGTTCGCCAGTCCGGAAATACAGGCGGAGCAGCCATCGACAAAGCCCTGGTGAATCAGCGAATCGGGGCCGTTCAGCACGTCGAATCCGTCAATGTCTTTCACCGCATTGAGGAATCCGCTCAGGCTCTCGTAACTACCGGCACTGTCTTTAATACCGATAATATTGGGATGCTCCGCCAGCGCGCGAGCGGTGTCGGGCTCAATGGTGTTACCGGTTCTCGCTGGAATGTTGTAGAGATAAATCGGCACGCTCAGCGCATCGGCAATAGCCGTATAGTGCGTGATTAGCTCGTCTTGCTTTAGGGGAACAAAGTAAGGGGTAATGACCGATACGGCATCCACACCCAGTGAGGCGATCTGTTTGCCAAGACGGATGGTCTGGCGGGTGGATATTTCTCCTGCGTGGGCCACAACGGGCGCGCGTCCCGCCACGGTTTCCACGCAGTGCCGGGTGACGGCGAGTTTTTCTTCTTCGCTCAACACGAAAAACTCGCCGTTGGTCCCTCCGCAAAAGATGCCATTACCGGCATCCAGCTGACGCGCTATCTGCCGCGTGAGTCCCGGTAAGTTCAGGTCGCCGTCCGCGTCAAAGGGGGTGACGATAGCCGTCAGTACGCCCTTTATGGTGTTACGCATTTCTCACTCCTTCGATATTAATGTTGGGGAAACAGTGTCCGATAGATTGCCTGCACCTCGTCACGGTCTGGCTGACAGGGGGCATTATTCATTAAGCGTTTAACGTTAAGCGCGGCCTCACTGAGGGAAGCAATGTCTTCTCGCGGTACGCCCAGCGTCTCAAGGTTATCCGGCAGGTTGAGGCGGCGAACCAGCGCGGCAAAGTACGTCACCAGCGCGTGGGATTTGTCCTCGTCCGACAGGGTAGTATCCGCGCCGGGCACGAGATCCCAGACCTGAGCAAACTTTGTCACCGCATGGGGGCGCACTACGCGTATGCACGGTGCCAGCAGAATGGCGTTAGCCACGCCGTGCGGCAGGTGATATTTCCCGCCGAGAGGATAGGAAAGGGCGTGAACCAGGTGCGTGCCTGCATGCGCAATGGCAACCCCGCCGTAGTAAGACGCCCACAGCATCTCCAGCTTCGCCAGCAGATTACCCGGTTCGGCGCAGGCTGTTTCAATGTTGTTCAGCAGCTTAGACAGTCCCGTCAGCGCGGCGTTATCGCTGACCGGGTTGGCAACCGTTGACGTGAAACACTCAATCAGGTGGCACAGCGCATCAATACTCGTCGACGAGGCGATGTGTGCGGGCATGCTGGTAGTGAGTTCAGGCAGGAGCGCAACGTAATCCGGCAGCAGCACGGGGGAGATGATCCCCACTTTCGTATTCTGTTCCGGTATCGCCAGAATTGCGTTTGGCGTGGCTTCGGAGCCAGTACCGGCCGTAGCGGGGATCAGCAAGGAGGAAATCCGCGCTGCGGGTTTTGTCCCGGCCAGCAGGGTATCCAGCCCCGGGGACTGAGGATGACACAGTACGGAGAGTAACTTTGCGACGTCCAGCACGCTGCCGCCCCCGATCCCCACGATCAAATCGAACTTGCAAGACGTTAACCCGCCGAGCACCTGGCTGACATCGTGGTGCGAAGGTTCCGGCGGCACGTTATCAATAATCGTGATGCTGCGATTGTCCTCTTCAAGAAGGGTCCGGATCTGCTTTGCTGCCTCCAGACGTGAAATATTGCCGTCTGTGACCAGCAAAATGTGTGCTTTACCGTTAAGCAGCGGTCTGATGGCGGGAATAGCGCCAGCGCCGCTGATAATTGTGCTGTTGATGGTTACCACATTCTTCTCCTGTCCTGGTGGTCATGATTGATTTCGCTCAAATCAGATCAGTCATGGTCATCGTGTGGCTAAATTTATAATTTATTCGCAAACTGATTAACTTGATCTTGCTCACATATAATCAATCATGATTGAATATAATCATTAACAGGATGAACGGACCCGGAGTGGGGATGAAAACAAACGATCTGTACAGAGAGGTGGTGGTCGTCGCAGATGACTTTACCGGCGCAAACGATGCGGGCGTCAGCCTGGCGCTTCGCGGGAAAAAGGTCTGCGTGGCGTTCCAGACAGTTTCTACTGAACCCACTGATGCGCTGGTTATCAATACCGAATCACGGGCGCTGGGGGCATCAGAGGCGGCTGAAAAAATTGCGCGGCTCGGGGCGGATGTCGTGAACGCGCGGTGGCTGATTAAAAAGGTTGATTCCACGCTGCGCGGGAACGTGGGCGCTGAAACCGCTGCCCTTCAGGCACTGAGCGGTAAACGGCAGATCGTCATTGCGCCAGCGTATCCCGCGGCCGGGCGCATTACGCGGCACGGCCAGTGTCTGGTGGACGGCATCCCGGTAAATGAAACCGAATTTGCCAGCGACCCGAAAACGCCGGTGCCTTCTGCTGACATTGTTGATCTCTTCTTCGGACTGGCGGGCAAATCCGTGACCGTACACGACCTGGAAACCGCGCTGGCGCAAGGGGATGGCGTGCTGATTGTGGATGCAGAGACGGAGGGGGAGCTGGATGCCGTTATTGCCGCCGCGCTGACCTGCGAGCAGACGCCGCTGTTGGTGGGATCGGCCGGGTTGTGCGATGCGCTGGCACGCCATCTTGCGCCGGTCCGGCGCAAACAGCTGCTGGCTGTCGTTGGCTCGATGAGTGAAATCGCGCAGCGTCAGATTGCGTTTGCGCTTAACGCACCTGGCGTGTCGCGGGTATTCATTGATGTTAACGACATGCTTAACGGCACAACGGCAGACGCATTCATCCGAATCATTCAGGCGCTTCAGGCGGGTCATCACTGCATTGTGCAGACCTGTTCGGATCGGGAGTCCCGACATCGCGTTGAGGATATTTGCAGCCAACATCGAATGACCCGCGCGGCGCTGGGTGAAAAGATTTGTACTTATCTGGGAATGCTGACCCGCGAAGTGCTGGAAAAGCAGGCACCGGATGCGCTGTACGTTTCAGGTGGCGATGTGGCGATGGCCGTTGCCTGCGCGCTTGAGGCACAAGGTTTTGAGATTACGGGACGCATTGCACAGTGCGTACCTTACGGCAGATTTTTGGGTTGTGCCTGGCATCGGCCGGTGATGACCAAAGCAGGGGGCTTCGGAAAGGAAGAGACGCTGCGTGAGGTTTTGCATTTTATCGAGGAGAGAATGAGTGACTAATATTATTGCTGTAACCATGGGTGACCCGGCGGGTATTGGCCCGGAAATTATTATCAAATCCCTTACTGACGGCGAGTTATCGGGTTCACCTGTTGTCGTGGTAGGCTGCGCCCGTACGCTACAGCGGGTGCTTAAGCAAGGGATCACCGCGCAAGCGGATATGCGTGTGATTGAGAACGTCAGCGATGCGCAGTTCGCGCCCGGTGTGATTAACGTGCTGGACGAACCGCTGGCGGATCCTGATGGGTTAACGCCGGGGGTTGTTCAGGCTCAGGCCGGGGATCTGGCTTATCGCTGCGTGAAGCGAGCCACCGAACTGGCGATGGCGGGTGAGGTAAAGGCAATTGCAACGGCGCCACTCAATAAAGAGGCTCTGCATCTGGCCGGACATCACTATCCGGGCCACACGGAACTGCTGGCACATCTGACCGACAGCAGAGATTACGCCATGGTGTTGTATACCGATCAACTCAAGGTGATTCACATCACCACCCACATCGCGCTGCGCAAATTCCTTGATACGCTCAGTCAGGATCGGGTAAAAACCGTGATCGGTATTGCCGATACCTTCCTGAAACGTGTGGGGATCGATCATCCGCGCATTGCAGTTGCAGGTGTGAACCCGCATGCGGGTGAGAACGGCCTGTTTGGTGATGAAGAGATCAAGATTGTCGGCCCCGCCGTCGAGGCGATGAAAGCGCAGGGGCTAAACGTCACCGGACCTTGTCCGCCGGATACGGTATTTATGCAATGCCACGAAGGAATGTATGACATGGTCGTTGCGATGTATCACGATCAGGGGCATATTCCGTTAAAATTACTCGGCTTCTATGACGGGGTGAATATCACCGCCGGGTTGCCGTTTATCCGTACCTCTGCAGACCACGGCACCGCGTTCGATATTGCGTGGAGCGGCAAAGCGAAGTCTGAGAGCATGACGGTGTCTATCCAGTTGGCTATGCAAATTACACGGGAATGATATGAAGGGATATAACCGGTTAGAGCAGATAATGGATTACCTGAAAGGGCATAATCTGGTGACGGTGGATCAGCTGGTGGCAATCACGGATGCCTCACCGGCGACCATCCGCCGCGATCTGATTAAGCTCGACCAGGAGGGCGTCATTAGCCGTACCCACGGCGGCGTTACCCTTAACCGGTTTATTCCTTCCCAGCCCACGACGCACGAAAAAATGCAGAGGAGTCTGGCGGAGAAACATGCTATCGCCAGTGTGGCGGCCAGCTTTGTTAAGGCGGGAGATGCCGTCGTGCTGGATGCGGGCACCACGATGATTGAACTCGCGCGTCAACTGACGCACCTGCCGCTGCGCGTCATTACCAGCGATCTGCATATTGCGCTGTTTCTCTCGGAATTCAGGCAAATCGAAGTGACGATTATTGGTGGCCGTATCGACGATTCGAGCCAGTCGTGCATCGGTGAACACGGGCGTCGCTTACTGCAAAACGTATGGCCGGACGTGGCTTTCGTCAGCTGTAACGGCTGGGATATAACCCGAGGGATCACCTCGCCAACGGAAGAGAAGGCGGCATTAAAACGCGATTTGATCGCCAACGCTAAGCGCCGCGTACTGCTGGCAGACAGTTCAAAGTACGGCTCCTGGTCGCTGTTTAATGTGGCACATCTGCATACTCTGACGGATATCGTCACGGACAGCAGGCTGGATGAGACGACACAGGCCGAGCTGAGGGCGCTTGATGTCCAACTGACGCTGGCGTCATGACATAAGTTAATACTATGTAGCCCCCTGGCAGGTCTGCGCTATGTTAAAAGAAAAATAGCAAGGAGCCTGCCATGTATTCCATCACCTCTGAGTCTGCCCGTCATCCCGACATCCTTAATCTGATCGCGGCCCTTGACCGCTATCAGAGCGAACTTTACCCCGCCGAAAGCAACCACCTGCTCGATTTGGCTAATCTTCCGGACGCGTCGCTGATTTTAATGATTATTCGCGACCAGCAGCTCAATGCCGTAGGGTGTGGCGCCGTGGTGCTGAGCGGTGACGGCACGGGAGAGATGAAGCGGGTGTATATCGACCCGACGCATCGGGGACAACATCTTGGGGAAAAGCTGCTGGCCGCCCTTGAGGATGAAGCCCTGAGCCGGGAATGCCATACCGTCCGGCTCGAGACGGGGATCAAACAGCATGCCGCTATCCGTCTGTACCAGCAGTGCGGATACGAATTGCGTCCGGCGTTTGCCCCGTACGTCGAAGACCCGCTGAGCCTGTTTATGGAGAAGGCGCTGGTGGTTGACGTTCGTTTAGCAGCGCTATAAAGGCTTCAAGCTGACGGGTCATTGCCCCGCGTCGCCACACCAGCCAGGTGGTGAGCCAGCGCCAGTTTTCCACCAGCGGCCACGCTGCAACCTGATGGTGCCCCGGCATGCTCTCCAGCATGGATCGGGGCATTAATGCGATGCCGGCCCCGGCAATCACGCAGGCGAGCATGCCGTGATACGACTCCATCTCATGAATACGCCCCGGCGTAGCTCTGTCGGCGTGAAACCAGCTTTCCAGATGTCGGCGATAGGAGCAGTTCGCGCGAAAAGCGTAAACATCGCTGCCGCTGACCTGGGTGGCTTTTGAGACTTCAGCATGCCCGGCGGGCGTCACCAGCATCATCTCTTCCCGATAAACCGGCATCCCTTCCAGCTCCGGATGGGATAGCGGCCCGTCAACAAATGCGGCGCTCAGGGTACCTTCCAGTACCCCATCAATCATCGTCCCGGATGGCCCGGTGGACAGTGCAAACTGAATGCGCGGATAGCGCTGGTTAAACTGCGCCAGACTCTCCGGGATGCGCACGGCGGCGGTGCTCTCCAGCGCGCCGAGGGCAAACAGCCCCTGCGGTTCGTCCCCGGCCACCACCATCCGTGCCTCGTCAACCAGCGCCAGGATCTGCCTACTGTAGCGCAGAAAATTATGCCCGGCTGGCGATAAGCGCAAACGCTGGTTCTCGCGGATAAACAGCTCCACGCCGAGATCCGCTTCAAGCTGGCGGATGCGGGTGGTCAGGTTCGACGGCACGCGATGCACCTTCTGCGCCGCCTGGGTGATGCTGCCGGTTAGCGCGACGGCGTTAAACATTTCAAGCTGAGTTAAGTCCATATCGTTCTCGATTCGTGAATAAGGTGGTCAGTATTATTCATTTTTAAGAAATAGCAGAGTGGGCCACAATGAATCAACTGTTATTGCGAGGAGAACATCATGACCCTTTCATCTGCTATTTATGCACGCTCTGTTAACCCGGCGACGGGCGAAACCCTGGCCACGTATCCCTGGGCGACAGCCGACGATGTAGAACGCGCTATTTCCCAGGCCGATACGGGCTTTCGCCAGTGGCGTCGCGAAAGCGTTTCCCATCGCGCGCAGAAGCTGCGCGATCTGGGCGCGGCTTTGCGTAACCGGGGTGAAGAGATGGCGCGGATGATGTCCCACGAAATGGGCAAACCCATTCTGCAGGCGCGCGGCGAGGTGGCTAAATCTGCCAGCCTGTGCGACTGGTATTCCGAACATGGCCCGGCAATGCTGAATGCTGAACCCACGCTGGTCGAGGATCACAACGCGGTCATCGAGTATCGTCCGCTGGGACCGATTCTGGCGGTAATGCCGTGGAACTTCCCGCTCTGGCAGGTGCTGCGCGGCGCGGTTCCCATTCTGCTGGCGGGGAACAGCTACCTGCTGAAGCACGCCCCGAACGTGCTCGGCTCCGCGGATCTGATTGCGCAGATTTTTGCCGATGCCGGTTTTCCTCAGGGCGTGTTTGGCTGGGTAAACGCCACCAACGACGGCGTCAGCCAGGCCATTAACGACCGCCGTATTGCTGCGATTACCGTCACCGGCAGCGTGCGTGCCGGGGCGGCGATTGGCGCTCAGGCGGGCGCGGCGCTCAAAAAATGCGTGCTGGAGCTGGGCGGTTCCGACCCCTTTATCGTCCTGAACGATGCCGATCTGGATCTGGCGGTGAAAGCCGCAGTGGCGGGGCGTTATCAAAATACCGGACAGGTTTGCGCGGCGGCGAAGCGTTTTATCGTGGAACAGGGGGTGGCTGATGCCTTTACCCAACGCTTTGTCGACGCGGTTGCGGCGCTGAAGATGGGCTCGCCGGAGACGGAAGAGAACTATCTTGGCCCGATGGCGCGCTTCGATCTGCGTGATGAACTGGATCAGCAGGTGCAGGCCACCCTGGCAGAAGGGGCGACCCTGCTGCTGGGCGGAGAGAAACTGGCTGGCGAGGGAAACTACTACGCGCCAACCGTACTCGGCAACGTCACCCCGAACATGACCGCGTTCCGCCAGGAGCTGTTTGGCCCGGTGGCGGCGATTACGATCGCCAGGGATGCGGAGCATGCTTTAGCGCTGGCTAACGACAGTGATTTCGGTCTGTCCGCCACGGTCTTTACCGCAAACGACGTGCTGGCGGAGTCATTTTCTCGCGAGCTGGAGTGCGGCGGGGTGTTTATCAATGGCTTCAGCGCAAGCGATGCCCGGGTGGCTTTTGGCGGCGTGAAGAAGAGCGGCTTCGGTCGTGAGCTTTCACATTTCGGCCTGCACGAGTTCTGTAACGTGCAGACGGTCTGGAAGGATCGCGTGTAATTTATCGCCCATCTGTGTTTTCGGCCCTTATTACGAGGGCCGTTGTCATTTATCTGCAATGGTTCTGTCATTTTCGTTTCGTAGACTCGCTCGCGTCTAACGTATTGTTACAGAAGAAAATTATGAACCTAACGCAAATTTTTCGCCGTATTGCGCAGCGCGTCATCCCCCGTCAATTTGGTCTGCTGGCCGGCATTTTTTGTATTATTGGCCTCTTCTCCGCACTGCAGCTCTCCTCTACGCTGCTGCTCACCGCCTCTCTGAAAGAAGCCCAGCGCAACGAACAGCATAACCAGCTGGCATATCAGCAGCAGGGCAAGCTGGATCAGGCGCGCGTTTCTCTGCTGGCCGCAAGCGATTTGCTTAACCGCTCCGGCGTCTGGTTTATGCAGGATAAAGAGACCGGTTCGGAAGGGAGCTGGCACAGTCTGATGGACGAAGCGCAAAAGGCGCTGGACGACTCTCATCAGGCATGGGCGGCGTGGCTGGCGCTCCATCCGGCGAAAGACGAGGCGCTGGTAAACAGCTATCAGCTATTCTACGCTGCCATTAAAGAGCAGGCGGAAGGGCTGATTAAAACGAACTCGATTGATGCCTTTTTTGCTGTTCCCGCTCAGGCGTTTCAAACCGACTTCAACGATAACTATGCGCGTTACCAGCAGCTGAGCGAGAAACAGGCCCTGCAAGGACGGCAGACGCTGGTGGCGCAGCTTTCAGGTCTGCAAAGGCTATTCCTGTTTGCGCCCGTCGTCCTGCTGGCGATTGCCATTCTGGTCTGGTTCGGGATGGCGAAGTGGGTCATTACGCCGCTGCGCCGGTTGATTGCGCATATCAACCGGCTTTCGGCGGGCGATCTGTCCGGTACACCGCCAGGTGTAGCCTGCTTCAACCGGGAGATGGGTCAGCTCAGCGGCAGTGTTCATACCCTGCAGCATGGACTACATCAGCTGGTATCTCAGGTCAGCCACGCCACAACCTCGATGGTCGAGAACATTAGCTCCCTGGCGCAGGGGAACCAGAAGCTGTATCAGCAGTCGGTACGTCAGGCGAAAGAGCTTGAGGATGTCACGGCGAATATCGCCGCGCTGGAAACGCATGTTGAAGGCAATACCGGTTATGCGAAACTTGCCAGCGCCCGCGCGGATGAGGCGCGTCAGGCTGCGGCAGGCGGCGACCAGATGATGTCTACGGTGAATGCCTCCATGCAGGCGATCGTTGACCGATCCTCTGAGATGCGCGGGATCGTAGCAATGATCGACAGCGTGGCGTTCCAGACCAATATTCTTGCCCTGAACGCGGCCATTGAAGCGGCACATGCGGGCAATCAGGGGCGCGGTTTTGCCGTGGTCGCGCGTGAGGTGGGGCTGCTGGCCCGCAAAAGCAGTCACTCTACGCAGACCATTCAGGAACTGATCAATCACTCTTTGCAGGGCATTCATGATGGATCAAAAGCGGTTAACCGGCTGGAGGATAACCTGCAGCAGGTTACCGGACTGGTGGCGAATTTAAGCAGCCTGCTGAATGACATCTCCGTTGCCACGCTGAGCCAGGGAGAGCGTATTCATCAGATGACTCGCCAGCTCCACGCCCTGAATCAGGTATCGCGGCAGACGGATGCGCTGGTGTCTGACGCGTCGGATGCCTCAGCGCGTTTGCATCAGGAGTCCGATAATTTGCTGGAAGCCGTCTCGCGTTTTCGCCTTCCTGCCTGACGCAATATATCAGCCTCTGTTATACTCGCAGCCCGTTTTAGCCTGAGGGCAAGGAGCAAAGTGTGGCTGCGGTTATCCATAATGAGATGCTGGACGATATTCTGGCGCAGGTCCGTCCGTTAATCGGAAAGGGGAAGGTTGCCGACTATATTCCGGCGCTGGCCTCGGTCAGCGGTAATAAGCTGGGTATTGCCATATGCACGGTAGACGGACAGCGTTTCCAGGCCGGTGACGCGACCGAGCGATTCTCGATTCAGTCCATCTCAAAGGTGCTGAGCCTGGTGGCGGCAATGCGTCAGTATGAGGAAGATGAGCTCTGGCAACGCGTAGGTAAAGATCCCTCCGGCCAGCCGTTCAACTCGCTGTTGCAGCTTGAAATGGAACAGGGTAAACCGCGTAATCCTTTTATCAATGCCGGGGCGCTGGTAGTGTGCGATATGCTGCAAAGCCGCCTCAGCGCGCCTCGCCAGCGAATGCTCGAAATCGTGCGCCAGCTTTCTGGCGTGCAGAGCATTGCCTACAATCCGGTGGTTGCGCGCTCTGAGTTTGAACACTCCGCGCGCAATGCGGCGATAGCCTGGCTGATGAAATCCTTTGGCAATTTCCACAACGACGTGGCGACCGTTCTGCAAAACTACTTCCACTACTGTGCGCTTGAAATGAACTGTGTTGAACTGGCGCAAACGTTCCTGTTCCTCGCGCACCAGGGGTATGCACCGCATCTCGATCAGGAGGTGGTGTCGCCGATGCAGGCCCGTCAGGTAAATGCCCTGATGGCAACCAGCGGGATGTACCAGAATGCCGGTGAATTCGCGTGGCGTGTCGGCTTACCGGCGAAATCCGGCGTGGGCGGCGGGGTCGTGGCCATCGTTCCCCACGAGATGGCCATTGCCGTCTGGAGTCCTGAACTCGATGAAACGGGAAATTCACTGGCAGGTGTGGCGGTACTGGAAAGACTGACCCAACGGCTGGGGCGCTCGGTTTACTGATGTCGAACCTGGATCCGTTATTTGCGCGCCTGTCGCGTTCAATGTTTCGGTCACGCTTCCGTCTGGGGCCAAAAGAGCGGCAATACTGTTGGGAAAAAGGGGCTGAAACCATCGATCGTCATGCGGCGGATTTTGTTGCTCAGCGCCTTGCCCCGGCCCATCCCGCGAATGACGGTAAGCAAACGCCGATGCGTGGGCATCCGGTGTTTATTGCTCAGCACGCCACCGCCACGTGCTGTCGTGGCTGCCTGGCAAAATGGCACAGCATCCCGCAGGATGTCGAGCTTACGGCGCAGCAGCAGCACTACATCGTCACCGTGATCCACCACTGGCTGGTCATACAAATGAATGCATGACGTAGACGTTGTGCATACCAATACAGAGAGAATGCGGCCTTGATACATATGATTAAGAGATAAATTGCTTGCTAGGTATTTTTAAGCTCAATAAGATACCGCAAGAAACATATCGGAAAAATCTTAGTATGAATGCCACTGACAAACTTAGTCCCAAGCCTCGCTTACCCGGTCGTCGGTTTGTCAAACGTATGTATCTCATGCGTTTACTCGGCACATTTCTCTGTTTTATTCCTATTCTGTCCGTATTGATTGAACACCATCGCTCGGTCTGGCTGATGATCCTGCTAGGGGCGAATGCCTTTATTTGGCCAACGGTGGCCTGGCTGCGGGCGCGTCGTTCACCGACGCCCCTGGCGACCGAGCATCAGCACCTGGTGCTGGATGCAGGCGCAGGGGGCTTTTGGATTGCGATGATGGCGGTTAATCCGCTTACGTCGGTCGTGATTGCGACCATCCTGCTTTCAGACAGGCTTTCTGCAGGCGGTTTTACGCTGCTGAAAAAGGCTGCCGCTATGATGCTGGGCGTATTCCTGGTGACCTGGCTGACGCAGGGGATGTCGGTAGACGGGGTTGTTTCCCAGCGGACCATGTTTGCAACCTTACCGCTGATCGCCATTTATCTGCTGGCCATGAGCATGCTGACCGACAGTATTGCGCAGCGCTTACGGATAAAAAGCCGCGAGCTGGAACGGATCGCGATGATGGATCCGCTGCTGGATATCGCCAACCGTCGTCTGCTGGAAAAACGCATCGATAATGAACTGAATAAACTTCGTCAGACGTGCCGTGAATCTACTTTGATGTTTATTGATATCGACAACTTTAAAGAGGTAAATGACCGCTTTGGCCACAAGGTGGGCGACGCGATGCTGGCGACGGTATCGAAGATCCTGCATCTGGCCACGCGCCCTTCAGATACCCCAGCGCGTCTGGGAGGCGACGAATTTGTCATTTTGCTCCCGGATACCAGCGTGGATGAGGCCCAGATTGTGGCTACCCGCATTATGGACGCGGCGGCAGTAATGAAGGATGTGGCGCAAGAGGCCATGCATTGCACCCTCAGTATCGGTATCGCCTGCGCAACGCGAGACACAAGCAGCGTGGCCGACTGGCTGCAGGCCGCCGATAGTGCCCTTTACCATGCCAAGCGTGAAGGCAAGAACAGAATATTCGCACACTGACAATGTCTCTGTTTAAGCTACGCTTTTAATAACGCAAAGCGTCAGGAGACGTTATGAAAGCACCTGTAACCCCCGCTAATGAAACAGAACGCCTGAACTCGCTGCGCGAGTCTGGCCTTCTTGAGATCGACAATTCCGTGGCATTTGACCGGCTGACGCGTCTGGCTAAGCGTTTTTTCCAGGTGCCGCTGGCGATGGTCAATCTCATTGATGAACATTCACTTATTGTGAAATCCGCCGACGGACAGGCACCTGACACCGTTCCGCGCAATATCTCTTTTTGCGGTCACACGATCCTCAGCGAAGCGCCGCTGGTGGTGAGTGATATGCTTCAGGATGACCGTTTTGCCGATAATCCGCTGGTGGCAGGCGACCCAAGGGTTCGCTTCTACGCGGGTTTTCCGCTGCGTTTGCGTGACGGGGCGAGCGTTGGGTCTCTGTGCCTAATCGATTTTGCGCCACGTGAATTTTCCGCGGCGGATCTCGCCGTATTAGGGGACCTGGGCGCGCTGGCAGAAGATGAATTTGCCGCAGTCAGCGCGGCAACCACCGACGAACTCACCGGTTTATACAATCGTCGCGGCTTTAACCAGTTTGTTCGTTTCACCCTCTCTGTCGCCAGACGTCGGGCGGAGCCGCTAACCCTGGGATGGCTGGATCTCGATCGTTTTAAAGAGATCAACGATCGTTATGGCCACGAGGAGGGCGACAAGGCATTGCAAGCGATGGCTTCCCTCATGAAGTCCTCTTTCCGCGAGGCCGATCTGCTGGTTCGCTTTGGGGGGGACGAATTCGCGGTGCTGTTTGCCGATACGGATGAGCAGGGCGCCTGGATCGCCATGCAGTATTTGATCGAACAGGTCGAGAGCTATAACGCGCGTCAACTGCACCCCTGGTCGCTGCATTTCTCCTGGGGCTTGAGTGAGTTCGACCATAACAGCAACGATATTCAGCAGTGGCTTAAAAATGCCGATCGGAAAATGTATTCCATGAAACAGCAGAGGCATACTGAGAGATAACGAAATCCTATGTATTAGGTTATTGCGTTACGGAAATGTTAATAGCAATCTGGAGAGATTCATTAAAAGGACAAAACATGAACTCTCCACTGCATATTAAAACCCTCTCCCGGGACGACATTCTGTCCCACATCGATGCGCTGGCCGATATCCTCGAAAACTGTGTTAACGGCGGCGCATCCGTCAGCTTTATGCTGCCTTTTGGTCACGACAAAGCGCGCACGTTCTGGCGCGGGATTGCTGAAAGCGTTGGCCGTCATGAGCGTACCGTACTGGCGTGCGTTGATGAGCAGGACGGCATTATTGGAACGGTACAGCTCATCACCGATCAGCCGGAAAATCAGCCGCACCGTGCGGATGTCGCAAAACTGCTGGTTCACGAAAAGGCCCGCCGTAAAGGGGCGGCAATGGCGCTGATGGAGACCCTTGAAGTGATTGCGCGCGAAAAAGGGCTGTCGGTACTGGTCCTGGATACCTCCACCGGTAGCGGCGCGGAGACGTTTTACCAGCGTGCCGGGTGGAAAAAGGTCGGGGAGATCCCGTGCTACGCGTTGATGCCCGATGGTGCGATGACGGCGACATCCGTTTTCTATAAATTCTTGTGATTATTTTTCACAATTGCCTGCTGAGTTGATCCAAACAGGGGTTCTGGTCTGAAAGGTTTGGTAAGTTATTACACCAATTATATCGGGCTGTATGACTAATCGAAAAGGACCCCAATGTGAACACACTCAACCGACGTGATTTCCCCGGTGCTCTCTACCCTGAACGTATCATTCAGTTTGGCGAAGGTAATTTCCTGCGTGCGTTCGTTGACTGGCAAATCGACCTGTTAAATGAGCATACCGATCTAAATGCCGGCGTGGTGATTGTACGTCCGATCCAGAGCGATTTCCCGCCGTCGCTCAGCACCCAGGACGGTTTGTATACCACCATCATTCGGGGTCTGAATGAGAAGGGCGAGGCGGTAAGCGATGCGCGTCTTATCCGCTCCGTTAACCGTGAAATCAGCGTCTACGGTCAATATGATGAGTTTTTGAAGCTGGCCCACAACCCCGATATGCGTTTTGTCTTCTCGAACACCACGGAAGCCGGTATCAGCTATCACGCTGCTGACAAATTCGACGATGCCCCGGCGGTAAGCTATCCGGCGAAACTGACGCGACTGCTGTTTGAACGCTTTAGCCACTTTAACGGCGCAGCGGACAAAGGCTGGATTATCATTCCGTGCGAGCTTATCGACTACAACGGCGAAGCACTGCGCGAACTGGTGCTGCGCTATGCGCAGGCGTGGGCGTTGCCGCAGGCGTTTATCCAGTGGCTAAATGACGCCAATAGCTTCTGCTCTACGCTGGTTGACCGTATCGTTACCGGTTACCCGCGTGACGAAGTGGCATCGCTGGAATCTCAGCTGGGCTATCACGATGGATTTATCGATACCGCTGAACATTTCTATCTGTTTGTGATTCAGGGACCAAAATCACTTGCCGCCGAGCTGCGTCTGGATAAATTCCCGCTGAACGTGCTCATCGTTGATGACATTAAGCCGTACAAAGAGCGCAAAGTGGCTATCCTGAACGGGGCGCACACCGCGCTGGTGCCGGTGGCCTTCCAGGCCGGTCTGGATACGGTTGGTGAAGCGATGAACGATGCAGAGATTTGTGCGTTCATCGAAAAAGCGATTTATGAGGAAATTATTCCTGTGTTGGATTTGCCGCGCGAAGAGCTGGCGTCGTTCGCCGGTGCGGTGACCGGGCGTTTCCGTAACCCTTATATCAAGCACCAACTGCTGTCGATTGCGCTGAACGGGATGACTAAATACCGCACGCGTATCCTGCCGC
This sequence comes from Enterobacter quasimori, assembly GCF_018597345.1. Lineage (NCBI taxonomy): Bacteria > Pseudomonadati > Pseudomonadota > Gammaproteobacteria > Enterobacterales > Enterobacteriaceae > Enterobacter > Enterobacter quasimori. Next base: position 324,901 of record NZ_JAHEVU010000001.1, on the reverse strand, counting down.
AGCTGCTGGCGGGGCAGCAGGCGACGGGTCAATTACCCGCGCGTCTGACGTTTGCGCTGGCCGCGTTGATTGCGTTTTACCGGGGTGAACGTCATGGCGAACGCTATCCGGTACAAGATGATGCGCACTGGTTGACCCGCTATCAGCAACTCTGGGCACAGCACCACGATAAGCAGATCGATACCCGTTCACTGGTGGAAGCGGTGCTGAGTGAAAGCAATCACTGGGAGCAGGATTTGACGCAGGTGAAGGGATTAGTAGAACAGGTTACGTTAGATCTTGATACCATTTTGCATCAGGGGATACGTGAAGCGGTAAAACCACTTTGCTAAACGGTTACCCGGCTTCGGTCGGGTATTTTTTACGATCTTTAATAGTTACAACATACTATTTACTCCATTTTTAAAAAATCACTTCAACTCCGTGCGGCTTACGCTTGCCAGTGAAGAAAATGCAATGTTCCATTAACATGCTTGCAACCGTGAGGGGGATCACGTTTAATAGCCTCGCTCTTTTCCTTTCTGACACTGACTATGATTGTTCGTCCTAAACAGCACTGGCTACAACTGATTTTTGTCTGGCACGGTTCGGTTCTGCCGAAAATCTACACCCGCTTGTTGCTCAACTTCCTGCTTTCCATCGCCGTCATCCTGATGCTGCCGTGGTATACCTCGCTTGGCATCAAATTTACCGTCGCACCGTTTAGCATTCTTGGCGTGGCGATCGCGATCTTTCTCGGTTTCAGAAACAACGCCTGTTATTCGCGCTACGTTGAGGCCCGCCAGCTCTGGGGGCAACTGATGATAGCGGCGCGTTCGCTGTTTCGCGAGGTAAAAAACACCTTACCCGACGATAAACATCTGGGTGAGTTTGTGCGCCTGCAAATTGCCTTTGCCAACTGTTTACGCATGACGCTGCGCCGGGAAACAAACGCAGAACAGCTTTCACCTTATCTGGCGGCAGAGGATTTACGTAAAGTGATGGACGCCAACTCTCCGGCGAACCGTATTTTGCTGATCATGGGGGAGTGGCTTGCCGTACGGCGTCGTAACGGGCAGCTGTCAGATATCCTGTTCCACAGTCTGAATAACCGTCTGAACGATATGTCGATTGTCCTGTCCGGCTGCGAGCGCATTGCGACAACACCGGTGCCGTTTGCGTACACCCTGATTTTGCATCGCACGGTGTATCTGTTCTGCATCATGCTGCCGTTTGCACTGGTTGTGGATCTGCACTACATGACGCCGTTCGTCTCCGCGTTGATTTCCTATACCTTTATCTCGCTGGATACGCTGGCGGAAGAGCTCGAAGATCCGTTTGGCACCGAAGATAACGATCTGCCGCTGGACGCCATCTGCAACATGATGGAACGCGATCTGCTGCAGATGAACGATGAAGAGAACATTCCGGAAAGGTTGTTCCCGGATAAACACTATCAGCTGACCTGACGGGCATTCCACTCGTCACGGGTGATCTCCCATAACTTGGAATCCAGCATTCCGCTGACGTAGGCTTTCTTTTCCGTTCTGATTAACCGCATGCCGCTGCTGTCTGAAATACGTCGGGAGCGGCTATTGGCGGCAGCCTTCGGGGCGCGTAGAACGGGTTTGTTGAGCGTGTTAAACCAATAATCCGTCGCGGCAATGCTGGCCTCGCGCATAAACCCTTTCCCCTGAAACTCCGGCGCCAGCCAGAACCCGCGGTTGTTATCCTCGACATCGTAGAGGCAGATAATTCCCATGAGTCGATCAGGCGCTTCACGACGCCGGATACTCCAGAACCAGGCAATCCCTTTTTCCATATCCGGCAGCGCCACGTTGTTAACATAGCTTTCCGCACCGTTTTCCGGGTAGGGCCAGGGCATCGAAGAAACCATATAGCGTACGATTTCCCAGCGCGGATACAGCTCTTGAATCTGGACGGCATCTTCAGCAACCAGCGGTTTCAGCAGCAGGCGTTCTGTCGTAAGCGTCGGTATCGTCATCCGCGGATCTCCATATTTAAGCGTTATGCTTTTGTTTGCGTTCTGGTATTTTCAAGTTTACTGCGCTCTATCCCAGCAAATTCTCTTTCCCATACTACTCACATTTGCAGAGGTCGCGATGAAATTAAGACAGGCTAAACCGCAGGAAGCCGAAATACTCTGGGATATTCGCAATCAGGCGATTCGTCACGGCTGTAAAACCAGTTACGACGCGGATGTAATTGCGCGCTGGACGCCCGACCTTATGCCCGAACACTATCGAAAAATGGTCATAGATTACCCTTTTTATGTGGTGGAAGATGAAAAGGGTGACATCGCGGCGACGGGTTATCTCGATCTTGATACGCATAGCCTGGAGGCGATATTCACCTTACCTTCAGCATCAGGTAAAGGAATGGCGACACGGATCGTCGAGGCACTGATCAACGAAGCCCGCAGCCGTGGAATTACGCGCTTGCTGCTCGATTCGACGCCAAACGCCCGGTCGTTTTATCATAAGCTCGGTTTTGTCACGCTGGGCGAAAAGCATCATCACTCGCGTATGGCGGGTGCTGATTTACGCTGTTTTGAAATGGCAATCACGTTGTAATGTGAGGAACACATGGCTGTCACGGTAAGATCGTTGCGCGCAGATGACTATTCCCAGTGGCGACCGCTGTGGGATGGCTATACCCATTTTTATGATTGCTACCTCGATGAATCTGTTACCGCATCGACGTGGGAAAGGGCGCTCTCAGATAACTCACCCCTATTTTGCCGGGTCGTCGAGAAGGATGGACAGGTAATCGGTTTCGCGATGTGTATTCTGCATGAAGGCACCTGGTCGACAGCCCCCATCTGCTACCTGGAAGATCTGTTTGTGAATGCTGCTGAGCGCGGGGCGGGAGCAGGGAAGGCGCTGATAGATGCCTTGATTGCGGAAGGCCAGCGCGAAGGGTGGTCAAAACTGTATTGGGTCACCCGGGAGAGCAACCCGGCGCGTAAACTCTATGATAAATATGGCGAGGCTGACGATTACGTCCGATACCGCATAACCCTTTAACGTCAAATCGCCTGTGTTTGTATCACACTGTATCAGCGTCCCGGATACATACACAGGCTTGCAATAAACCCGCTTTCGCACATATCCGCTATACAGTGACATGGTGTTATATCCCCGTGAAATGTACACAACCGGAGATATCAACATGTTTAGCAAACTCGCTTACTCGACTCTTGCACTGACCGTTTCTCTTGGCACCATCATGTCCTGCCAGGCAGAAGCCACAGGCAACGACTTCGCCTCGGCATTCGATCACCCTCAGCAGATTAACGCTGGCGATCTCAACGTCGGCTATGTCGACATCGGACCGAAAACCGGCCAGCCGGTGATTTTGTTACACGGCTGGCCTTACGATATTCATAGCTATGCGGAAGTGGCGCCCGCACTCGCGGCAAAAGGCTATCGTGTTATCGTGCCTTCACTGCGCGGATACGGCACCACGCGGTTTATCTCTGATAAAACACCGCGTAACGGTCAGCCTTCCGCCATGGCGAAAGACGTTGTTAACCTGATGGACGCGCTGAACATTAAGCAGGCCGTTTTCGCGGGTTACGACTGGGGGGCCCGCACGGCGGATATCGTCGCCGCGTTATGGCCTGAGCGCGTTAAATCGCTGGTCTCGGTGAGCGGTTATCTGATCGGTAGCCAGGCCTTAGGCAAACAGCCCTTGCCGCCGAAAGCCGAGGTTCAGTGGTGGTATCAGTTCTACTTCGCAACCGAACGCGGCGCGGAAGGCTATGCTAAAAATACCCATGATTTCGCGCGTCTGATCTGGACCCAGGCATCACCGGACTGGAAATTCAGCGAGGCCACCTTTAACGCCAGCGCCAAATCGCTTGATAACCCAGACCACGTTGCCGTAACGCTCAGCAACTACCGCTGGCGTTTAGGCCTGGAGAAAGGGGAACATAAATACGACCGCTACGAGAAGAAGCTGGCTACGCTGCCAAACATCACCGTGCCTACGATCACCATTGAGGGCGGTAATAACGGCGCGCCGCATCCTGCACCCGCGGCCTATGCCAGCAAATTTACCGGAAAATATGAGCACCGAACCTTTGGTGCCACCGTCGGGCACAATCCTCCCCAGGAAGATCCGCAGGATTTCGTTAAAGCGGTCGTCGACGCTGATGCGCTTTAAAATATGCTATTTTCAATCCGTTACCCTTCATTCTGGAGCTTGCGGTGGAGCATATTGATCATATCCTTATCGTCGATGACGACAGGGATATTCGTGAACTGATTGTCGCTTATCTCATCAAATCCGGCTATCACGCCTCCGGCGCGGCTAACGGGAAGGAGATGCATGCGGCGCTTAATAAACAGCACGTCGACCTGGTTGTGCTGGATGTGATGATGCCGGGCGAAGACGGTCTGACGCTGTGTCGACAGCTGCGCAGCAGCAAGCATAAAGATCTGCCGATACTGATGCTGACGGCCCGCAACGAGGAGACGGACCGGATCCTGGGGCTGGAGATGGGCGCCGACGATTACGTGGTTAAACCCTTTGTTGCCCGCGAGCTTCTGGCCCGCATCAAAGCCATCATGCGTCGTTTTCGCACGATGCCGCCCAATTTGCAGGTCACCGAAGCAGGGCGGTTGGTTGAGTTTGGCGACTGGCAGCTCGACACCGTTGCTCGTCATCTTATCGACCCGGAAGGCACGATCGTGGCGCTCAGCGGTGCGGAATATCGCCTGCTGCGCGTATTCCTTGACCATCCACAACGCGTTCTGACGCGCGACCAGCTGCTCAACCTGACTCAGGGGCGAGATGCCGAACTGTTTGAACGTTCGATCGATCTGTTGGTGAGCCGCGTCCGCCAGCGTCTGAATGAAGATGCGCGAACGCCGGCCTACATTAAAACCGTTCGTAGTGAAGGCTACGTTTTCACCATGCCGGTGACCATTAAAGAGGTTAATGAATGACACTCTGGCCGCGCTCGCTGCTGACCCGGCTGCTGATTATTGTGCTGCTTGGGCTGCTACTGGCTAACGCGCTCAGCCTGACGCTGGTTATGGTGGAGCGCATGCGCAGCGCCCGCACGGTGATGTTGGGTAACCTGGAATATGATGTTGCTACCAGTGTCGCCATTCTTGACCGTCTTCCGGCGAATGAACGTCCGGACTGGCTGGCGCGGCTTGACCGGGGAAATTACCGCTATATTCTTGGGCCGGGCGAACCGGGTACGGCCCCGCAGGACAAGCGGTCGCAAGATGCTGTGCGCACCCTCAAAGAGACGCTTTCTTCAGACTACCCCCTTAATTTTACGGCTGTTACCGGGCCGGTGTCGCACATTCAGGCGCATATCACCTTAAGCGATGGTGCGCCGCTTACGATTGATCTCATCCCCCGCATGCCGCCGGTCGCCAGCTGGCTACCCGTGGTGCTGATCTTACAACTGCTGCTTTTGGCCACCTGTTCGTGGGTTGCCGTGCGTCAGGTGGTGCGGCCATTCTCGCAGTTTACTCGCGCGGTTGACTCCCTTGACCCGTCGTCACATGCCGCCATGTGCGAGCAGGGGCCGATCGAGGTGCAGCGCGCCGCGCATGCCTTTAACGCCATGCAGTCCCGCATTCAGGCTTACCTTCGCGAGCGCGGGCAGATCCTGGCGTCCATTTCACACGATTTGCAGACCCCGATAACCCGTATGAAGCTGCGCGTTGAAATGGCCGAACAACCTGAACTGCGTGACAAGCTGCTTAACGACCTTGACAGCATGTCGCGTTTGGTTCGGGAGGGTATTGCCTATGCCCGCTCATCAGAAATTCTGGAAGAAGCCACGGTGAAGATGGAGTTAAACGCCTGGATAAACACCCTTGCCAGTGATTATCAGGATGTCGGTAAGAACGTGCAGTTTCAGGCAAGCGACGAAAGGCTACCTATCGTCACTCGCCCCCAGGCGCTGCGGCGGGTAATGACCAATTTGTTGGACAATGCGCTTAAATTCGGTGATTACGCCGAGATTGAAATTGAGCCTCAGGCAGAACAGGTTGTTATCCATATCAAAGACGGCGGGCCGGGAATTCCTGATGCCGAACTTGATGCGGTATTACAGCCTTTTTATCGTATTGAAACGTCCCGTAACCGCGATACGGGAGGAACCGGGCTTGGCCTTGCCATCGCGGCGCAGCTTACCGCGCAGCTGGACGGGAAACTTCACCTGGCGAATCGCACTGAAGGGGGACTGGAGGTTTCCGTCGCGCTGCCGCGCCGTTGATTGTACGGCTTTGTATCTGCGTTCCGTACGGATACGGTGGCAGACAAATCGCGCAGATTTGCACATCACCTGAACACATCGGTACGTTGAAATAACCTCACTGCAGCTACGCAGCCAATCTGTTATGTGAGGTCGTTATGTTTCTGATTATCGCTTTTTTAGGCGGGATGATTAGCCTGCTGAGCCCCTGTACGCTCCCCGTTATTCCGCTGCTGTTTGCTGGCTTTCAGGGGCAGCGGCGACACGTCGCGGCGCTTCTCGCGGGCATGGTTGTGATATTCACCCTGGTGGCCCTGGCCGTCACGGCTGCCAGCGAGTGGATCGTGCAAGCCACCCTGGTAGGGCGCTGGATTGCACTCATGATTTTGGCCACCGCAGCCCTTGCGCTGATTTTTCCGCAGATTGCTCAGCGTATTGCCACACCCGCAGTCCATGTCGGCAATGCGCTGAATACCCGAAGCGGACAAACTCGTGGGGTGTCTGCCGCATTTCTGGCCGGGCTTGCGGTCGGCCTGCTCTGGTCTCCCTGCGCGGGCCCTATTCTTGGCGCGATCTTCAGCATCAATATCGCGGGTCACTCGCCTCTTACCACCGGCACGCTGCTCATCGCCTACGGAAGCGGATGCGCGCTGATGCTGGGATTGCTTGTTGCCGGAGGCCGTAAGTTGATTCAGCCGTTAAGGGCGAAATCGGCGCTCATGGGACAACTGCGTCAGGCGGCAGGTGCAGTGATGTTGGCCGCGGTGGCATTCAACGTCACGGGGATGACGTCGGCCTTAAAAGGGGCAAATGGCATCGCCGATCGGCTCGAAAACTCACTGTTAAACCTGGCAAAACCGTCGACCTCAACCGTGAAATTGCAGCCGGTGGTGGACAGCGCGCCGAGCAGTGAATTACCGTCATTGAGCGGCGGCACGGGATGGCTAAATGGTGACCCTGTCACGTCTGAGTCACTACGAGGGAAGGTGGTTCTGATCGATTTCTGGACCTGGGACTGCATTAACTGCCAGCATACGCTTCCCCACGTCCGGGACTGGGCCAACAAATACCAGTCTCAGGGTCTCGTGGTGATTGGCGTTCACACGCCAGAATATCCATGGGAAAAACCGCTTTCGTCCGTAAAAAATGCGGTCAATAAATGGCAGCTCCCGTACCGGGTGGTGGCGGATAATCAGTATCAAATCTGGAACAGATTTGGAAACCAGTACTGGCCCGCGCATTACTTCTTTGATGCCAAAGGACAGCTACGCTATACCTCATTCGGCGAGGGTAACTACGACAAACAGGAGCAGGTCATTCAACAGCTTCTGAAAGAAGCCCGCTCCTGAACGCCACCTCAGGGTTGACGCTGAGCGACGATGAAAAGCCGTGGAAACGCCAGCAGTATCTGCCCGTTCTCCTGAAGCGGATACTGCTCTTCCAGCAACGCCTGATAGCGCTTCAGGTAGGCTTTTCGCTCGCTTTCGTTGAGATCCTGCAGCCACGGACGCAATCCCGTGGCGCTGACCCAGTCAATAATGGCCTGGTGCGAGCTCATCTTGTGGAAATAGGTTGTCCGCCAGATATCCACCTCGCATCCAGCCTCCGTCAAAATATCATAGTAGGCATGCACGCCGGGCAGCGGCTCACGGCCACGGTCGGGATAGCCTTGTTCGTAAGCCACTTCGCGCATTGAAACATGCGTAGGTTCAAGCCAGTTGTCGGGCATTTGAATCGCCAGCACGCCATTCAGACGAAGCAGCGAAACCAGGTGCGGCAGCAGATCGTAATGGTCCGGGATCCACTGCAAAGAGGCGTTGGCGTAAATCACATCGAGCGGCTGGTGTGGTGTGAACTGGCGAATGTCTGCCTCTACAAAGTGGCATTCAGGCAGCGCGCTGCGCGCTTCTTCCAGCATGGCGGGAGAGTTATCCACCCCTGTTATGTGTGCCGATGGCCAGCGCTGCTTCAGCAATGCGGTACTGTTGCCCGGACCACACCCCAAATCAACGACGGTGGACACCGTATCCAAAGGAACACGCGCCAGAAGCTCGGCGGCAGGACGTGTGCGTTCCGCGCTGTATTGCAGGTAGAGAGAAGGATTCCAGTCGGCCATGTTCGCAACTCCATTTCAAGGGATTAAGGAAGAATAGCACAGACAAATACCCGCACAGCGGCAGGTATCTGACAACGCGATGTTTATAGGATCCCTTTCAGGGCGACGTGGTAAATCAGCATGATGGTTTTGCCGTCTACAATTTGGCCGGTCTCAATGCCGCGGAGCGCCTCGTCCAGCGTCACTTCCAGCACGTCGATATCTTCACCCTCTGACTTGATTCCGCCACCTTTGCCGGTTTGATCCCGAGGGTGATATTCCGCCAGGTAGAAATAGAGCTTTTCCGTTACCGAGCCAGGGCTCATATAGGCTTCGAAAATTTTCTCTACGCGCGACACCGTAAACCCGGTCTCTTCTTCGGCTTCCGCTTTGATACGGCTTTCAGGATCCATATTGTCGAGCAGCCCGGCAGCGGCCTCTATCAGATCGCCTTCGTGGCCGTTAATAAATACCGGGAAGCGGAACTGGCGGGTGAGGATGATCGTTTTTTGGTCGCGATTGTAGAGCAGTATGGTGGCTCCGTTGCCCCGGTCGTACACTTCCCGGCTTTGGCGCTGCCACTCGCCGTCGCGGCGTCGTTTATCAAAGGTAAATTTTTTCAGGATGTACCAGTTATCGGATAGGGTTTCGCTGTCGATAATGCGGATATCTGCGCGTTTTGATTGCACGTTCGTCTCTCCTTACGTAGAGTTAAGATCATAAACAGCACTATCGTGCACCCTCAAGATAAAACATGCAACATCAGGAAAGTCCGATGCTCACCAGTCAGCGAAAACAATTGATTTTGGAAAAACTCGAAGCGGAGGGTCAGGTACAGTCGACGGCACTCAGCGTCCATTTTTCAGTATCTGAAGATACCATCCGGCGCGATCTCCGCGAGCTGGCGGCAGAGGGGCGTTTGCAGCGCGTGCACGGCGGTGCGCTGCCGGCATCGTCGGCGGTAGTCCCCTTTGCCGAGCGTAAAACCGTGAAAATGGATGCGAAGAAAAACGTTGCGAGAAAAGGCGCTCAGCTGATTTCGGCAGGACAAGTGGTCATCATCGACGGTGGCACGACCACCGCTGAATTAATCACGTTTTTGCCCCCAGACCTGCAGATTACCGTCGTCACGCACAGCCCGGGTATTGCGCTGGGTCTGGTCGAGCACCCTTTGATTGACGTTATCCTGATCGGCGGACGTCTGTATAAGCACTCGATTGTCACCGTAGGTGCGGCAGCCATCGAAGGCATTGGGAACATACATGCGGATCTGTTCTTTATGGGGGTAACGGGCATTCACCCGGAAGCAGGGCTGACGACCGGCGATTTCGAGGAGGCATGCATCAAACGTGCATTTGCCGGCAGAGCCGCGGAGACCATTGTGCTGGCTTCTCCTGAAAAGATTAATACCGCCTCGTCATTTGCGATCGGCGATGTGTCGCTGGCGAATACGATGGTTGTGGAAGATGGCACGGATCGGGCCTGGATAAATGCGATAACAGAGAAGGGCGTGACGATCGTTAAAACCTCTGATCGGACACATGAATAACCGGTTTTCTGCCAGCTTTTTGGTCAGGCTGTCCTTACGGTAAAGGTTATTGATTAAGCGATTTCTTATACTGCTGATTTTCAACAGTATAAGGGATTCCATGGCAGACATTTCAATTTTAACGTTCGGGGCAGATCCGAGCGCAGAACGTATTTCAACGACGGCTATCCAGCAGGCTATTGCGAAAGCGCAGCCTGGCGACAGCGTGGTGATCCCCGCAGGACGTTACCTTACCGGTGCCATTTTTCTTAAAAGCAACATCACGCTGCATCTGGCGGAAGGTGCGGTGCTTTTAGGCAGCCAACACCTGGAAGATTACCCCTTAATCGACACTCGGGTTGCCGGCATTGATATGCGGTGGCCAGCAGGCATGATCAACGTAATTAACGCGCAGAACGTTAGCCTCACCGGAACGGGTAGCCTGGATGGGCAAGGGCGGATCTGGTGGCAGCGATTCTGGGGAGATGATGAACGCGGCGGTATGGTTGGGGACTACAGCGCCAGCGGTTTACGCTGGGTGGTGGACTATGATTGCCTGCGGCCACGCAATGTTCTGGTGTATGAAAGTAAGAATATCCTGCTCAGGGATTTCACCAGCTGCGAGTCCGGTTTCTGGAATGTTCACCTTTGTTATTCCCGCGATGTGGCAGTCGAGAACCTGAGTATCATAAATTCTGCAGGGCCAAGCACTGATGGCATCGACATTGACTCTTGCGAGCAGGTTCGAATTGAGCGCTGTACGGTTTCCTGCAATGACGACAATATCTGCATTAAGGCGGGCCGCGGGCGCGAAGCCGCGCAAAAATCCCGTACGGCGAGGGACATTGTTATTCGGGAATGCATATTGAACAAGGGATCCGGCATCACCCTTGGCAGTGAAACCTCCGGTGGGATTGAGCGCGTACTGATCGAAAACAACCGTTTTAACGGCACGGGAGTTGGGTTTCGCATTAAGTCAGCCCGCAATCGCGGCGGGTTTATCCGTCACATCACGGTGCGGAATTTGCAGCTCCAGAATGTGCGTTTCCCCGTACTTATCCAACTGAACTGGTTTCCGCAGTACAGCTACGGCGATAGTGGAAATCTGATGGATAAGCCCGAGCACTGGCGCAAGCTGGCTGAAGGGGTAGAAGGAGAGGCGGGCCTGACTGAAGTGAGCCACCTGACGCTTAGCAATATCACTGCGCGCCGTCCAGACAGCAAGTTATTCTCTCGTGCGTTTTTTATCGAAGGCTATCCGGACCGTCCTGTCTGCGGGTTAACGCTGGACGATATTTCCGTCGATGCCACCGAGTTTGGGAAAATATCGGGCGTTGAGGGATTGCGCTTCAATAATGTCCTGGTTACCGCGACCGAAATCACGCAGGACATAAATGATAGCTACGAACGCTGATGGGTATTCCGTCAGGCCTGAGGAATGCTCTCTAAGCTGGTATAGATCTGAAGACCACGCTTACGCGCGACCTCAATATCCATATCTGCGCCTTTCGATGCGCCTGCAATGCGATAAATCGCATCGCATTTACCAATGAGGCGATGGGCAACGGGATACAGCATCGCTTCACTGATTTCATCATGCAACGAGGTTGACCCCGCGGCCTTCGCCAGCGGCAGGGCGAGCCATTCACCAATGACCGGAATGTGCCCACGTTCGTAGACCGCAAGCGCTGCGTTTTCTAATCTTGCAAGATTGGCATCGATACGTTCCTGAATACCATCCGTGCCGCTACGATAGGGTCCGGCGATTAAAATCAACTGTTGAGTCATATCTACCTCTGTGAGTGATGATGCATGTTATTGCACGATAATTGCTTTTTTACAGTGAGAATAAACATAACAGGCATTATCATGCAGGATCAAGGGGAGTCATGCATACAGATCACCGAAGTAGCGGTAGCGTCAGTCCGATAAGCCGCTTTCAGGAGCATGACAAACCGCCTCGATGTTATGACCATCGGGCGCAATGACAAATGCGGCATAATAATTTTTTCCGTAGGATCGTAATCCCGGCGCGCCGTTATCCTGCGCGCCAGTGCGTAATGCGGCATTGTAAAAGTCATCAACTTGCTGACGCGTTGTGGCGACAAAGGCGATATGCAATGATGCGGGCTTATCATGTGTCTGATACAGGCAAAGTGAAACATCGCCGGAACTCATTTCAACGCCGTAGTCTGGCGTGCCTTCATCGATAATGTTTACGCCAAGCGGCCGCAGGGCTTCGAGGAAGAAGGTTTTACTTTTTTCATAATCACTTACGCCAAATTTAACATGGTCAAACATTTGAGCCTCCAGTAAGTCGTGGTGAAATATGGAGTATAGAAGCGGAGCGTGATGACGGTGGATTGAATGCTTGATAATGTGGGGTTGGGCACGTTCGCTGACGAGGACAAGGATGACCATTAAATGCTGGATTTTGCCTTAATCCATTTTAGTGCGCATAATGTATATTATGTTAAATGATGTATTATGGTCACATATCGACTCTCTACTAAACCAATAAGTTATTAATTTCTGCCCTATTAAACGCCTAAAACCCCGCCCTAACCTGGCGGGATTAATGCTCATTATCCCAGCCGCGATATCCTTGACCTCGCCTCGTCAAGATGTGCGCGTAACGCCGTCAAACAAGGTGCAAAGCTGGCAGAGAAACGGTCGCAATCGCGGACTAAAGCAAAAAATCGCTCAGCCAGCTCCAGCGCTTCACGCCAGGTTTCCCCATCGATCGCATCATGTAGCGTTGCCGGACGAAGTGTATTCACTATTTCGCCACCTGACTTGGGCGCAAACCCCATAGGTAGAATGTCGTAGGCTGGCGCAAGATGATACGGACGTCCATGAGCACTGATGAACGACAGATTGCCATGATGCATGTCGGTATTGCCGATCAGCATCCCAAACGCCCAAAGTCGTGCCGTGCCGGTCGCCGCGTTAGGGTGAACACATCCCTGCTTCACCAGTTCATTAACCAGAACAGGCCAGGCTTCTCTCGCTCGGCCTACAAATTCCGCCTCCAGAGCCCGCAAAGAAAAAAGAGCTTTTCGGCCAAGTTGGCCAATACGGTCAAAGCGAGGGATCTCAAGGAAGCGCTGCCCTGCGAAATCAAACACCTCGGTTTCGACACCAAGCACGCTTAGCGCAAGATGTTCAGCCAGTAGCAAATCTCGCCAGCGTTCACTGATGGGGTTATCGTCTGCAGCCGTGAATTTCACGATGACGTGACCGCGTTCGGTATAAGTGCAAAATTTGGGTTGCTCACCTCCAGCGGACGAACCCGGTGCCTCTCCGGAACTCACGGCCAGAGCCAACGACGGGTAAGCCGTCGCCCGATCCACCGCAACAGGCAGCGGCATCTCTACAAAATGATTCCTCGCCTGTTCACCGATTAATAGGTTCCCCACTGCATCGTGCCCATGAGCCAGCAAGGCCCTGATCACATCTGAGTCGGCCCAGTTTTCTGGATTTGCCGGCAGGCCAAGCTCGGATGAATACCGGGAAGCATACGCGCGTCCCAGATACCCCTGAGGTCGCATGTCAAATAACCACCAGGGGAGTCCATCGCTATGAAGGCACACGTTGTCCGTTTGTTCCATCACAAATCCGTCTGGATAAACCGGAATGAGCCTACCCAGCGGTTTGATCTGTCCCTCTTCTGTTATGCGGTAAATGGGGGCTGAACTAAACCCCCGAAACACATCGCGTAGCACATAGTGAATAGATGGACCGGTGCCAATTCGAACAACCTCATCACCAAGCGCTTTCATCGCTCGCGAGATGGTTGGCTGACTAATTACCATAATATCAGTAAGTTGCCTTACTGATGTGGGGCCTTGTCTCAGCAGCTGTCGTATCGTTTCAGAACGGTCTGTCATTATTGTGAATCACTATGTGAATAGGTTATTGAATAGCTAATTTATCAGGTGTTGTACCCCCTGTCATCTTCAGCAAATGCTGTCGCCGTTTTATGCCTGCGCAGCCAGATCAGCTTGTACGCTGCAGGAATAATAAACAGCGATAACAGCGGCGCCGTGATCATCCCGCCAATCATGGGCGCCGCTATCCGGCTCATGACCTCTGACCCGGCACCGGTACCCCACAGAATCGGCAGCAGACCGGCAATGATCACCGCAACGGTCATCGCCTTTGGCCGCACGCGCAGCACGGCGCCATGATAAAGGGCGTCATCAAGCCCTTGCTCGGTGAACGTTTCACGACGAGACAACTCCGGGTGCGCTTCAATGGCCTGACGCAGATACATCAGCATGACTACCCCAAACTCAGCCGCGACGCCAGCCAGGGCGATAAACCCGGTTCCGGTTGCGACAGACATATGGAAGCCCTGCCAGTACAGGAACCATATCCCTCCAACCAGTGCGAACGGCAGGCTCATCAGAATCAGCAAGGCTTCGTCCACGCGGCGGAAGGCCAGATAGAGCAGAATGAAAATGATCATCACCGTCATCGGCACCATCAGCTTCAGTTTTTTATTGGCATGCTCGAGTAATTCAAACTGTCCAGAGAATGAGACGCTGGTTCCCGGCCTCAGTTTTACCTTCTGGCTGATGGCTGTCTTAATGTCGTTTACCACCGACACCATATCCCTGCCCCGTGCATCAATGTAAATCCAGCTGGCGGGACGGGCATTTTCCGTTTTCAACATGGTGGGACCGGAAACGACGTTAATCTCTGCCACATCGCCAAGGGTGATTTGCTGCTTCATCGGCGTCAGGATCGGCATCTCCTTCAGCGCCTGCGGGCTGTTCCGGTAATCCTGCGGATAGCGGATATTGATCGGATACCGGGCCACGCCTTCTACCGTTTCCCCTACCGTCGCGCCGCCGATGGCGGAGGAGACGAACAGTTGCACATCGCCCACCGTCATGCCGTAGCGGGAGGCTTTTTCACGGTTGATATCCACATCAACGTAGCGTCCCCCTTCCAGACGTTCAGCCAGGGCTGAGACCACGCCCGGCACGGTTTTGGCTACCGTTTCAATGCTCTGCGCCGTTGCGTCGATATCCGACAGAACGGTGCCAGACACCTTGATCCCTATCGGACTTTTGATCCCGGTTGAGAGCATATCAATGCGGTTACGGATGGGCGGCACCCAGAGATTGGCAAGCCCCGGCAAACGAACCGTCTGATCCAGTTCATCGATAATCTTGTCAATCGTCATGCCCGGCCGCCACTGGTCTTCCGGCTTGAGCTGAATGGTCGTTTCAACCATTTCAAGCGGCGCGGAATCTGTTGCGGTTTCAGCCTTACCCGTCTTACCAAACACGGAAGCCACTTCCGGGACGGTTTTGATTAACTTGTCCGTGGTCTGTAATAGCGCCGCCGCTTCTGCCGGAGAGACGCCCGGCAGGGTCGACGGCATATACAGCAGATCGCCCTCATTGATCTTCGGCAGAAACTCACCGCCCACCTGACTTAAAGGCCAGATAACCGTGAAGATGGATAACGCCGCAACCAACAGGGTAGTTTTAGGCCAGTGGAGCACCCTGAGCAGTAACGGGTGATAGGCTTTAATCAGCAGCCGGTTCAGGGGATTACGGGTTTCCGCAGGGATTTTCCCGCGGATCCAGAACCCCATCAGAATCGGAATGACGATGATAGCCAGCGCGGCCGCCCCCGCCATGGCGTACGTTTTCGTGAAGGCCAGCGGGCCAAACAGCCGCCCTTCCTGCCCTTCAAGGGTAAAAATCGGAATGAAGGATAAGGTGATGATCAACAGGCTGATAAACAGCGCGGGGCCAACCTCCACGGAGGCGTTGGTGATCACCTGCCAGCGGGTGGCGTTATCAATCTGCTCTCCGGGATGCTGATGATCCCACTCCTCAAGCCGTTTATGCGCATTTTCAATCATCACAATGGCGGCATCCACCATTGCGCCGACGGCGATGGCGATCCCGCCCAGCGACATAATATTGGCGTTCAGCCCCTGGAAGTGCATGACGATAAAGGCAATACACAGGCCGAGCGGCAGAGAAATGATGGCGACCAGCGCAGAGCGGACGTGCCAGAGGAACAGGGCGCAGACGATGGCCACCACGATAAACTCTTCAAGCAGCTTGGAACTCAGGTTGTCGATTGCCCGGTCGATTAGCTGACTGCGATCGTAGGTGGTCACTATCTCAACGCCTTCCGGCAGACTGGCCTTCAGCGTCTCCAGTTTATCTTTCACCGCAGTAATGACTTCACGCGCATTTTTGCCCGAACGCAGGATCACGACGCCCCCGGCGACTTCCCCCTGCCCGTTTAGTTCGGCAATACCGCGCCGCATTTCCGGCCCCGTCTGCACGCGAGCAACATCACGCAGATAAATGGGTACCCCGTTCTCCCCGGTTTTCAGGACGATATTATTGAAGTCATCAAGAGTCTGGAGATAACCGCTGGCGCGAACCATATACTCCGCTTCCGCGATTTCGATGGATGAGCCCCCTGCTTCCTGGTTGGACGATTCCAGGGCCTGCTTAACCTCAGGGAGGGTTACGCCGTACTGGGCCAGTTTTAACGGATCGACCTGGATCTGATACTGCTTCACCACGCCGCCGACCGACGCCACCTCGGCCACGTTCGGAATGGTTTTCAGTTCAAACTTGAGGAACCAGTCCTGAAGAGATCGCAGTTCTGCGAGATCGTGTTTTCCGCTGCGATCGACCAGCGCATACTCAAATATCCAGCCCACGCCCGTGGCATCAGCTCCGATTTCAGCGCTCACCCCGGCGGGCAGTTTACCCTGCACCTGATTCAGATACTCCAGCACGCGCGACCTGGCCCAGTAGAGATCTGTCCCATCTTCAAATATGACATACACGTAGGAATCACCAAACTGGGAAAACCCGCGCACGGTCTTTGCGCCCGGCACCGACAGCATGGTGGTGGTGAGCGGATACGTCACCTGGTTTTCAACAATCTGCGGAGCCTGGCCGGGATAGCTGGTTTTAATAATCACCTGAACATCAGACAGATCGGGCAAGGCATCGACCGGCGTGTTGATGATGGTCCAGGTTCCCCAGACGCTGAGAAACAGCGCCCCCATCATCACCAGAAAACGATTGGCGACTGACCGCCGGATAATCCATTCAATCATCGTCGTCTCCTTAGTGACCAGCATGCGTGTCGACAGGTTTTTCAGGATGCCGCATGCGCTCCAGCGCACCGGTAATATTGGCCTCAGAGTCAATCAGGAACAGACCGCTGACCACCACCGACTCCCCTTCATTCAGGCCTGAACCAATACCGGACTGTTGCTGAGATTCGTGCAGCACGTGGATCGGTTTCGGCACAAAACGCCCCTCCGCATCGACCGTAATCACGCGCTGTTCCTTGCCGGTATCAATAACGGCCTGAGACGGGATCAGGAGCATGTCCTGGCTTTGAGTATTCAGTTTCAGATAAGCGTTCATACCCGGTTTCAGACGTTCATCTTTATTGGACACCTGCAGACGCACCTGCAGCGTGCGAGTGGCCGGGTCCACGCTCGGCAGAAGGGTCCATTTTTCAACCGGGAACGATGTGTCCGGATAAGCCGGTACGGAAACAGCAAACTGCGACGTGTCTTTCAGGAGATACGCGATGGACTCAGGGACGGCTGCGCTGATCCAGACGGGGTCCATCCCCTGAATCTGTGCCACCACTTTATCTTTTGAAATATTCATTCCGGTGCGCAGGTCAAACGCGGTGATCGCCCCGTCGATGGGGGCTTTAATGGTGAATCGGGTCTGAATCGTTCGGCTTGCGCGCAGCCTTTGTATATCATCGTCTGGCATGCCTGCCAGCCGCAGCCGCTCAAGCACCCCTTTAATCTGGGTAGGCGTTCCGCCGGTGCCGGATAACAGCAAAAATTCACTCTGCGCTTCGACCCAGTCCGGGATCGTGATATCAATCAGCGGTGTGCCTTTTTTCACATGGTCGCCCGTTGTCAGCGGGTACACCTTCTCAACGAAACCTTCAGCGCGTGCCTGCACAATGACAAACTGATAGTCGTTATAGCTAACGTTCGCCGGGATGGTCTGGGAATAATTCAGCTTCCCTCGCGTGACTTTTTGCGTTTTTAGTCCCAGATTCTGAACCTGCGTCGGATCAATACGAATACCGGCGCTGCTTTTCTCGTCGTCTTCATCCGCATATTTCGGCACCAGGTCCATATCCATAAAAGGTGATTTACCGGGTTTATCAAATTTAACGTCTGGCTTCATCGGGTCATACCAGAAAAGTACCTTTCGCTCGGGTACTGTCTTTTCTGTTTTATCCACTGAATGCATTGCCTGCCAGGCCGTCACTGAAATCAGCCCGCCCGCGATGAGGCTGGAAATAATCATTGCAGCATATTTTATTTTAAAAGACGCCATGCTATTTCTCGCTATTTAATGCTCTTCAGTAAAGAGATATTGCCCTGCTGCACAAACGAAAAATTAACCTGGCTACCCACTTTTAACGCCGTAATAGTCTCGTCAGCCTGGGTAAAGGTGAAGCGCATGGTCATCGCGGGCCAACCCACCGCCGGGATAGCATCATGAGAAATAGTGATTTTCTTATTGGCGAGATCAATGTCCTTCACAATGCCGGTTCCTTCGATTACCTGCTCTGAAGCGGCGTCGCTGGCAGCGGTCATCTCACCATGCTGGTGAACTTCAGCCTGAACGCCAGCAGAAAACATCACGGAGAGAGCACCAAATACAACGGCTTTAATAGAATTACGCATATTCATTGTCCTGTTAAATGATAAATAATTTATTCAACCCAGCCGCCACCCAGTGCGGTGTAGAGATTAATTTCATTCACCTGTCTGGAATTGATCAGGTCGAGAAGGGTTTGCTGTGTGGTGAAAAGAGAGCGCTCTGCATCAAGCACTTCGATATAGCTCACCGCGCCGCTGGCATATAATCCTCTGGCGCGCTGAAGGGTTATTTGCAGTGAATCCAGATAACGCTGCTGCGCATCAATTTGCTTGCTGATGCTGTCACGCAGGGCGAGTGCATCAGCAACCTCTTTAAATGCAGCCTGAATTTTTTGTTCGTAATTCACAATGGACTGCTGTTGGCGAATTTCTGCCAGCTTCAGGTTGGCGTTATTCCTTCCGGCATTGAAAATCGGAATGTCGATTTTAGGAAAAAAATTCCACATCCCGCTTGCCGGTGTGAAAAGGCTGGATAACGCCGTGCTGCTTGTTGAAAGTCCACTGGTCAGCGAAATGGAGGGGAAGAAAGCGGCTCGCGCAGCGCCAATATTGGCATCAGCCGCTTTCAGCTGATACTCCGCCTCCATGATATCCGGGCGCTGAAGCAGGATGTCTGAAGACAGATTGGGCGGCAGATTAACGGGTGTCAGAGCGCGATCGCTCGCACCGTTTTCTGTCGGGAGCGCGCGATACGTGCCCAGGACTAACTGCAGGGCATTATTGGCCTGCGCCAGCTCGCCTTCTCTTTTGGCAATCTCCGCGCGGGTGCTTTCGATTTGCCCACGAGCCTGCTCCAGCGCGAGGACGTTCGTGCTGCCCGTCACCAGCTGTTGCTCTACAAAAGCATAAGACTGTTGATAATTTTTCAGCGTCTCGCGCGCAATACGCAGCTGTTTGTAGGCCAGCTGCTGGCTGAAATAACTCTGCGACGCGCTGGAGACAAGCAGAATATGTACCGCCCTGCGCGCCTCTTCGCTGGCAAAAAAGTTTTGTCTGTCAGACTCACTCATGTTCCTGAGCTTGCCGAAAAAATCGAGTTCGTAGCTAAGCTCAAGTCCCGCCTCATACTCTTGAGATGTTGGCTTGTCACTTTTCAGCCCGCCGCTGTAGGTAATACCTGACGACGCATTCAACTGCGGATAGCGGTCTGCATCCGTGACGTTGAACTGCGCCCGGGCCTCTTCCACCTTCAGGGCGGCCATGCGTAAATCGCGATTATTGCGCAGGGCCTCGGCGATCAGCCTTGTCACCTGCGGATCGACAAAAAAGTTGCGCCATCCGCTGTCCTGATAATTCTGCGCTGCAGGCATCAGACCGTTGCGAGACAGTGAAAACTGCTGAGGGACCGGTGCCGCGGGGCGCTGGTATTCAGGTGCCAGGGAGACGCAGCCTGCAAGGAGGAAAATGGTGCTGATGCTAAGTCGTTTTAAGGTGAACATAACGCTTCTCGTCCAGGCAGACCTGGTAAATGATTCCAATGAAGTCCAGAGTGTTACCAGGGTTACTCTAACGAAATCATCCTGTTTGCCCGGTGACAGGATAATGACAATGTTGTCATTTTTAGCGTAAGCCGTTGATTACGACCTTCGGCGCAATAGAATGTCGCTAGCAGCCAGTCAGGGGAGCAAGATGAAAATACTGATCGTTGAAGACGAGATTAAAACAGGCGAATACCTCAGCAAGGGGCTGACGGAGGCGGGCTTTGTGGTGGACTACGCTGACAATGGCCTGAACGGATATCATCTCGCCATGACCGCCGGGTATGATCTGCTGATTCTGGATATCATGCTGCCAGACGTGAACGGCTGGGATATCGTCCGCATGCTGCGTTCTGCCGGGAAAGGAATGCCGATACTGTTACTGACGGCCCTCGGCACGATTGAACACCGGGTTAAGGGGCTTGAGCTGGGCGCAGATGATTACCTGGTAAAACCTTTCGCGTTTGCTGAGCTTCTCGCTCGGGTGAGAACGCTGCTAAGGCGCGGTAATACGGCGATAGCCGAGAGCCAGTTCAACGTGGCGGACCTGACGATCGATCTCATCTCCCGGAAGGTCACCCGCGCCGGAAACCGTATTCTGTTAACCAGCAAAGAGTTCAGCCTGCTGGAGTTTTTCATCCGGCATCAGGGCGAAGTCCTGCCCCGCTCCCTGATTGCTTCGCAGGTGTGGGACATGAACTTTGACAGCGACACCAACGCCATCGACGTCGCGGTTAAGCGCCTGCGCGCCAAAATAGATAATGATTATGAGCCGAAACTGATCCAGACCGTCCGCGGCGTCGGCTATATGCTGGAGGCGCCGGATGCATAATAAGCCCGCCAGACGTCCATTCTCTCTAGCCCTGAGGCTGACGTTTTTTATCAGCCTCTCTACGATCCTCGCTTTTTTCGCTTTTACCTGGTTTATGCTGCATTCGGTTGAAAAGCATTTTGCCGAACAGGATATTAGCGATCTGCAGCAAATCAGCACCGCAATGCACCGCATACTGCAGTCACCGGCCGATCCCGATGAACGAAAGGTCAGTAAAATCAAAGAGTCGATTGCCAGTTACCGCAACGTCGCCGTGCTGCTTCTGGATCCTCATGGGAATGAACTGTTCAGTTCAGCGCAAGGCGCGGCATTACGCCCTGCGGTAAATACGGCGGATTTTGGCACACACCGCCGCGCGCAGGATGTGTTTCTCTGGACGGTAGAAGATCCGTCCATGCCCGCGCATTCCGGCCCCGAAATGAAAATGGAAACCTACCGAATTATCGCCTCTTCTGGAACGGCTGCATTTCAGGGAAAAACGCAGAACTACGTCATGCTTATCGGGCTTTCCATCAATTTTCATCTTCATTACCTCGATGCGCTGAAAAAGAATCTGCTCGTGATTGCCGCTGTTATCAGCGTGCTGATTATTCTTGTCATCCGCATCGCGGTTCGCCAGGGACACCTGCCCCTACGTAACGTCAGCACCGCTATCAAAAATATCACCTCTGAAAATCTGGATGTGCGGCTGGAGCCGTCCCGCGTGCCTGTTGAGCTGGAACAGCTGGTGATCTCCTTCAACCATATGATTGAAAAAATTGAGGATGTCTTTACCCGTCAGGCCAATTTTTCTGCCGATATCGCGCACGAAATCAGAACCCCTATCACCAACCTGATGACGCAAAGCGAGATTGCCCTAAGCCAGAACCGGACCCAGAAAGAGCTTGAAGACGTGCTCTATTCCAGCCTTGAAGAGTACACCCGGATGACCCGCATGGTCAGCGACATGCTGTTTCTCGCGCAGGCGGATAATAACCAGCTGATCCCTGACCGGATCATGTTTGATTTACGTGCAGAGGTGATGAAAGTTTTCGATTTCTTCGAAGCCTGGGCGGAAGAGCGCAACATCACGCTGAAATTCAACGGGATGCCCTGCCTGGTTGAAGGTGATCCCCAGATGTTCAGGCGAGCAATAAATAACCTATTATCCAATGCCCTGCGCTATACGCCGGAAGGACAGGCTGTGACTGTCTCACTCACAGAACAAGATAGCTATTTTGTTCTTATGATTGAAAACCCCGGCACGCCCATCCCGGAAACGCATTTGCCGAGACTGTTTGACCGCTTCTATCGGGTGGATCCGTCCAGGCAACGTAAAGGCGAAGGCAGCGGGATCGGGCTTGCCATCGTCAAATCCATTGTGGTTGCCCATCATGGGAAAGTGCGTGTGGAATCTGACGCTCGCTCGACGCGGTTTATCTTGTCCGTGCCAAAGGCGATAACGCGCTAAGGCTCACTGCGCAACCTGGCAGACTTCGCGCACTTTCTCTCTCAACCATCGGTGCCCCGGATCCTGCTCCATTCGCGGGTGCCACATCTGGGAAACCGTAATGGTCCGGGCTTTAAACGGCAGTTCGAAGACGTGCAAATTTTCCGTCATGGTTTGATTGCGCAGATACAGTGCGGGAACCATCGCAATGAGATCGGACGCCAGCGCCACGGATAACGCCGTCGGGAAGCCCGGCACCACGCTGGCCACTTTACGTTTCATACTCTGTTCCGCCAGAACGTCATCGACAAAGCCGTGTAACGAACCGTCGGGCGAGGCGACCACATGGCCCCATGACACATAATCGTTGATGCTGATTGCCGACAGCGCGGCCAGCGGATGTCCTTTGCGTACCGCACCCACAAACCGGTCCTGAAATAACCGCTGCAAACGTATCTCCGGTCCCATGTTGCTCTGTACGCCAATTTCCAGGTCAACCAGCCCCTCACGCAGGTACCGCGACGTTTTTTCAGGCTTCGGTGCGAATCGGATACAAACCTCAGGGGCAGCCGCGGCAACGGCGGCAATCAGGGCAGGACCAAAGGCCACCACGAAGCCATCATTTGCCCGAATGGTGAAAAGTCGCGCCAGAGTTTGGACGTTAAGCGTCTCGGTGGAGGGCTGGAGCACCGCCCTTGCCTCGTGCACGGCGTTTCTGGCCCGGTCCCGGGTGGCTTCTGCCCAGGGCGTCAGCACCATGTGACGCCCGGCCCGAACCAGAATCGGATCGCCGGTCACTTCACGCAGCCTGCTAAGCGTTCGGCTCATGGCGGAGGTGCTCAGGTTTAGACGCCGCGCCGCAGCCGCTACGCTGGCTTCAGCCAGCAAAACGTCGAGGGCAACCAGCAAATTGAAATCAGG
This sequence comes from Enterobacter quasimori, assembly GCF_018597345.1. Classification (NCBI taxonomy): domain Bacteria; kingdom Pseudomonadati; phylum Pseudomonadota; class Gammaproteobacteria; order Enterobacterales; family Enterobacteriaceae; genus Enterobacter; species Enterobacter quasimori. The sequence continues at coordinate 301,694 of NZ_JAHEVU010000001.1, read as the reverse complement.
ATCGGTCACGTTATCTCCTCATATAAGGCGTTATACGCAACGAATGAATGCACAGGCTGCGTCTTCCGCCTTGTATACCCCATGATTATAGTTTCGTCATCACTATTCTTTTCTGGAGTAAATATCATGACGCTGTTTTCAAACCAGCCCGGCGATGAGGGATTACCGGGACATGAACGTGCCCGGGTCATGGTCGCGCTGATGACCACCACGCTGATGGGCGTCTTTGATGGCACCATGATTAACGTAGCGCTGCCCTCCATGGCGAGCGCGATGCAGGTCTCTGCGAATGTCGCAGTATGGTTTGCCAACGGTTACCTGCTGTCGGCGGCGATGACGCTGGCTATCTTCGCGGCGCTGGCAGCGCGCATGGGCTATCGCCCGGTGTTTCTGGCGGGTCTTGCGACGTTCACGCTTACCTCCCTCGGCTGCGCGCTGGCGACGACGCCCGACATGCTGATCGGGATGCGCGTTTTGCAAGGCATAGGGGGTGCGGCCACGTTGAGTATTGCCCCGGCGATACTGCGCTCCGTTTTCCCTGGACGACTGCTTGGCCGGGTTCTGGGGCTGCACGCCCTGCTGATTGCCGCCAGCACGGCCATAGCGCCGGTGCTGGGCGGCACGATCCTGGAGGCGCTGCGCTGGGAATGGCTGTTTGCAATTAACATTATTCCGGGAAGTGTCGCACTGCTGCTGGCCTGGAAGGCACTACCGCGGGGTTCGGCTTCCAGTAAAACGCCCTTTGACACCGCAGGTGCGGTGCTCTCGGCGATGCTGTTAGGTTCGACAATCATGACAGCGAACAGTTTCCAGCACGTCAGCCATGAGGCGGCGTTCTGGGCGGGTATTGCCCTGCTCAGCACCGCCGCCTTCATCTGGCATATTTGCCGCGTCCAAAGCCCCTTGCTGCCCCCCGTTATCTTTCGCAACGGTCGCTTTACGCTCGCCGCCCTCACCTCACTTGCGTCGTTTGTCAGCCAGGGCATCACCTTTATCGCGCTGCCGTTTCTGTTTCAGAGCGTGTATGGCTACAGCCCGCTGGAATCGGCCCTTCTGTTCACGCCCTGGCCGATTGGTATCGTGTTGATTGCCCCTCACGCGGGGCGCTGGGCTGATACAATTCCCGCGCCGCTGATTTCCACCATCGGGCTGATGATTTTTGCCGTTGGGTTGATCCTGCTGGCGACGTTACCGGCAAGCCCTCTCACATGGGATATCTGCCTGCGCAGTCTGGTGTGCGGTATTGGGTTTGGCTGCTTCCAGAGCCCCAATAATCGGGAAATGCTCGCTAACGTGGCGCGGGAGAATGCCAGCTATGCATCCGGGGTCTTGTCTATCGTCAGGACCTTCGGGCAGTGTCTGGGGGCGGCCGTGGTGGGTGTTTGGCTGGCCGCGACGACGGGCTCGGACCAGGCCGTTCACTTTGCGCTGTGGACTGCGGTGGTAGCCTCGGCCGGGTCGGTGTTGTTTAGCCTGAGCCGACTGCACGCCGCCGTTCGGGCATCAGCCTGATTCGCCCGGCGGCGCTACGCTTGCACGGGCCTACAATGTAGGCCGGGTAAGCGCAGCGCCACCCGGCAAAAAAGACGGCTCGTTAGTTTACTCCAGCGCCAGCAGCGCAAAGCTTGCCAGCCAGTGCCCGCCGCTGTAGTGGCTGCCCACCACGTGCTCGACGCTCGCCGACAGGTGTTTCGCCACGGCATCACGCAGCGCCTGCTGCCCCGGATGGTTCTCCGGCAGCGCCTTTGCGATGTGCTTCATACACCACGCGCGGCTGAGGTTTAATCCGTCCAGATGGGCAATTTTCGGGTCGGTACGATCGCTCACTTCCGCCGGGTTCATCAGTGCCGTAACGGCGCCCACCTCCGGCAGAAACGCGTCAAACCAGGCCGGGAAGTCTTCAGCCACCTTGCTCATCAGCAGCGCCTCCGTCAGCGCGCCGGAAATATACTCGTCTCCGCCGGGCTCATAATGAGCCGGATAGCGCGTGTCGGCGAGATAAAACCGCTCCGCCGCTGCCACAATCGCCTGTTCAAGCGCCTTGTCTCCGACTGCGCGACCGTAATCGAGCGCCAGCGCGAGGGCAAACGCGGTGTTGTAGTGCGTCCCGACGCGGATCGGATAGGTGAGCTTGCTGAGATAATCCACCAGCCGGCTGCGAATATCCTGGGTTAACGGCTCAAGCGTCTGGTACCAGCCTGCAGCCTGCGGCAGCGACGACTGCTTCAGCTCCTGAGCCAGCGCCAGCAGCCAGCCGTAGCCATACGGACGTTCGAACGACGCGCGGAACGGCGCGGTGAAATAGGCCAGCTCTTTCGCCACGTTCTCGTCGGTCAGATGCTCGTCGATAAGCGCGACGATGTCATTCCGACACGGTAGCTCAGGATAGAGGCGCACGCAGCGCAGCAGCAGCCAGTAGCCGTGCACCGCCGAGTGCCAGTCAAAACAGCCGTAGAAAATGGGGTGCAGCTCGCGAGGCGGCAGAACATCGCCATCATCATTCAGCAGGTGCATGATGTGGTTCGGATATTCCTGGCGCAAATAGGTCAAAGGCATGCGGGCAAACGCGTCTGCCTGATGTTGCGTTAATTCCATATCAGCTCCTTAGCGAAACACGAGGAAATACATTAAGAACACGTTCACCACCAGCAGGGTTAACGCGGTCGGGATCTGGATCTTGATCACCTGATATTTGTCTTTCAGCTCCAGCAGCGCGGCGGGAACGATATTGAAGTTCGCGGCCATCGGCGTCATCAGCGTGCCGCAGTAGCCCGCGTACATGCCAATCGCCAGCAGCGGTGCCGGGTTGCCGTGATGCACGTTAATCAGGAACGGTAAGGCGATACCGGCACTTAATACCGGGAAAGCGGCAAAGGCGTTACCCATGATCATGGTAAACAGCGCCATACCCACGCAGTAAATCACCACCAGCATGAAGCGGCTATCCGGGTTCACGAACAGGCTGACCACTTTCTGCACCGAATCGCCGGTATTGGCCGCCACGAACACGCCGCCGAGCATCGCCAGCATCTGCGGCAGGATCACCGCCCAGCCGATGGTGTCGACAAGACGACGAGACTGGCGGATAGCGTGTAGCGGCGTCCCCTTGGTTAGCCACCATCCGGTGAGGATCGCCGCGACGCAGGCCACGCACAGCGCCGCCAGGGTAAGCTGTTTCTGGTCGAGAAGATAAACGCCGCCAATCGACACGTCCTTCAGGAACAGCGTCCCGATAACCGTCACCACCGGGATCATCAGCGCGGGCAGGAACAGCCAGTTTTTGAGCCGGTTCGATGAGGCAACGCGCTCCTCGTCGGAGGCCATTTTATAGTGCCCTTTCCCGACCAGACCAAAGCCCGCCAGCAGCGCGATAGCGATGACGCCGCCGCCAATGATCCGGTACGCCAGCGATTTCCCCAGCTCCTGCACCATCAGATCGCCAAACAGGAAGATCCCGCCGAATAAAAACCAGAACAGCGCGGTGGTAAAACGCTTCGGATTGGCGCGATCGCGCAGGGTCATCACGACCAGCAGCATCACGACAAAGCCGATGAGGTAGTACACGCGGTTAATGGTGATAAGCGTCATCATTGCGCGGCCTCCTGTGTACCCTGCTCTGCACGCCAGGCCATCACGTCGCGACGAATGCTGGCATCCAGGCGCAGCAGGCGCGTCATATGAATGATTAATGCCGCAATGGCGGTGGGAATAGCCCACAGGCCGATATGCAGCGGTTCGATCCCCTGGATCCCGTTCTCTTTCAGGAAGGCGTCAATCAGCAGAACCGCACCGAAGGCGATAAAGATATCTTCGCCAAAAAAGACCGCGATATTGTCACACGCTGCGGCATGGGCTTTGATTTTGTCGCGGATATGCTGCGGCAATTCGCCATATTCGTTCAGCGCCGCCCCTTCGGCCATCGGGGCCAGCAGCGGGCGCACCGTCTGGGCATGGCCGCCAAGAGACATCAGACCCAGCGCCGCGGTCCCTTCACGCGCGACAAAATAGAGCATCAGAATACGCGCCGAGGTGGCGCTGGCGATCTTCGCCACCCAGGCCTGGGCGCGCTCTTTAAGCCCGTAGTATTCCAGCAGACCAATCACCGGCAGGATCAGGATGAAGGTGGCCAGCGATCGGCTATTCACGAACTTCTCGCCGAAGGTCTCCAGCAGCATGCCGAAATCCATCCCGACCAGCAGACCCGTCGCCAGCCCCGCCACCACGACCACCAGCAGCGGGTTGAAGCGCAGTGCAAAACCAATAACCACGATCGGTATCCCGATCAGCGGCAACAGCGTAGTACCGTCCATAAACGTTTACCCTATCCAAAGTGAGCGTTGCGCGCCGACGGCTATTTTTTTAATTTGCGGCGAGCGATGTTGTGTTTTGTTGGCAGGCTTCGCAAAACCTGCGCTAAAAAGCTATATCTGAACCTCAAAAACATGTAAACAATTTATCAATAAAATGTTCTTATTTTATCGATGAGTTTACATTTCTGGCTAAGGAACGTTATGACCTCAAAAAAGAGTGTTGCCTCAAACCACGACGATATTACGGATGGCCGCATCGTCTCCTCTCGCCACCTGGTGTCGGAACGCTGTGCGGAGCTATCGGAGCTGGAATACGCGCTGATCATGACCAGCAACGCGTTTAACAAATGGATGGTGCGCTGCATGACGGCTGCCGGCGAGCCGGATATGGGGGCGTTTGACGTGTCGCTGCTGCATCATGTGAATCATCGCAACCGCAAGAAAAAGCTGGCCGATATCTGCTTTGTCCTGAACGTGGAGGACACACACGTGGTGACCTATGCGCTAAAGAAACTGGTGAAAGCGGGCTATGTGACGAGTGAGAAAGCGGGCAAGGAGCTCTTTTTCTCAACCACGGTGGAAGGCAAAGCCTTATGCATGAAGTACCGCGACGTGCGGGAAGCCTGCCTGATTAACATTCATGGAGAGAGCGGTATTTCAGGAACGTCTATCGGGGAAACCGCGCAGCTGCTGCGCACGATCTCCTCCCTGTATGATACCGCCGCACGGGCGGCGGCATCGCTGTGAGTTAAGGACGTCTGAAAAGCGAGATACTGCGTCCGGCCAGTTCGTAATCTACGGCCTTGGTGATAACCGTTCCGGCGGCAGTATCTTCAGCCGTAGACAGTTCAAGCACCCATCCCCCCTCCCCAAACTGCGGGATCTGGAACGGCACCGGGCCTTCAAACGGGTTAAACAACATCAGCACATCGTGCCAGATACCGTCCTCCTGCCTGAGATCCGGCCTGCTGATGGAGACCCCGAGCGTCGAGCCCTCATCCCACTGTTCCTCCTGCTGCGGCCCCCCTCCGGCATTAAACCAGCGGATCTCCAGCCCGTCGCGCCAGCTTTCACGGCGCAGTAACGGCTGTGAAGCGCGTAGGGCAATGAGATGGCGGGTAAAGTCGCGCAGCGCCTCGTCGTTTTCGGATAGCCCCTTCCAGTCTATCCACGAGATCTCGCTGTCCTGGCAGTAGCCGTTGTTATTGCCCTTCTGCGTGCGGCCAAACTCGTCCCCCGCCAGCAGCATCGGCGTGCCGTGGGAAAACAGCAGCGTGGTCAGGAAATTACGCTTCTGCCGTTCGCGCGTGGCGATAATATCCGGGTTCTCCGTCGGCCCCTCTTCGCCATAGTTGTACGAGCGATTATCGTTATGCCCGTCGTTATTGTCCTCACCGTTGTCGGCGTTATGCTTTTCGTTGTACGACACCAGGTCATTCAGCGTAAAGCCGTCGTGAGCGGTGATGAAGTTAACGCTGGCCCACGGACGGCGACCGCGCAGATCGTACAGATCGCCGGAGCCCAGCAGGCGGGCGGCAAAATCGGTTGAGACGTTATCGCTCTTCCAGTATTCGCGCACGGTGTCGCGATATTTGTCGTTCCACTCCCCCCAGCCAGGCGGGAATCCGCCGACCTGATAGCCGCCGGGACCGATATCCCAGGGTTCGCCAATCAGCTTAAGTTTAGAAAGCACCGGATCCTGTGTGACCGCGTCGAAAAAACCGCCGCGCGGATCAAACCCTTCGGGCTCGCGGCCGAGGATGGTTCCTAAGTCAAAGCGAAAACCGTCAATATGCATTGATTCCGCCCAGTAGCGCAGGGAGTCCATGACCATCTGCAGCACGCGCGGGTGCGAGGTGTTGACCGTGTTTCCCGTCCCGGTGTCGTTAATGTAGTACCGGTGCTGCTCCGGCAGCGTGCGGTAATAGCTGTAATTATCAATGCCCTTAAACGAGAGCGTTGGCCCAAGCTCGTTGCCTTCCGCCGTGTGGTTATACACCACGTCCAGAATGACCTCGATGCCCGCATCATGATACGCCCGCACCATGTCGCGGAAACCCTGGATCCCCGCCGGGCCGTAGTAGCGCGACGCCGGAGCGAAAAAGCCCAGCGTGTTATATCCCCAGAAGTTTTTCAGCCCGCGGTCAAGCAGATGCTGGTCGTCCGGGAACCAGTGAACCGGGAGCAGCTCAACCGAGGTGATGCCAAGACTCTTGATGTAATCGACCGAGGCTTTGTGTCCCATCCCCTCAAACGTCCCGCGCAGTTCGGGCGGAATGGCCGGGTTCATCTGGGTGAAGCCTTTCACGTGGCTCTCGTAGACAACGGTATGCGGCCAGGGCACCTCCGGCCGGTTGTTGTCCTGCCAGTCGAAGGCGTCCGGATCGATAACCTTGCATTTGGGCGTGAACGGCGCGCTGTCGTGGGTATCAAAACTGAGATCCAGTTCATCATGCCCAAGCTCATAGCCAAAATGGGCGTCGTTCCAGTCGATATCGCCCACCAGTTCACGCGCGTACGGGTCGATAAGCAGCTTATTTGGGTTGAAGCGGTGGCCGTTTTCCGGGTCATAAGGTCCGTAGACGCGATAGCCGTACAGCGCGCCGGGCTTTAGATCGGGCACGTAGCCGTGCCAGACTTCATGGGTATATTCCGGGAGTTCCAGCCGGGCAATTTCCGTTTTCCCGGACGGGTCAAACAGACAGAGCTCCACCCGCTCTGCGTGCGCGGAGAAGAGCGCAAAGTTCACGCCTTTTCCATCGTAGTTTGCGCCCAACTGCTGGCCGTGACCGGCCCGAATTTCAAACCTGTTATCCTTTGCCATTTTCGTTCTCCACGATTATTCGCAGGTAAGCAGAACCAATACACATCCCTTTTCTGACGTGAGATCCAGCGTCTCTTGCAGAACACGGCTTTCACCGCTGAACACATCGCGATAGCGCTTCCCGACCAGCTCTTCGGGTATGGCTACCGAGGTATTGACCCACAGTTTTTCGTTCCCGGTGACGGTGAAAACCAGGCGCGGCACAGCAACTATCAGCGCCTCGTCGTCCTTCACGCGCGCATACGCAATAAGATGCTCCTCGCGCTCACCGGTCACTTTAAGCGGCAGCCAGTCGCCGTAGCGGAACAGCGCCGGGTAGTGCGGACGCAGCCGCAGCAGCGTGGCAGTGACATACTGCTTCACGCGTCCGTCCCGCCAGCACTGTTCGTCGTGAAATACCCTGAGGTTCGCCGTACTGAGGTTTTGCACCAGCGCGGCGAAGTCCGGCTCGCGTCGGTTATCCGGGTCAACCAGGCTAAAGTTGAGCGCTTCGCTGCCCTGATAGATGTCCGGTACGCCGGGCGCGGTAAGCTTTATCACCGTCTGGCTCAGGCTGTTCATCAGGCCTGCGCGAACAAACGGCTGTAAGGTTTCACTGAAATCATGCAGGAACAGCGTGTTGCCGGGCGACAGCAGATGACGAACATAGTCCATCACCACGTTTTCGTAGCTCTCGTTACTGTCGATCCAGTCGGTTCGCTGTTTGGCCTCGCGCAGCGCTTTTTCAATAAAACCCAGGAAGCGCGCTTCAAGGGTTTGCAGCCCGTCCCGGTCGTCAGGTGAGAGCGTGGCAGGCCAGACGCCAGCCAGCGCCTGATAAATCATCCAGGTATCAGCGGCGTTCGGCGCGGTGCCGTCGTTAAGGAAGCGCACGTGCGTCTGGTTCATCTGCCGCCAGCGGGCCAGATTTTCGCCCCACTGCTCGGGCGCTTCGGTCAGCGCGTACAGGCGCGCCCGGGCATCCTCCCCGCGCTTGGTGTCGTGCGTCGAGGTGCCCAGCAGCGCGTCGGGCTGACGGGCAAGACGGATGCGCATCTCCTGATGGAAACGCGACAGCGAGAAGGCGCGCGGCGTCGGGTCGGCCCCCACTTCGTTAAGCGCAAGCTCCAGGTTGTGGCGGAAGAACAGCGTGTCTTCCACGGACTTCGCCATCAGCGGCCCGGTCAACTGCTGGAAACGGGTCCTGAACAGGGTGGCCGCCTCGCGGTCACGCTCCGGCAGATCGCCGGTCAGAACCCGCACGATCAGGCTTAGCGCGGGTTCCGAAGCGTTCACACTGGCGACAACGCGGCTCAGCAGCGTAACGTCAGCAGGCGTTAACCCCTCCGCCGTCCCGTAGGTGCGGTAAACCGGAAAGGCGATAAGCAGTTCGCGCAGCGCATGGTGAATATCATCCGTCTGTATCTCAACGCCATTATGCTGAGCCAAATCGCGGGCGAGGTTGAGGAGCGTGGTGAATTCCCCTTCGAAGTTGCGGTCGGTCATCAGCCCTTTGGCATCCCGCAGCGCGTTTTGCCGATCGACCGTCACCCCCAGCGTCTCGTTATGGACTTTCTCCAGACGCTCCAGGCTATTGTCATCCACCAACACCTCCGCCAGCGACGCGATGAATTCATACCCCGTCGTGCCGGACACGGGCCAGTCGGCCGGGAGCTGTTCTCCCTTCGCGAGGATTTTTTCCACCGTGATGTAACAGTCTGGCCCCGTGGCCTGGCGCAGGCGCTGCAGATACCCCAGCGGATCCGCAAGCCCGTCAATATGGTCAATGCGCAGGCCGTCAACGGTCCCGTCGTGAACCAGCTCGAGGATCAGGCGGTGCGTGTCGTGAAAAACCTGTTCGTCTTCAACCCGGACGCCGACCAGCCCGGTAATCTCAAAGAAGCGTCGCCACGAAAGCTGCTTTGGCGCTTCGCGCCATGACATCAGCCGCCAGCTCTGCGCCTCGTGCAGTTCGGCGATGCTTTTGTTCTCGTCCCAGGTGCCCGGGTTGAGCGGATAGGCGGTGTCGTAATAGACCAGTGCGGCCTTGTTCGTGACACTGTCACGATGAAGCCTAATGGCACCCTTCTCCAGTTCGGCTTCAAAGGTATCACCAAGAAACGGCAGCGTCAGCGGTCGCGACCCGTCGATATCGAAATAGCGCGCGTAGCGGCTCTGTTTGCCGTGCTCAATCACGTCTCGCCACCAGCGGTTTTCCAGCGAGGTCGACATATGGTTAGGGACAATATCCAGTATCAGCCCCATGCCAGCCTGCCTGAGCGCCGCGGCCATGCGGTTAAAACCGTCTCGTCCGCCTATCGCGGGGTCAATTTCGTTGGGATCGGTGACGTCATAGCCGTGGGTGGAACCCGTTGTCGCGGTAAAAACAGGTGACGCATAGAGATGGCTAATGCCGAGATCGCGGAAATACGGGATCAGAGCAACCACCCGGTCAAATGTCATGCCATTGCGAAACTGTATGCGGTACGTGGCGGAAGGGATCATAACGCGGCTTCTCCATCAGCAAAGCGAACAACAATACTGTTTGGCGGCAAAACGTCACCCGCCTCCGGCCAGCTAAAGAGGGTTTCTCCGGCCAGTTCGGGCATTGGGGCAGGCTTTTTGCCAATATTCAGCGCCAGCGACAGCGTCCCCTGCTGGAACTGCCAGCTCACCGCGACCCTGCCGTGCGCCGTGTGCAGGATCTTGCCCTCAACGGTTCCGCCCTGGCGCAGCAGCGGGACGATATGACGATGTCGCAGCGTAAGCAGGCTTCGGGTAAATCGCAGCCAGGATTTTCCCTCCTCCTGCTTCAGCTTTTCCCAGTCGAGCGTTGAGCGAAGGAACGTGTTCAGATCGTTAGGATCGGGGACGTTCTCATCGTGCCCGGCATGGCCGGTAAATTCCTTCGCGCGCCCTTCCCGCACGGCTTTTGCCAGCTCGCCATGGAAATCGGTGAAGAACAGAAACGGATGGGTTTCACCGAACTCTTCGCCCATAAACAGCAGCGGGATATGGGGTGAAAGAAGCAGCGCCGCCAGCAGCACGCGGGTCTTCTCCGCGCCCGCCAGCGTGATGAGCCGCTCCCCCTGGGCGCGATTCCCGGTCTGATCGTGGTTTTGAATAAAATCGACGAAGAATTGTGGCGGCTGCGAGTGGCATTCCACCCCGCGGGATTCGCCGGTTTGCAGCGAAACCTCGCCCTGGTAGACAAACCCTTCTGCCAGCGCCCGGGCGAATTTTTTCTCCGGCTCAAAGGCAAAGTCCTGGTAATAGGCGTGCGTCTCACCGGTAGCAAACACGTGGGCGGCGTTGTGAAAATCATCGTTCCACTCGCCGGTAAACAGCGGCGCGTTGCCCTGTTCATCGCGCGGATGCAGGAAAATTACGTTGCGGCTGTCTTCCGTGGTCAGGTGAACGTGACGGTGCGGGATCGCCTCGCGGATCTTTTCGGCTATCTCCACAAGAATGTGCGTATCCGAGGCGTCTTTGATCTGGTCGATGGCATCAAAGCGCAGCCCGTCCAGACGATATTCCGTCAGCCAGTAAAGCGGCGCATCGGTGATGTACTGCCTCACCGGCTCGCGCTCGTATGCGATACCGTTGCCCCACGGCGTCATCCGATCCGCATCGAAAAATGCGGGCGACAGCAAGGGCAGATAATTCCCTTCCGGGCCGAAGTGGTTGAGCACAATATCCAGTACCACCGAAAGCCCCAGCCCGTGCGCGGCGTCGATAAACGCGTGAAAATCCTCCGGCGTACCGTAGACGGCGTGCGGAGCGTACAGCAGCACGCCGTCATAGCCCCACCCGCGGGAACCGCCAAACTGAGAGACGGGCATCACTTCAAGCTGGGTAATTCCGAGCTCTGCCAGATACGGCAGCTTATCGATGGCCGCCCGGAAGGTTCCCTCCGGGGTAAAGGTACCGATATGCAGTTCGTAAATGACCGTCTCTTCCCACGAACGCCCCTTCCACCCACGGTTAACGTGCGTATAGCGGCGATGATCGACAACAACCGACGGTCCGTTGACGTCCCCTTTCTGAGCGCGTGATGCAGGATCGGGAACGGGCATGCCGTCCTGTAAAACAAACTGATACTCTGCGCCATGCCTGATGCCCGGAACGTCAGCCTGGAACCAGCCATTGCCGCTGGCAGCCATCGGAATGTCGTTATCATTAAGACGCAGCGTGAGATTTTTTTGTCCTTCAGCCCAGACGCGAAAGCGGACAACGTCATCGGAAATATACTCAGCACCCCAGTGCCTTTGACATGTTCTGAATTCCATTCCTTGTCCTCGAATGACCGCATTTTACGCGAAACGAAGTACAAGCTTAGTTCAGGATGAAAAGTGTGTTAGCTCAGCGGATTTAACCGCTTCGTCTATTCTTTATGAAATAACTCACCACAGGGAATACTATGCAGATTCGAAAAGGATTAAATACTGACCTCGTACGTCTTGAATGCTGTGACTTTTCTTTCACCATTAGCCATATTGCGCGAGAGCCCTTTATCCATTGCGATTTGCATATCGATGCCGTCGCCGAGCCCTGGACAAAAACCTATGAGCTCGACATTCAAACCCTTGAAAACCACTGCGTTAACCCGGACGCTATATTTCTTATCGCCGAAACGGATGACGGTGAAATTGCCGGATTTATCACCGCCTCAATGAGCTGGAATAAATTTATCTCAGTGGATTATATTGCCGTTGAACGAACAAAACGCAGAACCGGTGCCGCGCAAAAATTGATGGCCGCCGCCCACGTCTGGGCCCGCAGCGTTAATGCCGCCGGGTTACGGCTTGAGACGCAAAACGTGAATGTGTCAGCCTGTCTGTTCTACCGTCAATATGGTTTTACCCTTGGCGGTTACGATCGCTATCTGTACAACGCCATGCCGGAAAAAGACGAGGTCGCCCTGTTCTGGTATTACATGCTGGTATAGCAACGCCGCCTTCATATTTCTGTCATTAGATTTCATTACGCTTTCGGGATTTTAACCACGGTGTTGAGGAAAGAAGTGTGAATTCAATGGCTAAGGCATTACTGCTGGCATTACCTGTTTTGAGTGCAACGGCAGCGGCGACTGCCGCTGAGCGCGACCTGTGTGAACCCAAAGCGTACGAAATGGCGCTGCGCTATCAGCAGAAATCGGCAGAGATTATGGCTCTTCAGCTGCAAACGTATCGGTTTGCCACCGAGCGTTTCAACGAAAAGGTAAAAGACCTTAAAACGCCTGAAAATTACGCCGTGGTAATGGATCTGGATGAAACAGTACTGGATAACACCCCTCTGCTGGTGCGCGATACGGAGCAGTGTCATGACTATACAAAATGGGACACCTGGAGCGACTGGGAGAAACAGGGAAAACCCGGCTTAATTCCTGGCGCGAAGGCGTTTCTTGACCATGTGAATCAAAGCAATGTCCGTATCTATTATGTCTCGGACCGCATGCAGGAAAATAAAGCCGATACGCTCAGGACGTTAAAAGCCCTGGGACTTCCGCAGGTATCCGATGAAAGCGTGCTTCTGGATACGACCAGCAAGGAAGAGCGTCGCCAGAGCATCCTCAAAAAGCAGCAGATAGTGATGCTGTTTGGCGACAGCCTGCCGGATTTTGCCGTGCAGTTTAAAAACAAAAAGCCGAGCGAGCAGCAGCGTGAGCTGGTTGAAGCCAGCGCTGAACACTTCGGTAACGACTGGATTGTGCTACCTAATGCCGCTTATGGATCCTGGTCCAAAGCCACGCCGGACAGCTGGAAACCATGAATTTTGCCGGGTGACGCTGCGCTTACCCGGCCTACGTCCAGAATGTAGGCCCGTGCAAGCGTAGCGCCGCCGGGCGATACTCACCTCTTCTGGGATGTATTTACATGAATTCCGGTTTACGCTCTCATGCTAGCGCTTTCAAAGGAGACTCTCATGCTTACCGTAAAAAAACTGGCTCTTTCATCGCTGATTTCCAGTTCACTGCTTTTCTACCCTGCGCTGCAGGCGTCGGCAGAGACGCCTCAGCACGTTGTTAAACAACCGGCGGGCGGATACAGCGTTCAGGTCGGCGACGTTCTGGTCACCTCGTTTACGGACGGGAGCGTAGCGCAGGATCTGCACAAGCTGCTGCGCCGGACCACGCCGCAAAAAATTGATGCGCTGCTCGCGAAAAATTTCCAGACCAACCCGGCCGAGGTGTCCATTAACGCGTTCCTGATTGCGCTGCCCGGACATAAAATTCTGGTGGATACCGGCTCAGGCCAGCTCTTTGGCCCCGGCAACGGCGGCCGTCTGATTGAGAGCCTTGCCACACAGGGTATAAAACCCGGGGACATTACTGAAATTCTGCTGACCCACGCCCACTCCGATCACGCGGGCGGCCTGGTGAAAGATGGCAAGGCGGTGTTCAGCAACGCGCGCGTGTTTGTTGGCAAACCGGAAGTCGACTTTTTCTTTAACGACGATAACCAGAAAAAAACCGGCTACGGCAAGAACTACTTTGACGTCGCGCAGAAGACCTTAAAGCCCTATCTTGACGCCGGTAAAGTGGTGCCCTTTAGCGGCACATCTGACATTCTCCCGGGGCTGACCGGTACGGTTCATCCCGGCCATACGCCGGGTTCAGCCTTCTACACGCTGACAAGCAAAGGCGAGACGATCACCTTTGTTGGCGACATCATTCACGCCGCGGCGGTCCAGTTCCCCCAGCCTGATGTGACCATTACCTACGATGAAGATCAGAACAAAGCGGCAAGCGTGCGCGAACATGCGTTTGCGGACTTTGCGAAAGACAGAGACCTGGTTGCCGCCCCCCATTTGCCGTTCCCGGGTATCGGCTATGTCACCCGGGGCGAAAACGGCGGCTATGTATGGGTCCCTGTCACCTATACCAACCGGGACGCCAGCGGCGCGAAATAAACGGGCGCGAGCTGCTGCAGGCCGCCGGGCGTCAGGTGCGATCGAGGGTAAGCAGAAACTTTTTGAGCACCTCTGAGCGAATAATCCGGTGGCAAACCAGCGTCAGCTCGCTTTCCCGGAGCCGGTCGAGGATGTCCACGTAAACCACATTCTCGACGCTCACCGCCTTTGCTGACGCGGGCAGCAGCGCCAGCCCAAACCCCGCCGAGACCAGGCTTATCACGGTCGGCACGTCGGTCGCGTTTTGCACCACGTCCGGCTGAAAGCCCGCCCCGCTACAGGCGTCATAGAAATATTGTTCCAGCCCCATTCCCTCCGGGTCGCGCAGGGAGATCCATTTTTCGTCTTTCACCGACGAAAGCGTCAGCGCGGATGAGCCCGCCAGCGGATGCTGACGATACAGCGCCAGCACCGTTTTCTCGGCGGTAAACGGTCGGCTCTGCAGATCGTCAGGCAGCGTGGGCAAGGGAGCCCGGATAATGGCCACATCCAGCTGATTGCTCTGCACGGCCGCGTAGAGCGTCTGCACGTTTCCCGTCACCAGCGACATGGTGATGCCCGGCCAGCGCGTATGCATCTGGCGCAGCGCGGCGGGCAGCCTGCCGTCGAACATCGCGCTCGACACGCACCCCAGGTTTAACACCCCCTGCTCGCCCCTTGCCGTTTGCCTGGCGTCCAGAACCGCCTGCTCGGTCAGGGAGATGGCGAGCCTGGCTTTGACCAGAAACGCTTCACCAGCGGGAGTCAGGGCTAAGCGACGGTTCGCCCGGCTAAAGAGCGTGACGCCTAAACGTTCCTCCAGCGCCTTTATCTGCTGACTCAGCGCAGGTTGCGCCATGTTCAGACGCTCGGCGGCCCGGTGCATGTGAAGCTCTTCGGCAACGACGATGAAATGGCGCATCTGACGAAACTGCACGAAACCCCTCCTTATTTGATAATAATTTACTTATCAATTTAGCAGTAATGATGCAATTGATGCTATTACTCATTGCCATAAGAATGGAGGTATTCAACCGAGGGAGGAAAATATGGAAAACCCGATCAACGATCTCCGCAGCGCCATCGCCCTGCTTCAGCGCCACGAAGGGCAGTATCTTGAAACCGATTATCCGGTCGATCCCAACGCGGAGCTGGCGGGAGTCTACCGTCATATCGGCGCGGGCGGCACGGTAAAACGTCCGACCCGTACGGGCCCGGCCATGATGTTCAACAGCGTGAAGGGCTATCCGGGCTCCCGCATTCTGGTGGGCATGCACGCCAGCCGCGAGCGCGCCGCGCTCCTTCTGGGCTGCGAGCCCTCTGAACTGGCAAAACACGTCGGGCAGGCGGTGAAAAAGCCGGTGGCGCCCGTTGTCGTCCCGGCCGCGCAGGCCCCCTGTCAGGAGCAGGTTTTCTACGCGGACGACCCTGATTTCGACCTTCGCAAACTGCTTCCGGCACCGACAAACACGCCAATTGATGCGGGCCCGTTCTTCTGTCTGGGGCTGGTGCTGGCAAGCGATCCTGAAGATAGCTCGCTCACGGATGTCACCATCCACCGTCTCTGCGTCCAGGAGCGCGACGAGCTTTCCATGTTCCTTGCCGCCGGTCGCCATATCGAAGTCTTCCGCAAAAAGGCCGAAGAGGCCGGCAAACCGCTGCCGGTGACGATCAACATGGGGCTCGATCCCGCCATCTATATCGGCGCGTGCTTTGAGGCCCCAACCACGCCGTTTGGCTACAACGAGCTGGGCGTCGCCGGGGCGCTGCGCCAGCAGCCGGTCGAACTGGTGCAGGGCGTGGCGGTAAAAGAGAAAGCCATTGCGCGGGCGGAAATCATCATCGAAGGCGAACTGCTTCCGGGCGTGCGCGTACGGGAAGATCAGCACACCAATACCGGCCACGCGATGCCGGAGTTCCCGGGCTACTGCGGAGAGGCGAACCCCTCCCTGCCGGTGATCAAAGTGAAAGCGGTGACCATGCGCCATCACGCAATCCTGCAAACGCTGGTGGGACCCGGAGAAGAACATACCACGCTGGCCGGTTTACCGACGGAGGCCAGCATCCGCAATGCCGTTGAGGAGGCGATTCCGGGCTTCCTGCAAAACGTCTATGCGCATACCGCGGGCGGCGGTAAGTTTCTCGGGATATTGCAGGTGAAAAAACGCCAGCCGTCAGACGAAGGACGGCAGGGCCAGGCGGCGCTCATTGCCTTAGCCACCTATTCGGAGCTGAAAAACATTATTCTTGTGGACGAAGACGTGGATATTTTCGACAGCGACGACATCCTGTGGGCGATGACCACCCGGATGCAGGGCGATGTGAGCATCACCAATATTCCTGGGATCCGCGGCCACCAGCTGGATCCGTCCCAGTCGCCGGACTACAGCAACTCAATTCGCGGAAACGGCATTTCCTGTAAGACAATTTTCGATTGCACGGTGCCGTGGGCGCTGAAGGACCGCTTCGAGCGCGCGCCGTTTATGGAGGTGGATCCGCGTCCGTGGGCGCCGGAGCTGTTTAAAGATAAAAAATAAACGTTTTTTCCTTTTCTTCACCCCTCAGGGGTGAAGAACCTCACGCTTAAATTGCCGCTTCCCCTGCTTTCTTGTACCCTTTCACCGGTAACCCTGCCCCCATAAACATTGAGATATCCGGACGCCTATGACTGCACACATTTCTAACGATCCTTTACATGGCGTAACGCTGGAGATGATGGTCAACGCCCTGGTGGTGAAATATGGCTGGAGCGAGCTGGGCGACCAAATCAAAATTAACTGTTTCAGAAAAGATCCCAGCGTTAAATCGAGCCTGAAATTTCTGCGCCGCACCCCGTGGGCGCGCGCGGAGGTTGAAGCCCTGTATCTGGACTCCCTCAACGATGAGGTAAGCACCGAGCAGGAGGCGCCCGCCTTTAATCCCTGGGCTAACAGTCGGATTATCAAGAGCTAAAACGCAAATGACGCGACACGTAAAACGGATTGGTGCGCTGGCTGCCTGCGCGCTTTTACTTGTGAGCTGCACCTCAAAACCACCCAAATCGCTGGTTACCCCTCTCCCCACAGCGAGCAAACCGACGCCGCAGGCAAACGAGCCGATGCGCGGGATCTGGCTGGCGACCGTCTCTCGTCTCGACTGGCCGCCGTTGGCATCGGTGAATGGCCGCAGCGCTGACCAGCGTATCGCGATGCAGAAGCAGGCGCTGACGGACAAACTCGATAAGCTGAAAAGCCTCGGGATCAACACCGTATTTTTTCAGGTGAAGCCAGACAGCACGGCGCTGTGGTCATCTAAAATTCTGCCCTGGTCAGATACCCTGACGGGGACCATTGGGGAATATCCGGGCTACGATCCGCTGCAGTTTATGCTGGATGAGGCCCACAAGCGCGGCATGAAGGTCCACGCCTGGTTCAATCCATACCGCGTATCCACGAACACCAAACCTTCGACCATTGCCGCGTTAAACCGGACATCGTCACTGCACCCCTCCAGCGTTTACGTACAGCACCCGGAATGGATCCGTACCTCAGGCGATCGTTTCGTCCTCGATCCGGGTATTCCGGAGGTGCGTGACTGGATAACCCAGGTGGTGACCGAGGTAGTGAGGCAATATGCGATAGACGGCGTGCAGTTCGACGACTATTTCTACACAGAAACGCCCGGGTCGACCCTGAATGATGCCTATACCTTCAGGCGATATGGCGAGGGATTTGCCTCAAAAGCAGACTGGCGACGTCACAATACGCAAGAGCTGATCGTGCAGGTCTCCCGTGCGGTTAAGCAGGCAAAACCCAACGTTGAGTTTGGCGTGAGCCCGGCGGGAGTCTGGCGCAACCGCTCCTTTGACCCGGCAGGCTCTGACACGCGCGGTGCTGCCGCGTATGATGAATCCTACGCCGACACCCGTAAATGGGTTCAACAGGGGCTGCTGGATTATATCGCGCCGCAGATCTACTGGCCTTTCGCCCGCGACGCCGCGCGCTATGATGTTCTGACCAAATGGTGGGCTGATGTGGTGAAACCGACCCATACCCGCCTTTACATCGGCATCGCGTTCTACAAAGTGGGGGCACCCTCTAAAAATGAGCCTGACTGGACGGTTAACGGCGGCGTGCCCGAGCTGAAGAAACAGCTCGATTTGAACGATTCACTGCCCAACGTGAATGGCACCATCCTGTTCCGCGAAGACTATCTCAACCAGCCGCAAACACAGGACGCGGTAAGCTATCTCCGCGGGCGCTGGGGTAGCTGAGAGGGTAAACGCGGGCAGGAACACGCCGTTTCTGCCCGCCCCGATCAGGGTTTCGGCCCGAACATCTCTACCAGCTGCTTCTCGTTCGGCAGTCCCATTACCTGCTGAAGTTCGTTTTCTTCATTCAGATAATAAATCGCCGGAGTGGCATTCCCCCCCAGACTGTCCATTAATGCCTGATGCTTCTGCAGGATCTCGACGGTTTCACGCGTCGCCGCAGCGTCTGGTTTGGGCAATTTTTTCCCACCGGAAAGCTCGTACTCTTTCCAGGCCGAGACCGGATCTTTGGCATTCAGAATGGCTGAGGCGTTACGTCCGCTGTTGGGGTTGAGAAACGCAACCAGCAGCGTGTTCAGCTGGACCTTGCCCGCCTTCACCCACGGCTGCGCTTCGGCCCAGAAGGCTTTGCAGTACGGACAGAACGGATCGGCAAAGACAAAGACTTTACGCGGCGCAGCGTCAGCCCCCTCTTTCAGCGGATGTGCTGCATTGAGCTTTTTCCACATTTCACGCCCCATCGGCGCGTAGATCTCTTTCCGGAAATAGGCCTCACTGAGATTTTTCCCCTTTTCATCATACAGATACCCCGAAACCACGTGCTTTCCGTCAGGGGTTAAGAAAAGGGTGACGCCCATGTCCTGGTATTGTCCCAGCCAGGCCGGCGCGCCGCCTGGGGCGTCAATCTTCTTGAGGATCTTGATATCCTGCTGCTCACTGAAGTTCTTCACGGCATCAGGCAGCGTCTCTTCCGCGTTGCCCCCTCCTGAAACCATCAGAGCAGCAAGTAACAGCACGTTTTTCTTTGCAGGCAATTGAAGCATAACGATCCCTCTAACATATTGTTTTTCAGAGTGGTCGAACTTCAATCCCCTGTCAACGCTTCATAGATATCCTGCAGGCGACTACGCAAAAATCGCACGGCCTTGTGCTTGCGGGATAACAACGCCTGCACCGTGTCGCCCGTTTCATCCGCCAGCGCTTTCATGCTGTACCCCTGAAATTCCGTTTTTTCGAATACCTCCCGCTGCGACGGCGGCAGTTCCGACAGGGCTTGCTCGAGCTCTTCCCACAGCAGCGATTTAAGATACTCCTCCTCCGGCGTTTGCGGCACGCCGAATAACGTTTCGGCTAATTCTTCTTCGGGGAAATCCTCGTCGTCGTCAGCGGTAAAGTCGCCAGCGAGCGAAACCTCGCGCTTTTTCCGCGCCCGGTCGGTCATCTCATTGCGTGCCGCGCGAAACAGCCAGGCGGCGACGTTCTCCACCGGCTGTTCCACTTTCATCAGCTGATACGTCACTTCCTGCAGGATATCGTCGGCATCATCGCGAACCGCCGTTCGCCCGCGAATGAATGCCTTCAGGCGGGCGCGGCAGGCATTAAGCGCCGAGACCAGTAATGATTCACCTGCCTCACCGGCTTTCATCTCGTTCACTCTGCTTCCGGCGTTTTCGTCGCATTGTCATCGCGCTTTTCATCACGATGGTCGCGCCAGCCACAGTGGCCGTGGCGTCCAAACCCAGCGCGGCGCTGCTGAATAAAGGCTTCACGCTGTTCGGGCGTCATGTTCATCCAGCGCTCGTGCATCCGGCGGTGTGCCCCGAACATGCCAGGCCTGATGCCCAACCCACCGAACAGAATGCGGCTCAGTACCAGAATGCCCAGCGCCTGCCAGAAGCCGATGGCTTTCACGCCGAGTATGGCGGGGAGTAATGCGTTCCACAGGGTCATCACCAGCAGGCCGAGTGCGATGAAAATCACCGCGCCGATGATCAAACCCTTACCCATACGGTGGCGACCGAATCCGCGTCCGCGACCTCTGCCGTGCAGTTCAAAATCTCTCATGGTGTTTACCTCGTTTACAGTAACTGATTATGGCGTGTGATGAGGTAGACGGATGAGGGCGGGAAATATTGCTGGGGAAAATGAAATAATGACTCTGGCCGCACATTCGCGGTTATTGCCCGGCGGCGCTGACGCTTGCGCGGGCCTACAGGTTTCGTAGGCCGGGTAAGCGTCAGCGCCACCCGGCACATGTCAAAGGCTTACGCCTGCACCGGCAATCTAAAGCTCGAAATACTCCGCGAAAGCTGCTGAGCCTGCTCTTCCAGTGAGGCCGCCGCTGCGGCAGACTGCTGCACCAGCGCCGCATTCTGCTGGGTCACGCCATCCATCTCGGTCACCGCCTGCCCGACCTGCCCAATCCCCCGACTCTGCTCTTCCGAAGCAACGGAAATCTGTTCCATCAGCGTATTCACTTTATTTACCGAAGAAATAATCGAATCAATAACGTCTCCCGAGCGGTTAACCAACTGCGCACCGTTTTTCACGCTGGAAACAGACTGCGCGATAAGACTTTCAATGTCCTTCGCCGCCACCGCGCTTTTCTGAGCGAGTGTTCGCACTTCGCTGGCAACAACCGCAAAGCCACGGCCTTGCGTACCCGCGCGCGCGGCTTCAACCGCCGCGTTGAGCGCCAGAATGTTGGTCTGGAAGGCGATGCTGTTAATGACGCTGGTAATATCCTCGATGCGCTTCGAGTTCGCCGCAATGGTGTTCATCGTTTCGATCACTTCGCGGGTCACCGCTTCGCCGGTGTGGGCATTTTTCACCGCATCCTGCACCAGCTTCCCGGCCTGGAATACATTATCGGTATTATTTGCCACCGTCGCGCTCAGCTCTTCCATACTGGCTGCGG
This sequence comes from Enterobacter quasimori, assembly GCF_018597345.1. Lineage (NCBI taxonomy): Bacteria > Pseudomonadati > Pseudomonadota > Gammaproteobacteria > Enterobacterales > Enterobacteriaceae > Enterobacter > Enterobacter quasimori. The sequence continues at coordinate 280,743 of NZ_JAHEVU010000001.1, read as the reverse complement.
TCTGGGTCAGTGCGGATGCCTGTTGTTCGGTGCGTGAAGCCAGATCGATATTCCCGGAGGCGATCTCTTGCGCCGCGTGCGTGACGGTATGGCTCGCGTCGCGCACCTGGGCGATAGTGGCGAGCAGCGCCTGACGCATCTGTTCCATCGAACCCATCAGGTGATCGATTTCATTCCCGGCGCTGCCCTTCACGGGCACCGGTATGTCCAGCTTGCCCGCCGCAATCTGGCTGCAGTGTTCACGGGCAAGGTTAACCGGCGCGAAGACAAATCGCTTCATCAGCAGGCTGACGGCGATAATCACCAGCACAAACAGGCAGGCGATAACGGCAATCATCACCAGGCCAGAAACAAAGTTGCTGCTCGCATCCTCGTTAAGACTTTTGGCATATTTCTGATGAATGGAAAGGACCTGGTCGAGAACGATCTCGTACTGACGGTCAAGGCGGGAGACTTCCGGGATCAGCGCGTTAAATTTGGCGACATCGTGCGCCTCGGCGGCATCGATCAGCGGCGCCAGCCCCTGGTTGCGGTAGTTTTGCCAGGCATCATGATAGGCAGTCACCTGCGGGGCTTCATCCGTCAGACGCGGTGAAGCCATAAAGGCCGCAAAGGCGTGGTCCGCTTTGGTCAGCGCCTCTTTCACGGCGGTTAGCTTTGCAGTTCCGTCTGCCGCGTTGCCCGCTTCCACCATCTTCACGTACTCCATCACCCTGACGCGCAGCGTGCGGCTATGGTTGATGGGGTCAATAATGGAGAGCACAACCTGGATCTCTTTGTTGACGTTATCCAGGGAATTATTACTTTTAATGATGAGGCCAACGCTGGTAGCAGTGCTGACAACAAAAAAGAAAAGCAGTGAGAACAGGACAATCAGGGACGACTTCTTCAACGACATAAACCATTACCTCAAGGAAAATTATTCCTTATGGTTATCGGCTCATCCAAAACTAAAATTAATTAAAGTTATTGAACTATCCCCTTATCCAGACAGGGTTACTCTACCCCTTTAAAGCGCCGCTGAAGGGTGGCATCCAGCTTCCGCTGCACGGGTTGCGGAGCCTCGCCGTCGATCAATTTACCAATCAGATCAAAGCAGTGCCACGCCAGCTGGCGGTTGTCCTGGCGAATGGTATCAACCGGTATCGTCAGCGAATCATACAAATAATGATCGTCAAAACTGGCTAACCTGATATCACTTTGCAACAGGTTATGTTGCCCCATATAGCGCAATACCCCTTCCAGCAGGCCACAGGCGGCGGTAAAGAGGGCTTTAGGCGGACGGCCTAAGCGCGCGCAAAGCTCAGCGAACATCTCATAGCCGGAGCTGGGGTGATAATTGCCGTGAATGATCCACTCCGGACGTAGTTCGACGTTGGCCTCACGTAAACCTTGCTTAAAGCCTTCCAGACGGTCCCGCGTCGGGGAAAGCCGTGGCTGCCCGCCGAGGAAATAAAACTCATCAGGATGCTGGCGGGCGATCTCGGCCACCAGTTCCGCCGTGGGGGTAATCGAATCAGTAATGACCAACGGCAGAGAGCTGTCGTTCATATGGCGGTCAAAGAGGACAACGGGCAGCTGCTCGCTCAGTTTCTGGTAGTCCGCATCATTCAGCATGCTGGAGGCAACAATCAAACCGTCTACCTGGCGCGCCACCATGTTATTGACCACCACGGTCTCCTGCCCCGGATTCTCATCGCTACAGGAAATCAGCAGCTGAACACCCGCCTCGCGGCACAGCGTTTCCAGCTCGTGAGAAAAGACGGCAAAACCGTAGTTGGTGATCTCCGGGACCACCAGACCAATGGTGTGGCTGCGGTTATCACGCAGCGAACGGGCGTGAATGCTGGGCTGGTAGTGATGCTCTTTGGCAATCGCCAGAACGCGATCGCGGGTCTCTTCCGCCACCCGAAGCTCTTTGCTGCGTCCGTTCAGGACCAGGCTGGCGGTGGCTTTTGAAACCCCCGCCAGCTCCGCGATGTCTTTAATTGTGACGCGTTTTGTTTTTCTCACAACGACTTAGATCCGGCTGCCAAAACCCCTATTCTATCATGCAGCGGCGCAGCAACCAGTAGCGTAATGTGATGTCGGACGCACCTTCGAAGCGCACCCTGGCCGGATGAGCAGGAAAATAGCGGCTGCTCATCACCCCTTCGCCATGATTGATGAAAATCTCAACGCTGGAACGGTCGCACAGCACGCGTAAATGGTTAACGTCACCCAGCCAGAAGCGGGTCAAGGTTTCGCCATTTTTCAGGCTGGCGCGTTCAAGACGCAGCCCCTTCTCATCCCAGCGAAGGCGCATCGCGCCGGCAAAATCAACATTCACACACGCCGTTTCCAGCTCAAACTCAAGACTCGTCGCATCCAGAACGGGCGCACCGCGGGCAGCACCCTGCCACTGACATTCGGTCTCGCGCAGCGTTTCCAGTTCACGAACGGGCGTTTGCCAAAGTCTGCCGTCGCGATACCGCAGTTCACGCGGGCAGGTCATCTGGTGGATCCAGCCATGGGCCCGCGTCGGCTGGAGCATCTCTTCCCCGTCCGGCACGCCCATCCAGCCAATGAGGATACGCCGTCCGTCTTCCGCCTGCGTGGTTTGCGGGGCGTAGAACTCGAACCCCGCGTCCAGTTCGTGTAACTCGCCGTGATCAAACGTCGCGCGCTGATAGTCAAACGCCCCACTCATCCAGGTCGCCGGATAAGTATTGAGGTAGCGATGCGGCTCGCGCGCCAGCCCCTGCGGACAGCAGATCAACACGTGCGTCCCATCGAGGGCGAACAGGTCCGGACACTCCCACATATACCCCGCGTCCGACAGGCCGTTGACGCCGTGACCGGCAATCTCGCCGCAAGGCTGCCAGCGCTTTAAATCACTGGATGTGAACAGCAACACTTTGCCGTGCTTTTGCACGTCTTGCGCGCCCAGCACCATGTACCACTCCCCGTCGTGTTGCCACACCTTCGGGTCGCGGACGTGTCCGGTATAACCGTCCGGCAGCGGCAGCACCGGACCCCGTTTTTTAAAGCTTCCGTCCGGTTGTTCGACGGCCAGGCACTGCCAGGCCGTGCGGCTGCCGTCGTCAAACTTCACGTTGCCTGTGTAGCACAGCGTCAGCACGCCCTGGTTATCCACGGCGCTGCCGGAGTAGCAGCCGTTGCGGTCATATTCTTCATCCGGCATCAGCGCCAGCGGCTCATGCTGCCAGTGCACCAGATCCGCTGAACTCCAGTGTCCCCAGCACTTGTAGCGATGATCGCAATCCAGCGGATTCCACTGATAAAACAGGTGGTAGCGCCCGGCGTACCAGATAAACCCGTTGGGATCGTTCATCAGCCCCGTCACCGGCGCGGCGTGCCACGCGGGGTAATGGCTGTCGGCCAGCGCGCGCGGCTGGCCCTTCATGACGGCCTGCAGTATCGCAGGCCAGCGGGAAGCGAAGGTCATTATTCAGAGTCCGTTTTATATTTCAGCAGCAGCGAGACGGTAAACGCCACGCCGAAGGCAATCACCATGCCGATAATATAGTTGAGCAGCGAGCTGGCCTGCACGATGGCCATTCCCGGAATAGCGGTCAGGCCAACGGCGGTCATATAGACATGGACCGACACCACCCAGGCGCCGCCCACCGCGCCGCCAATCAGCGCGGCGATAAAGGGTTTTACAAAGCGCAGGTTGATACCAAAAATGGCCGCTTCGGTGATGCCCAGCATCGCAGAAAACGCCGAGGGTAAGGTAATGGCTTTGATTTTGGCATCTTTGGTCTTGAACCACACCGCCAGACAGGCACCGCCCTGCGCCACGTTCGCCATGGCCCAGATAGGCAGCAGGAAGTTAACACCAATCGACGGGTTACCCAGCAGCCCGGCCTCGATGGCGTGGAAGCTGTGGTGAATACCGGTGATCACAATCACCGAATAAAGCCCACCAAACAGCAGCCCGGCCAGCCAGCCCGCGTGTTCGATGAGCGTGCTCAGGATAAAGGAGATACCGTCGCCCAGCGCGCGCCCTGCCGGGCCGATAATCAACAGCGCAATAAAGCCGGAGATCACCACGGTCAGAAAAGGCGTCAAAATCAGATCCAGCGCGTCCGGGATCGCGCGGCGCAGGTTTTTCTCCACGATGCTCATAAACCAGACGGCCAGCAGCACCGGGAATACCGTGCCCTGATAGCCAATCATGGCGATCTCAAGGCCGAAGAAGTTCATGGTGTGGAAACCGGACGCCACGCCCCAGGCGTTGGTCAGCGCCGGGTGGGTCAGGATCCCGCCCAGCGTGGCCCCCAGATAGGGGTTGCCGCCAAATTCGCGTGCGGCGGTGAAGCCAATCAGGATAGGCAGAATGATAAACGCCGCCGAGCTGCACATGTCCAGCATGATGTAGAGCGCGTTGTCCGCGTTAACCCAGCCGTAGGTTTTCACCATGCCGAGCAGGCCCATCAGCAGACCGGACGCCACAATCGCGGGGATGATCGGCACAAAGATGTTGGAGAGCAGACGGGCAATGCGCTGGAACGGGTTCAGCTTGCGCGCCGCCAGGTCCGCGGCTTCCGATTTACTGGATTCGCTAATCCCCGCCGCCTGAATAAATGCGGCGTACACCTTGTTGACCACGCCCGTGCCAAAAATCACCTGCATCTGCCCGGCGTTACGAAAACAGCCTTTTACACCCTCGACCTTGCCGATAGCCTGCTGATCGGCAAGCGCGTCATCGACCAGCACCAGACGAAGACGCGTTGCGCAGTGGGCGGCGCTGGCGATGTTTTCCTTGCCACCGAGCAGCGGAATAAGCTCGCGGGCGATTTGATTAAAATCCATAGATACCTCTGCCTGACTTCTTTTTTATGATGTGCGAAACGCGCCCGCCAGGCGGGTGCGTGATGGGTTAAAACCAGGTTTCCATCTGAACCCCAAAGTTCCATTCCCCGCCGGCGTTGAAGCCGCTGCTGCCAAAGGCATCATCGCTGGCGTAATTATCCAGTTTGCTGCTCCATTCCATCCAGGTGGCAAACAGGCGCAGCTCCGGACGGCTGAAGAAATCGCCAATCTTGCCCGCTTTTAACGTCGGGGCGAAGGTCAGCTTGTAGAAGCTGCCGTTGACAGCATTACGATCCTTGTAGCCTTCCGGGTTTAAGTCCATGTACTGATAGCTACCCTCGAACGCGAGGGCGAAATTCTGCGTGACCTCTTTGATCAGGCGCGTATTCAGGGTGACCCACTCATAGCTGTCGCCTTTCACGTAGCGGTCCTTGCTGCTCTGCGCCAGCACGGCAGGCGCGATATGCCAGCCACCGCCGAGCGGCGTGACACCGTAACTTGCAAAGCGCCAGGTATCGGCTTCCGACAGCAACGCGCCATCCGAACCGATGCTTTTGACCTCGGCGCCCAGACCGTGGCCGTAGAGCAGCGCCGTTTTGGCGGAACCTTCACGCAGCCCGTAGAAACTCTCGTTATGCAGGCCCACCAGGGCGTGCACGCCGTTGTTCGCCGCATCGGTTTTAATCAGATCGCCGCTGCTGTCTTTACGGTCGTCATTATCCTTTGCGCGTAAGCCACTGACCATGACCTGGAGCGGACCGGCGAAGTGGTTCATGCTGAGGATGTAGTTCTGAACGTTATTGTCGATCTCCTCTTCGCTGCCAAAGTTGCGGCCATAAATTGAGAAGTTGCTGCGCAGGTTCTCGTTCCACTTCACGTCATACACGCCGCCGCCGGTCCCGGCGAGAAACACCACGTCGGAGTCCAGCCAGTGAATGTCAAAGTTATCGCGATCGAATCGTTTACCCGCCCAGAAGGTGCTGCCCTTTAGCGCGCCGGTAAAATCTGGCAGATTTCCCAGTTCGGCAAAGGCCTGACGAATATTGAGATCGCTGGTATCGGCGGACCAGTCGTTATAGGTCTTCTGACCGTCGGCAAGCATTGCCTTGAAGCGGGTGGTCGCCCCGCTGTCGAGCGTCTGTTTGTGCTCCACGTTCAGCTCAACGTAGGTGTCTGCTTCGTTACCCAGACGCCCTACTGCACCACCGGTTTCCCCGGCTGGCGTCAGGTATGGACCACTTTTACTGCTGGAGGCCGCGTCGTTCATCAGCAGCCCGGAACGGGCGTAGCCATGGAACTCGAACCCGCTGCTCTGGTCGGCTTTTTTCTCCAGCACCGTGGTACGTTGCGCCACCTCCTGAGTGGTGGTTTGCGCCTGCTGCTGTGCCGCCACAAGCTGCTGCGTTTTTTGCTCCGCCGCCGTGGCGCGTTTCTCGGCAACCTGTGCGCGGGTTTCCGCAGCCTGGAGGCGCTGCTCCATCGCGGCAAGGCGCGCTTCGATGCTTGTCATATCCGTTTGGGCAAAAACAGAGGTACTGCCGGCCAGCATGCCTATCATCACGGCAAGTCTGCGTTTTTTATACATTTTGTCGCATCCCTAAAAGAATTTATTAAAAGTGCTAAATTGCTAAACCGGTTTAGGTTGCTGATACTAAACCTGTGAAATTTGGATCGGCAACGTTTTTTGCTAAACCGATTTAGTTTGTGTGATCGAGGCGACAATTCAGGCCGCCTAAGGGCGGCCATGGGGGGGAATTACAGTTCGTGATGGTAAGGCAGCGCGGTCATTGCCCCTTTCGCCGTCGTGGCTAACGCGCCGCAGCGCTGCGCGAGTCCGATGACCGGGACAAGTTCCTGACCGGCGGCCAGTCCGTAGAGAAGACCGGCCACGAAGGCATCACCTGCTCCGGTCGTATCAACACACTCCACGGAGGTTGCCGGAAAGTGTTTCACGGCGCCATCATGCCAGGCGATAACGCCCTCTTTGCCCAGCGTGACCAGCACCAGACGGGCCGGACAGCAGCGCATCAGTGACTCCAGCCCGGTTTTTACCTGAGCGTCGTGGGTTAAAAACGTCAGCTCCTCAACGGAGAGTTTGACCACGTCTGCGTGCTGCAAAGCCAGTTCGAGGCAGCGGCGAAGTTCGTTCTCATCAGCCCAGAGATCCGGACGAATATTGGGGTCGAAACTGACGTAACCACCCGCTTCTCTGATGGAGGCCATCGCCTGAAACGCCGCTGAGCGGCTCGGTTCTGCGCTTAAGGCGATGGAGCAGACGTGCAGCCACTCACCGGCGCTGAAGGACGGCAGATCGGCGGGTTCCAGAAACAAATCGGCGCTCGGGCGCACCATGAAGGTAAACGAGCGTTCGCCGTGGTCATCCAGATCGACAACCACCGTAGAGGTACGATGCGCCGGGTCAAGGCGCATCTGCCGCACCTCAACCTTCTCATCAGCTAATATCTGATACATAAAGCGGCCAAAAGGATCGTCGCCCACTCTGCCGATAAACGCGCTGTTTCCCCCCAGCCGCGCCACACCAACCGCCACGTTTGCCGGTGCGCCGCCGGGGCATTGCAATAACCTGCCTTCCCCATCTGGCAGGAGATCCACTACGGCATCACCAAGAACCCAGATCTTTTTCATGTCACCCTCTTTGCTAAACATTGTTAAACCGTTTTAGCTATTTAAGCACAGCCTGGCACAAGGGGGAAATAGTCGAGAAGGAATTGTATAGAATGCGCGATCAACGCGTCATATGCGGCCAGTTAATATCAGACACGCCGTTCAGCTGTGGGCGAGCAAACAAAAAGCCCTGAAAACGGCGTATTCCGGCAGACTCCAGCCAGAACCACTCTTCGAGCTTCTCGATGCCTTCGGCCACCAGGGTAATTTCAAGATCGGTACAACAGCTAATGATTGAGCGCACAATCGCCTGCTTCGGACCGCTCAGGTGAATATTGCTGACAATCTCCCGGTCGATTTTAATTTTATCCGGCTGGAATCGAGTCAGCAGAGAAAGTCCGGCATAGCCAGAGCCAAAATCGTCAATAGCCAGACCAATCCCTTCTGCACGCAGCTGTTTAATGGCGCTGTTAAACTTATTGAAACCAGAAATCATCTCGTTTTCGGTCACTTCGATGATGACCTGTTCAGGCTGTAAACCGTACCTGCCGATCTGTTCGACCAGAAACTCAACTGCGCCAGGCACATTCACCAGCGACATTGGCAGCAGGTTCACTGCAAGCTTGTGGCTCCCGATCCCCAGCTTTTCGGCCAGCGCGAAGGCATACGCTTTGGTTTGCAGATCGACCTCGTAAATCTTTTCCGGGTCGAGAGTATTGAAGAAATGCTCCGGGCTTCCGCCGTCATTTCCGCGGATCAGCGCTTCAAAAGAGCTAATTTTGCCTTCCGAGGGCTCGACAATCGGCTGAAGGGCAAACTGGCAGGGTTGATCCGCGAACAGCCCTAAGGCGTCACCAAAATCCGTGCTCTCGCGGGAAAGCGTCCATTTCTCAGGTTCGTAATGCGAGCCAGACGATGTCGATTTATCGCCGGTAATAAACGACTGGATAAATTTAAACACCCGATCGTCAGATGTCAGATAACTCTCGAGCTTACTGTAATGTAGAACCGATTCCAGAACCTCTTTCTGCGACTGAACCTGCAGATCGAACAGCAGCATGCCGACGTTGTCGAAACGTCGGCGCGGACCGTAATCCCGCATAAGCTCTACCACGCCTGCATGCCGTTCATCTTCACGGATTTTATGGAAGAGTTTCACCACGCTCTCTTCTTTCCCTTCGAGAAGTTGCAGGATTTCGCTTCCGTTCGAGAGAAGAATACCGGTGATGTTCTCCCCCGTATTACGGATCCTGGCCTTTTCAACCAGCGCGCTGAGCTCTGCAGAGCTGCAGGATAAATTCAACTGGCTTCGATAAATGAGAGTAGTAAGCACAGAGTCGGGGTCCGAATATGAGGTAAACGTCTGGAAGTTACTGTTTAACATACTTCCCCCTTGCGGCCTAATCTATTCATCAAACCAATTAATTTCCGTCGATGCGCCGGTTAATCCGCTCCTGCATATAGTCGTAAAACGGATTCGACGTGACTCGCATGAGCGCATCCTTCCCAACGCTAAGAACCGATGTCTCGCCCCACAGCGCAATGGTTCCCAGGCTGATGCCATAGCGGTTTTTGACCTCCGGATGACGGCCATACAGATCATCTTCAGGAGGGAACGGGATGGCCACATGCGAGAGCGAATAGACCTCTTGCGGATACGAAGTGGAGAGCGGGACGACCGTTTCACGCGTACTCTCCGCAGGCGTAATCTTAGCAACCGTGTCATCACTGTCTACCCTGCGATTGGTCACCACCGTGACACTGTAACGCCTTTTTGCCGCAGGCAGGAGATCGGCAAGCGCTGTCCATGAAGAGGGTTTAAACAACGGACGGAAGCTCGCCGCCTGGTTGATATCAAACACCACCAGTTCACTGCCGTTTGCCGGAAGCTGGTCGAACAGCCCCGTCACCACCGCCCGGGTACTGACCGTAGAATCCATGATGGACTGAAAAGCTATCACCGGCGCGAGCTGGTCGAGGCGGTGGCTCTGTGCATCATGGCTAAGCTGCTGCTGCAACGCCTGCGTCAGTAACCACGACTGTCGCGCCGCGTTCACCGGAAACGAATTATATTTGTAAGGGTTATATTCTGGAGCAATGTTGAGCCACGCGGCTTTGGCAAATGCCGGTAACATCGCGGGGAGCCCGGCGAATCCGGCAAAACGGGCGAACGCCGTGACGCCAATCATGGGTGACAGCAGAACCAGCTGCTGAGGTTTACGCAACGTCGGGGCGTCGAGCGCATCAAGGGCATATTTCATAGCCAGTGCCCCGCCGTTGGAATACCCCACCAGATGCAGCGGCACCGCGTCACCCGCCAGACGCGTCGCTTCACGTACGGCAAGCCGCGTCGCCGCCATCCACATCTCCCAATCGACATCCGTTAACGCACCAGGCGCAGTGCCATGACCGGGCAGGCGCGGACCAACGGCGACAAAACCGTGCTGCTGATAGTTAACCGCAAGGTGTTTTACGCTGTAAGGCGAATCCGTCAGTCCGTGAAGGAGCACCACCGCTCCGCGTGGTTTTCCTTTTGGCATCAGCACAAATGAACGGTTGGCATCGGGTGAAAACTGTCCTGGCCATACCAGGCTCTGGCGGTTGTAGCGGTTAAGAGGGGTCTGCTCTTCTGCTTCCGTTTTCGCCGTCACCTCGTTTTCCAGCGCGCTGAAAATGGCGTTTTCGCGGGTCAGGTACTGGGCAAAATTTGCCTTGTCCATCTCCTGGACAGACATTTCATCCGCGCGCCAGGTATGCCAGCGGTGCAGTTCCGGCCCCTGCTGCGAGAGATAAACCCGCACGGCGAGCAGTACAAACAGGATAATCCCCAACACCAGGATACTTTTCTTTGCGAACGCGATCAGCCGCACGCTGACACGCCAGGGCCAATTCGCCATGCCGATTTTCCTTTCCAGCTCAGTGTCCTTCAATCTTAACAAAAATGTGAAGGCACTGACGTATTCACCAAAATCATTCTCCTCCGCTTCGACCAATGCACCAAAAGTGAACTACGCTGCACAAATGTTGATCATTGGTTAAACAAATATTGCATTAACTTTGCTGCATAGCGGGTTTTACCGCCCTCTGTGAACATGGCACGCGTCCTGCATTGTTAATCAGGTAACAAAAATCCGGCAATTGACAGCCAGTTAACAGCGAGGCGGTATGACAACACAACCTGAAGTGCTGAGCCGTATCGAAGCGACCTTCAGTCAGCTCACGCCAAGCGAAAAGCGGGTGGCAAGCTGGATGCTGGCGCACGCCGCGCAGATCCCCTTTGAAACGGCAGAAAGCGTGGCGATGATTACCGGGACCAGCGGGATCACCGTCGGGCGCTTCCTGCGCAAGCTGGGCTACCGCAATCTGGACGATGCCAAAAAAAGCCTGCGCGACCCTTATCAGCCCTGGGGCATGAACGAGCGTCTTGACTCGTGGCAGCAGCAGCAACCGCTGTCGGACCGCGTTCAGCACTCGCTTTCCCTGGAAATCGACGCGATTACGCAGGTGTACCAGCTGGCGCAAAGCGAGGCCTTCAGGCTGGTGGTCCATCAGCTTGCCCGTGCAGACGCGGTATTTGTGCTGGGTATTCAGTCGACGCGCGGGATCGCTAATGCGTTCTTCAGCCATCTGGAATATCTGCGCCCGCGCGTGAGCTACTCAGAAGGGTTATCCGGTAGTTGGGTGGAGTCCCTGAACTCCGGATTTGCCAACCCCTACGTGGTGCTGACCGATACCCGCGCTTACTCCGCTATCGCCCGTCAGTACTGTCGCGTCGCGAGTGAGAAAGGCATTCCGATGGCGCTCATTACCGATATCTGGTGTCCGTGGGCGCGGGATTACCCTATCGATTTACTGCAGGTGAAAACCGATACCGGACACTTCTGGGATTCGCTTGCCCCCGTCAGTTGCCTGTTCAACCTGCTGCTCTCGGGCGTGGTGGAAGCACTGGGTGAAGCGCTGCCGGATCGCATCGCGGTAAACCGACAGCTACAACAAGAGTTTGGTCAATTCGAACGCTAAAGGAGTGTATCAATGTCCGACGAGTATCAACTGGTTGATGTGGCGAAGACGTTTCCCGCGCTGCATATCGATCTTAAATACGCCACCGATGACAACATCACCGGCAGGCCGATTTATCAGGAAGCGCGATGCTTGCTGCATACCGATGCGGCTACCGCGTTAGCGAAATCGATCGGCATTGCTACCCTGGCCGGACTGAAACTGGTGGTCTACGACGCCTACCGTCCGCAGGAGGCCCAGGCGCAGCTTTGGGATGCCTGCCCAAACCCGGAATACGTGGTTGATGTGGCCATTGGCTCGAACCACAGCCGGGGGACCGCCATCGACGTCACCTTGATGGATGAACGGGGTCACGTGCTGGATATGGGTGCCGGGTTTGACGAAATGCACGACCGCTCGCATCCGTATCACCCTTCCGTACCGCCGCAGGCACAGCGCAACCGCCTGCTGCTCAACGCCATTATGTTTGGCGGCGGATTCGTGGGCATCAGCAGCGAGTGGTGGCATTTCGAGCTGCCAAATGCCGCAGGCTACCCGCTGTTAGACGATCAATTCCCCTGTTTTTCGACCACACACGCTGCACGTTAATACTGGAGCCCGGCCATGAAAAAAACGCTTCTGACCACCCTGATCGCCGCTACGCTGGCGTTAACTTCTACCGCTGCACTGGCAGCCGTTCCCAAAGATATGCTGGTGATTGGCAAGGCGGCCGATCCGCAAACCCTCGACCCGGCGGTGACAATTGATAACAACGACTGGACGGTCACCTACCCGTCCTATCAACGTCTGGTGAAATACAAGCCGGGCACGACCGAGGTGGAAGGCGATCTGTCGACGGGCTGGAAAGCGTCCGACGACCAGAAAGAGTGGACATTTACCCTGACGGACAACGCCAGATTCTCCGACGGTACGCCGGTCACCGCCGAGGCGGTCAAGCTATCCTTCGAACGTCTGCTGAAAATCGCTCAGGGCCCGTCGGAAGCCTTCCCGAAAGATCTCAAGATTGATGCGGTTGATGAGCACACGGTGAAATTTACCCTCAGCCAGCCGTTTGCCCCGTTCCTCTATACGCTGGCGAACGACGGGGCCTCCATCATTAACCCGGCGGCGCTAAAAGCCAACTCCGCCGATGATGCACGCGGTTTTCTGGCGCAAAACACGGCAGGATCTGGCCCGTTCATGCTGAAAAGCTGGCAGAAAGGCCAGCAGCTGGTGCTGGTACCGAACCCACACTGGCCGGGTGACAAGCCGCACTTTAAGCGCGTGTCGGTGAAGATCATTGGCGAGAGCGCATCGCGCCGCCTGCAGCTTTCCCGTGGCGATCTGGACATCGCCGACTCTCTGCCGGTGGATCAGCTTTCCGCCCTCAAGCAGGAAGGCAAAGTGACCGTCGCGGAATACCCGTCCCTGCGTGTGACCTATCTCTATCTGAACAACAGCAAAGCGCCGATGAACCAGGCTGATTTACGCCGGGCAGTCTCCTGGGCGACGGACTATCAGGGGATGGTGAAAGGTATTCTGAGCGGCAACGGCAAGCAGATGCGCGGGCCGATCCCGGACGGCATGTGGGGTTATGACGCCACCGCCATGCAGTACAGCCTTGACGAGGCCAAAGCCAAAGCGGCGCTGGAAAAGGTGAAGGATAAACCCGCCAGCCTGACGTTCCTCTATTCCGACAACGATCCGAACTGGGAGCCGATCGCCCTTTCCACTCAGGCGAGCCTCGGCAAGCTCGGGATTAACGTCAAGCTGGAGAAACTGGCCAACGCCACCATGCGCGACCGCGTGGGCAAAGGCGATTACGACATTGCCATCGGCAACTGGAGCCCGGACTTTGCCGACCCGTATATGTTCATGAACTACTGGTTCGAATCGGACAAGAAAGGGCTGCCGGGCAACCGCGCGTTCTATGAGAACAAAGAGGTCGATGCCCTGCTTCAGGCGGCGCTGAAAACCACTGACCAGGCCGAGCGCACCAAAGACTATCAGCAGGCGCAAAAAGTGGTGATTGACGAGGCGGCCTACGTTTATCTCTTCCAGAAAAACTACCAGCTGGCGATGAACAAAGAGGTCAAAGGCTTCACCTTTAATCCGATGCTCGAGCAGGTGTTCAACATCGCCACCATGAGCAAGTAGCGGCTCTCGCCGGGGGAAAATGTATGACGTTCTGGAGCATTCTGCGCCAGCGCTGCTGGGGGTTACTCCTGGTGGTGGCCGGTGTCTGTATTATCACCTTTGTTATTTCACACATGATCCCCGGCGATCCGGCCCGCCTGCTGGCCGGTGACCGCGCCAGCGACGAAATGGTCCAGAGCATCCGCCAGCAGTTGGGGCTGGATCAGCCGCTCTGGGTCCAATTTGGCCGCTACGTGGACGCGCTGGCGCACGGTGATTTAGGCACCTCCATCCGCACGGGGCGGCCGGTGGCGGAAGATTTGAAGGCCTTTTTTCCCGCCACGCTGGAACTGGCCTTTTGCTCCCTGCTGCTGGCGCTGGTGATTGGCGTGCCGCTGGGGATTTTATCCGCGGTCTACCGTAACCGCTGGCTGGACCACCTGGTGCGGCTGATGGCGATGACCGGCATCTCCACGCCCGCGTTTTGGCTGGGGCTGGGGGTGATTGTGCTGTTCTACGGACAACTGCAAATTCTCCCGGGCGGCGGCAGGCTGGATGACTGGCTCGATCCGCCCACGCACGTGACCGGGTTTTATCTGCTTGATGCGCTGCTGGAAGGCAACGGCGAGGTGTTTTTCAACGCGCTGCAGCACCTGATTCTCCCCTCGCTCACCCTGGCGTTTGTTCACCTGGGAATTGTCGCGCGACAGGTTCGCTCGGCGATGCTGGAGCAGCTTAGCGAGGATTACATCCGCACCGCCCGCGCCAGCGGCCTGCCGGGCTGGTACATCGTCCTGCGCTATGCTCTGCCCAATGCGATGATCCCGTCGATTACGGTGCTCGGGCTGGCGCTGGGCGATCTGCTTTACGGTGCGGTGCTGACCGAAACCGTCTTTGCCTGGCCGGGAATGGGTGCCTGGGTGGTGACCTCTATTCAGGCGCTGGATTTCCCGGCAGTAATGGGCTTCGCGGTGGTGGTGTCGCTGGCGTATGTCTTCGTCAATCTGGTGGTGGATCTGCTCTATCTGTGGATTGACCCACGAATCGGGCGCGGAGGTGCCGAATGATGTTAACTCAGGAAACGTCCGTCCCCGTAAAGCCCGCAAAGCAGCGCATCAACTGGGCAAAGCTGTTCTGGATGCTGCGCCAAAGCCCACTCACGCTGATTGGCGGCGTAATAATGCTGCTGATGCTGGCGCTGATGGTGACATCACCATGGATCGTACCGCACGACCCGAACGCGCTCGATCTGACCGCCCGCCTGCAGGCACCGTCTGCACAACACTGGTTTGGCACCGATGAAGTGGGCCGCGATCTGTTCAGCCGGGTGCTGATTGGCAGCCAGCAATCCATTACCGCAGGGTTAGCCGTGGTGGCGATCGCGGGCGGTATTGGCTCGCTGCTCGGCTGTCTGTCCGGCGTGCTGGGCGGGCGCGGTGACGCCATTATCATGCGGATTATGGACATTATGCTCTCCATCCCTTCGCTGGTGCTGACGATGGCGCTGGCCGCCGCGCTCGGCCCGAGCCTGTTTAACGCCATGCTGGCGATTGCGATTGTGCGCATTCCGTTTTATGTCCGCCTGGCGCGCGGGCAAACGCTGGTGGTGCGCCAGTTTACCTACGTGCAGGCCGCACGTACCTTTGGCGCTTCGCGATGGCACTTGATCAGCTGGCACATCCTGCGCAACGCCCTGCCGCCGCTGATTGTGCAGGCCTCACTGGATATCGGCAGCGCGATCCTGATGGCCGCCACGCTGGGCTTCATTGGTTTAGGCGCGCAGCAGCCCACCGCCGAATGGGGGGCGATGGTCGCCGTTGGCCGCAACTACGTGCTTGACCAGTGGTGGTACTGCGCCTTTCCGGGAGCGGCGATTCTGATCGCCGCTGTCGGTTTTAACCTGTTTGGCGATGGGATCCGCGACCTGCTGGATCCGAAATCGGGAGGAAAGCAGTGATGAGTGATGCCGTTTTAGCGATAGAAGATGTACACCTGAGCTTCCCGATTTTTCGCGGAGACGTTCATGCGCTTAACCACGTTTCGCTGGAGATCAAGCGCGGGGAAATCGTCGGCGTGGTGGGCGAATCCGGTTCGGGCAAATCGGTGACGGCGATGCTGGCGATGCGCCTGCTGCCGGAAGGTAGCTACCGTGTTCATCACGGAAAGGTCACTCTGCTGGGTGAAGACGTGCTGAACGCCACGGAAAAACAGCTTCGCCAGTGGCGTGGCGCGAAGGTGGCGATGATTTTTCAGGAGCCGATGACGGCGCTCAATCCGACCCGGCGCATCGGCAAACAAATGGTGGAGGTGATCCGCCAGCATCAGCCGCTTTCCCGGCGGGAGGCGCAGCAAAAAGCCATCAGCCTGCTGGAGGAGATGCAAATTCCCGACGCGGCCAGAGTGATGGAGCGCTATCCGTTTGAGCTTTCCGGCGGCATGCGTCAGCGGGTAATGATTGCCCTTGCCTTCTCCTGCGAGCCGGAGCTGATCGTTGCGGATGAGCCCACCACCGCGCTGGATGTGACCGTCCAGCTGCAGGTGCTGCGGTTACTGAAGCATAAAGCGCGCGCCAGCGGTACCTCGGTGCTGTTTATCAGCCACGATATGGCGGTGGTATCGCAGCTTTGTGACCGGATGTACGTGATGTATGCCGGGAGCGTGATAGAGAGCGGCGCCACGCAGACGTTAATTCATCATCCTGTTCATCCCTATTCCATCGGCCTGCTGCAGTGCGCACCGGAAAACGGCCAACCTCGCGACGTTCTACCCGCCATTCCCGGCACGGTACCCAACCTCAGCCAGCTTCCGCGCGGGTGCGCATTTCGCGAGCGCTGCTTTGCCGCTGGCGCGAAATGCGGCGAAACGCCCCGCCTGATGCCACATGGCGCTGAAGGCCAACAGGCGGCATGCTGGTACCCGCAACAGGGGGGACATCATGTCTGACATTCTGCTGGAACTGAACAGCGTGCACGTGAACTTTACCGCGCGCAAAAACTGGCTTGGGCGCGTTACCGAGCAGGTTCACGCCCTCAACGGGCTGGATCTCCAGCTCCATCGGGGCGAAACGCTGGGCATTGTCGGAGAGTCCGGCTGCGGCAAAAGCACGCTGGCGCAGCTGCTGATGGGGATGCTCAAACCCAGTACCGGCGTTTGCCAGCGGACGCACCATGCTGGCGATATGCAGATGGTGTTTCAGGATCCGCTCTCGTCGCTCGATCCGCGTTTGCCGGTCTGGCGGATTATCACCGAGCCGGTGTGGGTGCAAAAACGCAGCAGCGTACGTGAACGTCGCCAGCTTGCTGAGGATCTGGCGCTGCAGGTCGGGATTCGTCCGGAATATCTCGATCGGCTTCCCCACGCGTTTTCGGGCGGCCAGCGCCAGCGCATCGCCATCGCCCGCGCGCTCTCCTCCGATCCTGACGTCATCGTGCTGGATGAACCCACCAGCGCTCTGGATATCTCCGTGCAGGCGCAGATCCTCAATCTGCTGATCAAGCTGCAGCAGCAGCGCAATCTTACCTACGTGCTGATCTCGCATAACGTCTCGGTGGTCCGGCACATGAGCGACCGCGTGGCGGTGATGTATCTGGGACAAATCGTTGAGCTGGGAAGCGCCGCGCAGGTTCTGGGGGATCCTCAGCATCCGTATACGCGGCTGCTGCTGGACTCCGTCCCGAAAACCGGCGTGCCGCTGGATGAAGCGCTGGCGCTGCGTAAAACGGACCTTCCGGGTAACCGCCATCTGCCAGAAGGGTGTTATTTTCGCGACCGCTGCCCGATGGCGGCGCAGGGGTGTGAACGCCCTCAGACGCTACAGCCCTCGCGTGAGGGCCGAAACGTGCGCTGCTGGCGAAATGCGGATTAGATTTGTGCCATTCCGCCGTCGACAAACAGCTCGACGGCGTTAATAAAGCTGGCCGCGTCGGAGGCCAGAAACGCCACCGCTTTACCGACCTCGCCCGGTGCCCCTAAGCGGCCCAGCGGAACCTGAGCGGCCAATGCGTCGTAAAGCCCCTGGCGCTGCGCTTCCGGCACCAGGTCACCCAGTCCCGGGGTTTTGACCGGACCAGGGCTGACGACGTTGACGCGAATGCCCCGCCCCTGCAAATCCAGTGCCCAGGAGCGGGCAAAGTTACGCACGGCGGCCTTACTGGCGCTGTACACGCTGAAGTTGGCGGTCCCTTTCACCGACACGGTCGACCCTGTAAGGATGATGGATGAGCCGGTGACCAACAGCGGCAGCGCTTTTTGTACCGTAAACAGTACGCCACGCACGTTGGTGCCGAAAATCCGGTCAAACTGCTCTTCGGTGATGGCCCCGAGCGGCAGCATGTCCCCGCCGCCTGCGTTAGCAAACAGGATATCCAGGCGACCTGCTTCCTGTGCAATTTGGGCGTAGACCCGGTCGAGATCGGCAAGCGAAGAGACGTCTGCGCGGGTACCCACGGCAGCGGCACCGACGCTGGCAACGGCGGCATCCAGCTCGGCCTGGCGGCGACCGGTGATATAAACCTTAGCACCCTGTGCCGCCAGCTCCTGCGCGGTTGCCAGACCAATACCTGTGCTGCCGCCGGTCACCAGTGCGATTTTTCCTGCGAGCGTTGTGTTCATTGTATTCACCTTTAATAAGGGGGTTGGGTTGAACACACTTTATCGCTGGCGTTATTGGTGAAAAATGGGCAAAAATGAAAATGACTATTTACACAGAGAAATAATTCGGGGGGAGCATGGATCAATTACTGGCGATGCGGGCGTTTACGCGAGTCGTTGAATCTGGCAGCTTCACGCGTGCGGCAGATTCTCTGAACATGCCGATCGCCACGCTGAGCAAGCTGGTCAAATCGCTGGAAACGCATCTGGAAACGAGGCTGCTGCACCGGACGACCCGCCGCGTCGTGACGACGCTCGAGGGGACGGAATATTATGAAAAAGCCCTGCGAGTGCTGATTGACATTGAGGATATCGACACCTCGTTTCGCGCCTCCTGCTGTACGCCCAAAGGACATTTGCGTATAGACGTCGGCGGCTCCACCGCGCGTGACGTGCTGATCCCCCTGCTGCCGGATTTTATGCAGCGGTATCCGGATATTCGCATCGATCTGGGCGTGGCCGACCGCCCGGTAGATTTGATAGGCGGCAACGTGGACTGCGTGATCCGCGGTGGCCCGCTTGATGATTCAACGCTGATCGCCCGCCGCATCGGGGAGGCGGAAAGGGTGACCTGTGCGTCACCCGACTATTTGAAGCGTCACGGCATTCCCGCGTACCCGCAAGAGCTGCGCAATGGGCACAGGCTCGTGAGCTATCTCTCACCCGTGACCGGACGGGCGTTTCCTTTTCGCTTCAGAGAAAACGGCGAGGCGCTGGACATCAGCGTGCCGCACTATCTTGGGGTAAACGAAAGCAATGCGCACCTGGCGGCGGCGGTCGCGGGGCTGGGAATTATTCAGACGTTTGGCTACGCGGCCCGTTCCTCTTTGAGAACCGGAGCGTTAGTTGAAATCCTTCATGAATGGCGTCCTGCGGATTATCCTTTTCACGTGGTTTATCCGCAGAACCGGCATCTGACGCATCGCCTGCGGGCATTTATTACGTGGTTGGGTGACGTGTTCCCGACAGCGTTGAAGGGCTAGCCGGGCGGGCGCCCGGCTTTAGACTTAGTTGAGCTTATAGTCCAGCGTGATTTCCGCTTTTAATACCTGCGATACCGGGCATCCGGCTTTGGCCTTCTGGATGATGCCGTCGAACTTCTGCGGATCAATACCCGGCACGGTGACCTTACTGCTTAGCGCAATTTTCGTGATAGCAAAACCACCGTCGGCTTTATCCAGCGAGACATCCGCCGTGGTGTCAATGGAATCCGCAGTGAAGCCCGCTTCACCAATCATCAGCGACAGCGCCATTGAGAAACAGGCGGCGTGCGCTGCGCCAATCAACTCTTCCGGGTTCGTGCCCTTAGCGCCTTCAAAACGGGTGTTAAAGCCGTAAGGTTGTTGATTCAGGACGCCACTTTCCGTTGAAACCGTCCCTTTTCCTGATTTGATGTCACCAGACCAGTGTGCCGAACCGTGCTTATGAATCGTCATTCTTGCTCTCCTTTTGGCTTACAAAGGGTTAAGTATAGACTATGCCTCTGGCACTCCCCTGAACCCAGACAATTCCGTAACTTACCTCTACCCTACCGACAACAAGGATAAACATATGACGCTAAAAATCAGGACGGTCCTCGCGGTAATGACGCTGGCTATGTCGCTGTCTGTGCTGGCAAAGACGCCGGAAAACTTTATTTATACCAGTTCAGGCGATCTCGACGCAGCGTTCCCGCTTGTTGCGCGAAGCGACATCGGCGGCGTGCAGATCGTCTACAGCTGGCGCGCGCTGGAGAAAGAGAAGGACAGCTATGACTTCTCGCAGATTGAACGGGATCTGGCGCGCCTCAAGGCCGCCAATAAAAAACTCTTTATTCAAATTCAGGATCGTTTTTTCGAAAAAGATGCCCGCTATGTTCCTGACTATCTGATGAAGGATAAGCAATACGGCGGCGGCATTGCGCCGCAGTTTGATAACCCAGGGGAAGGTAAACCGGTTGGCTCGGGCTGGGTAGCTCAACAGTGGGATCCCGCCGTGCGTCAGCGGTATCAGGCGTTACTGGCCGCCATTGCTAAGCAGTTTGATGGCCGGGTGTATGGCGTGAATCTTCCCGAAACGGCGATAGATCTTGACGAGAAAAAGCCACCGAAGGGATTTACATGTGATACCTATTTTGCCGGAGAAATGGAAAACCTGGCCTATGCGCGAAAGGCGTTCAGCCAGTCCCACGTCGTGCAGTATGTCAACTTCTGGCCGTGCGAGTGGAATAACGATCGCGATTACATGGGACGCCTGTTTGCCTTCGCCAGCGCCAACAACGTCGGCCTCGGCGGCCCGGATATCGTTCCCAACCGCAAGGCGCACATGAAGAACGCTTACCCGTTCTTCAATCAGTACAAAGGTAAACTCGCCCTCGTCGCCATGGCCGTTCAGGAGCCGACCCTGACCTACCGCAACCCGGAGACCGGAAAACCGTTCACCAAAACTGAGTTTGTGCAGTTTGCAGAGAATTATCTCGGCGCTGATATCATCTTCTGGAGCACGTCATCCCCCTGGCTGAATGCGAAATAGCCATCAGCTCTGCCGTGCGTCGTTAGACAGATAGCGCGCAATTTCGTCCAGAAAGACGCGCAGCGCCGCGGGCTGATATTCCCGGGACTGATAAATACCGTGAATGGTTAAGGTTCTGGGTTTCAGCCCGCTCAGCAACGGGACCAGCGTACCCTGCTCAATCGCGACGTGTGCTTCCTGCTCTGGCAGCATCGCAATGCCGCAGTGCTTTTCTGCCGCGTCCATCAACAATGATGAGATGCTGGCGCTGAGGTTGCCGCTTACGGCGACGCTGACGCTTTCCCCTTCCGGCGTCAGGAAGTGCCACGACTGGCCAGCGAAAAAGCTGTAGTGCAGACAGTTGTGCTGCGCTAAGTCATCCGCATGTACTGGCGTGCCGTGGGTCGCGAGATACTGCGGCGATGCACAGAGTACGGAGCGGCACTCACCCAGCCTGCGGGCAATCATTCCCGGTTCCGGGTTATCCGTGATGCGAATCGCCACGTCAATCCGTTCTCCGACAAGGCTCACCGGATGGTTGTTCACGTCCAGCTCAACGCGCAGCTGCGGAAACCGGGACAGCAGATCGGGCAGCACCGGCGCGATAATGTGCATAGCGGTAAAATGCGCGCAGGCTACCCGCAGCGTGCCTGAAGGCAAATCTTTTGCCGACTGATCTTCAATTTCCTGCGACAGCTGCGAAAGCGTGCGCGTTTTTTGCAGCACCTTTTCCCCTGCTGCCGTCAGCGTCAGCTTGCGCGTCGAGCGGTTTACCAGCCGCGTTCCCGCCCACTTTTCCATCTGTTCCAGATAGCGGCTGACCATTGGGCGAGAAATACCCAGCGCACGGGCTGCCGCGCTCAGGCTCCCCAGCTCGCATATTCGGTTATAGACCTGAGCAGCAATTACGCGATCCATACAACACTCCATTTGCTCGATTTATGAAACAAAGCATGTCTTGTTTCAGGAATTCTGGCAAATGCGAATATCCGTACAATAGCGATATTCCTGAACAACAGAGACAACAGCATGAAATTCACTCACCTTGCCCTGCTTTCCACCCTTTTTACTCCGGCTGTGTTTGCCGCGCCGTTGACCATTGATACCTATAACCCGCAGGAAAAAGGCATTTTTGCGGTCTCCTCCACGCTGGTCTCCGGCCCGAAAGAGGCGGTGCTGTTTGACGCGCAGTTCAGCGTGAAAGATGGCGAAGCGCTGGTAGAAAAAATCCGCAAAAGCGGGAAAACACTGAACAAGATTGTGATCACCTCCGGCGATCCGGATTTCTATTTTGGCCTTCAGCCGCTGGTGAAAGCCTTCCCGAATGCCAAAGTGGTGGCCACGCAGCATGTGGTTGACCATATCAAAGCCACCAAAGACGCCAAACTCGCCTTCTGGGGTCCGCAGATGAAAGACGGCGCGCCAACGGAGCTGGTTGTCCCGCAGGTGCTCGCGTCCACCACGTTTATGGTTGACGGAGAAAAGATTGATATTGAGGAGCCAGACAGCTACGCGGCCTATGTGTGGATCCCATCAGCGAAGACTATCCTCGGCGGCACCGGCGTCTCCTGGGGCATTCACGTCTGGACAGCGGATACCCAAACGTCGGCTCGCCGTCAGCAGTGGCAGGCAACCCTGGATAATATGGTCGCGCACAAGCCAGAGCGCGTGATCCCGGGCCACTACCTCGGTACGCCGCCAGCCGGAACCGGCGCTATCGACTTTACCCGCACGTATCTGCAGCAGTTTGAACAGGCATTGGCCAAGCATAAGGATTCTGCTGGCGTGATTGCCGCGATGAAAAAACAGCAGCCGGACCTGGCCGAAGTCAGCTCTCTTGAGTTAAGCGCTAAGGTGAATACCGGCGAAATGAAGTGGTAAGTTAAAATCTGCTCCTGCTATATTTCCACGATAGCAGGAGCAACCCGCAAATATCCGCCCACTCTCCCACTGATTTCCCCTTCTTTTTAAAAGCACATAAAAGCATGCACTTATGACTTTTTTAATTCTAAGATGAATCTTACACACAGTGCCGGAAATATTTGCCATTCTGAATGTGAATTATATTTTTGCACGCCGTAACATTAAACAGACAACGACACGGAGGCAGCATGTTTACTTATTACCCGGCAAATACTACAGCAGCACAACCGGAACTCGTTAACGCCATTGCGCAGGGTCTTCACGCCGAGCACGGTGCTGTGACTGAAGATGACATTTTGATGGAACTGACCAGGTGGGTGGAATCCACAGATAATGACATCCTCAGTGACATCTACCAGCAGACCATTAACTACGTCGTCAGCGGGCGAAACGCACCTTTGTAAAAACCTGCTAAGCTGGATCTGCAACCTAAGGGGTTACATTTCGTTTGCGTAAGCAAGCTTGTCCTTAAAACTATCAACAGGATTGAGGAGTTAACATGAAATCGAACCGTCAGGCACGCCATATTCTGGGACTGAACTACAAGCTTTCAAACCAACGTAAAGTGGTGATTGAGGGCGACAGTGAAACGCAGGTCACCCACGCCACGGGCAGAAAACGCCACGCCGGCAAGTAAGTTCCAGGAAGATATTTACGACACCATCGGTAATCCCGATGGTGTTTTTGTTTATACGTTGCGGTAATTAATATTTAGCTCCTTTATAATACCGCCCGACCGCACCCCGTAGCACAGGCCAGAAAGATGACAAACAGCAGTGTCAGGGACGGATCTTCATAAAAAGAGTGAGTGACATGGACAACAAACTGAAAAAACATCGTTCCTTATACATCCCATACGCCGGACCCGTTTTACTCGAATTTCCCCTGCTCAATAAAGGCAGCGCCTTCAGCATGGAAGAGCGCGGCAGCTTTAACCTGCTAGGTCTCTTACCTGAAGTGGTTGAAACCATTGAAGAACAGGCAGAGCGCGCCTGGATCCAGTATCAGGGCTTCAAGACGGAAATCGACAAACACATCTACCTGCGCAACATCCAGGACACCAACGAAACCCTCTTCTATCGCCTGGTGCAAAACCATCTCGAAGAGATGATGCCGGTGATCTACACCCCGACGGTGGGTGCCGCCTGCGAGCGTTTCTCGGAGATCTATCGCCGTTCCCGCGGGGTATTCATCTCTTATCAGAACCGTCACAACATGGACGATATTCTGCAGAACGTGCCGAACCATAATATTAAAGTCATCGTGGTGACCGACGGCGAACGTATTCTGGGTCTTGGTGACCAGGGCATTGGCGGGATGGGGATCCCCATCGGTAAGCTCTCCCTCTACACCGCCTGCGGCGGCATCAGCCCGGCGTATACCCTGCCGGTGGTGCTGGATGTCGGTACCAATAACCAGCAGCTGTTGAACGACCCGCTCTATATGGGCTGGCGTCATCCGCGTATTACCGACGACGAGTACTATCAGTTTGTCGACGACTTCATCCAGGCCGTGAAGCACCGCTGGCCGGACGTGCTGCTGCAGTTTGAGGACTTTGCGCAGAAAAACGCGATGCCGCTGCTGAATCGCTATCGCGATGAGATCTGCTCCTTTAACGACGATATCCAGGGCACCGCAGCCGTGACCGTAGGCACGCTGATCGCCGCCAGCCGCGCAGCGGGAAGCCAGCTGAGCTACCAGAAAATCGTCTTCCTTGGCGCAGGCTCTGCGGGCTGCGGTATCGCCGAGCAGATTATCGCCCAGACGCAGCGCGAAGGGTTAAGCGAAGAGCTGGCCCGCTCCCGCGTCTTTATGGTGGACCGTTTCGGCCTGCTGACCGACGGTATGCCGAACCTGCTGCCGTTCCAGACCAAGCTGGTGCAGAAGCGCGACAACCTGAAAAACTGGGATACCGACAACGAAGTTCTTTCCCTGCTGGACGTGGTGCGCAACGTGAAGCCGGATATTCTGATCGGCGTTTCCGGACAAACCGGTCTCTTTACCGAAGAGATCATCCGCGAGATGCACAAGCACTGCGAGCGCCCTATCGTGATGCCGCTCTCTAACCCGACCTCACGCGTGGAAGCAACGCCGCAGGACATCATCGCCTGGACCGAAGGTAACGCGCTGGTCGCGACCGGCAGTCCGTTCGATCCGGTGGTGTGGAAGGATAAAACCTATCCGATTGCCCAATGCAATAACTCGTACATCTTCCCGGGCATTGGTCTGGGGGTGATCGCCTCCGGCGCGTCCCGCATTACCGACGAAATGCTGATGTCGGCAAGCGAAACCCTGGCGGGCCACTCGCCGCTGGTCAACGACGGCGAAGGGCTGGTGCTGCCAGAGCTGAAAGATATTCACAAGGTGTCGCGCGCCATCGCGTTTGCGGTAGGTAAAATGGCGCAGCAGCAGGGCGTGGCGGTGAAAACCTCTGCCGACGCGCTGCAGCAGGCCATCGACGACAACTTCTGGAAGCCTGAATACCGCAGCTATCGCCGTACGTCGATTTAAACCGTTCCGCCCGGTGGCGCTTCGCTTACCGGGCCTACGGGCTGGGTGTTTTCCCTCTCCCTATGGGAGAGGGTCAGGGTGAGGGCAACAAACCGCACCATCGAATACCCACTAGCCAAACCCCTTTTCCCCCGCTACACTCCTTCCATCCATTAACCCACTGAATATATAAGGAGGCCAATTATGCTGTATCGTGAAATTTTCAATGTTTCACATACATTTGGTGATCGCACCCGCTCAAGCGTTATCGGTATCGTGCTGCGATAACTTCTGCTTGAGCGAAGACACCAACCCCTGAAATCCCTTCTCTCGGGCTTACTGAGTTATCGTCAGCGATGTTTGACGAGGCATAAACATGCCTGTAACTCTTGGGTAAGCAACAATGAGCACTTTACTCACTGCACAATATTTACGCGTTGATACGGCGTTTGGCACGCTCTTCGACTCACTCTCCTTTACGCTGAAAAAAGGCGACCGCATTGGCCTGCTGGGCGACAACGGCTGCGGCAAAAGTACGCTGCTGAAGGTGCTGGACGGCACAGATTCCCCTGCTGCCGGAACGGTAGCGCTGGCCGGGCACTGCCTGATGGCGCGCGTTGAGCAACATCTCCCGGACGCCATTTTCCCGCTGACCATGCTGGATGCCGTACTCGCACAGCTGCCTTTTGCTGAGCGCGACAGCCTGCGCTGGAAAGCCGAAACGCTGCTGGCAAGCATGGGCTTCACGCCGCAGGATATGATGATGCAATCCGCAACGCTCAGCGGCGGGCAGCATACGCGTCTGCTGCTGGCGCGAGCGCTGATTCACGATCCGGATCTGCTCCTGCTGGACGAACCGAGCAACCACCTCGATTTACCGACCCTGCTGTGGCTGGAACAATTCCTGCAGAACTGGCCCGGGAGCTTCGTGCTGGTCTCGCACGACAGACAGCTGCTGGATGCCGTCACCAACGGCAGCTGGATCCTGCGCGATAAGATGCTGCACTACTTTGCCCTTCCCTGCACGGCGGCACGCAAGGCGCTTGAAGCAAAAGATGAAAGCGACGCGCAGCGCCACAAAGCGGAGCAAAAGGAGATCGATCGCGTCACCGCCAGCGCCAGGCGGCTGGCAACCTGGGGCAAGGTTTACGACAACGAAGACCTTGCCCGCAAAGCCAAACAGATGGAAAAACAGGTCGAACGGCTCAGGGAGAGCCAGACGCCGCTTACGGCGGGCAGTCAGTGGACGTTAACCCTACGTGGCGACGCGCTGCGGGCAGACCGTCTACTGGAACTGGAAAACCTCGACGTCCCGCCTGCGCCCGGGCTACCGCCGCTGTTTAACATCGAAATGGCACGGCTGAAAAGCGGCGATCGCGTGGCGATTGTCGGTCGTAACGGCTGCGGCAAATCGTCGCTGATGAGGCTTATCTGGCAACAGTTTGCCGATGAACTGACCCGCGACGGGCTGAAGCTGCACCCACGCGTGTCGCCGGGCTATTACGACCAGACGCTGAATCAGCTGCCGGACAACGCCACGCTGCTCGACGCGCTGGAGCCTTTCGCGCCGGATCCGCAGAACCGCAAAATGGCCCTGATAGGCGCCGGCTTCCCGTGGGCGCGTCACGGACAAACCGTCAGCACGCTCAGCGGCGGCGAGCGCTCTCGCCTGCTGTTCGTTGGCCTGACGCTTGCCCGTTATAGCCTGCTGATGCTGGATGAGCCGACCAACCACCTTGATATGGAAGGCAAAGCGGCGCTGGCAGAAACCCTTCAGCAGTTCGAAGGCGGCGTGCTGCTGGTCAGCCATGACCGTCAGTTAATCAGCCAAAGCTGCAACCGTTTCTGGCTGATTGAAGAGAGAACGCTGAGCGAATGGCACGATGCCGAAGCGGTGTTTGAGCGGATGCGTGAAAGCGCGGGTCTGATGACATCCACCGCGCCTGTCATCGCCGCTGAGACAGTTCAATCCTCGCCGTATGACGATCTGCTCGAACGGCTGGTCGCGCTGGAAACGCTGCTGGAAGACGATCTGGCGCGTAAGCCGAAGCATCAAAAGCCGCAGCTGCAGGCGCAATGGCGTAAAGAGATTGAGGAGATAGAAGCACAGCTGTAAATCTGCGCCCGGCGAGCACCTCGCCGGGCCAGCATTTTCCCCCTTAATTATTAGAGGATCGCCGTATTCTTAATCTGAAAACGGATTAAATGATGACATTATGTTGCCGCAGCCTTGCATTACCAGGCTAATGTATTAATCCTTAAGGGGTATTACACCCACTATGCAGATTCTTATCATGAACAAGGAGATACACATGAAGGCTGCTGTTGTCACACAGGACCACCAGGTCAACGTTACCGAAAAAACCTTACGCCCGCTCAAGCACGGGGAAGCCCTGCTGAAGATGGAGTGCTGTGGCGTATGCCATACCGACCTCCACGTGAAGAACGGCGATTTCGGCGATAAAACCGGGGTTATCCTGGGCCATGAAGGGATTGGCATCGTGAAGGAAATCGGCCCCGGCGTGAAATCACTGAAAGTTGGCGATCGTGCCAGCGTGGCGTGGTTTTTCGAAGGCTGCGGCCACTGCGAATATTGTAATACCGGCAACGAAACCCTGTGCCGCGACGTGAAAAACGCCGGCTACTCCGTTGACGGCGGCATGGCGGAAGAGTGCATCGTCACCGCTGACTACGCCGTAAAAGTGCCGGACGGTCTGGATTCGGCAGCGGCCAGTAGCATTACCTGCGCCGGCGTAACCACCTACAAAGCGGTGAAAGTGTCTGAAATCAAACCGGGCCAGTGGATTGCAATTTATGGTCTGGGCGGGCTGGGCAACCTCGCGCTGCAGTACGCCAAAAACGTCTTTAACGCCAAAGTCATCGCCCTTGACGTTAACGACGAACAGCTGAAGCTGGCGGCCAGCATGGGTGCAGATTTGACCATCAACTCCCGCAGCGAAGATGCCGCGAAAATTGTGCAAGAGAAAACGGGCGGCGCACATGCCGCAGTCGTCACTGCCGTCGCAAAAGCCGCATTCAACTCAGCCGTTGATGCCGTGCGTGCCGGTGGCCGCGTGGTCGCGGTTGGCCTGCCGCCAGAAGCGATGAGCCTCGACATTCCGCGCCTGGTGCTCGACGGCATTCAGGTGGTCGGTTCGCTTGTCGGCACCCGTCAGGATCTGCAGGAAGCCTTCCAGTTCGCCGCTGAGGGTAAGGTTGTGCCGAAAGTGACGATGCGTCCGCTTGAGGACATCAACGCCATCTTTAAAGAGATGGAACAGGGCCAGATCCGCGGCCGTATGGTGATCGACCTGCGTTCATAACCGATCATCTTTCATCACCGCTCCTCTCCGGGGCGGTTTTTTTATAGCCATTTTCCGGCAATCCTTATCTTAATTCCTTTGTTCCCTTGTTTTCCCCCGCGCCCGATGATGAATCCGACGCTAACAAGAAGATAACAAAGGAATTCACCATGCAAACCCCATTTCGTCTGCCGCTGCTGACGGCGCTGATTCTGACGACAACCGCAGCCTGGGCAGCAGAAGCGCCCGTCAAAGGTGGCACGCTGATCTATCTGGAGCAACAGGCGCACACTAACCTCTACCCGCCCGCCGGTGGCTTTTACCCGAACGGCGGCATTCTGAATCAAATCACCGACAAGCTGACGTGGCAGAACCCGAAAACGCTGCAGGTGGAACCCTGGGTGGCAGAAAGCTGGACCACCAACGCCGATAAAACCGAATACACCTTTAAATTGCGTCCCGGTATTACCTTCTCCGACGGCACGCCGCTGGACGCTAACGCCGTAGCGAAAAACTTTGATACCTACGGCTTAGGTAACAAGGCGAAGCGCCTGCCGGTGTCAGAAGTGATCAATAACTACGATCGTAGCGAAGTCATCGACCCGCTGACCGTGAAGTTCTACTTCAAAAAACCGTCGCCAGGGTTCCTGCAGGGCACCGCCACCATCGGGTCGGGCCTGGTCTCGCTCAGCACGCTGAAGCGCAACTTTGAAGAGCTGGGTGATGCCCGGCATATCATTGGCTCCGGCCCGTTTGTGGTGAAGGACGAGAAGCTGGGTCGCGAAGTGACGCTGGAAGCGCGCAAAGACTACCAGTGGGGACCGAAAAACCTGGCGCAGCAGGGTCCAGCCAATCTTGACGGCATCAAGTTTATCGTCACCCAGGAGGACAGCGTGCGCGTCGGCGCCCTGCTGGCCGGTCAGGCGGATTTTATTCGTCAGGTGCAGGCGTATGACGAAAAGCAGGCGACAGACCAGGGCTATAAAATCTACGCCGCCCCGACGCGCGGGGTGAATGACAGCATCAGCTTCCGCCCGGATAACCCGCTGGTCTCCGATATTCGCGTCCGCCAGGCGCTGCTGCACGCCACGAATGCAAAACAGGTCGTGGAGACCCTCTTCTCGGCCAACTATCCGCAGGCGAAGTCGGTGATTGCCGATTCCGCCGCAGGCTTTGTCGATCTCAGCGATAAATTGACCTTTGACCCGGCTAAAGCCAACCGGCTGCTGGACGAGGCGGGCTGGAAAGCGGGCAGCGACGGGATCCGCGCCAAAGAGGGTCAACGTCTGGCATTGACGGTATATGAATCCCTGCCGCAGCCGCAAAACAAAGAGGTGCTGCAGCTGGTTGCCCAGCAGTGGCGACAGGTGGGCGTGGCGCTGAGCGTTAAAGCCGGTGACGCAGGCAGCCGCACGCTGGATAACCTTGACCCGCTGAAAACCCCGTTAACCGTCTCCGAAGTGGGCCGCGCCGATCCGGACGTGGTGAAAAGCATGTTCTACCCCGCTAACCGCGACGCGCTGCTGCAAAAAGGCGGCTCCAGCGACAAGGTCAAAAGCTTCCGTGACGACAAGCTGAATGCGCTGCTGGTGAATATCTCCTCAGAGGTTGATCCGCAAAAACGCCTGCAGCTGACCGGCGATGCCCAGCGTTACCTGCTGGATAACGCCTACGTCATTCCGATTTTCGAAGAGCCGCAGGTCTTTGCCGGTGCGCCGTGGCTGAAAGGCGTCAATTTTGAAGCGGTCGGCCGCCCGTCGTTCTACGGCGCGTGGCTTGAGAAACACTAAGGAGCTGACGATGCGCCACGCACTTCTTCAACGTCTTGGGCACGGCCTGCTGGTATTGTGGGCTGCCTTTACCCTCTCGTTCGTGTTGCTCCAGGTGCTGCCGGGTGACGCGGTGCTGATCAAATTTCAGAACCCGGATCTGGGACTAAGCCCGGCACAAATCGAGGAAATGCGCGTGGCGTACGGCGCGGACAGCCCGCTATGGCAGCAATATTTTCATACGCTGCTGGCTATGCTGCACGGTGATTTCGGCTACTCCTTGCAGGCTGGCGTACCGGTTAGCGAGCTGATTGCCAGCAACCTGCCGGACACCCTGAGCCTCGCTCTGCCCGCGTTTGTGCTCGCGGTCCTGCTGGCGTTTGCGCTGGCCTTTGCCTCCCGCCTGCCGGGTCTGCGCTGGCTGAGCAATACCCTCCAGTCGCTGCCGGTCCTGTTTATCTCCCTACCAACGTTCTGGCTGGGGATTGCCCTCATCCAGCTCTTTTCTTTTCAACTGCGGCTGATCCCGGTGATTAACCCGACGCCGCTGCAGGGGCTGATTTTGCCGATCGTCACCGTCGCCATCCCGATTTCCGCCCCGCTGGCGCAAATTCTGATGCGCAGCCTGGACCAGGTGGCGACGCAGCCGTTTGTCGCCGTCGCCCGGGCCAAAGGGCTGAGTGAAACCGCCGTCCTGTGGCGTCACGTTACCGGCAACGCCCTGCTGCCGGTCCTGAACATTGCCGGGCTGCTGCTGGGCGAGCTGATTGCCGGAGCGCTGATAACGGAAACCGTTTTTGGCCGCAGCGGGCTGGGACAGCTGACCCAGCAGGCGGTGAACAACCAGGACATCGCCGTGCTTCAGGCCGTGGTGATGATTTC
Organism: Enterobacter quasimori; assembly: GCF_018597345.1. Lineage (NCBI taxonomy): Bacteria > Pseudomonadati > Pseudomonadota > Gammaproteobacteria > Enterobacterales > Enterobacteriaceae > Enterobacter > Enterobacter quasimori. The sequence goes on along the minus strand of NZ_JAHEVU010000001.1, from coordinate 249,659 downwards.
TGCGCTCGGTTTTGTGCTGATTAACCTGCTGGTGGATCTGCTGATGCCACTCCTCGATCCACGCCTGCAAACCGTTACCGGAGGTGCCTCATGAGTCTGGTCGATTACGCTGCCGCCGCGCGCAAACGCGTCCCGACGTGGCAAGGGCTGCAGTGGCAGCCGGGACTCTGGCTGGCCTGGGCGGTCATTATCGCCGCCGCGCTCGCGGCGGTTGCTCCGGGTCTGTTTACCCATTACAGCCCGATTGAAGGGATTGCCGGGGCGCAGCGCCTGGCTCCACAGGCCGATCACTGGCTCGGAACCGATCAGCTTGGCCGTGACGTGTACGCCCGTATTATTTACGGCGCGTCGCACTCGCTGAGCGCCGCGCTGGCCGCCGTCACCATGGGGCTGTTGGTCGGCACCGGGCTGGGCGTGGTGGCCGGGGCGTTCGCCGGGCGCGTCGAATCTCTGCTGATGCGTTTTGTTGACGTCTTGCTGTCGATTCCGTCCCTGCTGCTTTCCCTGACCGTGATCATCCTGCTCGGTTTCGGCACCGTCAACGCCGCCATCGCCGTGGGCGTCGCCTCAATTGCCAGCTTTGCCCGCCTCGCGCGCGGGGAAGTCGTGCGCATCCGGCATACCGATTACGTCGAAGCGGCGTACGGCAGCGGCGGAACGTTCTTCGCCGTGCTGTGGCGACACATTCTGCCCAACGCGTTAACCTCCGTTCTCGCTTTCGCCACGCTGCAGTTTGGTCAGGCGATCCTGGCGCTGTCCACGCTCAGCTTCCTCGGCTACGGCACCCCGCCCCCCATTCCGGAATGGGGCTTGCTGATTGCCGAAGGCCGTAACTATCTCTCAACCGCCTGGTGGTTAACCACCTTCCCCGGCGTGGTGGTCATCGCCGTGGTGCTGGCCACCAACCGTATTAGCCAGCAGTTTAGCGGAGGTCGCTCATGACCGTTCTCTCAGTGGAAAATTTGACGATTAGCTACCGCACCGCGCGCCGGTGGCAAGAGGTGGTGCATAGCGTCAGCTTTACCCTCAAACGCGGGGAAATGCTGGCGTTTGTCGGCGAGTCAGGATCCGGTAAAACGAGCACTGCGCAGGCGATCATGGGGTTGCTGGCCGACAACGCACGGAGTGATGCGGGCAAAATCATCCTCAACGGCGAGGAGATAAGCAGGTGGTCAGCTAAACGTCTCGATACCCTTCGCGGCGCGCGGATTAGCCTCGTCCCGCAGGATCCGGGTAATTCACTCAACCCGGTGAAAACCGTCGGTGCGCAGGTGGGAGAAATAATTGAACTACACCAAAAAGTGACCCACGCGCAGCGTGATGAACAGGTGCTCGCCCTGCTGACCAAAGTGGGGTTAAGCCACCCCGAACAGCGCATGAAGCAGTATCCCCATCAGCTCTCCGGCGGCATGAAACAGCGCGTGTTGATTGCCATCGCCATTGCCCTGCGACCGGACGTAATCGTTGCCGACGAGCCGACCAGCGCGCTGGATGTGACGGTGCAAAAACGCATTCTGGATCTGCTGGACGCCCTACGCCGGGAGTCCGGTACCGCCGTACTGTTTGTGACCCATGACCTGGCGCTGGCCGCACAGCGCGCCGACAGGCTGCTGGTGTTCCGCCACGGTGAAGTGCAGGAGCACGGCGCGACCGATGATATCGTCCGCGCCCCGCAGCATGCCTATACCCGCCAGCTGTTAAGCGATTTACAGGGCCAGCGTCTGACTATCGCGCCGGTCTCGGGACGTCCGCTGGCCTCGCCGGCCATTCGCGCGCTGTCCATCAGCAAGCAGTTCTCGTTGGGTAAAGGGCATCGGCTGCAGGCGCTGGACGACGTCAGTTTTGACGTCACGCGCGGCAGTACGCACGCGCTGGTCGGCGAATCGGGATCGGGCAAAACCACCCTTGCCCGCATTTTGCTCGGGTTTGAGCAGGCGGACAGCGGGCGGGTGATTATCGATGATATTGATGCCACCACGCTCAGCCGGGAGGCACGTCGACAGCTGCGTCAGAAGATCCAGTTCGTTTACCAGTACCCGTTTGCCTCGCTCGACCCGCATCAGACGCTGTTTGAGATTATTGAAGAGCCGTTAAAAAATTTCGCCCGTTTCAGTAAAGCGGAGCGTAGGACCCGCGTGGAGACGGTTGCGCAGCGGGTGGCTCTGCCGCTCGACGCGCTGGGGCGTACGGCGCGGGAACTCTCCGGCGGGCAGCGCCAGCGCGTGGCCATTGCCCGGGCGCTGATCCTGGAGCCGACCCTTATCGTTCTGGATGAAGCCACCTCCGCGCTGGACGTTACCGTGCAGGCGCAAATTCTGGCGCTTCTCCAGCAGCTGCAGCAACAGCTTGGGCTGACCTATCTCTTTATCACCCACGATCTGGCAACGGTTCGCCGCATAGCCCACACCGTCACCGTGCTGCAGGGCGGTAAAGTCATCGAGCATGGCGCCGTTGAGACGTTGTTCAACGCCCCGCAGAGCGACTATACCCGCGAACTGATCGACGCTATTCCCCATTTTTCACCCGCTACGGAGGAGTTCGCATGACGCGAAAACGCCTGGGATTTTTCACCCGCCTGCTTGACGACGCCACGCCGAAGGAGCGCTATCGTCTGGCAACTGAACAGATCCGCCACGCCGAACGCCACGGTTTTGACAGCGCCTGGATTGCGCAGCACCACTTTCACGAAACTGAAGGCGGACTGCCTTCGCCGCTGCTGTTTCTGGCGCACGTAGCGGCGCATACCGAAACCATTCGGCTGGGGACGGCCATCATTACCCTGCCGATGGAAAACCCGCTGCGCGTGGCGGAAGACGCCGCGGTTCTGGATTTACTCGCCGATGGACGTCTCGAAGTCGGCTTTGGTTCGGGCGGCACGCCGACCTCTTTCCTGCCGTTCGGACTGACGTTTGAACAGCGCGGCGCGGCCTTTGCCGACCATCTGCATGTGATCCAGAGCGCCTGGCGCGGGGATTCGCTCACCCATCCGGATAACCACCTTTACCCGCCTGCGCCACAGCTTGCCGACCGTATCTGGATTGCCACCTTTTCGGTCGACGGTGCCGTTCGCGCCGCGCGGGCCGGACACGGTTTAATGCTCTCCCGCACGCAGCCGCGCCCGGCAGACCAGTTGGATTTAACGCTCGACGCGATCCAGAACCTTATTGTGGATGCCTACCTTGAGGCGCTGCCCGCGGGCATCGCACCGCGCATTCTGGCTTCCCGTACGGCATTCGTCGCCGACAGCGATGACTATGCGCTGAAGGTCGCCACGCCGGGTCTGACGAAACAAGCCCAGCAGCATCGCGCCGCCGGGCACGCGTTTAAAGGTGACACTGTCACCGATTTTCGTCGCCAGTTCGACGCCCATATCGGTTCGCCCGAGACGGTGCTGCGTTCGCTGCAGGCCGATTCCGTTCTCCGGCGCGCCACGGACATCTCATTCCAGGTCCATTCGGTCGAGCCCACCCATCGCGACACGCTGCGCTCCATCGAACTGATCGCAGAACATATTGCCCCCCATATACGTTGAGGAGATACCTATGTCATTAAGTCACGACATTCTCGCCGAGCTGGCGGAAATTAAACCCGGTTCCCCTCAGGCAGAGGCGCGCGCCACGCGGGACGCCGCCACGCGCCACGCACAGGGCAGCTACGAAATCTTATTTACCCAGCAGGATAGCGATTTTGCGCTGGACGAGCGCTTCGCCGTCGCGGCAAAAGTCGCCAGGTGGCACAACGCGGAGGCGCTGGCCGCGCACTATGCGGGGTTTGGCCTGGCCGACCCGACCTCTGAACGCCTGACCCCGGCGCTCAATTTCGCGCGGCTGCTGACCTTCTCCCCCGTCGAAGCCACGCCGGCATCGTTAAGGGCGCTGACCCAGGCGGGATGGAGCAAGGAAGGCATCGTGACCCTGGCGCAGCTGATCGCGTTTGTCAGCTTCCAGAGCCGACTGATTGCCGGGCTGCGGCTGCTGAACGACAGGCCTGTCGCCAAAAGCGATGCGCCGGTGGCGGCAGGCGTCTGGCACACGACCGCCACCACGGCCACCGGAAAGGCGGCTCCCGTCGCGTTTACCCAGCAGGAGCTGGGATGGGAGCCATGGATAGCAGCAAAACCGCTGGCGGATTTTCGTGACGATGAGGTTGCTATACTGGCGAAGTTTGGCCACACCGATTCCGACTATTTCCGCCTGCTGGGGCGCAACCTGCCGGTGCTTGAACAGCGTACGCTAACGGATAAAGGGATTTTTTATACGCCGGGGGGATTGCCGCGCGCCGAGCGCGAGCTGGCGGCAACGGTCGCCAGTAAAATTAACGGCTGCATTTACTGCGCATCTGTCCATGCGCGGAAAGCCAGCCAGCTGTCAAAGGATGACCCGGCGGTAGAGGCCCTGCTGGCCGTGCGTCCGGGACAATCCCTGAGCGAGGGGCAATCTGCGCGCTGGCAGGCGGAGATTAATTTTGCGGCAGCGCTGTCGGTTACCCCGCCTGCCGCCACGCCGCCGCACCTTGCCGCGCTGGAAAAAGAGGGGCTGGACACCTTAGCCCAGCTTGACCTGGTGCAGTCCGCCGCGTTCTTTGCCTGGGCCAACCGTCTGATGTTGACCCTGGGCGAGCCCTGGCTTCCCTGAAAAAATCAGGCCAGCGCCCGCGCGTTGGCCTGACGCTTTTTGGCGCAGAGATGGCCATACATCAACAGCGAGGTCATCGCAGCGAAGGACAACAGCGCCGCCGGTAGCGTGACATAGCTCCAGCTAAAGCCGAGCGTAATCATCATCCCACCGAAGTATGCCCCTACAGCGCTGCCCAGATTAAAGGCCATCTGTCCGCCCGCCGCCCCCAGCATTTCGCCCCCTTTCGCATTCTGCAGCAGCAGAATTTGCAGCGGTGCGGAAAGTGCAAACAGGCCTGCACAGCAGACAAAGCCCATCAACAGCGAGGCCGTTTTCAGTTCGCCAAAGGCGAACAGCAGCAGCAGCGAGGCGACAATGACCATGTCGGTGGTGGCCGCAATGCGCAGCGGGCTAAACCGCCCCGAGAGCTTACCGCTCAGCAGATTGCCCAACACCATGCCGAGCCCCATCAGCATCATAATGACGGTCATCATGCCTTCGGAGAAACCCGTTACATTGACCATAAACGGCTTAACGAAGCTGAACCACGCGAAGACGCCGGCGTTGCCAAACATGGTGGCGGCGAAAATCAGCCAGGGCTCCGGTTTCTTCAGAAAGTGGAACTGCGCGGTCAATTTGATCTCTGATTTATCGTGCAGCGTCGGCACCCACAGCAACACGGAGATGATCACCAGCACGTCAAAGGCAGCAATCAGGAAAAAGGTGTAGCGCCAGCTGTACTCATGCCCAAGCCACGTCCCGAGCGGTACGCCGACAAGATTGGCAACGGTCATTCCGGCGATCATACCGGCCACCGCGACCGTGACTTTTCCCGGCGGCGCAATTTTGGAGAGGATTATCGCCCCTACGCCGAAAATCGCGCCGTGAGGAAATCCGGAAATTAAGCGGCCTGTCACCAGCCCGACGTAAGAATGTGAAAGGCTGAATATGGCATTCCCGATGACGCACATCGCCACCAGGAACAATAATGTTGATTTTAGAGAGAACCGGCTGGAAAACAGCGCCACAATAGGGGCGCCGATCACCACGCCGAAGGCGTAAAAGGAGATCATGTTCCCGGCCGAGGGAATCGAAATTCCGGTGTCCTTCGCCAGTTCCGTCAACACGCCCATCACGCCGAATTCGGCCATTCCCAGACCAAACGTACCTAGCGCCAACGAAAAAATTGTTTTTTTCATACTACGACCACGGGTTAACTATTCGCGACGGACATTATCAAACAATCTGGTATGGTGAGCCAGTTCAAATCAGTTGGCTGACAGGTTAATCCATTCATTCAGGTGAGGCTGTGAATACCGTTAGCCTAAAACAACGATGCCAAGTCGCTCCATCAACTGGGAAACCTGATAGCTGTCCAGTTTGACGCCCTGCAAATCAATCCCTCGCACGTCCAGATCACCCAGTTCTGAATTAGTCAGATCGCAGTGGGTAAAATTGGCCACTCGCCAGTCAAAGGATGAGAACTCGCCCCCAGACAGATCCGAGCCGCTAAAGGTAGCGCCAAGTATCTGCGCGCCGTTCCAGCGGTTTTCCCACAGCTCGCATTTTTCCAGAACCACCTTCGAAAAATTGGCATAGCTCAGGTTGCTTTTTGTGATGTAAGCACAGCAAAACCAGGTACGGGTAGTGATCATGTTCATAAAACTGGCCCCGCGAAAATCGGCCCCTTGCGCCCTGCATTCACGTATTTCGATGCCTAATGCATTTGAATGCCTGAAATCTGCCATCGATAAATCGCAGCTTTTGAAAATAGCATCTTTAAGTTGCGCCCGATTAAAGTTACCGCCCTGCTGGCTTGCCCGGTCATAGAACTGACAGCCGATAAACTCCGAGCTGGTTAAATCCGTACCGGAAAAGTCGCAGTTACGAAAGATTGCATTCTCAATTTTCTCGCCGGTAAAACGGTTACGACCTATTTTTTCGCCTTCAAAAATCACTGCCATGGCACCACCCTGTTTATTTATACAGTCCCTCACACGATTCTAACCCGTTACCTGATGAAGGGAAACACGCTTATCAGACACACATATCAAAAATTCCCGCGAAGGTTGCAGGCCAGCATTACACTTCAAAGTGTTAGTTCCTTTCAGGCACATCACCCGTTTCGGAGAAGAGGATTATCATGGGAAATGCAAAACAGAATAAAACGAAAGCAGTGACCGTGACTAAAGCCAGCGTAAACAGGCAGGTTAAGCCCGCGCTAAAGACCAAAGAGTATGAACAAGAGCTCCGCCGCCTGCACGTTGAACTGGTTAAGCTCCAGCAGTGGGTCGTCGCCAAAGGATTAAAAGTCTGTATTGTATTTGAAGGACGCGACGGTGCCGGTAAAGGCGGCACCATCAAAGCAATCACCGAGCGCGTCAGCCCGCGCGTCTTCCGCGTTGTCGCGTTGCCCGCCCCCACCGACAAAGAGAAAAGCCAGCTCTACTTCCAGCGCTACGTGCCGCATCTGCCCTCTGCCGGTGAAATCGTCATCTTTGACCGCAGCTGGTATAACCGCGCGGGCGTCGAGCGCGTGATGGGGTTCTGTACCGAGGAGCAGGTGGAGAAATTTTTGGACGGCACGCCGGTCATGGAAAAAGCGATGGTGGATGCCGGAATTATCCTGCTGAAGTACTGGCTGGAAGTCACGCCCAAAGAGCAGGAACGCCGTCTGCGCGACCGCATTAACGATGGGCGTAAAATCTGGAAGCTGTCCCCGATGGACATTAAATCTTTCAACCTTTGGGACGAATACACTCTCGCCCGCGACGCGATGTTTAAAGCCACCGACACCGCCTGGGCGCCGTGGTTTGTGGCGCGTTCAGAAGATAAAAAACGCGTGCGCCTGAATATTATTTCTCACCTGCTTTCGCAGATCCCGTATAAAGAAATACACGTCGACAAGGTGGATTTACCGAAACGCAAAATCGGCAAAGTAAAACCCACAAAATATCCGTTCCGCTATGTGGAGGAGCGGTTCTGAAATTACTGGAATACGCCTCGCAGAATGTAGATTACCAGGGGATACAGTATTGTTTTTTGCTGGCTGCGGTTGATAATGACCGCACCAACAAAGGAGATAAAAATGACACATACCACAGAACCAGATCTGGGCCAGAACATCACATCGCGTAAGCCCTTGTCTCATACAGAACAGAACTCAACCAGGCGGCGTCAGCCATCAGACGAAGATCGTGCATTTATAAGGGCAATGAATGAATTTGTAGAAAAACATGGAACCATTACTGATGATGAGTTTTTCAGGGTGCTTTAATGCTGAGACAATTTAATGTTTATCGAAATACATCATTCGCAACACGGGACAAGCTGCCTTATTATATGCTTATTCAGGATGATTGCTATGACGACCTTGCTACACGCGTCATCGTACCGCTCGCAAGAAATAATAAGTTACCGTTATGGCAGAGCCATCTGGCTCCAGGCGTAAATATCGATTTTGAAACGCTTCTGATTTATTCGCCAATGATAACTAACCTTAACAACAATAAAATAAATCCTAAAGACTTTGTTTGTAATTTACGCAACGCGCGTCATGACGTTATAGCGGCAATTGATTGTTTATTGACTAACACATGACGCCAGCCGGTCAGGCATTTTCCCTGCCCGCGCAAGCGCAGCGCCGCCGGGCAAAGCCGACGGCGCAGGGTTTACTTCAATCCTTCGGTACTTTCCTGTTTCGCTTCCAGACGCTCCACATCACGGTACCAGCGCGGATGGTGTTTCTGCGCCCAGCGGCGGCTCACCTTCCCTTCAATCATTCCTTTGATCGACCCTTTCACCCAGAACGCCATATACATATGGATCAGGATAGCGTGGATCAGAATGATGGCCGACGTGGCGTGGATCAGCAGCGCGTAGCGGATCACCTGAATCGGGAAATAGTACGCAAAATACGGACGCCAGATAATCACTCCGGTCACCAGCAGCACAAAAATCATACTCATGATGGTCCAGAACATCATCTTCTGGCCGGCGTTGTATTTGCCCACCTTCGCCACTTTATGCTCGTTACCTTTCAGGACTTCAACAATCCCTTTCACCCATGGGATGTCCTGCTTGTCCGGGATGTTGTGATGGACGAAGCGCACGAACATAAACATCAGCACCACGAAGATCAGCACGCCGAAGAACGGGTGCAGAATTCGCCCCATCTGCGGCGTACCGAAGGTTTCGGTCAGCCACTGCAGCGTCGGGAAGAAGAACGAAATCCCCGACACCGCCACCAGGAAGAAGCAGATCACCACCGTCCAGTGACAGGCGCGGTCGATAAACTTCGTGCGCACAATCATTTTCGACTTACTCATGATGCTCCTCCTCGTCGTCATCCACCTCTTTGTTTGGCCCAATACCGATGTAGTGGTAGATCAGCCCGGCAAAGGTGGCGATAAAGCCCGCCGCCGAGAGCGGTTTGAGCGCCCCTTTCCACAGGTTGATCGAGGTATCGATCGCCGGATCCTTCGGCAGGTTGTGGTACAGCTCCGGCTGGTCGTTATGGTGCAGCACGTACATCACGTGCGTACCGCCCACGCCCTGCGGGTTGTAAATGCCCGCCTTGTCGTAGCCGCGCGCTTTCAGCTTATCGACGCGCGACTGCGCCACGTCCAGCATCTCTTTCTTGGTGCCGAAGTGGATCGCCCCGGTGGGACAGGTCTTGACGCAGGCCGGCTCCTGCCCGACGCTGACGCGGTCCACGCACAGGGTACATTTGTATACCCGGTTATCCTCTTTATTGAGGCGCGGGATATTAAACGGACAGCCCGCGATGCAGTAGCCGCAGCCGATGCAGTTGTCCTGCTGGAAGTCGACGATCCCGTTGGCATACTGGATAATTGCCCCGGCAGACGGGCACGCCTTCAGGCAGCCCGGATCTTCACAGTGCATGCAGCCGTCTTTGCGGATCAGCCACTCCAGCCTGCCGTTCTGGTCGGTTTCGCTAAAACGCATGACCGTCCAGGATTTCGCGCTCAGATCCGCCGGATTGTCGTAGACGCCAACGCAGTGCCCCACCTCGTCGCGGATGTCGTTCCACTCCGAACAGGCCACCTGGCAGGCTTTACAGCCCACGCAGGAGGAGACATCGATAAGCTTGGCGACTTCTGCCTTATAATCCCGCGCGCGAGGCGCGGGCGTTATCGGGTTGGTCGCGGAGCGTTTGATAATGTCTTGTGTTTCCATCGCCATTGAATCGCTCCTTACGCTTTCTCGATGTTGACCAGAAACGCCTTGTACTCCGGCGTTTGCGAGTTGGAATCGCCGACGTTTGGCGTCAGGGTGTTGGCGATGTAGCCTTTCTGCGCCACGCCCTCAAAGCCCCAGTGCAGCGGAATACCCACGGTTTCAACCTGCTGACCGTGCACGTTCAGCGACTGCAGGCGGCGAGTGACCACGGCAACGGCGCGAATAAAGCCGCGCTTGCTGCTGACCTTCACGCGATCGCCGTTGGCAATGCCTTTCGCCTTCGCCAGGGTTTCGCTTATCTCCACAAACTGTTCCGGCTGCGCGATGGCGTTCAGCCGCGCGTGCTTGGTCCAGGTGTGGAAATGCTCGGTCAGGCGGTAGGTCGTTCCGACGTATGGGTATTTGTCCTTTTTGCCCAGGCGCAGCACGTCCTCTTCGTAAATACGCACCACCGGGCTGGAGACCACGTTCGGATGCAGCGGGTTGGTGCCCAGCGGCGTTTCCATCGGCTCGTAGTGTTCCGGGAAAGGCCCTTCAGCCAGCTTGTCGAGGGCGAACAGGCGTCCCAGCCCTTCCGGCTGCATGATAAACGGCCCGGTGTTGCTGCCCGGCGCGGCGGTGCTGTAGTCCGGGATATCGTTCCCCGCCCACTTCGCCCCGTTCCACTGGATCAGCATGCGCTTCGGATCCCACGGCTTGCCGTTTACGTCCGCAGAGGCGCGGTTGTACAGCACGCGACGGTTCAGCGGCCACGCCCATGCCCAGCCCAGCGTATTGCCCAGCCCGGACGGGTCGGCGTTATCGCGGTTGGCCATCTGGTTACCCTGCTCCGTCCAGCTGCCGGTGTAGATCCAGCAGGACGACGCCGTCGTGCCGTCATCGCGCAGCAGCGCGAAGCTGTTCAGCAGCTGGCCTTTCTTCGCCACCAGGTTGCCGCTCGCGTCATAGAGATCCGCCAGCGCCACGCCGTTGTTCTCTTTCGCGACTTCCTCTGACTCAGGATGGTCAGGCTGCTTGTAGTCCCAGCTCATCTTCAGCAGCGGCTCCGCGCCTTTGCCACCTTCAGTGCGGTACATTTCGCGCAGGCGATGGTAAATCCCGGCGAGGATCTCACCGTCATTACGCGCTTCGCCCGGCGCATCCTGACCTTTCCAGTGCCACTGCAGCCAGCGGCCGGAGTTGGCTATCGAGCCGTCCTCTTCCGCAAAGCAGGTAGACGGCAGGCGGAACACTTCGGTCTGAATCGATGCCGGGTCGACATCGTTTGATTCCCCGTGGTTCTGCCAGAAGGTGGAGGTCTCGGTCACCAGCGGATCGATCACCACCATGTACTTCAGCTTGCTCAGGCTGCGAACGACTTTGTTTTTGTCCGGGAAGGAGGCCACCGGGTTGAAGCCCTGGCAGATGTAGCCCGTGACGTTGCCCTTATCCATCATGTTGAAATACTTGATGACGTCGTAAGCCTGGTCCCATTTCGGCAGCCACTCAAAGCCCCAGTCGTTCTCCTTCTGCGCCGCATCGCCGTAGAAGGATTTCATCAGGCTGACGTAGAACTTCGGATAGTTGCTCCAGTAGTTCACCTGGTCCGGCAGCGTCGCCTTAGGCGTATTCGCCGCCAGATAGGTCTGCAGATCGGCCTGCTTCTCAGACGGTAGCGTCAGGTAGCCCGGCAGGCTGGTCGACAGCAGGCCGAGGTCGGTTAAACCCTGAATATTGGAGTGACCGCGCAGCGCGTTCACGCCGCCCCCCGCCATGCCCATGTTGCCGAGCAGCAGCTGGATCATCGCCATGGTGCGGATGTTCTGCGCGCCAACCGTGTGCTGCGTCCAGCCCAGCGCGTACAGGAACGTGGTGGTTCTGTCGGCGGCGCTGGTGGAGGCCAGCACTTCGCACACCTTCAGGAAGTCCGCTTTTGGCGTGCCGCAGATGTTTTCCACCACGTCAGGCGTATAGCGGGATACATGCTCTTTCAGCAGATTCCACACGCAGCGCGGGTGCGTCAGCGATTCATCACGCATCGCGTAGCCGTTTTCATCGAACTGATAGTTCCAGGACGATTTATCGTACTGGCGTTTTTCGGCGTCATAGCCGCTAAACAGCCCGTCATCAAAGGCAAAATCATCCCGCACCAGCAGGTTCGCGTTGGTGTAGTGCTTAACGTATTCCGCGTTAATTTTGTTATTTTCAATCAGGTACAACAGCACGCCGGACAGGAACGTGATGTCCGTACCGGAGCGGATCGGCGCATAGATATCGGCCACCGATGCCGTACGCGTAAAGCGCGGATCGACGACGATCAGCGTCGCATCGTTGTTGTTTTTCGCTTCCATCGCCCAGCGGAAACCCACAGGGTGTGCTTCAGCGGCGTTACCGCCCATCACCACCACGACGTTGGCGTTTTTGATATCAACCCAGTGGTTGGTCATCGCACCGCGACCAAATGTTGGAGCAAGACTTGCTACCGTTGGTCCGTGTCAGACGCGCGCCTGGTTGTCTACCGCCAGCATGCCGAGAGAACGCACAAATTTTTGCGTCAGCATGCCGGTTTCATTACTCGCCGCAGATGCGCACAGCATCCCGGTGGAAAGCCAGCGGTTAACCGTTACGCCCTGCTCGTTCTTTTCAATAAAGTTGGCATCGCGGTCGGCTTTCATTAATTTGGCGATTCGGGAGAAGGCCTCATCCCAGGATATTCGCTGCCACTTGTCGGAACCCGGCGCGCGGTATTCCGGGTAGCGCAGGCGGTTTTCACTGTGAACGTAGTCCAGCAGCCCCGCCCCTTTCGGGCAAAGTGCCCCACGGCTCACCGGATGATCCGGATCCCCTTCAATATGGTAAATCGCTTCTCTGGCGTTCTTCGCGCCATCGCCCAGGCTATACATTAAAAGCCCACAACCTACGGAGCAGTATGTGCAGGTGTTACGGATCTCTTTCGCGCGCAGCAGCTTATAGTTGCGTGCCTGAGCCAGCGCCATTTTGGGAGCAAATCCCAGCATCGCGGCTGTTGTTCCGGCCATACCGCCCGCGCAGATTTTAAAAAAATGTCTGCGGCTGACGTCCATTGTTGTCCTCGTGTTCGAATAAGACTTCGCGCCGCAAACTAACAGCAAAGCCCCTGATTTTTTTGCGTCAAATCAAGGTCGCCTGACTTCGCCCCCTTAATAGTCACCGCTGCCGCGTTTGAATAATCCTTTAGGGTTAAGCGCTTAAGAGAATTATTCGCGGCGTTAGTCGAATTAATGCTATAAATTTTCCCTTTGATTTTATTAGCGATGAAGACGTAATGGACAGAAAAAGAGCAACGCTCATTGGACTGGCGGCGATACTGTTGTGGAGCACGATGGTGGGCCTGATTCGTAGCGTAAGCGAGGGGCTGGGACCCGTCGGCGGTGCCGCGATGATCTACACCCTTAGCGGATTACTGTGCCTCGCAACGGTAGGATTTCCTGACATTAGACGTTTCTCACCCCGCTACCTCATTGCCGGCAGCGTGCTGTTTGTCAGCTATGAGATCTGCCTTGCGCTTTCGTTAGGCTATGCCGCTACGCGATCGCAGGCCATTGAAGTAGGCATGGTCAATTATCTCTGGCCAAGCCTGACGATTGTATTTGCGATTTTGTTTAACGGGCAGAAATCAAACTTATGGGTGGTCCCCGGGCTTGCGATCTCATTGCTCGGCGTCTGCTGGGTATTAGGCGGTGAACAGGGGTTACATGTTGATGAAATCATCCGCAATATCGTCTCCAGCCCGCTGAGTTATGCTCTGGCATTTGCAGGCGCCTTTATCTGGGCGGCCTACTGCACCGTCACCGCCAAATTTGCCAGAGGACAAAACGGGATCACCCTTTTCGTTTTGCTAACGGCGCTGAGTCTGTGGGTGAAATATGCGCTCAGCGATCAGCCGGAAATGGTGTTCAGCATCCCGGTGGTGGTGAAGCTCGTCATGTGCGGCGTCGCGCTGGGGTTTGGCTATGCCGCATGGAATATTGGCATCCTCCACGGCAACGTCACCGTCCTGGCGGCGATCTCCTATTTCACACCGGTATTATCCGCCGCCCTGGCAGCCGTGCTGTTAAGTTCCCCGCTGTCGTTCTCTTTCTGGCAAGGTGCGCTCATGGTCTGCGCCGGTTCGCTCCTTTGCTGGTATGCGACACGCAAATGATTCCCCCGCGCCGGGAATATTTTCATCCCGGCAACATAATTAACATTAATTTAAAATGTGAGCCTGCTCAGAATATTTATCAGAATTAGAGTGACCGGTTTAAATTCTGTTTATATTAGGCTCGTGGCGTAACCTCACCTCTTCTCATATTGACATAAACTGACAACGCAATGTGATTAGTTTGTTGCGTATATTAACGAACTATATAGCACGGAATGCAATAATACATTTCTGGATATGTCATACGCCCCTTTATAAATTCGATGCAACAAAACCTTCATATGACTGTTTTTATTGAACTTAACATTATCACCTCACACTTGAAAGATCGTTAATCACGAATATTCCCATCCTGTACTACAACATATATAAACTATTTACTGCGTAATATTCATGGCGAGTAAATAGTCATTTTATGTGTGAACATTAATCAAATTCGCGGGTTTCACGGCAATTATTCCGATCAGGATCACACTAATTGAAATTATCTTTACTATTTTGAAACTTATTATTGAAAGCAGGCTACAAGATTTTTAAAAATAGTCTGCCATTGACGAAAGACCTCGTTTAGAAATCGTTCAAATTGGCTCAGGAAATACCTAAGAAAATTATAAGGAATATTTAAGATGAAACTTAAATTAGTTGCAGTGGCAGTCACTTCTATGCTGGCAGCAGGCGTTGTAAACGCGGCTGAAGTTTTTAACAAAGACGGTAACAAACTGGATCTGTACGGCAAAGTAACAGGTCTGCACTATTTCTCTGATGACGCTGACAACGACGGCGACAAAACTTACGTTCGTCTGGGTTTTAAAGGCGAAACGCAGATCAACGACCAGCTGGCCGGTTACGGTCAGTGGGAATATGAGTTCAAGGGCAACCGCTCTGAAGCACAGGGCTCTGACGGTAACAAAACCCGTCTGGCATTTGCCGGTCTGAAATTCAACGAATTCGGCTCTTTCGACTATGGTCGTAACTACGGTGTTGCTTACGACATCGGCGCGTGGACTGACGTTCTGCCAGAATTCGGTGGCGATACCTGGACCCAGACCGACGGCTTTATGACTGGCCGTACCACTGGCGTTGCAACCTACCGTAACACCGACTTCTTCGGTCTGGTTGACGGCCTGAACTTTGCGGCACAGTACCAGGGTAAAAACGACCGTGACGATATCACCGAGTCCAACGGTGACGGCTGGGGTCTGTCATCCAGCTATGAGTTCGACGGCTTCGCGGCAGGTGCGACCTATGCGAAATCCGACCGTACTGACCGTCAGGTTCGCGCAGCAAGCGATCTGAACGCCGGTGGCGAAAACGCAGAAGTCTGGGCAGCGGGCCTGAAGTACGATGCGAACAACATCTACCTGGCAACCACCTACTCTGAAACCCGTAACATGACCGCGTTCGGTAACGGTCACGTGGCGAACAAAGCGCAGAACTTCGAAGTGGTTGCACAGTACCAGTTCGACTTCGGCCTGCGCCCATCCATCGCTTACCTGAAATCCAAAGGTAAGGACATCGGTTCTTATGGCGATCAGGATCTGGTTGAATACATTGATGTTGGCGCGAGCTACTACTTCAACAAAAACATGTCTACCTACGTTGATTACAAAATCAACCTGCTGGACGACAACACGTTCACTAAAGATGCCAAAGTGTCTACCGACAACATCGTTGCTGTGGGTCTGACCTACCAGTTCTAAGATGTGTCAGTACGAAAAGGCCAGCCATTGTCGCTGGCCTTTTTTATTCCAGGCTCTGTTCACTGCCCGCCGCCCGGCGTAGCCAGTTTTGCAGCAGTTTCCCGTCTTCGGTCATGTCCGAGTCGGTGCGTACGCAGAGGTAGTAATCTCGTCCGTCGTCGATAGGCAAATCAAAGATTTTCACCAGTTCACCGCTCTCAAGATACGGTGCAATCAGCGGCTCGCGCATCAGGGCACATCCCAGCCCGGCCTGTACGCCAGCCAGCGTCAGCAGGCCATCCTCAAACATCGGTCCACTGCGGCGCACGGGACGCTTCACCCCCTGCTGCATAAACCATTGCGGCCAGGTCGAGCGCTCCTCGTCATGCAGCAGCGGCATTTGCAGCAGCTGTTCGGGCGTATCGATGTGGCCGTGAATACGCAAAAACGCGCGGCTGCACACCGGCACCATCTGGCCGGAGATCAGTTTTTCGCTCTGATAACCAGCCCACTGGCCGTTACCAAAGCGAATCGACATATCGGACGCATCGCTCAGGTAGTTACGGTGGTTGGCGTAGACAACGTTGATCTCCGTCTGCGGGTTGGCGCGCATAAAGGTCGGCAGACGTGGAATAAACCACCCCATACCAAACAGCGGGATCAGGCTGATGGTCACCTGACGCGTTTGCGCCTGTTCCACCAGGTGCTCCGTCGCCTGCCGAAGCACGTTGAACGCGGCGCGAATCGAGCGGTAGTAATCCCGCCCCTGCTGGCTCAGGATCAGCCTTCGCCCCTGTCGCTCCGTGAGTGGCATCTGCAGATAGGCCTCCAGCACCTTAAGCTGATGGCTCACGGCGGAGGGGGAGATATCCAGCTCCTGCGCGGCCAGGGTTATGCTTCCCAGCCTGGCAATGGCCTCAAATGCCCGCACGGCCCGAAGTGGTGGATCGTTTGCCAGACGGCTTTCGGCATAGGCTGACACGGCGGTCAACTATTCTGTTTTATTCATATATTGATTTCTTTAGGCTTTTCACCCTGCTGATGTATTTTAATATTTTAATGTAAATCATAAAGATAAAACAATACCGGTTTATCATAAGAAATAATATATGTGTATTTTACAATTTTATTCATTTATTGGATGGTAGCCGCTGAAAGAGCAACTTGTCGGGTACGCACGTTGGATACACTGATACAACAACTGATCAACGGCGTGATGCTGGGAAGCATCTACGCGCTGATCGCGCTGGGCTATACCATGGTGTATGGCATTCTGCGCATTATTAACTTTGCCCATGGCGATATTCTGATGGTCGGCGCACTGACCACGCTTTCCGCCATTAACGTTCTGAACAACACCTTCCCGCATCTGCCGCTGCTGCTGCAGTTGGGCTTTGCGCTGCTGGTTGCCATGGCGGTCTGTGCTCTGCTGGCGATGGCTGTGGAACGCTTTGCCTACCGACGCCTGCGCAACGCGCCGCGTCTGGCACCGCTGATCTCCGGGATTGGCGTCTCGGTGCTGCTGCAAACCGTGGCGATGATTATCTGGACGCGCAATCCGCTGATGTTCCCGCAGATCCTGCCGATGGACCCGATCGCCGTCACGTCCGGCAGCGAAGCCCATCCCCCTGCGATTGTTACCGTCACCGGCATCGTGACCGTGGCGCTGGCGCTGACCGTCATGATCGGTCTCTGGCTGTTGGTCGAATACAGCCGCCTGGGGCGCGGCATGCGCGCCGTGGCGGAAAATCCGCGCGTCGCCATGCTGATGGGCGTGAACCCGAACGCGATAATTACCCTCACGTTTGCCATCGGCGGCATCTTTGCCGCGCTGGCAGGCGTGATGATGGCGAGCAACTATGGTAACGCCAGCTTCGCCATGGGCTTTCTGCCAGGGATTAAAGCGTTCACCGCCGCCGTGCTGGGCGGGATCGGCAATATTCGCGGCGCAATGATTGGCGGGATCCTGCTTGGCATCATTGAAGCACTCGGCGCGGGCTATCTGGGTGAACTGACCCACGGCGTGTTCGGCAGCAATTATCAGGATGTCTTTGCCTTCATCGTGCTGATTCTGGTGCTGGTCTTCCGTCCGGCAGGCCTGCTCGGCGAACGCGTGGCAAACAGAGCGTAAGGAACACTATGACAACCGTACAACTCCAAACGCCGACGGCGACGCGCAAGTTCTGGTCCGGCATGACGCTGTTCTGCCTCGCGCTGCTGATTGCGCCCGTGGTCGCCAGCCAGATTGGCGGCAACTACTGGGTGCGGGTTATCGACTTTGCCCTGCTCTACATCATGCTGGCGCTGGGGCTTAACATCGTGGTCGGCTACACGGGCCTGCTGGACATGGGTTTTATCGCTTTTTACGCGGTCGGTGCCTATCTCGCCGCCCTGCTTGCCTCCCCGCACCTGTCGGAGGTATTCCCGATCCTCACCGTCTGGTTCCCGGAGGGGCTGCACACCTCCTGGCTGCTGATAATTCCCATAGCGGCACTGGTTGCCGCGGTGTGCGGCATTCTGCTTGGTGCACCCACGCTGAAGCTGCGCGGGGATTACCTGGCGATAGTGACCCTCGGCTTTGGCGAAATCATCCGCATCCTGATGCGTAACCTCGACCGTCCGGTGAACATCACCAACGGCGCAAAGGGCATTACCGGCGTCGATACCCTGAACCTGTTCGGCCTGAAGTTCAGCGGCGTATATCACTGGTTTGGTTTCAAAGTGCCTGCCCTGTGGCTGTGGTACTACCTGCTGATGCTGGTGATTGTGGCGATTGTGTTTGTCTGCCTGCGCCTGCAGCATTCGCGCATCGGCCGCGCCTGGCACGCCATTCGTGAAGATGAAGACGTGGCCCGCGCGATGGGCATCAACGTGCGTAATTACAAGCTGCTGGCCTTTGCCATGGGCGCCTCGTTTGGCGGCGTGGCGGGAGCCCTGTTCGGCGCGTTTCAGGGCTTTGTCTCACCGGAGTCGTTTACCTTGCAGGAATCCATTGCCGTACTGGCGATGGTGGTGCTGGGCGGTATGGGGCATATACCCGGCGTGATCCTCGGCGCGGTGCTCCTGACCGCCCTGCCGGAGCTGCTGCGCAGCCAGGCCGCGCCCGTTCAGCAGGCGCTGTTTGGCACGGTGCTGGTCGACCCGGAAATTTTACGCCAGCTGTTCTACGGTCTGGCGCTGGTGCTGGTGATGCTGGTTCGACCTTCAGGCATCTGGCCGGTGCGCCACAAGGAGGTGAAAGCATGAGCCTGTTAACCGTACGCAATATGTCCAAGCGCTTCGGCGGGCTGACCGCGGTGGATGACGTTTCGCTCACCGTGAACAAAGGCGAAATCTACGGCCTGATCGGCCCTAACGGCGCGGGCAAAACCACCTGCTTCAACCTGATTACCGGGCTCTATCTGGCGGACAGCGGTGAGTTCACCATTGCCGATAAGCCCTATTACCCGAAACAGATTGAACAAGTCACAGCCGCCGGGATCGCCCGCACGTTTCAGAACGTCAGGCTGTTTAACGAGATGTCGGTACTGGAAAACGTCATGGTGGGCCGCCACGTGCGCACCCGCAACGGTTTATGGGCGGCGCTGAGCCGCAACCGGCGCGCCCGTAAAGAAGAAGCCGAAACGCGCGAGCAGGCGTGGCACTGGCTGGAATACACCGGCATTGCCAAGTTTGCCCACTATCGCGCCTGCGACCTGGCCTACGGGCATCAGCGACGTCTCGAAATTGCCCGGGCGCTGGCAACGGATCCGCTCCTGCTGGCGCTGGACGAACCCGCTGCCGGGATGAACGCGGCGGAAAAAGTGGCGCTCGGTGAACTGCTGACGCGTATTCGTGACGACGGCAGAACTCTGCTGATGATCGAACACGACGTCAAGCTGGTGATGGGCATCTGCGATCGCCTGACGGTGCTTGATTACGGCAAAACGCTCGCCAGCGGCACGCCAGAGAGCGTGCGGCGCGACCCGGCAGTGATTGCCGCCTGGCTTGGAGGCAACGCCCATGTCTGAATTACTGAAGGTTGAACGTCTGGACGTGCATTACGGCGGTATTCAGGCCGTACGCGATGTCTCTTTTACCCTGCGCGAGGGCGAACAGGCTACGCTGATCGGCGCGAACGGCGCGGGAAAAAGCTCCACCGTGCGCGCCATCACCGGGCTGGAAAACTTTAGCGGCAGTATTGAATTCAACGGTAGAACGGTACGTAAGCACAGGCCCGAATCCTTGCTCCGGGACGGGTTAGTCATGGTCCCGGAAGGCCGTGGGATCTTCGCCCGAATGACGGTACTGGAAAACCTGCAGATGGGTGCCTGGCTCAGGAGTGACACTGTCACCGTCAGGCAAGAGATGAATGACATATTCGAGCGCTTCCCGCGCCTGGGAGAACGCCAGCATCAGCTCGCTGGCCTGCTTTCCGGCGGTGAGCAACAGCTTCTGGCGCTTAACCGCGCCCTGCTCAGCCGCCCGCGCCTGCTGATCCTCGACGAACCCTCAATGGGCCTTGCCCCGAAGATGGTGGAAAACATTTTTGCCGTTATCGCCGGGCTGCGCGAACGCGGCGTCGCCCTTCTTCTGATTGAGCAAAACGCCAGGCTCGCGCTTGAGGTGACCGACAGCGCGTGGGTGATGGACAGCGGCAGCATTGTCCATCATGGCGAGTCGAAAGCGCTGCTCAATGACGACCAGATTGCACAGATTTACCTGGGCGAAATGCCCGTTTAACCACACCAGCCAACATCAGGGAAATATAATGAAAACAGTAAAAATCAGTGCGCTCAGCGCCGCTCTTCTCCTCAGCGGTTTTGCCTCGACGGCCGCGTGGGCCGCTGGCAGCGAAACCGTGACCATCGGCCTGGCGGGCCCGCTCACCGGCCCGTCTGCCCGTATCGGTAAAGATCTGGAAAACGGCGCGCAGCTGGCCATTGACGACATCAACAAGCAGCACCCGACCATCGGCGGCAAAGCGGTGACCTTCAAACTGCAGTCCGAAGACGATCAGTCCGACCCGCGCACCGCCGTTGCCGTGGCGCAGCGTCTGGTGGACAGCGGCGTGGCGGGCGTGGTCGGCCACTGGAATACCGGCACCAGCATTCCGGCCGCGCGCGTTTATCATGATGCGGGCATCGCACAGGTGGCCCCGGTGGCGACCGGGCACGCCTATACCAAACAAGGCTTTGACACCAGCTTCCGCGTAATGGGCCATGACGATGACGGCGGACAGTTTGCCGGTCAGTACGCGGTCAATACGCTGAAAGCCAAACGCATTGCGGTGATCGACGACCGTACCGCCTTTGGTCAGGGCCTGGCGGACGAATTTATCAAATCGCTGGAAGCTCAGGGCGTGAAGATTGTCGACCGTCAGTACGTCGATGATAAAACCGTGGACTTCAGCGCGGTGCTGACCGCCATTCGCAGCAAAAACGCCGATCTGATCTTCTTCGGCGGCGTCGACAGCCAGGCGGCACCGCTGGCGCGTCGTATTAAACAGCTGGGCATGAACGCCACGCTGATGGGCGCAGGCGGCTTCGTCAGCCAGACCTTCCTCCAGCTGGCGCAGAAGGAAGGCGAAGGCGTGGTCGCGCTGGAGCCGGGTCTGCCGGTTGAACAGATGCCTGGCGGTAAAGCCTTCGAGCAGGCGTATCAGTCGCGCTACCACACCCATATCGAACTGCACGCGCCGTTCGCCTATGACGCCACCCGCGTGCTGGTTGCGGCCATGGAAAAAGCCGATTCCGTCGAACCGTCCGAGTATCTGCCTGCCCTGCGCGCCATCAGCTATTCGGGCGTGACCGGACAGATCGCGTTTGATAAAGAAGGCAACCTGAAATCACCGTCGTTCACGGTTTACAAAGTCGTTGACGGCAAGTGGCAGCCGCAGACCGTACTGGGCGGCGCGAAAGACAAGTAACCGCAGTGAGGCAATGTGATGAGTGATAATAATGAGCTGGGCATTCTCGCCCGCCGCAAAATTGAAGCCGAAATTATTAAGCCAATCTATGAAATCCTGGTGCGGGAGATTGGCAAAACCCGCGCGCAGGCGGTCATTGGCGAGGCCATTGAGCAGGCCGCGATTGACGCAGGCAAAGCGTTTGCCAGCAAAGAGCCCGACGGCGCGGACGTAAAGAGCTTTATCGCCCTGCAGTACCTGTGGGAGAAAGATAATGCCCTTGAGGTTAAGGTGATCGACGCCGACGACCAGCAGTACAACTACAACGTGACCCGCTGCCGCTACGCCGAGATGTACCACGAGATGGGGCTGGGTGAAATCGGTCACCTGCTTTCCTGCGCGCGCGACGAGAAATTTATTGTGGGCTACGCGCCGGATGTGGAGCTGACGCGCACCACCACCATCATGCAGGGCGGCTCGTGCTGTGACTTCCGCTACCGCAGTAAAAAGGACACGGCATGATCCGGGTCAACGCTGAGCGTCTGTGGACAACGCTGGAGATGATGGCGCAGATCGGCGGCACGCCCGCAGGTGGCGTTACCCGTCTGGCCCTGAGCGAGGAAGATCGCATCGCGCGTAACCTGCTGCGCGACTGGGCGCTGGAGGCGGGTTTCACCTGCGACGTCGACAGCATGGGCAATATGTTTATCCGCCGTGCGGGAAAAAACCCGGCGCTCGCGCCGGTGATGACCGGCTCGCACGTTGATTCGCAACCCCTCGGCGGCAACTACGATGGTATCTACGGCGTGCTGGCCGGGCTTGAGCTGCTGCGGACGCTGAACGATAACAACGTACAAACCGAGCGCGACATTGTGCTGGTGAACTGGACCAACGAGGAAGGCGCGCGCTTTGCCCCGGCGATGCTCGCATCAGGCGTTTGGGCAGGCCAGCTTTCGGAGGATTTTGCCTACGCCCGGATGGACAGCAAGCGGGTAACGGTACGCGAGGCGCTTGAGGCGATCGGTTATCGCGGCGAAATTCCGGCCCGCGCTTTTCCGGTCCACGCCTGCTATGAACTGCACATTGAGCAGGGACCGATTCTGGAAGATGAATCCATCGATATCGGTCTGGTGCGTGCGGCCATGGGCCAGCGCTGGTATACGATCGCGCTGGACGGTTTCGCCGCGCATGCGGGCACCACGCCCATGCACAGCCGACGCGATGCGCTAACCGCGTTCGCCGGGCTGGCGCTGAAGGTGGAAGAAATTGGCTATCGGCATGCGCCGGACGGTCGCGCGACGATCGGCATGGCCGAGATCACGCCCAATTCGCGCAACGTGGTGCCGTCTCGCGTCGTGTGTAGCGTGGAGTTCCGCCATCCGGAACAGGATGCGCTGGCAGCAATGGAGGCGGCGCTGCATCAGGCTGCTGAAAGCCTGGCCGCCCGCGGCGTGACGGCTAACGTCGAGCGCATTTTTGACTACGCGCCGATTGCGTTTAACGCCGAGTGTCTGGCCCGCACGGAACGCGCCGTGGCGGCGCTGGGCTACTCGTCTAAACCGATGGTATCCGGTGCCGGGCATGACACCTGCTATGTCAGCAAAATCGCTCCGGCCAGCATGATCTTTATCCCCTGCGTAAAAGGCATCAGCCATAACGAAGCGGAAAGGATCCTGCCGGAGTGGTCAGAGAAAGGGGCAAACGTGCTGCTGCACAGCGTGTTGGCCGCCGCGCAGGAAATCTAAGCCATTACCGTGGCCTGATGCCCTCACCCTAACCCTCTCCCACAGGGAGAGGGGACAAACTGGGCGGGTTTTACGGCTTCGGCGCTTTCGCCAGGCTGAACCAGATCCCCACTGCCAGCAACAGCAGCATTCCGCCCGCACTCCCCAGCGCCACGCTGTGGGAGGTGATAAACGCCGTTTTCGCCGCCTCAATCACCGACTCCGCCAGCGACGGCGCCAGATCCTGCGCCATCTTCACCGCTTCACCAATAGAGGACGAGGCTTTATCTGCAAGCGACGGGGCCAGCCCCTGCGGGAGCTCAATCGACGTCGAGAAGCTGCGGGTTAACAGCAGGCCGAAAATGGCGATCCCAAGCCCCGCGCCCAGCTCGTAGGACATGGTTTCAATCGCCCCTGCGGCAGCCGCTTTCTCTTTTGGCGCAGCGGCCATAATCGCAGAGGTCGAGGCCAGCAGCGCGCTGGCCGCGCTAAAGCCGAGCAGAACCATCAGGGAAGACGCCAGCAGCTGCTGAGTGCTGAAATCAAGCATCGACAGGCCGATAAAACTGACCGCGCTCAGCCCCATCCCCCCAGCCGCCACAAGACGCAGACCGAGACGTCCCACCAGTACACCCGCAATCGGGCCGCTAAACCCGCTCGCTACCATCAGCGGCAGCATAAACATGCCCGCCTCAAACGGCGTGAAGCCATGAACAAACTGCAACTCCTGCGCCATCAGCAGTTCAAACCCCACCAGCGCAATCATCGCCGTCATCGCCATCACCACGCCGCTTAAAATGATGCGGTGACAGAACAGGCGCATGTCGATCATCGGCACGCGGGCGCGCAGCTGAATGCGCACGAAAATAAACAGCATTACCGCGCCAGTCAGCAGCGTACAGGCCACCAGCCACGGCGACAGCACGCCTTTCAACGCGGTTTTTGCGCTGTAGACCAGCAGTAAAATCGCCACGATCAGCATGATCGCATGGCTAATGTTCAACGGCTGCTCAGGCCGCCCCTGCTGCCGGGGAACAAAACGCGCCGCAAGCGTGACAACGATAAGCACGATTGGCACGTTGATCAAAAACACTGAACCCCAGTAGAAGTGTTCCAGCAGCATGCCGCCAATCAGCGGGCCAAATGCCGCCCCGCCGGAACCCACGGCCGCCCAGACGCCGAGCGCAATATTACGATCCCGCGCGTCGATAAACAGCGTACGGATCCCAGCAAGCGTAGCCGGAATAATCATCGCCGCACCAATAGCCAGCGACGCGCGCGCCGCAATCAGCCAACCTGCCGACGGGGCAAACGCTGCCGCCAGCGACGACAGGCCAAACAGCGTGCTGCCAATCATGAGCAATCGTTTAAAACCAATGCGATCACCCAGCGCCCCCATCGGCAGTACCATTCCCGCCATTACCAGCGAGTAAATGTCGATGATCCACAGCAATTCATTGCCGCTGGCGCCCAGCGTCATGCTCAATGTCGGCGCCGCCACGTGCAGCACCGTCGCGTCGATCGCCACCGGGATATACACCAGCACGATAATCACCAACGCTAACCACTGACGAAACATAAATTTCCTTTTCTTTTAAAACATGGACACATGTCCAGGATGCGATCCTACGTAAAGTTGAACGCATGTCCAGCTTTTTGTTACACTCGTTTCATTGCCATTGAGAGTGAATAAACATGCGATATCTGAGCAAGGATGAACGGCGGGAAGCCATCTTACAGGCCGCCATGCGCGTGGCGCTGGCTGAAGGACTGGCGGCAATGACGGTGCGCCGCATTGCCGCTGAAGCCAGCGTGGCGACCGGACAGGTTCACCACCACTTCACCTCCGGCGGCGAGCTAAAGTCTTTGGCGTTTGTTCGCCTGATCCGCGAATTACTGGATGCCGACGTGCCGGGTGAAGAGGCGAGCTGGCGCGCACGCCTCCATGCTATGCTCGGCAGCGATGACGGCAGGTTTGAGCCCTATATTCGTCTGTGGCGTGAAGCCCAAATTCTGGCCATTCGGGATGCCGAAATAAAAGGCGCTTACGTACTGACAATGGAGATGTGGCATCAGGAGACCGTTGCCATTATTCGTGCCGGGGCGGAGGCCAGCGAATTTACGCTGACTGACCGTGCAGAAAATATTGCCTGGCGTTTGATAGGGCTGGTGTGCGGGCTGGACGGCATTTACATATTAAATATGCCGGAGATGGACGACGCGGCCTTTAATAAGCATCTCGATAAACTCATTACGCTGGAATTGTTTTAATACCCCTTCCGGAGTATTAATTCTCGTGCATTTTACAATTAGTAACACATTAAGCGACCCCTTAATCCCATTCTAATCTCAGGGGTTCGCTTTTTTATCTATCCTTTCAGATGTATCCCAAAACATCCAATAAACCCTAGTCCCCACTCTCATTTATCTTTTTGTTTTCACTTCGTTTTTCTCTCCATTATGGCAAGCAAGAGGGCGATATGTCACCACAAAGTGAAAAGAGTAACCCGCATCTTTTAAGTAACTGGAAACCTGAAAACGCGCAATTTTGGGAGAATAAAGGCAAACATATCGCGCAAAGAAATCTGTGGATCTCGGTGGCATGTTTACTGCTGGCCTTTTGCGTATGGATGCTGTTTAGCGCAATCGCGGTCAATCTCAATAAAGTCGGATTTAATTTCACCACCGATCAACTTTTTATGCTAACGGCATTACCTTCTCTCTCCGGCGCGATATTGCGCGTCCCCTATTCGTTTATGGTACCCATATTTGGCGGACGATACTGGACGGTATTGAGTACCGTCATCCTGATTATTCCCTGCGTCTGGCTGGGAATTGCCATTCAGACCACCGCGACGCCTTACTGGGTCTTTATCGTGATTGCCCTGCTCTGCGGCTTTGCAGGTGCCAACTTTGCCTCCAGCATGGGCAACATCAGCTTCTTCTTCCCCAAGGCAAAACAGGGCAGCGCGCTCGGCATTAACGGCGGGCTCGGCAACCTTGGCGTCAGCGTGATGCAGCTGGTCGCACCGTTGGTGATATTTCTGCCGATGTTCACTTTCCTCGGCGTGCACGGCGTGCCGCAGGAAGATGGCTCGACGATATGGCTGGCCAATGCAGCATGGATCTGGGCGCCGCTGCTGCTGCTGGCAACCCTTGCTGCTTTTTTTGGCATGAACGATATTGCCAGCTCTAAGGCTTCTATTGCCAGCCAGCTCCCGGTGCTGAAGCGCTTTCACCTCTGGCTGCTGAGCCTGCTCTATCTGGCGACCTTCGGCTCGTTTATCGGCTTCTCGGCGGGTTTTGCCATGCTGTCGAAAACCCAGTTCCCGGACGTGAACATCCTGCACCTCGCCTTCTTTGGCCCACTTATCGGTGCGCTGGCGCGTTCAGCGGGCGGGATGATCTCCGACAAACTGGGCGGCGTACGGGTCACGCTGATTAACTTCGTCTTTATGGCCGTCTTTAGCGCCCTGATCTTCCTGACGCTGCCCGGCTCTGGCTCCGGCAGCTTTGTCGCGTTCTATCTGGTCTTTATGGGACTGTTCCTCACCGCCGGGCTGGGCAGCGGCTCCACCTTCCAGATGATTGCCATTATCTTCCGCCAAATCACGATAACCCGCGTGAAGCAGGAGGGCGGCACGGACGAGCAGGCGCAGCACGAAGCGGTGACGGAGACCGCCGCCGCGCTGGGCTTTATCTCCGCCATCGGTGCCGTTGGAGGATTCTTCATTCCTAAAGCCTTTGGCACCTCGCTGGCGATGACCGGATCGCCGGTCGGCGCCATGAAGGTGTTCCTCGTGTTTTACATCGTCTGCGTGCTTGTTACCTGGCTGGTGTATGGCCGCAAATCCGCAAAAAAAGAATAACTACACGTCCGAAGCAGGAGAAATGTCATGAGCAAACTGTTGGATCGCTTTCGTTATTTCAAAACAAAGGGGGACAGCTTCGCCAACGGGCACGGGCAGGTATACCACACCAACCGCGACTGGGAGGACAGCTACCGTCAGCGCTGGCAGTTCGACAAGATTGTGCGCTCCACCCACGGCGTAAACTGTACCGGCTCCTGCAGCTGGAAGATTTACGTCAAAAACGGCCTGGTGACCTGGGAAACCCAGCAGACCGACTATCCGCGTACCCGCCCTGACCTGCCCAACCACGAGCCGCGCGGCTGTCCGCGCGGGGCGAGCTACTCCTGGTATCTCTACAGCGCCAACCGTCTCAAATACCCGCTGGTGCGCCGCACGTTAATTGAGCTCTGGCGCGAGGCGCTGGCGCAGCATACCGATCCGGTGCTGGCCTGGGACGCCATCCAGAGCGATCCGCAAAAGGCGCAGAGCTACCGGCAGGCACGCGGACACGGCGGATTTATCCGCTCGAACTGGAAAGAGCTGAATCAGCTGATCGCCGCCGCCAACGTCTGGACCATCAAAAAGTATGGCCCGGATCGCGTCGCCGGTTTCTCCCCTATCCCGGCGATGTCGATGGTCTCCTACGCTGCCGGCACGCGCTATCTTTCCCTGCTCGGCGGCACCTGCCTGAGCTTCTACGACTGGTACTGCGACCTGCCTCCGGCTTCGCCGATGACCTGGGGCGAGCAGACCGACGTGCCGGAGTCCGCCGACTGGTACAACTCCAGCTATATCATCGCCTGGGGCTCGAACGTGCCGCAGACCCGCACCCCGGATGCCCACTTTTTTACCGAAGTGCGCTACAAAGGCACCAAGACCGTCGCCATCACGCCTGACTTCTCGGAGGTCGCGAAGCTGAGCGACCAGTGGCTGGCCCCCAAACAGGGCACCGACAGCGCCCTCGCCATGGCGATGGGCCACGTGATCCTCAAAGAGTTCCACCTCGATAACCCCAGCGACTACTTCCTCAACTATTGTCGCCGCTATACCGACATGCCGATGCTGGTGCTGCTCGACGAGCAGGAAGACGGTCGTGTGGTGCCGGGACGAATGCTGCGCGCCTCGGACCTTATCGACGGGCTGGGTGAAGCCAATAACCCTGAATGGAAGACCGTCGCCTTTGACATTGCCGGGAACCTGGTGGTGCCAAACGGATCGATTGGTTTCCGTTGGGGAGAAAAAGGCAAATGGAATCTGGAGCCGCAGGCTGCAGGCCACGAAACCGAACTGACCCTTTCCCTGCTCATTACCCACGACAGCGTGGCGGACGTCGCCTTCCCCTATTTTGGCGGCAACGAGAACCCGCATTTCCGCAGCGTGAAGCAGGAGCCGGTGCTGACGCGCCGCGTGCCGAGCAAAACCCTGACGCTCGCCGACGGCAGCGAGAAACGGGTGGTCAGCGTTTACGATCTGGTGCTGGCTAACTACGGTCTCGATCGCGGTCTGGAAGACAACAACGCAGCAGCACACTACGGTGAAATCAAAGCCTACACCCCGGCCTGGGGCGAGCAGATTACCGGCGTACCCGCTTATCTGATAGAAAAAATCGCCCGCGAGTTTGCCGATACGGCGCACAAAACGCACGGTCGTTCGATGATCATTCTGGGTGCCGGGGTCAACCACTGGTACCACATGGACATGAACTACCGCGGGATGATCAACATGCTGGTCTTCTGCGGCTGCGTCGGGCAGAGCGGCGGCGGCTGGTCACACTACGTGGGCCAGGAGAAGCTGCGCCCACAAACCGGCTGGCTGCCGCTGGCCTTCGCGCTGGACTGGAACCGTCCGCCGCGCCAGATGAACAGCACCTCATTCTTCTACAACCATGCCAGCCAGTGGCGCTACGAGAAGCTGACCGCGCAGGAGCTGCTCTCCCCGCTGGCGGACGCCTCGAAATTCACCGGCCACCTCATCGACTTCAACGTCCGCGCCGAGCGTATGGGCTGGCTGCCGTCAGCCCCGCAGCTCAACCTTAACCCGCTGCACATAAAAGCCCGCGCGGAGGCGGCGGGGATGACGCCGCAGGAGTACACCGTGCAGGGGCTAAAATCGGGTGACGTGCGTTTCGCCTGCGAGCAGCCCGACAGCGGTAAGAACCATCCCCGCAACCTGTTCGTCTGGCGCTCTAACCTGCTCGGCTCGTCCGGGAAAGGCCATGAGTACATGCTGAAATACCTCCTCGGCACCGAAAGCGGCATTCAGGGCGAAGATCTCGGCTCTACCGATGACGTGAAGCCTGAAGAGGTGGAGTGGCAGACCGCAGCCATCGAGGGCAAGCTCGACCTGCTGGTCACGCTCGACTTCCGCATGTCCAGCACCTGTCTGTTCTCCGATATCGTCCTGCCCACCGCCACCTGGTATGAAAAAGACGACATGAATACCTCGGACATGCATCCGTTTATTCACCCGCTCTCGGCCGCCGTCGATCCGGCGTGGGAGTCCCGCAGCGACTGGGAGATCTATAAAGGTATCGCCAAAGTCTTCTCCGAGGTCTGCGTCGGGCATCTGGGCACCGAAACCGACGTGGTGCTGCAGCCGCTGCAGCACGACTCGCCGGCGGAGCTTTCACAGCCGTTTGATATTCAGGACTGGCGCAAAGGCGAATGCGATCTGATCCCCGGTAAAACGGCGCCGAACATTGCGGTGGTCGAGCGTAACTACCCGGAAACTTACGAACGCTTCACCGCCCTCGGCCCGCTGATGGAGAAGCTCGGCAACGGCGGGAAAGGCATATCGTGGAACACGCAGAACGAGGTCGATTTCCTCGGCAAGCTGAACTACGTCAAGCTTGAGGGCCCGGCGAAAGGCCGCCCGCGCATTGAAACCGCAATTGACGCCTCTGAAGTGATCCTCGCTCTGGCACCGGAAACCAACGGTCAGGTGGCGGTGAAAGCCTGGGAAGCGCTCGGCGAACTGACCGGGCGCGATCACACCCACCTGGCGCTGAACAAAGAAGACGAGAAGATCCGCTTCCGTGATATCCAGGCGCAGCCGCGCAAAATCATCTCCAGCCCGACCTGGTCCGGACTTGAGAGCGAGCACGTCTCCTACAACGCGGGCTATACCAACGTTCATGAGCTGATCCCGTGGCGCACCCTTTCGGGCCGCCAGCAGCTGTATCAGGACCACGCGTGGATGCGCGCCTTCGGAGAGAGTCTGGTGGCCTACCGTCCGCCGATTGATACCCGAAGCGTTACCCATATGCGCGAGATCCCGCCAAACGGCTTCCCGGAAAAAGCGCTCAACTTCCTGACGCCGCACCAGAAATGGGGCATCCACTCCACCTACAGCGAGAACCTGCTGATGCAGACCCTGTCGCGCGGCGGACCGATTGTCTGGATCAGCGAAACCGACGCACGCGAGCTGGGCATTGAGGACAACGACTGGATCGAAGCCTTCAACGCCAACGGCGCCCTCACCGCCCGCGCGGTGGTCAGCCAGCGCGTGCCGCCGGGCATGACCATGATGTACCACGCTCAGGAGCGCATCCTGAACATTCCGGGTTCCGAGGTGACCGGACGGCGCGGCGGGATCCACAACTCTGTCACCCGCGTCTGCCCGAAACCGACGCATATGATCGGCGGCTACGCCCAGCTGGCGTACAGCTTCAACTATTACGGCACCGTCGGCTCCAACCGCGACGAGTTCATCATGATCCGCAAAATGAAAAACATTAACTGGCTGGACGGCGAAGGTCGGGATCAGGTCCAGGAGGCGAAAAAATGAAAATACGCTCACAGGTTGGCATGGTTCTGAATCTCGATAAATGCATCGGCTGCCACACCTGCTCGGTCACCTGTAAGAACGTCTGGACCGGGCGTGAAGGGATGG
This sequence comes from Enterobacter quasimori, assembly GCF_018597345.1. Lineage (NCBI taxonomy): Bacteria > Pseudomonadati > Pseudomonadota > Gammaproteobacteria > Enterobacterales > Enterobacteriaceae > Enterobacter > Enterobacter quasimori. Next base: position 218,647 of record NZ_JAHEVU010000001.1, on the reverse strand, counting down.
AATATGCGTGGTTTAACAACGTCGAAACCAAACCGGGCATCGGCTACCCGAAAAACTGGGAAGATCAGGAGGAGTGGCAAGGCGGCTGGATCCGCGGCATTCACGGCAAGCTGACGCCGCGTCTCGGCGGCAAGATGGGCGTGCTGTCGAAGATTTTCGCCAACCCCGTCCTGCCGCAGATTGACGATTACTATGAGCCCTTTACCTTTGACTATCAGGATCTGCACCGTGCCCCGGAGGGCGATCACCTCCCCACCGCCCGCCCACGTTCGCTGATCGACGGCAAGCGGATGGACAAAATCGTCTGGGGGCCCAACTGGGAGGAGCTGCTGGGCGGCGAGTTCGAAAAACGCGCCCGCGACCGCAACTTCCAGAAGATCCAGAAGGAAATGTACGGCCAGTTTGAAAATACCTTCATGATGTACCTGCCGCGCCTGTGCGAGCACTGCCTGAACCCGAGCTGTGCCGCAACCTGTCCGAGCGGCGCGATTTACAAGCGCGAAGAGGACGGCATCGTGCTGATTGACCAGGACAAATGCCGCGGCTGGCGTCTGTGCATCAGCGGCTGTCCGTACAAGAAAATCTACTTCAACTGGAAAAGCGGCAAATCAGAAAAATGTATTTTCTGCTATCCGCGCATTGAATCCGGCCAGCCGACCGTCTGCTCGGAAACCTGCGTCGGGCGCATCCGCTACCTCGGCGTGCTGCTGTATGACGCGGACCGCATTGAAGAAGCGGCCAGCACCGAGCATGAAACCGACCTGTACGAGCGCCAGTGCGACGTGTTCCTGAATCCGAACGATCCGGCGGTGATTGAAGAAGCGCTGAAGCAGGGTATTCCACAGAACGTGATTGACGCCGCCCAGCGTTCGCCGGTCTACAAAATGGCGATGGACTGGAAGCTGGCCCTGCCGCTGCATCCGGAATACCGCACCCTGCCGATGGTCTGGTACGTGCCGCCGCTGTCGCCGATTCAGTCCTACGCGGACGCCGGCGGCCTGCCGCAGAGCGACGGCGTACTGCCTGCCGTAGAGAGCCTGCGCATTCCGGTACAGTATCTGGCGAACATGCTCAGCGCGGGCGATACCGGCCCGGTGCTGCGCGCCCTGAAACGCATGATGGCGATGCGCCATTACAAACGTTCCCAGACCGTGGAAGGCGTGACCGATACCCGCGCCATTGAAGAGGTCGGCCTGACCGAAGCGCAGGTTGAAGAGATGTACCGCTATCTGGCGATCGCCAACTACGAAGATCGCTTCGTGATCCCGACCAGCCACCGTGAAATGGCGCGCGACGCGTTCCCGGAGAAAAACGGCTGCGGCTTCACCTTTGGCGACGGCTGCCACGGCTCCGACACCAAATTCAACCTCTTCAACAGCAGCCGCATCGACGCGATTAACATCACCGAGGTGCGCGAACACGGGGAGGGAGAATAATGCAGATCCTCAAAATCATCGCGCTACTCATTGAGTATCCCGATGAGATCCTGTGGGAAAACCGTGATGAAGCGCTTTTGTTAATAGCGCAGGACGCGCCCATGCTGCTGCCATTTGCGCAGCAGCACCTGAGCGCCCCGCTGCTGGACAAGCAGGCCGAATGGTGTGAAGTATTTGAACGCGGCCGCGCGACCTCGCTGCTGCTGTTCGAGCATGTTCACGCCGAGTCCCGCGATCGCGGTCAGGCGATGGTTGATCTGATGTCCCAGTACGAGAAAGCTGGGCTACAGCTGGACTGCCGCGAGCTGCCGGACTATCTGCCGCTCTACCTGGAATACCTCAGCATCGTTACCGACGACGAGGCGCGCGAAGGATTGCAAAACGTCGCGCCGATCCTGGCGCTGATTGGGGGACGTCTGAAGCAGCGCGGCGTAGCGCATTACCAGCTGTTTGACGCCCTGCTGGCGCTGGCGGGTACGCGGCTTTCCAGCGACAGCGTGGCGACACAGGTGTCCGGTGAAAAACGGGATGATACCCGCCAGGCGCTGGACGCCGTCTGGGAAGAAGAACAGGTGAAATTTATCGAAGACAACGCCACATCGTGCGACAGCTCGCCGATGCAGCACTATCAACGACGCTTTAGCCAGGACGTCGCGCCGCAGTACGTGGACGTCAGCGCCGGAGGCCCAAAATGACACACTACCTGAACGTGTTTTTCTATGACATTTACCCCTACATTTGCGCCACCGTCTTTTTCCTCGGCAGCTGGTTGCGCTACGACTACGGGCAGTATACCTGGCGGGCCTCATCGAGCCAGATGCTCAGCAAACGCGGCATGAACTGGGGCTCTAACCTGTTTCATATCGGGATTCTGGGGATCTTCTTCGGGCACCTGTTCGGCATGTTAACCCCGCACTGGATGTACGCCTGGTTTTTACCCGTCGCGGTTAAACAGCAACTGGCCATGATTGCGGGAGGCATCTGCGGCGTATTGACGCTGATTGGCGGTTCTATGCTGCTTTACCGCCGCCTGTTCAATCAACGCGTGCGCGCCACCTCCACCACGCCGGATATCATCATCATGAGCATTTTGCTGATCCAGTGCATTTTGGGACTGACCACCATCCCCTTCTCCGCACAGTATCCTGACGGGAGTGAGATGATGAAGCTGGTCGGCTGGGCGCAGGGGATCGTGACGTTTAAGGGGGGCTCATCAGAAATGCTGAACGGCGTGGCGCCGATCTTCCACATCCATCTGGTGCTGGGGATGACGATCTTCCTGATCTTCCCGTTCACCCGTCTGGTGCACGTGTGGAGCGCGCCCTTTGAGTATTTTACCCGTCGGTATCAGGTGGTGAGATCGCGTCGTTGATTTAGTCGGGTGGCGGCTACGCCTTACCCGACCTACGTTCAAACTCATGCAGGCCCGGTAAGGCGTAGCCGCCACCGGGCTATTTTCCGGCCTGAGGATGCGTATCAAAACCCGCCATCACGGCCGTGAGCTCAGCCAGTGAAAATCCGTGTTTGGCATCGTCAACGCCCAGTCCAAAGCGTTCCTGCATCAGTCGGTAAAGCGCTTCAGCGTCCGGCAAATGGATCTGCTCCTCCACATGGCCATTTTGCCAGTGGGTAAAGTTGAAGTTGGTCAGCGTCAGCTTGCCGCCGTCAGGCAGGTGGCGACACATCAGCAGATGGTGGCGGAAATGCGACTGCGGCCAGTGCGCTGACCAGAAATTCCCCATCACGTAATCGCTGAAATACTGCGTCGTCAGGTCAAACTGGTACATCGACTGCCAGTGATCGTGATGGCGGAACTGCAGCACCCAGTCGTTACCCTCGCTCAACAGACGATACAGGCCGTGCGGCGTTTCCTGTTGTTCACCGGCGAGCAGACGAATCGGCGACGTCAGCGTCTGGCCGCCAAACCCCACGTCCGCTATCCAGCGCTCGCCGTTAAGCTCAACCAGCAGCAGGCGGTGCGTGCGCGGCGGCATTTGCGGTGGATTCGCCAGAACGACGCGCCCAAGCACGCTGCGCACCGTAAAGCCGACTTCGCGCAATACGCGTTCGAACAGGCCGTTTTGCTCAAAGCAATAGCCTCCGCGGCGCGCGGAGACCAGCTTGTCGACCAGATTCTGATCCTCAAGCTGGATTTCACGCGGCAGAACGACATCAATATTCTCAAAAGGGATCGCACAGTTGTGGTGTAAATGCAGCGCGTGCAGGGTATCGATATCAACAGCGGTCGGTTGCGTCCAGCCGATGCGGGCGAAATAGGCGGTCAGGAATGGGGACATTAATCAGTTTCCTTTGATTGTGATGTTCTGTTTATAAACTAATTTTATGCGTCCACTTTGATTTACGTGCTTTTTCGTCATACTCATCGATGTAGATGAGGAGATCATATGAGTCACTTTCGCCCTGTTGAATTACGTCATGCCAGCCGTCTGCTGAACCACGGCCCTACTGTGCTTATCACCAGTCGGGATGAAAGCCTGGACAGACGCAACGTGATGGCCGCCGCATGGTCAATGCCCGTTGAGTTTGAACCGCCGCGTATCGCCATCGTCGTGGATAAAAGTACCTGGTCACGCGAGCTGATTGAGCGCAGCGGGAAATTTGGCATCGTCATCCCCGGCGTGGCGGCGGCCAACTGGACATACGCGGTCGGCAGCGTCAGCGGGCGCGATGAAGACAAATTCAACTGCTATGGGATCCCGGTCGTACAAGGCCCTGAGCTTGGCCTGCCGGTGATTGAAGAAAAATGTCTGGCGTGGATGGAGTGCCGGTTATTACCTGTAACTTCTGCGGCAGAAAAATATGACACCCTGTTTGGTGAAGTGGTTTCAGCGGCAGCCGATGAACGCGCGTTTGTCGCCGGACGCTGGCAGTTTGACGGGGATAAGCTGAACACCCTGCATCATCTTGGGGCCGGGACGTTTGTGGCGAGTGGGAAGATAGTGAAGGCGTTGGATTGAGAAAACCCTCCCCCGACAGGGAGAGGGTGATCTTATTACTTAGCTCGCCGCGAAATAATCTCATCCGCAACATTCCGCGGGGCTTCTGCAAAATGGTGGAATTCCATCGTATAGGTCGCGCGTCCCTGGGACATCGAACGCAATGTGGTGGCATAGCCAAACATCTCCGCCAGCGGCACGTCAGCGCGAATAATCTGGCTGCCGTACTGCTCCGCCATCCCCTGCACCATGCCGCGGCGGGAAGAGAGATCGCCCATAATGTTACCCGCGTACTCTTCCGGCGTTTCCACCTCCACGTGCATCACGGGCTCCAGGATGACCGGATCCGCTTTACGCGCGCCCTCTTTGAAGCCCAGGATCGCCGCCATGCGGAAGGCCATCTCCGAGGAGTCGACGTCGTGATACGAACCAAACGTCAGGGTGGCTTTCACATCCACAACGGGATATCCCGCCAGCACCCCGGAGTTCATGGCCTCACGCAGCCCTTTCTCGACGGAAGGAATATACTCGCGCGGCACCACGCCGCCCTTGGTGGCATCTTCAAACTTGAAGCCGCTGCCCGGCTCTAACGGTTCAAGGCTGAGCACCACATGGCCGTACTGCCCTTTACCGCCGGACTGACGAACAAACTTGCCTTCGATATCCTTCACCGCTTTACGCAGGGTTTCACGGTACGTTACCTGTGGGCGACCAATATTTGCTTCGACGCCAAACTCACGCTTCATGCGGTCAACAATAATTTCCAGATGAAGCTCACCCATACCGGAGATAATGGTCTGGCCGGACTCCTCGTCAGTGTGCAGGCGGAAAGACGGGTCTTCCGCTGCCAGACGCTGCAGCGCGATCCCCATTTTCTCCTGATCGCCTTTGGTTTTCGGCTCAATCGCCAGCGAGATCACCGGATCCGGGAACTCCATGCGCTCAAGCGTAATGACGGCGTTCGGATCGGTAAGCGTGTCGCCGGTGGTCACGTCTTTCAGACCCACGCAGGCCGCGATATCCCCGGCGCGCAGTTCGTCCACCTCGTGGCGATCGTTGGCATGCATCAGCACGATACGCCCGATGCGCTCTTTCTTCCCTTTCACCGGGTTGTACACCGCGTCGCCTTTGCGCAGCACGCCAGAGTACACGCGGATAAAGGTCAGCTGCCCGACGTACGGATCGCTCATCAGCTTGAACGCCAGGGCCGAGAACGGCTCATCATCACTCGGGTGACGCTCCGCGTGCTGCCCTTTTTCATCCACGCCATCAATGGCTGGCACGTCCAGCGGCGACGGCATAAGCTCAATCACTGCATCGAGCATGCGCTGTACGCCTTTGTTTTTGAACGCGCTGCCGCACAGCATCGGCTGGATTTCGCCCGAAATGGTGCGAATACGCAGCCCCTTGATAATTTCCGCTTCAGTCAGGTCGCCGGTTTCCAGGTATTTGTCCATCAGTTCATCGCTGGCTTCCGCCGCCGCAGAGACCATTTTTTCCCGCCATTCCTGGGCGGTACTGACCAAATCGTCCGGCACGGGGGCATAGGTAAACACCATGCCCTGCGTCGCATCGTCCCACAGAATGGTGCGCATCTTGATGAGATCCACCACGCCGGTGAAGTGATCTTCAGCCCCCACCGGGATGACGATCGGCACCGGATTGGCCTTCAGGCGTTCCTGCATCATCCGCACGACGCGGAAGAAATCGGCCCCCGGACGGTCCATTTTGTTGACGAAGGCCAGTCGCGGAACGTGATATTTATTGGCCTGACGCCAGACGGTTTCCGACTGCGGCTGCACGCCGCCCACGGAGTCATACACCATCACGGCACCGTCGAGTACGCGCATGGAACGTTCTACCTCAATGGTGAAATCCACGTGCCCCGGGGTGTCGATGATGTTGATCCGGTGCGGCTCATATCCTCTGTCCATACCCGGCCAGAAGCAGCTGACCGCCGCGGAGGTAATCGTGATCCCGCGCTCTTGCTCCTGAGCCATCCAGTCGGTGGTTGCCGCGCCATCGTGTACTTCACCCAGCTTGTGGCTCATCCCGGTATAAAACAGGATGCGCTCGGTGGTGGTGGTTTTACCGGCATCGATATGCGCGGAGATACCGATGTTGCGATAACGTTCGAGAGGGATGGGTCGGGGCATGATATTTCCTTAAGTCTTATGACTTGTCTGTGACGACCGGGATGGTCGTGCATTCGTTCGTTTGCTATAATAGTCCTATTGTACGAGTATTATCGAACTATTTTTTAAGGGTTGACCTATTGTTGATATAGCTCAATCTGACAGCATACGCAGGAAAACGATGATCCCTAACCACCCTGAAACTGAACAAATACTGCTGGAAAATGTGCTCTTTGCCCTCGGCAACCCGCTCCGGCTATCGATTATTCGCCGGCTCGCCGACGGCAGCGAACTCAGCTGTAACGCGCTGCGCCCGGAAGATGTGGTGAAGTCCACAATGACCCATCACTGGCGCGTATTGCGCGACAGCGGGGTCATCTGGCAGCGTCCGCAGGGACGCGAAAATATGATTTCATTGCGAAGAGACGATCTGGATACCCGTTTTCCAGGGTTGATGGCGATCCTGCTGCAGGTTAAGTAATTTCAGTCCCTTCCAGGCGATAGACCGGGATCTGCCGGGTTGTTTTGGTAAGCGTATCGAACACCTCGGCGTTGGACGTCACGATCCGCATCCCAGTTTTGCGCAACCGTTGCACATCCGCTGCGATGCGCTGAATACCAAACCAGAAAAGCCCGTCGAGCGCCGTCACGGACAGTCCATTTTCAAGCGCCAGCTTGAGTCGTTCCCGGGGGGTTTTCACCTGCTGGGCGATTTGTCGGTAAGGGACTTCATTACATCCTGTCGCGCCGCTGCGCTGGATCCGCGTTTTCAGCTGATAGGTAAACTCGTCTGGTATTCCGTTGAGATCCTTTTTAAGGGTATAGACGCAGCCAAAGCGCTTGCCGTTAAACAGAACATTTTTCTGACTAAGCTGAAGCTCGTTTCTGACGCCGTCTATCAGCTGCGGTGCGCGGGTGAGGAGCAGCCTGAAGGGAAGCTCGAAGCTGGTCACGTAATCCACATTTAGCAGCGCGAGGCGCAAGCGCTCCTCAGCACCGGATTTTTGCTCGCGACACTCCTCCAGCACCTCGGCCCACTGGCGCGTCAGACGCTCCGGCTCGGCGGCTTCTGTGAGGAGAAACTTCTCAATCTGGTAATCGACTCGGGCGGTCATCGTTACATCCCTTCGCGGTGGATGCGCTCATTCTAGCCAGCGAAAGGATATTTAGAAAGAGGAGCGAGCTTAAAGATAGTGCGCAAATTCACAGGCTTATCATGCGCTTTGAGGGGCTGTGCTTACCCGGCCTGTGAAACAATGGGCCGGGTAAGGCCTTACAGCACGATAATCGCCCTAATATCGTTGACGTTGGTGAGCGTCGGGCCGGTGAGTACCAGGTCCCCGCTCGCGGCAAAATAGCTGTAGCTGTCATGCGCCGCGAGCATCTCTCTGCCATGGTGTTCCGTTCGGGTGAGCGTGTCCGGGGTAACGATCGCCCCTGCCGCATCCTCTGTTCCGTCAATACCGTCGGTGTCCCCCGCAATGGCGTAAATCCCCGGTTCACCCTTGAGCGCGCACGCCAGCGAGAGCAAAAACTCGGTATTACGTCCGCCGCGCCCGGCTCCGCTTGCGCCAATCGTCACCGTCGTTTCTCCGCCACTCAGCAGCACCGCCGGGCCTTTAACCGGCACGCCGTGCTGTTTTACAGATTTCGCTATCCCGGCCATCACAATGCCAAGCTGGGCGCTCTCGCCTTCAATCGCATCGCCCAGAATCAGCGGTGTGAAACCCATTTTGCTCGCAACCGATGCCGCCGCGGCAAGCGCGCCCGACGGAGTGGCGATGGTGCGGATATCCTGTTCAATATCAGAAGCCGTGACGGGCAAACGCGGCGTTTCAAGCACCTTTATGATGTGCTCAGGCAGGGCAATGCCGTAGCGCCGCACGATCTCCAACGCCTGGGCAGACGTAGAACTGTCCGCAACCGTTGGGCCAGAGGCAATACTCTGCGGGTCGTCCCCAGGCACGTCGCTGATGATTAAGGTCACCACTCGCGCAGGACGCGCGGCCAGCGCCAGCCGCCCGCCTTTGATATCGGATAACTGCTTACGAACGGTATTCATCTCATGGATGGTGGCACCGCTTTTCAACAGAGCTTTGTTCACCGCCTGCTTATCGGCCAGGGTGATCCCTTGTCTTGGCAAAGCCAGCAGCGACGATCCTCCGCCGGAGATCAGCGCAATGACGCAATCCTCCTCGCGTAAGTCCTTAACCTGTTCCATCATCAGCATCGACGCCATCTCGCTCATGGCATCCGACACCGGATGCGCGGCTTCAACGATGCGGATCTTCTGCGTGAGTACCGCATGCCCATAGCGAGTAACCACCACGCCCTGCATATCCACGTCAGGCCAGGCGGCTTCCAGCGCGGCGGCCATTGCGCCGCTGGCCTTCCCTGCTCCCACCACCACGCACCGCCCGCGCGGTTTTTCCGGCAGCGCGCCGATCAGCGCTTCGTGCGGGTCGGCACTTTTTACGGCGGCCATGAATATTTCAGTAAGCGCCCCTCTCAGGGCGCTGTCGTTTATCTGAACCATAGGCTTAACCTTCGCGGATAGCGCGGATCACCGCCTGGGTGACCTCTCGGGTAGTGGCCGTGCCTCCTACGTCAGGCGTCATGATCCCCTCGGCACAAACGACCTCAACCGCCGCCATCAGGCGGGTTGCCGCGTCCGTTTCCCCGAGGTGCTCCAGCATTTGCGCCGCCGTCCAGAAGCTGGCGACCGGGTTAGCAATGCCTTTACCGGTGATATCAAACGCAGAGCCGTGGATCGGTTCAAACATCGACGGGAAACGACGCTCAGGATCGATATTCGCCGTCGGGGCCACACCCAGACTGCCGGCCAGCGCACCCGCCAGATCGGAGAGAATATCCGCATGAAGGTTGGTTGCCACAATGGTATCCAGCGATTCCGGGTGCAGCGTCATCCGCACCGTCATAGCGTCCACCAGCATTTTATCCCAGGTGACATCCGGGAATTCGCGCGCCACCTCAGCGGCAATTTCATCCCACATCACCATGCCGTGGCGCTGGGCATTAGATTTGGTCACCACCGTTAGCAGCTTACGCGGGCGAGACTGCGCCAGACGAAACGCGTAGCGCATAATGCGCGTGACGCCGGTACGGGTAAAAATAGCCACCTCGGTGCCCACTTCCTCCGGTAGCCCCCGGTGCGCCCGCCCGCCGTGACCGGAATACTCGCCTTCGGAATTCTCACGCACAATCACCCAGTCCAGGATGCCCGGCACGGCCTTACGCAGCGGCGACTGTATGCCCGGCAGGATCTTGGTTGGACGCACGTTAGCGTACTGGTCAAACCCCTGACAAATCGGCAGGCGCAGGCCCCACAGCGTGATGTGGTCCGGCACATCCGGCGCGCCCACCGCACCAAAATAGATGGCATCGAACGCTTTCAGCTGCTCCAGCCCGTCTTCCGGCATCATTACGCCGTGCGTTTTGTAGTAATCAGAGCCCCACTCAAAGGTGTGAACCGAAAAACGAATATTTCCACGGCGCTCGGCCAGCGCGTGAAGCACATCCACCCCTGCGGAAATCACTTCCGGGCCGATACCGTCTGCGGGAATAGCGGCAATAGAATACTCTTTCATATTTATGTTCCTTATTAATGTTTTGGTTGAATCAGCGTGCCGCCGGCCTGGGCTTTACGGGCGGATGCCGACAGCCACAGGACAACAAGCGAAGAGAGAATGAGCAGCCCGGCCACAAACCACAGGCCCCAGGTGTAGCTGCCGGTCTGCTGTTTTATGAGGCCAATCATGAACGGTCCGACGAAACCGCCCAGATTGCCCAGTGAGTTAATGGTGGCGATCCCCGCCGCCGCCGCAGAGCCGGATAAGAACAGCGTTGGCATGCTCCACAGCGGTGGTTTAGAGGCGCTGATCCCGCAGTTCACGATGGTCAGAGCGAAGATAACCCCGACAATGGTTGTCGCATTTCCGGCCATAAACAGCCCCACCGCCGCCAGCAGGCAGGCACCGATAACGTGCCAGGGACGTTCGCCGGTTTTATCCGAGTGCCGCGCCCACAGCACCATCGCGCAGACGGCAATCACGGCAGGAATGACATTCAGCAGGCCGACCGACATCGATGAAATCCCCAGGGTTTTGATGATCTGCGGCGACCAAATCCCCAGCGTGTACAGCCCGGCAGACGTACCGAAATAGACCAGCGACAGGGCAAGCACACGCTTATCAAGCAGCCCTTTCCAGACGCTGTGCTGCGCGGTGGCCTGCTTCGCGGCGTTTTCCCGTGCAAGCGTCGCAATTAACCAGCCGCGCTCCTCATCGTTGAGCCATTTGGCCTTTTCCGGGCGATCGGTCAGCCAGAACAGCACCACTACGCCCAGAATGACCGCCGGAACGGCTTCGAGAACAAACATCCACTGCCAGCCCGCAAAGCCCATCAGCCCGTGCATTTCGAGTAGCGCAGCGGACACCGGCGAACCAAGCGCGGTGGAGATGGGGGCCGCCGCCATAAAGATCGCCGTGACCTGTGCGCGTTTCTGCGCCGGAAACCAGTAGCTGAGATAAAGAATGATGCCGGGGAAAAATCCGGCTTCCGCCACGCCGAGCAAAAAGCGCAGCGTGTAGAAGCTGGTCGTGCCCTGCACAAAGGCCATTGCACCGGAGACCAGGCCCCAGGTGATCATCACCCTGGCTATCCAGATACGTGCGCCGACCTTATGCAGGATCAGGTTTGAGGGAACTTCAAAAAGGAAATAGCCGAGAAAGAAAATCCCCGCGCCGAAACCAAATACGGCGGGCGAGAAACCCAGCTCTTCGTTCATCGTGAGCGCCGCGAAGCCGATATTTACGCGGTCGAGAAAGGCGATGAAATACAACAGCATGATAAAGGGTACGATGCGCAAGGCGATCTTGCGCATGACCCGTTGTTCGATTGTGCAGGTCATGAGGTGTGTTCCTTATAATTTTTTATGTAGGGTCGCAGTCGGGCTGCTTTGAATGAGTATGCTGATTTTTCTTGCGGGATCATGCGCTACGGTTTATACAAAAAAATGCAATAATCGAGGGTGGGTAAAAAATGGAGCTTCAGCACTTACGCTGTTTTCTGGCGGTCGCAGAGACACTGCATTTTGGCGAGGCGGCGCATCGTCTGGATATGCTGCCGTCAGCGCTTGGCAGGAATATTCGTCTTTTAGAAGAGGCACTTGGCACACGGCTTTTTACCCGCTCGACCCGCCGCGTGGCGCTGACGGAAAACGGGATACTGCTGCGCGAAGAGGCGCGAAAGCTCCTCGCCCATGCCGATGCGATTATGTTGCAATTTCGTCAAAATCCGCGCCGCGCACAGCCGCTTTTACGCGTGGGAACCATAGACAGCGCCGCGATTGGCCTGCTGCCAGGCCTACTGCAACTTTTTCGCCAGCGTTATCCTGAGGTTGAGATCCAGCTGTACGAAGATAAAACCGTGCATCTTCTGCCGAAGCTCAAAAGCGGCAGGCTCGATCTGGTGTTTATCCGCCCGCCTTCCCAGCTCGACCCGCAGTTTGAGCGTCTGTTTTTGTGTCATGAGCCGGGTATTCTCGCCCTTCCGTTGAGTCACCCGTTCGCCGATCGCGACGCGGTTGAGATTCGTGAGCTGGAAGGGATGCCGATGATCCTGCCGGAGCGACGCTCTCGCCCGCACAGCCATGATTTAACCATGAATTTGTTTCATCATGCGGGAGTAAAGGTGACAGTGTCACAGATGGCGGACGAGAAACAGACCATTATCAACCTGGTTGCCGCCGGTATTGGCCTGGCGATTGTGCCTGCCTGGAGCAGCCGTTTTCAGGTCGCGGGCGTGAAGTTTGTGCAGTTAACCGGGCCGGAAGCCACGGGAATGCCGTTGGAGGCGGTGTGGATGCACGAGGCGCAGGATGAGATCAGAGACACCATGTTGACGCTGCTGAAAGAGCATCCCGAGTTGTATGGTTAAATCGCCGGGTGGCGCTGAGCTTGCCCGGCCTACAAAACCGCGGACATTGGCGGGTGTAGGCCGGGTAAGGCGAAGCCGCCACCCGGCAACAAGGCTTACATCGAATACCCTGGCTTCTTGATCAGCTCATCCAGCTTAGGGCCAATCTCAACATCCCAGACCTGCTCTTTCCACTCTTCCGGCTGCACCTGGTTCAACGCAACCGATACGGAACTGTCTTTGCTGTCGAAATGACGAATAATCACCTCGGCGATATCCGCCGCCAGGGCGGATTTTTGTTCGTCATTCAGATCGCGGGGAAAACATTTGATATCTACGTGTGGCATTTGCAGGTTTCCTTTTATGTAATCGCCTTCCAACGTTATCAGATAATCTCGTTTGCCTTTAACACCTTGTGCAGTTCAGGTAGCGCACACACTGAATCTGCGATCGCGGTGATCTTTGGCGTGTTGGCCGCAAACCATTCGCGCCGTGGCCCCCAGGTGCGCGCGACCGCAATATAGACGTCGAGCATCGTCAGCCGCTCCCCCAGCGCAAAAGGAGACGCGGTAAGTTGGCCATCGAACCACAGATAGAGTGATTTCCGGTACTCAATGCAGTTTTTCTTCAGCTGCTCCGGCGCGTCGGGCACCCAGCGTTCCGGATAATCGGCATAGGTAAAGGTGGGATAGACGTTCGCCACAAACCAGATGAGCAAACGCTGGAACTGCTGGCGCTCGGCCTGGCCGACGGGCGGGGCAAGATCCGGGCAACGGTCGAGCACCATCAGGGCAATCGCCGCGGTTTCCGTCATGATGGCGCCGTTTTCAAGCTCAAGCGTAGGCACCTGACACAGCGGGTTGAGCTTTTGCAGCAGCTCCCGCTGCGGGCCGGGCTGGTCAAACCCGTCCACGTTGACAAACTGATAAGGAATATCTGCCAGAGTTAGCATCACTTCGCTGATTGCCGAGCCCCAGCCGGGTACGCCATAGAGTTTAATCATGTTGCCCCCTCAGGAGTGAAAATCCTAAGTGTAGAGCACCATTAATAGGTTATCCCAGGCGGGTTGACCTCCGACTGCGCCACCGCTTCGCCCTGCTCACCCCAGCGTGCCAGCACCCTCTGGTACTCTCCCCGCTTAATTGCACCATCCAGCGCGGCCTGCAGCGCGTACACCAGCTCATTGCCTTTTTTCGTGGTCGTCGCGACAAACGCCTTCTTCGGCCCTAACCCCACGACGCGCGTTTTTCCCGTCAGCGCCGCTTTGTAGGCTGAAACCGACTGAGGGCCAAAGAACACATCGGCCCTGCCGGACTGAATATAGAGATTGCCCGAGGCATCGTCGGTCAGATAGATCGGCAGCGCATGCGTCCGCCCCGCCTTTTTGTTCTCTTCGTTCCAGCCCAGCAGAATGCGTTCCTGATTCGTACCGGAGCCGACAATCACCTTTTTCCCTGCCAGATCTTCCGCGCTTTTGATTGACTGGATCTCGCTGGTGGATTTCACCGAAAACGCCAGCGAATCGACGCGATAGGTGGCGAAATCAAACTTCTCTTTGCGCTGTTCGGTCACCGCAATGTTCACCAGCGCCACGTCGTAGCGCCCGGAGCTAATCCCCAGCGGCCAGTCTTCCCATGCCGTCGGCACCAGCTTCAGCTTTAGCCCCAGACTGCCCGCCAGCAGGCGGGCGATATCCGGATCGCTGCCGATGCGCGTGCGGTTATCGCTGGCCAGCAGCGCCAGGGGCGGGGAATTGAGGGCCGAAATGGCCACCGTCAGCGTACCCGGCTCAACAAATTTGTAGTTCGCGGGGATCTTCGCCACCGCCTGCGGATCGAGCGTGACCGGCAGCGGCTGCTCGTTGGCTTTCACATCAATGCTGGCGTGGCTTACCGTCGTGAAGACCAGCCCCGCCAGAAGTCCGTATTTCATCTGCGCTCCTTACAGCACTTTAGACAGAAACTGGCGCGTTCGCGCATGCGATGGACGGTTCAACACCTCGTCGCTACTGCCCTGCTCAACGATTTTCCCGTCAACCATAAACACCACCTGATCCGCCACTTCACGGGCAAAGCCGATCTCGTGGGTGACGACCACCAGCGTGGTGCCGGATCGGGCGAGCTTTTTGATGACGTCCAGCACTTCGCCAACCAGTTCAGGGTCGAGCGCAGAGGTCGGCTCATCAAACAGCATCACGCGGGGGCGCAGCGCCAGCGCGCGCGCAATCGCGATACGCTGCTGCTGACCGCCGGAGAGATGGCGGGACCAGGCATCGGCTTTATCCCGCAGCCCGACCACGTCCAGCAGGCTGTACGCCCGTTCCACCGCCTCTTTTTTGCTGAGCTTTTTGTGCGCGATAGGCGCTTCTATCAGGTTTTCCAGCACCGTCAGATGGGGAAAAAGATTGAAGTTCTGGAACACATAGCCCACGTTGACGCGCTGTTTGAGGATCTCCTTCTCCTTCAACTCGTAAAGCCTGTCACCCTGACGGCGATAGCCGATGTAGTCCCCGTCGATCTGGATAAAGCCCTCGTCGACGCGCTCCAGGTGGTTAATGGTGCGCAGCAGGGTTGATTTGCCCGAGCCGGACGGCCCGAGGATGACCGTCACGGACCCGGGAGGGATCTCAAGCGAGACGTTATCGAGCGCCTTATGGCGGCCAAAAAACTTGCTGACGCCGGTAATCGAAATATGTCCTTCAGGAGAGGCTTGCATGGACGGGCTCCTGTGCTGGCGTGGTCGTGACAGAACGGGTACGACGGGCGGCGCGGTTCTGGTTAACGGCAGAGCGGCGTTCGCTGCGGGCAAGCGCGCGTTCAACACCGTACTGGATAGCGGACAGGACGGTGGTAATCGCCAGGTACCAGGCTGCGCCGACCATCAGCAGCGGGATCACCTCCTGCGTGCGGTTGTAGATCATCTGAATGGTATAAAACAGCTCCGGCATCGCCAGGACGTACACCATTGCCGTACCTTTGGCGAGACTGATGATTTCATTAAACCCCGACGGCAGGATGGTGCGCAGCGCCTGAGGCAAAATGATGCGCACCGTGCGACGCCAGGCCGGGAGACCCAGCGCGGCAGCCGCTTCATACTGGCCGTGATCGACCCCAAGGAAGCCCCCGCGAATGATCTCGGCGGTATAGGCGCTCTGCACCAGGGTTAGCCCCACCACGGCGGTAGAGAACTGCCCCAGCACGTTGATGGTCTCGAAGCTGCCCCACGTGATGCCGGTGAACGGCACGCCGAGCGAGAGCGTGTCGTAGAGATAGGAGAAGTTGTAGAGAATGATCAGCACCACAATCAGCGGCAGCGACCGAAACAGCCAGATATAGCCCCACGCCAGGCTGTTCAGCAGCCATGACGAGGACAGTCTCGCCAGCGCCAGCAGGCCGCCCAACACCACGCTCAGCGCGGTGCCGATCAGGGTCAGCAGCAGGGTCTGCCCTACGCCTTCGAGGATCACCGGGTCAAAGAACCAGCGGGCGAATACCGCCCACTCCCAGCGCGGGTTAAAGGCCACCGACTGAATCACGACCGCCAGGACAAACAGCGCCACCGCGGCGCCGACGGCCCGCAGCGGATAACGTGCCGGGACCACCTTAATGGTTTCAACGTTGCTCATCGTCATTCCTCATGCGGTTTTACTGAACGCTTCGCGTACCAGCGTTTTGGTGAAGCGCAGCCGGCCGTCAAACGGAGGCTGGCTGTACTCTTCCGGATCGCGGTTCAGATCGAACTGCGGCTGATAGCCCTGGCTGAGATAGAGCCTGACCGCCTCCGGCTGGCGAAAGCCGGTCGTCAGGTAGATTTGGCTGTACCCTGCCAGCACCGCCCTGCGCTCCAGCTCCTGCACCACGCGCCCGGCAAGCCCCTGCTGACGCAGGGTTTTGTCCGTCCAGATGCGTTTGATTTCCGCGGTACGTTCGTCGAACGGTTTGTACGCGCCGGTGGCGATAATCTTTCCGTCGCGCTCCAGCACGATAAACAGCCCCTGCGGCGCTAAATACCACTCGGTGAGCTCAACTTCCGCGTCTTTGGAGAAGTAGTCCCCGTAGCGGGCGGCGTATTCACCGAACAGCCCCTCAATAATGGGCTGCAGCTCGGCATCTTCCGGCGAAACGTCACGAAATTGTTCGCTCATGCAGCCTCCTTAATCGCCCAGGCCCGCCGGGTTCACTTCGGACTGAGGAATACGCTCAACGCCTTCCCCCCAGCGGTTCAGCACTTTGTCGTAGTCGCCGTTTTTGATCGTACCGTTCAGCGCGGTTTGTACCGGCTCAACCAGCCCGCTGCCTTTTTTCAGCGTCACCGCGATGTGCGCCGCCTTTGGCCATCCGCCGTCGACGCTGCCCACCAGTTTGGTTTTCCCGTTCAGCGCCGCTTTCCACGCGCCAATCACGTTCGGACCGAAGTAGGCATCCGCGCGTCCGGACTGCAGCGCCAGCGTTTGTGCCGCATCGTCTTTGGTATAGATCGGAGTAAAGGGCTTCAGCCCCTTCTTCAGGTTTTCGGCATTCCATGCGAGCAGAATGGCCTCCTGGTTAGTGCCGGAGCCGACGATAATCCGCAGCCCGGCGATGTCCTCCGCCTTCTCAAGCGACTTGATCGGGCTGGTTGATTTCACGTAGAACCCGAGGGAATCTTTTCGGTAGGTGGCAAAGTCAAACTTCTCTTTGCGCTCTTTGGTGACGGTAATGTTGCTGATGGCGGCATCGTATTTCCCGGAGGCCACGCCCAGCGGCCAGTCTTCCCAGGAGGTCGGCACCACGTTCAGCTCCAGCCCCAGGCTGTCGGCGACCAGACGGGCGATGTCCACTTCGCTTCCCAGCAGCGTTTTGTTGTCGTCGGAGAAAACGGTCAGCGGCGGTGAGTTAAGCGCGGCCACCGCTACCGTGAATTTTCCCGGTACGGCAAAGCGATAGTCTTTCGGCAGCTGTGCCACCGCATCATTGTTTTTGGCAGTGTTAACCGGCGTTTTATTGGCCTCGATGCTCACGCCGGTGCCGTTAATATTCACATTCTCTGCCCAGACGGCAGGGGTAAAGGCCAGCGCGAGCGCCAGAATAAGCGATGTTTTCTGCATAGCGGGGTTCTCTTTTATTGTTGTGCGTATTGGTTTTTAGGTTCGTCTAAGCCCAGACTTTCGCGCAGCGTGGTGCCCGGGTAGTCGGTGCGGAACAGGCCGCGGGCCTGCAGAACGGGCACCACCTGATCAACAAAGCGCGGGAAGGTGTCCGGCGTGCCGCCCTGAATGATGAAGCCATCTGCGGCATAGCCTTCAAACCAGGCCTGCAGGCCGTCGGCCACCTCTTCCGGCGTGCCGGAAAAGCGCGGGCGCGGCGAAGCGGCCTCAAGCGCCACCTGACGCAGGGTCAAGTTGCGCTCGCGGGCGTTACGCTTGATTTCATCGGTGGTGCTGCGGAAGCTGTTTTTGCCTAAGTCACCGATATCCGGGAACGGCTCGTCGAGCGGATACTGGCTGAAATCGTGATGTTCAAAATAACGCCCGAGGTAGTTGAGGGCGTCGTTAATCGACACCAGCGCCGCCGTGGTCTGGTACTGGTTTTCCACGTCTTCGGCATCTTTACCCACAATCACGCTGACGCCCTGGAAAATATGTAAATCAGACGCGCGGCGGCCGTTTGTTTCCAGCTGCTGTTTTACGTCCCGGTAAAAGGCTTTTGCCTCGTCAAGCGTCTCGTGATGGGTAAAAATGGCGTCGGCATGCTTCGCCGCCAGCCTTTTCCCGTCGTCCGACGCCCCGGCCTGAAAGACAATCGGACGCCCCTGCGGGGTGCGGCCAATATTCAGCGGCCCGGCGACCTGGAAGAAGTCACCGTGGTGATCGAGCGTATGCAGTTTGGCCGGGTCAAAAAACTGGCCGCTCTCTTTATTGCGGATAAACGCGTCCCCTTCCCAGGAATCCCACAGCCCTTTCACCACGTCGAGATACTCGTCCGCAATGCGATAGCGCAGCGCGTGCTCGGGATGCTTTTCACGGGAAAAATTCTTCGCTGAGCCTTCCAGCGGCGAGGTCACCACGTTCCAGCCCGCGCGTCCGTTGCTCAGGTGATCGAGGCTGGCAAACTGACGTGCCACGGTAAAAGGCTCGCTGTAGGAGGTGGATAAGGTTCCCACCAGGCCAAGACGTGAGGTAATACTCGCCAGCGCGGATAATACCGTTAGCGGTTCAAAGCGGTTTAAAAAATGCGGGATCGATTTCTGGTTAATATAGAGACCGTCGGCCACGAATAAGAAATCGAGTTTGCCCGCTTCCGCTTTTAGCGCCGTCTCTTTAACAAAATCAAAATTGATGCTGGCATCCGCGATTGCCGCAGGATGACGCCAGGCTGACATATTTCCGGATGCACCATGCAAAATGGTTCCCAGCCGCAGTTGACGATGTGCAGACATATTCACCTCAAATAAATTAAACGTGTTGCAGGGCTTTTTCCGCAAGCTGTGCAAAATAGCGGGCAGCGGGTTCAATTAAGGTCTCATCCGGATTAAAGGACGGGTGGTGTAAACCGAACGGGCTGTTGCTGCCAATGCTGACAAACGCGCCAGGAACAGACTGCAGATAGACCGCAAAATCCTCCCCGCCCATGTGCAGTTCCGCGTGCTGGGTTTCGTACCCTGACTCTCTGGCAACGGAGGTGGCGAAATCCGCCCAGCGTTCGTCGTTCACCAGCGCGGTCGGTCCGGCATACCAGGTGATGTCGATCTGCGCACTGAAGGCGCTGGCAAACCCGGCGGCGATTTCCCCGACGCGGGCCTTCACGTTTTGCTGCACTTCCGTGCGATGGGTGCGCAGCGTGCCTTCCAGCTCCACGCTTTCCGGCAGGACGTTCCAGGTGTTGCCTCCGGCAATGCGCGTTACGCTCAGTACCACCGAATCCAGCGTATTGACGTTGCGGCTGGCGACGCTTTGCAGCGCCGTCACCAGCTGGCTCGCCAGCACAATGGCGTCGTTGCCTTCGTGTGGGCGTGCGGCGTGTGCACCCTTGCCGGTAATGCGAATCACGAAGCGGTCAACGTTGGCATAAAACGGCCCGCCGCGAGTGGCAAACTCACCGACCGACAGCCCCGGCTCGTTATGCATACCGAAGATGGCGCTAACGTCACGCAGGGCACCGGCGCGCACCATGCTCTTCGCACCGCCAAAGTTCTCTTCCGCAGGCTGGAACAGGATCCGCACCCGCCCGTCGAGCGACGCTTCACGCTCTTTGAGCTTCAGCGCCGCGCCGAGGATCACGCTGGTGTGGACGTCGTGTCCGCAGGCATGCATCACCCCCGCACGCTGCGAGCTAAACGGCACGCCGCTGCGCTCCTCTATCGGCAACGCATCAATGTCTGCCCGCAGCGCAATCAGCTTTTTACCCGTCCCGATTTCCGCCACCAGCCCGGTTGTCAGATCATACGGCAGCGGCGTAATGCCGGCATTCGTCAGCCACTGGCGCAGGCGTGCCGTCGTTTCGATCTCCTGGCCGGAGAGTTCCGGGTTCTGGTGCAGCTCACGACGCCAGGCAATCAGTTGTTCGCCAAAACTCATACGGTGACCTCCTTGTTGAGACGCGCTTCGGCCAGCAGACGCAGCGACGCGAGGCGCGTTGCTCCCTCCGCGACCGGCGTGTCGATGATAAATTCGTCAATGCCCCACTGCGCGTGCAGGGCGTTAAGCTGTTCAAGCACCGAGTCAGCGGTGCCCGCCAGCAGGGACTGCGCCCGGCGGGCAATACGCACCGGCTCGCTGCCTGCCTGACGCGCAAAGGCGTAGGCCTGTTCTTCGCTGGCGACGGTCACGCGCTGGCCGTTTGCCAGCTCAACGCCCCATACTTCGACCTTCTGCGCCAGCGCGTCGGCCTGCTCCTGCGACTCCGCCACAATGGCCTGCACTGCAACAATCACATCGCGGGTGCTGTTCTGACGCCAGGTTGATACCACCTCTCGCAGCAGTTCCGGATCGCCGTTCAGATGGGCGGCAAAGACAAAGTGCCAGTCAAGCGATGCGGCGAGCCGCGCGCTTTCGGTACTGGCTCCCAGCAGGAACCCCTGCGCAGGCACTGGCGGCAGCGGCGTGGCGCGAACGGCCTCCTCCGCCGACTGATTTTCAGGGCGGATCCAGCCGTCCAGCTGCGTCAGCTGTTCAGCAAAGCTGCCTTTTTCCTGAGGATGTAATCCGAGCTGCAGTGCGCGGGTAGAGAGCGGGAGACCGCCGGGGGCTTTCCCGACGCCCAGATCCACGCGGCCCGGGGCCAGAGCGGCCAGAAGATTAAAGTTTTCTGCGACCTTATAGGGGCTGTAGTGCTGAAGCATGACGCCGCCCGATCCCACGCGAATGCGCTTTGTTTGCCCGAGGATCCAGGCAATCAGCAGTTCCGGCGAGGGGCTGGCGAGCTGAGGGGTGTTGTGGTGTTCGGCAATCCAGAAGCGGTGATAACCCAGCGTTTCCGCCAGCTGCGCCAGTGTTAAGGTACGCGCCAGCGCATCGGCGGCGGTTTCGTGTTCTGCGACGGGGCTTTTATCCAGAATGCTGATTCGCCATGACATGTTGCGTTCTCGTTTGACTTAACATGTCGTCATTATTAAAGGCGCGATTAACCTCTGAGAAACAATTAATTTACATTTAGTTTGCCGAAAATCAGATATGTAAACCCTGCTAAGGGTGTGATTTAAGCGATGAAATCAGCGCCTCCGCCTCCTGCCGACAGGTGATGCGGACAAAGCGAATGTGGTCATATTGCGGATTTTTCAGATCGGCTTCGTAGCGTTCGCGATTGCTGCGCCAGGTTTTGATAGTCCAGATGATGATGGACTCCCGGCTGAAAAAGGAGCGGCGGAAGCTTTCGCGGTTTCCGGTGCCGGGCCACAGTTCCTGCTGGTGCCATGCGCGCCTGAAGGCGCGCGTGACTGCCTGCCAGAGCGTGCGGGCAAACCCGCAGTCCACCCACACCACCAGATCCACCTCATGCCACTTCACGTGACGAGTGCGGTTGTAGTTACCGTCGAGCACCCAGCCGGGCGTGGCGGCCAGCGTCTCCGCCAGCGTTTTCAGCAGCACCTCGTCGGGCGTTCCCTGCCAGTCAGGACGCCAGTACAGCCTGTCCATCTCAATGTACGGGAGTGACAATTCCGTTGCGATGCGCCGGGCAAGCGTGCTTTTGCCACTCCCGCTGGTGCCGATAATATTGATTTTCACCGTTCCGCCTGACTATGCTGAAAAAAAGGGATCGCATCATATCCCTTTCTTTTTGTCACCGAAACGCTCAATAGCTAATCATTCGGGTACTGCAGGTCACTCACTTTCTCCAGCCACTCAACCGGACTGCCGTTTACCGCTTCGGCGATGGCAATATGAGTCATCGCCGTTTGCGCACACGCGCCGTGCCAGTGCTTGACGCCCGGCGGGATCCACGCGATGTCGCCCTGGTTAAGCGGTTCAGCCTCTTTACCCCACTCCTGCAGCCAGCCGCGCCCCTGGGTGACAATCAGCGTTTGCCCAAGCGGATGAGTGTGCCAGGCGGTACGCGCGCCCGGCTCGAAGGTCACCGTGGCCCCGCCTACTTTTGCCGGTTCTGTCGCCTGGAACGGCGCATCAATGCGCACGGTGCCGGTGAACCAGGCGTCTGGCCCCTTTACTGACGGTAATGAGCCGCTACGGATAATTTTCATCATGTACTCCTCGTTGACTGTTGCGTTAACAGTAGCGCAAAGCCATCCGCAGCATTAGAGTGCATAATCAGAACGTAAACATGAACTGAATTCATAAATGAGGGATAGCCGTCATGTTAAAAGACAATTTCAACGATCTGCTCTCGTTTATGGTCGTCACCCGCGAGCGCAGCTTTACACGAGCCGCGGCACAGCTGGGCGTCTCGCAGTCGGCACTGAGCCATGCGATGCGCAATCTTGAAGCCCGACTCGGCGTTCGCCTGTTGACCAGAACCACCCGTAGCGTGGCGCCTACCGAGGCCGGCGAGCAGCTTTTTATCCGCTTACGTCCCCACCTGATGGAGATCGAACAGGAGCTAACGGCGCTGCGCGATACGCGCGACAGGCCTGCGGGAAATATCCGTATTACCGCGGGTGAACATGCCATGGAGAGCGTACTTTGGCCGGTGTTGAAACCCTTTATGGCGCAATACCCGGATATTAACGTTGAAGTGACGGTGGATAACGGCCTGACCGACATTGTTGATGGGCGTTTCGACGCGGGCGTGCGCCTGGGTGAACAGGTGGCGAAAGATATGGTGGCGGTGAGGATCGCGCCGGACATGCGTATGGCCGTCGTCGCGTCCGAAGATTATCTGGAGCGCTTTGGCGTGCCGGAAACACCGGAGCAGCTTGCGACACACCGCTGCATCAATATGCGCCTGCCCACTCTTGGGGGATTATATGCCTGGGAATTTGAACGCGACGGGCGCGGTTTTAGCGTACGCGTTGAAGGACAGCTTACGTTGAACAGCCTGCCGCAGCGTATCGATGCCGCCGGGAACGGTCTCGGTTTGGCCTACGTGCCGGAAACGTCGATCAGTAAGGCCGTGTCAGAAGGACGGTTAGTTCAGGTCCTCGATGCCTGGTGTCCGACCTTTGAAGGATATCACCTTTATTATCCCAGTCGTCGCCAGCATGCGCACGCTTTCAAGCTGCTGCTGGATGCCCTGCGTCAGCCGTCAGCGATACCCACAGGTAATTATTAAGCAAACCTGATGATTAAAGCACCGCTTCAACGCGCGTTTTGTCTAAAAACTCACCACGTTTCAGCGCGTTGTGATCCCCGTCTGCTCTGACCACACGATTTCCTTCGACGTGCATCACTTTCGGCACGGTTATATTTTGCGTCGCTTATCAATTGCGGGTAGGATGCCACGCCATGTTTCGCCTTATCCATACACAGAATGACTGGAAAGGCAGCATGTGTTTGCGCAGAAGCAATCGTTTGTATTGCGTTCTGCCAGGCAGGACTATCACGATAATGGTTCAGACAGGCAAACAGGTAACTCAATGAAAACAAGCAATAAAAGCGCAGCCGATCATCATGCTGCTAAACGTCGCTGGTTGAACTCCCACGAAGAGGGCTACCACAAAGCGATGGGCAACCGTCAGGTTCAAATGATCGCCATCGGCGGCGCTATCGGTACAGGTCTGTTTTTAGGTGCTGGCGCACGTCTGCAAATGGCGGGCCCTGCACTTGCACTGGTCTATCTGGTGTGCGGGATCTTCTCGTTCTTCATCCTTCGTGCCCTGGGCGAACTGGTACTGCACCGCCCGTCCAGCGGCAGTTTTGTCTCCTACGCTCGCGAGTTCCTCGGTGAAAAAGCCGCCTACGTGGCAGGCTGGATGTACTTCGTCAACTGGGCGATGACCGGTATCGTCGACATCACCGCCGTTGCGCTGTACATGCACTACTGGGGCGCGTTTGGCGATGTGCCGCAGTGGGTCTTTGCGCTCGGCGCGCTGGCGATTGTCGGCACCATGAACATGATCGGCGTGAAGTGGTTCGCCGAGATGGAGTTCTGGTTTGCGCTGGTAAAAGTGCTGGCCATCGTGGTGTTCCTGGTGGTCGGTACGGTGTTCCTCGGCAGCGGTAAACCGCTGGACGGCAATGCCACCGGCTTCCACCTGATAACCGATAACGGCGGCTTCTTCCCGCACGGCCTGCTGCCTGCGCTGGTGCTGGTTCAGGGCGTGGTGTTTGCTTTTGCTTCCATTGAGCTCGTCGGTACCGCGGCGGGTGAATGTAAAGACCCGCAGACGATGGTGCCAAAAGCCATCAACAGCGTGATCTGGCGTATCGGCCTGTTCTACGTCGGCTCCGTGGTGCTGCTGGTTCTGCTGCTGCCGTGGAACGCCTATCAGGCCGGTCAGAGTCCGTTCGTGACCTTCTTCTCTAAGCTGGGCGTCCCTTATGTGGGCAGCATCATGAACATCGTGGTACTGACCGCGGCGCTCTCCAGCCTGAACTCTGGCCTGTATTCCACTGGCCGTATTCTGCGCTCCATGTCGATGGGCGGTTCTGCGCCGAAGTTCATGTCGAAGATGAGCAAGCAGCAGGTTCCCTATGCGGGGATTCTGGCGACGCTGGTGGTTTACGTCTTTGGCGTGTTCCTGAACTATCTGGTGCCGTCCCGCGTATTTGAGATCGTTCTGAACGTCGCCGCGCTGGGCATTATCGCCTCCTGGGCCTTTATTGTGGTCTGCCAGATGCGTCTGCGCAAAGCGATCAAAGAAGGCAAAGCGGCTGATGTGAGCTTCAAGATGCCGGGCGCACCGGTGACCTCCTGGCTCACCCTGCTGTTCCTGTTCAGCGTGCTGGTGCTGATGGCGTTTGACTACCCGAACGGTACTTACACCATCGCGACGATCCCACTGCTGGCGGTTCTGCTGATTGCTGGCTGGTTCGGCGTGCGTAAGCGCGTTCACGAGATCCACAGCACCGCGCCGGTTCATCACGACGATGAAAAGCACGACGCACCGCTGGTGGAAGAAACCTCGCGTTAATAAAAAAGCCGGGTGGCGGCTTCGCCTCACCCGGCCTACATATCAAGAATTTGTAGGCCCGGTAAGCGCAGCGCCACCGGGCAATTCCCCCATCAGAGTGCAATACGAATCACATCGTCAGGCTGGGTTGCTTCCTGCTGACGGGTCGACTTCTGTTTCACCGTCACATACAGCGTTTTACCATCGGCAGAGAGTGCCAGGCTATTCGGATAAACCGGCGTATCGAACGTTTTGGTCACCTTGTAGGTTTTCGCGTCAATCACGCTCACCTTGCCCGCTTCGCGGTGCGTCACGTAGACTTCATTGCGCCTTGGGTTAAACAGGACGGCCAGTGATTCAGGCGCGGCGATCTTCTCCATTACGCTGCCGTCTTTCAGGCTTACCACCAGCACTTCCGGCTGCTTTGAATCGGTCAGGAACGCGCGCTGACCGGCGGTGTCCAGGCTCAGGTTAAGGTAGAAATGCTCTTTACCGTCGTCCTGGACTTTTTTACGGCTGATGATTTTGTGGGTGCCCGTGTCAATCGTCAGCAGTTCGCCGTCCGCATTGGTGGTGTAGAGACGTTTTGCCTGCGCATCCAGCGCCAGGCCGGTGCTATAGGTGCCGGTATTGCCGATGGTGTCCTTCAGCTTCAGGCTGGCGCCGTCCACGACCCAAATCACGCTCTCTTTGCCTACCCCGGTGATGTAAACGGTGTTACTCGCGTCGTCCGCCACCAGCTGGCGCGGCTGCAGCGGTTTGACCGTCTCGCTGCGTTTACGATCGTCGAGCACCAGACGCCCTTTCACGTCCCCCGTTTTGGCATCAATGGCCGTCACCGCACCGTTGATGGTGTTACCCAGCCACAGCGTCTGGGTGGCGTTATCGAAGGTTGCCCCGAACGGTTTGAGATCGCTGTGGATCGCCTGCGTCACGTCCAGCGTGACCGGGTCAAGGCGATAAACGACGCCGCCTTTATCGGTCTTACGGCTTTGTGATGTCGCCACCCACAGCGCATTCTCCTGCTGGCTCAACGCCATCTCATAAGCCCCTTTGCCGACCGCTTTACGCAGCATCTCTTCTGCAGCATGAACCTGGAACGTACCGGCGAACAGTAATGAGCCTAACAGCAGAGAACCACGCAGGCGCGGCGTGCACAGATGACGTAAAGACATAACAATTCCTTTTTTGAAGAATAAGTGTACTGCTGACATCGCTTCCAACAGGCAGCGTCATCGCACCGCCTTTATGATAATGAGAATAGTAATCATTAATTCTATAAATGTGGAGTTTTTCTTCCCTCCGCTCCTTTCATTAACGCAATGTGCGGTTATAGTTTTCAAAACATTTACAAAAGATTTAACATGTATGCACATGTTCCATTTGGTTCGTTTCTTCTCCTTAACTGGTTTACTTCATGAAAATCATTACTGCCCGTAAGGCAACTCTCCCGCTGCTGCTGGTTCCTGTTATCTTTACGCCCCTTGAGGCGATGGGCGCGGACGAGCAGACCATGATCGTCAGCGCCACGCCGCAGACCGTCTCTGAACTGGATACGCCCGCGGCGGTCAGCGTGGTCAACGGCGACGATATGCGTCAGGCAGCGCCGCGAATTAATCTGTCTGAATCTCTCGGCAGCGTGCCGGGGCTGCAAATTCAGAATCGCCAGAACTATGCGCAGGATCTGCAGATTTCAATGCGTGGCTTTGGCGCCCGCTCTACCTTCGGCGTGCGCGGTATTCGGATGTACGTGGACGGTATTCCCGCCACCATGCCGGACGGACAGGGCCAGACCTCGAACATCGATCTCACCAGCGTGGATAGCGTGGAAGTGCTGCGCGGCCCCTTCTCTGCCCTTTACGGCAACGCCTCTGGTGGCGTCATTAACATAAATACGCAGACCGGCCAGCAGCCGCCGACCATTGAGGCCAGCAGCTATTACGGCAGTTACGGCACCTGGCGCTACGGCATGAAAGCCACCGGCGCGATGGGCGACGGTACGCATGCGGGCGATGTGGATTACACCGTTTCGACCACCCGCTTCACCACCCATGGCTTTCGCGACCATAGCGGCGCGCGTAAGAACCTCGCCAACGCGAAGCTGGGCGTGCGTATTGATGACGTAAGCAAGCTGACGCTGATTTTCAACAGCGTAGACATGAAGGCCAACGATCCGGGCGGTCTTGACTATCAGGAATGGCGTGACAACCCGCGTCAGTCACCGCGCGGCGACCAGTACAACACCCGCAAAACCATCAAGCAGACCCAGGCCGGGCTGCGCTATGACCGTCAGCTGAGCGAGCAGGACGATCTCAGCGTGATGATGTACGCCGGTGAGCGTGAAATGACGCAGTATCAATCCATTCCGTATCAGCCGCAGTTGAGACCAACCCATTCCGGCGGCGTGATTGATATGCAGCGTCACTATCAGGGCGTCGATACCCGCTGGACGCACCGGGGCGAGCTGCTGGTTCCAGTCACCTTTACCACCGGACTGAATTACGAAAACCTGAGTGAAGATCGTCGCGGGTACGAGAACTTTGTCATGAACAACGGCGTACCGGATTACGGTGTAAAAGGCGATAAGCGTCGTGACGAACGTAACCTGATGTGGAACCTTGACCCTTACCTGCAAACCAGCTGGCAGTTAACGCAAAAACTCTCTGTCGATGCGGGTGTACGTTACAGCTCCGTCTGGTTTGATTCTAACGACCACTACGTTACGTCCGCCAACGGCGATGACAGCGGCGAGGCGAGCTACCATAAATGGCTCCCGGCGGGCTCGGTGAAATACGCCGTGACCGACGCGTGGAATCTCTATGCCGCCGCAGGACGTGGATTTGAAACGCCGACCATCAATGAACTCTCCTATCGTCCTGATAACCAGGGTGGGCTGAACATTGGCCTAAAGCCGTCCACCAACAACACCTATGAAGTGGGCAGCAAAACCCGTATCGGCAATGGCCTGCTGACGGCAGCGCTGTTCCGCACCGATACGGATGACGAGATTGTGGTGGATTCCAGCTCCGGAGGCCGAACCAGCTATAAAAATGCCGGTAAAACCCGTCGTCAGGGGGTGGAAGTTTCCCTCGACCAGCAGTTTGCGGAAAACTGGAAGCTGAAAATGGCGTGGACCTACCTTGATGCCACCTACCGTACCAACGTATGCGGGGATGATAACTGCAACGGCAACCGTATGCCGGGTATCGCCCGCAACATGGGCTTCGCATCGTTTGGCTGGCAGCCAGAAGAAGGCTGGTATGCAGGGACAGACGTGCGCTACATGAGCGACATCATGGCCGACGACGAAAACACGGCCAAAGCGCCGTCTTATACGGTTGTCGGACTCAATACCGGGTATAAATTCAACTACGGTAACTGGGGAATGGATCTCTTTGGCCGCGTCGATAACCTGTTCGATAAAGAGTACGCGGGCTCGGTGATTGTCAACGAGTCCAACGGGCGTTATTACGAACCTGCTCCGGGCCGCAACTACGGCGTAGGACTGTCGGTCTCTTATCGCTTCGAGTAAGGATACGCGAAGGCCCTCTTATCTTTTTTATATTTTAACTCCTGTTGGCTAAATGCCAGCAGGAGTTATTCATCAAAAAAATAAATGGATGCGGTAAATAGTCGCGCGCTAAAATAATCTCTCAGTTGAAATATTGTCGCTGTAGCAGATCGTTTGCTTCATCAATCAGCTTATCTATTGCTTTCTTACTCCCTTCAACATCCCTTCTTTCCAGAGCAGAAAGTAAATCTGCGTAATGATAGGTTGATGCCCTGATATCATTCAGCTCCCGGTGGAGATAGTTAATACAGGGACCAATGCGCACCCACAGCTGCTCGATGAGCGCATTGAGCGTCGGCATCTCCGCGTACTGATACAGCGTAAAGCGGAAAACACGGTTTGCGTATAACGCCTGCTGGACGTTGCCGTTAGACATGGCGTCATGAAAGGCCTCAGACAGCTTGTGCAGCGTTTCCAGCTTGCTCTCCGTCATGTGCTGACAGGCAGCCGCTACCGCCATTGGCTCCAGCTGTTTTCTGATGGCGTTTATTTCGTTATAGCGATCTAACGTTACCTCAGGCACCAGGAAGGCCTGTGCAGGCGTGGCGTGCAGCGCCCCCGCCGATACCAGACGTAAAAGCGCCTCGCGAACCGGGGTGATACTGGTGCCTAATTTATCGGCGATCTCTTTCGTAATCAGTCGAGCACCAGGTTTGAGTGAGCCTGTAATTAACGCCCCTTTTAAACTGATCTCAACTTGCATGGTTAGACTGACTCTTTGCGCTTTTTCTAAATGATCCAAATCAAGCATGTTCAATTCCTGTAGCTAATACTTAACGCTATTTTTAAGCGTCGCTTTTTATAACGACGCTGGTTCGATATATCCTGTATCGTCATGCCTGGTGGTGGGAAGTGCGTATAAACGCAAAAAAATACATACACTCTGTTTTTATCGCGCTCTGGCCCTCTATGCTGATGGCGCTGGCGCGGTGCCGATATAATTAAAGACAATATATCGTATCTTCACAAATAAATATGGCGGGAAACCCGCCATAGTGTTGTTTAATTATTGTCCGCCGCGACGCGAATCACGACTTTGCCGAAGTTTTTGCCTTCAAGGAGCCCAATCAACGCCTCGGGTGCGTTTTCGAGTCCGTCAGTAACCTGTTCGCGATAATGGATTTTACCTTCCTGTACCCAACGCCCCATCTCGTCCTGGAACTCTTTAATACGGTGTCCGTAATCCTGGCCGATGATAAAGCCCTGCATGCGAATGCGTTTCTTCAGCAGGGTTGCCATCAACAGCGGCAAACGATCCGGGCCGTCCGGCAGGCGGGTTGCGTTGTAGCCGCTGACCAGCCCACATACCGGCACGCGCGCGGCGGTATTCAGCAGCGGCAGTACGGCATCAAAGACCTTCCCGCCAACGTTTTCATAATACACATCAATACCCTGCGGGCAGGCTGCTGCCAGCTGCGCGTCAAAATCCGCAGCGTGGTGATCCAGGCACTGGTCGAATCCCAGTACCTCGACGGCATGGCGGCATTTTTCAGCACCTCCCGCGACGCCAATAACCCTACAGCCTTTAATCTTGCCAATTTGCCCGACCGTTGCACCAACCGGCCCGGTCGCCGCAGCCACCACCAGCGTTTCGCCGGCTTTTGGCTGTCCGATATCCAGCAGGCCCATATAGGCGGTAAAGCCCGGCATCCCAAGCACGCCAAGCGCCCATGAAGGGTGCGAAGGGTTATCCCCCAGCTTGACCAGGCCGCTGCCGTCCGAGAGTTCATACTCCTGCCAGCCGCTGTAGCCCAGCACCCATTCACCCGGTTTGAAATCCGGGTGATTCGACTGCTCAACCCGGCTCACCGTGCCGCCCACCATTACCGCGCCAATCTCAACGGGCGGAGAATAGGAAGGTGCATCGCTCATGCGGCCGCGCATATACGGGTCCAGCGAGAGCCACACCGTGCGCAAGAGCACCTGTCCCTCTGCCAGCGCGGGCAGCGGCTGTTCTTCTAAACGGAAGTTATTCGCCACAGGCGCGCCGTGTGGGCGAGAGGCCAAAAGCCAGCGACGGTTTCGCGTGGAAGATTGACTCATAAATCACTCCTTTCTCGTGCAAATGTCTCTTGAGACTAGTCCCTTATCCGTCATGACGCTTTGACATTACGAGCCAGACTGATTGAGTCGGACAACCAGATAGATGCAGGCTTCGTCAGTTTCATTAATAAACCGACAGTCATTGGGCGGCCCCAGTTCGAGACAATCTCCGGCCTTCATTTCATGCCGGGTCTCCCCTTCCTGAAACACCAGCTCGCCAGACTGCAGCCAGATCAGCTGACGTGCCAGCGCGTAAGACGATGCGGGCATCGGCACATCGCTGCCGGGGGGAAGTTCCACCTGCACGAGATCGATAGGCAAATCGGTACGCGGCGACACATGGCGACGCACGTAATGCGTTTGCGGATCGCGCCAGACCGGTTGATTCGCCAGGCGCAGGAGTTTGCCTTCCTGCATTTCCGCCCGCGCGATTAGCGTGGACATGCTGATGCCAAAGGCACCGGATAACCGGGCGAGCAGCGTCGCCGTAGGGCTACTGTCCCCGCGCTCTATCTTATGGATCATCGCACGCGATACGCCTGCCCGGTCGGCCAGTTCGCTCAGGGACCAGCCTCGCGATTCGCGTTCGATACGAATACGCGCGCTAATTCGTTGATTCATATTGTCTGTCATAGTATTCATCACGTCATACTATAGTGTATGAACAGCATTTCAATGCATTTCAATGGCGGTTTTTATAACAAAAAAATAGGGTTTATACCGTAGCCGTAAGACCGCACTTTTGTGTACTATCGTGACATAAGCGTACCACTATAGTGAACAACTTCAGCCTGAGGGTTAACCATGATCGTTCGTCATGCCAGTAAAGAAGATTGCGCCGCCATCGGTGAAATATACAACCACGCAGTCCTGCACACGGCCGCTATCTGGAACGATAAAACGGTGGATACCGATAACCGAATCGCATGGTTTGAAGCGCGCACGCTGGTGGGTTATCCCGTGCTGGTTAGCGAAGACGATGGCGTGGTAACGGGGTACGCCTCCTTCGGCGACTGGCGGGCGTTCGACGGTTTTCGCCACACCGTTGAGCACTCCGTCTACGTACATCCGGACCACCAGGGTAAAGGCATCGGTCGGTTGCTGATGAAGGCGTTGATTATTGAAGCGCGAAAAATTGGTAAACACGTCATGGTGGCGGGGATCGAAGCGCAAAACCATACCTCCATTCATCTTCATGAGACGCTGGGGTTTGTCACCACCGGACAGATGCCGCAGGTGGGGACCAAGTTTGGCCGCTGGCTGGACTTAACCTTCATGCAGCTGCAGCTTGACGAGCGCAGCGAACCGGATGCACTCCCATGAATCAATCGCTCACGCTGGCGTTCCTCGTTGCCGCGGGTATCGGGCTGGTGGTGCAAAACACGCTGATGGTGCGCATCACTCAAAGCTCGTCCACCATTCTCATCGCCATGCTGCTGAACTCGCTGGTTGGCATTGTGCTGTTTATCGGCATTTTGTTGATCAAGCAGGGGTTCGCCGGCTTTCATGAACTGGCGTCATCGGTTCGCTGGTGGACGTTGATCCCGGGCCTGCTGGGCTCGTTTTTTGTTTTTGCCAGCATAAGCGGGTATCAGAATGTTGGAGCGGCAACGACCATTGCGGTGCTGGTGGCAAGCCAGCTGATTGGTGGGCTGGTGCTGGACGTGCTGAGAAGCCACGACATTCCGCTGCGCGCGCTGATCGGCCCGGTGTGCGGCGCGTTGATGCTGGTGGTAGGCGCCTGGCTGGTGGCCCGACGCCAGTTTTGATCGTTAAAGTATGGTGCCGCCTTTAGTTAGCTGTTCCTCACGCGCATCCATCTCTTCTTTGTGCTGCTTACCGTGGTGTGAAATCGCGGTGCGCAGGCGCTGCTGCTGGGTGTAGCGATCTTCGCGGCTCAGCTCTGCATCATCGCTGAGTTCAATCAGCAGTTCGTTCATGTGGGTAATCACGCTCTCTTTAATGGCGGCATCCACACGGGCTGTTACGTCGTTTAAATGTGACATTGTCACTCCTTGTTATTGCCGGGTGGCGGCTACGCCTTACCCGGCCTACTTTAGACCTGTAGGCCCGGTAAGCGCAGCGCCACCGGGCGACATTGTCAATTCAGCTTCGCTTTTGAGAAATCGCTGCCCATCAGGCTCACGCTGTAACCCGTCACGTTGCTCCGGGTCGCGTAGAAGGTTTTGCCGTTCGCGAGGGCAATCCACGGTGCCTGCTGATAGAAAATCTCCTGCGCCTGGCCGTAGAGTTTCGCGCGTTCAGCCGGGTTGCTCGTCAGCTTCGCTTTATTCACCAGAGCGTCATAACCCTTGTCGCACCAGCGTGCGGCGTTGGATCCGGTTTTGATGCTTTCACAGCCCAGCAGCACGTCGGCGAAGTTATCCGGGTCGCCGTTGTCGGACATCCAGCCAAACAGCGCGGAGTCGTGCTCGCCTTTACGCATGCCGGAGAGATACTCGCCCCACTCGTAAGAGACAATTTTCGCCTTCACGCCCACTTTCGCCCAGTCGGCCTGAATCATCTCAGCGATACGACGCGAGTTCGGGTTATACGGACGCTGAACCGGCATTGACCACAGGGTCACTTCTGCACCCTTCTCCAGTCCGGCCTGTTTCAGCAATGCTTTCGCTTTTTCAGGATCGTAGCTGTAATCCTTCAGATCTTTGTTGAAGCCCAGCATATTAGGCGGGATCGGCGATTTTGCCACCGTACCCGAACCCATAAACACCGCGTTCACGATCGCCTTTTTGTCGGTCGCATAGTTCAGCGCCTGGCGCACCAGCACGTTATCGAAGGGTTTTTTCTCGGTGTTGAATGCCAGATAGCCGACGTTAAGCGCGTCGATGGCATGCAGCGTCAGGTCTTTGTTTTTCTTGATGACGTCAAACTGTACCGGCGACGGCGCAGGGATAATCTGGCATTCGTTGGTCTGCAGTTTCGCCAGACGGGTTTCTACGTTTGGCGTGATAGAGAAGATCAGGTGTTTGGTCGGGACCGCACCGTCCCAGTAGTTCGGGTTTGCGACGTAGCGGATAAGCGAGTCCACCTTATACTGCTGAAGCACGTAAGGCCCGGTGCCGATTGGCCAGGTATCGACGTTCTCAGGCGTGCCCTTTTTCAGCATCGCATCGGCATATTCGGCGGACAGGATAGAGGCAAAATCCATCCCCCAGTCGGCCAGAAACGCGGCGTTCGGTTCGCTAAGCGTAAACTGGACGTGGTAATCATCGACCTTTTTCACGTCCTGAATCAGCTTATCCAGCCCCACGTCGTTGAAGTATTCGTAATTGCCCTGTGAGACGTTGTGATACGGGTGCTTAGGGTCTTTCTGACGCAAAACCGAGAAAATAACGTCATCCGCGTTAAAGTCACGGGTCGGCTTGAAGAATTTATTACTGTTAAACTTCACCCCTTTGCGCAGGGTGAACGTATAAGTTTTGCCGTCCGGCGAAATGGTCCAGGACTCCGCCAGCGACGGAACCGGGGTGTTTTTCACCGGGTCAAAATTGATCAGGCGGTTATACAGCACCTGAGAACTGGCGACAAAAGACGGCCCCGAACTGGCGATTTGCGGGTTAAACGACTCGGGTGAAGCCTCGGAGCAGTAAATAATGGTATCGTTGTTTGCCGCCCACGCGGCCCCTGCCGGTAAAAGCGTGCTCAAGGCGAGAGCAAGCAGTGTTTTCCCTGTAGACATGGTTATAACCCTTTCAGTTTTATTATTGTGAACGGTAATAACA
The DNA here is from genome assembly GCF_018597345.1 of Enterobacter quasimori. Lineage (NCBI taxonomy): Bacteria > Pseudomonadati > Pseudomonadota > Gammaproteobacteria > Enterobacterales > Enterobacteriaceae > Enterobacter > Enterobacter quasimori. The sequence continues at coordinate 184,342 of NZ_JAHEVU010000001.1, read as the reverse complement.
GCACAGCTGTTTTGACCTGACAAATAACGAAACACTATCAGGTTATTCTAAAGCAGAGTTTATTGCTGCTTTTCCAGTCAAGAAAAAAGGCGATTTGCCTTAAGTGCCATTATTCGTCAAGCACAACCGTCGCGATCAATGCCGTAAGAAATCGGCCCTTTTGGCGTCTCCTCAGCCGTTTGTTTGCGTCCGGGTTTCGTTAAAGTAACGGTGTGAAGAAGTCTATGGGACCAAATCGTGGCAAAAACACTTTTACGCAGCGGTAATCTGGATGATTTTCAGGCCGTTGGCGGCGGCGGACAGGCCGTTTTTGAATCAGCATTGCAAATCCGTGAAGCGCTTCGGCTGCGCAAACAGCAGGCTATTGTTGACTGCCTGGCCATTCCTCAGGTGAACGACGGCGGCGACCGCGTTGACTGGTATTCCCCCGTTGACGGAACGGTATCCAGCTGGAAAGCCGCAGAGGAAGATGAACGTTACCGCGCCCTGCGCTACCTGGAGAACACCCTGGCGAGCGTGGAATCGCTGAGTAAAAAGTGTCTGCAGTCACCGAAAACCGCGCAACAGCTGTTTGGTTCCCTGCTGTCAAAAACCTTCCAGTTTCCCGGCGAAAACTTCCTCTATCTGGTCGATGGCAAACCGGTGATCTGCTTCTGGGGCTTCGTGAACCTTAACGAGAACGCCCGTGACGACGTGCTTGATTGCCTGAGGGAATCGCTGATCCCGGAACCTGCGCCCGTAGTCATTGACGATCCCGAGCCAGAGCCCGAGCCCACGCCGGTGATTACCTTTGAACAAGCCGATGAGCCGCTCGTGACGCCCGCGACCAGCGTGCGCATCACCGAGGACGCGCTGTACGAGCCAGAGCCGCCCCGCGTGATTACGCCGCCTGTAGTTGAAGAACCCATCCCCGAAATTGTGCCGAAAAAGCGCCGCGTCCCCCTGTGGTCGTTGCCCGTCGCGGCGGTGGTTGTTGCGGCAATAGCAACCCCACTACTCTGGCCAAAACAGGCCCCCTCTGCTGAACCTGTCGCCGCACCGGCAGCACCTGTAGCCATTGCGCCAAAACCGATTAAACCAGTGGAACAGCTTGCCATGAACCTGCCTCTGCACCAGGCCGAAGTGCTGGAGCCGAAGGTACAAGCGCCCGTCGCCAAACCAGAGCCAGTCGTGATTGCCGCGATCCCGAAAGATGCCTTGGTGATGGAGGCCAATCAGGTCAAGGCGGGCTCGACACGGTTCCTGAACGGGACCTGGCGCGCCCTCCTCGACGTGAAAGATCCGGTCACCGGCAAGCCGCCGTCACTGCGCTACCAAATACAGAATAATAAAGGCACCGCGCGCGTGGTTCACGGTGACAACATCGTTTGCCGCGTTGAGGTGTTCTCCGGGCTGCACAGCAACGGTGAGTTGCTGATTAAAACCCGCGGCAACGCCCGCTGCACCGACGGTTCACGCTATCCCATGCCAGAAGTCGCCTGCAAAGCAGGCACCAGCGATGTGGCGGAATGTAGCGCACGTTATGATGCCAACACCGTTGTTCCACTGACGTTCAAGAAAGCAGGTGCGTGATTCTATGCTGGTAACTCTTTGCGACTATAAACAGAGCGTCACGCTCATTGCTAACAGCGGCGTACAGTTCCTTGATTTTGGCCTGACCCCGCAGGACACCGCCAGCAATGGCCGTTTCGTGCGTAAAACGGCAAATGGCCCGCTGCTGCGTCTTGATTTCGACCTGGTGAACGGCCGTTACACGCTCCCGGCGAGCGGCGGCAGCCAGCCGGAGGTGGTGAAGCCGGAAAGTACCATCCCCCTGCATCAGTCTCTGACGGTACTGGACGGCGTCTGGCTTCCGCTGCCGTTCCTGCGCTTTAATCCCCCGCGCACCTTCGTTGATGGCCCGGACAACTGGGCTCGCGTGCAGGTACGTAAACTGGATACCCCGGACGCGGCAGGCAATACGCATCGCGTGACCCTCGCGCTCGACAGCCAGATTGCAGAACACGCCACTTCCGCGCTGTCGCCCGTCGAAAACGACATTCTGAACGGCACCCGTTTCGCCCTCGCCTGGCGCGATGAGGAAGTGGAGAATTTCCTCGATCAGACCTGGATTGACGGCTGGCTCCGCGAAGCCTTTACCCAGTTTGCGGACGGCGTTGAAAAGCGTTCTGAGCGCGAGCTGCACCAGGCAATGCGCAGCTTTGAATATCAGGCGCACTGGCTCAATCTCCTGTCGATGCTCGGCGAACAACTGAGTGTGCCTGAGGTGAAATTTGTCACCCACACGCTCAGCACCCCTGCTATCCCGGTCGATCTGATCCTCGACGTGGGGAACACCCACACCTGCGGCGTCATTATTGAAGATCATGGCGATGCGAACGATGGGCTGCGCCAGACCGCCGAGCTGCAGGTTCGCTCGCTAAGCGAGCCGCAGTTCCTGAATGAGCCGCTCTTCACCAGCCGCCTGGAGTTCTCCGAAGCGCGTTTCGGCAAGCAGCACTTCTCCGTGGAAAGCGGCCGTGAAGATGCCTTCGTCTGGCCGTCAATCGTGCGTGTGGGAGACGAAGCGCGCAAACTGGCGATGCAGCGCCTGGGTACCGAAGGCAACAGCGGTATCTCCAGCCCGCGTCGCTACCTGTGGGACGAAACCCCGGTGGTTCAGGACTGGCGCTTCAGCCAGATGAACAGCAAAACCCAGCGTGAACCGCTGGCGACCGCCTTCCCGCTGATGAACCTGATGAACGATGACGGTGAGCCGCTCTTCACGCTGCCTCAGGATGAACGCCTGCCGGTATTTTCCCCACAGTACAGCCGCAGCACGTTAATGACCCATATGCTCTGTGAGCTGCTGGCACAGGCGCTGGGGCAGATCAACAGCGTCGCCACGCGCCTGCGGCTGGGCTTCCCGGCGTCTCCGCGCCAGCTGCGCACGCTCATTCTTACCCTGCCCTCGGCCATGCCGAAACAGGAGCGTGAGATCTTCCGTCGCCGCATGTTTGAAGCCATTGCTATCGTCTGGAAAGCGATGGGCTGGCACCCGCAGGATGAAGATTTTGCCAGCCGCAAACAGCAGGAAAAAAGCGTGGTGCCGGTACCCGAAATTCAGATGGAGTGGGACGAAGCCAGCTGCGGCCAGCTGGTCTGGCTGTATAACGAAGCCATCTCCCATTTCGGCGGCCAGACGGAAGCGTTCTTCGCCTCCCTCGCCCGTCCAGATCGCGAGCCTGAACCGGGCGTTCAACCCGGGCGTTCACTGCGCGTGGCCTCTATAGATATTGGCGGCGGTACGACGGATATGGCGATTACGCACTATCAGTTAGACGACGGTTCCGGTAACAACGTCAAAATTACCCCGCAGCTGCTGTTCCGCGAAGGGTTTAAGGTCGCCGGAGACGACACGCTGCTGGACGTGATCCAGCGCTATGTGCTGCCTGCGCTGCAAACCCAGCTGCAGAAGTCCGGGATTGCGGACGCTTCCCTGCTGATGGCGTCGCTGTTTGGCGATTCCGGACGCATTGACACGCAGGCCGTGCTGCGCCAGCAAACGGCGCTTCAGCTGTTTATGCCGATTGGACATGCGATCCTCGCCGCGTGGGAATCCAGCGACATTGACGATCCGCTGGCCGGACTGCATGCCACCTTCGGCGATCTCCTTGCGCAAAAACCGACGCGCAACGTCCTGAACTATCTGCAGCAGGCGATCGACCATGCGCTGCCCGCAGGGTCAGAAGCGTTCGATCTCTTTGCCGTTCCGCTGCACGTTAATTTCCGCGAGATGCAGGATGCGATGCTGGCCGGACAGTTCACGCTGGCGTCTCCCCTTCATGCGGTGTGCGAGGCCATTTCCCATTACAGCTGCGATATTTTGCTGATCACGGGCCGTCCGGGCTGCCTGCCGGGTGTCCAGGCGCTCATTCGCCACCTGCAGCCGGTGCCGGTCAACCGCATCGTCTGGCTGGATAAGTATCAGGTGCATGAATGGTATCCATTCAGCCAGCAGGGGCGTATCGGTAATCCTAAATCTACTGCCGCCGTCGGCGCGATGCTGTGCAGCCTGGCACTGGATCTTCGCCTGCCGCGTTTTAACTTTAAGGCAGCCGACATTGGCGCATACTCGACGGTTCGTTACCTGGGCGTGCTGGATAACACCATCAATACCCTGCGCGAAGAGAACGTCTGGTACCAGGATATCGATCTCGATAAGCCGGGCGCGAAGCTGGATGCCCGTCTCCATTTCCCGCTACGCGGGAACGTCACGCTCGGCTTCCGTCAGCTTGCAAACGCCCGCTGGCCAGCGACGCCGCTGTATACCCTGAGCATTAACTCTGCTGAACTGGCAAAAGCCATTGCAGGCGACGGCGTGCTTAACGTTCGCCTGAAGCTGCGCGGCGGCAGCAAGCACGAAGGGCCGGAGTCCTTCGAGCTCAGCGACGCCTGGCTACAGGACGGCACGCCGGTTCCCCCGGACGCACTGACCTTTAAACTGAATACCCTGGCCGATCGCCGACACAGCGGCAGCCACTACTGGATTGACAGCGGGAGCGTATACCTGAAATGACTGCGACGACTGCCACCACTCAGGCCTTAATCGGGTGGATTAACGACACGCGCCTGCACGCTCCCATGCTGGATAACGATGCTGATGCCCTGCTGTCACGGGTCACGTCCGTCCAGGCGCGTGAGCAGGCCATTGACCGTGCCCTCCTGAGCCATAGCAGCATCGGTCTGTATGGCCATTCTCAGGCGGCGAAATCGCATTTACTCGCGTCATTGTGCGGCAGCGGCAATGGTCGGCTGAACGTGTCACCCGGCCAGCGCACGTTCGACTATTTTTCACATATCAATCCCGGCCATGCGGCAACGAATATGGCCATTCGCTTCACCCGCGAACAGCGGGATATTGCCGATGAGGCGTTTCCGCTGCGTCTGCGACTGGTGACCGAAGCCGAACTGGTCCAGCTGTTTATTGCTCGCACCACCCTGCACCCGCAGATCCGCCCGGTGGATAAATCCGTGATTGAAACGCGGCTGGAGAAGTGGCGCGCCTTGCGTCAACCTCAGGGCGTTCCGGGGATCACCGCGCAGGAGGTGGGTGCAATCGCCCGTTACTGGCAGAGCACCGTTCCCGGTGGGAAACAGCATATGGACGATGCCCTGTGGCACCAGTTCGCACTGCTGATCCCCTCGCTCGATCTCAGCACGCGCGCCAGCGTCTGGTCTCTGCTGTGGGGGGAACAACAGGAGTTAACCCAACAGTGGCTTAAGCTCGCCCACGTTCTGCATCAAACCAGCCACGCCACGCTGCTTGCGGCCCCCCTTAGCCTGCTGGTGGATAATTTTGGTCTGCCTGGTGAAGGTTTCCTGACTCACGGGGCGTTAACCGCGCCGGAGGCGCAGGAAGCACTGCTGCACCCGATCAGCGACGGTGACGTGCTAAATGCCATCAGCATTCCCGTTGATATCCTCGCCTTCCTTACCCGTGAGCTGGTGCTGCCGGTAGAAGGATGCGTCATTGATAACGTTGATATTATTGATATTCCTGCGCTGTCTGACGACGGAGCTTCGTTGATGATGCAGGCCAAATGCCTGTGGCTGCTGGAACATTATCGTCAGCAGCTACAGCCCGATGTACTGGTCATCTGTAACGCCACTGCGGATCATCAGCAGACGTCCAAAACCGCGCGAACCCTTCAGAACTGGGTCAAAGAGACGCAGACAGCGGAAGAATCCGCTCTCCCGGGTCTCGTGTGGGCAATTACGCCGCACGACGCGCGTTTTACGACGAAACAGAACCTGGATGAAACCGTCCAGCAGCTGCTCGGCCAGCCGGGAGTGCGCTGGGGTACGCTGCAGGCGCTGGACAGCCACAGCATGCAGCGCATGATTGAGTGGCTTTCTCAGGCCACGCTGCCGTCTCAGCGTCACAAGCGGCTCCATAAGCTAAAAACGCTTTTACAGCAGGATCTGGCGGCGCTCATGCACCCTTATCTTGCGCCCGTCACTCAGAATGCCGGGGGAAGACGTTCACAGGCCGAAAACATGGTGCGAATGCTGCAAAGCAGCGCCGCACGCCACGGTGAACTGCTTGAAGGACTCTTACCACCGCTCAAAGCCTTTGAAACGCTGCTGGCAGTCCAGCAGCCGCGCGAGGAGCAGGTCAACGGGTTGTTCACCGACGTTATTGACCTGTTCGCTGAAAATACGCAGGAAAGCACCGCCACCGTTCAGACCAAAGATAAAGCACGCCTCGCGCACAAGGTGTGGATTAACCATCTGCGTCAATGGAGCCGCAACGATGCCGCCGCCGCCCGGTTAGGTCTTGAACCGGCGGTTTTACAGCAGGTTGCCGATGTGCTCGTCGTCGCCAGCTACCGTCTGGATTTACCTCAGCGGCTGCAGCGGATCGTTGAGACGGATAAAAGCAGCGCTGCGCAACTGCATGCGTTGATGGGCAATTTCATTGGATGGCTGGGTTACGACAGCATGCCGGTTTCTGAGCGTCCTGCAAGCCGCATCCGTAAGGGACAGGCAATCTTTGTTACGCCCGTCGTGAGCAGTGCCACCCCGCGTCTGGCGCGTCTGGGCGAGCAACCCGTCCATGCCGCAACGGCATATGTGTACGACTGGCTGGTCGCGCTCTATAGCCGCGCGATAGAGAACATTGATTACCAGCATCCGCATGATGTCCAGCCTGGCGCGCGTCAGGCCTTACAGGCATTACTGCGCTGAATGTAGTCGCCTTTCTTGCCGGGTGGCGCTGCGCTTACCCGGCCTACATTCTTCTCCGTAGTAGGCCCGTGCAAGTCATCACTCCGTCATACAACCGGCTAGCGTCTGCGCCAGTGCGGACGGGTTCTCCCAGGACATAGAATGTCCCGCAGCAGGGATGATTTTCACCTCAACGCCTTTCTGTAAAAGCGCATTAAAATCATCATCAGGCAGAGACAGCTCGCCGAAAATCAACGTAACCGGACAGGCAAGCGACAGGAATTGTGTTGCCCAGTCAGGTTTAACACCGTGCACGAGGCTCGACGCGCCCCGCCAGACGGCATAAGGGGCATTACTTTTCAGGCAACCCGCCCATGCCGTCGTTTCCGCGCTCAGCATGGCGTCATAACCCTGCGTCAGAAACTGTTGCTCGGTTTGTGCGGCAATTGACCGGCTGAACATTCCCCCACCCGCATGAAAATTGGGTTCTGAAACCATCAGTCCCTTCACGCGCGTTTCCAGCAGCCCCGCCGCTTCGATAGCAATGCTGCCGCCCATGCTGTGGCCGTATAACCAGAAGGCATCCAGTTTCAGGTGATCAATCAGTTCCGCCACAACGTGCGCCTGGTCGGTAGTTTTATAGCTGTAGTGCTCAGGCTTATCGCTGTAGCCGCTGCCGGGCAAATCGATGAGAATCGCTCTGCGCGCGCCAAACCGCGGGTCATGAACGACACGGGGATATTCATAGGAAGAGGCGCAGCCCAGCCCGTGAATGAACACCACGGGATCGCCGGTGCCGGGCAAGTCATGCCAGCGCACGGTGCAACCGGCCTGCTGCGAGTAAAAACTGTTCATAAGCACTCCTTTTACGATTCACTGTGTATTTATACAGTTACCGTATCCTGAATGCCATATTCATCGTTTAAAAATGGAAGCGTGCTTCAGAAAAGCGAGATCAGCAGCGCAACGGGAAAGCTCATTGGCCACGTCGAGCCCACCAGAAAAGCACTGAGCAGGCGGATACGTTTGCGGTCTTTGGAGAGGAACCAGGTAATTAATGCGCAGATAGAAGCCATGATTGCGTAAAAAACCAACATCTTTTGATACAACGTCATTCTGTATACCAGAGCCGAAAAAATAACCGCACGCAATATGCGTCATATGTTGATACAGATCAAGTTTTTTCGTTACAGAATAACCACTTAAAATTTATGGATAATAACAATTGAGTATCTTGCGTAACAAACAGGGAGAGCAGGCAATACTCCTTATCTATAACAAGTATATTAAATGCACTTTTTGACAAATTCTTTATTTTTGAAAGGCGTCTAATAAAGGCAGACATTCATGGGAGGCCAAATGCTACGCATTCCGCAGAGTTGTATTCATACCCGTTCCACCCCTTTCTGGAATCGAGACACCGCCCCTGCCGGGATCTTTCAGCGTCATCTCGACACGGGTACCCGTCCGGGCGTTTATCCGCGCCTTTCCGTTATGCAAGGCGCCGTACGCTACTTAGGCTACGCCGATGAACTGACGCCCGAGCCAGACAGTACATTGATTATCAAGGCCGGGCACTTCGGTGTTTTTCCGCCGGAGAAATGGCATCACATCGAAGTCATGTCCGATGACACGCTGTTCAACATCGACTTTTTCGTCGAACCCGAGGTACTGAGGTCGCTTTAAGTGGCTTTCACTTAAGAGGAAATCACTATGCTACGTATTCCTGAGAATTTTGTGCATACCCGCTCCACGCCATTCTGGGATAAAGACTCAGCACCAAAAGCCCTTTTCAATCATCATAATACTAAAGCCAGCGTCTACGGCCGTTTGTCCGTGATGCAGGGCGCGGTGCGCTATTTTGGCTTCCCCGATGCAGATGCAACAGAACCGGATGTGGAACAGGTGATCGAGGCGGGATCGTTTGGCATCTCACCGCCGGAAAAATGGCATCGCATTGAGTTGTTGACCGACGATACCTATTTCAATATCGACTTTTTTGCCGATCCTGACGTTACGCTTCAGGGCGCAGGTATCGGGAAAGTTGTTAATACACATAAGGAGTAATGTCGTGAGTAAAGCAACGTACACCGTGACCGTGACCAACAACAGCAACGGCGTCTCGGTGGATTATGAAACTGACGCACCAATGGAGTTGCTCATCCCCGACGTCGCCGCAGACGTGGTGAAAGATTTGGTGAATACCGTCCGCGCTTACGATACGGAAAATGAGCACGAGGTATGTGGCTGGTAAATAAAACGCCCGGCGATACTGGCCGCCGGGCATGGTTTTTAGTGTTTTATCATCACATGCCGGACAACCGTATAATCCTCAAGCCCGTAGACCGACATATCTTTGCCGTAGCCGGATAATTTCATGCCGCCGTGCGGCATTTCGCTCACCAGCATAAAATGGGTATTCACCCAGGTGCAGCCGTACTGCAGGCGCGCACTCAGGCGATGGGCACGGCCCACGTCTTTGGTCCAGACCGACGACGCCAGGCCATATTGCGAATCGTTGGCCCAGCCAAGTACCTGCGCTTCGTCGTCAAATTGCGTCACGCTGACCACCGGACCAAACACCTCGCGTTGAACAATTGCATCTTCTTGCTTCGCCCCGGCCAGCAGGGTTGGCTGGAAGTAGTATCCCGCCCCCTCGCGTTTACTCCCGCCGGTCACCACGCGGATATGGCTCAGCGCTTTTGCCTCGTCAACCGCGTTGCACACGCGTGACAGGTGTGCGGCAGAACTGAGTGGGCCAAGTTCTGTCGACTCGTCCTCCGGCGCCCCCATTTTTAGGCTGGCAACGGCGGCCCCCAGCTTCTCTACCAGCGCGGCGTAAATGCCCTTCTGGGCATAGATACGGCAGGCGGCGGTGCAGTCTTGTCCGGCGTTGTAAAAACCGAACGTGCGCACGCCTTCCACCACGGCATCCAGATCGGCATCGTCAAAAACAATCACCGGCGCTTTGCCGCCCAGCTCCATATGCGTGCGCTTAATTGAAGGAGCCGTGTGGCTGATAATGTGCTCGCCCGTGGCAATCGACCCGGTGAGTGAGACCATGCGGACTTTTTCATGCCCGGTGAGCGGGTCGCCGACGGTTTTACCGCGGCCAAAGAGAACGTTAAGTACGCCTGCCGGGAAGATGTCTCTGGCAAGCTCGGCCAGCTTTAAGGCCGTCAACGGGGTGATTTCAGAAGGTTTTATTACCACGCAGTTGCCTGCCGCCAGCGCGGGGGCCAGCTTCCAGGCAGCCATCATCAGCGGGTAGTTCCACGGCGCAATGGACGCGACGACGCCGACCGGATCGCGGCGGATCATCGACGTATGCCCTTCAAGGTACTCTCCGGCGGCCAGTCCATTCAGGCAGCGCGCCGCGCCCGCAAAGAAGCGAAACACGTCGACCACCGCCGGGATTTCGTCCCCCAGCGCGCAGTGCAGAGGCTTTCCGCAGTTAAGGGATTCGAGCCGGGCGAACTCTTCAGCATGCGCTTCAATGGCATCAGCCAGCTTCAGCAAACACTCGGCGCGGGTTTTAGGCGTCGTTTGCCCCCACTCCCCGAACGCGCGATCCGCAGCCTGAACGGCCGCATCGACCTGCGCCGCTGACGCTTCAGCAATGTCCAGCAGCACGTCGCCGGTGGCAGGGTTATAGATCGGCTGCGTTTCCCCTTCACCGGACACCAGTTCACCATTAATCAGCAGTAGTTTTTGCATAGCGTTGTCCTGTTGAAATCAATGTTATTTCCCGCTTTCGGCACCGTTTTCGCCGTCACGGGTTAGCCACCAGGCTCCCAGAATGGGGATGGTTGTGACCAGCATCACCAGCAGTGCAACAACGTTGGTGACCGGTACGTCCCGCGGACGACCGAGCTGGTTGAGCAACCACAGCGGTAACGTGCGCTCGTGTCCCGCCGTAAATGTCGTTACGATAATTTCGTCAAACGACAGCGCAAACGCCAGCATCCCTCCGGCCAGCAGCGCCGAGCCAAGGTTAGGCAGCACCACATAGCGAAAGGTTTGCCAGCCGTCTGCGCCTAAATCCATCGACGCTTCCACCAGGCTCCAGGACGTGCGCCGGAACCGGGCAATCACGTTGTTGAAAACCACTACCACGCAGAAGGTGGCGTGTCCTACAACGATGGTGAAAAATCCCGGCTCGAGGTTGATGGTTTTAAATGCCGTCAGCAGCGCCAGGCCGGTGATAATCCCCGGCAGGGCAATCGGCAACAGCAGCAGCAGAGAGATCGCATTTTTACCAAAGAACTCGCTGCGCCACAGTGCCGCTGCAGCAAGCGTGCCAAGCACGAGTGCAATGCCGGTTGATAAGCTGGCGATTTTAAGTGACAACGTCACTGATTCAAGAATATCTCCACGCCCTGCCGCCACGCTGAACCACTTGAGCGTTAGCCCCTGCGGCGGGAAGCTGAATGCCGCGTCCTCGGTATTGAACGCATAGATCGCGATAATCAGCAGCGGGAAGTGGAGGAAGATGACCCCGCCCCACGCGGCCACTTTCAGGAACAACGGTGCGCGATCAGAGTGCATCGAATGCTCCCAGGCGTTTCACGAACGCCAGATAAAGCGAGATCAGCACAATCGGAACCAGCGTGAATGCGGCAGCCATGGGCATATTCCCAATGGCCCCCTGCTGGGCGTAGACCATGTTTCCGATGTAATATCCCGGCGGCCCCACCAGCTGCGGCACGATAAAATCCCCGAGCGTCAGCGAGAAGGTAAATATTGATCCTGCCGCAATCCCCGGAATAGCCAGCGGCAGAACCACGTAGCGGAAGGTTTGGCGCGGACGCGCGCCCAGATCGGCAGACGCCTGTAGCAGAGAAGCGGGTAGCCTCTCCAGCGCCGCCTGCACGGGTAGGATCATAAACGGCAGCCAGATATAGACGAAGACAAGAAAGCGCCCCAGCCCTGACGTCGACAACGTGTTTCCGCCAATCGCCGGAAGCGTAAGCAGAGAAATCAGGAGCGGCTCAAGCCCCAAATGGCTGAGAAACCACTGTGCCACCCCATCTTTCGCCAGCAGCAGCGTCCAGGCGTACGCCTTAACGATGTAACTCGCCCACATGGGTAGCATCACCGCGATGTAGAAAAAGGCTTTCCACTTACCGCGGGTATAACGCGCCATATACCACGCCATTGGAAACGCGAGGATCGCGCTGGCGACGGTGACCGCAAGAGCCATCACCAGCGTGCGCAAGATGATGTCGTAGTTCGCCGGGTTGAAAAGTGCCTGAATGTTCGCAAAGGTGAGATCGGGCGTCACCGACATGGTGAAGTCGTCGAAGGTATAGAAACCCTGCCACAGCAGCGTCAGAAGCGAGCCCAAATAGACGATGCCAAACCACATCAGCGGCGCGAGAAGGAGCAAGAACAGGCCGAGCGACGGTTTACGCCAGAACAAGGCGGTTATATGGCTTAATCTACCGCGCGGCGCGGGCGTGGGTGAAACGCTCATGTCCATTTCACCTCTCCTCATGAAGCAACACCATGGCCTCTCGTGACCACGAGGCCAGCACCTGCTGCCCTGGCGCAACCCCCGCCGGGAGCGCGCCTCCGGTAAGATTCGCCTGGCTGACCAGCAGTTTCGCACCGTCTGCCAGACGCAGTTCAAAACGCGTGGCCGCACCCTGATACTGTACCGCCTGTACCACGCCCTGCACCTGAACGTCACCGCCCTCATTGAGACGAATATGTTCCGGGCGCAGCGAATACATCCCCTCCATTCCACAGACCTGACGGGCCAGCGCGGTATCAAAAACGTTAGAGGTGCCAACAAAGCTGGCGACAAACGGCGTGCGAGGACGCATGTACAGTTCGCGCGGGGTATCAACCTGCTCGATACGCCCGTTGTTGAAGACGGCCACCCGATCCGACATAGACAGGGCTTCTCCCTGGTCGTGGGTGACGAAAATAAAGGTAATGCCAAGCTCCTGCTGAAGCTTTTTCAGCTCAAACTGCATTTGCTCGCGCAGTTTCAGATCGAGGGCGCCTAGCGGTTCATCCAGCAGCAGCACGCGGGGTTCGTTCACCAGCGCGCGGGCAATCGCCACGCGCTGACGCTGGCCGCCGGAGAGCTGTGAAGGCTTACGCGCGACGGCAAAGCTCAGGCCGACCTTCTCCAGCGCCTGACCGGCCAGCGCGTAACGTTTTTTCTTGTCGATACCTTTAACCATCAGCCCGTACGCTACGTTGTCGAGGATCGACATGTGCGGAAACAGCGCGTAGTCCTGAAATACGGTGTTGACGTCGCGCTCCCAGGGAGGCAATTCGCTGGCTTCTTTACCGAAGATTTTTATCGCGCCGCCGCTCAGCTGTTCAAAACCGGCAATCAGGCGCAGGCAGGTCGTTTTGCCGGAGCCCGAAGGCCCCAGCATGGAGAAAAACTCCCCGTCACGAATGCCAATAGTCACCCCATCCACCGCTCGTACGTCGCCGTACAGACGGGAAACTTCATTAAACTCTACTGCGTACGTCATGTTCTGCTCCCGGACGTTCAACGACCGCCCATGATGGCAATGTAATCCTGCGTCCAGCGGCTGTAAGGGACATATTTCCCCCCTTCCGCGATCGGCGTTTTCCAGAACATGATTTTTTCGAACTCGTTATAACCGTTTGTTTCGCAGCCTTTATCACCGAGCAGCGTGCTGGCTTTACAGCCTTCCGCGACCACCGGCAGCGAGCCAAACCAGGCCGCCAGATCGCCCTGCACTTTTGGCGTCAGCGACCAGTTCATCCATTTGTAGGCGCACATTGGGTGTTTTGCCTGCGCGTGCAGCATGGTGGTGTCCGCCCAGCCGGTCACCCCTTCTTTCGGGAAGACGGTGGCAACGGGCTGGTTCTCTGCCTTCAGGGCATTCGCCTGATATGGCCAGGCGCTGGAGGCCACCACGCCTTCATTTTTAAAGTCGCTCATCTGAACGGTGGTGTCATGCCAGTAGCGGTGGATAAGCGCGTGCTGATCGCGCAGCACCTTGAGCACGGCGGCGTACTGCTCTTCGGTGAGCTGGTACGGGTCTTTAATACCCAGCAGCGGTTGAGTGGCTTTGACGAACAGCGCGGCATCGGCGATATAAATCGGGCCGTCGTACGCCTGCACGCGTCCCTGGTTGGTTTTACCGTCAGGCAAATTCTGTTTAGTGAATACCACGCTCCAGCTGTCCGGCGGCGTCGGGAAGGTTTTGGTGTTGTACATCAGCAGGTTTGGCCCCCACTGATACGGCGTGCCGTAGACTTTGCCGTCGACGTTAAACCATTCCCCTTTCACAATCCGTGCGTCGAGGGTTTTCCAGTTGGGGATCAAATCAGGGTTAATCGGCTGAACGCGTTTCCCCATGATCAGGCGCAGCGAAGCGTCGCCGGAGGCCGTGACCAGGTCATATCCCCCTTTCGCCATCAGGCTGACCATCTCGTCGGATGTGGCCGCCGTTTTGACGTTGACGGTACACCCGGTCTCTTTTTCAAACTGGGTCACCCAGTCATAATTTTTATCCGTCTGACCGCGTTCGATGTATCCCGGCCAGGCAATAATATCCAGTCGACCTTCCCCGTTACCGATGGCCTTGGGCGGTTCGGCGGCTTGCGCGGTCATGATTGTCATGCCAAGCGCATACAGGCTGCTGCGGGCAAAATTTTTGCTCATTAGATTTACTCCAGTCGCAATGAAATTTAGCGGCAGCCTTGCCGTAAAAATATCTCCTTAATTAAACGTAGACCGCGCAAATGCGCCGCACCTTTCAGCTAAAGGAAATTTCATCAAGGTGTGACCGAGGGCGCATTCCCCGTTAACTGGATTATAGACAAGGAGTTAGCAGAGGAAGTGAGTATGCAGATTTCCTATGATGCGGCGCTGAGGGATATTCGCAGCGCCGTCATAAAGATAAGGAAGGATTATTTAAAAGCCGACTACGCGATTTATTCCAGCATCTCGCTAATTAATTTTCCCAACTGAATAACAGCCTGTTCTTCCCGTTCTCCCCACGCCCAGGAGGTATTAAACCGGAAAAACGGCGTCCAGCTGTCTGACGTTGAAAACATCTTTCCTGGCGCAATGCTGATGTGGTGGACTAACGCTTTCTCGCTCAGCAGCCCGGCATCCAGCTGCGCCGGTAGCTCCAGCCATAAAAAATAGCCGCTGTCGTTGTGATGGATTTTGACGCCAGCGGGCATATGGCGCAAAAGCGACTGCCACCCCTGCTGTTTGCGCTCGGCAAGCGTGCGGCGCAGGCGGCGAAGATGGGCGTCATACCGTTTGGTCGCCAGATAATCCACCAGCGCCAGCTGCATGGGTGAGCTGGTTGATAAGGTGCTCATGAGCTGCAGCTGCTGAATGCGGCGCGCATGTTTTCCCGCCGCCACCCATCCGATGCGAAAACCGGCCACCAGACATTTTGAAAATGAGGAGCAGTGCAGCGTCATATCCTGCCTGTCCCAGGCCTTGGCTGGAAGCGGTTTTTCACGGCCAAAATAGAGTTCGCTGTAGACATCGTCCTCAATCAGGGTGACGTTATGCTTCGTTAGCAGCGCCACCAGCTGCGCCTTTTTCTCCGCACTCAGCGTGAAGCCAAGCGGGTTTTGACTGTTGGTCATTAGCCAGCAGGCTTTTACCGGATAATCATTCAGGGCCTGTTCAAGGGCATTCAGGTCGATCCCCTCGCGCACGTCGGTCGCTATCGACAGGGCCTTCAGCTTCAGGCGCTCAAGCGCCTGGAGAGCACCATAAAAACAGGGGTTTTCAACGATCACCCAGTCACCGGGTTCGGTGACGGCCTGCAGGCTAAGATTCAGCGCCTCAAGCGCGCCTGCGGTAATGACGATCTCTTCAGGCGAGATGTTCATCCCCTGCTGCGCGTAGCGGCGGGCAATGGCGTGGCGGAGATCGACGTTACCCGGCGGCAGGTTTTCAATCACGCTCATAGCGGTGGCGGTTTTACTGACGTTCGCCAGCGAGCGGTTAAGCTGCTGAAGCGGAAAGAGGCGCGGATCGGGAAATGCGGAAGCAAACGGCACGACGGAGGGATCGCGGCTGGCCTGCAGCACGTCGAAGATATAGGTATTGATGTCGACCACTTCATCGCGCATCACCTGAGCCGGAGGAGCAGGCTGTTGCGCAGTCGGGCGCGAGGCAACGTAATAGCCCGATTGCGGTCTGGCGACAATGCGCCCCTGGCTTTCCAGCATCTGATACGCGTGGCCAACGGTCATAAAACTCATGCCGCTGCTCGCCACCTGCTCTCGCAGCGAAGGCAGCTTATCGCCCGGCAGCCATACGCCAAGCTCAATCTGCGAGATAATTTGTTGCGCCAGACGCTGGTATTTTTTCATCAGATTCTCCTTATTGCCGACAGTGTATATCAGCAGGAGAAAAAGAGAAGATTTTGCTAACTGTTATGAAAAGCGTTGTTAATTACTTGCGGTACTCAGTGATATGGCTCTGGGCGGAACGTGCTGCAGCCAGATGGTCGAGGGTAATCATCGACGATTTGCAAAAAATGCATTTCGCGCCGTGAGGATTTTTCTCAGACACATCAAAAACTGAAGTACGGTACTGCGAGCCATGACAGCATGGGCAGCGAAAATGGATATAAGAAGTCATAGGATTCTCCTGTAAACGTAAAAACGTAAATTACTCATGAGCCGATCAGGCAATGATGGTTTTAAACAAAACTAATCGGAATGTAGATAAAGACCCAAGAGAGGCTGCGGAGAGGCACAACGTGATGAGAACTGCTTTATAAAACTACGTCAGATATTTATTTGGACTCAAAACCAGAAGACCATTAACGCACGACGCAGACGACAAGGCAAGCGGTTTAATGCGTAAAATTCATAAAAAGAATTTTCTTATTCTTAGACTCTGACCTATATCAGATGGCTTAATTGACAACAGTTAGCAAACTGTTATGCATAAATTTTGCTTTTCTGCGTCTGATAGTCGACTTTGCCCGCCTATACCATAACAGCACACCGTTTGACATTGAGGCTGTGCATGTTTGGTTTAGATGCTTTTCACCTTGCGCGGATACAGTTTGCCTTTACCGTATCCTTTCACATTATTTTCCCGGCAATCACCATCGGCCTGGCAAGCTATCTTGCTGTACTCGAAGGGCTGTGGCTCAAAACAAAAAATCCGGTCTGGCGCTCGCTGTACCATTTCTGGTCGAAGATTTTTGCCGTTAACTTTGGCATGGGCGTGGTCTCCGGGCTGGTGATGGCCTACCAGTTTGGCACTAACTGGAGTGGATTTTCACAGTTTGCAGGCAGCATCACCGGCCCACTACTGACCTATGAAGTGCTCACCGCCTTCTTCCTTGAGGCCGGGTTCCTTGGCGTGATGCTGTTCGGCTGGAACAAAGTCGGGCCGGGACTGCACTTCTTTGCGACCTGTATGGTGGCGCTGGGCACCATTATCTCCACCTTCTGGATCCTCTCTTCAAACAGCTGGATGCAAACCCCGCAGGGCTATGAGATCGTCAACGGCCAGGTCGTGCCGGTGGACTGGTTCGCCGTGGTGTTTAACCCCTCCTTCCCGTACCGCCTGCTGCATATGTCGATAGCCGCCTTCCTCAGTAGCGCGCTGTTTGTGGGAGCTTCTGCCGCCTGGCACCTGCTGCGCGGTAACAGGACGCCTGCCATTCGCGCTATGTTCTCCATGGCATTATGGATGACCCTGATTGTGGCCCCCATTCAGGCGATGGTGGGTGATATGCACGGGCTGAACACCTTGAAGTACCAGCCCGCCAAAATTGCCGCCATTGAAGGCCACTGGGAAAACCCGCCGGGTGAACCGACGCCGCTGCTGCTGTTCGGCTGGCCGGACATGGAGCAGGAGCGCACCCGCTTTGGGCTGGAGATCCCGGCGCTGGGTAGCCTCATACTGACCCACAGTCTGGAAAAACAGGTTCCCGCGCTCAAGGAGTTTCCGAAAGAAGACCGGCCTAACGCCACCATCGTCTTCTGGTCGTTCCGCATTATGGCAGGCCTGGGCATGTTGATGTTGCTGCTGGGGGTTGCTGCGGTCTGGCTGCGCTACAAAAAACGGCTGTATACCTCTCGTCCCTTCCTGTGGTTTGCCCTGCTGATGGGCCCCTCCGGACTGATTGCCATCCTTGCCGGATGGGTTACGACGGAAGTGGGCCGCCAGCCGTGGGTGGTCTACGGACTGCAGCGCACGAAAGATGCGGTTTCCGCACACGGCGATCTGCATATGAGCGTCAGCCTGCTGGCCTTCTTCGTGGTTTACACCTCGGTGTTTGGCGTCGGTTACAGCTATATGGTACGCCTGATCAAAAAAGGCCCTCAGCCTCATGAGTCATTTGCGACAGAATCTGATGGTCGCCCTGCCCGCCCTCTGTCTGCCGTTACCACTGAACGTAAGGAGAAACCATAATGGGAATCGATCTCTCCCTTATCTGGTTTGTGATCATCGTATTCGCCACGCTGATGTACATCGTGATGGATGGATTTGATCTGGGAATTGGCATCCTGTTCCCCGCGACGCAGGACGGCGACGATCGCGATGTGATGGTCAACAGCGTTGCGCCGGTGTGGGACGGGAACGAAACCTGGCTGGTGCTTGGCGGCGCGGCCCTGTTTGGTGCCTTCCCGCTGGCATACGCGGTCATCATCGACGCGCTGACCATTCCGCTGACATTAATGCTGATCGGACTTATTTTCCGGGGCGTGGCGTTTGAGTTTCGCTTCAAAGCCACACCGGCACACCGTCCGTTCTGGGATAAAGCCTTTATTGGCGGCTCGATACTGGCGACGTTCACCCAGGGCGTGACGGTCGGCGCTGTGATTAACGGTTTCTCCGTTACCGGACGCGCGTACAGCGGCGGGCCCTTTGACTGGTTCACTGCCTTTAACCTGTTCTGTGGCGCAGGTCTGGTTATAGCCTATGCCCTGTTAGGCTCAACATGGCTGGTGATGAAAAGCGAAAATGCCCTGCAGCAGCGGATGCGTGAGGTTTCAAAAACGTTGTTAATCATCCTGCTGGCATTCATTGCGGCAATCAGTATCTGGACGCCTTTGGCGCAGCCGGCTATCGCCGCGCGCTGGTTTACGCTGCCGAATCTGTTTTATCTGCTGCCTGTCCCGGCGCTGGTGGCGTTCCTGAGCCTGTGGCAGTGGCGAAGCCTGAAGGATCCTGATAGCCATAATCTGCCGTTTGTGCTGACGCTGGGGTTGATTTTCCTCGGATTCAGCGGTCTTGGGATCAGCATCTGGCCGCACATCATCCCGCCGTCTATTACCTTATGGCAGGCCGCTGCACCACCGCAGAGTCAGGGCTTTATGTTAGTGGGCGCACTGTTGATCATTCCCATCATTCTGGTCTACACCTTCTGGAGCTACTACGTATTTCGCGGAAAAGTACAGCATGGGGAGGGTTATCATTGATGCAACAACCTGTCTGGAAACGACTGTTGTGGCTGGCCATCATCTGGGGCGGTAGCGTCCTGGCGCTGACCGCCGTAAGTATGTTCTTCCGCATGCTGATGGCGGCGGCGGGATTTAAATCTCACTAACACCTTGTGCCGGGCACCGCGCTGTTGCCCGGCCTCTTCTCGCACTTTCAGATAAACCCCATTAACTCGCGCGGGCGTATGGTTACACTTGGAATAGATTCACAGCATTGATATTTAGAGAAGAAAAATGAAAAAGCTCGTTGCAGTAACTTTTCTGAGCCTGGCCCTGGCGGGCTGCGTTAACCCGGGTAAAGCGTCCGTTCAGCCGGAGCAGCTTCAAAACCACCGTTTTGTGCTGGAAAACGTCGATGGTAAAGCCATCACCAAAACGGCAACGCAGCCTGAAATAAGCTTTAGCGCACTGTCAGATATCAGCCTGATTAAAAACATCACTGTCTCAGGCATGATGTGTAACAGCTATAACGGACAGGGGAAATTGTCCGAAGGCGCGCTCACCGTCAAAACGCTGGCGATGACCCGGAAACTGTGCACTGACCCACAGCTTAACGAACTGGATCAGGCCATCGGCGACATGCTGCGCAAGGGCGCACAGGTCGACCTGACTGAAGACCAGTTAACGCTGGCGACAGCCGAAAAAACGCTGATGTTTAAACGCGTTGAGTAATCAGTAGTTACCGCAAGATCCCACGGCAAGCGACTGTTCACTGCAGCGCTTGCCATTTGGCAACGCGCACATACCAATCGCAGACCCATCGAGTTGGCGAGCAACCGATAACGAACCCCCAATCATCGCGCAGTTGGCCTGGCCGGAGCTTGACATCGCGGCTCTCATACCTGGCGTGACGTGCGCCGCCGTTGCCTGCTGAACAGGTTCACTGCTACATGCCGACAACAATAACGCGGCACACCCTACCCAAAACGCTGAACGCATGTTCTCTCCCCCACGAATAATGACAAACCTATGCATAATAGGCACGCGGCGCCGCATCGTCGAGAGTGGATGTGCGTATTTATGCGCTCCGGAAACAATTTCTCGCAATTTTTCCGGCAAAAGTTTGATCTACTCATTGATGCCGGGAATATCGAGGACACAAAAGCGAAAATCGCAAAACCTGAGCTTTGCTAAAATAAAAGAATAATTATCAGGGCTTGTTGCCGTTATACAGGCCCCTCTTTTTGCGCAATGTAAGGGTGTCGTCTTATGCAAACTATTGACGGTAATGGTGCAGTCGCGTCAGTTGCGTTCCGTACCAGCGAAGTTATCGCCATCTACCCGATTACGCCAAGTTCCACGATGGCTGAACAGGCGGATGCCTGGGCCGGAAACGGGGTAAAAAACGTCTGGGGGGATGTCCCACGCGTGGTTGAAATGCAGTCCGAAGCGGGCGCGATTGCCGCGGTGCACGGTGCGCTTCAGACAGGCGCCTTGTCCACGTCGTTTACCTCCTCTCAGGGATTGCTGCTGATGATCCCGACGTTATACAAATTAGCCGGACAGTTGACGCCATTTGTGCTGCATGTTGCCGCACGTACGGTCGCGACTCACGCCCTCTCCATCTTTGGCGATCACTCAGACGTGATGGCGGTCCGTCAAACGGGCTGCGCCATGCTGTGCGCCAGCAGCGTCCAGGAGGCACAGGACTTCGCGCTCATTTCGCATATCGCGACGCTGAAAAGCCGCGTGCCGTTTATTCATTTCTTTGATGGGTTCCGCACTTCCCACGAAATCAACAAAATCGTTCCGCTGGCTGACGATACGATCCTCACTCTTCTGCCACAGGCTGAGATCGACGCGCACCGCGCTCGCGCCCTCAACCCGGAACATCCTGTGATTCGCGGAACATCTGCAAACCCGGATACCTATTTCCAGTCTCGCGAAGCGACCAACCCGTGGTACGACGCGGTTTATGACCATGTTGAACAGGCGATGAATGCGTTCGCGACCGCCACAGGACGGGCGTACAAACCGTTCGAATATTATGGCCATCCGCAGGCGGAACGCACGATCGTGCTGATGGGCTCAGCCATCGGCACCTGTGAAGAAGTGGTGGATGAACTGCTGGCGCGCGGCGAAAAGGTCGGCGTGCTGAAAGTGCGGCTTTATCGTCCATTCTCAGCTAAACATTTGCTCTCAGCGCTTCCGGAAAGCGTGCGATCCGTTGCCGTTCTTGACCGTACCAAAGAACCGGGTGCGCACGCGGAACCGCTCTATCTGGACGTGATGACGGCCCTGGCGGAAGCGTTTAATAGCGGCGAACGCGAAATGCTGCCGCGCGTTATTGGCGGGCGCTATGGCTTGTCATCTAAAGAGTTCGGCCCGGACTGCGTGCTGGCCGTCTTTAACGAGCTGAATTCAGCGAAGCCAAAACCGCGCTTTACGGTTGGCATTTATGATGATGTGACTAACCTGTCCCTGTCGTTGCCGGAAAATACCCTGCCCTCGACCGCTAAACTTGAGGCGCTGTTCTATGGTCTGGGCAGCGACGGAAGCGTCTCAGCAACCAAAAACAACATCAAGATCATCGGAAATTCGACGCCGTGGTATGCCCAGGGCTATTTCGTCTATGACTCCAAAAAAGCGGGCGGTCTGACCGTTTCCCACCTGCGCGTCAGCGAACACCCTATCCGCTCGGCTTACCTCATTTCGCAGGCAGATTTTGTCGGCTGCCATCAGCTTCAGTTTATCGACAAATACCAGATGGCGGAGCGCCTGAAACCTGGCGGTATTTTCCTGATTAACACTCCGTACAGCGTTGATGAAGTCTGGGCGCGGCTGCCGCAGGAAGTGCAGGCGGTGCTGAACCAGAAAAAGGCCCGACTCTTTGTGATTAACGCTGCGAAAATTGCCCGCGAATGTGGCCTGGCGGCGCGTATCAACACCGTGATGCAGATGGCATTCTTCCATCTGACCAACATCCTGCCGGGCGACAGTGCGCTGAGGGAGCTGCAGGGTGCGATAGCCAAAAGCTACAGCAGTAAAGGCCAGGAGCTCGTCGAGCGCAACTGGCAGGCGCTGGCGCTGGCGCGCGAATCGCTGTTTGAGGTACCGCTGCAGCAGGTGAACGCAGCCAGCCCGAACCGTCCTCCGGTGGTGTCCGACGCGGCGCCGGATTTCGTGAAAACCGTAACGGCGGCGATGCTGGCCGGTTTGGGCGACGCCCTGCCCGTCTCGGCGCTGCCGCCGGACGGCACCTGGCCAATGGGCACCACCCGTTGGGAAAAACGCAATATCGCCGAAGCGATCCCGATCTGGAAAGAGGAGCTGTGCACGCAGTGCAACCACTGCGTGGCGGCCTGCCCGCACTCGGCCATCCGAGCCAAGGTGGTTTCACCTGAAGAGATGGAAACCGCACCGGCCAGCCTGCACTCGCTGGATGTGAAATCCCGCGACATGCGCGGACAGAAGTACGTTCTGCAGGTCGCCCCTGAAGACTGTACCGGCTGTAACCTGTGTGTCGAGGTGTGCCCGGCGAAAGATCGTCAAAATCCAGAGATCAAAGCCATCAATATGATGTCGCGTCTGGAACATGTTGAAGAGGAGAAAGTGAATTATGACTTCTTCCTGAACCTGCCGGAAATCGATCGCAGCAAGCTGGAACGTATTGATATTCGCACCTCGCAGCTGATTACTCCGCTGTTCGAATACTCGGGTGCCTGCTCTGGCTGCGGAGAAACACCGTATATCAAACTGCTTACGCAGCTTTACGGCGACCGAATGCTGATCGCTAACGCCACAGGCTGCTCGTCTATTTACGGTGGTAACCTCCCTTCCACGCCGTACACCACCGACGCTAACGGTCGCGGCCCGGCATGGGCGAACTCGCTGTTTGAAGATAACGCCGAGTTTGGCCTTGGCTTCCGTCTGACCGTCGACCAGCACCGCGCGCGCGTGATGCGTCTGCTGGCGCAGTTTGGCGATAAAATCCCGGCGGAACTGAATGAGGCACTTCACTCGGAAGCCGCGCCGGACGTGCGGCGCGAGCAGGTCGCTGAACTGCGCAACGCGCTGCAGGGCGTTGAGGGTGCAGAGCAGTTGTTGACGGATGCCGATGCGCTGGTTGAGAAATCTATCTGGCTGATCGGCGGCGACGGCTGGGCCTACGACATTGGCTTCGGCGGGCTTGATCATGTTCTGAGTCTGACCGAAAACGTTAATATTCTGGTGCTGGATACGCAGTGTTATTCCAACACCGGCGGTCAGGCGTCTAAAGCGACACCGTTAGGCGCCGTCACCAAATTTGGTGAGCACGGTAAACGCAAAGCGCGTAAAGATCTCGGCGTCAGCATGATGATGTATGGCCACGTTTATGTCGCGCAGATTTCACTGGGTGCGCAGCTTAATCAGACCGTGAAAGCGATTCAGGAAGCGGAAGCCTACCCTGGCCCATCGCTGATCATTGCCTACAGCCCTTGCGAGGAGCACGGCTATGACCTGGCTCTCAGCCACGATCAGATGCGGCAGCTCACGGCAACCGGCTTCTGGCCGCTGTACCGGTTCGACCCACGGCGTGCGGATGAAGGCAAGCTGCCGCTGGCGCTGGATTCACGTCCTCCATCTGATGCCCTTGCCGAGACGCTTATGCAGGAGCAGCGCTTCCGCCGCCTCAATGCGCAACAGCCTGAAGTAGCAGAACAGCTCTGGAAAGATGCCGCCGCGGATCTGCAAAAACGCTATGACTTCCTGGCGCAGATGGCAGGGAAAGCAGATAAATCGACCAGCGAATAAGTCTACCTGCCCGGCTCGTCCGGGCATTTTTTTGTCATAAAAAAAGCCCGGCGTATTCACACCGGGCTAATCCAGATAATCTCAGAAAACTATTTAGATAACTAAATAATATTCACAGCAATTATGGATGAAGAAATCTTAAAGGCATATAACGACGGCGATCTTACCTTTTTTCCCACGCAATTAATAATTTTAGTTTTGTATGTTTCCGGTTAATACATTCATGAAATCTATCAAGATTTCAACAGTATTATTTAGTTGAGAATTTACTTAAAACGTAACAAATATAACTACGACTCCACATTGGGAGTGATTTAGCATGAGACATCTTTCCAGTGTGGAAAGTTCATCTGGTAATTAAATAAAAATGATTGCAAAGGAATATCACTATGCAAAGAAAAGTACTGGCCCTCATGATTCCTGCGCTGTTAATGGCAGGCGCAGCACATGCAGCAGAAATTTATAATAAAGACGGTAACAAATTAGACCTGTACGGAAAAGTAGATGGTCTCCACTACGTCTCTGACGATGCGTCAAAAGATGGCGACCAAACCTATATGCGTCTGGGCTTCAAAGGCGAAACCCAAATCAACAACCTGATGACCGGCTACGCACAGTGGGAATACAACGTTCAGGCTAATAACACCGAAGGGTCTGATAACCAGTCCTGGACGCGTCTGGCCTTCGCGGGCGTGAAAGTGGGTGATTACGGTTCATTCGATTATGGCCGTAACTATGGCGTGCTGTACGACGTGGAAGGCTGGACAGATATGCTGCCAGAATTCGGTGGCGACTCATACACCTACGCCGATAACTTTATGACCGGCCGTGCAAACGGCGTGGCAACCTACCGTAATACTGACTTTTACGGCCTGGTGCAGGGTCTGAACTTTGCGCTGCAATATCAGGGCAACAACGAATCCGGCAATAACAATCAGGAAGGGACCAACAACGGTCGTGATACGCGCCATGAGAACGGCGACGGTTTCGGTATCTCAACCACCTATGATTTCGGCATGGGCATCAGTGCAGGCGCGGCTTACGCCTCTTCTGACCGTACCAACGATCAGGTGACACGTACGACCGCGGGCGGCGATAAAGCGGATGCATGGACTGCTGGCCTGAAATACGATGCCAACAATATCTACCTGGCGGCAATGTATTCCGAAACCCGCAATATGACACCATACGGTGATAAAGAAATTAACGTAGCCAACAAAACTCAGAACTTTGAAGTCACCGCTCAGTATCAGTTCGACTTTGGTCTGCGTCCGGCGATTTCTTACCTGCAGTCCAAAGGGAAGGATCTGGGCAACGGTCAGGGCGATCAGGACCTGGTTAAATATGCTGACGTAGGTGCCACCTACTATTTCAACAAAAACATGTCCACCTATGTTGATTATAAAATCAACCTGCTGGACGAAGACGACAGCGTCTACAAAAATAACGGCATCAGCACTGACGATGTTGTTGCATTAGGTCTGGTTTACCAGTTCTAATCCTACGGGCCCGCAGCGTTCTGCGGGCTCAAAACATCGCTATACACCTTTTCTGACCAGCTCAGCGGCTTTGACGAACACCTCGTCTTCAACGCCATCGCCCTTCTGCCGGCCGAGTCTGACCAGTTCATCAACGATACTTTCACGGTTGATAGGCTTCTGCGCGGAAACCAGCCCAATAACGGCGGCCCCTATCGCCAGCCCAACCAATCCTGTCTGTTCTTCTTTGTTCTTCATGATCGCGCTCCCTTGTACAACAGAAAAGCGTAGCAGGAATACAGTAAAATGAGTGTTTGTTACGCCAGCCGACGCTCATAACGCAGAGAAGTGATATACCGCCGCCATCGCTGCGATGCTCACGACCACACTGAGCATAAAGTAGGTTTTGAAGGGCTGCTTTTGCGTTTTATGGCGAAACAGTTGCTGACCCAGAATGGCGGCAGGCCAACCCCCTGTCACCCCAAACGCCAGCAAAGTGATTTCCGGGACTCTGCGCAAGCCCTTTTGCGCCGCCATTTTATCCGCGCCATATATCACCACCGTTAACATATTGATGAGCACGAACCACATGACAAGAGGATTCGAGGTAAAAAGGCTGCCGGTCGCAGCAGAAAACAGGAGCAAATAACAAAAACGATTGAGCGTCATAGCAGTGACCACGGGAACGTTAAGCGTATTCAGATGCCGCATTATACGCGATAACGTGAATGTATCAGGTTAGCGCTGTGTCAATTTCTGCCAACACTGACATCTTTACCATATCATTGATTTCATTAATTATTTTTTGTAAAATACGGATATCCTGAGAGACTAGCGATCTCCATCTGTTTTGTTTTTTAGTCCTCTAAGGTAGCATTACGCAAAGAAGAACGTGAAAGATGCTGGATAAATGCTCCAACCTGGCGAAAAGATAAAGGAATTCCAAATGATTTATGATTGTTTTTTATACTACGATGAAGATATGCTGCTTGAACTTCGCCTCAATACGTTAAACAAAGTCATTGATAAGTTTGTGATTGTAGAATCAACTCATTCATTTACTGGAATTCCGAAGCCGCTCAATTTCAATATCGAAAAATTCCCTGAATTTAAAGATAAAATCATTTACGTTGTTTACGATTCACTTCCTAAGCTGAAAAATGGCGTCGAAGGGGAATATGATGCCTGGGCTAACGAAGCAGCGACCCGAAACGCAACGATGCGCGGGCTTCGTGATGCGAAGGACGACGATATTATTATCATCTCCGATGTCGATGAGATCTTCACCCCTGAAGCCATTAAGCAAATTAACCCCAGGAAATTATGTACGACCTTCCACATGAATTTCTTCAACTATCAATTTAACCTGCAAGTCTTTAATAAAGATGGCTCTGCGCGCCTGTGCACACTTCCGCGCGCGACAACGTTACGTAATCTTAGAGACCGTTTTGGCGGAAACGCGTTTGACTTTAGAAACGTTAAGTCCACTAAAATGTATAAAGCGTTTTTGTCAAGACTGACATTCAAATATAGAAACAAGATTGTAAAAAATGCAGGTTGGCACTTCTCGTGGGTGATGTCGCCTGAGCGCATCTCCAGGAAGATGTCTACGATCTCTCATACTGAACACGATACGCCAGAATTCAATAACCCTGAACACATCATGAAAGTGATTACGAACGCAGAGGACATCTGGGGTCGAGACAGAAAATTGGTCAAGCAGGATCTTAAAAAACCTGAGTTTCCGGCTTACTTAGTCGATAATAAAGAGAAGTTTAAAGCGTTTATTATTTAATCAGCGGTTTTGACCAGATAATACCGGGTGCTTTTAATGTACATGTTCGGCTATAAAGCACTCTCTTTTTTCCCATAATCACAGGAATCGGTCTCGCTCTCTCTGTTGCCATCCCGGGAAACCTACTACGCTTTATCATTCCAACACCGCTCTAAAACTTGCTGGTATTCGCCGTCGGAATCCGTAACATACGCGGCATACTTTTGCCTGCTGGCTTTTATCTGCCAGCGCTAAACCGTCTTTCGACCCTGCTGGCTCCGAAGGTAGTAATAAATGCAACAAATTCAAGAAATTAACAAAAAAGAACAATACAACCTGAACAAGCTGCAAAAGCGTTTGCGCCGTAACGTGGGCGAAGCTATTGCGGACTTCAACATGATTGAAGAAGGCGACCGCATCATGGTTTGTCTGTCAGGGGGTAAAGACAGCTACACCATGCTGGAGATCCTGCGTAATCTTCAGCAAAGCGCACCGGTGAATTTTTCCCTGGTGGCGGTGAATCTCGACCAGAAACAGCCTGGGTTCCCTGAGCACATTCTGCCAGAGTATCTGAAAAATCTTGGCGTTGAGTACAAAATCGTCGAAGAAAACACCTACGGGATTGTTAAAGAGAAGATCCCGGAAGGGAAAACGACCTGCTCGCTGTGCTCTCGCTTACGCCGCGGGATCCTCTACCGTACCGCGACGGAGCTGGGCGCGACCAAAATTGCGCTCGGCCATCACCGCGACGATATCCTGCAAACGCTGTTCCTGAACATGTTCTACGGCGGCAAGATGAAAGGCATGCCGCCTAAGCTAATGAGCGATGACGGCAAGCACATTGTGATCCGTCCCCTCGCCTACTGCCGCGAAAAAGACATTGAGCGTTTTTCGCAGGCTAAAGGTTTCCCGATCATTCCATGTAATCTCTGCGGCTCACAGCCGAACCTGCAGCGTCAGGTGATTGGTGACATGCTGCGCGACTGGGACAAACGTTATCCGGGTCGGATCGAAACCATGTTCAGCGCAATGCAGAACGTCGTCCCTTCCCATCTCGCGGATGTTGAGTTGTTCGATTTCAAAGGTATAAACCACGAATCCGAAGTGGTTAACGGTGGCGATCTGGCGTTTGACCGGGAAGAGATCCCACTGCAGCCTGCGGGCTGGCAGCCGGAAGAAGATGAGAGTCAGTTAGAAGAACTGCGTCTGAATGTGCTGGAAGTGAAATAAAGCGAAGCGTCTCAGAGAGATATCTGAGACGCTTTTTTCCGTTACTTCAGCAGACGAACGCGGCAGGCTTTGCCTTTAATTTTACCGTTTTGCAGCTGCTTCCAGGCTTTATGCGCCACCGACTGGCGGACCGCCACGTAAACGTGCGCCGGATGAACCGCAATCTTTCCGATATCCGCCCCGTCAAGACCGATATCTCCCGTCAGCGCACCTAATACATCACCCGGACGCATTTTGGCTTTTTTGCCGCCGTCGATGCACAGCGTCGCCATTTCAGCCTCCAGCGGGACTATGCTGATATTGCCCGGGGCATTCACCCAGTTCAGCTTAATCTGCAGCATTTCAGAAAGAATATTGGCGCGCTGCGCCTCTTCCGGCGCGCAGAAGCTGATGGCGAGACCGCTGTTGCCCGCGCGCGCGGTACGACCAATACGATGGACGTGTACCTCGGGATCCCAGGCCAGTTCAAAGTTAACCACCAGCTCTAGCGATTTAATGTCCAGACCGCGGGCGGCAACGTCGGTCGCGACCAGCACGCGCGCGCTGCCGTTAGCAAAACGCACCAGCGTCTGATCGCGGTCGCGCTGCTCCAAATCCCCATGCAGCGACAATGCGCTTTGACCAGCGGCATTCAGGGCATCGCAAACCGACTGACAATCCTTTTTAGTGTTGCAAAACACCACGCAGGAAGCAGGCTGGTGCTGGCTCAGCAGCTTTTGCAGCAGCGAGATTTTGCCGTGCTGCGACGTTTCAAAAAACTGCTGCTCGATGGCGGGCAGAGCATCAACGGTATCAATTTCAATGGTCAACGGATTTTTCTGCACACGACCACTGATTGCCGCGATGGCTTCAGGCCAGGTCGCGGAGAACAAAAGCGTCTGACGATCCTGCGGCGCAAAGCGGATCACCTCATCAATGGCATCGCTAAAGCCCATGTCGAGCATACGATCGGCTTCATCCATTACCAGCGTCTGAAGAGCATCAAGCGAAACCGTCCCCTTTTGCAGGTGATCGAGCAGGCGTCCCGGCGTGGCAACGATAATGTGCGGCGCATGCTGGAGCGAATCACGCTGTGCGCCAAAAGGTTGCCCGCCACAGAGGGTGAGGATTTTGGTGTTCGGCAGAAAACGAGCCAAACGGCGCAACTCTCCGGCGACCTGGTCAGCCAGCTCGCGGGTCGGACACAGAATCAGCGACTGCGTCTGGAACAACGTCGCATCGATATGCTGCAACAGCCCGAGACCAAATGCAGCCGTTTTCCCACTGCCGGTTTTTGCCTGTACGCGTACGTCACGGCCTTCCAGGATGGCCGGCAGCGCAGCCGCCTGTACAGGGGTCATAGTGAGGTATCCCAACTCGTTAAGGTTATCGAGTTGGGCAGCAGGCAGAACGTTCAGGGTAGAAAAAGCGGTCACAGTATTCTCTCGTGGTCATCTTCGCAGTCAGATGGCGCGTATCCTCGCAGATATCAGGGTTGGATGCGACATTTTAATCGGTTCTTCATCTGGCGGCGGGTCCGGCATTGGCTGAGGACGCGGGATGGGGTCGGGCATCGGCGTTGGGTCGGTGGGTACCGGATCGGACTGGCGTATATTCATAAATTGCAGGGCGAGTAGCATGCTCATCTCTTCCTCCAGGTTTTTTGTTGACCCTTTTAGGGTAGTCGCTGGGGAACAGCAGGCAAAAAAAAGCCGACTATTAAGTCGGCGTCGTACGAATCAATTGTGCTATGCAGTAATTCAAAAAAAGGAAGTAAGACAATATGGAGCGCAACGCCCATCGCTTGACGTTGCATTCACCTGCGGGAGTAATATTGCACCTTGCGGGGCCGATGTTTATTGACTTCGCTCAATTAAAATGTCGTTTTGAAGCAATCTACTGACCGAAAAAGTGCAAATTTACAACCATTTACTGCGATGCAACCACCATGCAACACCGCCAATCAAAACCACTAACATGACGCAAAAGGTGGTAAAACCATAGTGGTATTCTCCGCCGGGTATTCCGCCAAGATTGACGCCAAACAGCCCCGTCAGAAAAGTGCTGGGTAAAAAGACCATCGCCATGAGCGACATCGTATAAGTTCGTCTCGAGAGTGATTCCTGCATCACCTGGGCAATTTCGTCCGCCATTACCGCCGTTCGGGCAATACAGGAGTCGATCTCGTCCAGTCCTCGTCCGAGCCTGTCCGCTATGTCCTGCATTCTTCTACGCTGGTCATCGTTCATCCAGCTCAGCCGCTCGCTAGCCAGTCGCGCGTACACATCGCGCTGTGGCGTCATGTAGCGACGCATGACGATCAGCTGTTTGCGCAAAAGCGCCAGAAAACCGCGTGGGGGGATCTGCTGATCGAGCAGATTGTCCTCCAGATCGATAATCTTATCGTGCAGCTCTTCGATAAATTCACTGGCATGATCGGTCAGGGCATCGCAGACGTCCACCAGCCAGCTGCCGCAATCCGTCGGGCCCGTGCCCTCTTTCAGATCGTTAACCACGTCATCCAGCGCCAGCACCTTACGCTGCCGGGTGGAGACAATCATCCGCTCATCCATATAGAGGCGCATGGCAACCAGCTGGTCGGGACGTTCATCCGTGCTGCCGTTAATGCAGCGCAGCGTAATTAATGTCCCCTCGCCCATTCGGCTGACGCGTGGCCTGAGGCTCTCTCCTGCGAGCGCATCGCGCACGTTATTGGGTAAGAGCGGCGTCGATGCCAGCCACTGGGCACTGTCTGGATGGGTGTAGTTCAAATGCAGCCAGCAGGGATGTTCATTATCAATATCATCGCTGTCTTCCAGCGGCCTCGCACCACCACGGCCATCGAACACCCACGCAAAAACTGCGTCAGGCACGTTAATTTCGGACCCTTTAATGCTCTCCACAGCGCCTCCCGCTTTTCATCTTTACGGTGTCAGTCTAGCTTTCGTCCAGGCTTAAGCAATAGATATGTTCAGCATCGCGCTGAATGCGCTCAGGAATTGCACTTTTCGCATCAAAGAAAAAGCCTGGCAAGCCAGGCTTTTTATCAGAGAGAGGGGAGCGGGGAAGGTTGACGTCGCGATGAGGGCTCATCCGCGAGATGTCGCTGGTCAAGCCGGAAATTACGCGTGCGGGTTTGCAGTTCAATCACCTGGTTACGCAGCACATCGGAGGATCCGTTGAGCTCTTCCACCATGGCAACATTGCTCTGCGTCACGCGTTCCAGTTCAGACAGCGCCTGCGTTATCTGCGAAATCCCCTTTTCCTGTTCTGACGTGGAGGCAGAAATATCGTCCATTAACCGGCTGACGTTGTTCGACCCCGCCACGATATCCTGCATATTTCTCTCCGCTTCCGAGACAACATTAACGCCCTGCGTCACGTTATTGCTGGTGACATCTATCAGCGATTTGATGTTTTTCGCTGCTTCGGCGCTTCGGTGTGCGAGATTACGGACTTCGCCCGCCACCACGGAGAATCCTTTGCCATGATCGCCCGCGCGTGCAGCCTCTACCGCCGCGTTAAGCGCCAGAATATTGGTCTGGAAAGCGATACCATCGATAAGGGAAATAATTTCCGTCATTTGCTGGGCACATTCGGTTATAGACTGCATGTTGTTAGCAACCTGCCCCATTAATTGTCCGCCTTTTTGCGCCTGTAACGTCGCGGCATTCGCTTGCTCACTGGCCAACCGAGTATTGTCTGCATTGTTTCGGGTACTCGCTGCCATTTGTTCCATGCTGGCCGCCGTCTGGATCAATGACGCTGACTGCTGCTCGGTCTTTACCGACAGCTCTGCACTGCGGGATGAGAGTTGCTCCGCAAGCGTCATGGCCGTTTGTGAAGAGGATCTGATCTCGCTGACCAGCGTTGCGATGTTACTGGATAAGCTATTAATCCCTGGGATCAAACGCCCTGCGCAGTTATTGCCAAATTCAGGGATAGAGACGCCAAGATTGCCCGACGTCACTTCTTCAATACTTTTTTTCACAGTATTGATCGGCGTCACAAGATATTTTGTCATGTACGCCCAAAGCAAAATCAGAGCAATTAATTGTGTAGTATTCACGGCAATAAAAAGTGACATGCCATTTGCAAACAATGCAATCACTCCGTTATTAACCAAAATGAGACATAAAAGGAAAAAGACAATAAAAGTTCTGACACTAATATTTCTTAGCATACATTTTCCTGGGACTTTATATTTTTATCGGCATTAAAATTTATAGCATTGCACGATAGCTTTGTCCTCACGATCTGCGCGAGTTTGTTGTTTCGCAGTTTGATTGGCTTAGTTTCACTTAAGAGAGAACAAAAGCGGGTTTTACAGGAAATGCATTACTCGACATGCTACCGCTCTGGTTTATGCCCCACGTACGCGATACTCTGTCCTTACGCCACGCGATAGATATTCATATGTATTTAAGAGGTATTGCGTTAAAAGCGGGGAACTGTTTAGTCACGCTTAAAAGAGTAATTTGCTTAATATATTTTATATTCTTTATTAATTGATAACTCCGTAACTTTAGGCGTGGGATGACATAATGCTCAATGTATCGTGGGACCCTGTTTTAATAGCCATTTCTTATTTGGTGGCGTTTATCGCCTCATTTGTGGCTTTAGACAGCGCGGGTAAAATCCCCCTTTCCAGCCGCAGGACAGCCCTATTCTGGCGTATGGCTGGCGGAGTGACCTTAGGTATTGGGATCTGGTCTATGCATTTCATCGGCATGCTGTCGATGAAAATGCCGATGATCATGAGCTACCACCTCTGGCTCACCGTCGGCTCGCTGGGTATTGCCGTCGTTGCTTCAACGCTTGCCATTAATATCGCCGTTCCCGGGAAATCGCTTTCCCCTTTTCGACTGATCCTCTCCACGCTGATCCTCAGCGCGGGTGTCGTTTCCATGCACTATGTCGGCATGGCGGCATTAATGCTGAAGGGCAGCATTATCTGGGATCGACGCATTGTCCTCTTATCGGTGCTGATTGCCGTCATCGCGTCCGGCGCGGCACTCTGGTTAGCCTTCCATTTACGGGAAAAGCGTAAAGGCGTGTATATCAACCGTCTTGCGGCTGCGCTAGTGATGGCTGCAGCCATTTGCGCTATGCATTACACGGGAATGAACGCCGCGCATTTCCACGAAATGGAAAACACATTACCGGGCGGTATCAGTGAACTGGGATTATCTATTTGGGTATCCGTCACCACATTATGTTTGCTCGGTGTGATGTTGATTATCTCGCTGATAGATTCACACTGGCGGACTAACCGGCTGACGGATAATTTGCGCCAGCTAAACAGACAGCTCGAGCTACAGGCACGTTTTGATGCGCTTACCGGGCTTGCCAATCGTCACCAGATGGACGCGCGGATGCAGGACTGCCTTCACAGCGCGCTGCTGAGCAAAAAGCCGTTTGCGGTGATATTTTTCGATATTGACCATTTCAAGCGGATTAATGACATCTGGGGTCATCACGTTGGCGATGAACTGCTGATAAACGTGGCTCATCGCGTGACTGCACGGCTAACACGTGAAATGACGCTGGCACGCCTGGGTGGTGATGCCTTCATTTTGCTGGTCCCAGAATGCGACGACGACAAGCTAAACGCTCTGCTTTCATCCCTGCTGGACGATATCCGTCGTCCACTTTCCCTTTGCGGGCATACGTTAACCATCACGCTCAGCGCAGGGGTAAGCCTCTATCCTCAACATGGTGAAACGCTGCATGAGCTTAAGCTAAAAGCCGATGCAGCGATGCATAATGTGAAAAAACAAAGTCGAAACGGCTGGGCCATTTACCGCGCAGAGATGTCCACGGCGGTTCCGGCTGAGCCAGCCTTTTTGCAGGAGTTATCCCTTGCGCTGGAACGCGATCAGTTTGAAATCTGGTATCAGCCGACCTGGCTGGCAGAAGAGAACGCCATTCACGGGTTTGAGGCATTGCTACGCTGGCGTCACCCGGAACAGGGTATTTTACTGCCCGCTCTCTTTTTACCGTCGCTGGAACAAACCGGGTTGATCATTCCCGTTGG
The DNA here is from genome assembly GCF_018597345.1 of Enterobacter quasimori. Classification (NCBI taxonomy): domain Bacteria; kingdom Pseudomonadati; phylum Pseudomonadota; class Gammaproteobacteria; order Enterobacterales; family Enterobacteriaceae; genus Enterobacter; species Enterobacter quasimori. The sequence goes on along the minus strand of NZ_JAHEVU010000001.1, from coordinate 149,964 downwards.
TAACTGGGCGATTGAAGCAGCCTGTAAACAGCTGAGCTTCTGGACTGAACAGGGATTCAGCCAATGGACATTGTCATTCAACCTGTCGCCGATGCAATTTGAGCAGCAGGATATCTTTCAGGTTATCTCGTCCACGCTGCAAAAATATAACCTCGCTCCCTCCCGGTTGATCCTTGAAGTGACGGAAAGCACGGCGCTAAAAAACCTCGATCGCAGCATTGAATTGCTCACCGCGTTCAACCAGGCAGGGATTACCGTTTCGATAGATGATTTTGGTACGGGTTATTCGAACCTTCTCATGCTCAGCGTCTTACCGGCGAAAGAGCTGAAAATCGATAAAAGCTTCGTCAGTTCAATGCTTGAAAATGAGAAAAGCCGAAAGCTTGTAGAAACGATAATTACCATCGCCCGGACTCTGGAGATGAATGTCGTTGCAGAAGGAATTGAAACCGAAGCGCAGCGGGCAATGCTGGTGAGCCTGGGTTGTGATTATCTCCAGGGGTTCCTGTACTCCCGCCCGTTACCTGCAGAACAGGTTCCGTGGCTGCTTCTGCAAAAGACGGCTGAAAGACAGATTATACCAATCGGTAAAATTCAGGCGGAATCCCCTTTTATTTCACAAAAAAACCACGCCTGATGTGATTAAGTAAGGTATGTTTCAAAGGAGCCCACGCGAGTCAATTCCGGCGTGATCGTCAGGTATACCGTGCCGATGTACAGGAATTCCCTATGTCGCAAAATTGCTTCGATGCGCTGAATGTTATTAAAAACCCGGTGTGGCTGATTTCAGCCGTCGCAGAAAATATTATATTTGCCAATACTGCGGCGACTAAACTTATGGGTGATAAAACGTTGACCGAGATGCGCGGTGGGATCTATTCCGCTAATGCGCAGACTGCGCTCTCAATGTATGTTCCCGATCTTAAAAGTGAACTGGATATTGTCGAAATACTCACGGTCTGGCGAGATACTCAAGAGAGTACGCTGAGCTGTCGTCTGACGCTTACGCATCTGGCACCTTATGGTGATGTGATTGTGTTTGAGGGGCTTTCGCAGCAGGTGCCTGCCGGGCTTAAAGCCAGCCGATCAGCAACCTATCAGCGAAAAAAACAGGGATTCTACGCGCGCTTTTTTCTGACTAACAGCGCACCAATGCTGTTAATCGATACGGCCCGCGATGGTCACATTGTTGACGCCAATCTGGCTGCGCTTAATTTTTACGGCTACACCCATGAAGAAATGTGCCGTAAACACACCTGGGAAATCAACACGCTTGGGCGCGACATCTTGCCTGTTATGACGGAGATCGCCAGCCTGCCCGGAGGACATAAACCGCTTAACTTTGTCCACCGACTGGCGGATGGTTCGACCCGACACGTGCAGACCTACGCCGGACCCATTGAGATCTACGGCGACAAGCTGATGTTGTGCATTATTCACGATATTACTGAACAAAAGCGGCTCGAGCAGGAGCTGGAACATGCAGCCCTGCGTGATTCAATGACCGGTCTGCTCAATCGCCGACAGTTTTACAATATCACAGAGCAAACCACGCTTTCTCACCTCCCGGCACAGCAGCAGTTTAGCCTGATGCTGGTAGATACTGACCATTTCAAAAACATCAATGACCTTTTCGGACATCTTAAGGGTGACGAGGTACTCATTTCGCTTTCGCGCACGCTGGAAGCCTGCAGCCGTCCCGATGACTACGTTTTCCGCTGGGGTGGCGAGGAATTCGTGCTCCTGCTGCCGCGAACCACGCTTGAAACCGCGATGCAGATTGCGGAAACCATTCGTGCCGCAGTAGCACACATTACGATTCCTGGATTGCCCCGCTTCACCGTCAGCATCGGCGTTGCACGACACAACCAGGGCGAAAGCATTGATGACCTCTTCAAACGTGTCGATGATGCGCTCTACCGCGCCAAGAATGACGGTCGCAACAAAGTGCTGGCCGCATGAAGCTGGAGTTGTGAAGAAAGCCCCGTTAGAATCCCTCCCAGGGCTGAAACAGACTTCAGGTGGGTAATCGCTTAGATGGGAAAAACAGAAATACTCCTCACCTTAATTATTCTCTGCCTTATTATATTGGGTTTGTGGTTCATTTTTAGCGGCGAAATTTGGATGCTGGTAGCCTATTTTGAAAATAGCCTTTATCCCACCATTGAAGCGCCGTAAGTAAACCGGCGCGGGGTGTTTCGCTGCTTCACTTACGAATCAGTGCTTTTCAATATACATCGTCCGGCTATAGGCTACGTCTTCGGGGTTATTAATCGGATACCCTTTCACCCACGGCTTGATCAAACGCCCATTGGTATACTGATAAATCGGGGCTATCGGCGCTTTCTCTGTCAGGATTTTTTCCGCCATGTTGTAATCTTCGTTACGCGCTTTCTCGGTAGTTTCAAGCGTCGCCTGGCTGATAATCTTGTCGTAAGCCGGGTCCTTGAAACGGGAAATATTGCCGCTGTGGGTTGAGGTCAGCAGCGACAGGAACGTCGACGGCTCGTTGTAGTCCCCTACCCACGACGCGCGGATCACATCAAAATTTCCGGTGTTGCGGCTGTCAATGTAAGTTTTCCACTCCTGGTTCTGCAATTTGACATCCACACCCAGGTTCTTCTTCCACATTGATGCCACGGCGATGGCAATTTTCTGGTGGTTTTCTGATGTGTTGTACAGCAGAGTGAGCTTCAGCGGACGCTGCGGACCGTAACCTGCCGCCTGCAACAGCGTCCTTGCTTGTGCGTTTAACTCCTGCTGCGACATCTGCTCAAAAGGTGATGCCGCCGGCGTAAAACCTGCCGTGACGTCAGGGGTGAAGTGCCAGGCTGGTTTCTCACCTGTACCCAGCACTTTTTCCGCCATAATTCGCCTGTCTATTGTCATGCTCAGCGCCAGGCGCACGCGGGCATCAGCCGTTGGGCCTTTCTGCGTGTTGAACGCATAGTAATAGGTGCCCAGCTGCGGCGGCGTATACACCTGCCCCGGAATATCCTTCAGCAGCTTCTGATACATATTTTTTGGGAACGACTCGGTAATATCAATATCACCCGCCAGATAACGTTTTGTGGCTGAAGACTCCTGGTTAATGGGTACAAAAGTGACTTTCTTCAGCACCGTTTTACCGTTATCCCAGTAGTGTTCATTCTGCTCTACCACCAGCTTCTCATTGACCACACGATCTTTCAGCACATACGCACCGTTCCCCACAAGGCTACCCGGTCGCGTCCACTCTTTACCACTCTCAACATTGGCTTTCTGGACTGGATAAAACGCGAAGCTAGCCGTCAGGTTGCTAAACCAGGGCAGCGGTTTATCCAGCTGTACGCGCAACGTTCTGGCATCGACGGCCGTAACGCCGAGCGTATCAGGTGCGGCTTTACCATCAATAATTGCCTGCGCATTGTTGATACCCGCCAGCGCCGCAAACCACGCGAACGGTGAGGTTGTTTTTGGGTCAACGAGACGCTGCCAGCTGTAGACAAAATCCTGCGCCGTCACGGGCGAGCCGTCAGACCATCGGGCGTTATCGCGCAGCGTGAAGGTCCAGACGCGGTTATCGTTGCTCTGCCAGCGCGTTGCCACGCCGGGGGTCAGTTCCCCTTTTTCATTCTGATTCACCAGACCTTCATACAGGTCACGGATCACCTGAATTTCAGGCAAACCTACAGCTTTAGCCGGATCGAGCGAAGCCGGTTCGTCTTTAATGTGTCTTACCAGTTCCTGTTTTTGCGCCAGAACAGTGCCCTGCGGCACATCAGCGGCGTATGAAAGTGAAGAAAGTCCGCACAGCCAGAGTGCAGTACAAAGACGCGAAACAGGATGCTTCATAAGATCCCCTTGATTGAATTCAGATAACCAGCAGATGCGTAATTATTTGTTTCACAAATGAGAAAAGCAAATACCTTCATCCGGAAAGTTGATATCTGGCAATTTTCCGCTATTACGGAAACTATTTGATAAACAGCAAGTTTTGCACAACACTGCCAGTAGAGACATTTTTATCAGGATTTCATATGACAATCACCCGACCAAGAGCGCAACGTGGCGCTTTTCCGCCAGGCGCTGAGCAATATGGCCGTTCTTTTTTTGGTGCATCTTTGATCTGGTTTCCTGCCCCGGAGGCCGATCGTAACAGCGGTCTGATCGTTGCCGGTACGCACGGCGATGAGAATTCATCCATTGTCACGCTGTCGTGCGCGCTGAGGACGCTGACTCCCGAACTGCGGCGTCATCACGTGATTTTGACCGTCAACCCGGATGGCTGTCAGCTAGGCTTGCGCGCCAATGCGAGGGGGATTGACTTAAACCGCAATTTTCCGGCTGCAAACTGGCGCGCCGGTGAGACGGTGTATCGCTGGAACAGCTCCGCCGAAGCGCGCGATGTGGTTCTGCTGACGGGAGACGCCCCCGGCTCGGAGCCGGAGACGCAGGCGTTATGCCAGCTCATTCATAAGATCCACCCGGCCTGGGTTGTCTCGTTCCACGATCCGCTGGCCTGTATCGAAGATCCGCGCCATACGGCGCTGGGTCAGTGGCTGGCTGAGGCATTTGCCCTTCCACTTGTGACCAGCGTGGGTTACGAAACACCAGGCTCGTTCGGCAGCTGGTGCGCTGACCTGGGGCTGCACTGTATCACCGCAGAATTCCCGCCCATCTCGTCTGATGAAGCCAGCGAAAAATATCTCAAGGCGATGACAGAACTTCTGCGGTGGGAACCTCAGAGGTGAAGCACGCCCGTGGTAAAATTCAGCGCGGGTGAAACGTCAACCGCCAGCCACGTCGGGCCATCGAGATCGGCAAAACGCACTTGATTTGCCAGCGGTAGCGCCGCGCCAATCGCCCGGGATGTGCATAACATGCATCCCAGCATGAGGGTAAATCCCTGCTCCTGCGCCGCTTTCGCCAGCGCTAGCGCTTCGGTTAATCCGCCCGTTTTGTCGAGCTTAATGTTAACCATCTCATAGCGGCCTTTAAGGCTGTCCAGGCTGTCGCGGGTGTGACAACTTTCATCTGCACAGACGGGAAGTGGATGAATGAAATTCGCCAGGGCAGCATCCTCATGCGCCGGTAAAGGCTGTTCGAGCATGGCAACGTCAAGGTCGGCCAGCAGCTGACAGCGTGCGGCCAGTCCCTCGCTATGCCAGGATTCATTCGCATCCACAATCAGCGTTGCCTGGGGCACTGCCGCACGAATGGCCACCATCCGTTCACTGATTAAGCGATCGTCGAGCTTAATCTTTAATAACGTCGCGCCGGTGTCGTAAAGCGCTTTTGCACTGGCCGCCATCTGTTCTGGCTCACCGATAACGACCGTCTGCGCGGTTATCACCGCCCCCGGCAGCGTCATCCCCAGGAGTGAGGGCAAGGTTGTCTGCCGCTGCGCGGCCTCCAGGCTCCACAGCGCGCAGTCAATCGCGTTGCGCGCTGCACCGGCGGGCAGTCGCTGCTGCAACGCCTCGCGGGTAAGACCGGTTTGCAGATCGGGTACCAGCGTCATGATCTGGGCCATCACCGAAGCAAGGCTCTCGCCGTAGCGAGGATAAGGCGTGCATTCACCGACCCCCTTAATGCCGTCCTCCTCTATTTCGACCACCACGACGCGGGCTTCACTGCGACTGCCGCGGGAGATCACAAACGGGGTATGCAATGGCCAGGCTTCTTCATAGACCTTTACGCTTCTCATCACTGACTCCTTGTAGCCCGGTAAGGCATAAAAATTGGTTTGCCGTGTTATCCGCGGATGGCATACACTAGCCCCGACGTTAACTATATGTAAACAGGAAGATATCTATGTCACAACTCGTTCATTTCCAGGGCAACCCGGTCTCTGTTGCAGGTGCCATTCCGCAGGTGGGTAACAAGGCGCAGGCTTTTACGCTGGTGGCTAAAGATCTGTCTGACGTCACGTTGAGCCAGTTTGCTGGCAAGCGCAAAGTCCTGAACATTTTCCCAAGCATCGATACCGGCGTTTGTGCCGCATCCGTGCGTAAATTCAATCAACTGGCAACAGAAATGGACAACACCGTCGTGCTGTGCATTTCCGCTGACCTCCCATTTGCCCAGTCTCGCTTCTGCGGCGCTGAAGGTCTGAGCAACGTCATCACCCTTTCTACCCTGCGCAGCCCTGATTTCCTGGAGAAATACGGCGTTGGCATTTCTGAAGGTGCCCTGAAAGGCCTGGCGGCACGTGCAGTTCTGGTCATCGACGAAAACGACAACGTCGTTTTCAGCGAACTGGTAAACGAAATCACCACCGAGCCGGATTACACCGCTGCGCTGGACGTCCTGAAGGCGTAATGATTGCTTAGCATTCTATAGAGCTTAGCAGTGTCCTGAAACCTCGCTTCAGCGGGGTTTTTTATTGCCCGCGAAGCTGAATCGTTAAAGCATAAATGCGTTTACTTCACACATTTTATGTAAATGTTGCTTATCAGATAAGCACACAGGTGAGTTAAATCTCACTCTACGGGTTAAATAGCCGTTATTTTCTCACCAGTGAACCGCATCACATTTCCCCTCCCCTCGAAAGATTAGATTTGCTGACGAATTAAAATAATCGTTTCAGCAAAAAGGAATAAAGATGAAAATTAAACTGGCGTTGACGGTGGTTGCAGTACTGATTTCAGGTCATGTCTCGGCAAAAACATGGGTGCTGACAAGCGCTGAAAGCGGTGTGGAAAAAGGAAACTGGCGAATTTCGAGCGACCAGCTGAACGTTAAGGGGCCGAACTTCAGCATTGAACAAAAACTTCTCCACGGCGGTAAGCAGGAAGGGAGCAAAATCATTGTTATTAGCAGTAAAAATGGCCTGACAATAACGTTGAGTCCAACCCGTGGAATGAATTTACTGCGCGTTGAGGGTTTTGGGTCAAAGCTGGGGTGGGATTCTCCGGTTAAAGAGGTCGTTAACCCGGCATTTATCAATCTGGAAAGTCGGAATGGACTCGGATGGCTGGAAGGTTTCAACGAAATGATGGTTCGCTGCGGCTATGAGTGGACAGGACACCCGGTGACAGCCGACGGACAGATTTACACGCTGCACGGCAAGGCGGGAAATACGCCGGTATCTCAGGTTGAAGTTGAGATCGCTGATGCTGCACCGCATGAAATCCGCGTTCGCGGTCTGATTAAAGAGAGCACCTTCAAAAAAGCCGATCTGCAAACGATGACCGAACTGCGCTATGTTCCCGGCAGCAACCAGTTCAGCCTGCATGATGTCCTGACCAACCATGCTGACTACCCGCACGACTATCAAATCATCTACCACAGCAACTTTGGCACGCCGATCCTTGAAGAAGGCGCTCGCTTCCTGGCTCCGGCCGCCAGCGTGAGTCCATTTAACGATTACGCCAAAGCGGGTCTGAACGGCTGGCAAACCTATGCCGGTCCGACAAAAGGGTTTGATGAGATGGTCTTTAATATCACGCCGCTGGCTGACAAAGATCGCCAGACGCTTGCTGCGGTGGTCAACAAAGCGGGTGATAAAGGGGCATCCATTCAGTTTGATACTCGCCAGCTGCCGGTTCTGACGTTGTGGAAAAATACCGACACGCTAAAGCAAGGCTATGTCACGGGTATTGAACCCGGTACCAGCTACGCCTACCCGGTCACGATTGAACGCGAGCAGAAACGCGTTAAGCAGCTGGAACCCGGCGCAAGTGCCCAGTTCGATCTCACCTATACCCTGCTTCATAACCAGGATCAGGTGAAAGAGGTAGAGAACAGGATCGCGGCGATTCAGGGTGAGACAAAACCAGACCTCGTTCCCACCCCAATCGCGCAGGAGTAAGTGGACATTCAAAAGCCTCCGTCAGGAGGCTTTTGCTTTTATTCGTCGCCTTTCTTATGGTTCAGCCCATACTCACGCAGCTTATTCGCAATCGCGGTATGTGACACCCCAAGCCGCTTGGCCAGCTTGCGGGTGCTTGGATAGCTACGATACAGCTGCGTCAGCACAGAGCGCTCAAAACGACTGGTGATATCGTCCAGCGAGCCTTCCATCGCCTCTTCACCGACCGACACCGTCCCGGCATCGTAATCCGGCAACAGGATATCCTGAGGCCGCAGCTCGTATCCTTCCAGCTGAGTCAACGCGCGATACACGGCGTTTTTCAACTGACGAATATTCCCCGGCCAGCCGTAGCGCGTCAGCACCGTGCCCAGATCGGCAGAAAGCTTCGGACGCGGCACCCCCTGCTCATCCGCAAACCGGGCCACAAACAGCTCCGTCAGCGGGATGATGTCTTGCGGACAATCGCGCAGCGGCGGGATGTTGAGCGTCAGCACGTTCAGACGATAATAGAGATCTTCCCTGAACACCCCTTTTTGCACCAGCTCCACCAGGTTTTTCTGGGTGGCGCAAATGACGCGAACGTCGACGTGGACTTCATGGTCCTCACCCACGCGACGGAAAGTACCGTCGTTCAGGAAACGCAGCAGCTTAGCCTGCATGCACGCAGACATCTCGCCGATTTCGTCCAGCAGGACCGAACCGCCGTTGGCCTGTTCGAAGAATCCTTTTTTCCCTTCCGGCGCATGGCCAAACAGCTCACTTTCAACGGCATCTTCAGGGATCGACGCGCAGTTCAGCGCCAGGTAAGGTTTTGCCGCACGCGGGCTGGCCATATGTACGGCATGCGCGAGTAAATCTTTCCCGGTTCCCGTGTCCCCCGTAATCAGCAAGGGTGCAGTCAAACTGGCAAGCTTACGCGCCTGATCGACCACATGGCGCATTTTCGGGCTGACGGCAATAATCTGGCTGAATGCGCCGACGTCCTGGCTGGAAATATTCTGCAGCTGGCGTCCCATACGGACGGTGGAACGCAGCATGATCACGGCCCCCGTCAGAACACGACCGTCGTTTTCCCCTTTCAGGTAGACCGGCGTGATCTCCATCAGGAAATTTTGCCCGTTAATAACAACATGTTCGCTATGGGTGTTCTGCGGGTTGCTGTCCAGCCAGCGCTGGAAGTTAAAGCCGGGGATCAGCTGCGTAGCGTGATGAGTGCTGAGTTTCTCCTGGCTCTGCGCAAAAAGCTGGCAGCTCGCCAGGTTCACGCGCTCGACTTTACTTTTCAGGTCGAGGGACAAGAAAGGTTCAGGCATGGCTTCCAGCAGCGCGCTCAGCGCCAGGTGCTCTCGCTCTGACGGCATCCAGGGAATGGTACGGACATCCGTAACGCCAGCGATACGGCGGATTTCCGCCATCAGGCTACTGAAGGTGTTGAATTCAATTTCGGCAAAATTGAGGTAAATTCGCCCGACAGGATCGATCTCAATGCCACGTAAATCAATGCTACGTAAAACAAGAAGATCGAGTAACTCGCGGGTCAGACCGAGACGGTCCTCACAAAAGACTTCCAGACGCATGGGAAATTCACCGTTCTTAGCCATTAACGCTAAAATGATATGTCAGTTCACGGTATTCTGGAAGGTGGCTGTCAACAAATATTGACAGCCTGCACGAATAGTCAGCAACGCCTTTACGATGTCGGCTTTTTATTGAGCGTTTCTTTCAGCTGGCCAATGAGCTCACGGCGGAAATCGCCCAGACGGGGTTTGTCACCATCGATCCAGGGCAGCGGACGGCACACTTCCATCGCTTTGATACCCAAACGGGCAGTCAGCAACCCCGCACCAATCCCCTGAGCAGCACGTGCGGACAGACGCGCCGCCAGATCCTGTGACATCCAGTCCATCCCCACTTCACGAACCAGCTCGCTGGCACCGGCAAACGCGATATTCAGCAGCACCAGCTTGAACAGGCGCAGACGGCTGTAATAACCCAGTTCGATGCCGTACAGATTTGCGATACGGTTAATCAAACGCAGGTTACGCCAGGCGATAAATGCCATATCCACCAGCGCCAGCGGGCTGACGGCAATCATCAGCGTGGACTCCGCCGCCGAACGGCTGATTTCGCGTCGCGCCTGCGCATCCAGCACCGGCTGCACCAGGTGGGAATAAAGCGTCACCACTTCACGATCGTTCTGAGTTTCATGAATGGCGGCATACCAGCGCTGAAGCGCCGGGTGCGACTTGTCTATCCCGGCCTGTGCGGCCAGTTTTTCACAAAAGTCCCGGCCCTTCCCCGTACCGTGGCTGTGAAGCAGGTCCCGGGCGATATCTCGCTCGTGCGCGCGCTGTCGCAAACGCCACAGACGCCGCCACTCGGTAGCAACCGACCCGACACCTGCCCCCACAATCAGCGCCCCCGCAGCACATCCCCCCAGCGCAACCCAGTCCTGGGTTTGCCAGGCGTTGATCGTCCACTGAACGCCCTGGCCCACCACGCTTACCCCAAATAACGCCAGTCCGGCAGTGACCATCTTCCGCCACAGGCTGCGTTTGGGATGTAAGGCCGCTTCAACCACCGCTTCAGCCGGGCCGTCCTCGACGCTGGGCTCTTCAGTCAGCACTGGAGCAAAGTTATCAGCCTGCACGCCGTTAAAGGTTTGCGCCGTTTTAAACGCCTCCTGATGCTCTTTCTCAAGCGTCCCGGTAAAGTCAATGCGCGGTTTTAACGGTTCCGTCATCGCAATTTATCTCCAATCAAAAATTCCAGAGCCGCATCCAGACGAATGTGCGGTAACGGCCGATCGACGCTCAGGGTTTGTGGCCGGAAGGCTTCGAACTGGAAGCCCTGATTTTGCCAAAATGCCTGCCCCGGCAGACGAGCCGGTACTTCCCCCGGATAGACGGTCAACGGTTCGCCGTCGCTGAGACGGTTGCCCCGCAGTGCCGGGATTTTTTCGCCATTAACGTCAATCAACCCGCTCTGTGTCGCCTGCACCGACGCCAGCCCGAGGCAGTCCATACCGATCCCTTCAAACGCAGCGTTCTGCCAGGCATCCTGCACCAGCTGCTGCAGCAGCGAAACCAAATTGGCATGCTGATCGACCGTCACGTGGTCGGCCTTGGTGGCGGCAAAGAGCAGTTTATCGATCACCGGCGAGAACAGACGGCGGAACAGCGTGCGCTGTCCATAATGAAAACTTTGCATCAGCTGCGTCAGCGCGAGGCGCATATCATTAAACGCCTGCGGCCCGCTGTTGAGCGGCTGGAGGCAGTCCACCAGCACGATCTGGCGGTCGAAACGTAAAAAATGATTTTTGTAGAAACCTTTAACCACTTTTTCGCAGTAGTAATTGTAGCGCTCGCGCAGCATCCCGGCGTTGGTGTGCTTGTCCGCTTGCGCCAGCTTTGATTCCCCGTAGGCATCCACATCCGGCCAGGGGAAGAACTGCAGTGCGGGTGCCCCCGCTAAGTCGCCCGGCAGAACAAAACGGCCTGGCTGGATGAAATGCAGCCCTTCCTGTTTGCACTGATGCAAATACGCCGTCCAGGCCTCGGCAATCGTTGCCAGCCGGTTTTCATCCGCCGGGGCCAGGGGATCTAACCCCTCGCACAGCTGTCGCCATTTTGCCGACCACCCGGAACGTTGCCCCTGCAATAATCCCGTCATCTGGCGAGACCACGTCAGATAATCCTGGGCCAGCATTGGCAAATCAAGCAGCCATTCACCAGGGTAATCCACAATTTCCAGATAGAGCGTCGACGTATCCTTGAAGTGGCGCATGAGGGATTCACTGGAGCGAAAACGGAGCGCAAGGCGAATTTCACTCACGCCGCGCGTCGGCGTCGGCCATGTCGGCGGGTCGCCATAAAGCTGTGCCAGCCCTTCATCATAGGTAAAACGCGGAATGCCGAAGTCGCGCTGCGGCACGCGCTTAACGCCCAGCAAACGCTCTTCGCGCACCGCGCTTAGCAGCGGCAGGCGTGCCCCGGCGTGCAGATTCAGCAGTTGGTTCACTAGCGCCGTGATGAACGCCGTTTTGCCGCTGCGGCTGAGACCCGTCACCGCCAGACGCAGATGGCGATCGACACCGCGGTTCACCAGAGAGTTGAGTTCGTTTTTAAGTCGCTTCATCGCCGTCCTTCATTGCGTGGAAACCTGAAATGCATGGCTTCAGAATACAATAAATGGGGGCAGATCGTTGATTATCAATTCTTATTTATTGCTATTGCCGTTTTCTCTCCAGTAAGATGAACGGCATTGCTGTTTGTCTGGAGTGAGAGGTGTATGTCACCCACTATCTATGATATCGCCCGGGTTGCTGGCGTTTCAAAATCAACCGTGTCGCGCGTTCTGAATAAACAAACGAATATTTCCCCTGAAGCGCGTGACAAAGTGTTGAAGGCGATTGACGAATTAAATTATCAGCCCAACAAACTTGCCCGCGCCCTGACCTCTTCTGGCTTCGACGCCATTATGGTAATTTCAACGCGTTCAACCAAAACGACTGCCGGTAACCCTTTCTTTTCTGATGTTCTTCATACCATTACGGCAAAAGCTGAAGAAGAAGGTTTTGACGTTATTTTGCAGACCTCTAAAAGCAGTGAAGACGACCTGCTAAAATGCGTGAGCAAAATAAAACAGAAAATGATTAAAGGGATCATTATGCTGAGTTCACCAGCCGATGAATCTTTTTTTACTACCCTGGATGCGTATGGCGTACCGGTAGTCGTCATCGGTAAAGTGGAGGGCGATTTTACGAATATTTACTCCGTCGACACGGATAATTTTCATGACAGCGCCACGCTAACAGATAATTTTATTAAGAACGGACGGCATAAAATTGCCTGCCTACATGCGCCGCTTGATTATCATGTTTCTATCGATCGTCTTTCAGGCTATAAAGCCAGTCTGGAAAAGAATAACATTGCTATTAATCCTGACTGGATCATCGATGGCGGGTATACCCACGAGAGCGCGCTTACTGCGGCCATTCAATTATTGTCCTCAACCACGCCGCCTGACGCGGTATTTGCGACTGACAGCATGAAGTTGCTTGGTCTTTATCGCGCGGCGGATGAGTTAAACCTGATGATCCCAGAGCAGGTTGTGGTTGCAGGGTATAGCGATCCGATGCTGTCACTCATTCTCACGCCCGCACCCGGTGGCTTTGATATTCCTACCCGCAAGCTGGGCGAGGAGAGTTGCGATCTGCTGTTTAAGCGTATCGCCGGTCACCCTGCACCACAAAAGGTACTGGTTGATACCCATTTTTCACTTGCCGCCTCCCTACGGTAATACCAGGGGCGGTTAGCCCCTGGTATTGTCTCAATCAGAATGCGTAATTCACGCCAACGCCCGCATAGTGGAAGCGGTCGCTTTCACCTTCATCATGGTTTTCCCACTCATAGGCGTATTCCAGCGTCATGGATAAACCATTGTTGAAATCGTAAGCGTAGAGAAGACCGAGTCGGTTGAAGTCGTGCCCTTCACGCTCAGGATCGTCCTGCCAGTCCCAGTTCGACCAGCGATCGAGCCCAAGGCGGGTATAGGGTGTTAGCGTCGTCTGGCCTAATGAAATGGGCAGATATGCTCGAATTTCCTGCGTCGAAAACTCACCGTTATTACGGGAACTGTCCATATTGAAACCGCGCTCTAAATAGTAATTCACTTTAGCCGCGAAGGTTTCATTAAGGGTCCAGGTAAAGCCCGTTTCGGTTTCGACACGGCTGTCAGAATATCCGGTTTTCTCCAGGTCATTAGCAAACTGATACATGGCAAACCAGCCGCCAAAACGCCAGTCATCGGTTAATCTAATATCCCAGTCAGGCTGAATTTTATAGCGCTGCATATTAGCACTGCCGTCTTTCGCACCCTTTTCATCCTTGAAGTGGTATCCATAATTACGGAAACCACCCGTCAGGCCGAGTGTGAAATCATCCGTGCCAATAAAGCGATAGCGCAATTCAAATTCAGGACGGTCGAAATAGGTTCCGCGCGTCATGCTGCTGTAATCCACCGGCCCTTCCTGATACATCGCCATCGAAATTGTCCACGCATCCCAGGTGGCGTTAAACCAGACGGAGGGTTCATATAAACCATCTTTATCGTCGCCCTGACCTTCTACGTTTTCAATTTCATACATTGCACCGATATTAAACGTCCAGTGTTTTGCTGTTTCTTCGGCTTGCGCGCAGCTAACCGCTGCGCACAGCACGAGCGCAGCACTTCTTAGTAGAGTACTCATTAAAATATTCCTTTATAATTAACAAACAAAAAAACCGGAAATTTGCATTTCCGGCAAACACCTTTCTTATCTAATAGCCGCTTCGGTATCCGCGTCGAAGAAATGGCACTTATTCATATCAAACTGGATGCCGATAGTGTCTCCGGCAACGTAGTCATTGGCCGCACCCGCCCGAACAACCAGTTCATGCCCGCCGACGGCGGCATAAAGCATAAACTCCGCACCCGTCAACTCGGCCACGCTCACTTTCGCGGCAATATCTTCCCCCTGGCGCTGAAGCGTCAGAATATCTTCCGGTCGGATCCCAAACACCACGGCTTTACGCTGATAGCCCGCGGCATTCAGTGCCGCAAGCTTCTCTTTCGGGATTTCCAGACGCAGCGTTTCCGTCACGAAATAACGGTCGTCTAACGCCCCGCGAATAAAGTTCATCGCGGGTGAACCAATGAACCCGGCGACAAACATATTCGCGGGCTCGTTATACACCTGCTTCGGTGCCCCCACCTGCTGAATAAAGCCGTCCTTCAAAATCACGATGCGTGTGGCCATCGTCATCGCTTCCGTCTGATCGTGGGTCACGTAAATCATCGTGGTATTGAGTTTCTGGTGCAACTTGCTGATTTCAGCACGCATCTGCACGCGAAGCTTGGCGTCGAGGTTAGAGAGCGGTTCATCCATCAGGAAGACACCGGCTTCACGCACGATCGCCCTGCCTAATGCCACACGCTGCCGCTGGCCGCCGGACAACGCGCCAGGTTTACGCTTGAGATACTCACGTAAACCCAGGATTTGAGCCGCCCAGTTAACGCGCTCTTCGATAACCGCAGGCGCGATTTTTTGCATCTTCAGGCCAAACGCCATGTTGTCGTAGACCGTCATATGCGGATAGAGCGCATAGTTCTGGAAAACCATCGCGATGTCGCGAGACTTGGCGGGGACATCGTTCATGCAGACGCCGTCTATCACCAGTTCACCGGCGCTGATTTCTTCCAGTCCAGCGATCATGCGCAGCGTCGTCGATTTACCGCAGCCTGATGGCCCGACGAAGACGATGAACTCCTTGTCCTCAATTTCGAGGTTGAAATCCTTCACCACGTGGACCTGGTTATCGTAGATTTTCTGAATGTGTTTCAGAGAGAGTTGAGCCATTATTAATTCCTTATCAATGCCGTCCGGGACGCCCAGAAATCCGTCAGGCATTTCCAGGTCAGTTCCCGCGTTGAATGAAGTTGTAATTCCGCATGGTCCAGGCCAGGTCCAATCCCAACCGACAACATCCCTGCCGCATTGATCGCTTCAACGCCCGCCGCCGCATCTTCAATACCGATGGTCTCTTCCGGGCGGACATGCAGCCCTGCGCAGGCAGCGAGGAAAATCTCCGGGTCAGGTTTTGAGCAGGTAATCCGAGACGCATCAGCGCAAAAATCAAAAGCCTTATGAATGCCCAACGCCTGTAAAATGCCGGGAGCGTTGAGGGAAACGGAGGCCAGCCCAATTTTGACATTCGCCGCGCGAATATCCGCCAGCACATCGCGGATACCCGGGAGCAGTGACGCTTGCGTCAGCGAGGCCAGGGACTGGACATAGATTTCGTTTTTCTTCCCGGCAAGCGCGAGGCGCTGCTTGTCGTCAAACGTTCCCGCTTTTCCGCCGTGTTGAAGGATCAGATGCAGGGAATCCATGCGGCTAATGCCCTTTAGCTGCTCGTTGAACGCCTCGTCGATGGTGATGCCAATCTCCTGTGCCACGCTATGCCAGGCCAGGAAATGCAGGTGTGCGGTATCGGTGATCACGCCATCCAGATCAAATACAACAGCGTTAAGCGTCATAGCGCCCCTCCTTGGTAGCGGTCCCAGTAATGGACGTGAGAAAATCCTTACGTGCGAAGGTCTGCAGCCCCGAGACGTTAAGGGTTTTACCCCACAGCGATAACGTGACGGGAGCAGAGGATTCGACGGTCAATACATCATCTTCAAAGGAGAAACGCATTTGCGCGTTTCGCCACCGCAGCGGGAAGCTCAGTTTTCGCCAGTGGGCAGGCAGTTTCGGCGCGAGGTGAAGTTCCCCTTCCACAATCTGCAACCCGGCAAAACCCTGAATCACCCCCGACCAGATGGCGCCGGTCGCGGCGGCGTGAATACCATCATCGCTGCTGTGCGGATCGTCACCCAGGTCGATGGCGACACCGTCACGCCATAAGACGTATGCCCCTTCAGTGTCGCCGCAGCGCGCTGTCACAATTCCGTGAATGGCCTTGCTCAGCGAAGAGTCATGTATGGTGCGTGGCTCGTAGAAAGCCAGGTTGGCAGCGCACTGTTGTGGGCTAAACCTTTCCGGCAGCAGGTAGTTGAGCATCACCACATCGGCCTGTTTGAGGATCTGCATCTCATTCACTTCAGCGCGAGAGTAATCAAGCAAAATGGTCTGTTTACCCGCTTTTGCTTTGTAGCGGCTCAGATCGATAGCCGGTTTCGCCATGAAGGTATCATCCTGAGGAAGGACACCTTCGGCATTTGCTTCCGGAAGCCATAAACGCGTCAGAAAACGGGTGGCATTCGCCAGGAAAGCGGCATCGTCACGACCAAACATCGTCATAAACTGGCGGGCACAGGAGACGTTATGCCAGGCCAGATAATTGGTGTAAGCGTTGTTGTTAACGTGTTCGGTGTATTCATCCGGCCCGATCACATCATGGATTTCCAGACGACCGTTGGCTTCGACGGCACGTCCCATCCAGAACGTTGCCGTCTCCATCAGTAACGTCAAACCTTCGTTGCGCATAAAGGCGTCATCCCGTGTCGCCTGCCAGTAAGCAACAACGGCCCACGCGATGTCTGCCACAATGTGGTGTTCGGCCAGTGCAGAGGCCACTTTCTGACGTGTCCCCGTGCGAATGTTGATTGCCGCAAATTCCGGCGTCTCTTCCTGACCGCTCGCGGCGCTTTCCCACGGGAACAGCGCGCCTGGCCAACCGTTACGACGCGCTTTTTCACGTGCTCCGGCGAGGTTAAGCCAGCGATAGCGCAGCAGGTTGCGGGCAATCTGTGGACGGGTGAAAAGATGGAAAGGCAGCAAGAAAATTTCGGTATCCCAGAAGATGTGGCCTTTGTACCCTTCTCCGGTCAAGCCTTTGGCAGCGATACTGCTTCGCTCGTCATGCGCTGGCGTCATGGTTGTCAGATGCCAGACGGCATAATCAAGCGCCATCTGATCCTGTTTGTCCGTGGATGTCACGTCAACCCGCGCGTCACGCCAGACATTCTCCCAGGCACGCGCGGAGTTCTCCAGCAGCGATGCATACCCTTTTGCGGCACATACTTTGAGATCGGCCAGCGCATTACGCGCATAGGTTTCCTGCGAGAGCGTTTTGTCCTTGCGGTGAGTGATCCACACCAGTTTTTCAAGCGTGACAGTGTCACCGGCAGGAAGCGTCAGCGAGTGGTGTGCCATGACGCGGCGATTTTTCGCGCTAAAGCAGCTGTCGCTGCTGTCCGACGACAGGCGGCAGCTTGTGGAGATCACCACCTCCGCAGCGCGATCCTGGGTTTCATAGACACCCTGCAGGTAATGCTGGTCAAAGACTCTGACAGAAACTTCATCCAGATGCTGTCTGCCGCTGTTGGTTTGGGTCGCATCAATACCTGTTTTCAACACCACCTGGGATGCAGCATCCAGCGGCGTGATCGACAGTTGCATTGCCACCAGCGGCAGCTGAGCGAGTGACACAAAGCGACGGCTATCCAGACGATAGCGCTTCCCATCGGGCGCGCGCCAGAGAACCGTGCGACGCAGTTCGCCGTTGGCAAAGTCCAGCTCGCGCTGCCAGCTCAGGATATCCCCTGACAGAAGAGTAAAATTCACACCGTCCAGTTCAACCTCGATACCGGTAATATCCGGCAGGTTGATCAGTTCTGTGGTTTCGTTCCGACCTGCACGATGATACAGCCCCGCCAGATACATTCCTCTGGTTTGCTGGGTATAGTCTTCCTCATGCGCAGCGCGAATGCCCATATAGCCATTGCCGCAGGCCATAACAGAAGCGAATTTGTTCAGGCTGTGTGGACAAAAGCCCGGGTCGGTTAATACAGACACGTTCAGCATAACGTCACGCTTTCCCCTGTTTCTGCTGATTCATAAAGCGCGGCTACAAGCTGCTGGATAACCAGCCCCTGCTCCGCATCAGCAATCATGACCGGCTCTCCCTGCACGTGACGAACAAAGGCGTCCATACTGCGCAAATGGCGTTGGTCGTCAGCCTCTTCGCGCTGCGTGAGTGTCTGTAATACCCCGGCCTCGTCAGTGTAAATGTGTGCCGGAAACAGCGTTGCCCCGGCCTTTTCTCCGCAAAATGAGACATTCACGATCGACTGCTCGCGAATATTCAGGGCAAACGAGGTATCCAGGCGCAGGATGCCGCCGTTGCAGAATTCAATCGTGCCGAATAGCGCGTCTTCGACCGTAAACTGAGCCGGATCCCACTCACCAAACTGGCCACTGTTTTTCCTGTTTCCCAGCCGCTGGAAGCTGTGCGCCGTGACCCGTTTTACCGCCGGGAACCCCAGTACATACATGGCGGCATCCAGCATATGAATGCCGATATCGATCAACGGTCCGCCGCCCTGCAGCGATTTATTGGTAAAGACGCCCCAGCCCGGCACGCCACATCGACGCAGCGCCTGCGCCGTCGTGAAGTAGATCTCGCCCAGGACGCCATTCAACACGGCCTCACGCAGCAATTGCGTATCGCGTGCAAACCGGTGGTGAAAATCATACGCCAGCACTTTTCCCGCCTTACGCGCAGCGGTACGCATCTGTTCGGCCTGCAGCGGGGTCATGGCGGGCGGCTTTTCACACATGACATGGCATCCGGCGTCGAGGGCGGCCATAACATGCTCAAAGTGAAACCGGTTAGGCGAACAAACGCTCACCGCATCCGGTCTGACCGTCTCCAGCATGGCTCGCACGTCCTGCCAGGCAGACGGGATCCCATGACGTTCCGCAAACGCCTGCGCCTGTTCAGGGCGGCTGTCCATGACAGCCACCATCTGAACATCACCGCGCGTGGCGTAATACGAGGCATGAACTTTGTCCGCGACCTGTCCGGCGCCAATGATGGCGACGCGCAGAGGCGAAGGTGTTGAAGCACTCATCACGCATGTCATCCTTAGCATTCACGCAAATAGGTGAGCGAATCCTGATAAGCCTGTGCAGGATTGTCAGCGCGAACGCGGCACTCATAGACCACGTAGCCCTGATAATCGTCAGCACGCAGCCGATCGAACAGGCTGGGAAAATCGAGGCTGCCGCTGCCCGGCTGGTAGCGGTGGTTATCCGCAATGTGAACATGCCCCAGCAGATCGCGGTTCCGATGCAGCGCATCCGTTAGCGAGTCTTCTTCGATGTTCATATGATAGAAATCACCGATGATCTGCACGTGCTTGAGCGCATTCTCTTCGATGTAACGACGCGCATCCGCCAGGGTGTTGATCATATGGTCCTGATAGCGGTTCAGCGGCTCCAGGTATACCGTCGTCCCGGTACGTGCGGCTACTTCATCCAGCCAGCGCAGGGAGGCGCTGACTGCTTTGCGGTCACCGTCCAGGCTGCGTGGAGAGGTCATCGGCGGCAGACGGAAGGTAAACATGCCCCAGGCCGCAGGGACGATAATGCCCTTTCCGCCCACTTCTGCCAGCGCTTCCAGAATACGTTCAATCTGCTGTAAACCGTTTAGACGGCGCTCTTCGATAAAGTCACCGATCCAGCCGTCGTATCCGCCGCAGGCCGTCGTCACCGGCAGACCTGTCGCTTTGATTGCCGCTTTGACCTCATCGAGGTTGTCTACCAGCAGTCGGCCATCGATTTCGTAGCCATCAAACCCCATCGCTTTGATGTACTTGAATTTTTCCATGATATTGGTCGGGAAAAAGGCCTGATTTTGTGTTGCGATCTTCATTGCTTGCTCTCCTTAGCTTAAA
This sequence comes from Enterobacter quasimori, assembly GCF_018597345.1. Lineage (NCBI taxonomy): Bacteria > Pseudomonadati > Pseudomonadota > Gammaproteobacteria > Enterobacterales > Enterobacteriaceae > Enterobacter > Enterobacter quasimori. The sequence goes on along the minus strand of NZ_JAHEVU010000001.1, from coordinate 129,941 downwards.
AAGTGACGCCCATTTTGATGCTCAGCTCAGGGTGCCGATCGACATATTTCATGTAGCTTTCAGCGCTGGTGGTAAAGGTGACTACCGGGTCGATCAGATCCTCGCAATTGAGATAACCGTTCATCAGCAATTCCCAGCAGGTCTCTTCAATACGCTTGCGGCTCCAGCGCGGGTAATCCGGATTGGGTTCACTGCAGGCGCGGGAGAAGACAATTTTCGCATTGTTGAAATGCGCTTCACGACCAAGGTTGAATCCTGCTGCAAAGGGTTTGGCGAAGGCCACGTAGGAGATCGTTCCGCCGTAAGCGAGACCGCGCAGTGCAGATTGCAGCGCATCGGCAAAACCACTGGTTTCGATGATCACATCCGCACCCTGCTTACCGGTCAGTTTTTTAATTTCAAGACCGACATCAGTACCGATTGGGTTCAGGCAGTGGTCCGCGCCATGACGGCGAGCAATCTCACAGCGATGTTCAATAGGATCGACACCGATGACCACTGACGCGCCGGCTTTCTTCGCCAGCTGAATCGCGATCTGACCAATCGCCCCCAGCCCGACAACAACCACAAAATCACCTACACGGACATTGGCATCCCGCACGCCGCTCATGGCAAATTGCGCCGGATCGTAGCAAACGGCATTTTTCCAGGACGACCCCTGCGGCATTTTGCGCAGCTTGTAGTTGTTAACCGCGTTAACGATGACCGTTTCCTGCAATGGACCGTAGCAGCAGACGCTGTCGCCGATCTGGTATTCCGTCACGTCAGCCCCGCATTCGATGATGTCGCCGACGATCATGTTTCCCAGCTGGAATTTACCGAACTCAATACCGCGGGCCGCGCCCTCTTCACGCGGCGTGAACATCTGCCACTCGGCGTTGAACTCTTCATCGATAAACGGGCTTGCCGCGCGGAAATCCACCACTTCGGTACCGTGTTTCGGGGCACCAAAGCGCGCGCGGATCTTCACTTCGTGAACGGCAACAGGACGATCTTCATATTCCACCAGCGCCGCCACGCGGGGCGCTGTCGCAACTAACTTTTTCATGACTGACTCCTTGTTAAAATTGGCCGCCTCAGCCCTTCACGCCACCGGCGGTCAAACCACTTTTAATAAAACGTTCAGACAGCGCGTACATGATGACCACAGGCAGTGCCGTGACCAGCGATGCCGCCATCATGCGACCCCAGATGTAATCTGGCGTGCTAAACAGGGTGTTGAGTCCTACCGGCAGGGTGAAATTACTGGCGCTGGACAGGAAAATAGAGGCAAACAGATAGTCGTTCCACGCCACCATGAAGCAGTAGACAAACACCGACACCAGACCGGAAATTGCCAGCGGCACGGTGATGCGGAAGATGATTTGCAGACGGTTAAGGCCGTCCATCATCGCGGCTTCTTCGATTTCGTCCGGGATGGTGTCGAAATAGCTGCGGAGCATGAACACCGCGGTCGGTAACGTCTGGGTCACCATGGTGATAATCAGCGCCAGTTCGGTATCGTAGATCCCGAGTGCGGTGATAATTTTGAACAGCGGCACCACCAATAAAATCCCGGAGAACATGTAGACGGTGTAAAAACTCGCATTGATCGTCGCGCGTCCTTTAAAACGCAGTTTGGACAAGGCGTAGGCACCCAATGTACCGAGAAACACCGCAATCACTGATGAGGTCAGCGACACCACCATGCTGTTGCGGAAGTAGTCCACAAACGGGAAAATCAGTGGGTTAAAGATGTCGACGTAATGCTGTAACGTCCACTCCTGCGGCAGAATCGTCGGATGCAGCGAGATCGCCTCTTTGGCGCTTTTAAACGACGTCATCAGCATCACGAAGAACGGGAACAGCGTGATGATGAGGAACACCGCCAGCCCCAGATAAAAACCGATACGGCCCAGCACGCGTTTATTTGTTGCCATTGAGGTTTACCCTTTTTCTGGTCAGCAGAATGACGGCGAAGATGATCACGAACAGCACCACGGAAATAGCGGCGGCTTTACCCAGGTCGTTGAAGGCAAAGGCCGTTTTATAGAGATAGACGCCCAAAATATCGACCTTCGTTGTCAGCAGATAGACATCCGCAAACATGTAGAACATCCAGATGGTTCGCAGCGTAACCACCGTTGCCAGAACCGGCATAATCGCGGGCAGCGTGACAATGCGAAAACGCTGCCAGGCATTCGCGCCATCCATCTCAGCCGCTTCATATAACGACTTATCAATGGTCTGCAAAATGGCCAGGAACGAGATGAACGCATAGGGGAAATAGCGCCAGATGGCGAACAGCACCACCAGCACAAAACTGCTGCCGGGGTTGTCAAACCACAGCGGTGCCTGGTCATACAGATGCAGCAGGTCAACGCCCAGATAGTTCACAATGCCGTAGCCGTTGTTGAACATGTACTTCCAGGCAAACACCAGCGAAATTGATGGCGTGACGTAAGATAAAATCACCAGTGAACGGGCCGTTTTGCGCAGGCGAAATTCACGGTTAAAGAAGATGGCGACGGCCAGCCCAAGGCCCGTACTGCCCATGACGACCTGCGCGGTGTACCAAAACGTCATCCACAGCGAGTGCCAGAACGCAGCATCGCTCAGAATACGGATGTAGTTATCAAGCCCAACAAACACGGCATCGATGCGCGGATTGAGCGGCAAGCGTAAGAAACTGATTTCAATGTTGGAAATCATCGGCCAGGCCACGAGGCCCCCCAGCAAAATCAGGCTGGGGGCCAACAGCAGCATGGCGAAAGGCATATCTGAACGACCAGAAAACAACGTCTTCATAATTCCCTTCGCAAAGCGCTCCTATCGTTGTGAAATCAGGGCAGTCAGTCGCTTCTGGCTGTTGCTTAACGTTGCACTGAGGTCTTGTTGGCCTACCGTGACGTTATGCACCATAGAACTGATAATGCCGGAACCGGTGACATCGCCCATGCGGGTGAAGTTTTTGTCACCCACGGCACCAAACACCTGCACGTTCGGGAACTGCGCGATCAGCTCGTAAGGCAGTTGCCCAAACGCTTTAATCACATCGTTGTTTTTCCAGGTTTCAGTGCCCACAACCCGTTTGTTCACGGGCAACGCCGCGCCGGGCGACATCATGACCCAGTCTGTCGCGTTCTGAGCCTGCTCCATCCAGGTGACAAATTTCTCTGCCGCTTTGGTTTCCTCATCGGTTTGGCCTGTGGTGATCGTCAGTGATGTGATCATGCCGTAGACCGCAGAGGATTTTTCAGTCGGGACCACAAAGCCCAGGTTCGCGGGATTGCCCTCTTTGTAGACCGCCGGAAGGATGTAGGTGGAGTAAACGGCCATCGGCGCGGAACCGTTCATAAAGGCGTCTTTGATCTCCATGACATCGTTTGACCCGGGCATGGTGGTTGCCGCCAGCGCTTTATAAAAGGCCAGCGCATTCGTCATCTCTGGCGTATCAATCTCCACGTCACCTTTCGCATCAAAGACGTTTGCGCCACCCGAAAGAGCGAACTGGGAGAATGCCTGTTCCGTCATCACGCTTTCTGCCGTTGGCAGCGCAATGCCGTAGTGTTTCTTGCCCGGATCGTTAAGTTTCTGACTGGCCTGCAGCAGCTGCTCCCAGTTGTGCGGTTCTTCAATGCCCGCAGCCGCCAGGATGTCTTTGTGGTACCAGACGCCGGACAGCCAGGCACTGACAGGCACGCCGGTCCACGCCGTACCGTCTTCAGTACGAACTACGCGAAGAATGCCGTCGTAGAAGGTGTCTTCACCGACGGCTTTAATCGCTTCACCGATCGCGTCCCGATCCAGTAGCTGCTCTTTGTCCATCACTTTTGCGTAGTCATGGCTGACTTCGATCACTTCCGGCAATGCGCCGGTGCGGGCCAGAGTGATGACCTTGGTGTTATAGGCATCCTCTTCCACCGGCACCTGTTTCACCGTGATGGTTGGGTTTTCCTTTTCGAATTTCTCAATCAGTTTCGTAATGACGGCCTGACGTTCCTGCTCCACCGACGAATGCATAAATTCAATGGTGACGTTCGATGGCTTGTCGTCCTTACATCCTGATACGAGGGCGCACGAAACCAGTGCTGAGATCAGCACAATTTTGGGCATCTTCATTTTTAAGGTCCTTTTTAGTTTTCTTTAATCCACATCACCTGCCATGGATTGAGGGTCAGAGTGGTACCGCTAATATTCAGTTTAGAAATAAGTTCCGAACCGGATACGCCGTCACAATTCACGGTCTGAATATGTTGGCTAAAGTTAAATAACGCCGTAATTCGCTCACCGTTTTCGGCCACGCGTATAATTTTAAAAATATGTTCACCGTATGTTTCGAAAATTGCATCGCTGCCCGGGTGAAATACCTGCTCTGCTTTGCGAATCGCAATTAATTCGCTTAGCTGTTTAAATATTTGATGGCGGATGCCTGTTTTGTTTGAAAGTTCGAAATCAATCTCACTGGCAACGTATTTTTTGCGATTGATTGCACGGTTATATCCGAGTCGCTCAACGCCTTCATAATCATTACGTGAGCCCAACGCACTTTGAATATATATGGCAGGCACGCCAGGGAAACTCAACAGGACCGCATGCGCCAGAATAAAGCGTGCAATACGTTCATCATCAGCAGCGTTTTTTGGGCTTAATGCATCCAGGTAGGTAACATTAATTTCATAAGGGCTTCGCGTTCCGTCAGGGTTATTTTTCCAGTTGACCAGAGCCCCTTCCTGCTGAAGTTTCTCCACCAGCGAAAGGATGTCGGATTCAGGTAAAATCCCGCGTAACGGATTCAGGCCGATACCATCATGCGAAGCTAAAAAATTGAACCAGGTGGTTTTCGTGGATGGGAGCTCCAGCGATGAGGCCCACTGGCTCAGGGTACGGACATCCTGACGATGGATGGCATGCAGCACCAGCGGCGGTAAAGAGAACTGATACACCATCTGCGCTTCATTTTCACCGTTGCCGAAATAGGAAATGTTGTCTTTGTGCGGAACGTTTGTTTCGGTGATGATGATCGTTCCCGGTGCCACAGCCTCGGTAATCGCACGGAAGAGCTGGATGAGCTGGTGGGTTTGTTCCAGATGGATACAATGCGTTCCAGGGATTTTCCACATAAAGCCCACGGCATCGAGACGGATATAACTCGCCCCTTCCATCAGGTAATGAAGCAGTACATCCACCATCGCAATTAACACGTTCGGCGAAGCAAAGTTCAGATCGATCTGGTCTTCGCTAAAGGTGGTCCATAGATGGCGAACGCTGCCGTCATGAAGCGTAAAAGGCGTCAGAAGCGGTAACGCTCGCGGGCGCGTCACGGCGGATAAGTCTGTTTCCGGATCGACAGAGATAAAGAAATCTTCATAGCCGGGCGTTTGCCGTAGATAGTTGGCAAACCATTGGCTTTTTGCCGACATATGATTGCATACGTAATCAAACATCAGGCTGGTCGACCGTTTTAATTCAGCGATATCACTCCAGGTTCCGGTTTCCGGTGCCACTTCATGATAATCGATAACGGAAAAACCATCGTCAGAGGACCATGGATAAAAAGGAAGAAGATGGACATGAGAAAAGGCGTGAGAAAGCCACTTATTATAAAAACGGGTAAACACCGGCAGCGCTTTCTCCCCTGCCGCCGAAAACTGATCGGCATAGGTAATGAGGACGACATCTTTTTCATCCCAGCCAGATTTACGTTTTTCCTTAATAAGAGAAGCGGCATTACCGATTTTTTCCAATAACACCTTTCGGTGTTTATCAGTAAATGTTTCCCCGTAAACAAGATCAATGAGTTTATTAATTTTTGCGTTCACTTTATTTTCCATGGTAGCGGTCCCACGGATTGCAATCTACTCCCCTGAAAAATATCTGTCAACGGACCAGGGAGCATAAAATCGCCTTCAAAAAGCAGCGCGGAGCATTAATGTGAGCTACAGCAAAAAAAAAGAGGAAGAGGAGAATCGAGTCGCTAGCCCTTCTCTCCGGGGAGAAAGGGCTAACGCAATCAGGAAGGGTCAGGAAAAGTAACGGCGAGAAACGCGTTTTGCCAGTTTTTGCAGCAGGGGTTCCAGCGCCACGGCAAGCAGCATTCTGACCGGTTTACGGGCAACAGATTTTATCGCCCAGCCCGCCACGCCGGCCGGACCGTAACGCAACGCCGTCAGCAGGACCAGTTTACCTGCGATTTTCAGGCCGGGTTTTACCTTCTGACCGGCCTGTTGCCAGTTTTGTTTCATGAATGTTCTCTCTTAAAGCTGACGAAAACGACTTCTCAGCGTAAAGGTATCAGAGGTGATATAGCGCTCCATTTCCCGCAGCCGCTTCTCCCCTTCAGCCAGCCGATCATCAACAGCGTTGAGCAGATCGCTGCTGGTCGGTGCGCCTTCCGCTGCCAGTTCACCGTCAGGCATCGGGTCGAGCACAAACGACAGCACGATATAGGCCACCAGGGTAATAAAAGCCAGACCAAAGAAAATCGATAATACCGTTACCACACGCACCAGCTTCACCGGTACATCGAGATAATGGGCCAATCCAGCACAAACGCCGCGTACCATGCCCTGCTGCGGGATGCGCCACAATTTTTTGTTCAGGTTCAGTCCAGACATTAACGCTCCCTCCAGTTCGGATGTTCTGCATCCAGGATAGCTTCCAGCGCCTGAATGCGATCGCGCATTTTATTCGCCTGATCGGTAAGCTGCACGAGACGTTGCTGCTCACTCTGAGAAAGCTCCCCACGCGAAGAACGGTTACTGTAGTGCAGCCATAACCAAATCGGCAGAACGAACAGCACGAAAATGGTCAGGGGAATTGCCAGAAAAAGCGCGCTCATGTGTACTCCTTGTTTATGATGCGGCACGCTCAGGTGCCGCACGAATTATTACTGGTTGTCTTGCTTCATTTTGGCTTTCAACGCCGCCAGCTGCTCGCTGATTTCGTCGTCGGCTTTCAAATCGGCAAACTGCTGATCCAGCGTCTTCTGCTTACCAATACTGTGACTTTCCGCTTCCGCTTCCATGTGGTCGATACGGCGTTCGAAGGACTCGAAACGGGCCATCGCTTCGTCCAGCTTACCGCTGTCCAGCTGACGGCGAACGTCACGGGAAGAGCTTGCTGCCTGGTGGCGAAGCGTCAGCGCCTGTTGACGTGCGCGGGTTTCGCTGAGTTTATTCTCAAGCTCGCCGATCTCTTTCTTCATACGAGAGAGCGTGTCATCAACCAGCGTCACTTCGTGTTCGAGCGCGGTGACAACATCTGACAACTTCTGTTTTTCAATCAGCGCGGCACGAGCGAGGTCTTCTTTGTCTTTACGTAACGCCAGTTCGGCTTTTTCCTGCCATTCGTTGAGCTGGGTGGTCGCCTGCTCAATGCGACGCGTGAGCTGCTTTTTCTCAGCCAGCGCACGAGCGGAGGTGGAACGCACTTCAACCAGCGTGTCTTCCATTTCCTGAATCATCAGACGCACCAGCTTCTGCGGATCTTCCGCTTTCTCAAGCAGTGAATTGATGTTGGCGTTCACGATGTCGGCAAAACGAGAAAAAATACCCATAATCAAATCCTCATATTTCTGTTATCGGGCGATGCCCTGCTACAGAGATAATACAAATCTCGTGCCAACTTTTTATCTCATTGATATTATTAGATGTGATTGATATTTGTACATTATGGCACTATCCTCACCTGGTGAATATCACTAAGGAGTGGTTAATTTCATCATGAGTGGATACAAAGACAACTTACTGGGTGAAGCGAATAGTTTTCTTGAAGTTCTTGAACAGGTTTCGCGCCTGGCGCCTCTCAATAAACCGGTGCTGATCGTCGGTGAGCGCGGTACGGGTAAGGAACTGATAGCCAACCGTCTCCACTATTTATCAGGGCGCTGGGATGGGCCATTTATTTCCCTCAACTGCGCGGCGTTGAATGAGAATCTGCTCGACACCGAACTCTTTGGTCATGAAGCGGGGGCGTTTACCGGCGCCCAAAAACGCCACCCTGGGCGGTTCGAGCGCGCAGATGGCGGCACACTGTTCCTCGATGAACTGGCAACAGCCCCAATGCTGGTTCAGGAAAAGCTGCTGCGCGTCATTGAGTATGGCGAGCTGGAGCGCGTCGGCGGAAGCCAGCCGCTGCAGGTTAACGTGCGTCTGGTCTGCGCAACCAACGCCAATCTGCCGGAAATGGTCGCTGAGGATAAATTCCGCGCAGACCTGCTCGACAGGCTGGCGTTTGACGTCGTACACCTGCCGCCGCTGCGTGAAAGGCGCAGCGACATCATGCTGCTCGCAGAGCAGTTTGCCATCCAGATGTGCCGTGAGCTGGGTCTGCCTCTTTTCCCCGGCTTCAGCGACTACGCCACAGAAACCCTGCTCGGCTACCCCTGGCCGGGGAATATTCGTGAACTGAAAAACGTGGTAGAGCGTTCGGTTTATCGCCACGGCAGCAGCGAAACGGAACTGGACAACATTATTCTCGACCCGTTTAAGCGCGACGCGCCGGCCGCTGTTGTGCCAGTCAACAACGCTGACGTGCCGTCTCTGCCGCTCGATTTGCGTCAGTTTCAGCATAAGCAGGAACAGCAGTTACTGGAACAGAGCCTCCAGTTGGCGAAATATAACCAGAAACAGGCGGCTGATTTGCTGGGTCTGACCTACCATCAATTAAGGGCATTGCTCAAAAAGCATCAAATGCGCTGACATTATCAGCACTTATCTGCAGACATTTTTACGAAGCAGGTGTAAGTGCGATACACTTTGCAGATCGAACCTAAAAACCTTAAAAATTATGCGTCTGGTTTTATCGTCCCTGTTGGCACTCGGTCTGTTCAGCAACCTGGCTGTTGCTGCACCTGAGCGATCTGCGCTCCCTGATATTCGCGATAGCGGATTTGTCTATTGCGTCAGCGGGCAAGTTGATACCTTTAACCCGCAAAAAGCGGGTAGCGGCCTGATTGTCGATACGCTGGCCGCGCAGCTGTACGATCGTCTGCTTGATGTTGATCCTTATACCTATCGCCTGGTGCCAGAGCTTGCTGACAGCTGGGAAGTGCTGGATAACGGTGCCACCTATCGTTTCCATCTCCGCGATGATGTCGACTTCCAGCGCACGCCATGGTTTACGCCTACCCGCAAACTGAACGCGGATGACGTGGTGTTTACCTTCCAGCGCATCTTTGACCGTCACCATCCGTGGCATAACGTTAACGGCGGAAACTTCCCCTATTTCGACAGTCTGCAGTTTGCCGATACCGTCAAAAGCGTGCGCAAGCTGGATAACCGGACGGTGGAGTTCCGGCTGGTTCGCCCGGATGCCTCTTTCCTCTGGCATCTGGCAACACACTATGCGTCAGTGATGTCGGCAGAATACGCGGCTGCGTTGACGAAAAAAGATCGCCAGGAACTGCTCGACCGCCAGCCTGTCGGCACGGGCCCGTTCCAGCTGGCAGAGTATCGTGCCGGGCAGTTTATTCGCCTGCAGCGTCACGAACATTTCTGGCGCGGCACGCCGCTGATGCCCCAGGTGGTTGTCGATCTTGGCTCTGGCGGTACGGGACGTCTTTCAAAGCTGTTAACCGGTGAGTGCGACGTGCTCGCCTGGCCTGCGGCCAGCCAGTTGACCATTCTGCGTGACGATCCGCGTCTGCGCCTGACATTGCGTCCCGGGATGAACATTGCCTATCTGGCGTTTAACACCGATAAACCGCCGCTGAATAATCCCGCCGTTCGCCACGCGCTGGCGTTAGCGATCAATAACCAGCGTCTGATGCAGTCGATTTACTACGGTACCGCAGAAACGGCGGCGTCTATTTTACCGAGAGCCTCCTGGGCCTACGACGGTGAAGCTAAAATTACGGAATACAATCCGGCGAAAGCGCGCGAACAGCTCAAGGCTTTGGGAGCGGAAAACCTGACGCTGCAACTCTGGGTGCCAACCAGTTCACAGGCGTGGAACCCAAGCCCGCTCAAAACGGCAGAGCTGTTGCAGGCCGATATGGCGCAGGTGGGCGTTAAAGTGATCATCGTCCCTGTCGAAGGTCGTTTCCAGGAGGCTCGCCTGATGGATATGAACCATGATTTGACGCTGGCGGGCTGGTCGACCGACAGTAACGACCCGGACAGCTTCTTCCGCCCGTTGCTCAGCTGCGCCGCGATTAACTCGCAGACCAACTACGCGCACTGGTGTCATCGGGAATTTGACGCCGTGTTACAAAAAGCGCTGGCCTCACAACAGCTTGCGTCGCGTATTGAAGCCTACGACGAAGCTCAGGATATTCTGGCGCGGGAACTCCCGGTGCTCCCGCTGGCCTCATCCCTGCGTTTGCAGGCCTACCGCTACGATATTAAAGGGCTGGTGCTGAGTCCGTTTGGCAACGCCTCCTTCGCAGGGGTCACCCGTGAAAAAGAGCAAGAAGTGAAGAAACCATGATCATATTTACCTTGCGCCGTCTGCTGTTGCTGTTGGTGACGCTGTTCTTTTTGACCTTCGTGGGCTTTAGCCTGAGCTATTTCACGCCCCACGCCCCGCTTCAGGGATCGTCACTGTGGGATGCGTGGCTGTTCTGGTTTAACGGCGTACTACACTGGGACTTCGGGGTTTCCAGCATCAACGGTCAGCTGATTTCAGAACAGTTGAAAGAGGTTTTCCCGGCAACCATGGAGCTGTGCATCCTGGCCTTTGGCTTTGCTTTGATGGTGGGCATTCCCGTGGGGATGCTGGCGGGCATTTATCGCAATAAATGGCAGGATAAATTTATCAGCGCCATTGCCCTGCTCGGCTTCTCAATCCCGGTATTTTGGCTGGCGCTGCTGCTCACCCTCTTCTTCTCTCTGACGCTGGGCTGGCTGCCGGTTTCCGGGCGATTCGACCTGCTTTATACGGTTAAAACGGTGAGCGGTTTTGCCATCATCGATGCATGGCTTTCGGATTCGGTCTGGCGCGATGAGATGATCGTGAGTGCGCTGCGCCATATGGTGCTGCCGGTTCTGACTTTAGCCGTTGCGCCTACCACCGAAGTGATCCGCCTTATGCGCATCAGCACCATTGAGGTGTTCGATCAAAACTACGTCAAAGCGGCCGCCACGCGCGGGCTGTCGCGTCTGACTATTCTGCGTCGCCATGTGCTGCACAATGCGCTGCCGCCGGTTATTCCCCGCCTGGGATTACAATTCTCAACCATGCTCACGCTGGCGATGATCACGGAGATGGTCTTTAGCTGGCCGGGTCTGGGGCGCTGGATGATCAACGCCATTCGCCAGCAGGATTACGCGGCGATCTCCGCCGGTGTGATGGTGATTGGCTCACTGGTGATTATTGTTAACGTTCTTTCCGATATTTTGGGTGCCATGGCCAACCCTCTGAAGCATAAGGAATGGTATGCCTTACGATAGCGTATACAGTGAAAAGCGCACGCCCGGTGCGCTACGTACCGTGTGGCGTAAATTCTATGGTGACACCACGGCTATGATCGGCCTTTACGGCTGTGCCGGCCTGGCCTTGCTGTGCGTATTGGGTTCGTGGTTTGCACCCTATGGCATCGATCAGCAGTTCCTTGGCTATCAGCTTTTGCCGCCTTCGTGGTCCCGCTATGGTGAAGTCTCCTTCTTCCTCGGGACTGACGATCTTGGACGTGACGTGTTAAGCCGTCTTCTCAGCGGCGCGGCCCCGACGGTGGGCGGTGCGTTTGTGGTGACGCTTGCGGCCACGATCTGCGGCCTGGCGCTGGGCATTTTTGCAGGCTCCACTCACGGCCTGCGTTCGGCGGTGCTGAACCACATTCTGGATACCCTGCTCTCTATTCCGTCTTTGCTGCTTGCCATTATCGTCGTGGCGTTCGCGGGGCCACATCTGTCACACGCGATGTTTGCCGTCTGGCTGGCGATCCTGCCGCGCCTGGTTCGCTCGGTATACAGCCTGGTGCATGACGAGCTGGAAAAAGAGTACGTTGTCGCGGCCCGTCTGGACGGCGCGACGACGTTTAATATTTTGTGGTTTGCCGTATTGCCGAACATTGCTGCCGGACTTGTCACAGAGATCACCCGCGCCCTGTCGATGGCTATCCTGGACATCGCCGCGCTGGGTTTCCTCGATCTGGGGGCGCAACTGCCCTCCCCTGAATGGGGTGCAATGCTCGGCGATGCCCTCGAGCTTATCTATGTCGCCCCCTGGACGGTCATGCTGCCAGGGGCGGCCATTATGGTGAGCGTACTGCTGGTCAACCTGCTGGGCGACGGCATTCGCCGTGCGATTAATGCGGGGGTGGAATAATGCCGTTACTTGATATCCGCAACCTGACAATCGAATTCAAGACCGGTGAAGGCTGGGTGAAGGCCGTGGACCGCATCAGCATCACGCTTGCTGAAGGCGAAATCCGCGGGCTGGTGGGAGAGTCTGGCTCCGGTAAGAGCTTGATCGCCAAAGCCATCTGCGGCGTGGCGAAGGACAACTGGCGCGTCACCGCTGACCGCATGCGCTTTGATGATATCGACCTGCTGCGCCTCTCCCCTCGGGAACGCCGCAAGCTGGTGGGGCATAACGTGTCGATGATTTTCCAGGAGCCCCAATCCTGTCTTGACCCGTCCGAACGCGTGGGTAAACAGCTGATGCAGAACATCCCCGGCTGGACCTATAAAGGACGCTGGTGGCAGCGTTTTGGCTGGCGCAAGCGCCGTGCCATTGAGCTACTGCACCGTGTCGGGATTAAAGATCACAAAGACGCGATGCGCAGCTTCCCGTACGAACTGACCGACGGCGAATGTCAAAAAGTGATGATTGCCATCGCGCTGGCAAACCAGCCGCGCCTGCTGATTGCCGATGAGCCCACAAACGCGATGGAGCCCACCACGCAGGCGCAAATTTTCCGCCTGCTGACGCGTCTTAATCAGAACAATAACACCACCATTTTGCTGATCAGCCATGACCTGCAGATGCTGAGCAAATGGGCGGATAAAATTGACGTGATGTATTGCGGGCAGACGGTCGAAACTGCCGTTAGTGAAGATCTGGTGAATACACCGCATCATCCGTACACCCAGGCACTGATCCGCGCGATACCGGATTTCGGTAGCGCGATGCCGCATAAAAGCCGTCTGAATACCTTGCCGGGTGCCATTCCCCTGCTGGAGTCGTTGCCTATTGGCTGTCGTCTGGGGCCTCGTTGTCCCTACGCTCAGCGTAAATGCATTGAGACGCCGCGTCTCACGGGGGCGAAAAGCCACCTGTACGCCTGTCATTTCCCGCTGAACATGGAGAGAGAGTGAAATGGTCGAAACCTTACTGGAAGTTCGTAACCTGAGTAAGACCTTTCGCTACCGCACAGGGCTTTTTCACCGCCAGACCGTAGAGGCGGTTAAGCCGCTGAGCTTCACGCTGCGCGAGAAACAGACGCTGGCGATCATTGGCGAGAACGGTTCCGGAAAATCCACGCTGGCGAAAATGCTGGCGGGCATGGTTGAGCCCACCGATGGCGAAGTGTTGATTGACGATCACCCGCTAAAATTTGGTGACTATTCTTTCCGCAGCCAGCGCATCCGCATGATCTTTCAGGATCCGTCTACTTCCCTCAATCCTCGCCAGCGAATTTCGCAGATCCTGGATTTCCCGCTACGGTTAAATACCGATCTGGAGCCTGAAGCCCGGCGTAAACGCATCGTCGAAACGCTGCGTTTAGTCGGACTGCTTCCCGATCATGTGAGCTACTACCCGCACATGCTCGCACCGGGGCAGAAACAACGTCTGGGGCTGGCACGCGCGTTGATTCTGCGTCCAAAGGTAATTATCGCCGATGAAGCCCTTGCCTCGCTGGATATGTCGATGCGTTCGCAGTTAATTAACCTGATGCTGGAATTACAGGAAAAACAGGGTATCTCTTATATCTACGTGACCCAGCATCTTGGCATGATGAAACACATCAGCGACCAGGTCATGGTGATGCACCAGGGTGAAGTAGTCGAACGAGGAAGTACGGCTGATGTGCTGGCCTCCCCGCTGCACGATTTGACGAAACGGCTCATCGCCGGGCATTTCGGTGAAGCATTGACCGCCGATGCGTGGAGAAAAGATCGATAAGCACGGGTCTACTGAGTGGTCGGATTAACTAAGCACGCGACACGTGATATTATCGCCGCGTTTTAACGACGATTGCCCCGCTAAGATGGCGATCGCCACAACAATGAATATAAGGATTAAAGCTATGGGTTTTCTTTCCGGTAAGCGCATTCTGGTGACTGGCGTTGCCAGCAAACTGTCCATCGCATACGGCATCGCACAGGCAATGCATCGCGAAGGCGCTGAGCTGGCGTTCACCTACCAGAACGACAAGCTGAAAGGCCGTGTTGAAGAGTTTGCCGCGCAGCTGGGTTCCAGCATTGTTCTGGAATGTGACGTTGCACAAGACGAAAGCATCGATGGCATGTTTGCTGAACTGGCTAAAACGTGGGAGAAATTCGACGGTTTCGTTCACTCCATCGGCTTCGCGCCTGGCGATCAGCTGGACGGCGACTACGTGAACGCGGTTACCCGTGATGGCTTCAAAATTGCGCACGACATCAGCTCTTACAGCTTCGTGGCGATGGCAAAATCTTGCCGCAGCATGCTGAACCCGGGCGCTGCCCTGCTGACCCTGTCCTACCTGGGCGCAGAGCGTGCTATCCCTAACTATAACGTGATGGGTCTGGCTAAAGCCTCTCTGGAAGCCAACGTTCGCTACATGGCGAACGCAATGGGTCCTGAAGGTGTGCGCGTTAACGCCATCTCTGCTGGTCCTATCCGCACCCTGGCCGCTTCCGGTATTAAAGATTTCCGTAAAATGCTGGCACACTGCGAAGCGGTTACCCCGATTCGTCGTACTGTTACCATTGAAGACGTGGGTAACTCTGCAGCCTTCCTGTGCTCTGACCTTTCTGCGGGTATCTCCGGCGAAGTGGTTCACGTTGACGGCGGTTTCAACATCGCAGCCATGAACGAGCTGGAAATCAAATAAGCGCGTGACTCTCTTCCCCTCCGGGAAGAGAGTTTCTCTCCCCCTGCTGTCCTCTTCGTTATTCCCTTCTGTTATTTGTTATCACCTAACAATATTTTTCCCCCCATCCGCCTTACGCCAGGATATTGATCGCCATTTTGAGATCAAGGAACGCCCATGGAACAACGCCGCTTTTCCGGCAAAGGCCACTGGTATCATGAAACCCAGTCCAACCACTCGCAAACGGATGTCCTGCCTTTGGTGCCCGAAGCCGCTAACGTCGACGATCGTTTTTTGCTCGATTTAGAACTCCCTGAAAAGATTGTCACCGCCTGCCATGGCTGGCTCGCTCCCGCCAGGGCCTTGTGCAACCTTCTGTTCCCGCTCAATATTGAGGTTAACCGACTCCACACACTCAGTGCGTACGACAGACTCAGCACGGCGTTGACGGTCGCTCAGGCGTGTAGTGTTCAGCGACTCTGTAACCACTACGCTGCCCTGCTCGCCCCACTTCCTGGTCCTGACTCCTCACGCGAAAGCAACCGCCGCCTGGCACAAATCACGCAATATGCCCGCCAGCTCGCCAGCTCGCCCGACGTCATTGACCACAAAGCGCAGCTACAGCTCGATGAAGTGGGCCTGACAACCTATGACATTGTGCTGATCAACCAGATTATCGGCTTTATTGGCTTTCAGGCGCGCGTTGTGGCGGTGTTTCAGGCGTTACTGGGGCATCCTGTACGCTGGTTACCCGGGCACCATATTCCGCCGCATTCCTTACCGGTGACGATTTGTCACTGGAGCTCTGTACTGCCCGTCGTCGAACTGCGCTATGCGACCCCACTCCAGCTTGAGTCCCTTTCACGCTGGCAGGCGGAGCCGGAACTTCAGGCGCTCACGCCGGTGCTGAGCCACGAACCTGCGCTGCTCAACCTGATGGGCGAGATTCTGATCAACCACCGTCAAAACGAGCCACAAATGCACGGGGCGCTTACTGCGGCAGTAGAGTTACTGACTCGTTCACCGGATCGTTTTAGCGCGGCACAATTCACGCCGCTGACGGATGTTGGGATCTCCGATATCCGCGCCATCAATCTGCTTACTCAAAGCGCATTTACTGGCTGGCTCGACCGCCTGCGAGTGGCGCTTGGCAAAGCGGAATAACCATACTCTTTATCCAAAGAGCGCTTGCTGAAGCAGTAAGATTCGCGTAAAACTGTCAGCCGCTCAATGGCTACGAAAATAGAACATTATGTTTCAGGACAACCCGCTGCTAGCGCAGCTTAAACAGCAACTGCATTCCCAGACGCCGCGTGCAGAAGGGGTCGTAAAGGCCACGGAAAAAGGCTTTGGCTTCCTTGAAGTTGACGGGCAAAAGAGCTATTTCATCCCGCCTCCGCAGATGAAAAAAGTAATGCACGGCGATCGCGTCACCGCGGTTATTCATACGGAAAAGGAACGCGAGTCCGCCGAGCCGGAAGAACTGATTGAACCGTTCCTGACTCGCTTCGTGGGCAAGGTGCACAGAAAAGATGACCGTCTTTCCATCGTGCCGGATCATCCCCTGCTGAAAGATGCTATTCAGTGCCGTGCTGCGCGTGGCGTTGAGCATGATTTTAAAGATGGCGACTGGGCCGTTGCTGAAATGCGCCGTCACCCTCTCAAAGGCGACCGTGGTTTCTATGCTGAGCTAACGCAATTTATCACCTACGGCGACGACCACTTCGTCCCGTGGTGGGTAACCCTGGCGCGTCACAATCTTGAAAAAGAGGCGCCAAACGGCGTCGCGACAGAAATGCAGGATGAAGGGCTGTCACGCCGTGACCTGACCGGCCTGGACTTTGTCACCATCGACAGTGCCAGCACCGAAGACATGGACGATGCGCTGTTTGCAGAAGAGACTGCGGATGGCAAAGTGCATCTGACCGTCGCGATTGCCGATCCTACCGCCTGGATTGTCGAAGGCAGCAAACTGGACGATATGGCAAAAGTGCGTTCGTTCACCAACTACCTGCCGGGCTTTAATATCCCGATGCTGCCGCGTGAACTCTCTGACGATCTCTGCTCGCTGCGCCCGAATGAAGTGCGCCCGGTACTCGCCTGCCGCATGACTATCGCCGCCGACGGCACGATTGAAGACGATATCGAATTCTTTGCGGCGACCATCGAATCCAAAGCCAAGCTGGCCTATGACGACGTGTCCAACTGGCTGGAAAACACGGGCAGCTGGCAACCTGAAAACGACGCCATTGCCGCGCAAATTCAACTGCTGCATCGCGTGTGTCTGAACCGCAGTGAATGGCGTAAAACCCATGCGCTGGTCTTCAAGGACCGTCCAGACTACCGTTTCGTGTTGGGTGAAAAAGGCGAAGTGCTGGATATCGTTGCTGAACCACGCCGCATCGCTAACCGTATTGTTGAAGAAGCCATGATTTCAGCCAACATTTGTGCCGCCCGCGTATTGCGCGACAAGTTAGGCTTCGGCATCTATAACGTTCATACCGGATTCGATCCGGCTAACACCGAGGCGCTGGCTGCCCTGCTGAAAACGCATGACGTGCATGTCGATCCTGAAGAAGTGCTGACGCTGCAAGGCTTCTGCAAACTTCGTCGCGAACTGGATGCGCAACCATCCGGTTTCCTCGACAGCCGTATTCGCCGCTTCCAGTCCTTTGCCGAAATCAGCATCGAACCGGGCCCGCATTTCGGCCTGGGGCTTGAAGCTTATGCCACCTGGACCTCTCCGATTCGTAAGTACGGCGACATGGTAAACCATCGCCTGCTGAAAGCGATTATCAAAGGGGAATCGGTCGCGCGTCCTCAGGATGATTCCACAGTGCAAATGGCCGAGCGCCGCCGCCTGAACCGTATGGCTGAACGCGATGTCGGTGACTGGCTGTACGCCCGCTTCCTGAATGATAAAGCGGGAACGGATGCCCGCTTCCCGGCGGAAATCATCGATATCAGCCGCGGCGGTATGCGCGTACGCCTGGTGGACAACGGTGCCGTTGCCTTCATTCCAGCGCCGTTCCTGCATGCTGTACGCGACGAACTGGTGTGTAGCCAGGAAAACGGAACCGTGCAAATCAAAGGCGAAACGGTTTACAAAGTTACTGACGTGATTGATGTGAATATCGCTGAAGTTCGCATGGAAACGCGCAGCATTATTGCGCGCCCGGTCGCCTGATAAGCTGTTAAATTGTCGACCCTTTCCTTCATGAATGGGTCGACAAACTCTTCTCTCATCACAAACCGCAAAATCACTGACTATTTTCAGCCTCCTCCCGCCCAAAATCGCCATAATTATCTACATTAAAAGAATCCCTTCATATTCGGTTACGTGAATTTTTATACGCTGAGTATCCTTTTTTACCTGTCTCGTCTTATTATAAGAAACCAGGGAAAAAACAATACGTTCACTTCGGTTTTGCCGCTGTATCACAACGGAAAAGTCGACAACAAATGAATGATTTGTGCGCTAATGAGCGGCTGCGGGAGAAAACAGGATGGACGATTTGGAGCAGAATTTGCTGTTTCGTTACATGGGAACCCACAGCCCCTGGTGGCGACTGACCGCTGACAGCAATGCTCTGCATCTCTCCACCAGTGAAAATGCCGATGTGACGCAAGTGATCGCGCTGAATGATGAACAGGCCGCGCTCATCCGCCAGTTAACCGTCATCACTTCCAGTATCTCGATGACCCTCTCTTTGTACGGTGAAGATGTTCCTGTCCATCTGGTCGGGCGCAAAATTACCCGAAACGAGTGGGCCGGTACAGCCTCTGCCTGGCACGATACCCCTTCCGTTGCGCGCGATCTGGCGCAGGGTCTCTCTTTTGCCGAACAGGTTGTCTCAGAAGCCAATTCCGTTATCGTTATCCTGGACCAGAACGGCAATATCCAGCGCTTTAACCGCCTGAGTGAAGAGTACACAGGGCTGAAAGAGCACGAAGTCATCGGGCAAAACGTCTTCAAACTGTTTATGACCCGCAGCGAAGCCGCTGCCTCAAGACGTAATATCGCCGGTTTTTTTCGTAACGGCAGTTCCTACGAAGTTGAACGCTGGGTCAAGACCCGCAAAGGGCAGCGATTGTTTCTGTTCAGAAACAAATTTGTTCACAGCGGCAGCGGTAAAAATGAAATTTATCTTATCTGTTCCGGTACCGATATCACGGAGGAGCGGCGTGCTCAGGAACGCCTGCGCGTGCTGGCCAATACGGATACCATCACCGGACTGCCAAACCGAAACGCGATCCACGAGCTGATTTCCGATGCCATCGCCACCCGGGGAGACACTCAGGTCGGCGTGGTCTATCTCGACCTGGATAATTTTAAAAAGGTTAATGATGCCTATGGGCACATGTTTGGCGACCAGTTATTGCAGGCCGTCGCCCTGGCCATTCTGAGTTGCCTGGATGAAGGTCAGGTGCTGGCGAGACTCGGCGGTGATGAGTTTATTGTGATGGCAACCGATACCTCGCAAGGCTCACTGGAAGCCATGGCATCGCGTATTTTGAGCCGGTTACGGCAACCCTTCCGCATCGGCTTAATTGAAATTTACACCGGCTGCTCTCTGGGCATCGCCCTTGCCCCGCAGCATGGCAACGACCGCGAGAGCGTCATTCGCAACGCGGATACCGCGATGTATACCGCGAAAGAGAACGGGCGAGGCAAGTTCTGCGTTTTCTCTCCAGAGATGAACCAGCGCGTGTTCGAATATCTTTGGCTGGATACTAACCTGCGCAAAGCGCTGGATAACGACCAGCTCTTGATCCACTATCAGCCGAAAATGACCTGGCGCGGTGAAGTCAGAAGCCTGGAAGCGCTGGTGCGCTGGCAGTCGCCAGAGCGCGGACTTATTCCTCCGCTGGAATTTATCTCTTACGCTGAGGAGTCCGGCTTGATTGTGCCGCTCGGTCGCTGGGTTATGCTGGACGTGGTGCGTCAGGTGGCTAAATGGCGCGATAAAGGCATTAACCTGCGGGTGGCGGTCAACGTATCAGCGCGTCAACTGGCAGACCAGACGATATTCAGTGACCTGAAACAGGCGCTGAAGGATCTGAATTTTGAATATTGCCCTATCGATGTTGAACTGACCGAGAGCTGTCTTATCGAAAACGAAGAGCTGGCCCTTTCGGTCATCCAGCAGTTCAGCCAGCTTGGAGCGCAAATTCATCTGGACGATTTCGGTACAGGCTATTCATCCCTGTCACAGCTGGCGCGTTTTCCTATCGATGCCATCAAGCTCGATCAGTCGTTTGTGCGGGATATCCATAAACATTCCATTTCGCAGTCTTTGGTCCGTGCGATTGTGGCCGTCGCTCAGGCACTGAATCTGCAGGTCATTGCGGAAGGCGTGGAGAGCGCAAAAGAAGACGCCTTTCTGACTAAGAACGGCGTCAACGAACGGCAAGGTTTTCTGTTTGCTAAGCCGATGCCCGCTGCCGTTTTCGAGCGATGGCTAAAGCGCTATCAGTCACGAAAGATGCGTTAACTGGCCTGGCGTAACCCCGCTGCCTGATGGCGGTTTTGCAGCATAACCAGACGTTCCATATAAGCGATATCTTTCGGTTCAAGGCAAAACGCGGCATCGACCCAGTCTTCTGTAATATCCATCAGTTCACTGCGTGGCAGCTGCAAAACGCGGGTGCGGGCGCGCAGCATTGCCCTTACGCCGTTCAGTTTCGGCTGCAGCGTGTCGATAAACGTTCGTACGGTGACGTAGCTTTGTCTCGGTTCAAACAGCACATCCACCAGTCCGTGCTGTTCGTACCACTCAGCCGTATGGGATTCCCCTTTGTAGATGAGCTCCTCTGCCAGCTTCATGCCAGAGCGGCGTGAAACGAGCGAATAGCCACCCATGCCGGGGAAAAGATTAAAGGCGATCTCCGGGAACCCTAACCGGGCGTCGCGCTGAGCCAGGAGAAAATGGTGCGCCAGCGCAGCCTCGAAGCCGCCGCCCAGGGCGCTCCCTTCCACCATCGCCAGCGTAATTGCCCCGGCATCAAAACCCCGTGATGCGGCGTGTACGCAATCAACACAGGCACGCGCATATGCACGTAATGCTTCCCGGCGCCCGTTTTGAATACAGTCTACGAAGAACTGTAAGTCCCCACCGGCGTTATACATATCGGCTACCAGCGATCCGGTAACCCAAAAATCGACCGCAAAACCGGACTGGCGAACCAGCCAGGAAAGATTCATGATCTCCTCTATTAATGCGTGGTTGAAGCAAGGGCGCGGTTGCGACCGCAACATCATCCAGACAGTGCGACGATCCGCCTCATAATAGCCTGCCAGCTGAGTGAAACGTTCAGTATCGGTAAACAGTGTGCAGGTTGCTTGATTAATAACGGTCATAGTCTAATTCCTCTTAAAAAAAAGCGCCTTGCGCGCAGTTTTAGACTAATCCACTCATTAACCCCGCTGCATGAGAGGGAATAAATTTATCACTTTCATTTATGTACTTTAGTTATTGCATTTTTTCCCTTCTCTTTTGTTCCCATTTTCTGCATCATTGAAAATATTAACTTTTCGCTCCTGGGGTGAGATTATGTCTGACATTGATGCACTGGCTGTGGCACGACGTATTGATACGGTGCTGGATATCCTGGTAGCGGGTGATTATCACTCTGCGATCCGTAATCTTGAGATCCTGAAATCAGAGTTACTGGCTCACAAAGATTCCGATTCCGCGCCAGAAAGCGCTCAGCCAAAAGCCCCGTGGGAAGTTTGACTCCACCGTTTCCGACCTCGTTTTTGCTTTTTAAATGGATGCTATGAATTCCCGACAACAAATCATTTTGCAGATGGTCATCGATCAGGGGCGCGTAAGCGTGGTCGATCTCGCTAAAACGACCGGCGTTTCTGAAGTCACAATCCGGCAGGATCTTAACCTTCTGGAAAAACAGAGCTACCTGCGTCGTGCGCATGGTTATGCCGTCCCACTGGACAGTGAAGACGTTGAAACCCGCATGATGAACAATTATGCCCTCAAGCGAGAACTGGCAGAATTTGCTGCGTCCTTAGTGAACAATGGTGAAACGGTCTTTATTGAGAATGGCAGCAGTAACGCCCTTCTGGCACGTACCCTGGCCGATCAAAAAGACGTCACCATCATCACCGTCAGCAGCTATATTGCGCATCTGCTGAAGGAGACGCGCTGTGAGGTCATTCTGCTGGGCGGTATTTACCAGAAGAAAAGTGAAAGCATGGTGGGTCCACTCACTCGCCAGTATGTCCAGCAGGTTCATTTCAGCAAAGCGTTCATTGGTATTGATGGCTGGCAACCAGACACCGGTTTCACCGGCCGGGATATGATGCGTTCTGACGTGGTTAATGCCGTGCTGGAAAAAGAGTGTGAAACAATTGTCCTTACCGACAGTTCTAAATTCGGTTCCGTACATCCCTATATGATGGGTCCGGTAAACCGATTTAGCCGCGTGATCACCGATGAACGACTGAGTGATGAACATCGCCAGCAGCTTGAGCATGACGGCCTGACCGTCGATATTGTGAGAAAACCTGCCTGACTCTCCTCTGCGCCTGAATAACGGGCGCAAATCTCTCCCTCTCTCTGAGATGATTCCGAAGCCTGCTTTAAGAGTTTTTACCTGTTTAACCTGGGCTAAAGGGGTAAAATTATTATTAGCGATATAACAGGAAGTGACTATCACTTGCGTGATTACGTAACACCTGCGCGACTAGCTTTCATGGAAAACAGAATTTAAGTATGACTATTGTCTATACTTAAAGTGCACTTCTTTCCGTGAATCGATAATTCAGGAGAAAGTATTATGACCTTTACCAGCAAAAAAATCGCTGCCGCTGTTCTGGCAATTACAGTAGCTATGTCCCTGAGCGCCTGCTCTAACTGGTCTAAACGTGACCGTAACACCGCGATTGGCGCGGGTGCCGGTGCTCTTGGTGGTGCGGTATTAACGGATGGTAGTACGCTGGGTACATTAGGTGGTGCTGCTGTCGGCGGCATTATCGGTCACCAGGTGGGCAAATAATCACCATAACGGCTCTCACCGGTCTAATAATATATTCAGTATTTTTCAGGTCTGACTTACACACGTAAAAGAGCCACGGTTAACGCCGTGGCTCTTTTAATTCAGCCGCCCGCCAGTTTAACTTTCATTCCTTTGGCTTCGAGCAGCGTTTTAATTAAATCGCGTTTGTCGCCCTGAATTTCGATCACGCCATCTTTCACGGCACCGCCACAACCGCATTTCTTTTTTAATTCTGCGGCCAGTTTAGCCAGCTCCGCATCATCCAGATCGATACCTGTAATCAGACACACTCCCTTGCCCTTGCGACCGCTGGTCTGTCGCTGGATGCGCACGATGCCATCACCTTTCGGTCGTTCAGCTTTCTCTTTCGGTTCGTCGATACGCCCGGTCCCGGTGGAGTAGACCAGGCGGCTGTTGGAATCGCTCATCAACCCCCCTTTTTCAATGACGCGTTTATCGCTTTTAGCGTTTGCGCAGGATCCGCAGATTGCGTAACGGGACGGCCGATCACCATATAATCCACGCCAGCAGCCAACGCTTGCTCTGGCGTCATAATACGGCGCTGATCGCCAGCCTCACTGCCCGCAGGACGAATACCCGGCGTGATCAGCTTAAATTGCTGGCCCAGTTCGGATTTGAAGCGCACCGCCTCCTGGGCTGAACAGACTACCCCATCAAGACCACAGTTTTGCGTCAGGCGAGCCAGACGTTCAGCCTGCTCGGCAGGTGACAACGTCACGCCAAGATCGCGCAGGTCAGATTCATCCATGCTGGTCAGCACGGTGACCGCAATCAGGAGCGGTGCATCTTTGCCGAAGGGCATCAGCGCCTCGCGCGCGGCGGTCATCATACGCGCCCCACCCGAGGCATGGACGTTAACCATCCACACGCCAAGCTCGGCTGCAGCAGCGACGGCATGCGCGGTGGTGTTAGGAATATCATGGAATTTAAGGTCCAGAAAAACGTCAAACCCACGCTGCTGAAGATCGCGGACAATTTGCGGACCAAACAGGGTAAACATCTCTTTGCCAACTTTCAGACGGCAATCTCGCGGATCGATACCATCCACAAAGGCCAGCGCGGTGTCGCGGTTATTATAATCAAGCGCAACAACAACAGGAGAATCAGTAATTACGCGGGAAGCGGAGGAAGTAACAGACGTCATGACCAGCCCTTTTCGTCTATGGGCGCGCAGCGGCGCGGAACAGATAAACGGCCTGCATTCTACCTGCCAGCGGTGGAAAATGACAGAATCGATTTCCTTCCCTGCCTGACCGAAAATTGCACGGTGCTGACTCGGTGACAAAAACCCAACAGCATGTTGTAACTAAAGTGAGGCGTTTTAAAAAAATTACTGCCCGTCAAGACCACGAATCGGCTTGATGGTTGACCAGGCCCGGCACGAAGGACAGTGCCAGTAAAGCGTATAGGCAGTAAAACCGCACTTCTGGCAGCGGTAGCGCGGCTTACTGCGTACCTGCTCGCCGACCATATCGCGCAGCACCATCAGGCTCTCTTTGGCACGCCCTTCTTCTGCGTCGTTCAGGTGGTAGTCCATCAGTTTATGGAACACCCGCATGGTCGGATGGCGCTGCAGCTGACGCGTAATATAAACCTGCGCGGTGTCGCTTCCTTCATACTGCTCAACAACGTCTGAGAGCATCAGTTCAGCGGTGGCGCCAGTATTTTCTTCCACGCAACGACGCAGGAATGATACCCACTCATCCTGCTTGTCGAGCTGTTGATAGCAGGTTTGCAGCATTTCCAGCGTTTCACTGACCAACTCTTTATCCTGGTCGATAACCCGCAGCAGGCTTTCAACGGCTTTGGCGTAGTCGCCATTCGCCATAAAGACGCGCCCCATCATGATGGAGATTCGCGCGCTGTTGCGATCCGCAGCGGCGCCTTTCTTCAGCAGTGCCATGGCTTTATCCATGTCGTCGTTGCCCATCTGCTGAAGCGCCAGTTCACAATAGAAGTGAGCAATTTCTACGCGTTGCTTATCTTTACCAAGCTTCACCAGACGTTCGGCTGTATCTATGGCTTTTTGCCATTCGCTGGTCGCCTGGTAAATCTGCAGTAACTGCTGGAGCGCACTGATACGGAAGTCGGTCTCATCAACCAGTTGGGTGAACATATCTTCGGCACGGTCGTACAGCCCCGCCGCCATGTAATCACGTCCCAGCTGTTGAACGGCCAGCAAGCGTTGATCGTAGGTTAACGACGCGCTTTCCATCAGCGTCTGGTGAATACGAATAGCGCGATCAACCTCACCGCGCGAGCGGAACAGATTGCCCAGGGTGAGATGCGCTTCTACGGTGCCCGTATCCTCTTTCAACATATCAAGGAACAGATCAACCGCTTTATCCTGTTGATTGCTCAGGAGGAAGTTCACCCCCGCAACATAGTCGCGGGAGAGTCGGTTGGCCTCATCCTGTTTTGTTTGTTGCGCACTTCTGCGGCCCATATACCAGCCATAGGCTGCGGCTACAGGCAAAAGCAGAAACAACAACTCCAGCATATTCGATTATTCCTTGGCTACCGGCACACCAGAACTCTCCGGAATGTCAGTCGCGGGCGCAATTTGATGTTCAAGGCGTTTGATTTTACGTTCAGCGCGCACAAGCGAAACACGAACTTTAAGCCAGAAGAGACCACACACCAGCCAGCCGATGATAAAACCGGCGGCGAAAAGGACCGCGAGCAGGCTCGATACCCGGTACTCGCCCTGTGCAAGCAGATAGTTAAAGGTCACCTGCTGATCGTTTTGCGCACCTAAGGTGACGGAAATAACAAAAATCGCCAACACCAGTAAGAAAATGAGTAAATATTTCACATGACTTCCCGTTATGTGGTTCAAGCGAATAAAGTCTGTTCAACTCACCGCAATCAGCCTTATAAACTACCATTTTAGTGACGGGCGCGAAACGGAAAAAGTTGCGCACCCGTCATGGATTTGTGGGCAATATACGGAATATCAACCTTCAGACACCGCTTTGCTCACGCTCGGCGATTTCTTCCTTCTCTTCCGGCGGCGGCGTCAGCGGCCCACAGAATCGTTCGGCAAGCCAGGTGGCTAACGTTACCAGCAGCCAGGAAATCAGCGTGGCCACCATTAAATCACGCGGCCAGTGCATTCCCAGCAGTAAACGGCTCCCCATCACGCCTGTTGCCCAGACTAACAGAATTGCAATAGTGACCGTCCGGCGTCGCGGCCACAATAAGCCGACGCCGAGTAACGCCCAGCTTGCGGCAAACATCGTGTGCCCGGAAGGAAATGCAAAACCTGTCTCTTTTTGCCAGTGTTTACGCAAAAATGCAGGAATATCCTGTTGTTCTGCAAGCTGCTCTTTTACCAGCGCACCGCGATCTTTACGTTTTAAAGTGTAGAACTCATCTACCGGCACATGGTGCGTTTTTTCCATCCAGATGACGAAAGGACGCGGTTCCTGTACACGATCTTTAACCCAGGATTTTACGCCCTGACCCACCAGAATGGCCCCGCCGAGGATAGCAAATAACACCAGCGCTGCGCGCAGACGAAAACGCAGGCACCACAGGAACCAGGCGCAGAGAAGAACATGCGTGATGATCCCCCACGGCTGTGTCACCGTTTCCGTTATCCAGTATAACGTTTTCAGCCACATGGCGTTTTGGCCCGGCTGCCACATCCAGCCGGAGCACCATACAACCAAAGGCATCACAAGTAGTACGGCCGCACCCGCTGCCGTTCGTCTGGCGATTGAAAGCATGTCTTCTCCTTTTATGCTAAGCACCACAATCATAACTGAAATTCATCCATGTGGTGGATATGTCGGATCGTGCGTTTAACGCGCGTATAGCATGGTGGTGATTAGGCGAACTTGAGGAGCTTGTGGCAAAATGAACATATAGAGAAAGCCAAACAGGCAGACGGCACGAAACGTGTCAGCCGATTCTGGAGAATCACATGCAGCTTAAACGTGTGGCAGAAGCCAAACTGCCAACCCCATGGGGCGATTTCCTGATGGTGGGTTTTGAAGAACTGGCAACCGGACAGGATCACGTCGCGCTGGTCTATGGCGACATTTCAGGGCAGACGCCGGTGCTGTCCCGCGTACATTCAGAGTGTCTGACCGGCGATGCGCTGTTCAGCCTGCGCTGTGACTGCGGTTTCCAGCTCGAAGCCGCCCTCTCGCACATTGCGGAAGAAGGCCGCGGCGTGCTGCTGTATCACCGTCAGGAAGGGCGTAATATTGGTTTGCTGAATAAAATTCGCGCCTACGCGCTTCAGGACCAGGGTTATGATACGGTCGAAGCGAACCATCAGCTCGGTTTTGCCGCTGACGAACGTGATTTCACCCTGTGTGCCGATATGTTCAAGCTGCTGGGCGTGGACGAAGTGCGTCTGCTGACCAATAACCCGAAAAAAGTGGAGATCCTGACAGAAGCCGGGATCAATATCGTTGAACGCGTACCGCTGATTGTCGGCCGTAACCCGAAAAACGCCCACTACCTTGATACTAAAGCTGCCAAAATGGGCCATCTGCTGAAAGAGTGATGCTAAAAGCCCGGCACGCGTGCCGGGCTCGTTTCATCAATCCAGCATTTTACGAATCACGTAATGTAAAATGCCGTCGTTCTGGTAGTAGGTCAGCTCGGTTGCCGTATCAATACGGCACCGGCAGTCCAGCACCTCGGTTTTCCCATCTGCCCGCGTTAGCTTCACGGGAACCGTTTTACCCGGCTGCAGGTTTTGCAGACCGCTAATGTCAATCTGCTCCTCTCCGGTCAGGCCCAGCGTTTTACGGGTGACGCCCTGTGGAAATTCGAGAGGCAGGATCCCCATCCCGATCAGATTCGAGCGGTGAATACGTTCGAACGATTCGGCGATGACCACGCGAACCCCGAGCAGTCGCGGACCTTTCGCTGCCCAGTCGCGGCTTGAGCCAGAGCCGTACTCTTTCCCGGCAATGACCGCCAGCGGCGTGCCTTCCTGCTGGTATTTGACGGCCGCATCATAAATGGAAACCACCTCCGTACCCGGCAGATGACGCGTCATGCCGCCTTCCACACCCGGCACCATTTCATTACGGATACGAATATTGGCAAACGTGCCGCGCATCATCACTTCATGGTTGCCCCGGCGTGAGCCATAGGAGTTAAAGTCGCGGCGTTCTACACCCCGGCTTTGCAGATAGCGTCCAGCCGGGCTATCGGCTTTGATGCTGCCCGCCGGTGAGATGTGGTCCGTGGTGACAGAATCCCCCAGCATCGCGAGAATACGCGCGCCGTGGATATCCTGAAGCGGCGCGGGCTCTGCCAGCATGTCATCGAAGAATGGCGACAGGCGGATATAGGTTGAATCATCCTGCCAGTCATAGGTATCCGAGCCGACGACGTTGATAGCTTTCCATTCCGGCGTGCCTTCAAACACCTCCGCATACTCTTTGCGGAACATTTCGGTCGACACTTTTTCTACCGCTCGCGCAATTTCTCGCGACGACGGCCAGATATCTTTCAGATAGACCGGCTCGTTCCTGCGATCGTGGCCAATCGGATCGGTCACCAGGTTGATGTTCATATTCCCGGCCAGCGCGTAAGCCACGACCAGCGGCGGCGACGCCAGCCAGTTAGTTTTGACCAGAGGATGAATGCGGCCTTCAAAGTTTCGGTTGCCCGAAAGCACTGCGCCAACGGTCAAATCGCCCTGCTTGATCGCCACTTCAATCGGCTCCGGTAGCGGACCGGAGTTACCGATACAGGTGGTACAACCGTAGCCAACCAGGTTAAAACCCAGTTCATCCAGATACGGGGTCAACCTGGCCTGCGCAAGATAATCGGAAACCACTTTGGAGCCCGGCGCGAGAGAGGCTTTCACCCATGGCTGAGGCTTGAGGCCCAGCTCCACCGCTTTTTTCGCCAGCAGCCCGGCGGCCATCAGTACGCTTGGGTTGGAGGTATTGGTGCAGGACGTAATTGCGGCGATGACCACCGCACCGTCAGGGAGCTGATACTGATGCCCGTTCATGACATAGTCGACCGGACGGTGATCCTTTTGTGCCGTATTCACTTCCAGCTCATTGCTGGCCGCGAAGGCCTTTGGCACATTATTTAGGGCAACGCGATCCTGAGGCCGTTTTGGCCCCGCCAGACTCGCTTCAACCGAGCCCATATCCAGCGCCAGGGTGCTGGTAAAGACCGGCTCATCCCCGGGATTGCGCCACATGCCCTGCGCTTTGGTGTAGGCCTCGACCAACGCCACCTGTTCTTCGCTGCGACCACTCAGACGCATATATTCCAGCGTGACATTATCGATTGGGAAAAAGCCGCAGGTTGCGCCATATTCCGGTGCCATATTGGCGATAGTGGCGCGATCCGCCAGCGGCAATGAATCAAGTCCGTCGCCGTAAAATTCAACAAACTTGCCAACCACGCCATGCTTACGCAGCATCTGGGTAACCGTCAGCACCAGGTCCGTGGCGGTAATCCCTTCTGAGAGCTTACCGGTTAGTTTGAACCCGACGACATCAGGAATGAGCATGGAGACAGGTTGCCCAAGCATCGCCGCTTCCGCCTCAATTCCGCCGACACCCCAGCCCAAAACGCCCAGGCCGTTGATCATGGTGGTATGGGAATCCGTACCAACCAGCGTATCCGGGTAAGCGACCCATTCCTTATCCTGTAATTCGCTCCAGACGGCTTTGCCAAGATATTCGAGATTCACCTGGTGACAGATGCCGGTGCCCGGTGGAACAACGCTGAAGCGGCTGAAAGCCTGCTGTCCCCACTTCAGGAAAACGTAACGTTCATGGTTACGCTCCATCTCCAGACGCACGTTCTCGCCAAACGCATCATCATCACCAAAATGGTCAACGGTCACCGAGTGGTCAATAACGAGATCGACGGGGGAAAGTGGATTCACTTTTGCCGTATCGCCCCCCAGACGTTTAACCGCTTCACGCATGGCGGCTAAATCAACGACGGCAGGTACGCCGGTGAAATCCTGCATCAGGACCCTTGCCGGGCGATAGGCTATTTCTCTGTCAGCATGGGCATCCTTGAGCCATCCTGCCAGAGCGTGAATGTCCTCGGCGGTGACAGACTCTTCATCCTGCCAGCGCAGGAGATTTTCCAGTAAAACTTTCAACGACTTGGGTAACCGCGAAATGTCTCCAAGCGTGTTGGCTGCCAGCGGTAAGCTATAGTAGTGCCAGGTTTTATTTTCTGCCTGCAACGTATCCTTACTGGCTTCGCGTAGGGTTAACGACATAAGCTCCTCCTTAATCACAGGGAAACCCTGACAATCATCAGGGCCGTAATTAAAGATAACACAAAGATGTCGTAACGTTTTGATAACAACCCAAATTGATAAATCCAGGAAGGTTCTGGTAAAGCCTGAAAACAAAAAACCCCGCCGCGGCGAGGTTTTAGCATTTAGTGGATAGCCAGCCAGATAAGCTGACACCAGAAGAGAATCGACACGGAAAAAACGCCGATCCATGACCAGTATTTGAGAGTTGTCATGTTATTCATCATAGGGACACCAGGCTTTAATTATTAAAGATTCCGAGGTCAGCCCTCAGGTCTATATTGCTGATGTGTATTTATTAAAGAGTACAAAAGCACAGAGTCTTTATTCAGACTATTTGCATCGTTACGCAAAAAAACTAAATTATTGTTTTTTGGGTTCGTCTTCCGCGAACACATCAATAAAGGCCTGCTGCTGTGCTGTCAGTTTCCAGGACGCAGGTACGGTAGTCGCAGGTGCTTTGCGAGCTTTGTGTCCGTTGTCACGGTGTTGACACACTGGTTTTAGCGTTTCTGAACGTACCGTCACTGCCATATTTAACCCCAATATTTCCAGGCCAGGAGAGCAACCACCACCCAAAACAGGGTAGAGACGAGAAAGACCGCCAGCCAGGCTTTACGCTTGAGCGCAGGATCCCTTTGCGGTTCTTCACTTCCTGAAGGCATTGCTAACCTCATACAATCGACATCGCTTATCATTTTAGGACCAAACAATTGGTACAATTAATCATCTGATGAGATAAATCCTAAAGAAACTTTAGCCGAAAAGCCAGTGAATTTACGTATCTATTCCCGCGAATATTCAATCTTTTGACCAGAAATAAATAATTGAAAAGAAATATTTGCGAAGGCGTAAAATACTTTCTACTTTTGTCGCCAATTCGCGACATTAAAACCACACAGTCTTAATGGATACTGACATTATATGGCACTAAAGTGCAGATGATGATAATTCTGATTTAGGTTTGAGAGGTTATTTCGGTATCTCTCCGCAGGGGAAAGATACCGGGAGTGATTATTTGGCAGGAAGTTTGATGTCTTTAAACATCTCTTCGATATCTTCGTTTGAGCGCAAAGCAACGGCGGTATCAACCACGTCACGGGTTAAATGCGGAGCGAAGCGTTGAATAAAATCATACATATAGCTGCGCAGGAAAGTACTGCGGCGGAAGCCAATCTTGGTCGTGCTATGGCTGAAAACATCATGCGCATCAAGGCGTACCAGATCCGGGTCGGAAACCGGGTCAACCGCCATGCTGGCAATCACCCCTACCCCCAGTCCCAGACGCACATAGGTTTTAATCACATCGGCATCGGTTGCGGTAAAGACGATACGCGGCGTTAAGCCCGCGCGGTTAAATGCCGTATCAAGCTCAGAACGCCCGGTAAAGCCAAACGTGTAGGTTACGAGCGGATATTGCGCCAGCTCTTCAATCGTCACCGAACCTTTACCCGCCAGCGGGTGGTCAGGCGTCACGACAATGGAGCGGTTCCAGTGATAGCACGGCAACATCACCAGATCGTCATAAAGATGAAGAGCTTCCGTCGCGATGGCAAAGTCCGCATTGCCCTTAGAAACCGCCTCAGCAATTTGCGTCGGCGAGCCCTGGTGCATATGTAAAGAGACGCGGGGATAACGCTCGATAAAGCCTTTAATGACGCCCGGCAGCGCATAACGCGCCTGCGTGTGGGTGGTTGCGATGTAGAGCGAGCCTTTGTCCGGCCAGGTATGCTCCCCCGCCACGGATTTTATCGCATCAACTTTGGAAAGCACTTCCCGCGCAATCCGAATAATTTCCTGCCCGGCCGGCGTCACCTGCGTAAGGTGCTTACCGCTACGGGCGAAAATCTGGATGCCTAACTCATCCTCCAGCATGCGAACCTGTTTGCTGATGCCTGGCTGCGAGGTATAAAGCCCCTCAGCGGTAGAAGAGACATTAAGGTTGTGATTCACCACCTCAACAATATAACGAAGCTGCTGTAATTTCATGCCAGACCATCCGATTTAGCGCACGCGGGTCAATCGCTTAAGACGATTTGATAATAAGAAAAGGGTTAACTATAACCACTATATCATTTATAGCCTGACTGTATAGTACGTAACAAAAAATAATAACAACGTAATAAAAAAGGGCCGGAAATCCGGCCCTTTCACAGGTAAGTTACGGTAAGTGAAGATTATTTCTTGCCTTCAACCCACTTGCCGTCAACAAAGAACGCTGACCAGCCGGTCGCTTTACCCTCTTTTTCCGCAGCCACATACTGCTGCTTCGTTTTACGGCTAAAACGCACAACGGTCTTGTTGCCTTCTGGATCCTGCTGTGGCGCATCGGCCAGATAACGCAGTTTTTCCGGCAGGCGATCGCGGAAGCGATACAGCTCTTCCACCAGAGGCGCACGCGTTTCACGTGATTTCGGGAAGGTGTTGGCCGCAAGGAAAACGCCGGCAGCACCGTCACGCAGCACGAAGTACGCGTCTGACTTCTCACACGGAAGCTCTGGCAGCGGAACCGGATCTTCCTTCGGAGGAGCCACTTCACCGTTACGCAGAATTTTACGCGTGTTTTTACAGTCGTCGTTGGTGCACGCCATGTACTTACCGAAGCGCCCCATTTTCAGGTGCATTTCAGAACCGCACTTCTCGCACTCAACGATCGGACCGTCATAGCCCTTAATGCGGAACTCGCCCTCTTCGATCTCATACCCGTCACACGTTGGGTTATTACCGCAGACGTGCAGTTTGCGTTTAGGATCGATGAGGTAGCTGTCCATTGCCGTGCCGCATTTTTTGCAGCGGCGCTTGGCGCGCAGCGCGTTGGTTTCTGCATCGTCACCTTCCAGCACGTTGAGCACTTCGTTCTCAGGCACCAGGTTGATAGTGGTTTTGCAGCGCTCTTTCGGCGACAGCGCGTAACCGGAGCAGCCCAGGAACACGCCCGTGGTTGCGGTACGGATCCCCATCTTGCGGCCACAGGTTGGGCAGTCAATGCTGGTCAGGACCATCTGGTTGGGCAGCATGCCGCCCTCTTCAGGGTCTTTCTCGGCTTTCTCAAGCTGGTCGGTAAAGTCGCTAAAGAAGCTGTCGAGTACCTTCTTCCACTCCGCCTTGTGGCTGGCAACCTCATCGAGGCTGTCTTCCATCTGCGCGGTGAAGTCGTAGTTCATCAACTCGCGGAAGTTAGCTTCCAGACGGTCGGTGACAATCTCACCCATTTTTTCAGCGTAGAAGCGACGGTTTTCAACGCGGACGTAGCCGCGATCCTGGATGGTCGAAATGATCGACGCATAGGTCGACGGACGACCGATCCCGCGTTTTTCCAGCTCTTTA
Source organism: Enterobacter quasimori (assembly GCF_018597345.1). Taxonomy (NCBI): domain Bacteria; kingdom Pseudomonadati; phylum Pseudomonadota; class Gammaproteobacteria; order Enterobacterales; family Enterobacteriaceae; genus Enterobacter; species Enterobacter quasimori. The sequence continues at coordinate 96,366 of NZ_JAHEVU010000001.1, read as the reverse complement.
ACCAGCGAGGCCTCACTGAAACGGGCAGGCGGCTTGGTGAAATGCTGTGCCGGAACCAGATCGACAAGCGACAACTCGTCACCTTTATTAACCGCAGGCAGCGTTCTGTCTTCATCGCCTTTACGCAGCGCAGGCATCACTTTGGTCCAGCCATCGAAGCGCAGAATACGACCGCGCGCCTTCAGGCGGAAATCACCCGCGCCGACGGTCAGCGTTGTGGAGTCGTATTTCGCAGGCGTCATCTGACAGCCGACAAACTGGCGCCAGATCAGCTGATACAGCTTCTGCGCATCCGCTTCCATATCTTTTAACGATTCCGCAAGGACGGAGACGTCGGAAGGACGAATTGCTTCGTGCGCTTCCTGCGAATTCTCTTTGCTGGCGTACTGATTCGCACTTTCCGGCAGGTATTTTTTGCCGAAATTGTCGCTGATATAGCCGCGAACCATATTAACAGCGTCCTGGCTCAGGTTGGTGGAGTCAGTACGCATGTAGGTGATGTAACCCGCTTCATACAAGCGCTGCGCCATCATCATGGTTTTCTTCACGCCGTAACCCAGACGCGTGCTCGCCGCCTGCTGCAGCGTTGAGGTGATAAACGGCGCACCGGGCTTGCTGCTGGTCGGTTTATCTTCGCGATCCAGCACCTGATAACGCGCTTTTTCCAGCAGCGCCACCGCAGCCATAGTCTGGTCACGGTTTTCAGGACGGAAAGGTTTGTCGTTGTGATGACTCACCTGTAGCGGCAGGGCATCGCCACCGGGCGTGGTGACATTGGCGTCCACTTCCCAGAACTCTTCTGGAACGAAGGCTTTAATTTCGCGTTCGCGCTCGACGACAAGACGTACGGCTACGGACTGCACGCGACCGGCGGACAGACCACGCGCAACCTTTTTCCACAGCAGTGGCGAAACCATGTAGCCCACGACACGGTCCATAAAGCGACGTGCCTGCTGCGCGTTTACACGGTCAATGTTCAGTTCGCCCGGCTTCTCAAACGCCTGACGAATCGCATTCTTAGTAATTTCGTTAAACACTACACGGCTGTAGCGTTTGTCGTCACCCCCGATCACTTCCCGCAGGTGCCAGGCAATGGCTTCCCCTTCGCGGTCAAGGTCGGTTGCGAGATAGATGTGGTCTGCTTTTTCAGCAAGCTGCTTCAGCTCGTTAACGACTTTTTCTTTACCCGGCAGCACTTCATATTGTGCATCCCAGTTATGCCATGGGTTAACACCCATGCGGTTGACAAGCGCGCTACGTTCATCCTTTTTAGGCTTTTTAGCCCCTTTGGTGGAGGTAGAGTCTGCGCTCTTTTTGCTGGCTGAGCCACTGGTCGGCAAATCGCGGATATGACCAACGCTGGACTTAACCACGTAGTCATTACCCAGATACTTATTGATCGTTTTGGCTTTTGCCGGGGACTCAACGATGACGAGAGCTTTACCCATATTCACCTTTACCTAATTTAATTCTTCCAGGAATACGCCGCACGTTGATTTCCCTTCCGCTGACGACGAGCCATTGATATTGCGACTGCGCCAGGGGATATCAACCCCTTTGTCTTACCGGACGTCAGAAAGATAACATCCAGGTTATTGACTTATCGGGTATTTTTCTCGCACTCAATATAATTCGTGACGAATTCCCGGTCGAATGTCAAGCAATTCTGTTGCCAGAATGACGAAAGCGCACACTGTACCTGATAAAATTCGTTACGCAACTTTATTAGCATGCAAAAGCAAATCATGCCAGCCAGCCCCCTTCGCCTTACCCTCTCAGATTACAGGGAAAATTTGCCCCCAACGCGCCCCGGGCGTAAACTACTGTCATTGTTTAAGGAGTGGATTATGCACAGTACGACCCAACCTATTGACCGAGCGTCTCTGCTTATTGAAGCAAATAAACTCATTCGCGATCATGAAGACACCCTGGCGGGCATTGAGGCCACAGGCGTGGAACAGCGTAACGGCGTGCTTGTTTTCAGCGGTGAATATTTCCTCGATGAACAGGGTTTACCCACCCCGAAAAGCACTGCGGTATTCAACATGTTTAAATACCTGGCCCATACGCTCTCAGAGAAATATCACCTGATCGATTAATGCAAAACGCGAGGCAACTGCCTCGCGTTTTTGTTTACAATAGCGGTTTTTGACCGCGCTGTAGCCAACGTAGCAGCATGCGATCTGCACTTTCTGCGGCACTATTGGTAAAGCGGTCCAGCAAACGCTTACGCTGGGTGAAGCGCACGCCAACCAGTTCGCGCCCATCCATCAGGTTCAGGAGCAGATCGTCACTGGTCCCCACCTCGTCCACCAGCCCTTTCTCCTGGGCCTGCGTGCCGTACCAGTGTTCACCGGTTGCGACCTGCTCTATATCAAGCGAGGGACGCATACGGTGCACAAAATCTTTAAACAAGTGGTGGGTTTCGTTCAGATCTTCGCGGAATTTTTGACGACCTTCTTCCGTATTCTCTCCCAGCAGCGTCAGGGTGCGTTTATACTGCCCCGCGGTGTGAAGTTCGATATCAATCTCTTTATTTTTCAGGAAGCGGTTAAAGTTCGGGATCTGCGCGACCACGCCAATTGAGCCAATGATAGAGAACGGCGCCGCGACAATTTTGTCCGCCACGCAGGCCATCATATATCCCCCGCTCGCGGCCACTTTGTCCACGGCTACGGTCAGCGGGATCTGTTTTTCACGCAGGCGCTGCAGCTGCGAAGCCGCCAGTCCGTAACCGTGGACCACCCCGCCAGGACTCTCAAGACGGACCACCACCTGATCCTGCGGTTTCGCGACCGCTAATACCGCCGTCACTTCTTCACGCAGGGAGGAGACTTCATGCGCATCCATGCTGCCTTTAAAATCGAGCACATAGACGCGAGGTTTTGCCTCATCCTGCGGCGCGGCAAGCTTCGCTTTTGCCTTAGCCGTTTTGGCTTCCTGTTTGTGCTTTTTCTTCTGCGCTTTGTGCCACAGTTTCTGTTGATGGCTGTCAAGCAGGGCCAGCGACATCTCTTCCTGCATCTCTTTATACTGCTCGCTCAGGCGGGTGATGCGTAACTCCCCACGCTGACGCTTGCGCTGCGTCAGGTTGACAATCAGAACGGCAACCACCGCAATGGCAATCACCACCGTCGCGATTTTGGCCAAAAACAACCCATATTGAGAAAGTAATTCCACGCGTTCCACCTTGATTTAACCACGAATCTTTCACGGCAGTGTACATCAGCCCCGCCCATGCGTCTCGCTCGTGACATTACCTCTGCGAGCCGCCTTCCGGAATCCCCGGTCTGGCGTTTAAATATTTGCAAATTGTTAATTTTACAGCAATGCGTCCTGTAGACTGATTGAATTATTAGGCTAATTCGGGCATAAAGCCGAAAAGTCATAAAAGAAGGCGCCATCAAGCTCCAGTGCGCCAGAGGAGTCACCGTGCATTATCAACCGCAAAAAAATCTGCTCCAGAACCGGATCATACTTGTCACAGGTGCCAGCGACGGCATCGGTCGTGAAGCCGCCCTGACCTACGCTGAATATGGTGCCAGCGTCATCCTGACGGGTCGTAACGAAGAAAAACTCCGGGGAGTCGCTCAGGAGATTGAATCTGCTGGCGGCATCGCTGCTTCCTGGTACACCCTCGATTTACTTACCTGCACGCCCGCTAGCTGTCAGGAACTTGCCCAGCGCATCAGCACGCATTATCCCCGTCTGGATGGCGTGTTGCACAACGCTGGCTTATTGGGCGAAGTACGCCCGATGGATGAACAAGATCCTGAGATTTGGCAGCAGGTCATGCAGGTAAACATTAATGGAACCTTTTTCCTCACCCAGGCGTTGCTTCCTTTATTGCTCAATTCTGAGTCCGGTTCGCTGGTCTTCACCTCTTCCAGCGTTGGCCGTGAGGGACGCGCCAACTGGGGGGCCTATGCCGTCTCAAAATTTGCGACCGAAGGCATGATGCAGGTGCTGGCGGAGGAGTATCAAAACCGTCATCTGCGCGTAAACTGCATCAACCCTGGCGGAACGCGCACGAAAATGCGCGCCAGCGCTTTCCCGACGGAAGATCCGCAAAAGCTGAAAACACCGGCAGACATTATGCCGCTCTATCTCTGGCTGATGGGCGATGACAGCCGCCGTAAAACAGGGATGACTTTTGATGCCCAACCCAACCGCAAACCGGGGATTTCGCAATGAGTGATGAACGCCATCAGCAGCGCCAGCAGCGTCTGAAAGAACAGGTCGATGCTCGCGTTGCCGCAGCTCAGGACGAGCGCGGGATCCTCATTGTATTTACCGGCAACGGTAAAGGGAAAACCACCGCCGCGTTTGGCACGGCGACGCGCGCCGTCGGACACGGGCAGAAAGTGGGCGTGATCCAGTTTATCAAAGGCGAATGGCCCAATGGCGAGCGCAATTTACTCGAGCCTCACGGCGTTGAATTTCAGGTGATGGCCACCGGGTTTACCTGGGACACGCAGAACCGGGAAACCGATACAGCCGCCTGCCTCGCCGTCTGGGAGCATGCAACGCGGATGCTGGCCGATCCCTCGCTGAATATGGTTCTGCTGGATGAGATTACCTATATGGTCGCGTACGACTACCTGCCGCTGGACGCCGTGCTGGACGCACTAAAGAACCGCCCTGCGCACCAGACGGTTATCGTCACGGGACGCGGGTGTCATCGGGATATCATTGAGCTGGCAGATACCGTCAGCGAGCTGCGTCCGGTCAAGCATGCGTTTGACGCAGGTATCAAGGCGCAAATTGGGATTGATTACTGAAGAAAAAAGCCCGGTGCATTCACCGGGCTTTTAGATTAACCGTTGTTATTCCGGCTGCCAGAGCGACGATTGCCGCTGACCTGGCTGTGACGCTTCACCGCACGGCGAATCTGGTTCGCCTTCATGCGACGACGATCTTTTTCCACCGCCACTTTTGAGGTGGTTTCAGGCGTCAGGCCAACCAGCTCGCGCAGGTAGTTGGTTTGGGTCAGATCCAGTTCGGTATACCCCCCACGCGGCAGCCCTTTCGGCAGCAGAATGTCACCGTAACGGACACGGATCAGACGGCTCACCTGGACGCCTACCGCTTCCCAAAGACGACGCACCTCTCGGTTACGGCCTTCGGTCAGGGTCACGTTGTACCACTGGTTAATGCCTTCCCCACCGGTAAATTTGATGGTTTTGAACGCCGCGGGGCCGTCTTCCAGCTGAACGCCACGCGACAGGTCGCGCAGTTTGTTTTCGTCAACCTGGCCGAAGACGCGCACCGCGTATTCACGCTCTACTTCGCGGCTTGGGTGCATCAGACGGTTTGCCAGTTCACCATCGGTGGTAAACAGCAGCAGACCGCAGGTGTTCACGTCCAGACGACCCACGGCGATCCAGCGAGCGCCGCGCAGTTTAGGCAGACGGTCAAATACCGTCGGACGACCTTCCGGGTCGTTGCGGGTGCACAGCTCGCCTTCCGGCTTGTAGTAAGCCAGCACGCGGCAGATCTGTTCAGCGGACTCTTTCACGGAGATAAGATGACCGTCGATGCGGATCTTCAGCCCCGGGACGATTTCTACGCGGTCACCCAGCGTGGCGATTTTACCGTCCACACTCACGCGACCCGCTTCAATAATGGCTTCGATTTCACGGCGCGAACCGTGGCCGGCGCGCGCCAGCACTTTCTGTAACTTCTCGCTCATTGAGCTTCCTCAGGTGTCGCCTTCACAGGCGTCGAATCAGGTCAAAAGAGGGCCGGGCCCTGCTTTGATGGCCGCGTAGTATATCTGCTTACACCTTTACAAGAAAGGCTTAACATCGCCCACGCCCTCACGAATCACTTCCGGCGCATCTTCGGTTAAGTCGACCACGGTGGTCGGCTGCTGGCCGAGATAACCGCCGTGAATAATCAGCTCGACCACCTTCTCCAGACGATCTTTGATCTCTTCGGGATCGGACTCGGTGAACTCGCTGCCCGGCAGCATCAGCGAGGTAGAGAGCATCGGTTCGCCGAGGGTTTCCAGCAGCGCCTGCGCAATCGGGTTCGACGGCACGCGCATGCCGATAGTTTTGCGTTTTTCCTGCAGCAGACGGCGCGGCACCTCTTTCGTCCCTTTCAGGATGAAGGTGTAGTTACCCGGCGTGTTGTTCTTAATCAGGCGAAACGCAACGTTATCGACATAGGCATAGGTCGACAGCTCAGAGAGATCGCGGCACATCAGGGTAAAGTTATGGCCGTCCGGCAGCTGGCGAATACGGCAAATGCGTTCCATCGCCCCTTTATCTTCAATTTTGCAGCCCAGCGCGTAGCCTGAATCGGTCGGGTAGACAATGACGCCGCCTTTGCGGACGATCTCCACGGCCTGGTTAATCAGACGTGGCTGCGGGTTATCAGGATGGATATAGAAAAACTGACTCATACTTCCCTCTCTTCAATTTGCTGCGGCTGTTCCCAGAGCTGCCAGACCGGCTCAACGCCTGCGGGCAGCCAGAGCTTGCGCCCCAGTTCGATCCACGCGCAGGGCTGATGGAAATCAGAACCCTGTGACCCAAGCAGGCCGAACTGTCGGGCATAGGTGGCGAGCTGCGCACGCTCGTTGGGCGCCTGCTGACACTGGGCGACTTCCATCGCCTCACCGCCGTTTTCGGCAAAGTGCGCCAGCAGCCTTTTCAGCCATTTAGCAGAAAGATTATACCGCCCCGGATGGGCCAGCACGGCCTTACCGCCAGAATGATGAATCACATCAATAGCTTGTTTTATTGTACACCACTGTGGCGGAACGTATCCGGTTTTCCCGCGCGCCAGATACCGTTTAAAGACGTCCGCCATGGTCGTCGCTTTGCCTGCCTCAACCAGAAAACGGGCGAAGTGACCGCGCGTCACTGCCCCGCCGTTCGCCAGCTTTTGCGCACCTTCCAGCGCGCCCGGAATATGCGCCTTTTCCAGACGCTCGCCGATCATTTCTGCGCGCTGGTTGCGGCGTGTTTTTTGTTCTTGCAAAAACGCACGCATTGCCGGATGGTCTATATCGATGTTGAGGCCAACAATATGAATCTCATGGTTTTCCCAGACGGTCGAAATCTCGACGCCGGACACCAGATTGAGCGCCAGCCCGCTGCGGGCGATCTCGGCGCGCGCCGCCGGAATGGCATCTGTCGTATCGTGATCGGTTATCGCCAGCGTGCCGACGCGCATTTCAACGGCACGATGAACCAGGGCTTCGGGCGTCAGAAGGCCATCAGAGGCCTGAGTATGGCTGTGTAAATCGTAAATAATGGCGTAGGTGGTATCGCTCAAAGCACTTCCCATAACAGGTTGGAGACATCCGAAAACACCATGATACCGACTTCACGCGAAATTCTGAAATCAAGGGTTGACAATACGCCATCGAACTAGTTAACTAGTACACAAGTTCACACGAGAAAGGTATCTGAAAATGACAGCACATTTCACTCTGCACGGTTGGTGGCGCACGTCCTGATCTTCGGGCAGTGTCACGCGTCTGCGAAATGCAAACAGATACCCAGCCCGCTACCCAGCGGGCTTTTTTTTGAACAGAAAATGAGAACACTATAATGCAAACAGCCAAACCACACCTCGAACTGCTGACCTGCGAGGCGGCCTATCGTCACAACCCCACCGCACTGTTTCATCAGGTTTGCGGAGCGCGTCCGGCGACCCTACTGCTGGAATCAGCGGATATCGACAGTAAAGACGATCTCAAGAGCCTGCTGCTGGTCGACAGCGCGCTGCGCATTACCGCTTTAGGTGACACTGTCACTATCAAGGCGCTGTCAGATAACGGTGCATCGCTGCTGCCGCTGCTCGACGCCGCGCTGCCTTCTGGCATAGAAAACGAGCGCCACCCGGACATGCGCATTCTGCATTTCCCGCCGGTTAGCCAGCTGCTGGATGAAGACGCGCGCCTCTGCTCCCTGTCCGTTTTCGATGCCTTCCGCCTGCTGCAAAACCTGGTCACCGTGCCGGAAGACGAGCGTGAGGCGATGTTCTTTGGTGGGCTGTTCGCTTATGACCTGGTCGCCGGATTTGAAGATTTACCCGAAACCGAACAGGGTAACCGCTGCCCGGATTACTGCTTCTACCTCGCCGAAACCCTGCTGGTGATCGACCATCAGAAAAAATACACCCGCGTTCAGGCCAGCCTGTTCACGCCATCGACCGCTGAGAAAAACCGTCTTGAGCACCGCATCGCGCAGCTGCAGCAGCAGATGACGGAAGAGCCGCCGGCACTTCCAGTGCAGCGGGTGGAGAAAATGACGTGCGATGTTAACCAGACCGACGATCAGTACGGCGCCGTGGTTCGCCAGATGCAAAAGGCGATCCGCGCCGGGGAAATTTTCCAGGTGGTACCTTCACGCCGCTTCTCACTGCCCTGCCCGTCGCCGCTCGCCGCCTACGACGTGCTGAAAAAGAGCAATCCAAGCCCGTACATGTTCTTCATGCAGGACAATGATTTCACGCTGTTCGGCGCATCCCCGGAAAGCTCGCTGAAGTACGACGCCACCAGCCGCCAGATTGAGATCTACCCGATTGCCGGTACCCGTCCACGCGGACGCCGCGCCGACGGCTCGCTGGATCGCGATTTGGACAGCCGTATCGAACTCGAAATGCGGACTGACCATAAAGAGTTGTCAGAGCACCTGATGCTGGTTGACCTGGCGCGTAACGACCTGGCACGCATTTGCACCCCGGGCAGCCGCTACGTGGCGGACCTGACTAAAGTTGACCGCTATTCGTTCGTGATGCACCTGGTCTCCCGCGTGGTGGGCGAGCTGCGCCACGACCTTGACGTTCTGCACGCCTACCGCGCCTGCATGAACATGGGCACCCTGAGCGGTGCGCCGAAAGTGCGTGCCATGCAGCTGATCGCCGCCGCCGAAGGGCGTCGTCGCGGCAGCTACGGCGGCGCGGTGGGCTATTTTACGGCCCACGGTGACCTCGACACCTGCATCGTGATCCGCTCCGCCTATGTCGAAGACGGTATTGCTACCGTCCAGGCGGGTGCCGGCATTGTTCTTGATTCTGTTCCGCAGTCTGAAGCTGACGAAACGCGCAGTAAAGCCCGTGCGGTCCTTCGCGCCATTGCTACCGCACACCATGCACAGGAGATTTTCTGATGGCTGACATTCTGCTGCTCGATAATATCGACTCTTTTACCTATAACCTGGCAGATCAGCTGCGTGCGAATGGCCACAACGTCGTTATCTACCGCAACCACGTTCCTGCGCAGACCCTGATTGACCGTCTGGCAACCATGCAAAACCCGGTGCTGATGCTCTCCCCCGGGCCTGGCGCACCGAGCGAAGCGGGCTGCATGCCGGAGCTGCTGACCCGCATGCGCGGCAAACTGCCGATTATCGGTATCTGCCTTGGCCACCAGGCGATTGTCGAAGCCTACGGTGGATACGTGGGTCAGGCGGGTGAGATCCTGCACGGTAAAGCCTCCAGCATTGAACATGACGGCCAGGCAATGTTTGCCGGGCTGCCGAATCCGCTCCCGGTCGCGCGCTACCACTCGCTGGTCGGCAGCAACATTCCAGCGGGACTGACCATTAACGCCTCGTTTGAAGGCATGGTGATGGCGGTACGTCACGATGCGGATCGCGTCTGCGGGATGCAGTTCCATCCGGAATCGATCCTGACCTCTAACGGCGCGCGCCTGCTGGAACAGACGCTCGACTGGGCGTTACAGAAGCTGGAGCAGACCAACACCCTGCAGCCGATTCTGGAAAAACTGTATCAGGCGCAGACCCTGAGCCAGCAGGAGAGCCACCAGCTCTTCTCCGCCGTGGTTCGCGGCGAGCTGAAGCCTGAACAGCTGGCGGCTGCGCTGGTGAGCATGAAAGTGCGCGGCGAAAGCCCGCAGGAGATCGCCGGCGCCGCCACGGCCCTGCTGGAAAATGCCGCCCCGTTCCCGCGTCCGGACTATCAGTTTGCCGATATCGTTGGGACCGGCGGTGACGGCAGCAACAGCATCAACATCTCTACAGCCAGCGCCTTTGTGGCCGCAGCGTGTGGGCTGAAAGTGGCGAAGCACGGTAATCGCAGCGTCTCCAGCCGGTCAGGCTCTTCCGATCTGCTCGCCGCGTTTGGCATTAACCTGGATATGAAAGCAGAGCGTTCTCGTGAAGCGCTGGATGACCTGGGCGTCTGCTTCCTGTTCGCGCCGAAGTATCACACCGGTTTCCGCCACGCGATGCCGGTTCGCCAGCAGCTTAAAACTCGCACGCTGTTTAACGTGCTCGGCCCGCTGATCAACCCAGCCCATCCACCGCTGGCGCTGATTGGCGTTTATAGCCCGGAACTGGTTCTGCCGATTGCTGAGACACTGCGCGTGCTGGGCTACAAACGTGCCGCCGTGGTACACAGCGGCGGTATGGATGAAGTATCGCTGCATGCACCGACGCTGGTTGCCGAATTGAACAACGGTGAAATTATGAGTTACCAGCTTGAGGCTGCTGACTTCGGCTTAGCGCCGTATCGCCAGGAAGCGCTGGCAGGCGGTACGCCGGAAGAAAACCGTGACATTCTCACGCGCTTATTACAAGGTAAAGGAGAGGTTGCCCACGAGGCCGCCGTGGCTGCCAACGTCGCTATGCTGATGCGTTTGCACGGTGAGGAAGACCTGAAGGCCAACGTTCAAAAAGTTCTGGACGTACTGCGCTCCGGTGCAGCTTACGATCGCGTTACCGCACTTGCGGCAAGAGGGTAAAGAATGCAAACCGTTTTAGCGAAAATCGTTGCCGATAAGGCCATCTGGGTAGAAGCCCGCAAGCAACAGCAGCCGCTTGCCAGCTTCCAGAATGACGTCGTACCAAGCCAACGACGTTTCTATGATGCCCTGCAGGGTGCGCGCACCGCGTTTATTCTTGAGTGCAAAAAAGCGTCCCCGTCGAAAGGCGTTATTCGTGACGATTTTGACCCGGCGCGTATTGCCGGTATTTATAAGCATCATGCGTCCGCCATCTCCGTGCTGACGGATGAAAAATATTTCCAGGGCAGCTTCGATTTTCTGCCGATCGTCAGCGGCATTGCGCCGCAGCCAATCCTGTGCAAAGACTTTATTATCGATCCGTATCAGATCTGGCTGGCGCGTTTCTACCAGGCCGATGCCTGCCTGCTGATGCTCTCGGTGCTCGACGACGAGCAGTATCGCCAGCTCTCCGCCGTCGCGCACAGCCTGAACATGGGCGTGCTGACCGAAGTGAGCAACGAAGAAGAGCTTGAGCGCGCCATCGCGCTGGAAGCCAAAGTGGTCGGCATTAACAACCGCGATCTGCGCGACCTGTCCATTGACCTGAACCGCACGCGCCAGCTGGCACCGCGTCTCGGATCTGGCGTCACGGTTATCAGCGAATCCGGCATTAACAGCTACGCCCAGGTGCGCGAGCTGAGCCACTTCGCCAACGGTTTCCTGATTGGCTCCGCCATGATGGAGCATGACGATCTCAACGCAGCGGTACGCCGAGTGCTGCTGGGTGAAAACAAAGTCTGCGGCTTAACCCGCGAACAGGATGCCCAGGCCGCGTACGAAGCCGGGGCGATTTACGGCGGGCTGATCTTTGTCGATTCGTCCCCTCGCGCGGTCAGCGAAGAGCAGGCGCGTAAGATCATTGCAGCGGCTCCGCTCAGCTACGTGGGCGTTTTCCGCAATGCAGATATTGAAGACGTTGCGGCAAAAGCCGAGGCGTTATCCCTGAGCGCGGTGCAGCTTCACGGCAGCGAAGATCAGGCGTATATCGATGCCCTGCGCGCCGCGCTGGCGCCTCAGGTTCAGATCTGGAAAGCGCAAAGCGTCGGCGAGACCCTGCCCGCACGTAACCTGAACCATGTGGATAAATACGTGCTCGATAACGGCCAGGGCGGCACCGGCCAGCGTTTTGACTGGTCACTGCTGAGCGGCGAAAAGCTGGACAACGTCCTGCTGGCGGGCGGATTAAGCCCGGATAACTGCGTAGAAGCCGCGAAAACCGGCTGCGCAGGCCTCGATTTCAATTCAGGCGTAGAGTCCCAGCCGGGTATTAAAGATGCCAACAAACTGGCCTCGGTTTTTAAAACTCTGCGTGCATATTAAGGAAGAGAAGATGACGACATTACTAAACCCGTATTTTGGTGAGTTCGGCGGGATGTACGTCCCGCAAATCCTGATGCCCGCGCTGCGCCAGCTGGAAGAAGCCTTTGTCAGCGCGCAGAAGGATCCGGCGTTTCAGGCGGAATTTACCGACCTGCTGAAGAATTACGCCGGTCGTCCGACCGCGCTGACCAAATGCCGCAACCTGACGGAAGGCACCAAAACCACGCTGTATCTGAAGCGTGAAGATCTGCTGCACGGCGGTGCGCATAAAACTAACCAGGTGCTGGGCCAGGCGCTGCTCGCGAAGCGTATGGGCAAAACCGAAATCATCGCTGAAACCGGCGCAGGTCAGCACGGCGTGGCCTCTGCGCTTGCCAGCGCCCTGCTCGGCCTGAAATGCCGAATCTATATGGGGGCGAAAGATGTTGAGCGTCAGTCTCCGAACGTCTTCCGTATGCGCCTGATGGGGGCAGAAGTGATCCCTGTGCACAGCGGTTCCGCCACGCTGAAAGATGCCTGTAACGAAGCGCTGCGCGACTGGTCCGGCAGCTACGACACCGCACACTACATGCTCGGCACAGCCGCAGGTCCGCACCCGTTCCCGACTATCGTACGCGAATTCCAGCGTATGATCGGTGAAGAGACCAAAGCGCAAATCCTCGAGAAAGAGGGTCGCCTGCCGGATGCGGTGATCGCCTGCGTCGGCGGCGGGTCTAACGCCATCGGCATGTTTGCTGATTTCATTGACGACACCAGCGTTGGTCTGATTGGCGTCGAGCCTGCCGGTCACGGGATTGAATCCGGTGAGCACGGCGCGCCGCTGAAGCATGGTCGCGTAGGGATCTACTTCGGGATGAAATCCCCGATGATGCAAACCGATGAGGGCCAGATTGAAGAGTCATACTCTATCTCTGCGGGCCTCGACTTCCCGTCCGTTGGCCCACAGCATGCGTTTCTGAACAGCACAGGCCGCGCGGACTATGTCTCCATTACCGATGACGAAGCGCTGGAAGCCTTTAAAACATTGTGCCGGAGCGAAGGGATCATCCCTGCGCTGGAGTCTTCACATGCCCTGGCGCATGCGCTGAAAATGATTAAAGAGAACCCGGAAAAAGAACAGCTGCTGGTGGTGAACCTTTCCGGTCGCGGTGACAAAGACATCTTCACCGTTCACGATATTCTGAAAGCACGAGGGGAAATCTGATGGAACGCTACGATAACGTATTTGCAGAGCTGAAGTCCCGCCAGGAAGGCGCGTTCGTTCCCTTCGTCACCCTGGGCGACCCGGGCCCGGAACAGTCGCTGAAGATTATCGACACCCTGATTGAAGCCGGTGCCGACGCGCTGGAGCTGGGTATTCCGTTCTCTGACCCGCTGGCAGATGGCCCGACCATCCAGAATGCGACACTGCGCGCATTTGCCTCCGGCGTGACGCCAACCCAGTGTTTCGAGATGCTGGCGGCGATCCGTCAGAAGCACCCGACCATTCCGATCGGCCTGCTGATGTACGCCAACCTGGTCTTTAACCGCGGTATTGATGAGTTCTATGCCGAGTGCGCACGCGTGGGCGTCGACTCCGTGCTGGTAGCAGACGTGCCGGTTGAGGAGTCTGCCCCCTTCCGCCAGGCGGCGATGCGCCATAACGTTGCACCGATTTTCATCTGCCCACCGAACGCAGACGACGAACTGCTGCGCCAGATTGCTTCTTACGGACGCGGGTATACCTACCTGCTCTCCCGCGCGGGCGTCACCGGTGCCGAGAATAAAGCGGCGTTGCCTCTGCATCATCTGGTGGAGAAGCTGGCTGAATACCATGCCGCGCCTCCGCTGCAGGGTTTTGGTATTTCATCCCCGGATCAGGTTGCTGCCGCAATCGATGCGAAGGCCGCCGGGGCGATTTCCGGTTCCGCCATCGTAAAAATCATCGAGAAAAACGTGGATAAGCCAGAGCAGATGCTGGCTGAGCTCAAAACCTTCGTGACCGAGATGAAAGCGGCAACGCGCAAAGCATGATGCACTCCCCGTCTGGCGCGACTGCCAGACGGTTCCCCTTTTACCCCTGTCGAGTTACGTCATAATTGATCGCGTCGATATTCTCGGTGCGAATGACTTTTCAAACCCTGCCGTAAGCGTATGATTCGGTTTCTTTCTGTTTATACCTTCTGAGTTCAGAGGCTTACACATGTCATGGCAACATTTCAAACAGGCTTACCTGGTTAAGTTCTGGTCACCTGTACCGGCCGTTATCGCGGCAGGTATTCTCTCTACTTATTATTTTGGCATTACCGGCACCTTCTGGGCCGTCACCGGAGAATTTACCCGCTGGGGCGGACAGCTGCTGCAGCTGGCGGGCATCCACGCTGAAGAGTGGGGCTACTTTAAGCTCATCCACCTGGACGGTACTCCGCTCACCCGCATTGACGGGATGATGATCATCGGGATGTTCGGCGGCTGCTTCGCGGCGGCGCTGTGGGCTAACAACGTGAAGCTGCGCATGCCGAAAAGCCGTATCCGCATCCTGCAGGCGGTAGCCGGTGGGATTATCGCAGGGTTTGGCGCGCGTCTGGCGATGGGCTGTAATCTGGCGGCGTTCTTCACCGGGATCCCACAGTTTTCGCTGCACGCCTGGTTTTTTGCCGTGGCAACCGCAATTGGCTCTTACTTTGGCGCAAAATTCACGCTTCTGCCGTTTTTCCGCATTCCGGTAAAAATGACCAAAGTTAGCGCCGCATCGCCATTAACGCAAAAACCCACTCAGGCCCGCCGCCGTTTTCGTCTGGGTATGCTGGTCTTCTTCGCCATGATCGCCTGGGCGCTGTGTACTGCGCTGAATCAGCCAAAACTGGGGCTGGCAATGCTGTTCGGCGTTGGCTTTGGTTTGCTGATTGAGCGCGCGCAAATCTGCTTTACCTCAGCGTTTCGCGACATGTGGATCACCGGACGCACCATGATGGCCAAAGCCATTATTGCCGGGATGGCCGTGAGCGCGATCGGCATCTTCAGCTATGTTCAGCTTGGCGTCGAGCCGAAAATCATGTGGGCTGGCCCTAACGCGGTCATCGGCGGGCTGTTGTTTGGCTTTGGCATTGTGCTGGCGGGCGGCTGTGAGACCGGCTGGATGTATCGTGCCGTCGAAGGTCAGGTGCATTACTGGTGGGTGGGACTCGGGAATGTGATTGGCTCCACCCTCCTGGCCTATTACTGGGATGACGTGTCACCCGTACTGGCGACGAACTGGGACAAGGTTAATCTGCTGAACACCTTTGGCCCACTCGGTGGGCTCGTGGTGACCTATGCCCTGCTGCTGCTCGCCTTTCTATTGGTTATTGCACAGGAGAAACGCTTCTTCCGTCGTGCCACCGTCAAAACTGCAACGCAGGAGAATGCCGCATGAAAGAGATCGTGCCTGACTATCGCCTCGATATGGTGGGTGAACCTTGTCCTTACCCGGCTGTCGCCACGCTTGAGGCACTGCCGCAGCTTAAGAAAGGTGAAATTCTGGAAGTGGTGAGCGATTGCCCGCAGTCGATCAATAACATTCCGCTGGATGCCAAAAACCACGGCTATACCGTGCTGGATATTCAGCAGGATGGACCAACGATTCGTTATTTGATTCAGAAATAATCGATGACATGCGCCCTGAACAGGGCGCATTGAAGAGCACGCGTTAGAAACGATAGCCTGCTGAGAACATAAATACCCACGGATCCAGACGGGTATTGATGCTTTGCTGCTGGCCACCGGCTTTGAAACGAACGTCAGTATCAATGTCCATGTACCAGACTGAGGCGTTGATTAACCAGTCACGGTTAATCAGATAATCAAGACCTACCTGCCCCGCCATACCCCATGAGTCTTTCAGGCTGAGATCGGTAAGCCCGGCTTCTTTGCCTGTATCGTTAAACTTCTCATCGAAGAAGGTCGTGTAGTTCACACCCGCGCCAATGTACGGGCGCACCTTGCTGCTGGCATCACCAAAGTACCACTGAGCCATCAACGTCGGCGGCAGATGGTGCACCGTGGCGATATCGCCGGTCGGCCCAAGGCCAACGCGGTGACGGAACGGCGTTGCGGCCAAAAGCTCAACGCCGATGTTTTCTGTCGCCATATAGGTAAAGGTCAAACCTAACTGAGTGTTATTGCTGACGTTAAAGCCGCCCATTCCCAGTACGCTATCGGAACCTTCAGTTGGGCGAACCGTTGCCGAACCGGCTCGAATAAAAAATTCGCCTGCTTCATGCGCATACGCGCCACCAGAGAGACTGCTTAAGATAAGGGCTGCCACCGCTAATTTTTTCATATCCGCTCCATCGTTGTGGTTTTAAGTGCGGATGAGAATATACTCACAAAAGAGTACTAAGTGATCTATCACAGATCACATTAAAACCAGTAAGTTAACATTCATTGATCTGGGTTAATTTTTGATAATCAAAGATAACCTGCCAGCTGGGTTCTACATCAATTTTTTGTGATGAGCGAAAAATTACTGCCGCTTTACAAAGATATGCTTTTCCATACAAGCCTTGATGCTGCCACGGCACTCTTATCCGGTGTACAATTGCCGGCTAATTAACACCTGCAATACTCAAGGAGAGTGCATGTCTATCACGGCGAAGTCTGTCTACCGTGACACGGGAAATTTTTTCCGCAATCAGTTCATTACCTTTTTACTGATCGCGTTGCTATGCGCCTTTATCACGGTGGTGCTTGGTCATGCGTTCTCACCAAGTGAAGAACAGATTGCCAGCCTGAGCCAGGGCGACCATCTTGCCGGTAGCGTGGGGTTATTTGAACTGGTGCAAAACATGACGCCGGAGCAACAGCAAATCCTGCTGCGGGCGTCCGCGGCATCGACATTTTCAGGTTTGATCGGTAATGCTGTTCTGGCGGGCGGCGTGCTGCTGATGATTCAGCTCGTTTCCGCGGGTCATCGCGTCAGTGCCCTGCGCGCCATTGGTGCCAGCGCGCCAGTGCTCCCTAAGCTGTTCATCGTCATCTTTTTAACCACGCTGCTGGTACAAATGGGGATTATGCTGGTCGTGGTACCGGGTGTGTTACTGGCTATCGTGCTCTCTTTCGCGCCGGTAATGATTGTGCAGGATAAGATGGGTATCTTTACTGCGATGCGCAGCAGCATCAGACTGGCGTGGGCGAACATGCGTCTGGTGGCGCCGGCGGTGATCGGCTGGCTTCTTGCCAAAACGCTACTGTTATTATTTGCACCGAATTTTGCCGTGTTAACGCCTAACGTTGGCGCGGTCGTTGCTAATACGCTGAGCAACCTGATATCAGCAGTTCTGCTGGTCTACTTGTTCCGCCTGTATATGTTAATTCGTCAGTAATTGGGATCGTAGAATGAAGCAGTTTCTTGATTTTTTACCGCTGGTCGTCTTTTTTGCGTTTTACAAGCTGTACGACATTTATGCCGGAACGACGGCGCTGATTATTGCTACCGCTATCGTGCTGATATACAGCTGGGTGCGTTACCGCAAAGTTGAAAAAATGGCGCTGATCACCTTCATTATGGTGGCTGTATTTGGTGGCCTGACGCTGTTCTTCCACAATGATGAATTCATCAAATGGAAGGTCACGGTCATTTACGCGCTGTTTGCAGGTGCGCTGCTGATCAGCCAGTGGGTGATGAAAAAGCCGTTGATCCAGCGCATGTTGGGTAAAGAGCTTACGCTGCCGCAAGAGGTGTGGTCCCGTCTGAACGTCGCCTGGGCGGTGTTCTTTATTCTCTGCGGCCTCGCCAATATCTACATTGCTTTCTGGCTACCGCAGAACATCTGGGTCAACTTTAAGGTCTTTGGGCTGACCGCGTTGACGCTTATCTTCACGCTGTTGAGCGGTGTCTATATCTATCGACACATGCCTCAGGACGACAAGCACTGATCCCCACGCCCGGAACATGCGCGTTCCGGGCTATTTTCTCCCGTGAAAAATCATAGTAGCATCCCGCCTGAAGTCTTCAGTTACGAGTTTAAAACAATGACAACGAATGACGCCCCTCAGGGCGAACTGGTTTTACGCACACTGGCAATGCCCGCGGACACGAATGCCAATGGCGATATTTTCGGCGGCTGGCTAATGTCGCAGATGGATATGGGTGGAGCAATTTTAGCAAAAGAGATTGCGCACGGGCGGGTGGTGACTGTCCGGGTGGACGGCATGACCTTCCTGCGCCCGGTCGCGGTGGGGGATGTGGTGTGCTGTTACGCGCGGTGCGTGAAGCGCGGCAACACGTCAATTTCCATCAACATTGAAGTATGGGTAAAAAAGGTCTCTTCTGAACCGATCGGACAGCGTTACAAAGCCACGGAAGCGCTGTTTATTTATGTGGCGGTCGATAGCGCGGGTAAACCGCGTCAGCTCCCTCAAACCTGATAGTCAGACAAAAAAGCCTCCTTGCGGAGGCTTTTTTCATTCCATCTGTGCCCCGCCGTTCAGGCGGAAAACAATATTCACTATCAATCCACTGCCCGGCTTGCCGGCTTCATAGCGCCATTTACGCATCGCGGCCTTTACATCGCGCTCAAACATATTAGAGGGCTGAGCAGAGAGGATTTGCACGTTGTCAACGCGGCCATCAGAGGTCACGTCAAACTTCACCCGCACGCGCCCTTCAATACGGAGCGCCTGAGCGCGCGCCGGATAGGCGGGCTGGTTGCGGCTGAGCGCCCTCGGCCCTGCAGGCGCTGTAACGGTCGGCTTCGTGGTCGTGGCGGTGTTATTCATCACCGGACGCGAAGGCGCTGTATTCTCAACCGGCTGCGTTGGCCGCGTCTCGACCGGGCGCACTTCGCGTTTCGGACGCTCTTCGACTTTCTTCACCGGTTTTGGCTTCGGCTTAGGTTTCGGCTTAGGCTCCGGTTTGTGGATCACCACCGGCGCTTCCTTCGGGGGTTCCGGGACTGGCTCGGGTTCAGGTTCAGGTTCCACAACCGGCTGTGGCGGCGGAGGCGCAACCTGCGGCGGCTCAAGATCCGCTGGCGAAACCATGGTCACGGAAATTGGCTGCGCGGGCGCGGGCATTTCAATAACCTGATGAACCGAGGTATAGAGTAAACCCGCCACAACGGCACCGTGAATCACGACAGAAAGCAGCGTCGGCCAGGGAAAGCGGCGAGGTAAATCAAGGGTCATCGAAGTCATAATCATCAACGTTAAAAAACCGAACCCTGATTTTAAATGCAAATAGCAATCATATTCAATAAGACACTTTGTCTCAGCGCAATTAAAGCGCCAGAGCGGTGAAAAAAGGGGCATTTAGATCAGGGTTTTAACATTGTTTTTATCTTTACATTGCAGTCATTTGCCCTTTCACATAACGTAACTGGCACTTTTAATGGTTAAGGAGCTTCGCCGTGCTTTATGTGATTTACTCTGAAGATGTCGCTGAATCCCTGGAAAAACGCCAGTCTGTTCGCCCTGCCCACCTGGCACGCCTACAGCTGCTGCAGGATGAAGGCCGCTTATTGACCGCGGGGCCTATGCCTGCGGTAGACAGCAACGATCCTGGCGCCGCGGGTTTTTCTGGCTCTACGGTCATTGCCGAGTTTGAATCTCTGGAAGCGGCAACCGCCTGGGCTGACGCCGATCCGTATGTGGCTGCCGGTGTGTACGAAAAAGTCACGGTGCGCCCGTACAAAAAAGTCTTTTGATGCCTCAAGGCTCCGCAAGGAGCCTTTTTTATCGCACCGTTAAACCTGTTTGAACCGGGTGAACTGCTGCTCAATGATACGGCTGCCCCACTGATCGCCCTCCCACTCTTTCGCCAGCGTAAAGCCAAAGGATTCGTACAGGCGTCGGGCAGAGGTCAATTTATTGAACGTCCAGAGATGCACGGCGGAAAAGCCCTCGCCGTCACAAAACGTCATGGCCTCGCTCAACAGTTTTTTGCCAACCCCATGCCCCCGGCAGCCATCGTCCAGAATAAACCAGCGCAGATGCGCCTCACCCGGCTCTAAATCCTCGCCGTCGATGGCGACAGATCCTACAATTCTGCCGTTCATCACGGCCAGCCAGACCTGATTGCACGGCTTCTCGAGGCGTCCGCTAAATTCAGCAAGCCCCGAGGCGACTTTGGCTTCGAAGAAGCTGCCAAAGTTATGCTCGCGTGCGTAATAGCTGCCGTGCATTTCCGCGATGCGGCCAATCATGCCGGGACGATAGCCTGCGACAATCACGGGAGCCGCTGGCTGTCGCTCAGCGCCGCTCTCCCGGCAGGCCAGCAACGCGTTGGCGTAGAGCGACAGTCCTTGAGAGATGGTTTCCTGCTGTATGGGATCCAGTGATTGTATCGCTGAAATGACCCGCTCGCTCCCGTAAGCATTAATTTGCTGAACGGTCTTGCGTCCCTTTGCAGTTAGCCGGAGACTTTTGGCACGGGCATCTTGCGCAGAAACACCCTCCTCCAGTTCGCCTGCAGAAATAAGGCGCGACAGCATTCGGCTGACGCTGGATTTTTCCAGACCCAGCAGCTGCACCAGCTGACCTGCGGTCATCTCTTTATGCAGCTCAATTTCCACGAGGGTGTGTACGGCCGAGGGCGAGTAATGCGTAGAGGCCAGCGTGGAGGCCATAAAGCCCAGCTCTCTGACCATCAGACGTGACGCAACGCGAATGTCGCTTACTACAGGGGGTTCAGTATGCATTCTTTCCTCCGCTATTTAGTTGTACTATACAACTAAATAGCGGAGCATTGTCAAGGGTATTAAAAAGGCTCCCTCAGGAGCCTTTCTTCTGTCAATGCAGCGACGCTAATCTCGCCGCAAAGCCGACAAATAATAGTCCTATCAGCCCATTCCCCAGCTTCGCCAGTTTCTTTTTGGTTTTCAGGTAGCGGGTGACAAACGCGCCAGAGAAGATCAGGAAGCTCATGTACATAAAGCTAATCAACTCAAGCGTGGTGGCGAGGATCAGGAAAGAGGTTCCTGTGTTTTGCGCATTCACGTCAATAAACTGTACGAAGAATGACACGTAAAAAAGAATCGCTTTCGGGTTCGTCAGGCTCAATACCAGAGACCGTTTCATGATCGCGCTGGCAGGCTCGGTTCCACCTTCGTGGGCGTTATTCTGGCGAGTCATAACGGACCACAGCATTTTGCCGCCGAGCCACAGCAGATAAAACGCCCCCAGATAGCGGACGATATTGAACAGCACCGGCGTGGTCTGGATTAAGGCCGCGACCCCTGCCCATGCCAGAAACATCAAAACCGCATCGCCGATAAACACACCGGTCGCGGCGAGATAGCCTTTTTTGACGCCGTGACCAATACCCGTTTTCAATACAAACAGCGTATTCGGACCGGGTACCAGCACAATGAAAAATGCGCCGACCACGTATGTCCAGAAATTCAGTACACCAAACTCCGCAAACACCTCTCCCTCCTTTTGCTGAAAAACAACGGGAATATCGCTGCAAAAACGATATTCCCGAAAACTGTCGCGTTATTGTACGCCGTTATAGCCGTCAAGATAAGTCGTGGCCAGTTCGTTGCCGTATAAAATGGCATCCTTTGGCTCCATTTCCGAGGTCCATTTACTCCCACTATTCCCCGTGAAGGCGTGCTCCGTTTTGGCCTCTTCCTGCAACCGATCGCGAATAGCCTGTGCGTACTGCTGAGCGTAAGACGGCGGTTGCCCCGCAGCGCGGTCAGCTTTCCCCTGCATATACAGCTCGCGAAACTGCGGCACATTGAGACGGTAATTTTGCGAAATACTGGAGGTATAATTCCCGCCCGTAAAATTGGATTGATGCGAGACGAAATAATAGGCATGTCTTTCAGGTGAGGGTTTATTGCTGTTGCAACCGCTGAGGACAGCGATCCCCATAAGTACCGCGACCACGTTTCCATTCATCCTTTGTTCCTTTTAAATTCATGCAGTTAGGCAAGAGGAGTATATCGCGGAATGAGGTCGGGAAGAGACTGCGAAAAATGATAGTCTTATAAAATCAGCGGGCACCTTGACGGTGCCCTCATGGTTCTCAGATATCCTGGACGGCGAACAGCAACGCGTTGCGGTGTCTGTTAAGTCCACATTTTCTGATAGCGTGGATACGCATATTGCGGCGGGATTGTGCTTCCAGCCAACGAGCCTTACGACGACTCACCTGTCGCAACATACGCCAGCGCCCTACTTCTGTTCTACTGCGCTTCATATCGACAACTCTTTCACTCACAGAGACGCCATTATATGCTCAACCCCGTCGCAAACCAGCGCTTTTATCTGCCGTTTTTATTTGCCAGATGAATCCTGATGCGTACACTCATAACAATACGCTTTCAAAAGGATTTTTTACTTATGACAACCTTCTACACCGTGGTGAGTTGGCTGGTCATTCTGGGATACTGGCTGTTAATCGCGGGGGTGACGTTACGCATCCTGATGAAGCGCAGAGCCGTACCTTCTGCCATGGCCTGGCTTCTGATTATTTACATTCTGCCGCTGGTGGGCATTATCGCGTATCTCTCTTTCGGTGAGCTCCATCTGGGTAAACGCCGCGCCGAGCGCGCCCGCGCGATGTGGCCCTCGACGGCGAAATGGCTCAGCGATCTTAAAGCCTGCAAACATATCTTTGCCGAAGAGAACAGCAGCGTCGCCTCTTCATTATTCAAGCTGTGCGAACGCCGCCAGGGCATCGCGGGCGTAAAGGGTAATCAGCTGCAATTAATGACTTCGTCCGACGATGTGATGCAGGCGCTGATCCGCGATATTCAGCTGGCGCGTCATAACATCGAGATGGTTTTTTATATCTGGCAGCCGGGGGGCATGGCGGATCAGGTTGCTGAATCACTGATGGCCGCCGCTCGTCGCGGTATTCACTGCCGCCTGATGCTGGATTCCGCTGGCAGCGTCGCGTTTTTCCGCAGCCCGTGGGCGGGAATGATGCGCAATGCCGGTATAGAAGTGGTTGAGGCGCTGAAGGTTAATCTGCTGCGTGTTTTCCTGCGGCGCATGGATCTTCGCCAGCACCGCAAAATGATTCTGATTGATAACTATATTGCCTACACCGGCAGTATGAACCTGGTCGACCCGCGCTTCTTCAAGCAGGACTCCGGTGTCGGTCAATGGATCGATCTGATGGCGCGAATGGAAGGCCCGGTCGCCACCTCTATGGGGATCGTCTACTCGTGCGACTGGGAAATAGAAACCGGTAAGCGTATTTTACCCCCGCCCCCGGACGGCAATATTATGCCGTTTGAAGAGGCCAGCGGACATACCATTCATACCATTGCCTCCGGGCCGGGTTTCCCGGAAGATCTCATACACCAGGCATTACTCACGGCGACCTATTCTGCGCGTGAGTATCTGATTATGACGACGCCTTACTTCGTCCCCAGCGACGATCTGCTGCACGCTATTTGTACTGCCGCGCAGCGTGGCGTAGACGTCAGTATTATTATGCCGCGCAAAAACGATTCTCTGCTGGTCGGTTGGGCAAGCCGCGCATTCTTTAGCGAACTCCTTGCCGCAGGGGTGAAAATTTATCAGTTTGAAGGCGGACTGTTGCATACCAAGAGCGTGCTGGTAGACGGTGAGCTGAGCCTCGTGGGCACAGTTAACCTTGATATGCGCAGCCTGTGGCTTAACTTCGAAATCACCCTCGTGATTGACGATGCCGGATTTGGTGGAGATCTGGCGGCGGTCCAGGATGATTATATCTCCCGCTCGCGCCTGCTGGATGCCAGACTGTGGGTGAAACGCCCGCTCTGGCAGAGAATTGCTGAACGACTGTTTTACTTCTTTAGTCCGTTGCTGTAAAACGTGCCCAACGATGTTTAACAGGTAGTCATCATGGAAATGGATCTGAACAATCGCCTGACCGAAGACGAAACGCTCGAGCAGGCCTATGACATTTTTCTCGAACTGGCGGTTGATAACCTCGATCCCGCAGATGTGATCCTCTTTAATCTGCAGTTTGAAGAACGCGGCGGTGCCGAGCTGTTCGACCCTTCAGAAGACTGGGCTGAGCATGTTGATTTTGATCTCAATCCGGACTTCTTTGCTGAAGTGGTGATTGGGCTGGCCGATGAAGATGGCGGTGAAATTAACGACATTTTCGCCCGCGTTCTGCTGTGTCGCGAGAAAGACCATAAGCTGTGCCATATTCTCTGGCGCGAATAATAAAAAAGGCTGCGATGGCAGCCTTTTTTATTTAATCCGGTAGTTCACTACCACAGCGGTTACAGAAACGCGCGCTGTGTTCATGCTCACCCTGATGGCAGTTCGAGCATTTACGCTGCTGCTTGCGGTTCTGAAATGCACTGCTCATGTGGGTGGTAATCAGTCCCGTCGGGATCGCGATCACCGAATAGCCAATCAAAATCAGGACCGATGCCACAATACGCCCAAGCGGCGTATGCGGTGTGATATCGCCGTAGCCAACGGTTGTAACGGTCACAATGGCCCAGTAGACGGACGCATTGAGCGTCGTAAAGCCATATTTGGGCCCTTCTATTAAATACATCAGCGCGCCAAAAACAATCATGACGATGGCAATAAACGAGTAGAACAAAATAAGCTGATGCCGCGCACTGACGATCGCACTCCAGAATACGCGTAATGACGGCATAAAACGCAGTAATTTCAGAATACGTAATACCCGAATCACACGCATCGCTCGCCAGGCGAAGACATAGCTCAGGCTGATCTCCGGCCAAAGCCACATAACATAGAGCGGCAGGATGGTGGCTAAATCGATAAATCCCCAGAAGCTGAAAACATATCTGGCCGGGTTGGGCCAGGCTATCACTCTGAGGAGATATTCGGCGGTAAAGACCAGGGTAATCGCCAGCTCAAGCCAGACAAAGATATGCCATTCGTCAAACGTCAGGTGGTATTGCGTCCCGGCACCCGATTCAATAAAGATGACAACCACGCTGAGCAGCGCAAATAAACCGCAAAGACCTTCGAAGCGTCGCCCGGATACCGTTTCAGGATCGAATAAAAAATGATAAAGCCGCCGACGGGCTGACGTGAATAAACGCGACACAGTAACCTCGCAAAAAAATAAGGGCTGACATCATGTCAGCCCTTGCGATTATAACGGGTCTACTTTAAGGCAGGAAACCGCATGTCGGAAACTGCCCTCCAGCACCGGTCGTGTTTTTGCACATTCCGGGCCGGCCATTGGACAGCGCGTGCGGAAGACGCAGCCCGACGGTGGATTAATTGGTGAGGGTAATTCCCCTTCCAGCAGCTGAATCGTTTTATTTTTTTCCAGATCCGGGTCGGGGATCGGCACTGCCGACATCAGCGCTTTGGTATAAGGATGCAGCGGGTTGTGGTACACCTCGTCATAGGTGCCCAGTTCCACCGCGTGCCCCAGATACATCACCAGTACACGGTCTGAAATGTGCTTCACCACGGCCAGATCGTGAGCGATGAAGATCAGCGAGAGCCCCATCTCACGCTGCAGCTTCTGCAGCAGGTTAACCACCTGTGCCTGAATGGACACGTCCAGCGCGGAGACCGGCTCATCACAGATGATCAGCTTCGGTTCCAGGATGAGCGCACGCGCAATGCCAATACGCTGACACTGGCCGCCGGAGAATTCGTGCGGATAGCGGTTGATGAGGTTTGGAAGCAGGCCCACTTTCATCATCATCGCTTTCACACGATCGCGCACTTCCTGACGCGACATCTTCGGATGATAGGTGCGCAGCGGCTCGGCAATAATTTCGCCGATGGTCATACGCGGGTTCAGTGACGCCAGCGGATCCTGGAAGATCATCTGAATATCGCTGCGCACGTCGCGCCACTCGTCCGGTTTCATCCCCAGCAGGTCTTTGCCCAGCCAGGCCACTTTGCCATCGGTGGCTTTCACCAGACCGATAATGGCACGGGCAAACGTGGACTTCCCGCAGCCAGACTCACCCACCACGCCCAGCGTTTCGCCCTCGTACAGGCGAAGCGTTACGCCATCAACGGCCTTGAGGGTTTTAGGCGGCTGCCAGAACCACTGTTTGCCGTCTTTGATATCGAAATGGACTTTAAGATCGGCAATTTCGAGCAGCACATTTCTTTTTTCATCTAATGCGTTCATACCAGCTCCTCATGCGGCTTAAAGCAGGCGCGCAGGCGGCCTGGTGCAAACTCTTCCAGCGGCGGAGCGCTATTACAAATTTCCATCGCATGCGGACAGCGTGGCTGGAATGGACAACCTTTTGGCAAACGCAGCAGGTTTGGCGGGTTACCTGGGATCGTCAGCAGGGATTCACCTTCCGCATCCAGACGCGGTACCGCATTCAGCAGGCCGATAGAATACGGATGTGCAGGCTGATAGAAGACATCACGTGCCTGACCATACTCCATGGTACGACCGGCATACATCACCAGCACTTTGTCGCAGATACCTGCGACCACGCCCAGGTCATGGGTGATCATGATAATTGCCGTGTTGAATTCCCGCTTAAGCTCGTTCAACAGGGTCATGATCTGTGCCTGAACGGTCACATCCAGCGCAGTGGTCGGCTCATCAGCAATCAGCAGTTTTGGCCGGCAAAGCAGCGCCATCGCAATCATCACGCGCTGACGCATACCGCCAGAGAATTCGTGCGGGAACATGCGCATGCGCTTGCGCGCTTCCGGCATTTTTACCGCATCCAGCATTTTGACCGACTCTTCAAAGGCTTCCGCTTTACCCATACCTTTATGCAGCATCAGTACTTCCATCAGCTGTTCGCCGACGCGCATATACGGGTTTAAAGAGGTCATTGGGTCCTGGAAAATCATCGAAATCTGCTCAGCGCGAAGCTTATTCAGCTCGTGTTCCGGCAGGTTGAGGATTTCACGACCGTTGAATTTCGCAGAACCACCTATCACGCCGTTAGACGCCAGCAGACCCATCAGCGCAAATGCGGTTTGCGATTTACCGGAGCCAGACTCCCCCACGATCCCCAGCGTTTCACCGGCGCGCAGGTTAAAATTAAGGTCGTTTACGGCGGTTACATCACCATCCGGCGTTTTAAAGGTGACACGGAGATCGTTTACATCCAGCAGCATATTGCTCTGCTGTTGCGCCATTGGCGCAGTGGCCGTTTCAATAATCGTCATGACGGCGCTCCTTAACGGTCTTTCGGGTCGAGGGCATCACGCAGGCCATCGCCGATAAAGTTGAAACAAAACAGGGTGACAACCAGGAAGCCCGCCGGATACAGCAGCAACCACGGTGAAACTTCCATCGAGTTTGCACCGTCACTCAACAACGCGCCCCAGCTGCTTAGCGGCTCTTGCGTGCCCAGCCCCAGGAAGCTCAGGAAGGATTCAAAGAGGATCATGCTCGGCACCAGCAGTGAGGCATACACCACCACCACGCCAAGAACGTTCGGCACAATGTGGCGAACCACGATATTACCGGTCGATACCCCACCCACCTGTGCCGCTTCGATAAACTCTTTGCGCTTAAGGCTCAGCGTTTGACCGCGTACGATACGCGCCATATCGAGCCAGGATACCATCCCGATGGCCACGAAAATCAACAGGATGTTCTGACCAAAGAAGGTCACCAGCAGGATCACGAAGAACATGAACGGGAAGGAGTTGAGGATTTCCAGCAGACGCATCATAACGGAGTCCACTTTCCCGCCGAGATAACCCGAAAGCGATCCGTAGAGCGTGCCGAGGATCACCGCCACCAGCGCGGCAGCAATACCGACCATCAACGAAATGCGGCCACCGATTGCCACGCGCACCAGCAGGTCACGACCGGATGAATCGGTACCGAAATAGTGCCCGGACTCCATATCTGGCGCGCTGGACATCATGCCCCAGTCCGTATCGAAATAGGTGAATTGCGACAGCATCGGTGCCAGCGTCACAAACAGGGCAATGATCACCAGTACGACCAGACTCGCGACGGCAGCACGGTTGTGCATAAAGCGACGACGCGCATCCTGCCAGAGGCTACGACCTTCGACTTCCAGTTTTTCACTGAAGTTTTCCAGCGCCTCGCTGTTTTTCTTACTCAACATCATGGCGTGCTCCAGTTAGTAACGGATTTTAGGGTCGATAACGGCATACAGCACATCGACAATGGCGTTAAACAGAATGGTCAGCGCACCAACCAAAATCGTCAGGCTCAGCACCAGCGAGTAGTCACGGTTAAGGGCACCGTTAACAAACAGCTGACCAATGCCCGGCAGGCCGTAGATGGTTTCGATAACCATTGACCCCGTAATGATGCCGACAAAAGCTGGCCCCAGGTAAGACAGGACGGGTAACAGCGCAGGCTTCAGCGCATGCCGTAAAATAATCCGGCGCATCGGTAACCCTTTCGCGCGCGCGGTACGGATAAAGTTTGAGTGCAGAACCTCAATCATCGACCCGCGCGTAATACGCGCGATACTGGCGATGTACGCCAATGACAATGCCACCATTGGCAGTATCATGAACTTCAGCGCCCCGCCGTTCCAGCCGCCGCCGGGCAGCCATTTCAGGGTGATGGCAAATATCATGACCAGCAACGGTGCGACAACGAAGCTTGGGATAACCACCCCGGTCATTGCGACCCCCATGACGGCATAATCCCATTTGGTATTTTGCTTTAAGGCGGCGACAACGCCCGCAGCTACCCCGAGCACGACGGCGAGCAGGAATGCGGCAGCACCCAATTTAGCCGATACCGGGAAGCTTGACGCCACCAGGTCGTTAACGGAGTAGTCTTTATATTTGAATGACGGCCCAAAATCCCCGTGCGCCAGCTGCTTCAGATAGTTGAAGTACTGGGTGGAGATAGGATCGTTCAGATGGTATTTCGCTTCAATGTTGGCCATAACTTCTGGCGGCAGCGTACGTTCACCGGTAAAAGGGCTTCCCGGTGCAAGACGCATCATGAAGAAGGAAATCGTGATGAGAATAAATAGCGTTGGAATCGCTTCAAGACAGCGACGTAGGATAAATTTCAACATTGCCCGTACCTTCTGGCGTGTGCCTATATTATGTGACGTTGGTTAGACACCGTGGGGCGAGTACCCTCGCCCCACTCATTGCCATTAATGCTTGATAATATAAAGATTCTTAACGGAGATATTATCCAACGGGTCTTTACCGGTATAACCCCCTACCCACGGTTTCACCAGACGGGCGTTTACGTAGTAGTAAACCGGTACAATTGCAGAGTCTTTATCGAGCTGTTCTTCTGATTTCGCGTACAGCTCTGCGCGCTGCGCATCGTCAGTCACTTTCAGCGTATCACCGATGATCTTATCGAAAGCCGGGCTCTTATAGTGTGCAGTGTTATTCGAACTGTCACTGAGCATCGTGTTCAGGAAGGATGTCGGTTCGTTGTAGTCCGCACACCAGCCAGCACGTGCCACGTCGAACGTCCCCTGATGACGGGTATCAAGGAAGGTTTTCCACTCCTGGTTTTCCAGTTTGACGTTCGCACCCAGGTTTTTCTTCCAGATAGACGCGACGGCAATAGCCAGTTTTTTATGCAGATCTGACGTGTTGTACAGCAGGTTAAACGTCAGAGGCTTATCAGCGGTATACCCTGCTTCAGCCAACAGTTTTTTGGCTTCTTCGTTACGTTTTTCCTGGGACCATTTGAACCACTCAGGTTCAACCAGTTTCATACCGTCGGTGTAAGGCGGGGTGTAGCTATAAGCGGGCAGATCGCCCTGGTTTTTCACCTTGTTAACAATGATATCGCGATCCAGCGCCAGCTTCAGCGCGGTACGAACGCGCACGTCGGTGAACGGTGCTTTCTGGTTGTTAATTTCGTAGTAGTACGTGCACAGGTACGGATCGACGTGAACTTCTTTCGGGATCTCTTTTTTCAGTTTCTGGAACAGTTCAATCGGCATGTTGTTATAGGTCATGTCGATCTCGCCGCTGCGGTAGCGGTTAACGTCTGTCACTTCAGAAGAAATTGGCAGGTATGTCACCTGATTGATCACGGTTTTCGCGTTGTCCCAGTACTGCGGGTTACGCTCCAGAACCATACGTTCGTTGACCACCCAGTCTTTCAGCTTATAAGCACCGTTGGTCACGATATTGGCTGGCTGCGTCCATTTTTCACCAAATTTCTCGACGGCGGATTTTGGTACCGGAGACACGGACGGGTGAACAAGCAGCTTATAGAAGTACGGAACAGGTTCGCTCAACGTCACTTCAAAGGTATTCGCATCAATGGCTTTTACGCCCAGATCGGTAACAGGTTTTTTGCCTGCGATAATGTCATCAATATTGGCGATGTGACCATACTGCAGATAGCTCGCATACGGAGAGGCGGTATTTGGATTCGCCAGGCGCTGCCAGCTATACACGAAATCTTCGGCGGTGACCGGAGTGCCGTCGGACCACTTAGCATCTTTACGCAGATGGAAGGTCCAGACTTTGAAATCTTTGTTTTCCCATTTCTCTGCCACACCCGGAGCAGGGTGGCCGTCTACGTCAGTAACCAGCAGACCTTCGAACAGATCGCGGTTAACGTTCGACTCAGGAACCCCTTCAATTTTGTGCGGGTCCAGAGACTGAACTTCCGCACCGTTGTTACGCACCAGCGTCTGTTTTTCCGCCAGTTGTACCCCAGCAGGCACATCCGCAGCCATTGCGTTGCCCGCGATTAGCGCAGTTAAAATCCCCGCCGCTATCAGATTTTTTTTTGTGATGATGGTCATTGTGTTGGTACTCCACTCATTATAATTACTGGCCTTCGCCAGCTGTGTAATCCCCTGTTGGGGCCTGTACAGCGCAGGAGTTTTTTTATGCTGCTGCCAGGTTCTTTTTTCTACTTCTTGCTATCACCGACTTTTTTATTACTGACCGCTCGTATGGCCGTCTTGCGTCGATTCTTAACGCGCCGCCCCGTCTGCGACGTGTTATGGATTTCTGAGACGAAAACTATATGAAAATAATTCTCATCTACTTGTTTAATTCTGCAAAATATAAGGCCGGAAAGTATCAAATGGCGCATACGCCCGCCAATACATTTTGCAAATTTGTTAAGCAATTCTCTTTTACGAAGGATACCGTTTCTCTGACAATCGTCTCACTGGACAGCATTTATCAAAAAATTAGTGAATATTCAATAAGATGTAAAAAACCTTCTTTGCGTGCACTTCAATGCGTCGCCTCAGGCAGACTTTGCACAAAAATTTAACAACTGGTTATTATTTAGCACATTCCTCTAGGGGAACATTGAAATTACTAATATCATTTCGGATATCACTCAGCAAGCCCCAGACTATCATGTGAGTAAAATAACAGAGCATTCGAAGGTTTTATGTGCAGGGAGGTGGGTAAGAAAGAATTAACTCGTTGAAATACAAGCAAAGGGGATTATTAGTAGAATTTATTATGGCATGTTCACATTTCAACTTTATTTATATGATTTGCTGATAATGACGTAAAAAAAACGGAGCCCCTGGCTCCGTCCTTTCATATGAAGTTTTAATGTAATAACCCGGGGAAAATGCTTTTAATGCCGGTAACGATAAACTCAATGCCCAACGCCATCAGCAGCAGACCCATGATACGGGTAATAACGTTGATGCCTGTTTGCCCTAACAGCCGCACCAGCCAGGGGGCCATGCGGAATACGCCCCAACAGCAGAGCGCGAAAAGCGCAATCGCCACGGAAAAACCGATCAGGTGCATCAGACTGTGATAGCGCGTCCCCCACACTATCGTCGAGCTAATAGCCCCCGGCCCCGCCATCAGCGGCAAGGCCAACGGAACGACACCGATACTTTCGCGAACCGCCGTTTCTGATTTTTCCTGTTTGTTCTGTTTATCCTCACCCAGCTTACCGCTGATCATCGACATGGCGATGGTGACAACCAGGATCCCGCCCGCAATACGGAAGGAATCGATAGAGATACCGAACAACTGCAGAATGCCATCACCCAGGTAAAGCGACGTCAGCAGAATAATCGCTACCGATAAGTTTGCCGTCAGGTTGGTTTTGTTTCTGGCAGCGGCGGTCTGGTAGCTGGTCATACTGATGAACACAGGGATAATCCCCACTGGGTTCACCAGGGCAAACAAACCAATAAAAAACTTAAAATATGTAGGGAAATCAAAGAGCGTTTGAATCACATTTAGCTCCGCTAATGAGCATGTTCAGGGACAGAAAATATGTCATGATAAAACCGCGCTGAAGATACGCTTTTTTGCAGCATTCTTCACCAGAAATCTGTGCCAAAACGTTATCATTTCATGATGTTAAACATTTGTAGAATCAATGATAGCGTCACTTCCAATAGTTACGTAATTATTTAACAGTGGAAAATTCTTGCCGAAATAGCCTGCTGAAAGGTATCAGCTTGGGGAAAAATTGATGCAGATCATGATTTCCGTACTCAGAAGTGAGTAATCTGATTACGCCGCCAGGGAGATCACCTATCAAAAAGGTATGATGCTAAGGTAAGGCTCTTTTAGTAAATTAGTGGACTGGAACAAGAAGTAACCCCTTGTTTTACTGTGTGTTACGCAAGTGGTATCGGCTCTGTCTATACTGTGTGACGTATCGAGCGCTGGTTTACTAAAAGAGTTTAAACATTATCAGGAGAGCATTATGGCTGTTACTAATATCGCTGAACTGAACGCACTCGTCGAGCGCGTTAAAAAAGCCCAGCGTGAATATGCCAATTTCACCCAAGAACAGGTTGATAAAATCTTCCGCGCGGCCGCACTGGCTGCTGCAGATGCTCGAATCCCTCTCGCTAAAATGGCCGTTGCCGAATCCGGTATGGGTATCGTTGAAGATAAAGTGATCAAAAACCACTTTGCTTCAGAGTATATCTACAACGCCTATAAAGATGAGAAAACCTGTGGCGTGCTGTCTGAAGACGACACCTTCGGTACCATCACTATTGCAGAACCTATCGGCATCATTTGCGGTATTGTTCCAACCACTAACCCAACGTCTACTGCTATCTTCAAATCACTGATCAGCCTGAAGACCCGTAACGCAATCATCTTCTCCCCGCACCCACGTGCAAAAGACGCGACCAACAAAGCAGCAGATATCGTTCTGCAGGCTGCAATTGCCGCTGGCGCACCAAAAGATTTGATTGGCTGGATCGATCAGCCGTCTGTTGAACTGTCCAATGCACTGATGCATCACCCGGACATTAACCTGATTCTGGCGACCGGTGGTCCTGGTATGGTTAAGGCGGCATACAGCTCCGGTAAACCAGCCATCGGCGTAGGCGCAGGTAACACCCCTGTTGTTATCGACGAAACGGCGGATATCAAACGTGCCGTTGCGTCTGTACTGATGTCAAAAACCTTCGATAACGGCGTGATCTGTGCGTCTGAGCAGTCTGTTGTGGTTGTTGACTCCGTATACGATGCCGTTCGCGAACGTTTCGCAAGCCACGGCGGCTACCTGCTGCAGGGTAAAGAGCTGAAAGCCGTTCAGGACATCATCCTGAAAAATGGCGCACTGAATGCTGCTATCGTAGGTCAACCAGCATACAAAATTGCTGAGCTGGCAGGCTTCACCGTTCCGGCAACTACCAAGATCCTGATTGGTGAAGTGAAAGTTGTCGATGAAAGCGAACCGTTCGCTCACGAAAAACTGTCCCCTACTCTGGCAATGTACCGTGCGAAAGATTTCGATGACGCGGTAGAGAAAGCAGAGAAACTGGTTGCCATGGGCGGTATCGGTCACACCTCTTGCCTGTACACCGACCAGGATAACCAGCCAGAACGTGTTGCTCACTTCGGTCAGAAGATGAAAACTGCACGTATCCTGATCAACACCCCTGCTTCTCAGGGTGGTATCGGTGACCTGTACAACTTTAAACTCGCACCTTCCCTGACTCTGGGTTGTGGTTCCTGGGGTGGTAACTCCATCTCTGAAAACGTTGGTCCAAAACACCTGATCAACAAGAAAACCGTTGCTAAGCGAGCTGAAAACATGTTGTGGCACAAACTTCCGAAATCTATCTACTTCCGCCGTGGCTCTCTGCCAATCGCGCTGGATGAAGTGATTACTGATGGCCACAAGCGTGCGCTCATCGTGACTGACCGTTTCCTGTTCAACAACGGCTACGCAGATCAGATCACCTCAGTACTGAAAGCGTCTGGCGTTGAAACTGAAGTCTTCTTTGAAGTTGAAGCTGACCCAACCCTGAGCGTTGTTCGTAAAGGTGCTGAACTGGCAAACTCCTTCAAACCAGATGTGATTATCGCACTGGGTGGCGGTTCCCCAATGGACGCCGCGAAAATCATGTGGGTCATGTACGAGCATCCGGAAACCCACTTCGAAGAACTGGCGCTGCGCTTTATGGATATCCGTAAACGTATCTACAAGTTCCCGAAAATGGGCGTGAAAGCGAAAATGATCGCTGTCACCACCACTTCCGGTACCGGTTCAGAAGTGACGCCGTTTGCGGTTGTAACTGATGACGCAACAGGTCAGAAATACCCACTGGCTGACTACGCGCTGACTCCAGATATGGCTATCGTTGATGCCAACCTGGTGATGGATATGCCGAAATCACTCTGTGCCTTCGGTGGTCTGGATGCCGTGACTCACGCTCTGGAAGCCTATGTGTCTGTACTGGCGTCTGAGTTCTCTGACGGTCAGGCTCTGCAGGCTCTGAAACTGCTGAAAGAGAACCTGCCAGCGTCTTACAACGAAGGTGCGAAAAACCCGGTAGCGCGTGAGCGTGTACACAGTGCTGCAACCATCGCAGGTATCGCGTTTGCGAACGCCTTCCTGGGTGTTTGTCACTCAATGGCACACAAACTGGGTTCTCAGTTCCACATTCCTCACGGTCTGGCGAACGCCCTGTTGATCAGCAACGTTATTCGTTATAACGCGAACGACAACCCAACCAAGCAGACTGCATTCAGCCAGTACGACCGTCCGCAAGCTCGTCGTCGTTACGCTGAAATCGCTGACCACCTGGGTCTGAGCGCACCGGGCGACCGCACTGCTGCGAAGATTGAGAAACTGCTGGCATGGCTGGACAGCATCAAAGCTGAGCTGGGTATTCCTAAATCTATCCGTGAAGCAGGCGTTCAGGAAGCTGACTTCCTCGCTCACGTAGATAAGCTGTCTGAAGACGCATTTGATGACCAGTGTACTGGTGCTAACCCGCGCTACCCGCTGATCTCCGAGCTGAAACAGATTCTGCTGGATACCTACTACGGTCGCGAGTTCAAAGAAAACGACACTGTCGCTGCAAAAGTTGAAGCGCCTGTTGTTAAAGCTGACAAAAAAGCGAAGAAAAGCGCTTAATTGACAGCCTAATAAAAAACCCGCCAATGGCGGGTTTTTTTATGTCTGCTTGTCAGCAAAGCAATCTGTTCTGACCTATTTCCGGTTATCGCTCTGGATAGCTGCCAGTGAGCCTACAACAAGTGCTTCTTTATAGTGCTTGCGACAGACCGATACATAGCGCTCATTGCCACCTATAACGACCTGTTCGCCATCCGCGTAGGGTTTACCGGATTGATCGAGACGAAGCACCATACTGGCTTTACGGCCGCAGAAACAGATAGTCTTCAGCTCAACGAGCTTATCCGACCATGCGAGCAAATACTGGCTGCCAGCAAATAACTCGCCGCGAAAATCGGTGCGTAGACCATAGCAGAGTACGGGAATATCCAGTTCGTCAACGACTTCAGAAAGCGCATGAACCTGTTCTCGCGTCAGGAACTGGCTTTCATCAACCAGAACACAATGGATGGGCTTAGCGGCGTGTTCAGTGCGGATATCATCCAGTAAATCCGTTTGCGGGTTATACAGCCCTGCCGGCGACGAAAGCCCTATTCTTGAACTTACCTTCCCTGCACCAAAGCGATTGTCGATTTCAGCGGTGTATACAACGGTACGCATCCCCCGCTCCTGGTAATTGTATGAGGATTGCAGTAACGCCGTCGATTTCCCTGCATTCATTGCCGAATAGTAGAAATAAAGTTGTGCCATTGGCCGAAGAACCCTAATCAATGTGTAATATTCCCGATGAATCATTGTACCATATTTTGTCCCGTCATCAGCGATACACCGCACAGACTATGCCGCTGAACCCGTGATTAACCCTTGGTACTTTTAGAAAATAATGCGTTAAAACATACATTAAACGCTTACCGGGCTGCCAATAAGCCTCATCTGCAGCCAAACATAACACTTCTTTTTATACTGGAATCTACGTTCATTAAAATTCACTATTTATTAACTATTTTTGCCTTATCCGTGCGTTCCTGAAGTAATACAAAAGGCTGATATTTATCCGCCGCAACTATAATTCCTGAGGGAAATGTCACAAAACCAAACATACATACCGCTGTTTTTGCCGTTCGACCTGAAATCATCAGACCAGACAAACGGCGAAATTTAAGTTAGCGTAATTAATAATAGCGACGACGATTTCGTATTTTTTGAATTCCTTACATTCCCACCTATTGCACAACTCAATTTATCGCTCTATTATTAGGACAACAAACCACCCCCCATTATAAGTTTGAGATTACTACAATGAGCGAAGCACTTAAAATTCTGAACAACATCCGTACTCTTCGTGCGCAGGCAAGAGAATGTACCCTTGAAACGCTTGAAGAAATGCTGGAAAAATTAGAAGTTGTAGTTAATGAGCGTCGTGAAGAAGAAAGCGCAGCTGCTGCTGAAATCGAAGAACGCACTCGTAAACTGCAGCAATATCGCGAAATGCTGATTGCAGATGGTATCGATCCAAACGAATTGCTGAACAGCATGGCTGCGGCTAAAACCGGTACCAAAGCTAAACGCGCTGCTCGTCCGGCTAAATATAGCTACATTGATGAGAACGGCGAAGAGAAAACCTGGACCGGCCAGGGTCGTACTCCAGCTGTTATCAAGAAAGCAATGGATGAGCAGGGTAAACAACTGGATGACTTCCTGATCAAGGATTAATCTGAATCTATTTACAAAAATCTCGCTTAATGCGGGATTTTTTTTACGCGAAATTCCGCTGAACCCCCTTTTACACTCTGTCATATGTCGCCACAGACTATTTAATGTCTTTTACAATCCCTCTCCAGCGGCCACAGAGCCTCGTTATGGGCATAAAAAAACCGGTGGGCATCGCCACACCGGTCTTGTCCTACTGAGTATCAGACTATTTCTTAATACCCACGCTTTCTTTGAGCCAGGCTTTAAATTCTTCGCCCAGGGCATTGTGGCGAATACCATATTCAACGAATGCCTGCATATAACCGAGTTTATTACCGCAGTCATGGCTCTTACCTTTCATATGGTAAGCTTCTACGGTTTCTTTTTCGATCAGCATGTCGATGCCATCGGTCAACTGGATTTCATCACCCGCTCCCGGAGGCGTTTTCGCCAGCAGCGGCCAAATCTCAGCACTCAGTACATAACGACCCACAACCGCCAGATTAGATGGCGCTACGTCCGCTTTCGGTTTCTCAACCACACCCACCATTGGAACGCTTTCACCAGGCTCCAGGTTAACGCCCTTGCAGTCCACAACACCGTAAGCGGTAACGTCTTCTACAGGCTCAACCATAATCTGGCTGCTGCCGGTTTCGTCGAAGCGCTTGATCATTTCTGCCAGGTTATCCTGAGACAGATCTGATTCATATTCATCCAGAATAACGTCCGGCAGAATAACAGCAACCGGCTCATCACCCACAACCGGATGTGCACACAGCACAGCATGACCCAGACCTTTCGCCAGCCCCTGACGAACCTGCATAATGGTGACGTGTGGAGGACAAATAGACTGAACTTCCTCTAACAGCTGGCGCTTAACACGTTTTTCCAGCATCGCTTCAAGTTCAAAACTTGTATCAAAATGGTTTTCGATAGAGTTTTTAGATGAATGCGTAACCAGCACAATCTCAGTAATCCCTGCCGCGATACATTCATTAACGACGTACTGGATTAATGGCTTATCAACTAAAGGCAGCATCTCTTTAGGGATTGCCTTCGTTGCTGGTAACATCCTGGTCCCCAATCCCGCTACCGGGATGACGGCCTTTCTGACTTTCGAATTTAGGGCAGCCATTCAAATTCTCCTGAGCTGTTCAAGTTTTGAACTTTTATGCATTAAATAACGCGTTAAGTATATCAGCCTCAGCCTTTAGTACGGGTCTGAAAAGAACGCGTTGCCGATCAATTAGGATAAATACGCATGAATCTGGCAGCGATAGTAGCACCGCCAACTAAACACTGGAAAAGCAATCTCAAGAATAAAACTCAACTGCTTATTCCGTGGACAACATTAAGCGCAACCGCCCGCCAGCACCCCAAATTTGGCACTGCCAGGAGGAACAGCGATGGCTAATTTGATTGAGGTAAGCCGTCCCCAGTGTTCCCAGCGGTACGCCGTTACTCACCTGAATATGATGCTCACCCGTATTCAGAGAAGCGTTTAAACCCGCAGAGACAAGAATCAGGTTTTTCAGTCCGCTGTGATAATAACCGACGAGAAGAGGAAATTGCCCAGGCAAATTAGCCTGGCGGAAAAGTTGATTAACTTGTTTAAGCAAACTGCCCAACTCAGGAAGCCGCTGTCCCTGGTGGGATAACTGCTCCTGCAATAATCCATTAAATAGGGCACGAAGTAACAATGCGGCTAAAACACCATTGTCTCCTGCACGGGTCACGTCCAGGCAATAAAAAGCAAGATCGGAATCGGATAACGGCGCAATATCGAGCACCAGGCCATGCTGGTCTGCCGCCACGAGTTGTCGATAATTTATCCGGCAATGGGAAAGCGTTTGTTGTACCGGAGGCTGAAGCTCTTGTAACAATTTGGCTGCGGCGAGCGGATTACTGACCAACGCATCCCAGTCCTGAAAAAGACGTTCTTCTTCCTCAACGCGGGAATTGAACATGTTGGGGTAAAGGCAAGCGAGCACCGTCTCACGCAGACGGTTCAAATCCTTGACGGGCTTCAGCAGAATATCCTGCACTCCCAGACGAAGTGCTTTCGCGATATCCGCCATATTCTCCGTCGCAGAGATCACCAGCACGGGCATCTGATTCCCTTCGTTGCGAAGATGCTCAACCAGTTTCAGGCCATTCATTCGCGGCATCGCGATGTCGCAGATCATTAAGTCCGGGGCAACAGAGGTCATTTTCTCCAGCGCGTCGATGCCGTCCGCGGCAAGAGAAGTATCTGCGCCCAGTGAGGATAACCACGAATCCAGCAAAGAGCGGAAAACGGGCTCGTCTTCAACGATTAAAATGTGTTTTCCGACCAATGGCTGCGTCATGGTTCCTCCCCTGGCTGACAGTTACTCAATAGTGGCATGCTATTGGGACTATCGCCTGTCAGATTTTGCTGAAGTAATCAAATAAAGGATGCTTAAAGTGCTGTTCGCACAAATGGCAACAATTCATCTATTTTCTTTTCGACGGCTAAGGTACCCGCTGAAATCGCGGCCTCAGCTCTATGGAAATCAAGGGTAGAGATTTGAGGACAATAAGGTTGAATCAGAATGTCGGGAGGATCGCCGGCCATACGGTTTCGCTTCAGGCGGTTCTCAAGTACCTGAATTGACGTGGTCATGATTTCCAGGGCGGTGGGTGCCGTTACTGCCCTGCGAGCTGCCAGGCGTCCAATCCTTCCGCGCAAACGCGCATGCCAGGCGAGCTTCTCACCCTCAGCATCATCACTTTGAAGATTAACGGGCATGAGGTCTTGCTGCATCAGGTGGGCATCATGTTGCAAGTCCACGGCAATAACAATATCCGCACCCATGGCACGCGTCAGGGATACAGGGACCGGGTTTACTACCCCGCCATCGACCAGCCAGTAGCCGTTATGCGGCACAGGGGCCATTAATCCCGGCATGCTGCAGGACGCCCGGACGGCAAGATGAAGATCGCCTTCGGTGAGCCACAGCTCACGTCCTGTACTGAGGTTCGTGGCTACCGCGCCAAACGGCAACTGGCAGTGGGTAAAGTCATCAAGGGGCATAATCTGACGGAACTGATTAAACACGCGCTCGCCGCGCAGCAGGCCGCCACGCTGCCAGGAGAGATCCATCAGGCGCAGCACATCCCAGTAGCTGAAGGAACGTACCCATCGCTCAAGCTCCGGTAGCTTACCGCAGGCATATGCTGACCCGACCAGCGAACCAATCGAACAGCCTGCAACGATATCAACGTCAATACCCATCTGTTTCAAGGCGTTGATAACGCCAATATGCGACCAGCCTCGGGCTGCACCTGAGCCTAGCGCCAGTCCAATTTTTACTTTTCTCATTAGCCCTGTTTTACTTCCCCTGGATCCCCAACATAGCGTCAACGCAACAGCTCAGTTAACATAGTGCTACCCTAAGCGTTAAACGCCCTTATTTTTTGTTCCAGGAAGAGAATCGTGTCTCAACTCTGCCCCTGTGGTAGCGCTCTGGAGTATAGCCTATGTTGCCAGCGATATCTTACTGGCGAGCAGGTTGCTCCAGACCCGTCACACCTGATGCGTTCGCGGTATACTGCTTTTGTGATCAAAGACGCAGATTATTTAGTCAAGACCTGGCACCCAGATTGCCATGCCGCTGATTTTCGGCAAGACATTGAAGCGGGCTTCGCCAATACCCACTGGCTCGGTCTCACGGTCTTTGATTCAGCCCCCGGTCGTGATGAAAACGAGGGTTACGTAAGTTTTGTTGCCCGTTTCACCGAACAGCACAAACCCGGCGCCATTATTGAACGTTCCCGTTTCTTAAAGGAAAGCGGGCAATGGTATTATATTGACGGAACGCGCCCTCAATTCGGTCGTAACGATCCCTGCCCTTGCGGTTCAGGTAAAAAATTTAAAAAGTGTTGCGGGCAGTAATGCCTGACAACCGAGACTTCGCAAATACACAAACAGGATTTCCCGGCGATGCAATCACTACAACGTAAAGTTCTGCGCACCATCTGTCCCGATCAAAAAGGGCTGATCGCACGAATTACCAACATTTGTTACAAACATGAACTGAATATCGTGCAGAACAACGAGTTCGTTGACCACCGTACCGGTCGCTTCTTTATGCGCACCGAGCTCGAAGGTATCTTCAACGACACCACCCTGCTTACCGATCTGGATAGCGCCCTGCCGGAAGGTTCCGTGCGTGAGCTGACGCCAGCTGGCCGTCGTCGCATTGTGATCCTGGTGACCAAAGAGGCACACTGCCTGGGCGACCTGCTGATGAAAGCCAACTACGGCGGTCTTGATGTCGAAATTGCCGCCGTTATCGGCAACCACGAGACGCTGCGTACGCTGGTCGAGCGGTTTGATATTCCATTCGAACTGGTCAGCCACGAAGGCCATACCCGTGAAGAACACGACGATCTGATGGCGCAGGCGATTGAAGCGCATAATCCAGACTACGTGGTGCTGGCGAAATATATGCGCGTGTTAACGCCTTCCTTCGTGGCGCGTTTCCCGAACAAGATTATCAACATCCACCACTCGTTCCTTCCCGCCTTTATCGGCGCACGCCCGTACCACCAGGCCTACGAGCGCGGCGTGAAGATCATCGGTGCGACGGCCCACTACGTGAATGACAACCTGGATGAAGGTCCTATCATCATGCAGGACGTGATCCATGTGGATCACACCTATACCGCGGAAGACATGATGCGCGCTGGGCGCGACGTTGAGAAAAACGTCTTAAGCCGTGCGCTGTATCAGGTGCTTGCCCAACGCGTCTTCGTTTACGGCAACAGAACCATCATTCTTTAATCTTTCGGAAAATGAATTGATTAGCTTTGCGCCTTTACGGATAAAAAGCAGGCAAACGACTTCATTTCCCTAAAGGAATGCTTTACAGGGGCGTCTCATTTGATATGATGCGCCCCGCTTCCAGCAGGAAGCAGGCCAGTAAAAAAGCATTACCCCGTGGTGGGGTTCCCGAGCGGCCAAAGGGAGCAGACTGTAAATCTGCCGTCATCGACTTCGAAGGTTCGAATCCTTCCCCCACCACCATCTCTCAGCATTACCTCAAAATTTGAATTACCCCTGGTGGGGTTCCCGAGCGGCCAAAGGGAGCAGACTGTAAATCTGCCGTCATCGACTTCGAAGGTTCGAATCCTTCCCCCACCACCATCATTTCCAAATAACGCTTAACTTTCTGTTCGCACCGGGCATCATGTATTTCCGTAACGGGGAAGGATGAGAAGCTTCGATTAAGGTTCGATTCGAGCTTAACCTTTGTAGCCTTTGTAGGCCGGGTAAGGCGCAGCCGCCACCCGGCGAAAAACGGCTACATCGGCGGCAACCGTCGCCTGACCGGCGAGCTCTTCACAATCGACGTATTACACTGGGCATGCTCTGCCAGGCCGTCCAGCAACACGTCCAGTTGTTCTATCGATCGCACCACCAGCCTGATCACAAAACAGTCCTCACCCGTGACTTTGTCGCTCTCAATGCACTCCGGCATCGCCTGAATGTATTTATCCACCTTATGCAATAATCCCGGCAATGGGCGCACGCGCACCAGCGCCTGCAAGGTGTATCCCAGCGCAGCCAGGTTCACCCGCGCACCATACCCCTGAATCACACCGCGCTCTTCCAGCCTCTTCAAGCGTTCTGCCGTGCTGGGTGACGTCAATCCCACGCGACCACTCAGCACCTTCAGCGACACGCGCGCGTCCTCTACCAGACAAGCCAATATTTGCCGGTCGATATCATCAAGCAGGTATTCCATCGATTTCACCTAATTTTAAAAAGCCATTACCCTTTTTCACCTTATATCAGCCCTGTAAAACCCGACAGCGATTTTCGACAATAGGGTCATTACTCAGGAGGTGGATGATGCGTGATTTACAAAAAGGCGTCGGGCAGATGAGCCTGGCGATGTTAATTTCCGGCTCTATCGGCGCGTTTGTTTTACTCAGCGGTCTGCCGGTAACGGAAGTGGTATTCTGGCGCTGCGTCATCGGCGCGGTTACGCTTTATATGTTCATCCGGTTAAGTCGAAAGCCCTTCAGTCCCCTCACCCGCACCACGCTGCTGCTGGCCATTTTTGGCGGCATAGCGCTCGTGGTGAACTGGCTGCTGCTGTTTGCAGCCTATGAGCGGATCTCGATTGGCCTTTCTACCGTGGTCTATAACACCCAGCCCTTTATGCTGGTGATGATGGGGATGCTTTTAGGCGAACGCGTCAGCCTGGTGAAATGGGGTTGGTTGATCCTCGCCTTCGGCGGCGTGGTCATATTGCTTTCCAGCGAGCTCAGCGGCACGCATGGCAGTGAATGGCTCGCAGGTATCGGGCTGGCGCTGGGGGCGGCATTCTTTTACGCGCTGACGGCCATTATCGCCCGCAAACTACAATCCATCGCACCGCAGCATATCGCCTTTATTCAGGTCCTGACCGGGGTGGTAATGCTTCTTCCTCTGGCGCATATGCCTTCCCTTTCGGGTGATTTCCCCTGGACGATACTGCTGACGCTGGGCATTGTCCATACCGGCATCATGTACCAGTTGCTGTATAGCGCCATTCAGAAACTCCCCACTCCAGTCACCGGCTCGCTGTCGTTTATCTATCCGGTGGTCGCCATTGCTGTTGATAACCTGGTGTTCGGACACTCGCTGAACCTCACGCAGCTTGCGGGCGGCGCGCTGATATTGTTTGCCGCCGCGGGCAACAACCTGGGCTGGGGCGAAAAAAAACCCCGCGGGTGCGGGGTGGGTATCAAAACGGCAAATTAGCGACGGGCGCGCACAATCTGGTATTTGCGCGTCAGGTACTCTACCGGCGCGCTCCAGATGTGCACCAGGCGGGAGAACGGGAACAGCACAAACAGCGTCATCCCCAGCACCAGGTGCACGCGGAAGATAAAGGCCACACCGTCCAGATGCTCAGATGCGCCGCCGTGGAAGGTCACCACCGACTGCGCCCAGCCGACCAGCTTCATCATTTCGCTGCCGTCCATATGCTGCGCGGAGAATGGAATCGTCAGCAGACCCAGCGCACACTGCACCATCAGCAGGGAGAGGATCAGGATGTCCGCAGCGGTCGTGGTGGCACGCACGCGCGGGCTGAACAGACGACGTTTCAGCAGCAGCAGACCGCCCACCAGGCACATCACGCCGCTGGCACCGCCCGCAAACATCGCCATTTTCTGCTTCACTTCAATCGGCAGCCAGGCTTCGTACATCCAGTGCGGCGTCAGCATGCCCAGGAAGTGACCGGCAAAAATCCCCAGGATCCCGATATGGAACAGGTTAGAGGCGAGGTTCATCCCCTTGCGGTCCAGCATCTGGCTGGAGGCCGCCCGCCAGGTATACTGGCCACAGTCATAACGCAGCCAGCTTCCCACCAGGAATACGGTGCCCGCAATGTACGGGTAAATGTCAAAGAAGAACATATTCAGGAAGTGCATTATTGCCGTCCTCCGTTAGAGATATTCAAATATTGCGGAGCAACGGCCCCGGCAAAACGACGCTGGTGAGCGGAGATTTCAGACTCGCCGCAGTTCTGGTCAGCAAAGAACTTCACCTGCTCTTCTTCCCAGACCGCATCAAGCGCCTGCGGGGTGTCGTCGCGCGCTTCATCCGCGATTTTTTCCGCCACTTTTTGGCTATCAACGGCGGCGTTAGCCAGCTTCACCAGCAGGTCAAAAAGCACCGCATAAGCACTTTCGCGCTGCTGAAGACGCGCGCCGAGCAGCGCTAGGATCGGCGCGATGTCCTGTAAACCGCCCAGCGCCTCATCTTT
Organism: Enterobacter quasimori; assembly: GCF_018597345.1. Classification (NCBI taxonomy): domain Bacteria; kingdom Pseudomonadati; phylum Pseudomonadota; class Gammaproteobacteria; order Enterobacterales; family Enterobacteriaceae; genus Enterobacter; species Enterobacter quasimori. The sequence goes on along the minus strand of NZ_JAHEVU010000001.1, from coordinate 51,659 downwards.
CGGCAGCTGCGCCAGATATTCCAGGTACAGCGGCAGGTGGTCCGGCAGTTCGCGGCTGTCAATCTGCAGGCCGTGCTGCTCGTACTGGGACATCAGGTCGACCATCGCCTGACCACGATCGCGGGATTCACCGTGGACGTGTTCAAACAGCAGCAGTGACGTCGCGCGCCCGCGGTCAAACAGCTGGCTGTAGTCCGCCTGCGCGTCCAGGAGATCGCGCGCTAACAGATCGCGGAGGAAAACGCCCAGCTTCTGGGCATCCGCTTTATCCAGGTTTTCAGATGACGCGAGTGCATCAAAGAGTTCCTGCTGATGCTGCGCAAGCGCAGCATCCGGGTACTCGAGCAGACGCGAAACAATGACGAGTTCAATCATTGGTGCGGCTCCGTTTTGCTGGTCACATCCATGGCGTCGATGCGGCGGCTGTTGAACAGGTTGAATTTGGTATCTGAGCCGTGGCAACCGTCACCGAAGCTAAAGCCACATCCGTTTTTCTCCGGGAAGGCGTCGCGCGCCTGCTCGCGGTGGCTGCTTGGTACGACGAAACGGTCTTCGTAGTTCGCAATCGCCAGATAGCGGTACATCTCCTGAGCCTGTGCTTCGGTCAGACCAACCTCTTCCAGCGCACGGGTATCGGTAACGCCGTCAACGGTCTCAGCACGCTTGAAGTGACGCATCGCCAGCATACGCTTCAGCGCCAGCAGGACCGGCTGGGTATCCCCTGCGGTCAGCAGGTTCGCCAGGTACTGCACCGGAATACGCAGGCTTTCCACGTCCGGCAGTATGCCGTTGCCGCCCAGTTCACCCGCGTCAGCGGCTGACTGAATCGGCGACAGCGGTGGCACGTACCAGACCATCGGCAGCGTGCGGTATTCCGGATGCAGCGGCAGCGCCAGCTTCCAGTCCATTGCCATTTTGTACACCGGAGACTGCTGCGCCGCGTCGATCACGCTCTGCGGCACGCCGTCCTTCAGCGCCTGCTCGATCACCTTCGGATCGTTCGGATCGAGGAACACGTCCAGCTGACGCTGGTACAGATCTTTCTCGTTCTCGGTGCTTGCTGCCGTTTCAATCGCGTCCGCGTCATACAGCAGCACGCCGAGGTAGCGAATACGGCCCACGCAGCTTTCTGAACAGACGGTCGGCATACCGGCTTCAATGCGCGGATAGCAGAAGATGCACTTCTCTGACTTGCCGCTCTTCCAGTTGAAGTAGATTTTTTTATACGGGCAGCCGGTAATGCACATGCGCCAGCCGCGGCACTTGTCCTGGTCGATGAGTACGATGCCGTCTTCTTCACGCTTGTAGATGGCGCCGCTCGGGCAGGTCGCCACGCACGCCGGATTAAGGCAGTGCTCGCACAGGCGCGGCAGGTACATCATGAAAGTGTTTTCGAACTGGCCGTACATCGCCTTCTGCATGTTCTCGAAGTTTTTGTCTTTCGACAGCTTCTCGAACTCACCGCCCAGATCGTCTTCCCAGTTCGGGCCTTTCTCGATCTTGTTCATGCGCTGACCGGTGATCAACGAGCGAGGACGAGCAATCGGCTGATGTTTACCTTCCGCTGCGTTATGCAGGTTCTGGTAGTCGAAATCGAACGGCTCGTAGTAATCGTCGATGCCCGGCAGATGCGGGTTAGCGAAGATTTTTCCCAGAAGCATCGCGCGGTTGCCCATGCGCGGCTGGATTTTGCCGTTGATTTTGCGGATCCAGCCGCCCTTGTATTTTTCCTGATCTTCCCAGTTGGTCGGGAAGCCGGTGCCCGGCTTGGTTTCCACGTTGTTGAACCAGGCGTACTCGGTGCCTTCGCGGCTGGTCCAGACGTTTTTACAGGTGACTGAGCAGGTATGACAGCCGATGCATTTATCCAGATTCAGCACCATGCCGACTTGTGAACGAATTTTCATTTTACGCTCTCCTGTACCTGGTCATTACCTTCGCCGTCTAACCAGTTAATATTCTTCATCTTACGTACCACCACGAACTCATCGCGGTTAGATCCTACGGTGCCGTAGTAGTTAAAGCCGTAGGCCAGCTGCGCATAGCCACCAATCATATGGGTCGGCTTCGGCGTAATACGGGTGACCGAGTTATGAATACCACCGCGCTGCTCGGTGATTTCTGAGCCAGGAATGTTCACGATACGTTCCTGCGCGTGGTACATCATGGTCATCCCTGCTGGAACACGCTGGCTAACCACTGCACGAGCGGTCAATGAACCGTTGCTGTTGAAGACTTCGATCCAGTCGTTATCCACAATCCCCAGATCTTTGGCATCCGCTTCGCTCATCCAGACAATCGGACCGCCGCGTCCCAGCGTCAGCATCAGCAGGTTGTCGCTGTAGGTGGAGTGGATCCCCCACTTCTGGTGCGGCGTCAGGAAGTTCAGCGCTTTCTCCGGATTACCGTTGGACTTCTCGCCCATTACCGCTTTCACCGAACGGGTGTCGATTGGCGGACGGTAAACCAGCAGGCTTTCGCCGAAGTCACGCATCCACTGGTGATCCTGATACAGAGACTGACGACCGGTCAGGGTACGCCATGGGATCAGCTCGTGAACGTTGGTGTAACCCGCGTTATAAGAGACGTGTTCATCTTCCAGACCAGACCAGGTCGGGCTGGAGATAATTTTGCGCGGCTGGGCCTGAATATCGCGGAAGCGGATTTTCTCATCTTCTTTGTTCAGGGCCAGATGCCTGTGGTCGCGACCGGTGATTTTACTCAGTGCTTCCCAGGCTTTTACTGCGACCTGGCCGTTGGTTTCCGGAGCCAGGGTGAGGATCATCTCTGCGGCATCAATCGCCGTGTTAAGTATTGGCTGGCCTTTGGCCGGGCCGTCTGCTTTGGTGTAATTGAGCTTACGCAGCAGGTCCATTTCGCTCTGGGTGTTCCAGGCGATCCCTTTCCCGCCGTTGCCGATTTTCTCCATCAGCGGGCCGATAGAGGTAAAGCGTTCGTAGGTCGCCGGGTAGTCACGTTCAACAGGAATGATGTGCGGCGCCGTCACGCCAGGGATCAGATCGCACTCGCCTTTTTTCCAGTCCTTCACGTCCAGCGGCTGCGCCAGTTCGGCAGCGGAATCGTGCTGGATGGGCAGCGTCACCACGTCGGTTTCTTTGCCCAGGTGCCCCACGCAGACTTCGGAGAACTTCTCGGCGATGCCTTTGTAGATTTCCCAGTCGCTTTTGGATTCCCACGCCGGGTCAACGGCAGCAGACAGTGGATGAATAAACGGATGCATATCCGAGGTATTCATGTCGTCTTTTTCATACCAGGTTGCCGTCGGCAGAACGATATCGGAGTACAGACAGGTGCTCGACAGACGGAAATCCAGCGTCACCACCAGATCCAGCTTGCCGTCCAGGCCGTTGTCTTTCCATTCCACTTCTTCAGGCTTCACGCCGCCCTGCTTGCCGAGATCTTTGCCCTGAATACCGTGTTCGGTACCGAGCAGATACTTCAGCATGAACTCGTGACCTTTACCGGATGAACCCAGCAGGTTTGAGCGCCAAATGAACAGGTTGCGCGGATGGTTTTTACCGTTTTCCGGCTGTTCCGCCGCAAAGCGAATCGAACCTTCCTTCAGCGACTTAACGGTGTAGTCCACCGGGGTCATGCCCGCCTTCTTCGCCGCTTCCGCGATGCGCAGCGGGTTGGTGCCAAGCTGAGGAGCCGACGGCAACCAGCCCATACGTTCCGCACGCACGTTGAAGTCAATCAGGTGGCCGCTGTAGCGGGATTTATCCGCCATTGGCGACAGCAGTTCCTCTGCGGTAACCGTCTCGTAGCGCCACTGGCTGGAGTGGTTATAGAAGTAGGAAGTGCTGTTCATGTGGCGTGCCGGACGCTGCCAGTCGAGGGCAAACGCCAGCGGCTGCCAGCCGGTCTGCGGACGCAGTTTTTCCTGGCCGACGTAGTGCGCCCAGCCGCCGCCGCTCTGACCGACGCAGCCGCAGAAGATGAGCATGTTAATCAGGCCGCGGTAGTTCATATCGAGGTGGTACCAGTGGTTCAGACCGGCACCGACGATGATCATGGAGCGACCGTGGGTCTTGTCAGCGTTTTCCGCGAACTCACGCGCGATGCGGGTGATCTGCGCGCGCGGCACGCCGGTGATCTGCTCCGCCCATGCCGGAGTGTACGCTTTCACCTCATCGTAATTGCTTGCGCAGTTTTCGTCGTTCAGACCGCGCTCAAGGCCGTAGTTCGCCATGGTGAGATCGTAAACGGTGGTGACGAGCGCCGTTGAACCATCGGCGAGCTGCAGACGCTTCGCCGGCAGTTTGTGCATCAGAACGTTATTCAGTTCAACCTTGTTGAAGTGCTCGGTGCCTTCTCCGCCGAAGTACGGGAAGCCAACGTCGGCGATCTCGTCCTGGCTGCCCAGCATGCTCAGGCGCAGTTCGGTCTCTTCGCCGGTGGTGCCGTTACGCTGCTCCAGGTTCCATTTGCCCTTTTCGCCCCAGCGGAAACCGATAGAGCCGTTAGGCGCAATCAGTTCGCCATTGCTGTTACAGGCAACGGTTTTCCACTGCGGGTTATTTTCCTGACCAAGTGAATCCACCAGGTCAGCGGCGCGCAGCATACGACCGGCAGCGTAGTAGCCGTCGCGCTCTTCCAGCATCACCAGCATCGGCATGTCGGTGTAGCGACGCACGTAGTCGGTGAAGTACTGGCTAGGCTTGTCCAGGTGGAACTCGCGCAGCATGACGTGGCCCATCGCCAGCGCCATCGCCGCATCGGTGCCCTGCTTAGGTGCCAGCCACAGGTCGCACAGCTTGGCGATTTCCGCATAGTCAGGGGTAATCGCAACGGTTTTGGTGCCTTTATAACGCACTTCGGTAAAGAAGTGGGCATCCGGGGTACGGGTCTGCGGAACGTTAGAGCCCCAGGCCAGAATGTAGCTGGAGTTATACCAGTCGGCGGATTCCGGCACGTCGGTCTGCTCGCCCCAGGTCTGCGGAGACGCAGGCGGCAGGTCGCAGTACCAGTCATAGAAGCTCAGGCAGGTCCCGCCAATCAGGGAGAGATAGCGCGCGCCAGACGCGTAGGAGACCATCGACATCGCCGGGATTGGCGAGAAGCCCGCCACGCGGTCCGGACCGTAGGTTTTGACGGTGTAGACGTTAGACGCCGCAATCAGTTCGTTCACTTCTTTCCAGGAGGAACGGACAAAACCGCCGCGACCGCGAGCCTGCTTGAAGCTCTTCGCTTTGTCGGCGTCTTCGATGATGGATGCCCAGGCATCAACCGGATCGCGGTGCTGGACTTTCGCTTCACGCCACATTTTCATCAGGCGCTTACGCATCAGTGGGTATTTCAGGCGGTTAGCGCTGTAGAGATACCAGGAGTAGCTTGCGCCACGCGGACAGCCGCGCGGTTCATGATTCGGCAGATCGGGACGGGTACGCGGGTAGTCGGTTTGCTGGACTTCCCAGGTCACCAGGCCATTCTTGACGAAAATCTTCCAGCTGCACGAGCCCGTGCAGTTGACGCCATGGGTTGAACGGACCACTTTGTCATGCTGCCAGCGCTGGCGGTAGCCGTCTTCCCAGTCGCGGTTGGTCTCCAGAAGCTGACCGTGCCCATCGGCAAACGTCTCGCCCTTCTGCTTGAAGTAGCGAAACCGGTCTAAAAATTTGCTCATCGGGTATCTCCTGTGTGGAGCCTGTGGCTCTCTAAATCGACATTGCTGATTTGCAGCGAAGGTAACGCCCTGAAAGAGGAGGAGAATTGATAACGATCAAGGCGAACGGGGTCTCTGAAGGAGGGGGTTATATCAAATACCACCAAAGCGGTAGGAATTTAAATTTCGTATCACAATGATTAATATGGGTATTTTATATTTATCGTACAAAAAGCAGGGCTAAATTTAACATCTCGGGTATTAAGGGGTAGACCCCACTGAAAAGCGATGGCGATCGCAGTGTTACCCGCAGGCTGTCAGTACAGAAGCCATCAGTATGTTGTAACTATTTCCAATCCAAAAAAACGCGGCCCGAAGGCCGCGCAAACGGATAATCACACTTACTTATTTTTCTTGGTATTACGGCCATATACCAGCCACGTAATCACAACGCAGGCGATATAGAAGACGAGGAAGACTTTCATGGCCCCTGCCGGAGAGCCGGTCAGGTCCAGTGAGATACCGAACGCTTTCGGGATGAAGAAACCGCCGATTGCGCCAATCGCGGAGATAAAGCCCAGCGCCGCTGCGGTGTCGGTCGCCGCTTCACGCATGGCCTGCTCTTCTGAGCCACCCTGTGCCTTAACGCGGTCCATGGTCAGCTTACGGAAGATGACGGAGATCATCTGGAAGGTAGACGCGCTCCCCAGCCCGGCCGTCAGGAACAGCACCATAAACACACCGAAGAAGGCGATGAAGTTACCGCCCTGCCCGTTGGCTGGCAGCGTCAGGAACAGTAGCGCGCAGAAGATCGCCATCACCATGAAGTTCACCAGCGTCACGCGCGTCCCGCCCAGACGGTCGGAGATCATCCCGCCAAGAGAACGTGCCAGTGCGCCAATAAATGGGCCAAAGAAGGCAAATTGCAGGATCTGCACCTCCGGGAACTGGGTTTTCGACAGCATGGCGAAGCCCGCCGAGAAGCCGATGAACGAGCCGAACGTTGCCAGATACAACAGCGCCATGACCCAAAGGTGACCGCGTTTCAGAACCGGTAACTGTTCGCTCAGGGACGCCTTCGACGCGGACAAATCGTTCATAAAGAACCAGGCCGCCAGCGTGAAGACCACCAGGAACGGCACCCAAATCCAGGCCGCATTCTGCAGGAACAGAGAAGAACCATCCGGCTGGGTTACACCGCCGCCGCCAAAGGCCGCAAAGATGGAAACCGAAATCGCCAGCGGGGCAATCAGCTGCATCACGCTCACGCCCATGTTCCCCAGACCGCCGTTAATCCCCAGCGCACCGCCCTGCTTCGCTTTCGGGAAGAAGAAGCTGATGTTCGCCATGCTGGAGGCAAAGTTCGCGCCCGCAAAACCGCACAGCAGAGAGATGATCACAAACACGCTAAACGGCGTGGAGGTATCCTGCACCGCAAAACCGAGCCACACGCACGGCACGATCATGATGCCGGTACTGAAAGCCGTCCAGCGGCGTCCGCCAAACACCGGCACCATAAACGCGTAAGGCACACGCAGCAGCGCACCGGACAGGGACGGTAGCGCCGTCAACATAAACAGCTGATCGGTCGTAAACGTAAAGCCGACTTTTGGCAGGTTTACCGCCACCGCGCTAAACAACATCCATACGCAAAACGCTAACAGCAGGCACGGAACGGAAATCCATAGATTACGACTTGCTACACGATGGCCGCGCTGTTGCCAGAACGCCGGATCCTCTGGTCGCCATTCTGTAATAACGGCACCATTTTCCCTTTCGGGAGCGGATGAGTGACTCATAGACACCTCTGATTCTCAAATGATGCTGCAAACATTAGGGTTTTAGGGCGGCGGTAAGTTGATATAAATCAAAGGAAAAGTGCGGGGTTTTGTGGCGAAAAAAAAGTCATCACTCTTAGTGAGTAGGTGAAAGCGGTAAAAAAGATGTGGTTTTTCACGGTGCTGAGCCATCCTGGCTACTCCCTCCCCCTAACCGTTACTCCCCTGGCAATTTAGAGGTAATCCTTTATTGGTATGGGTATACTCCAGGGTATGCACCAGAATAGCGCCATTCCTGCAGTCAGGCCACGCCAGGAGCCCGGCAACACCATGTTAAAAAGATGTCTATCCCCGCTGACGCTGGTGAACCAACTGGCGCTTATTGTCTTGCTGTCCACCGCGATCGGTGTCACCGGCATGGCGATTTCCGGCTGGCTGGTTCAGGGCGTACAGGGTAATGCGCATGCCATCAACGAGGCAGGCTCGCTACGCATGCAGAGTTATCGTCTGCTGGCCTCAGTGCCCTTAACGCAGGACGACCAGAAGCTGATCGATGATATGGAGCGTACGGCTTTCAGCCCCGAGCTGGAAAGCGCCGCCATTCGCGCTGGTCAGAAATCCCAGCTCAAGGCTCTTCAGGGCTATTGGCACACGCAGCTGGAGCCAGGCTTAAAGCAGGCGAACAGCCCTGACGCCGTCGCGCGCGACGTTGCCGGTTTCGTCTCACGCATTGATACGCTGGTCTCCTCTTTCGATCAAACCACCGAACTACGCATTGACCGGGTGGTTACGATCCACCGGGTGATGGCGCTATTTATGGGTCTGCTGCTGATTTTCACCATCGTCTGGCTGCGCGCGCGGCTGCTGAATCCCTGGAAACAGCTGCTGGCGATGGCACGCGCCGTAACGAACAGAGATTTTACCCAGCGCACGCATATCAGCGGGCGTAACGAGATGGCGATGCTCGGCAAGGCGCTCAACACCATGTCGGAAGAGCTGTCTGAAAGCTACGCGGTACTGGAACAGCGGGTTCAGGAAAAAACCGCCGGACTCGAACAGAAAAACGAAATTCTCTCCTTCCTGTGGCAGGCCAACCGCCGTTTGCATATGCAGGTACCGCTGTGCGAGCGCCTCTCGCCGGTGCTGAACGGCCTGCAAAACCTGACGCTGCTGCACGATCTGGAGCTGCGGGTTTACGACGTTGAAGACGAAGAAAATCATCAGGAATTTACCTGTCAGTCGGACATGTCCTGCGATGATAAAGGCTGTCACCTTTGCCCGCGGGGTATACCCCCGTTAACAACGACGGGCACCACGCTGAAGTGGCGTCTGACGGACAGCCACACCCAGTACGGCATTCTGCTGGCTACCCTGCCCGCCGGAAGGCATTTGAGCCACGACCAGCAGCAGCTGGTGGATACTCTGGTGGAACAGCTCACGGCCACGCTGGCGCTGGACAGGCATCAGGAAAAACAGCAGCAGCTGATTGTCATGGAAGAGCGCGCCACCATCGCGCGGGAGCTGCATGACTCCATCGCCCAATCGCTCTCCTGCATGAAGATGCAGGTCAGCTGCCTGCAGATGCAGGATGCGGAGATGCCGGAAAGCAACAAACAGCTCCTGAGCCAAATCCGCAACGAGCTGAACACTTCATGGGTTCAGCTTCGTGAGCTGTTAACCACTTTCCGACTGCAGCTGACCGAGCCGGGCCTTCGCCCCGCGCTGGAGTCCAGCTGTCACGAATTTAGCGCCCGACTGGGGTTCCCGGTGAAGCTCGACTACCAGCTTCCGCCGCGTTTTGTCCCCTCCCATCAGGCGATTCATTTACTGCAGATCGCCCGCGAAGCCCTGAGCAACGTGCTCAAGCACGCCAGCGCGACGGCGGTAACGGTAACCGTCAGCCAGCACAATAATCAGGTGAAGCTGACGATTCAGGACGACGGCTGCGGCGTGCCGGAAAATGCCGAGAGAACCAACCACTATGGTTTAATTATCATGCGAGACCGCGCGCAAAGCCTGCGCGGTGATTGTCAGGTTCGCCGGAGAGACACGGGTGGCACGGAAGTGGTCGTCACCTTTATTCCCGAAAAACCGCTTACAACTGTCCAAGGAGAACACCATGACTAATCAGGAACCGGCATCCATTCTGCTGATCGACGACCATCCCATGCTGCGTACCGGGGTGAAACAGCTGGTCAGCATGGCGCCCGATATTACCGTCGTCGGCGAAGCCAGCAACGGCGAACAGGGTATTGAGCTTGCCGAAGCGCTCGATCCTGATTTGATCCTGCTCGATCTCAACATGCCGGGCATGAACGGTCTGGAGACGCTGGACAAACTGCGCGAAAAATCCCTGTCTGGCCGCGTGGTGGTGTTTAGCGTGTCAAATCATGAAGAAGACGTGGTGACGGCGCTGAAGCGCGGCGCGGACGGCTACCTGCTGAAAGATATGGAGCCGGAAGATCTGCTCAAGGCGCTGCAGCAGGCCGCGGCGGGGGAAATGGTGCTGAGCGAAGCCTTAACGCCGGTACTGGCCGCCAGCCTGCGCGCCAACCGCGCAACTTCGGACCGCGACGTGAGCCAGCTTACCCCGCGCGAACGCGATATTCTGAAGCTGATTGCCCAAGGCCTGCCGAACAAAATGATCGCCCGCCGTCTGGACATCACCGAAAGCACGGTAAAAGTGCACGTGAAGCACATGCTGAAGAAAATGAAGTTAAAGTCCCGCGTCGAAGCCGCCGTGTGGGTCCATCAGGAACGGATTTTTTAACTTACTCGTCCGGCAGCAGCTTCCACCGTGGATCGTCGTTGGGCAATGCGACCAGCGGTTGAACCACCGTTAGCGCGATCTCATTGGAAGAGACGCGCTGCCCGTCTTTATCTTCCGCGATCACCGACAGCCGCCACTGGTTAGCTGCACCTTCAGCATTATCCCAGGCGGGCATAATGACGCTCCAGCCGTCGCTGCTGGTACTGTCAGCCGGTGCGGTCAGGCTCAGCGCCTGCGTATCCCCCTGCCAGTGCAGCTGGCGAATACCATGTTTGCTGCGTATTTGCAGCTTCAGCATGACGGTTTCGCCCCCTTTCAGATCCCACGGCGGCGTTGCCAGATAGACCGACAGCGTTTTGCGCTGGCGGAACTCCATGACCGGCAGGTTCTCCCGCTCTGGCGAATCGTAGCGACTGCCGCGCAGCGAACGCGTCACAGCCACTTCGCTGGCGGACAGCTGTTTGACCAGGGGCACGCCAAACCGATAGTTGAGCTTAAGCCCGAGGTTATTCTGGCTGACGCCGCTCTCTCCCTGCTTATGGGCAGCCGTCAGGGTCACCAGCGGAACGGGGGTATAGTTGAGTCCCAGATTGACCGCCATCGGGTTGTGGTAGCCGGTTCCGCTGTTGAACAGGTCGACGTTATCGCCAAAATACTGTTCAAAACTGACGCTGGTATTCAGATGATGGAACCACGGCAGCCAGGCTTTAGCGGTGATGTCATACCCGCGCGCCATGCGCTGCTCCTGCAGATCCGCGCTGTCGCGCCAGCTGGCGAACGGCTGATAGTAGTTCGCCGACAGGCGTAGATTCCGCCCCCACGCTTCTGCCCCCAGCCCGGCGCGCTGCAGGTTTTCCTCAAGCAGGTTATCGTAAAAGGTGTTATAGCCCAGCAGCCAGTCTCCGGCGACCCATCGCTGGCCAATCCCGGCATTGCTCACCAGACCGTCCGTCTGTTGCGTCAGGCCCAGCTGGCTCCAGCTCAGGTAACGATTGTTATCGTTCCAGGGAATAAACCAGCTTCCGCTGCTGCCATTGAAATTGCCCTCATCATCCACCAGCAGATTTACGCTGGCGTTACCCCAGGGGGAAAGCCAGGATTCAATCTGCTGGTTCACTTCCCCGCTCACCACATCCCGTACCTGACCCAGTGCGAACTGCTTCGCCTGCTCGCCTGTCGTCAGGCCGTTGTCGGTCATACTGGCTTCGCCAAAGGCTTTCGCCATTTCAGCAAGGTGCTTTTCGCCCTCGCCTGTTGGGGCTGCCATACCGAGATCGGGCAAGCTATCGCCGTTATTATCAAACGGATTTTGCGCTTGCTGCATAAAGGAATTCGGCGCACCGTGAACGGCTCCGGCCGTAAGAAGGGAGAGTAAAAACAGCAAATGAATGCGGGACGATACAGCCATCAACGTCGTAAATAAGGACCTGTGTTCATAAGGCAATTCTTTTTATGTTAACGCGATAAGAAGTAAAATGCAGGCTTAACGAAAATTCCAGGATTATCCTGAACATTATTGTCGGGTGGCGGCTGCGCCTTACCCGACCTACGGGGCGGCACGAATTTGTAGGTCGGGTAAGGCGCAGCCGCCACCCGATGCCCTTACACCGCTATCTAAACAGCGCTTTCAGCTCGGGCACGCACGAACCGCAGTTCGTTCCGCAGCGCAAACGTCCCCCCAGCGCCGAAATGGAACCGCACCCACCGGCAATCGCCTCGCGTATCGCGTTTTCCCCGACGCTGAAACAGCTGCAGATAATGCGTCCCGGATCCACCACCTCCCCCACGCCCTGACCGTTCAGGAGCGCATGACGTGCAGCAGGCGTTAAGGGGGGCGACTGAAAAGCCGCTTCAATCACCGGGTGCGCCAGCTCCGGTCGCGCGGTTCCTTCCCAGAAGGCGAGCATCAGCTCGCCGTTATGCCAGGCCAGCACGCTGCTACGCTCGCCGGTCTGCGCAACCTGCAGCTGCCAGCCCCTGCCGCTGGCGTAATCCATGACCCATGGCTGGAAGGGTTTATCACCCGCCAGCGTCAGGCGGGTCGCTTTACGCCACCAGTACACGAAGGACGGCAGTTCCGGTACGTCACGCGCGTAAAGCTCCCCCTGCCAGCCCGGCTGCCAGGGCAGGATCCTGACCGCGGTTTGTTTACTCTCTGGCTGGCCTGAAACCAGGTCAACGCGGCCTTCCACCAGGGCATTGACCTTCCCCTGACGGGAAAATTGCGCATTCCAGTGCATCGGGATAAACAGCTCTCCCGCCTTCTGAGCGTCGTTAATATGGATCCGGGCAACCATCACCCCGCGCGGGGAAGCGATTCGCGCCAGCTGCCCCTCGCACACGCCATATCGCGCGGCGTCTGAACGGCAGATGTCAACCAGCGGCTCGGCGATATGCTGCATTAATCGTGCGACGTATCCCGTGCGGGTCATGGTATGCCACTGGTCGCGAATACGGCCGGTGTTGAGCATCAGGGGGTACAGGGTATTGATCCCCGCGGTGGGCAACGATGGGATAACCGGGACAATCCGTCTGTGGGGAAAATGACCGGCGCACCATTGATAAGGCTCCAGCGCATCCCATTCCTCGCGGCTTAACGTCGCCAGTTCACCCAGATTGAGCGCGCGCTCGCCGTTGTTTTCAAACGCCGTGAGCGCCGCATGTTCACAAAAAATATCCCGCGGATGTTCCCAGGCAAAGGCTTCGCCATAGCCCAGCCTTTTCGCGACCTGGGCAATAATCCACCAGTCCGGCTTTGCCTCGCCCGGCGCGGGCAGAAACGCGCGCTGGCGCGAAATGCGCCGCTCTGAGTTGGTTACCGTACCGTTTTTCTCGCCCCAGCCCTGCGCCGGAAGACGAATATGGGCAAACCGGCTGGTGTCCGTCTCCTGCATCACCTCGGAAACGATCACCAGCGGACAGGCCGCCAGCGCCTGGCACACCGCGTGGCTGTCCGGCAGCGATACGGCGGGGTTGGTCCCCATAATCCACACCGCCTTCACCTCGCCGCGGGCGATGGCGTCAAACAGCTCCACCGCCATCAGGCCTGGCGTCTGCGCCAGCCGCTCGGTTCCCCAGAAACGCGCCACCCGCGAGAGATCGTCCGGCTCGAAGTTCATGTGTGCCGCCAGCTGGTTCGCCAGCCCGCCCACTTCTCTTCCGCCCATCGCATTAGGCTGTCCGGTCAGCGAAAACGGGCCGCAGCCCTGACGATTGAATTTGCCGCTGGCAAGATGGACGTTGATGATAGCGTTGCACTTGTCGCTGCCGCGGGTGGACTGGTTGATCCCCATGGTGTAGAGCGTGATAGCGCGAGGTGCCGTCATAAACCAGTCGTAAAAGGTGCCAATATCCAGCGGCGAAAGGCCGCAAAATGCCGCCACCCGCTCAACGGGCCACTCATCCGCTCCCTGAATCAGGTTCAGCAGGCCGACAAATAATCCGGCATCGCTCCCCGGCGCAAGCGCAAGATGCAGATCGGCGATATCGCAGGTGGCGGTATTGCGCGGGTCAATCACCACCACCTTCATCTGCGGATTGTTGTACTTTGCCTGCACCAGCCGCTGATACAGCACCGGATGGGTCCATGCAGCGTTGGATCCCACCAGCACGACCAGATCGCTGTTTTCCACATCCTCATAGCTGCACGGCACCACGTCTTCGCCGAAGGCGCGCTTGTAGCCGACCACCGCCGAAGACATGCAGAGCCGGGAGTTGGTATCAATGTTTGCCGCGCCGATAAATCCTTTCATCAGCTTGTTGGCAACATAATAGTCCTCGGTTAACAGCTGTCCGGAGGCGTAAAACGCCACGGCCTGCGGCCCCCATTTGTCGATGATCGCCTGGAGTCGCTCGCCTGTCGCCCCCAGCGCCTGCGGCCAGCCCACCTTAACACCGTCAACAACGGGGCGCAGCAATCGCCCCTGTAACCCCGTCGTTTCCCCCAGGGCCGATCCCTTCACGCACAGGCGGCCAAAGTTCGCAGGATGGGTTTCGTCCCCCCGAACGCTTACCGCTCCACCTTCCACGCTGGCGACTACGCCGCAGCCCACCCCGCAGTAGGGGCACGTTGTCCGGGTTTCCGTCATGAGGCCTCCGCACGCATCACTATCGCGTCGTTCCCGACCCACACCTTGCCGTTTTCAATCTTCACCGGCCACGCGCGTACCGCAGGTTCACCGTTATCCACCTGGCACCCATCGCGCAGGCGAATACGCTGCTTGTAGAGCGGTGAAATCACCACCGGCTCGCCCGCCGCATCGCCGAGGATGCCGCGTGAAAGCACGTTCGCGCTACTGCCCGGCTCCATATCGTCGAGGGCGTAGACTCGCTGTCCGAAACGGAACAGCGCAATCGGTTTGCGGCCAAGACGCGCGCCAATGCCCGCCTGCTCGGGAATATCGTCAATGCCGCAGATTTCCTGCCAGCGCTTGCTTTCATCCGACGGCGCGGCGTTCACCGCGGTGCGGAACAGCGCCATACGATGGGGATCGCTGAGCGTGGTTTGCCATTCGCACTGATACGTCTCTACCACCCGCGCCATCTCCTGCTCCAGCTCGTGAGCGATACCCAGGCTGTCGTTGACGATCACCTCGCGCAGATAGTCGAGGCCGCCTTCCAGGTTGTCCATCCAGGTACTGGTGCGCTGCAGGCGATCCGCCGTGCGGATGTAGAACATCAGGAAACGGTCAACGGTGCGGATCAGCGTTTCGTCGTCCAGATCGCTGGCAAAAAGGTCCGCATGGCGCGGCTTCATCCCGCCATTGCCGCACAGGTAGAGGTTCCAGCCCTTGTCGGTGGCAATCACCCCCACGTCTTTGCTCTGCGCCTCCGCGCACTCGCGGGTGCAGCCGGAGACCGCCATTTTGATCTTGTGCGGGGCGCGCAGACCCTTGTACCGGTGTTCCAGTCTGACCGCGAGACGGGTGGAGTCCTGCACGCCGTAGCGGCACCAGGTCGAGCCGACGCAGGATTTCACCGTGCGCAGGGATTTCCCATAGGCGTGTCCGGTTTCAAACCCGGCTTCCACCAGCGCCTGCCAGATCTCCGGCAGCTGTTCCAGGGTGGCGCCAAACAGGTCGATACGCTGCCCGCCGGTAATTTTACTGTAAAGGTCATAACGTTTCGCTATCTGGCCGATGGCGATCAGCCCGTCTGCCGTCACTTCCCCGGCGGGCATGCGCGGCACGATGGAATAAGTCCCGTCCTTCTGGATATTGGCGAAGTAGCGGTCGTTGGTATCCTGCAGCGGCAGATGTGCCGGTTTCAGCAGATACTCGTTCCAGCAGGAGGCAAGCACCGACCCCACCAGCGGCTTGCAGATCTCACATCCGTGCCCCTGCCCGTAGCGGCTAATCAGCTGGTCAAAGGTGCGAATATGGTTAACGCGCACCAGGTGGTAAATCTCCTGGCGCGAGTACGGAAAGTGTTCGCAGATATCCTTTTTCACCTCCACGCCCTGCTCCGTCAGCTGGAACTCCATCACCTGCTTCACCAGCGCGCTGCAGCCCCCGCAGCCGGTCGCCGCTTTGGTGCACTGCTTAATCGCGCCGATATCCGCTGCGCCCGCACTCACCGCCTGGCAGATATCGCCTTTGCTGACGTTATGACAGGAGCAGATTTGCGCGCTTTCCGGCAGCGCCGCCACGCCGAGCGCTTTTGGCGCGCTGCCCGTCGACGCGGGTAATATCAGCGTTTCCGGCTCTTTTGGCAGGGCTATCCCGTTGAGCATCATCTGCACCAGCGTGGCGTATTCGCTGGCGTCACCCACCAGCACGCCGCCGAGCAGCGTTTTGCCGTCGTGGCTGACCACGATTTTCTTGTAGATTTGCTGTGGACCGTGCGTCCACTGGTAGCTCAGCGCCCCCGGCGTGCGCCCGTGAGCGTCGCCGAACGAGGCCACGTCCACGCCGAGCAGCTTGAGCTTGGTGCTCATATCCGCGCCGGTGAAGGTTTTCTCCTCACCCGCCAGCGCGGCGGCGGCCACCCGCGCCATCTGATAACCGGGCGCGACCAGACCGAAGATTTTCCCCTCCCACAGGGCGCATTCGCCGATGGCCAGCACGTCCGGATCGGAGGTCCGGCAGCCGTCGTCAATGCAGATCCCGCCGCGTTCGCCGATAGCCAGCCCGCTACTGCGCGCCAGCGCGTCCTGCGGACGAATACCGGCAGAAAAGACCACCATGTCCGTTTCCAGCTGTTCACCATCGGCAAAGCGCAGCACCAGTCCGCCGTCCGCGGTGGCAATCTCCGTCGTCGCTCTACTGGTGTGAACGCCAACGCCCAGCGCCTCGATTTTCCTGCGCAGCATCGCCGCGCCGTCGTTGTCGAGCTGCACCGCCATCAGATTGGGTGCAAACTCAACCACGTGGGTTTCCAGCCCGAGTTGCTTCAGGGCGTTCGCCGCCTCCAGCCCCAGCAGGCCGCCGCCAATCACCACGCCGCGACGCGAGCCCTTTGCATGTGCGGCAATATTATCAAGATCGTCGAGGGTGCGATAAACAAAGCAGCCAGGCAGATCGTTGCCCGGAACCGGTGGGACGAACGGATAAGAGCCTGTCGCCAGCACCAGCTTGTCCCAGTGGGTTTCATGCCCGCTGGCGGTACGCACCACGCGCGCGTCGCGGTCGATGGCGACAATCTGCTGCGACAGACGCAGCTCAATGCCGCTGTCGGCAAAGAAATCCCCTTCCACCAGCGAGAGCGACTCTGCGCTGCGCCCGCCAAAATATTCCGACAGATGCACGCGGTCGTAGGCGGCATAGCGCTCCTCGCCAAAGACGATTATCTGATACTGCTGATGCAGATTGCGGTTAACGCAGTCTTCAAGGAAATGATGGCCGACCATACCGTGCCCAACCACCACCAGAGTAGGTTTTGTCATAGCGTTCTGTCCTGCAACCTGCGGTTGCGTAGTGAAACGATCGAACAGCCAGTCCGCGTGTGCGGGCGCAGCCGTTGCCAGTAAATCGGTAAATGTTGCCGCACTGCGGCAGTCGCCCATCAGCAGCACGCCTGCCAGCGCCCCCTGATGGATCAGTAAACGTCGATAGTGACGGGTCAGCGGATCCCATGCGCTCCAGACCACATCGCCCTCCTGCTCTGCCGCGCGACCGAGGCTAAACAACTCCACGCCGGTCACCTTGAGGCGCACGCCGTTGTCGGTGAGGGTAAACGGCACAGTAACGTCCCCGGCCAGCCGCGCGGCGAGGATATCCGCCTGCATCATGCAGGGGGCGACCAGGCCAAACGTCTGGCCGTCAATTTCGCAGCACTCGCCAATGGCGTAGACGTTCGGCTCGGAGGTTTGCATCTGGTGATCCACCACGATGCCGCGCGCGCAGCGAATGCCGCTGGCGTGCGCCAGCGCAACGTTCGGCTGCACGCCGGTCGCCAGCACCACGCGCGCGGCGGCGATGCTGTGCCCATTGAGAAACGTCACGCTATTGCCGTTAATTGCCGCGATGCCTGAGGAAAGCTCGCAGCGCACGCCCCGCGCCGCCAGCGCCTCTTCCAGCAGCATGCCCGCCTGCTGGTCCAGCTGTTGCTCCATTAGCCACGGCCCACGATGAACAACAGTGACGTCGTCACCTTTACGTGCCAGCGCTGCCGCCGCCTCAACCCCGAGCACGCCGCCCCCCAGCACCACCGCAGGACCGGCGATTGCCTGAATGGCCCGGGTATCCTCCAGAGTACGGAACGTGAATACGTGCGGCGCATCGCCGCCGGGGATGGGCGGAACAAAGGGCGTTGACCCTGTGGCGAACACCAGCGCATCCCAGCCCAGCGTGCGGGCGGCGGTTTGCACTTCCCGCGTATCCACGTTCACGGCAATCGCCTTTTCGCCCCGCAGCACCGTCACGCCGCGTGCCTGGTACCACTCATCATCCTGAAGGCAGATGTCCGCCGCCGCTTTTTCACCGCCCAGCACCGGTGAAAGCTGGATGCGGTTATAGGCATGCTCAGGCTCGTCACCGATGACGGTGATAGCGAAATGACCGGCAGCACGCCCAGTGAGCGAGGCAATCAGCCGCGTGGCCGCCATGCCATTTCCGATAATGACCAGTCGCATCAAAGCCCCCTCGCTACGCCGCTTTCGGCTGCTTTTCATAGAGGAAATGCAGGATCTGCTGGCGCATGTGGTGATAGCGGCTGTCGTCCGCCAGCTGCACCCGGTTACGCGGGCGCGGCAGGTCAACGCGCAGGATTTCTCCCACGGTGGCCGCCGGGCCGTTGGTCATCATCAGCACGCGATCGGAAAGCAGCACCGCCTCGTCCACGTCGTGGGTAATGAGCACGATGGTGGTGTTCAGCGCCTGCTGGATCTGCATCACCGAGTCCTGCAGGTGGGCGCGCGTCAGCGCATCGAGCGCCCCGAAGGGTTCATCCATCAGCAGCACTTTCGGCTTCATCGCCAGCGCGCGGGCAATGCCGACGCGCTGCTTCATGCCACCGGAGATCTCCCCCGGGCGCTTGTGCAGCGCGTGCCCCATCTGCACGCGGTCGAGGTTGTGCTCAATCCACTCTTTGCGCTCGGCCTTGCTCATGGTGCGACGGAAAACCTGATCCACCGCCAGCGCCACGTTGTCGAAACAGGTCAGCCACGGCAGCAGGGAGTGGTTCTGAAACACCACCGCGCGCTCGGGCCCTGGCCCGGCAATTTCACGGTTGTCGCAAATCAGCCCCCCTTCCGTCGGCAGCGTAATCCCGGCGATGAGGTTCAGCAGCGTCGATTTGCCGCAGCCGGAATGGCCGATCAGACTGACGGTTTCGCCCTCGTGGATATCAAAAGAGACGTTTTGCAGCGCCAGAAACTCGCCGCTGGCGGTGGAAAAACGCTGGCTCACGGCCTGGACCTGAATTAATGGTTTCATGTTTGCTCCTTATTTTTCCTGCCAGCTAAAGCGGCGGGCGATCAGCATCAGCCCCTGCTCCAGCAGCAACCCGACCACGCCAATGATGACGATGGCGATGAGGATGTTTTCGACGTTGAGGTTGTTCCACTCGTTCCAGATCCAGAAGCCGATGCCCAGCCCCCCGGTCAGCATCTCGGCGGCAACAATCACCAGCCAGGCGATGCCAATGGAGAGGCGCACCCCGGTCAGTACCGCAGGCAGCACGGCCGGAAAGAGGATGCGGCGCATGACGGTCCACTCGGAGAGCTGCAGCACGCGGGCAACGTTAAGGTAGTCCTGCGGAATGCGGCGCACGCCCTCGGCGGTGTTGATCACCATCGGCCAGATAGAGCAGATAAAAATGGTCCAGCTCGACGCGGGCTCTGCTTTTTGAAACAGCAGCAGGCCGATGGGCAGCCAGGCCAGCGGGCTAACCGGACGCAGAAGCGCAATCAGCGGGTTGAACATGCGCGAGAAAAAGCTGAAGCGGCCAATCAAAAAGCCCAGCGGAATACCCGCCACCGCCGCGAGGCCAAAGCCGATGGCGACGCGCTGCAATGAGGCCAGCACGTTCCAGCCGATGCCCATATCGTTTGGCCCGTCGCGGTAGAACGGATCGGCAAACAGGGTAATGGCCGAATCCAGGGTGCTCAGCGGCGTCGGGAAGCCTTTGCTGTTGATGGCCGCCAGCTGCCAGAGCACCACCAGCAGCCCCAGCCCCAGCATTGCCGGAATGATGCGCTGGAGAAGGTCGTTAATCCGACGCGCAAATGCCGGGGTGCGACGGCGAACCTGCACGGGCGGCAGAGGGATGACTTCCCCACTCGCGGGTATCTCTTGTGATGTCGTCTTTTGCAGATGCTGCATAATCAGGCCCCTTTACGATGAATGGCGAAGCGGTTGGCGTATCCTTCCGGGTCGGTACCGTTCCAGACGGTGCCGTCCATCAATGTGCTGTTGCGTAGCGGTGATGCCGGTGCGGTAATGCCCCCCACCGCGGTGGCGGCATCCTGCCAGGTTGCGGTCTGGTTGATCCGTTGCGCAATGCCCGCGTAGTCCGGCGCGGCCTTGAGCAAGCCCCAGCGTCGGAACTGGGTTAAGAACCACATGCCGTCAGAGAGATACGGGTAGCTGACCGCCCCCTCGTTGAAGAAGCGGATCGGGTGCGCGTCCTGCCAGCGCTGGCCCAGACCGCTGTCGTACTCGCCGAGCATGCGTCCGGTGAGGTACTGCTCTTTGCAGTTGAGCCAGGCGCGTCGGGAGAGGATCCGCGCGGTCTCGCGTTTGTTTTCCGGGGAGGCGTCGATCCAGCGCGCGGCCTCCATCACGGCGCTCACCAGCGCCCGGGCGGTATGCGGATTCCTCTCTACCCAGTCACGGCGAGTGCCGAGGATTTTTTCAGGATGGTCGGCCCAGATGGACTGCGACGTGGCGGCGGTGAAGCCGATGCGGTCGTTAATCGCCCGCGCGTTCCACGGCTCGCCGACGCAAAAGCCCACCATGTTGCCAATGCGCATGTTCATCACCATCTGCGGCGGCGGCACCACCACGGTCCGGATATCGTCGAAGGGGTTAATGCCCGCGCTGGCCAGCCAGTAGTAGAGCCACATGGCGTGCGTCCCGGTCGGGAAGGTGTGCGCGAAGGTGTAGGTACCAGGCGCCTGCTGCCCAATCAGCTTTTTGAGCCCGTCGAGATCGTGAACGCCCTTCTCCGCCAGATCGCTGGAGAGCGTGATGGCCTGACCGTTCTGGTTGAGGGTCATCAGGTTCGCCATCTGCTGCGGCTTGCCGGCGATGCCCAGCTCCAGCCCATACAGCAGGCCGTAGAGAATGTGCGCGGCATCCAGCTCGCCCGCCACCAGCTTGTCGCGCACCGCCGCCCAGCTCGCCTCTTTGGTGGGCACGATGGTAATGCCGTATTTTTTATCAAACCCTTTCAGCGCCGCGATAACCACCGGAGCACAGTCGGTCAGCGGGATAAACCCAATGCGCACCGTCTCCTGCTCCGGTTTATCCGAGCCTGCCGCCCACGCGGCCTGCATGACACCCGGTAACAGCATTGCGCCACTCGCCAGCATGCTGGCCTGCAAAAACCGCCGTCTCGACAAATCCGCCATGACCACTCCTGAAAAAAAGCCAAAAAAAAGCGCCCGCCGTGCCGGAGCACTGCTGGACGCCTTTATCCCGAAGACGCATGCACCGCCGTTGGCACATCGTCAAAAATGGTTAAACAGATAATGCAAAGTGAATGCCAGGTTTTCAGGCCCTGCTTTCGGGGCGTTAACCTGCTCGCTGTCGCGTTAGCGCACCTCAATCAGGCATTAAATGCCCACTGATTGTGCAACTACTCCTTTGGTGTTAGCTGCCACAGATTCTTCACTGTGAGCAGTGCGCGCGCGATATCGACCATGCGCTGGTTCTTGTCCATCGCCATTTTGCGCAGCGCCGTCCACGCCTGTTCCTCACTCATGCTTTGATGCGTCATCAGCACGCTTTTGGCTTTATCAATGGTCTTACGCTCCTCCAGCGTATCGCGGAGTGATGCCAGCTGGCGGGAGAGCTGGTCTATCTCTCGCGCCTGCTGGCGAACCAGCTGCAGCAAGGGTTTATCCGGGAAAAGCGCAAGAGGATCGTCATGCTCTTCGCCACCCATCGTGGCTTCACCGGACGCATGAATCGCGTCATCCACCGCCACCATCAGATCGGCAATCACCATTTCTTCAAGCGTGCGCAGATGTTCAAGACGCGAGGTTTGCAGGGCAAACCAGTTCAGCGCGGTATTGCCATCGTCAGCGGCGGGCTGACGGGTGCAGGCGACGCGCCGGAGCTGCTCTGTTTCTCGATCGGGCTGGCAGCTCTGGGCAAAGGTGTTCTGCACCTCAGCGTGGCTGTGGGATAAAAAGATCTCAAAGCAGGCCTGCTGCCCGTCAATCCTGTCTACCAGTCGCTGGCGGGTTTCATCAGTGAAAAACCCCTGCGTAAAGCCTATCGCCCCGAGCGCCCGCTCTTGCCCCACCAGTTCTTTGCCCTGCATCAGGCTATAAAGGGCGACAAAACGGCCTGCGATTTGCGGATCGTCAATGCTGTCATTAAGTTGCGGTACGATACTGAGCAGATGACGAAGCATCCGGCAGTAATGGTCCATTGCCTGAGGTGCCGTTATGCTTTGGGTGTCTATCCCGTCACGCAGCAAAGGCAGCGTTTCCAGGCTGAGCAACGCACAGGCGATGCGCTCACAAACGCCGCTCCCCGTGACCGGGAATTGTGCTTTCAGCATGGCCTGCAGCGCAGTGAGGTTTTCATCCACCAGCCCGCGACTGGCTTTGCATTCGGGGGCATACAGCTTACCCTGAGAGCAGAGCCAGACGTTGGATGCCCCGCGCTCGCACTGGAGCATATGCACAAGGCGGCTGATGCCGTTAACCAGCACGCCCAACGCAGCCAGCCTGCCGAGCTGCTCCCGACGAAGTAATGTCGCGCGCTGGAACCACTCGGTTGCCGCGGGTGAACTGCCCGCCATTAATGTCATGCTTACTCTCCCGGGTAGCGAATCTCCCGGAGAGTTAAGCAATATTCGTGCCTTTCAAACAACAGGAGTCAACATGCAGAAGATTGTGATCGTCGCCAACGGTGCGGCCTACGGCAGCGAATCCCTTTTCAACAGCCTGCGACTGGCGATAGCGCTGCGCGAGAAAGAGAGCGCACTTGAGCTGCGCCTTTTTTTGATGTCGGACGCCGTCACCGCAGGACTCAAGGGACAAAAACCCGCCGAGGGCTACAACATCCAGCAGATGCTGGAGATCCTGACCGCGCAAAATGTGCCGGTCAAACTCTGTAAGACCTGCACCGACGGCCGCGGTATCACCGGACTGCCGCTGATTGATGGCGTCGGGATTGGGACGCTGGTTGAGCTGGCCGAGTGGACCCTGACCGCTGATAAAGTATTAACTTTTTAATAATAAACCCGTAAAAATATTATTTTCTTATGGACGCGGTTTCAGCATCAAGTTTACCTGCGCGGCTGCCGATAGGCATGGAAACAACACAGCAGGTATTTCACTTATGTTCAGATCCATTCGTGCCCGTATTATTGCCGCGACGACAGGTTGCCTGATCGTCGCCCTTCTTCTCAATACCGTCATTAATTTCCAGGTTACGCGCCAGGATAACCAGCAGTCGCAGCGGGATATTCTGACCAGCACCAGCGCCAGCCATAACATGGCGATTGCGGACTGGGTTAAAAGCAAAATGACGGTGATAGCCTCCGCGCAGACCGTTGCGCTGAATGACGATCCGGTTCCGGTATTCAAACAGCTTGCGCAGGCGGGTGGCTTCACCAACGTCTATGTCGGCTACGCCAGCAAAACGGCAAAGTTCTCCGACCCGGCGGGCGTCCCGGCAGATTATGACCCCACGATCCGTCCCTGGTATCAGCAGGTGGTGAGTACTGACGGCCCGGTCGTGACCGCCCCGTACGTGGACGCGGGCACCGGGAAACTGGTGGTGACCTTTGCGGTGCCGGTGAATGAGAACGGTGCGCTGAAAGCGGTTGTGGCGGGCGACGTGGCGATGGACAGCGTGGTGGCTAACGTACGTGGTATTCACCCGACGCCTGCCAGCAGCGGGTTACTCCTTGATAGCGATGGCACGGTGATTGCCGCCAGCGATCCGGCGCTCACGCTCAAGCCATTCGCTGAAACCATCAAAGGGACCGATTTTGCGGCACTGAAAAGCGGTAGCCTGGTTGAGGGGTCGTTCAACGGCAGCGAAAAAACCTTCGTGGCAACCGCCGTGCCGGGCACGCACTGGATGCTGGCCGTGGCGCTCGATAACAACGATGCTACCTCCGGCATGCGCTCGCTGCTGAAAGCCTCTGCGCTGTCGCTGGTGATCCTCGCCTTGCTGAGCGGCGCGATTGTTCATTTCCTGATAGCCCGCCTGTTGAAGCGGTTGTCCGATATTCGCGACGCCATGCATAACATCGCTAACGGCACCAATGACCTGTCGCAGCGCCTGCCGGACAGCGGTGATGACGAAGTGGCGCAAATTGCCCAGGCGTTCAACGCGTTTAGCGATAAGCTCTCGGTCGTGATGGTCCAGCTGCGCGACGCCAGCGCCTCGGTGAAAAATGCGGCGCAGGAAATCGCAGCCGGTAACCAGGATCTCTCCGGGCGCACTGAGCAAGCGGCGTCAAGCCTTCGCGAAACCGCCAGCGCCGTCGAAGAGATCACCGCCTCCGTCACCCAGTCAAATGAATCTGCGGCTGAAGCGAACGAGCAGGCAAGCAAAGCCTCTGCTGCGGCGTCGCGCGGGGGAGAAGTGGTTTCTCAGGCTATCAGCACCATGCAGTCGATTGAGGTGGCGTCGGCGAAGATTGGCGATATCACCAGCGTCATCGACGGCATTGCCTTCCAGACCAACATTCTGGCGCTGAACGCCTCGGTCGAAGCGGCGCGCGCGGGCGAACAAGGCCGCGGCTTCGCGGTGGTGGCAGGAGAAGTACGTAACCTGGCCAGCCGCAGCGCTCAGGCGGCAAAAGAGATCAAATCCCTTATCGATTCCACAACCGACAGCGTGGCAACGGGTTCGCGCTACGTGCATCTGGCCGGAGAAAGCATGGATGAGATCCGCTCCAGCATCGGTAGCGTCTCGGGGATTATGCGTGAGATCTCGATTGCCACCAGCGAGCAGATGAAAGGCATTCACGAGATCAACCACGCGGTAACGCATCTGGACAGAATGGTGCAGCAGAACGCCGAGCTGGTGGTGCAGTCTGCCGCAGCGGCCAGCGCGCTGCAGAGTCAGGCGGGCGACCTTGCTGAAACCGCCGGTCATTTCCGCATTTAATTTCCTTCTGGCGCGGGTTAACCGGGTAAAACACGCGCCAGCTGAATGCTTTCAGGCATTTTGTCATTTTTGTTTAAACGTTATGCCATTTTTTGATCAAAATCATCGTCCTTCCCCCTCCCCTTTGGTGTTATGCAATGAGTAAATTGTGAACATTATCACGCTCGGGACGGGCAAAATCGACGGGGTAAAAAATGGCACTGGTGAAGACAAGTTTGAAACTGTTTGGCGGGGATACGGTTGTGGTGCGTTGCTCAGAACGCTGCCGCATTCATCTGATGAGTTCAAAAGCGCAGAAGCAATCGCAGGCGGATATTCTGACGGTGCAGGATGACAAGGCGTGGCTGACCGTGCCTTATACCGGCACCTGGGATGTGTTGATTGACAGCCACAGCCAGTCGCTGGAGCATTCGGTCAGCTACGTTGCCGCATAAAACGAACGCCCGGTTTAGCCGGGCGTTTTTTCAGGCAAAACCCGGACGTAGCGGGTTGTTAAGCAGGTTCCCTTCCAGCAGCGCTTTCACCTTCATGACCAGCTCATTCAAACATTCGTCCTGCATGCCCAGACGCGTCAGTTCCTGATCGAGTGAAAACAGATATTGCGCGTTGGTACCCAGCGGCCCGCTGGCCGCGGCAATCAAGGGTGCGATCACCTGCGTACGGGTATCCGCTTCATACAGCGGGTGGCGCGGATCCATAATAAATACCAGCGCATTGACGGTGCGTCCGTCATCCAGCTCCAGCTTGCACCAGCTCGGCATGTAGCAGCCGGTGATCATCTCGCGCTTCCAGAGAAGCATCAGCTCCTCTTCCAGCGTGGCGTCCGGCAGGCGGTAAGCCACACCCGTGGTGCGCCCGCCCTCTTTCAGTGCAAGCATGCGCCCAGGCTGGCACGCGCTGCCGCGTCCGGCGGTCAGTCGCAGGCAAAACGCGCGATGCCAGCCAGGCAGCGTTCCCGTTGCCGATTCAACAAATTCCAGAGCCGGGTTCCACATCAGAGAACCGTAGCCAAAAATCCATACCGGGCCATCATCCGGGCGGCAGGCAAGCGTAGCAGCAAGTGACGCCGCACGTTGTTCAGCTGACCAGAGAAGCGATTCCTCAATAGCACCAAATGCCGTCTTACAATCTGCCTTCATTAAGAAATCACGCGTTAACACATTACACCTCCGCCACTGCATGCTTCCTTGCGACATCTGTAATTCGCCTTCCCGACATTTTGTGCTGGTCATTTTGCCAGCAGTGAGTTAACGATAAGCAATTCACGGGCCAGTTGCAATACAGCGGAAGTTGAACCGCCTGAAAAGTCAAAATAAAGGCAGCTTATTATTTTGCGGCTATTTCTTTTTGTGCCATTTATCATCGTCGCCTTTCTCGTATTCATGTTTTACGGCGGCCCAGGCGACCTTGTGCGCGGTCTCTTCACGGCTGGCATCATCCCTGCGGTCCTCTTTATCTTTGTATTGATCCCAGGCGCTGTTAAAGGCTTCTTTGTAGATATCCTGCGCGTGGGCAGGGAGGACGTGCTGCACGCTATCGGGTAATTCGCGTTTCGTTTTGTATGGCATCGAAAACCTCTCTTTTTGCTAAAGAGATAAGTGTGGTTGAGGATGCCGCCGCCTGCCAGGTTGATTTAATTTATGCTTAAGTAAAAAACCTAATACACTGTAATAAAGTACTATTTTATCGATAATTACTCTTTATAGGCATAATAATAAATATAAACATCAAACCGTAAAATTAAGTAAAACTTAAACGGTATTTATCAGATATCTGTTAGTTTAATGCCCTCAAAAATCTATCTATAATTACAAGCACCTGCATTGATGGAGAAGCACATGACAGCAACACACGAGGCGGTAAAGACCCGCCACAAGGAGACGTCACTCATTTTCCCGGTTCTGGCACTGGCTGTGCTGCTCTTCTGGGGAAGCAGTCAGTCACTGCCAGTGGTGGTTGGTATCAATATTCTTGCGCTGGTCGGCATCTTAACCAGCGCCTTTAGCGTGGTTCGTCATGCGGACGTATTAGCCCACCGTCTGGGTGAGCCCTACGGCTCGTTAATTCTCAGCCTTTCCGTTGTGATTCTCGAAGTCAGCCTGATTTCCGCGCTCATGGCGACCGGCGATGCCGCGCCGACGCTGATGCGCGACACGCTCTATTCCATCATTATGATTGTGACGGGCGGCCTCGTGGGCTTCTCTCTGCTGCTGGGCGGCCGCAAGTTCGCGACCCAGTATATGAACCTGTTTGGCATTAAACAGTATCTGATCGCCCTCTTCCCGCTGGCCATTATCGTGCTGGTGTTCCCGATGGCGCTGCCGGGTGCGAATTTCTCTACCGGTCAGGCGCTGCTGGTCGCACTGATTTCCGCCGCTATGTACGGCGTGTTCCTGCTGATTCAGACCAAAACGCACCAGAGCCTGTTCGTGTACGAGCACGAAGATGACGGCGACGATGATGACCCGCATCACGGCAAGCCGTCGGCCCACAGCAGCGCGTGGCACACCGTTTGGCTGATCGTGCATCTGATTGCGGTGATTGCCGTCACCAAGATGAACGCCAACCCGCTGGAAACGCTGTTAACCGAGCTGAACGCGCCGGTGGCGTTTACCGGCTTCCTGGTGGCGCTGCTGATCCTGTCGCCTGAAGGGCTGGGCGCGCTGAAAGCGGTGTTGAATAATCAGGTGCAGCGCGCAATGAACCTGTTCTTCGGCTCCGTACTGGCGACGATTTCACTTACCGTTCCGGTGGTGACGCTGATTGCCTTTATGACGGGTAACGAACTGCAGTTTGCGCTGGGCGCGCCGGAGATGATTGTGATGGTGGCCTCGTTGCTGCTGTGCCAGATTTCTTTCTCCACCGGACGTACCAACGTGCTTAACGGGGCGGCGCATATGGCGCTGTTTATTGCGTACTTAATGACGATTTTTGCGTAAGATTGATCCGGTGCGGCCTGATGCCCTCACCCCAACCCTCTCCCACAGGGAGAGGGAGAAAACATAAAAAAACCCGCCGAAGCGGGTTTTTTTATTATTTGCTGGTATCCAGCTCGTCGAAGCTTTTCACCAGGTCGTCAATCGCTTTGATCTGTTTCAGGAACGGCTCCAGCTTATCCAGCGGCAGCGCGGATGGACCGTCGCATTTAGCGTTATCCGGATCCGGGTGCGCTTCAATGAACAGGCCTGCCAGACCGGTGGCCATACCGGCGCGCGCCAGCTCGGTCACCTGCGCACGACGACCGCCAGAGGCGGCGCCAAACGGGTCGCGGCACTGCAGAGCGTGCGTCACGTCGAAAATCACCGGAGACTGACCGGAGACGTTCTTCATCACGCTAAAGCCCAGCATGTCCACTACCAGGTTGTCGTAACCGAAGTTTGCGCCACGGTCACACAGGATCACCTTGTCGTTACCGCCTTCGATGAACTTATCGACGATGTTACCCATCTGCCCAGGGCTCACGAACTGCGGTTTCTTCACGTTGATGACAGCACCGGTTTTCGCCATCGCCGCAACCAGGTCGGTCTGGCGCGCCAGGAATGCCGGAAGCTGAATCACGTCCACCACATCGGCCACAGGCTGCGCCTGAGAGGCTTCATGCACGTCGGTGATCACTTTCACGCCAAAGGTCTGCTTCAGCTCCTGGAAAATCTTCATCCCTTCTTCCAGACCCGGGCCACGGTAAGAGTTGATGGAGGAGCGGTTGGCTTTATCAAAAGAGGCCTTAAACACGTACGGGATGCCCAGCTTCTGGGTCACGGTCACGTAGTGCTCGCAGATACGCATGGCGAGATCGCGGGATTCCAGCACGTTCATGCCGCCAAACAGCACGAACGGCAGGTCGTTTGCTACCTTGATATCACCAATGCTAACCACTTTTTGTTTCATAGGATCGCCTTATTCAGGTGTGAATCGGAATTAAGATTAATGCAGTGTAATTTGTTTGTGCGAGATCGCGTTGATCTGCGCACGAATCATTTCGCTAATCGGGTCTTCCGGACATTGCTCGACGAAATAATTCAAATCACTTAGCGCCACATGCTCGCAATCAAGCTGCGCATAAATCAGGCCGCGGTCGCGAATTTCGTACGGATCTTCCGGATTGAACTGCAGCAGCACTTCGCTGGCACGCAGCGCCAGCTCCATCTGACGCTCTTCCATTAGCGCAGACTTCAGCGTATCCAGCAGCTTGCGGATTACTTCGGCGTTATCCGCCTCGTCGAGATCTTCGTTGAAAAGCTCGGCCACCGGGCTAATATTGCCTTTCAGCCACACGTCCAGCGTGTGTTCATCCAGCGTGTCGCCGTTGAAGGGATTAATGAGCCACATTTCGCCGTCCAGCCACTCTGCACGCAGTATCATCTGCGTCGGGAAAATGACCGGCACCAGCGGAATATCCAGACGATGGGCGACCCACAGCAAAATGGATCCCAGCGCGACGGCGCTGCCCTGACGATTCTTCAAGACCTGGTCCAGCCATAATGCGTCTGACAGGCGATAAACGCCACGCGTGTCGCAGAAACCCCATTCGCCGTAGAAAAGCTCAAGCAGCTTCTCTAATTGCCAGTCCTGCGGACGCGCCTGACTGATCTCCTCCCGTGCCAGGCTGACCAGATTCTCCAGCTCCGCGTGGACGTACTGCGACGTAAAATCATCGCGAATCATTTCAGAAATCAGGATCATGCCTTCACACAGCGGCACTTTGTTAAATTCGAAATCGGCTAAGGACCTCATGACTTACCCCAGTAACGACTGCGCGTACAATGACGTCCAGACGCGATAAAACTCAAAACGATGTAGATGATAACGCCAAACCACTTTTCAGTCAGCCATGCGCCTTTATCAGTTAATGGCAGATAGCGGTGATTCATACCCACTGTCCCAGCGTCAGACGTTCATTGCCGCCGTAATCGCGGCAGGTTGCCACTGCGCGATAACCCGCATTGGTGAACAGCGCGCGCACCGCGTTCCCTTGCGTCCAGCCATGTTCCACCAGCAGCCAGCCACCGGAAAGCAAATGTTGTCGTGACGTTGTCACAATGTGATCAAGATCGGCTAAGCCTTCATTGGCCGCGACCAGCGCAGTCAGTGGTTCGAAACGAACATCGCCCTGCGCAAGGTGCGGGTCGTGTTCGTCGATGTAAGGCGGGTTGCTGACAATCAGCGCAAACAAGCGATTCTCCAGCGCGCTAAACCAGCTGCTTTGCAGTACCGTCACGTTGCTAAGCCCAAGACGTTCCACGTTACGCTGCGCCAGCGTCACCGCGTCGGGCATCACATCCACCGCCGTTACCGTGCAGTCGGGCCGCTCGGCGGCGAGCGCCAGCGCGATAGCGCCCGTGCCGGTGCCGAGATCGAGAATGCTACAGGCCGCTGTGGGTAAACGCGCCAACGCTTGCTCCACCAGACACTCGGTGTCAGGACGTGGGATCAGCGTTGCCGCCGAGACGTACAGCGGTAACGACCAGAACTCACGTTCGCCGACAAGGTGCGCCACCGGCTCGCCCGTCTTACGGCGGGCAAGCAGCGCGGCGAGCTGCGCTTCCTGCTCGGCGGTCAGCAGCGTTTCACTAAAAGCCAGCAGGTACGTGCGGGCTTTGCCCGTCACATGCTCAAGCAAAATTTCGGCATCGCGTTTCGGGCTTTCGCTTTCGGAAAGCTCACTGACCGCCTCACCTAACCAGCGCTGAAAATCCATTATTCCTGCTCGGACAGCGCCGCCAGCTGGTCGGCCTGGTATTCCTGCACGATAGGCTCAATCAGCATATCCAGCTTGCCTTCCATCACCTCGTCCAGACGGTACAGCGTCAGGTTGATGCGGTGGTCGGTTACGCGGCCCTGCGGGAAGTTATAGGTGCGGTTACGGTCGCTGCGATCGCCGCTTCCCAGCAGGTTACGGCGCGTAGACGCTTCCGCCTGCTGGCGTTTCGCCATTTCGGCCGCGTGGATACGCGCGCCCAGCACGGACAGCGCTTTGGCTTTGTTTTTATGCTGGGAACGTTCGTCCTGACACTCCACCACAATACCCGTTGGCAGGTGAGTAATACGGATCGCGGAGTCGGTGGTGTTAACGTGCTGACCACCCGCGCCAGAGGAGCGGAACGTATCAATACGCAGATCCGCCGGGTTGATGTCCGGCAGTTCGGCTTCCGGCAGCTCCGGCATCACCGCAACCGTACAGGCTGAGGTGTGAATGCGTCCCTGAGATTCTGTCGCAGGCACGCGCTGCACGCGGTGACCGCCGGATTCAAACTTAAGACGACCGTACACGCCGTCACCGCTGATCTTGGCGATAACTTCTTTAAAGCCACCATGTTCGCCTTCGTTGGCGCTCATGATCTCCACGCGCCAGCGACGCGACTCGGCGTAGCGGCTGTACATGCGGAACAAGTCACCAGCAAACAGCGCGGCTTCGTCACCGCCGGTCCCGGCGCGAACTTCCACGAACGCGTTACGCTCGTCGTCCGGATCTTTTGGCAGCAGAAGCACCTGAAGCTGTTGCTCCATCTCTTCAGAACGCGCTTTTGCGTCCTGCAGCTCTTCCTGCGCCATCTCGCGCATCTCAGGATCGTCGAGCATCATCTGCGCGGTTTCGATATCTTCCTGAACCTGTCGCCAGTCGGTAAAGCATTTAGACACATCACTCAACTGCGCATATTCACGCGACAGTGCGCGAAAACGTTCCTGGTCTGCGATGGTCCCGGCATCGCCGAGCAGCGCCTGTACTTCCTCATGGCGCTCATGCAGAGCTTCCAGTTTAGCGACGATAGAAGGCTTCATAGGCGTAAGTGCACCTTGTAATAGAAAATGGGTGTAGGGCGCTATTCCAGCCCGAGGCTGTTGCGCAGAATAGTCAGGCGTTCATCATCCCCGTCACGGGCAGCCTGCTGAAGAGATTTGGTTGGCGCATGGATCAGGCGGTTGGTCAGTTTCCACGCCAGATCCTGCATGATTGCATGTGCGTCACCGCCCTGTTCCAGGGCCGCTAACGCTTTGGCCGTCAGGTCATCACGCACCTGCTCAGCCTGTCCGCGGTACTCGCGGATGGTCTCGCTGACGCTTTGCGCGCGCAGCCAGGCCATAAACTCGCTGGTTTCCTGCTCAACAATGGTTTCCGCTTGAACCGCTGCCGCTTTACGCTGGGCAAGGTTGTGCGAAATGATGCTTTGCAGGTCATCCACGCTGTAGAGATAGGCGTTCGCCAGTTTGCCCACTTCGGGTTCAACATCACGCGGGACGGCAATATCAACCAGCAGCATCGGCTGATTACGGCGGGATTTCAGCGCACGCTCCACCATCCCTTTACCGATAATCGGCAGCGGGCTGGCGGTAGAACTGATAATAATATCCGCCTCTTTCAGGCGTTCATCGATGTCGCTCAGCGCAACAACCTCTGCGCCCACTTCGTCCGCGAGCACCTGCGCACGCTCGCGGGTGCGGTTGGCGATAATCATCTTTTTCACTTTATGCTCGCGCAGATGGCGCGCCACAAGTTCGATGGTTTCGCCCGCGCCCACCAGCAGCACGGTGACGGTCGACAGGGATTCAAAGATTTGACGAGCGAGGGTACAGGCCGCGAAAGCAACAGAAACCGCACTGGCGCCAATGTCGGTTTCGGTTCGCACTCGCTTTGCCACGGAGAACGACTTCTGGAACATACGCTCCAGCTCGCTGGCCTTCAGATGCCCTTTTTGCGAATCCGCAAACGCCTTTTTCACCTGCCCAAGAATCTGCGGCTCGCCCAGGACCAGCGAATCCAGCCCGCTGGCCACGCGCATGAGATGGCTGACCGCATCGTTGTCCTGATGCCAGTACAGGCTGTTGCGCAGTTCTTCTTCGTTGAGGTTGTGGTAGTCGCATAGCCAGCGGATCAGCGCCTCGTGCAGGTTATCCTGCTCTTCCACGCTGAGGTACAGCTCGGTACGGTTGCACGTCGAGAGCACCACGCCACCCTGCACCATAGGTTGTGCAAGCAGGCTGTCCAGCGCCAGGTCGAGCGTATCCGGCGAAAACGTCACGCGTTCTCGCAGTGAAACCGGGGCTGTTTTGTGGTTGATGCCGAGTGCTAATAGGGTCATGTTGAGCGGGAGTAGTACCAGCGTTAATAAGGTTAGCAGAACGCATCATACAGGATGCGCGAGATCAATAAAAGAGACAGCCCCCTTTCGGAGTAATAGGTTACACAACGCTTTGAGATAATTTGAACGTAGACGGTAGCCCCCTTCGACGCTAGCATTAACAGTTATAACTGCAACGTATCTCAAGGATTTGTCCTCATTATGACCCGACTGATTCGCCTGCTGCCGCTGGCGGCACTGGTTCTGACCGCATGTACCGTCACTCAACCAAAAGGCCCGGGCAAAAGCCCTGATTCACCGCAGTGGCGTCAGCACCAGCAGGACGTCCGTAATTTGAGCCAGTACCAGACCCGCGGCGCTTTCGCTTATCTCTCTGACGAGCAAAAGGTTTATGCCCGCTTCTTCTGGCAGCAGACGGGTCAGGACAACTACCGTCTGCTGCTGCTGAACCCGCTGGGCAGCACCGAGCTGGAGCTTATCGCGAAACCGGGTGAAGCGCAGATCACCGACAACAAAGGCCAGCACTACACCGCGACAGATGCCGAAGAGATGATTGGCAAGCTGACCGGAATGCCTATCCCGCTCAACAGCCTGCGCCAGTGGATCCTCGGCCTGCCGGGTGAGGCGACAGACTACCAGCTTGACGATCAATACCGTCTCAGCCAGGTGAACTACACTCAGAATGGCAAGACGTGGAAAGTGGTGTACAGCGCCTATGACAGCAAGAGTAAACCGTCGTTGCCGTCAAATATGGAGCTGACGCAAGGCAGCCAGCGCATCAAGCTGAAAATGGACAACTGGATCGTTAAATGATGACCCACTGGCCCTCTCCGGCGAAACTTAACCTGTTTTTATATATCACCGGCCAGCGCGCTGACGGTTATCACACCCTGCAGACCCTGTTTCAGTTTATTGACTATGGCGACACGATCGCCATTGAGCTGCGCCAGGACGGGCAGATTTGCCTGCTGACGCCCGTTGAAGGCGTGGCGCATGAGGACAACCTGATCGTGCGCGCCGCGCGTCTGCTGATGAAAGCCGCGGCGGAATCAGGTCGTCTGCCCTCAGGAAGCGGTGCGGATATCCGTATCGAGAAGCGTCTGCCAATGGGCGGCGGGCTGGGCGGTGGTTCATCTAACGCCGCGACGGTCCTGGTTGCGCTGAACCACCTCTGGGGCTGCGGGCTGTCAAAGGACGAACTGGCAGCCTTAGGCCTGACGCTGGGGGCGGATGTCCCGGTGTTTGTTCGCGGTCATGCGGCTTTTGCCGAGGGCGTAGGCGAGATCCTCACGCCGGTCGATCCGCCGGAAAAATGGTATCTGGTTGCCCACCCTGGCGTGAGCATACCAACGCCGGTCATCTTTAAAGATCCTGACCTGAAAAGAAATACCCCGGAACGGTCAATAGAAACGTTATTAAATTGTGAATTCAGCAACGATTGCGAGGATATCGCAAGAAAACGTTTTCGCGAGGTTGATGCGGTGCTTTCCTGGCTGTTAGAATACGCGCCGTCGCGCCTTACGGGTACAGGGGCCTGTGTCTTTGCTGAATTTGACACCGAATCCGCCGCTCGTCAGGTGCTTGAACAAGCGCCGGTTTGGCTGCATGGTTTTGTAGCACGCGGGATGAACACCTCCCCCCTACAGCAGACCATACTGGCGCAGACTGAGTTTCGGTGACAACGTCACCCTGTTCCAGACGTTGCATCGCGCTCTTTAATACACCGCCTGGATAGCCTTCGCCTGGCCCGCACAGTTTACGGCGAACGCTATCCACCACTGGACGCATGCCTGAGGTTCTTCTCGTGCCTGATATGAAGCTTTTTGCTGGTAACGCCACCCCGGAACTAGCACAACGTATTGCCAACCGCCTGTACACTTCCCTCGGCGACGCCGCCGTAGGTCGCTTTAGCGACGGCGAAGTCAGCGTACAAATTAACGAAAATGTACGCGGTGGTGATATTTTCATCATCCAGTCCACCTGTGCTCCAACAAATGACAACCTGATGGAATTGGTTGTTATGGTCGACGCCCTGCGTCGCGCTTCAGCAGGCCGTATCACTGCTGTAATCCCTTACTTCGGCTATGCCCGTCAGGACCGTCGCGTCCGTTCCGCGCGTGTGCCAATCACCGCTAAAGTTGTCGCTGACTTCCTGTCCAGCGTTGGCGTTGACCGCGTACTGACCGTTGACCTGCACGCAGAGCAGATCCAGGGCTTCTTCGACGTCCCGGTTGATAACGTATTCGGCAGCCCAATCCTGCTGGAAGACATGCTGCAGCTGAACCTGGACAACCCAATCGTGGTTTCTCCGGACATCGGCGGCGTGGTACGTGCTCGCGCTATCGCTAAGCTGCTGAACGATACCGACATGGCAATCATCGACAAACGCCGTCCGCGCGCTAACGTTTCTCAGGTGATGCACATCATCGGTGACGTTGCTGGCCGCGACTGCGTGCTGGTTGACGACATGATCGATACCGGCGGTACGCTGTGTAAAGCAGCTGAAGCGCTGAAAGAGCGTGGTGCCAAGCGCGTGTTCGCTTACGCGACCCACCCGATCTTCTCCGGTAACGCGGTAAACAACCTGCGCAACTCCGTCATTGACGAAGTGGTGGTATGCGATACCATCCCTCTGAGCGACGAGATCAAGGCACTGCCAAACGTGCGTACGTTGACCCTGTCCGGGATGCTGGCCGAAGCGATTCGTCGTATCAGCAACGAAGAATCCATCTCAGCAATGTTCGAACACTAATCGAACACGGCCGAAAAACCCGCTGCGGCGGGTTTTTTTGTCTCTGGGTTTTATTTGTATGATTAATGCCTCCTTCACCTGCCATTCACATGACAGATGATGCGCATACGGATGATAGATAATTGTGAAAAACGTAACCTCCTCACATGTTCTGCCCTTTCGCGCCTTCATCGACGCCTGCTGGAAAGAGAAATACACCTCCTCACGCTTTGTACGTGACCTGATTGCCGGGATCACCGTCGGCATCATCGCCATCCCGCTGGCGATGGCGCTGGCGATTGGCAGCGGCGTTGCGCCGCAGTACGGCCTGTACACCTCGGCCGTTGCCGGGATAGTCATTGCCCTGACGGGCGGCTCGCGCTTCAGCGTCTCCGGTCCGACCGCCGCCTTTGTGGTGATCCTCTACCCTGTTTCGCAGCAGTTTGGCCTGGCAGGCCTGCTGGTCGCCACCCTGATGTCCGGCGTCTTTTTGATTCTGTTTGGCCTGGCACGCTTTGGGCGGCTGATCGAGTACATTCCCCTTTCCGTAACGCTAGGGTTCACGTCGGGGATTGGTATCACCATCGGAACCATGCAGATCAAGGATTTCCTCGGTCTTCAGATGGCTCATGTTCCGGAACACTATTTACAGAAAGTGGGGGCGCTGTTTATGGCGCTGCCGACCGCCAACCTGGGCGACGCCGCCATTGGGATTGTGACGCTGGGCACGCTGATCGTCTGGCCTCGTCTGGGCATTCGGCTGCCGGGCCATCTGCCCGCCCTGCTGCTGGGCTGCGCGGTGATGGCTATCGTCAATATGTTCGGTGGTCATGTCGCCACTATCGGCTCGCAGTTCCACTACGTTCTGGCGGACGGCTCGCAGGGGAGCGGTATTCCGCAGCTGTTGCCGCAGCTGGTGCTGCCGTGGGACATGCCCGCCTCCAGCTTTACCCTAAGCTGGGATTCCCTGCGCGCCCTGCTTCCTGCCGCGTTCTCGATGGCGATGCTGGGGGCGATTGAATCTCTGCTCTGTGCCGTCGTTCTGGACGGGATGACCGGCACCAAGCACAAGGCCAACAGCGAGCTGGTCGGTCAGGGATTGGGGAACCTCGTCGCGCCGTTCTTCGGCGGTATTACCGCAACGGCGGCCATCGCGCGTTCCGCGGCAAACGTGCGCGCGGGGGCAACCTCACCCGTTTCGGCGGTTATCCACTCCGTGCTGGTGATCCTCGCCCTGCTGATCCTCGCCCCGCTGCTCTCATGGCTACCGCTTTCCGCCATGGCCGCCCTGCTGCTGATGGTGGCCTGGAACATGAGCGAGGCGCACAAGGTGGTGAACCTGCTGCGTCGCGCGCCGAAAGACGACATCATCGTGATGCTAATCTGCATGTCGCTGACCGTGCTGTTCGATATGGTTATCGCCATCAGCGTCGGGATCGTGCTGGCGTCCCTGCTGTTTATGCGCCGTATTGCGCAGATGACGCGCCTTTCCCCGGTTAACCTGGAGGTGCCTGACGACGTGCTGGTGCTGCGCGTGATTGGCCCGCTGTTCTTCGCCGCGGCGGAAGGTCTGTTCAGCGATCTGGAGTCCCGCATCGCGGGAAAACGGGTTGTGGTGCTGAAATGGGATGCCGTACCGGTGCTGGATGCGGGCGGGCTGGATGCCTTCCAGCGTTTTGTGAAACGTCTACCGGAAGGCTGCGAACTGCGGGTGAGTAACCTGGAGTTTCAGCCACTGCGCACCATGGCGCGCGCGGGCGTGCAGCCTGTCCCTGGCCGCCTTGCCTTCTACCCTAACCGCGAAGCCGCGTTAGCGGATCTGTGAGCCACCTGATGCAGAGAAACGTCTCTGCATCATCACCCCGATCGCCTGCTGGAGCCATGCAAGCACGGCAGGCGTCATCCAGGTTCCCTTCATCAGATGCGGCTCCTGCTGCATGGCCGTGCGAAACTTCTGCTGGGTCTCCGGGCTAGTGCCCGCGTAAGACTGGAACAATGTCAGCCAGTTTTCAGCCAGCTTTAGCGCATCATCAGAGGCGGGGTCGATATTTTCCCGCAGCGCCTGATGCAGTTTCGCCACCAGCGGCGGCCACTCCATCATGCGGTCAAAGTAGTGTGCCCGGGTAAAGGCCATCTCTTCGGGAGTAAGGTACTTCTCCCATATTTTTAGCTTTGATTCCGCAAACGCGCGCGTAATGTAATCCGTCATCTCCGGCGTGATGCCGGTTTGCGCCTGCATCTGTGGCTCTACGCTGTGCATCTCGTTCAGCCGGGTGAGAAATTCCGGCTTGCCCGCCGTATCCTGCTCCAGGCGTTCCATCCAGCGCGTCGCCAGGTCCATGGCCCGCGGGTCCGTAACGGGTATGTACTGTTTCAACAGCGTGTTTGCCTCTGTAACCAGCCCTGACCAGATAGCCGCCAGCGCATCCTTCTGCACCGCAAACGGCAGCTGCTGTAACTCTTCTTTGCTAAACCAGCGATCGTACATATTCATTAACTCCAGAGTCTGTAGCCAGGATTCCAGATCCGGCGTCGCATCGTCAATAAGCCCGGTCCGCAGCTCCACCAGCCGGTCGCGCAGCGTATGTATGCTGCGCAGCTGTTGATCCAGCAGCGTGATTTGCGCATCGAGTAACTCGGTTAACGACAGCGACTCCTGTTCCAGAAAATCCCTGATTTCAGCAAGTTCCAGCCCCGCTTTTGCCAGCGCCTGAATCATGTGCAGACGCTGGACATCCGCCAGGTTGTAAAGCCGGTAACCTGCCGCGCTTCTGGCAGAAGGCAGCAACAACCCTGTTTGCTCATAGTGGTGCAATGTCCGCACGGTGATCCCGGCACGTTTCGCCAGCTCCCCCACCTGAATCAACATAACTGCTCCTTTTTCTTTGCCAGTGGCATCACTCTGGAGCCTTACGTTACGTGAGGGTCAACCCATGATGCAAAAAAAAACGGCTCCCCAGGGAACCGTTTCGGTGTTCTTCATCGTAGCACTAGCTGTGCTTATGCTGATCGCGACGACAGCGTTTGTCGTAGTGGCGCACCCACCAGTACTTGTCACACACTTCCTCATGGCCGCTCACGCGAGCCCCCGCCAGCCATAATACCGCACCAATGAAGATGCTCAATATCGCGCCATGCGCGAAGTATTGCGGGAGATCAAACTGTGGTAACTGGTTTAAAATTGAATAACCCACCCCGGCTACCATCACGAACAGCCCCAACCCCATCAGCACGTTACCGAGTATTGAAGCGTTTTTGCGTTTCATATGTCACCTCCGGAACTTTGGGTTGTCAGGGGAAAAGCCCCTAATCCTTGTGTGTAAAGTATAGACAACGCCCCTTTTATGTGTTGCGTGAATGATCACAATTACAGATAACGCCCAAACAAAAGTTTACAAATAAGGCTTTGAACAGCTTGAAATTCTAATTGTTCAGATCAGAAATTATTCGTATTTCGCTGTGATGGTCGCAGAATTTTGTCAAGCGGCGCGCCAGACAGTAAACTACGGGCCAGATCTGGAACCCATTAGGAATTGAATCGTGACGATTAAACTGATTGTCGGCCTCGCCAACCCGGGCGCAGAGTATGCGGCCACCCGCCACAACGCCGGGGCATGGTACGTCGATCTGCTGGCCGAGCGGTTACGTGCTCCCCTGCGTGAAGAACCTAAATTCTTCGGCTATACCTCACGTATCAACCTTGCTGGCGCGGATGTTCGCCTGCTGGTCCCCACCACGTTTATGAACCTGAGCGGTAAAGCCGTGGCGGCGATGGCAACGTTTTATCGCATCAATCCGGATGAAATTCTGGTGGCTCACGATGAGCTGGATCTCCCGCCTGGCGTAGCAAAATTCAAACTGGGCGGCGGGCACGGCGGCCACAACGGTCTTAAAGACATCATCAGCAAGCTGGGAAATAACCCGAATTTCCACCGTTTGCGCATCGGAATCGGTCATCCGGGCGATAAAAACAAAGTTGTCGGTTTCGTACTCGGTAAGCCCCCGGTTTCTGAGCAGAAACTGATTGACGAAGCGGTAGACGAAGCGGCGCGCTGCACCGAAATCTGGCTGAAAGACGGGCTAACCAAAGCAACAAACCGCTTGCACGCTTTCAAAGCGCAATAATCCACCCGGTACGGCATTTTTACCGCGCGTCATGCGGGTTACGTGTATAATAGGCGTAGTTATTTACTTTTCATCAGTCGGTTATCGTTAACGGATTGATTATCAAGATATTAAGGTGATTTAGAAATGGGATTCAAATGCGGTATCGTCGGTCTGCCAAACGTGGGCAAATCCACCCTGTTTAACGCGCTTACCAAAGCGGGTATCGAAGCGGCGAACTTCCCGTTCTGTACCATCGAACCTAATACCGGCGTTGTGCCAATGCCTGATCCGCGTCTGGACCAGCTCGCGGAAATCGTGAAGCCGCAGCGCATTCTGCCAACCACCATGGAGTTCGTGGACA
This sequence comes from Enterobacter quasimori, assembly GCF_018597345.1. NCBI lineage: Bacteria > Pseudomonadati > Pseudomonadota > Gammaproteobacteria > Enterobacterales > Enterobacteriaceae > Enterobacter > Enterobacter quasimori. The sequence continues at coordinate 11,467 of NZ_JAHEVU010000001.1, read as the reverse complement.
TCGCGGGCCTGGTAAAAGGCGCATCCAAAGGTGAAGGTCTGGGGAACCAGTTCCTGACCAACATCCGTGAAACCGAAGCGATCGGTCACGTTGTGCGCTGCTTCGAGAACGACAACATTATTCACGTCAACAACAAAGTGGATCCGGCCGACGACATCGACGTCATCAACACCGAGCTGGCGCTCTCCGATCTCGACACCTGCGAACGCGCGATTCATCGCGTGCAGAAGAAAGCCAAAGGCGGGGACAAAGATGCAAAAGCGGAACTCGCTGCGCTGGAAAAATGTCTGCCACAGCTGGAAAACGCGGGCATGCTGCGCGCGCTGAAAAACCTGACTGAAGAAGACAAGGCGGCGATCAAATACCTGAGCTTCCTGACCCTGAAGCCAACCATGTACATCGCCAACGTTAACGAAGATGGTTTCGAGAACAACCCGTACCTGGACAAAGTGCGTGAAATCGCCGCGGCGGAAGGTTCTGTGGTTGTTGCCGTGTGCGCTGCCGTTGAATCTGATATCGCCGAGCTGGACGATGCCGACCGTGAAGAGTTCATGGCCGAGCTGGGTCTGGAAGAGCCGGGCCTGAACCGCGTGATCCGCGCAGGCTATGAGCTGCTGAACCTGCAGACCTACTTCACCGCAGGCGTGAAGGAAGTGCGTGCGTGGACCATCCCTGTGGGTGCAACTGCGCCTCAGGCGGCTGGTAAAATTCACACTGACTTCGAGAAAGGCTTTATTCGTGCGCAGACCATCGCGTTTGAAGACTTCATCACCTACAAGGGTGAGCAAGGCGCGAAAGAAGCAGGCAAGATGCGTGCAGAAGGGAAAGATTACATCGTTAAAGATGGCGATGTGATGAACTTCCTGTTTAACGTTTGATTGGTTTTGAATGAAAAAAATCCACGCTTGGGCGTGGATTTTTTTTAAGTTAACGAACTTAAGCCCTCTTGCGCAGATAGAACTCAAGGTATTTTTTAGGTCTATCCTGAAATGCTCGTTCTTTGCCGTAATTATAAGCATCGTTAAAATATCTATACGCTTCATCGAATTGATTCAGCTCGTAACAGACCATACCCAGGTCGATTAATGGTGCAGTGTCTATATCCGATCCACGTGTCCGTAATGTCGTCTCTCCCCATTTCTTTGCCTCAGCGTAATCCGCGAGATCAAAATATGCGCTGTACATGCAGGCAGAGATCCAGTTGGCAAATTCAGATTCGAGCTTTGGTTCAGGAAGAGCTTGCCAGGCTTTTTGGTATTGCTCTAAAGCCTCGGCGTATTTTTGGTTGTCGTGTAACTCGTTTCCTTGATCAATTGTATTTGTTATAGATATTTGCATACTAAACCCCTTACCCATTTAAATAAAAGCATCCTTTCTTAAACAACAGCCAAATATAATAGAATGCATTTCTAAATTTTTATTGCAGATTATAAAGTTATTACATTGCAATCAATCATCTTATAGCAAATTTTTTTTAGTATTAATGCCTCTATAACATTCCAATCACCTCCACCTAGACCTGCCCCTATCCTTGGCATTTGTATTGAAAGGCGGTGCGCTAAAGCAAAGTCAGATAATTTTTCAAGACAAACATCCAGGGATTGATAACATACGTATTGCTTTTTGTCATTGATATTTTTCTTTATACCATCCTGCGCATACATATTAGCAATAAATATTTGCTCTTGATCATCAACCTTGACAAAATCAATCATCCCTAGTTCTGGGATATTATTTTCTTTAAAGCTACTGAGATAGTGTTTCTTTGCAGCAGGATATTTATTTGAAAGGGACAGAACAAAACCTTTACCCCATTTTCCTTTATTATTCACAATATGAGCAATAACTGTGGATTTTTTCAAAGGTTCCACAGCATCTCCAGATAAGTAATTTATTCTCTTTTTTTCTTGCAATGAAACCGTTGATCTTTCCCAGATAGCTTCAAATTCATCATTTGAAATTTCTTCAGCTTCACTTAAGTCCAAATCGCTTTTTTTTCCATCATACAGCAGAAAACCAATTTTATCGTTTTTATCTAGCAAAGAGGAAGAGGCATAATAATCACCATTTATAATATTTATTTGCCGTGTAGCCACCTCTCCTATAAATTCATTGAGAATAATTCCTTCGCCTGCAATAAAATCCACGCTCCCTTTGTAATATTTTTTCACCTCAACCACAACTCCTCCCACTTTTAACAATTCTTTTAGAGACATCGAGATCTTTTGTGTTTAAGATCAAGAATGTGTTTTTCCGGGGTTCAATTACATCTAAGCCAGTAACATCTATTTCGACAAAATGACTTATACCTTTTAATTTTCTCGCATCACCATATATATCAGCTGCTAATTGGCCGAGAGACATTTTTCCACTTCCTCCAACATCTTTGAGTGTTCGTCCGCCAATCATTTCAGGTCTGATATTAGTGAAGTATTGTCCATCCCCGAAGCGAGCATGTATATCTCCTGATGAAGGTCTAATTACACCACTTTCCGTGATACCTTTCATGCCTTCTTCAGTTGTATAGTGAATCAATGTTTTAGGCGTCAACCCCCACGGATCCACCCACCCCAGCGCATTCGGCGCATACTGGTAAAGGTTTATCCCCCCCGCCAGCCCTATCGGGTCCTGCTGCGTAAACCTTCCGCAATCCGGGTCATAATACCGGAACAGATTGTAGTGCAGCCCTGTCTCACGGTCCAGGTATTGCCCCTGCATTCGCAGGTTCTGAGAATATCCTGATACCTGCGTCTCGCTTTCCCGCAGCAGCTTGCCCCAGGCGCTGTTCACCCCTTCCCAGCGCACCTGCCCTTCGATATCCGTCATCCGCTCCGGCGTGCCGTTGGGCTGGCAGTGGAACCAGAAAATCTCCGGCGCTTCCACGCCGTCAATACGCGCCAGTGGGTCGTAGCTGTCCTGATCGCTGTAGACGTAGGTGAGCGGCACATCCCCGTGCACCTCCTGAAGCAGGCGGAACCCTTCCCAGACAAACCGGGTGGTGACCGGCACGCCGGTTGGCTGTCCGCCCAGCATCTGGCGGCGCGTTTTGCTGATGCGTCGCCCGAGCGGATCGTAGCGGAAGCTGACCTGCATTTGCGGCCTGTTGCGGTCCCGCGGCTGGCTGATAACCTCCGTCAGGCGATGCTCGCCGTCGTAGCGGTAGTGCCAGCGGGTCTGACCGTTATCTTTCTCCACGGTGCGGCCGTGGATGTCATACCGCCAGCGAATGCCGTTCAGCTGCGTCAGGCGGTTGTGCGTAACCTTCTCAGCAGATCCTTCGAGCGGGTTACCGGCAGCATCCCAGCGCCACTGCTCCTGTCCGGGCAGCGTGCCGTCCTGCACCAGCAGACGCCCGGCGCTGTCGTACTGCCAGCGGTACCAGCTGAACGGGTTATCGTCCCGCTCTTCGCGCACCAGGTTATTGCGGTAGTCGTAATCCCAGCGGCGGGACCAGCGGCGCGGCGACGGGCGTTGCGCATTGCCGGTAAAGACGTCCCGGCGATGCAGTCGGCCGAGGCGGTCATACTCGCTGCGGGTGGTCAGCAGCCCCTGGGTGCGGCTGGTCTCGCGGTGGAGTTCGTCGCGGGTAAAATCAGTGACCGACAGCTTATCGAGCGCAATGCTAAGCAAATGCCCGCTGCCGTAGTAAAACTGCTTCAGCTCGCGGCCATCGGGCAGCTTAACGGAGGTGCGGTTGCCCAGCGCATCATACTCCCACGCCAGCTCACCGTGCTCGCCCGCTTCGCGCGTGACGCGACCGAGCGCGTCATACTCAAAGGCAAGCTCCTGCTCAGCCTCGGTAGTCCACGCGTCGGCTGAAAGCGCCGGATGCAGCCCAATCCTGCTTAACAGCCCGGACGGCGTGTAGTGGTAGCGGGTCTGGCCTTCCGGCGTGGTGCGGGCGACCAGCTGGCCGCTCGCGCTCCAGCCGAAGGCGTGGGTGATGGCCTCCGGATGGCCGGCGGCAAAGGTGCGCGCTATCGTGCGCCCGCAGGCGTCGTAGCGATACTGCGAGGCCACGCCATCGAGCCCCACCTCTTCCAGCAGCAGCGAGTCTGCACCCCAGCGGAACCGATACGCTTCGCCGTTTTCGTTTTCCAGGGCAATCAGACGCCCGCGGCTGTCCCAGCGGCGACGAACCTCCTCACCCTGAGTATTACGGGTGGCGGTTAAGCGCCCCGCCTCGTCGTATCTGAACTCGCTCTCTTTCCCGTCGGCGCCCGCATGCTTCACCGGCAGGCCGCGTTCGTTCCATTTGAGCGATTCCGTCCAGCCTTCCGGGCGATCGAGCTGCACCGGACGCCCTGCGGCGTCGTAGCGGTAGCGCGTCTCTTCGCCGTCGGCGCTAATCTCTGCCACCAGCCAGCCCAGCGGATGATAGCGGTAGCGGCTAATACGCCCGGAACAGTCCGTCGCACGAACGATCTGTCCGGCCTCGTTGTACTCCTGGTAGCGGCTGTTGCCGGCGGCATCGACCTCTTCAACCACCTGGCCGAACGCGTCCCGGTGCAGCTGCGTCGTCTGCCCCATCGGATCCACCACGCGCTTCAGCCCGTGGTGTTCGTCGTACCAGAACCGGGTGGCGCTGCCGTCGGCCTCGATAATGGCGGCGGGAAGCGCGCGGTGCTCCAGCCAGGTGGTGGTGCGGGTATTGCCGTCGGCATCGGTCTCCTGCACCCGGTTGCCCATCTCGTCATAGACGAAGGTGACGGCGTTGCCGAGCGGATCGATGCGACGCGTCAGAAGTTCGTTGTCGTCCCACTCGTAGCGCCAGTTTTCACCGCGCTCGTCGACGTAGCGGACAATCAGATTCTGCGCGTTCCAGTAGTGCCGGCGCGTCTGACCGTCATAGTGCTCAACGGTCGTCAGCCCTGCGGTTAAATCGTAGCTAAAGCGGCACCCGTCGCCGGTGCTGGTGCGGTTTTCCACCACGCGCCAGTGGTCGAATTTTTTCCAGCGGTATTCGCTCTCCAGACCGCCCGGCATCCGGTGCCAGACCATCAGGCCGTGGTCGTTATAGCGGTATTCACGCGTCACCACGCCGGAGGCATCCGTCGCGCTCGCCAGCTGTCCGCGTGCGTCGTAGCCCCACAGCATTAGCGGCCATGTCTGGCTGCCGTCGAAATGGCTGGCTGCGGTCACGCGCTGCGGAAATCGTTCATCGTCATAGCGCAGGGTGACGTCGATTGCCCGCGGCTCGTCGTGAAGACCAACCAGCCTGCCGTGCTCGTCCCACGCCGTCAGCAGCGCGTTACTGTATTCGTCGCTGAGCGAGGCCAGACGCAGGATGGAGGGATTCGCCCGGGTCGGTTTATACAGTCGCCACACCGCACCGTCATCGTCGGCAATCGCCACGTCGCCGCTCTCATTGCGGCGGATAATGATGCCTTCGCTTATGCTGTAAAACGCGCGGTCGACAGGCGGCAGCTCGAAGCTCAGCTCGCGCCCGGTTTCGTCGAACCAGGTAGCGTTGTTTTCTTCCAACGCCAGATAGCTGTCAAAGGTGGTTGCCCAGCCCAGACCGAACAGCCCTTCGCGGGTAGTCAGGCTGTTGTAGCTGCGCTGCCAGCGAAGCGGAAAGCGCCCCGGCAGCGAGAAATCGAGCTCGTCGTCGTCATTCAGCACCTTCACGCCGGTGGCGGCGTGAACCGGGTGCGAGGAGCCAAACACGGCATTCACCGCCATATCGGCCAGCATCCCGCCGCCCGCTGCCGCCAGCGCGCAGGGCATATTTTTCAGGATCTTGCCCGGACGCCCGCGCAGCAGGGAGAGCGCAATCATCCCCAGCGCCAGGCCCGGCGTTTTACCGCTTTTGATATCGCGAACCGTGAGCGTGTCGCCGCCGATGATCACGTTCGGGGAGACATCGTCGGACACGGTACCTTCGCAGGTGGTGCGATCCTTCGCGCGCACCGCGGGCTGCCCGTTGATAAAGACGCTTTTAGAGCCTTCCGCCAGATACTGCGGCCCGGAGTGCTTTTCGCAGGCAACCTTGTCTTCTTCCAGCGGCGAGGTTCCCGCGGCGGCAGAGGCCACGCTCGGCTGCCACATCTCGCTGCCAAACTGTCCGGCGGCGGAAAGCAGCATGCCCGCATAATCGGCAAAGCTGCCGGGCGACTGCGGCTCAGGGGACGGGGTATCAGCGGGCGTCAGCGTGCCTGCCGCGCGTGCGGCGGGGATTGCGTTGGTCAGAACGTTGTTCGAACCGGTGGTAATTTTGCCCGCAGGCGACGGCGGGAAAAGCGCATTGCCTAAGCCTTCCGCGGCGTTGCTGATATCGTCGGTAATACCCGCCACGTTCGCCAGCACGCCACCGATAATCCCGCTTAACAGACAGCTGGATCCAATTGCCGCCACGCCTGCGGCGGCTGCCCCCGCTCCCAACAAGGGTGCCGCTACGGTTGCTGCTGCGCCTACCGCCGCACCGATCACCGCATAGGCGGCACCTTCCGCCACAATGCTGGTGATATCAGCAAAAATGCTGGAGTGAATAATCTCGTCGCCCTTACGGGCCGCGTTGTTATCGCTCATGCCTTAAACGTTCCGGTTGTCGTTTAGCGTCAGACTCTGCTTAAGCGCGCTCCAGCGCACCTCGTCCTCTTCGGTGAATGCTCTGAGCGCCGAGAGGGTAAAAATCATCAATACCGGTTTGCCCGGCGTCTGCACGGCCAGCTGTTTTTGCCACAGGCGCTGTCCGTTACGGTCAAACGTGGTCTCAACTTCCAGCCCGTTAATGTTTCCGTCAGGCCCGGCTTTCACATGCTGGAATTCGCTCTGAGCGATCTCACCCATCTGAGGACGCAGCACGTCCCACTGGCGGTTAAACTCCTGTTCGTAGTCGCTTCCATCGGGGATCACGCCGCGGCTGACCACTACGGACAGCCCGCTTTCGTCATCGCGAATAATGTTCATGCTGTTATCCTGCCAGGCAGCAGGAAAAAGGGAAAACGAACCTTCCTGGAGGGTGTATTTCATAAGTGAACTCGGGATGATTAATATTGTGATAAACAAGAAGGCCAATCGATGCTGGCCTTTTGGCTGGCTGTGTAGTTATTTAAGCCACTGGCCTGACTGTTCGACTAAAACATGGCTGCCTTTGCTGACAACCAATTTCACGGGTGCATACGTCACGGTGTAAACGGTCTCGCCATTCCTGTACGTTGAGCCGATTATTTTACCTGCGAGGTCGTGTAACGTTTTTCCCTTTAAGGAGATCGTACTGTTATCGCTTTTGCGCACACCGAGATAAACCATCTGGTCACATTCACCCTCGAAACGCCCGCACTTATTTATCAGAGAGATAGTGAACTTTTCGGTGTCCAGTTTTCTGGTTTCCGCGTTTTGAACCGAAGCGGCTTTACGTAACGTATAACGCAGCGGAGCATAATCATTTCCTTTTTGTGGAGGCGTTACCAGACGCCATTCCATTTCACTCCCCTTGATTTCCAGAACAGCCCGTCCGCCTACACCGCCAAACGATGAGTTAAACGCTACGTTCGCACGGTTTCCCGCGATCGTACCGCTAAGATTTCGCTCATCTTCTTCAGGGCAGTCAATGCGGTTGCCTCTCTGGGAGATATAGCAATAAGACCCGGTGATACGGTTTCCTGATTCAGTCAACCGCAGGGTTAAGGTTGAGTCGTCGCCAGCGCCGCCTGCCCATACCCCGTCAAACGCAGGTTTCGATTGGCTGTTCGCTGCAAACTGCTTCGTATGGAATCTGGCGGCCCATTGCTGGATATCAGCATTCATACCCGGGCTATTATCAGAGGATTGGTAATAGATTACGTCCGACTCCGGAACCACCCAGGCCGCAAAGATTTTACCGTCAGGATCGATAACCAGCGCGGACGCGTTCTCCAGATAAAGATCTTTTAGCCAGCCTTCAACAAACAATCCTTCACCGATGGTGGTATGGGGTTCACCGAAGACATCAAAGTTATCAATAAAGGTCTGATAGTGATTTCCCATCGTCTTCCTGAGAGTGTCTGTCACTTCACTGTTGTTAATAATGCGACTGACCGTGTCCAGCTTATTGTATTGCGATAATTCAAGCGCCGTTGACGTTTCAACGCCACCTGTAACTAAAGCGGTTAACAATACAACTGCAAGATATTTTTTGGCCATAACTTACTCTGAAGTACCATTTTCGTAATTCATTGTAATTTTAATAACCTTACTGTCTTTAACCTCAAAAGAGAGCAATTTCTTACCCAATTCACAGGAAACCCACTGCTCCCCTGAATCATTTTCGACCTGACCATCGCCGTATGCATTGTTCAGTTCTCTGGTTGTTGAACCCACATGAACTCCAGGCGGCGTTGAAATATCTGAGGCAGTCAGCGTAATCTGGGAGACGATATAATCGTCAACGCTTCTTTCTGCTTTATCCCACCAGAGATTGGAACTGAATATTTCAAACCCAGCCTTTTGATGCTGGTAGAATTTATAGTTCGTTCCATCAAGAGGAATCTCACCGATAAAATGGCCTTCCAACGGCACGTCAATTTTACGGGCAATATCAGGAGTCCATCTATCGCCCAGGGCGACAGGCTGGTTTTTGATTTGCACAGAAATATCGGCGTGTGTTTTTTCACGTTAATCGTCACTGACTTGATGTAAATTACGCTTTTCACGGATGCTGCAAACCGGTAGCGAAATACCCGTGCCGGCAGGAAAACACAACGCTTATTAACGATCGTATCGTGACATAACGACTCGGTTCAGGCATTCCTGGTTCATTACAGGAAAACTAAATGCCCATGCGAGCCCACGCTCATCAGTGGCGGTTCGATATCCAACAGATTGCCCTGCGGTATTCCCACGTGGAATATTTGATAACTTAAGATCCGGAAAATGCGCTTTGACCTGGTCGAGCGTAATGCAAGGCTGTTCGATTACAAAAGAAACAAGTGAAACACTATCGTCTTCATTCCCCCATAAACGAACATCTAAATCGCTGATACGTGTTCCATCAGATAATGTGAATGGAACCGACGTATAACGATCTTTCGTTTCTGGATTTTTTTTGATGAGTGGTTGATTGAGAAGTTTACTTACGTCCTCGGCCTGTTTTCCCCATACTGTTTTGAGTTCTTTAACAATATGCCATAAAGAATCTTGGTTCATGTTTGTTTGTCCTGCGTAAGAAGATGTTGAAAAGAGTGGGAGCAAAAAAAGGATGGTGTTTTTTGTCATTCTACTTACCATAGAAACTCCCGTAATAATCGCTGTAGTTGAGATCGGTACCCGAAGCTATTTCGCCTTTACCATAGACTTTACCTATAGCTTTTGCTGCATCAACGCGCGACAGCTCACCACTTATCATTTTATCATAGGCAGCATTGTAAGCTTTGAGATTTTCAGGGCTTCCCGCTATATCAATATCAATCCCGCCATTTCCCAAGATTTCACGCTGTATTTTGATATTATTCAATGTTGCACCACCTTCATCCATAAGCTGGCTGTTAACGAAATTTTCTTTACTGGAATAGTCCGCTGCAACAGGATATGTTGCATGCCCTGCTTCATGAGCCAGTGTTTGTACTGTATTGGCTGTGTCTTCCATGTGTTCGGGATCCATAACGATCAGTTTATTATCCGAATCAGTATAACTTCCCCCTCCAGTCGCACCTGGTTGAATCGCCCATCCCTTGTCTTTCAAATCTTTTAACTGAGTTTGAAGAGTAGGCGACTTATTGATTTCTTTTACAACATCGTCATTGAAAGGCATAACGTCTGAACCGTTCGGACTATTTTTGTACACGTAATTACCTTTCAAAGGGGGAGCTGTTGTTGAAGCTGACGCAGGAGCCGGTTTCGATTGGCCTACTGCAGGAGCCGCAACGGGGGCGGGACGATTAGCGCTCTCTTGCGGCGCAAACTTCGCCTGCACCGCCGCATCAATATCCCCTTTATGCCCCGATCCCGGTGCCGTCGTACCCGGCTTTGTACCAGAGGTATTCAGATGCAGCTTACCGCCCGTGGTGATATACCCATCCCCTTCCACGAAAAAGTTAAACTCTTTGCCGATGAGGTTAATCTTGCCGTTAGCGTTGAGCTCAATGGCGCTCTCACCGGAGACCAGCCGCAGCTTCGTCCCGGAAGCAATGACGTACTGCTCCACCGCCGCGTCCAGCTTGCCTTTCCCCGTCAGGATCTCGGTTCCGCCTTTCACGGCCTGGGTCTGATTCGCTTCCACGCGATGCAGTTCGTTTTTCTTAACGTAATGGCTACGCGCCCCGCCGACGCTGTGCGTTTCATCATTTTTAACGCTGGTGTCCATGTTACGCTCGGCCTGGATCCACACCTGCTCTGCGCCCGCTTTATCCTCAAACCGCAGGGCGTTGGCATTGTCCACGGAGCCCCCCTTAGAGCGGCTCATAAAGCCCATCTGCGTCGCCGCGGCCGGCAGCGCCCACGGCGGCATGCTGGCTTCATTGTACACGCGACCGGTAATGATCGGACGGTCCGGATCCCCGTTGATAAAGTCCACCACCACCTCATCGCCCACGCGCGGGATTTGCACCCCGCCGTAGCCCTGGCCCGCCCACGCGCTCGACACGCGCACCCAGCAGGAGCTGGTATCATCGCCCTTCGCCAGACGGTCCCAGTGGAACTTCACCTTCACCCGGCCGTATTTGTCCGTCCAGATACTCTCCCCGTTCGGCCCCACCACTTTCGCCGTCTGCGGGCCGTAGGTGCGCGGCCACGCCGTGCTCTGCACCGGGCGGTAGGCCACCGCCGACGGGATGACCGTGAAATCGGTGCGGTGAATGGTCTCCCCCTCACCGCTGGCATAGCGGTTCTCTTCGAGGTGGTAACCCGCCGCCGTCACCAGATATTCACCGTTGTCGCTGAAGAACGGCGCGTTGGTTAACGTGAAGGTGTGCCCCGGCGCAATCCCCGCCGCCGTCGCGGTGGCCTGAATCTGCTGATGCTCCACCTGCCAGCGCTCCTGGCGGATACGGGCATAGAACTCCCCGTGCCCCTTGTCCACAAAGCGACCCGGCCAGTCGTACACGTCGATGCTGCCCGGCTTCGGCGACGCCGGGTTCTGCTGGGCCTGGAACAGCCACGCGTTCGGCTTGCGGAAGTCATAGTCGTCGAGGCTGTAAATCCCCGGCGTCACGCTGTCCTCCAGCGCCCACTGGCTGATGCCCTCTTCATCCGTACTGCCGCCTGACGGCGTCTGATGGTAAGGAATGACCTCATAGCCGCTGAACGGCTGGTACTGCGTGGCGGCGTCGGTGAGCACCAGAGTATGCTTGTCCGCCTCATGGCGGAAGTGATACGCAATCCCCTCCAGCTCCATCAGGCGGCTGATGAAGTCCAGGCTCGACTCCTGATACTGCACGCAGTAGTCCCACACGCGGTAGCTGCCGGTGAGTTTATCCTCAACGTTGACCTGATGCTCACCGAGCAGGGTTTTCACAATCTGCGGCACCGTCTGCCCCTGGAAAATACG